>NZ_CP107921.1:6197500-7397500 GCF_036014215.1 Streptomyces sp. NBC_00440
TCGTCATGGGCTGTCACCCATGCCTGAACACATAGGGCATGTGGAGGGAACGAGGGGAAGTGAAACATCTCAGTACCCTCAGGAAGAGAAAACAACCGTGATTCCGGGAGTAGTGGCGAGCGAAACCGGATGAGGCCAAACCGTATGTGTGTGATACCCGGCAGGGGTTGCGCATGCGGGGTTGTGGGATTGCACTTCAATAGTCTGCCGGCTGTTGGGCAAGTCAGAAACCGTTGGTGTAGGCGAAGGACATGCGAAAGGTCCGGCGTAGAGGGTAAGACCCCCGTAGCTGAAACATCAACGGCTTGCTTGTGTGACTCCCAAGTAGCACGGGGCCCGAGAAATCCCGTGTGAATCTGGCGGGACCACCCGCTAAGCCTAAATATTCCCTGGTGACCGATAGCGGATAGTACCGTGAGGGAATGGTGAAAAGTACCGCGGGAGCGGAGTGAAATAGTACCTGAAACCGTGTGCCTACAAGCCGTGGGAGCGTCGCTGGCAGTACTTGTACTGTCAGTCGTGACTGCGTGCCTTTTGAAGAATGAGCCTGCGAGTTAGCGGTGTGTAGCGAGGTTAACCCGTGTGGGGAAGCCGTAGCGAAAGCGAGTCCTAATAGGGCGTTTGAGTTGCACGCTCTAGACCCGAAGCGGAGTGATCTAGCCATGGGCAGGTTGAAGCGGCTGTAAGAGGTCGTGGAGGACCGAACCCACCAGGGTTGAAAACCTGGGGGATGACCTGTGGTTAGGGGTGAAAGGCCAATCAAACTCCGTGATAGCTGGTTCTCCCCGAAATGCATTTAGGTGCAGCGTCGTGTGTTTCTTGCCGGAGGTAGAGCACTGGATAGGCGATGGGCCCTACCGGGTTACTGACCTTAGCCAAACTCCGAATGCCGGTAAGTGAGAGCGCGGCAGTGAGACTGTGGGGGATAAGCTCCATGGTCGAGAGGGAAACAGCCCAGAGCATCGACTAAGGCCCCTAAGCGTACGCTAAGTGGAAAAGGATGTGGAGTCGCAGAGACAACCAGGAGGTTGGCTTAGAAGCAGCCATCCTTGAAAGAGTGCGTAATAGCTCACTGGTCAAGTGATTCCGCGCCGACAATGTAGCGGGGCTCAAGCGTACCGCCGAAGTCGTGTCATTCCAGCACATACCCCCAACGGGGGCTGGGATGGGTAGGGGAGCGTCGTGTGCCGGGTGAAGCAGCCGCGGAAGCGAGTTGTGGACGGTTCACGAGTGAGAATGCAGGCATGAGTAGCGATACACACGTGAGAAACGTGTGCGCCGATTGACTAAGGGTTCCTGGGTCAAGCTGATCTGCCCAGGGTAAGTCGGGACCTAAGGCGAGGCCGACAGGCGTAGTCGATGGACAACCGGTTGATATTCCGGTACCCGCTTTGAAACGCCCAATACTGAGCCCATTAATGCTAAGGCCGTGAAGCCGTCCTGGACCCTTCGGGGAAAGGGGAGTGGTGGAGCCGCTGAACCAAGGTGGTAGTAGGTAAGCGATGGGGTGACGCAGGAAGGTAGTCCAGCCCGGGCGGTGGTTGTCCCGGGGTAAGGGTGTAGCCCGTTATCCAGGTAAATCCGGATGACATGTGGGTGAGACCTGATGCCGAGCCGATTGTGGTGAAGTGGATGATCCTATGCTGTCGAGAAAAGCCTCTAGCGAGTTTCATGGCGGCCCGTACCCTAAACCGACTCAGGTGGTCAGGTAGAGAATACCGAGGCGTTCGGGTGAACTATGGTTAAGGAACTCGGCAAAATGCCCCCGTAACTTCGGGAGAAGGGGGCCATTCCTGGTGATTGGATTTACTCCATGAGCTGGGGGTGGCCGCAGAGACCAGCGAGAAGCGACTGTTTACTAAAAACACAGGTCCGTGCGAAGCCGTAAGGCGATGTATACGGACTGACGCCTGCCCGGTGCTGGAACGTTAAGGGGACCGGTTAGTGACCTTTCGGGGTTGCGAAGCTGAGAACTTAAGCGCCAGTAAACGGCGGTGGTAACTATAACCATCCTAAGGTAGCGAAATTCCTTGTCGGGTAAGTTCCGACCTGCACGAATGGCGTAACGACTTCTCGACTGTCTCAACCATAGGCCCGGTGAAATTGCACTACGAGTAAAGATGCTCGTTTCGCGCAGAAGGACGGAAAGACCCCGGGACCTTTACTACAGTTTGATATTGGTGTTCGGTTCGGCTTGTGTAGGATAGGTGGGAGACTTTGAAGCGGCCACGCCAGTGGTTGTGGAGTCGTCGTTGAAATACCACTCTGGTCGTGCTGGATGTCTAACCTCGGTCCGTGATCCGGATCAGGGACAGTGTCTGATGGGTAGTTTAACTGGGGCGGTTGCCTCCTAAAGAGTAACGGAGGCGCCCAAAGGTTCCCTCAGCCTGGTTGGCAATCAGGTGTTGAGTGTAAGTGCACAAGGGAGCTTGACTGTGAGACCGACGGGTCGAGCAGGGACGAAAGTCGGGACTAGTGATCCGGCAGTGGCTTGTGGAAGCGCTGTCGCTCAACGGATAAAAGGTACCCCGGGGATAACAGGCTGATCTTCCCCAAGAGTCCATATCGACGGGATGGTTTGGCACCTCGATGTCGGCTCGTCGCATCCTGGGGCTGGAGTCGGTCCCAAGGGTTGGGCTGTTCGCCCATTAAAGCGGTACGCGAGCTGGGTTTAGAACGTCGTGAGACAGTTCGGTCCCTATCCTCTGCGCGCGTAGGAATATTGAGAAGGGCTGTCCCTAGTACGAGAGGACCGGGACGGACGAACCTCTGGTGTGCCAGTTGTCCTGCCAAGGGCATGGCTGGTTGGCTACGTTCGGAAAGGATAACCGCTGAAAGCATCTAAGCGGGAAGCCTGCTTCGAGATGAGTATTCCCACCCCCTTTGAGGGGTTAAGGCTCCCAGTAGACGACTGGGTTGATAGGCCAGATGTGGAAGCCCGGTAACGGGTGGAGCTGACTGGTACTAATAGGCCGAGGGCTTGTCCTCAGTTGCTCGCGTCCACTGTGTTAGTTCTGAAATAACGAACGACCGTGTTGTATCCGGTGTTGGTTAATTTCATAGTGTTTCGGTGGTCATTGCGTTAGGGAAACGCCCGGTTACATTCCGAACCCGGAAGCTAAGCCTTTCAGCGCCGATGGTACTGCAGGGGGGACCCTGTGGGAGAGTAGGACGCCGCCGAACAATCTTTCAACGTCGGCCCCTGAACTTCGGTTCAGGGGCCGACGTTTTTTTATGCCCTGTTACTTGGTGTTCACGTGCGGCAAGCAGCATGCAGTCATGAGTACCGCGAGGTTCCTGAAGTCCGCAGGCGTCCGGGTCGGCGACGAGGTCGTCGTGCCGGCGTTCGGTGACGCCGAAGCGGCCGCGGCCGTGGTGATGGCCGGGGCCAGGCCTGTCTTCGCCGACATAGATCCCGAGAGCTACTGCCTCGACCCGGACGCGGTCGCAGCCGTACTCACCTCACGTACCACCGCAGTGGTTGCTGTCTCTGCCTTCGGGCACCCGCCGGACCTGGCGCGGATCAGTGAACTCGGGCGTATTCACGGGCTCCTGGTCGTCGGGCCCGGGGAGGCCGTCGGGGAGACCTTCGCCGCGGACGAAGTCGAGCAGCGCCGTTCCTACGCGGCGTACTTGGGTGACCGGCTGACCGGGGTGCGGACACCGGCGCCGAACGCGGCGCACACGTACCAGCGTTACGTCGTGCGTGTGCCGGGCAACGGGCGCCCCGACCGTGACGCGTTCGCCCAGGCCTTGCGGCGCAGGGGTGTGGGGTGCGAGGTGCCGGTCACGACGCCCGTCCACCGTATGCCGGCCTTCCGCCGTGATGTGCGGCTGCCCGAGACCGAGCGGGCTGCCGACGAGACCCTCGCGCTTCCCCTGCACGGTTCGCTGCGCCGGCGTGAGCTCCAGCGCATGGTCTCCTCCTGCAACGCGCTCGGTGGCCTGCTCCAACCGGCTTTCTGAGCAGGCGGCTTGGACCGGGCGCAGGACGGCGGAGCGGAGAGGGCGTGGTGGCGGGAAGCACCGTCGGTTTCGGGTATGATCTATCTCGTTGCTGCGCCCCAATAGCTCAGTCGGTAGAGCGTCTCCATGGTAAGGAGAAGGTCTACGGTTCGATTCCGTATTGGGGCTCTCACACCGAAAGGCCCCCGCCGGTTGGCGGGGGCCTTTCGCGTATCTGCCTGCCTGTCCGCGCTACTTGGGCGGCTCGGGCACGCGCATGGCCAGGATCGCCATGTCGTCCGACGCCGGTTCGGCGGCGAACCGCTCGACCGCGCGCAGGATGCGGCCGGCCACCGCGCCCGCCGTCAGACCGGTGCAGGTGCTCAGCACGTCGGCCAGGCCGTCGTCGCCGAGCATCCGGGTGCCCTCGCGGCGCTCCGTGACGCCGTCCGTGACGCAGAGCAGTACGTCGCCCGGTTCGAGGGTCACGCTCTGCTCGTAGAGTTCCAGGTCCTCCATCACGCCGAGCAGCGGCTGCGGTTCCGCCGCGGGCTCCACCGTGCCGTCCTGCCGCAGCCGCAGGGGGAGCGGATGCCCGGCGCAGACGACCTTGAGGAGGGCGCTGCCGTCCTCCTGGGGCCACAGCTCGCCGTACAGGAGCGTGAGGAAGCGGCTGCGGGCGCCCTCGTCGAGGATCGCGGCGTTGAGCCGCTCCAGGACAGCGGGGCCGCCGAAGCCCTCCCTGGCGAGCAGCCGCAGCGCGTGGCGGGCCAGGCCGGTGACGGCGGCCGCCTCGGGGCCCGTACCGCAGACGTCGCCGATGGCGAAGCCGTAGGCACCGTCCCGGATGGGGAAGAGGTCGTAGAAGTCGCCGCCGACCTCGTTGCCCTCGCCCGCTGCCCGGTAGATGACCTCCACCTCGACATTGGGCACGTCCGGCAGGCCCGGCGGGAGCAGACTGCGTTGCAGGGCCTGGCTGATGGCGGTGCGCTCCGAGTACAGGCGGGCGTTGTCGAGCGCGAGCGCCGCCCGGCGCGAGAGGTCTTCGGCGAGCTCCAGGATCTCCTGGCGGAAGTGGTCGTCGGACGGTTTGCCGAGCGTGAGCATGCCGATGACGCGGTTCCGGGCGACCAGCGGCAGGACGACCGTCTCGCCGCCGACCGCGGCAGCTGTGGCGAGCGTGGTGCCGATGCCCGAACCGAGCGCCGGGCTCGACCCGAGGCCGAGGCTGCGCATGGATGACGTCAGTGCCGCCTGGTGCGCCGCCTCACCCGGGGCGGCCCAGCTGCGGGCGCCCGGGGTCGGGACGGGTTCGGGCGGGCTGATCCGGGAGAGCAGGGCCTTGAGGCCGTCGATGCGCTCCTCGTCCTCGTGCAGGACGTAGGAGAGGTACGGCTCCGACGACTGGTCGGCGATCGTGTAGACGGCGCACCAGGCAGCCAGCGTCGGCACGGTCATCTGTGCCATCAGTGCCAGGGTCTGGTCGCGGTCCAGTGTGCCCGCCAGCAGGTCGGACGCTTCGACGAGGAACGAGAGCGAGCCGCGGCGCAGCTTCTCCAGCTCGCCGAGCCGGGCCGACTCGACGGCGAGTGCGATGCGGTCGGCGGCGAACTGGAGGCGCAGCGCCTGCTCGTTGGAGTACCGGCCCGGGGCCTCCGTCGAGACGCCGAGGGAGCCGGTGAGGCGGCCCTCGACCTTGAGCGGGACGGTGACGACCGAGCGCATGCCCGTGCCGTTCAGCAGCGGTACGGCGCCGGGCACCGCCGCCAGGTCCTCATGGACGGCCGGCATCCGCGCCGATCCGTACCGTCCGGTGCCCGCTTCGACGGGGACCCGGGCGAAGCGCTGGCGGGCGGATGGCAGCCCTGTCGTGGCCCGTACTTCGAGCTCCGTCTCGTCGTCCGTCGCGAGCAGCAGGAACGCGGCGTCGGCGTCGAGCATGTCCCGGGCGCGCTCGACGGTGCGCTGGAGGAGGCCGTCGAGGTCGTCGGGGGCGGGGGAGCCGATGAAGACTTCGAACGGGTCGGTGGTGCGGTGGTCGGAGAAGGAGTTCGAGTCGTTCTGCGGGGTGCGGGCCGGTGTCTGGAGGACCGCGCGCTCGTAGTCGTTGACCAGGAGGCAGACAGTGCTCGGTTCGCCCTGTGCGTCCCGCACCCGCAGATGCGCGGCATAGACGGGGGCGACCTTGCCGTCGGCGGCGCGGATGCCGTAGCTGCCCTCCCAGCGGGACAGCTGGAGGGCGTCGGCGATACCGGTGTTGGTGCCCGGGGTGTGCGGCCAGGCGGCGAAATCGGTGAGCTGCTTGCCGACGACCTGCTCGGCGGGGTGGCCGAAGAGCTCCGTCGCGTCCTCGTTCCAGGAGGAGACGGCGCCGGTCCGGTCGATCTGGATCACGGCCACGCGGACACGTCCGTCGGCCACGGGGAGAAGATCCACAGGGAGCAGCGGGCCCGCCGAGCGGGCGCCCACCGGGCGCTGCGGCAGGTCGAGTTGGAACCACACCTGCTTCTGGGTGGGCGTGTAGTCGACGCCCCAGCGGGAGGCGAGCGCCGCGCAGAGCAGCAGTCCGCGGCCGCCCTCCCGGTCCGGGCTCCCGAAGGACTGGCCGCTGCCCTGGAGCGGGACCTCACGCTCCGGGTAGTGGTCGGCGACCTCCACGCGGATCCCGTCCGCGGTCCGCAGGCACAGCACGTCGGCGGTGGTGCCCGCGTGGACCACCGCGTTGGTGACCAGTTCGCTGGTGAGGACGACCGCGTCGTCGACGACGTCGGAATATCCCCACCCCTGGAGGGTGTCACGTACAAAAGTACGGGCGGTCGCTACCGACCGTCCGACCGGTTCGAAACTGGCAGCCGCCCGCGCGGTGATCACAGAACTCCTCGTACGCGTCTCGACGCCCGGCTCTGCCATGTCTGTCGGCCCGCCCCTCGCTGCCCGGTTGGTAGTGCTGGTGCCTCCGCCCCCGCCGGGCGGACCGGGACGGTTGGACAGCCGGATGCCAGGTTACTTACCTTCGCTGTCCGTTTGGATGCCGGTTACTGGGTTTCCGCACCGAGTCTGCGGGGACGGTATGCAAAGCTGCCGAACTGTTATGGCCTGGTCCTGCCATGGTGAAACACTGGGCTAGCTTCTCGATTACAGCCCGGGCAGTACGGCCAACCCCTGCGGGAGGGACACGGTGGAGTCTGGCACGGCGGCGCGTGACAAGAACACGCGCGCAAAAAGCGGACAGTCGCCAAAAAAGCGACACCACGGGACAACTGAAGTGGATACCGCCGCCCTGGACAGACTGCTGACCGCTCTGGCCGCGATGCGCGACGGGAACTTCCGGCGGCGTCTGACGGTGTCCGGCGACGGCACGATGGCCGAGATCGCGGCTGTCTTCAACGAGGTCGCCGACCGCAATCTCCATCTGACGGGTGAGATCGCGCGGGTGCGCAGGATGGTGGGCCGCGAGGGGAAGCTCACCGAAAGGCTGGAGACGGGGGCCCTGGAGGGTTCCTGGGCCGTCGCGATCGATGCGTCGAACGAGCTGGTGGACGATCTCGCACGGCCGGTCTCCGAGGTCGGCAGGGTGCTGTCGGCCGTGGCCGAGGGCGACCTCGAACAGCGGATGGACCTGCGCTCGCAGGCCATGGACGGCGTGGAGCGGCCGCTGCGCGGTGAGTTCCTGAAGGTCGCCCGTACCGTCAACAACCTGGTCGACCAGCTGTCGGCTTTCACCGACGAGGTGACGCGCGTCGCACTGGAGGTCGGTACCGAGGGCAAGCTCGGCGGTCAGGCCCAGGTGCGCGGTATGTCCGGTTCGTGGAAGGGCCTCACGGATTCGGTGAACACCATGGCGTACCGGCTGACCGCGCAGGTGCGTGACATTGCTCTCGTCACGACCGCTGTGGCCCGGGGGGATCTGTCACGCAAGGTCACTGTCCATGTGGCCGGAGAGATGCTCCAGCTGAAGAACACCGTCAACACGATGGTCGATCAGCTGTCCTCGTTCTCGTCCGAGGTGACACGGGTCGCGCGTGAGGTCGGTACGGAGGGTGAGCTCGGCGGTCAGGCGGCTGTGCCCGGTGTGGCCGGCGTGTGGAAGGACCTCACCGACTCGGTGAACACGATGGCCGGGAACCTGACGTCGCAGGTGCGCGGTATCGCGGAGGTCACCACCGCGGTCGCCAACGGCGATCTCTCACAGAAGGTCACGGTGAGCGCGCGCGGCGAGGTCGCCCAGCTCGCCGAGACCATCAACCAGATGACCGAGACGCTGCGTACCTTCGCGGACGAAGTGACCCGGGTGGCCAGCGAGGTCGGCGCCGAGGGGCTGCTCGGTGGCCAGGCGCAGGTGCCGGGCGCCGCGGGCACCTGGAAGGACCTCACCGACTCCGTCAACACCGTCTTCCGCAACCTCACGACGCAGGTGCGGGACATCGCCCAGGTGACCACGGCGGTCGCCAACGGCGACATGACGCAGAAGGTCACGGTGAACGTGGCCGGGGAGATGCTGGAGCTGAAGAACACCGTCAACACGATGGTGGACCAGTTGCAGTCCTTCGGTTCCGAAGTGACGCGGGTGGCCCGTGAGGTCGGGGTCGAGGGGCGCCTCGGCGGGCAGGCCGAGGTACCGGGCGCGGCGGGTACGTGGAAGGACCTCACCGACTCGGTGAACACGGCCTTCCGTAACCTCACCGGCCAGGTGCGGGACATCGCGCAGGTCACGACCGCGGTCGCGAATGGTGATCTGTCGCAGAAGGTCACGGTGGACGTGGCCGGGGAGATGCTGGAGCTGAAGAACACCGTCAACACGATGGTGGCGCAGCTGTCCTCGTTCGCCGATCAGGTGACGCGGATGGCGCGCGACGTGGGCACGGAGGGCCGGCTCGGCGGGCAGGCCCGGGTGGACGGCGTCAGCGGTACGTGGAAGGAACTCACCGACTCCGTCAACTTCATGGCGGGGAACCTCACGTCGCAGGTGCGCCAGATCGCGCAGGTGACCACCGCGGTGGCCCGGGGTGATCTGTCGCAGAAGATCGACGTGGACGCCCGTGGAGAGATCCTTGAACTGAAGAACACCATCAACACGATGGTCGACCAGCTGTCCGCCTTCGCCGAGCAGGTGACCAGGGTCGCCCGCGAGGTCGGTACGGACGGCCGGCTCGGCGGTCAGGCGCAGGTGCCCGGTGTGGCCGGGGTGTGGCGCGATCTGACCGACTCGGTGAACGGGATGGCGGGCAACCTCACCGCTCAGGTCCGCAACATCGCGCAGGTCGCGACCGCGGTGGCCCGGGGTGACCTGTCGCAGAAGATCGACGTGGACGCGCGCGGCGAGATCCTGGAGCTCAAGAACACCCTGAACACGATGGTCGACCAGCTGTCGTCGTTCGCGGAGCAGGTGACGCGGGTCGCGCGCGAGGTGGGCACCGAGGGGATCCTGGGTGGCCAGGCGGAGGTCCAGGGCGTCTCCGGTACCTGGAAGGATCTCACCCAGTCCGTCAACTTCATGGCGAACAACCTGACCTCGCAGGTGCGGAACATCGCCGAGGTGACCACGGCGGTCGCCAAGGGTGATCTGTCGAAGAAGATCACTGTCGACGCCAAGGGTGAGATCCTCGAACTGGTCACGACCGTCAACACGATGGTCGACCAGCTGTCGTCGTTCGCCGAGCAGGTGACGCGGGTGGCACGTGAGGTGGGTACCGAGGGCATCCTCGGCGGCCAGGCACGGGTGCGCGGGGTCACCGGCATCTGGGAAGACCTCAGCGACAACGTGAACCTGATGGCCAACAACCTGACCAGCCAGGTGCGGAACATCTCCCAGGTCGCCACGGCGGTCGCCAACGGCGATCTGACCAAGAAGGTGACCGTGGAGGCGCGCGGCGAGGTCGCGCAGCTCGCGGACACGGTCAACACGATGGTGACGACGCTGTCCTCGTTCGCGGACGAAGTGACGCGGGTGGCACGTGAGGTGGGTACGGACGGCTCGCTCGGCGGGCAGGCCCGGGTGCCGGGAGTCGCCGGTACGTGGAAGGACCTCACCGAGTCGGTGAACTCGATGGCGTCCAATCTGACCGGGCAGGTGCGCCAGATCGCCACGGTCACCACGGCCATCGCCAAGGGCGATCTGACGAAGAAGATCGACATCGATGCCCAGGGCGAGATCCTGGAGCTGAAGACCACCATCAACACCATGGTCGACCAGCTGTCGAGCTTCGCCGAGCAGGTGACCAGGGTGGCCCGCGAGGTGGGCACCGAGGGCCAGCTGGGCGGGCAGGCGCGGGTGCGTGATGTGGACGGCACCTGGCGCGACCTGACCGAGTCGGTGAACGAGATGGCCGGGAACCTGACCCGTCAGGTGCGCGCCATCGCGGCCGTGGCCACCGCGGTGACCCGCGGCGATCTCAATCTCAAGATCGATGTGGACGCCGCCGGCGAGATCCAGGCGCTCCAGGACAACATCAACACGATGATCGCCAACCTGCGTGACACCACGGTCGCCAACAAGGAGCAGGACTGGCTGAAGGGCAACCTCGCCCGTATCTCCGGTCTGATGCAGGGGCGCCGGGAACTGGTGGATGTGGCGTCGCTCATCATGAGCGAGCTCACGCCGGTGGTCTCGGCCCAGCACGGCGCGTTCTTCCTGGCGGTGCCGACCGGGTCCGCCGCGGAGAGCGGCGCGGACGCCGAGAACGCGTACGAGCTGCGAATGCACGGCAGTTACGGCTACTCCGCGGGCTCCATGCCGACGACGTTCCGGCCGGGGGAGACGCTCATCGGCACGGCTGCCGAGGAGAAGCGCACGATCCTGGTGGAGAACGTGCCGCCGGGGTACCTGAAGATCTCGTCCGGTCTCGGTGAGGCGCCGCCCGCGCATGTGATCGTGCTGCCGGTGCTCTTCGACGGGAATGTCCTCGGGGTGATCGAGCTGGCCTCCTTCCAGCCCTTCACACATATCCAGAAGGACTTCCTCAACCAGATCGCCGAAATGATCGCGACGAGCGTCAACACCATCAGCGTCAATTCGAAGACCGAGGTGCTGCTCAAGCAGTCGCAGGAGCTGACCGAGCAGCTCCGGGAGCGTTCGGCCGAACTGGAGAACCGGCAGAAGGCACTTCAGGCCTCGAATGCCGAACTGGAGGAAAAGGCCGAGCTGCTGGCCCAGCAGAACCGCGATATCGAGGTGAAGAACACCGAGATCGAGGAGGCCAGGCAGGTCCTGGAGGAGCGTGCGGAGCAGCTCGCGGTCTCGATGCGCTACAAGTCCGAGTTCCTGGCGAACATGTCGCACGAGCTGCGTACACCGCTCAATTCACTGCTGATTCTCGCGAAGCTGCTCGCCGACAACGCCGAGGGGAATCTCTCCCCGAAGCAGGTGGAGTTCGCGGAGACGATTCACGGTGCGGGTTCGGATCTGCTCCAGCTGATCAACGACATTCTGGATCTGTCCAAGGTCGAGGCGGGCAAGATGGATGTCAGCCCGACCCGTATCGCGCTGGTGCAGCTCGTCGACTACGTCGAGGCCACCTTCCGGCCGCTCACGGCCGAGAAGGGCCTGGACTTCTCCGTACGGGTCTCGCCCGAACTGCCCGCGACGCTGCACACGGACGAGCAGCGGCTGCTGCAGGTGCTGCGGAACCTCCTCTCCAACGCGGTGAAGTTCACCGACACCGGGGCGGTGGAGCTGGTCATCAGGCCCGCCAACGCCAATGTGCCGAACGCCATCCGTGAGCAGCTGCTCGAAGCGGGCTCGCTGCGCGACGCCGACGCGGATCTGATCGCCTTCTCGGTCACCGACACCGGGATCGGAATCGCGGCGAGCAAGATGCGGGTGATCTTCGAGGCCTTCAAGCAGGCGGACGGGACCACCAGCCGCAAGTACGGCGGTACGGGGCTCGGTCTGTCCATCAGCCGGGAGATCGCGCGGCTGCTCGGCGGTGAGATCCACGCGGCGAGCGAGCCGGGGCGCGGGTCGACGTTCACGCTCTATCTGCCGCTGCACGCCAGCGAGCTGCCTCCCCAGGGGTACCCGCAGCTGACCCCGGGCGGCCTGGAGCGGGCGCCCGGCGGGACGGACGAAGGGGTGCGGGCCGAGGCGGGCCAGGCGCCCGGGATGGCGCCCACGGACGGCCAGGGCGGTCCGGCGGAGCTGTTCCGCCGGCGGCGCCGCAAGTCGCTGGGGTCGTCCGGCGGACGGCCCGCGCTGCCCGCCAGTTCAGGTGTGCAGGCAGCGACCTCGGAGCCGGAGACGTGGGTGGAGGAGACCGAGGAGACGGCGAAGCCGCGCCGGGTCTTCCAGTTCAACAGCGAGAAGGTACTGATCGTCGACGACGACATCCGCAACGTCTTCGCGCTCACCAGCGTCCTCGAACAGCACGGTCTCTCGGTGCTGTACGCGGAGAACGGGCGTGAGGGCATCGAAGTCCTGGAGCAGCACGACGACGTGACGCTCGTTCTGATGGACATCATGATGCCGGAGATGGACGGTTATGCGACGACGACGGCCATCCGCAGGATGCCGCAGTTCGCCGGGCTGCCGATCATCGCGCTCACCGCGAAGGCGATGAAGGGCGACCGGGAGAAGGCCATCGAATCCGGTGCTTCCGACTATGTCACCAAGCCTGTGGATCCTGATCATTTGCTCACAGTAATGGAGCAGTGGATGCGCGGTGAGTGATCGATTGATGAGTGAATCTCCATGAGTTGCTGACTGACTGTGGCCGAAGGCGTGTGAGGCGGGCGTATTCGGGGAACCTTCTGGTCTCCCGGCGCGTTTCTGCTACATGTGCCGTGACATCGCGGTGACATAGCGGTGACAGGGTGTGGCGACAGGCGGGGTGCGGTTACCATGACCGGCACAAGGACGGACGGCGTTACGGAGCTGTCCCCTGGGGCGGCGCCCGGTGCACTGCCGGGACGAGGAGGACGGGCCATGGTGCAGAAGGCCAAGATCCTCCTGGTCGATGACCGGCCGGAGAATCTGCTGGCGCTGGAGGCCATTCTCTCCGCGCTCGATCAGACACTGGTGCGGGCATCGTCCGGGGAGGAAGCGCTCAAAGCGCTGCTGACGGATGACTTCGCAGTGATTCTGCTGGATGTCCAGATGCCGGGCATGGACGGTTTCGAGACCGCCGCGCACATCAAGCGGCGGGAGCGGACCCGGGACATCCCGATCATCTTCCTCACCGCGATCAACCACGGGCCGCACCACACCTTCCGGGGGTACGCCGCGGGGGCTGTCGACTACATCTCGAAGCCCTTCGACCCGTGGGTGCTGCGCGCGAAGGTGTCGGTCTTCGTCGAGCTCTACATGAAGAACTGCCAACTGCGCGAGCAGGCGGCGCTGCTGCGCCTCCAGCTCGACGGCAGCGCTCCGGCCGTCGGCGACACCAAGGAGCCCGCGGGGCTGCTGGCCGAACTGTCCGCACGTCTCGCGGCAGTTGAGGAGCAGGCCGAGGCGCTCTCGAAGCAGCTCGACGAGGAGTCGGCGGACGCGGCCGCGGTCGCCACCGCCGCCCATCTGGAGCGCAAACTCACCGGTCTCCGCAGGGCTCTGGACGCGCTGGAACCGGGCACGGGCGGCCCGACTGCCGCGCTCCCCTCGCAGAATTGACGGTCTGTCCGGTGACCGCCCCTGCTGAGGGCGTGTCACCACACGTCACGGCACGTCAAGAAGGCGTGTTCACCCCGGCGACACGAACGGGTGAAGCGGTCAGCACACGTGTCCGTCGCCGCGGACACAGGTAACCTCGGCTCCATGGCCTCACGTACGTCCGGCAAGGGTTCCCCAGGCGCGGCGGGCACCGCCAAGCCGCGTGCCGGCCGTACCGGCCCAGCCAAGAAGGCAGCTCCGGCGAAGAAGACCGCTGCGAAGAAGACCGCTGCGAAGAAGACCGCCCCCGCGAAGCGGGCGCCCGCCAAGAAGGCGGCGGCGAAGCCCGCACCGAAACCCGCGCCGTCCCCCACCGGGGGCGTGTACCGGCTCGTACGGGCCGTCTGGCTCGGGGCCGCCCACGGCGTCGGGGCGATGTTCCGCGGCATAGGCCGGGGCGCGAAGGGCCTCGACCCGGCCCACCGCAAGGACGGGGTGGCGTTGCTGCTCCTCGGCCTGGCGCTCGTCATCGCGGCCGGCACCTGGTCGAATCTGCACGGCCCGGTCGGCGATCTCGTCGAGATGCTGATCACCGGTGCCTTCGGCCGGCTCGACCTGCTGGTCCCGATACTGCTGGGCGCCATCGCCGTACGGCTGATCCTCCACCCGGAGAAGCCGGAGGCGAACGGCCGGATCGTCATCGGGCTCTCCGCACTGGTCCTGGGGGTGCTCGGGCAGGTCCACATCGCCTGCGGTGCTCCCGGGCGCGGGGACGGCACATCGGCCATGCAGGACGCCGGTGGCCTGATCGGCTGGGCCGCGTCCAAGCCGCTGATCTTCCTGATGGGCGATGTCCTCGCCGTACCGCTGCTCCTGCTGCTGACCGTCTTCGGGCTGCTGGTGGTCACAGCCACCCCCGTCACCGCCATTCCGCACCGGCTCAGGACGCTGGGGGCCCGGCTGGGCATCGTCGACCCCGAGCCCGCCACCGACGGGGTGGACGAGCAGGACGACGAGCGGTACGAGGACCAGTGGCGCGAGTCGCTGCCGGCCGGCCGCCGTCAGGCCGCACCGCGCGGCCGCACCCCCGAGCTCTACGACGCCGAAGCGGCCGAGGAGCAGGCGCTCACCAAGCGCCGCAGCAAGCCGCGCAGGCCCTCCGTGCAGCCTCCGCCCGGCCGGCCGATGGACGCGGTGGACGTCGCGGCCGCCGCGGCCGCCGCGCTGGACGGGGCCGTGCTGAACGGGCTGCCGCCCTCCCCGCTCGTCGCGGATCTGACCCAGGGCGTCTCCGTCGAACGCCCCGAGGCCACCCCGTCCGGCGCCTCGGCCGCGGCGCCCGTGCCGTCCGCCCGTGAGTCGGCGGGGGCCGCGAAGTCCGGAGGGGCGGGCCCCGTACCCGACTTGACCAAGAAGTCCCCGAAGCCGCCCGAGTCCCAGCCGCTGCCGTCCCGCGCCGAACAGCTCCAGCTCTCCGGCGACATCACCTACTCGCTGCCCTCACTGGACCTGCTGGTGCGCGGCGGCCCGGGCAAGACCCGCAGCGCCGCCAACGACGCGGTCGTCGCCTCGCTGTCGAACGTCTTCATGGAATTCAAGGTCGACGCGGCCGTCACCGGCTTCACCCGCGGCCCGACCGTCACCCGCTACGAGGTGGAGCTGGGCCCGGCCGTGAAGGTCGAGCGGATCACCGCGCTCACCAAGAACATCGCCTACGCGGTGGCCAGCCCCGACGTGCGGATCATCTCCCCGATCCCGGGGAAGTCCGCCGTCGGTATCGAGATTCCGAACACCGACCGCGAGATGGTCAACCTCGGTGATGTGCTGCGCCTCGCGGACGCGGCCGAGGACGACCACCCGATGCTGGTGGCGCTCGGCAAGGACGTCGAGGGCGGCTATGTGATGGCCAACCTGGCGAAGATGCCGCACGTCCTGGTCGCGGGCGCGACCGGCTCCGGAAAGTCCTCCTGCATCAACTGCCTGATCACCTCGGTGATGGTGCGGGCGACGCCCGAGGACGTACGGATGGTGCTGGTCGACCCCAAGCGCGTCGAGCTGACCGCGTACGAGGGCATCCCGCACCTGATCACCCCGATCATCACCAATCCCAAACGCGCCGCCGAGGCGCTCCAGTGGGTCGTACGCGAGATGGACCTGCGGTACGACGACCTCGCGGCGTACGGGTACCGGCACATCGACGACTTCAACCAGGCCGTGCGCAGCGGCAAGGCCAAGGCGCCCGAGGGCAGCGAGCGGGAGCTCTCCCCGTATCCGTATCTGCTGGTCATCGTCGACGAGCTGGCCGACCTGATGATGGTCGCGCCGCGTGACGTCGAGGACTCCATCGTCCGGATCACCCAGCTGGCGCGCGCCGCCGGCATCCACCTGGTGCTGGCCACACAGCGGCCGTCGGTCGACGTCGTCACCGGTCTGATCAAGGCGAACGTGCCCTCGCGCCTCGCCTTCGCCACCTCCTCGCTCGCCGACAGCCGGGTCATCCTCGACCAGCCGGGCGCCGAGAAGCTGATCGGCAAGGGCGACGGGCTCTTCCTCCCGATGGGGGCGAACAAACCGACCCGTATGCAGGGCGCCTTCGTCACCGAGGAGGAGGTCGGTGAGATCGTCCAGCACTGCAAGGACCAGATGGCACCGGTCTTCCGTGACGACGTGGTGGTCGGGACGGCCAAGAAGAAGGAGATCGACGGAGACATCGGCGACGATCTCGACCTGCTGTGCCAGGCGGCCGAGCTGGTCGTCTCCACTCAGTTCGGCTCGACGTCGATGCTCCAGCGCAAGCTGCGCGTCGGGTTCGCGAAGGCGGGCCGGCTGATGGACCTGATGGAGTCGCGGAACATCGTCGGGCCCAGCGAGGGCTCGAAGGCCCGCGACGTGCTGGTGAAACCGGACGAAGTGGACGGCGTGCTCGCGGTCATCCGCGGAGAGACCGAGCCGTAGGCCATCGGAGGGCAACCGTTTCCCCCGGTCGTACGTCAAGTTGGGCAGGAACCGGAGAGAAAAGGGCCGGAGATGTCCCGCACTCGGGTTGTTTCCCGGCCCGCCCGGCGAGTCGTCCAGTGATTCGCCGACCTGATGGCGTACAAAGTGCGCGCTCAGGTTGCCCCACCCTTTCACCACCCCCCTAGACTGAACATCCAGCAGGTGGCTCACGCTCGAAAGGCGCCCCCGTGTCCATCGGCAACTCCCCCGAAGACGACCGCCCTTCCATCGGTCACACCCTCCACCAGGCCCGGATCACCGCAGGTCTGACGGTTGAGGAAGTCAGCTCGGCGACACGGGTGCGCATCCCCATCGTGCACGCGATCGAGCAGGACGACTTCTCCCGCTGCGGCGGCGATGTGTACGCCCGCGGCCACATCCGTACGCTGGCGCGCGCCGTCGCCGTCGACCCGGCGGCTCTGGTCGCCCAGTACGACGCGGAGCACGGCGGCCGTCCCGAACCCACCCCGGTCGCGCCGCTCTTCGAAGCGGAACGGATCAAGCCGGAGCGCCGCCGTCCGAACTGGACGGCGGCCATGGTCGCGGCGATCGTCGTCGTGGTCGGCTTCGTCGGGTTCACCGCGTTCAGCGGCGGCAGCGGCGGCAAGGGCGGCAATCAGGTCGCCGAAGGGCCCACGACCGCCACGTCTAAGCCCAGTCACAAGCCCGGCAAGCCGGCCGATCCCAAGCCCAGCTCTCCCACCGCGTCGGACAGCGCCATCGCGGCCGTGCCGAAGGACAAGGTGACGGTGAAGCTGTCCGCCGTCGACGACAAGAGCTGGATCTCCGCGAAGGCGCACAACGGCAAGCTGCTCTTCGACGGCGTGCTGGCCAAGGGCGAGTCCAAGACCTTCACGGACGCCCAGCAGGTCGATCTGATCCTCGGCAACGCCGGCGCGATCCAGCTGTTCGTCAACGGCAAGGACGTCCACAACGACTTCCAGACCGGCCAGGTCGAGCGGCTCTCGTACACCAAGGGCGACCCCGAGGCGGGCTGATCACCCTCGCGGAACGGGCGTGGGCCGGGACAAAGTAGTCTTGAGCCCATGCCCGAACGCCGTACCGTCGCCCTTGTCACTCTTGGCTGCGCCCGTAACGAGGTGGACTCGGAGGAGCTCGCAGGCCGCTTGGCAGCGGACGGCTGGGACCTCGTCGAGGACGCCGCCGCCGCGGACGTGGCCGTCGTCAACACCTGTGGATTCGTCGAAGCCGCCAAGAAGGACTCCGTCGACGCCCTGCTCGAAGCCAACGATCTCAAGGATCACGGCAGGACGCAGGCCGTCGTCGCGGTCGGCTGCATGGCCGAGCGGTACGGCAAGGATCTTGCCGAAGCGCTGCCCGAGGCCGACGGGATCCTCGGATTCGACGACTACGCCGATATCTCCGACCGCCTCCAGACCATCCTGAACGGCGGGATCCACGCCTCGCACACCCCGCGCGACCGCCGCAAGCTGCTGCCGATCAGCCCGGCCGAGCGCCAGGAGACGGCCGGTGTGGCGCTTCCCGGCCATGCGCAGGACACTCCGCCCGAGGACCTGCCGGAGGGAGTCGCCCCGGTCTCCGGACCGCGGGCACCGCTGCGTCGCAGACTCGGCAACAGCCCCGTGGCCTCCGTGAAGCTGGCCTCCGGCTGCGACCGGCGGTGCTCCTTCTGCGCCATCCCGTCCTTCCGCGGCTCCTTCATCTCGCGGCGCCCGTCCGATGTGCTCGGGGAGACGCGCTGGCTGGCGGAGCAGGGTGTCAAGGAGGTCATGCTGGTCTCCGAGAACAACACCTCGTACGGCAAGGACCTCGGCGACATCCGGCTCCTGGAGACGCTGCTGCCCGAGCTCGCCGAGGTCGAGGGCATCGAGCGGATCCGGGTCAGCTACCTGCAGCCCGCCGAGATGCGGCCCGGCCTCATCGACGTCCTGACGTCGACGCCGAAGGTCGCCCCGTACTTCGACCTCTCCTTCCAGCACTCGGCGCCCGGTGTGCTCCGCGCGATGCGCCGCTTCGGGGACACCGACCGCTTCCTGGAACTGCTCGGCACGATCCGCGGCAAGGCGCCGCAGGCCGGAGCGCGCTCCAACTTCATCGTGGGCTTCCCCGGCGAGACCGAGAGTGATCTGGCCGAGCTGGAGCGCTTCCTCACCGGCGCGCGGCTCGACGCCATCGGCGTCTTCGGTTACTCCGACGAGGACGGCACCGAGGCGGTCGGCTACGAGAACAAGCTGGACGCCGAGGTCATCGCCGAACGGCTCGAACACATCTCGCGGCTCGCCGAGGAGCTGACCGCGCAGCGGGCCGAGGAACGGCTGGGAGAAACCCTCTCGGTGCTCGTCGAGTCCGTGGACGGCGAGGACGGCGCCGTGGGCCGGGCCGCCCACCAGGCGCCCGAGACCGACGGGCAGGTCGTGTTCACGGCAAGCGAGGGCCTGGTCCCCGGCCGTATGGTCGTGGCAAAGGTGGTCGGTACCGAAGGTGTCGACCTGGTGGCCGAATGTCTTGGCGAGGAGGCAGCCAGATGACCGGAGTCCCGGCATCCGCTACGGGCGGTACCGGTGCCAAGCCGGCGCCCGCCGGAAAGCTGGGCGCTGCGGTGGTCAATCAGGTCAGCCTGTGGAACGTCGCGAATCTGCTGACCATGGTGCGGCTGGTGCTCGTGCCGGGGTTCGTGCTGCTGCTGCTCCATGACGGCGGGTACGACCCGGTCTGGCGGGCCTGGGCCTGGGCGGCCTTCGCCGTCGCGATGATCACCGATGTCTTCGACGGCCATCTGGCACGGACGTACAACCTGGTCACCGACTTCGGGAAGATCGCCGACCCCATCGCCGACAAGGCGATCATGGGGGCGGCGCTGATCTGTCTCTCGTACCTCGGCGATCTGCCCTGGTGGGTGACCGGCGTGATCCTGTTCCGGGAGCTCGGGATCACCCTGATGCGGTTCTGGGTGATCAGGCACGCGGTCATTCCGGCCAGCCGCGGCGGCAAGATCAAGACGCTTGCGCAGGGCACGGCGGTCGGGATGTACGTCCTGGCTCTGACCGGTCCGCTGGCGACCATGCGGTTCTGGGTGATGGCGGTCGCCGTTGTGCTGACGGTCGTGACCGGGCTCGACTACGTGCAGCAGGCCGTGACCGCGCGCCGCAAGGGGCTCGCGGCCGAGCGGGCCGCCCGGTGACCTCGGCGGCCCGGGTGCTGGAGCTCCTGGCGGACCGGGGGGAGACCCTCGCCGTCGCCGAGTCGCTGACCGGCGGTCTGCTGGCCGCCGAGCTCACGTCCGTCTCTGGTGCCTCCCGGGTCTTCCGCGGGTCCGTCACGGCGTACGCAACGGCCCTCAAGCAGGAAGTCCTCGGCGTCGACGGGGCTCTGCTGGCCGAGCGTGGTGCGGTGGCTCCGGGGGTCGCCCGGCAGATGGCGGCCGGGGTGCGGCGGGTGCTGGGCGCGGACTGGGGGATGGCCACCACCGGAGTCGCCGGCCCCGACATGCAGGACGGGCAGCCCGTCGGGACGGTGTACGTCGCGGTTTCCGGGCCGGGCGGGGCAGAGAATATGGCCTCGCTGCGGTTGAACGGGGACCGGGAGGAAATCCGTAGAGAGAGCGTGCTGGGTGTTCTCGGACTGCTCTGCGATGAACTTCGCGCGAATGCGCGGGCACAGGATACGGAAGAGAACGGGGGGAATTGATGTTTGCAGCCCTGAGTGAACACGACATCGCTCCCCGCACGGCCGCGGCGCAAGGCGGTACGGTGGGGCGTGAAGGATGCGGCTACGCGGTCCGAGGAGGGAGCCACCGATGATTCTGCTCCGTCGCCTGTTGGGTGACGTGCTGCGTCGGCAGCGCCAGCGCCAGGGCCGTACTCTGCGCGAAGTCTCCTCGTCCGCCCGAGTCTCTCTCGGTTATCTGTCCGAGGTGGAGCGGGGGCAGAAGGAGGCATCCTCCGAGCTGCTCTCCGCGATCTGCGACGCGCTTGACGTACGGATGTCCGAGCTCATGCGGGAAGTGAGCGACGAGCTGTCGCTCGCGGAGCTGGCCGAGTCGGCAGCGTCGACTGAGCCCGTACCTGTGCCGGTACGCTCGATGCTCAATTCCGTTTCCGTGACGTCGGTCACGGGTGTTCCTACCGAGCGGGTAACGATCAAGGCGCCCGCCGAGGCCGTGAATGTAGTAGCGGCCTAGTACGTGCTTTCTGGCTCCGGCCGGTCCTCAGGGGCCGGCCGGAGCTACTTTTCTGCCCTGGGTGTCCGCTTTGCGGATATTTGTGCCATGGTGATGGAAACGTACGAACATATGGGAGGACCTCGCATGGCCGGCGTGAAGAGCTCTCTGCCCGAAGCCGATCTGAAAGTGGTCGGAGATGCGCTGCAGGGCGCGCTCGCGGACCTGGTGGATCTGTCGCTGGTCGCCAAGCAGGTGCACTGGAACGTGGTCGGACCGCGCTTCCGGTCGGTCCATCTCCAGCTCGACGAGGTGGTCGACACCGCGCGGCAGTACACGGACACGGTGGCCGAGCGGGCCTCCGCGATCGGTGTGACGCCGGACGGCCGGGCTGCGACGGTTTCCAGGACGAGCGCGATCCGCGAGGTCCCCGACGGGCGGATCAGCGACACCGACGCCGTGCGGACGCTGGTGGCCGCGCTTGAGGCCGTCATCACACGGATGCGGGAGCGGATCGCGGCCACCGATGTCCCGGACCCGGTGACTCAGGATCTGCTCATCGCAGTCACCGCTGCCCTGGAGAAGCACGCCTGGATGTACCAGGCGGAGAACGCGTAACCGTGCGGATACGCGCCGGGCGGGCGCCTCATGCGTTCTCCCGCCGGGTGATGGGCCCGGGCCGGTGCCGCGGTCCGAAGGGGCTCCCGGGTGCTGTGTCCCGGTGAGCCGTTCCGGGTGCGGTACCGGCGTCAGCCGGAGGAGGCGGCCATGGTGCGGCGGTGGGTGCCGGCGGTGATGCCGGCTTTAATAGTGGGCGGTCTGTGGTGGTGGGCCGTCCTGCGACTGGTGCTGGCGCCCGGTGAGTCCGGGCCGCTGGAGGGCGCTGTCGCCGTCGGGGGATGGGGGCTGAGCCTGCTGCCGGTGCATGTGGTCGCGTTTCCGGGCGGCCGCTCGCCGGTCCGGCGGCGGGTGCCGTCCACGCGTTCTCTGCGTTCCTCGCGGTCTGTGCGGTCTGTGCGGTCTGTGCGTTCCGTCGGGGTGTGGCGGTGCCGGTCTGCTGAGCGCCGGTCTACCAGGGCATGGCGACGCCGCCGTTCGGGCGGAGGATCTGACCCGTCGTGAAGGCGGCGGCGTCGGAGGCCAGGTGCAGTACGGCGTGTGCGATCTCCTCGGGGGCGCCCACCCGGCCGAGCGGCGACATCCGGGACATCAGGGCCGCGGTGTGTGCCTGGGCCTCGCTGTTGTTGTGCCGCTCCGTCATGGGCGTACGGATCCAGCCGGGGGCGACCGCGTTGACGCGGATCCCGTGCGGGCCCACCTCGGTCGCGAGCGTCTTCGTCAGCTGGAAGACGGCCGCTTTCGTCACGCCGTAGCAGAGCAGCCCCGGTCCGCCGGTGTCCACGGCGCCCGACGCCATCGTGACGATGCTTCCCGCCGTACCCGTCGCGATCATGCTGCGGGCTACGGCCTGGCAGGCGTACAGCACGCCCTTGAAGTTGACGGCGAGGACGCGGTCCAGATCCTCGTCCCGTGTCTCCAGGACCGGACTGCTGTGCATGATCCCCGCGACGGCCGCCAGGATGTCCAGCCGGCCCGAGGCTGAGGCGGCCGCCTCGACGGCTGCCTCCACGCTGCCGCGGTCGGAGACGTCCAGTGGATGCGGATGCGCGGCGCCGCCCGCTCGGGCGATTGCGGACACGGTCTCGCGCAGCCCCGCTTCGTCGCGGTCCGCGCAGTGGACGGTTGCGCCTGCTTCCGCCAGAAGTACCGCGCTGGCGCGGCCGATGCCGCTCGCGGCGCCGGTGACGAACGCGATGCGGTCGGTGAGGTCGTAAGCCATGACGGGCATGACGGGACCGTACGACTGAATCTGACGGGGCGTCAACTAGGCGGTGGGTGGAGGCTGGGGCTGGTTGGGGGCGGCGTGGTTGCCGGGGGTGGTGGGGTTGGCGGGGCCTGTCTGGCAGGTGGGGCACCAGTACGTCGGGCGCTCATGGCTGCCGTTGCCGTTGCCGCTGTCGGTCCGGTTGGCGCGGCGCACGGAGGTGCCGCAGCGCAGACAGGGGCGGGGCGCGCGTCCGTAGACGTACAGACGCTGGTTCGGGCGGCCCGTCGTGGTGCGGACGGGGCGGTTGCGGTTGGCCTCCAGGAGCTTCTTCGCGACGGTCACCACCCTTTCCGGCCGGGCGAGTTCACCGACCGGCAGCCAGGGTGTGGCGCGCAGTACGAAGCAGATCTCGGCTGCGAAGACATTGCCGATACCGGCGAGGTTGCGCTGGTCGAGCAGGGCTTCGACGAGCGGCCGGCCCGGGTCTGCCAGCAGGTTGGCGAGTGCCCTGTCCGGTTCCCAGTCGGGGCCCAGGAGGTCCGGGCCGAGGTGTCCCACGACCGTGCTCTCCTCGGTGGTCCGCAGCAGTTCCAGTACGGGGAGGCGGTACCCGACGGCGGTGTGTCCGGCGGTTCCGACGACGGCGCGGATCTCGTGCGAGGGGCCGCCGCGCCAGCGTTCGCCCGGTACGTAGACCTTCCAGGTGCCGTCCATCCGCAGATGGCTGTGCAGGCTGAGGCCGCCCTCGACGCGCATCAGCAGATGTTTGCCGCGCGGGGTGACGTCGAGGACGGTGCGCCCGGTGAGGTCGGCGGTGGCGAACCGGGGGACGCGCAGGTCGAACCGGGTGAGGGTGCGGCCCGCGAGCGCCGTGTGCAGTCGCCGGGCGGCCTGGTGGACGCTGTCTCCCTCGGGCATGTCTCCATGATGCGGGTTCTTCCGTGCGAGTCCTGTGAGTCCTCGATGTGAGTCCTCGGTGCGGCGGTGCGGGGGCGGGGTGGGGTGGGGTGGGGCTGTTCTGGGCCCGCGCCGTTGGGCTGCGCGTGATTGCCAAGTGGAACCTCGTTCCGTATTGTTGGCGGAACGGTGTTCCGTTTGGTTGTTCCGGTCGTGGATCCCGTGGCGCTCCTGCCCGGCGCCGCCGACATTGAAAGGACCAGTGGCCCCATGCCGCAATCACCTCAGCCCAGTTTCGGGATCATGACCGCCCCCTCGCAGGTCGGTTACGAAGACATCCTGCGGGTCTGGCGAGAGGCCGACGCCATCCCGGAGATCGAGCACGCATGGCTCTTCGACCACCTCATGCCGATCTGGGGCGACCCGAACGGGGTGGCCTACGAAGGGTGGACGCTGCTCTCGGCCCTCGCCGCGCAGACCCGGAGACTGCGTCTGGGGGTGCTCGTGACCAGTAACCGCTTCCGTCCTCCGGCGATGCTGGCCAAGATCGCCGCGACCGTCGACGTCATCTCCGGCGGACGGCTCGACTTCGGCATCGGTGCCGGCTCACGGCCCGGTCACCCGGTGGCCCGGCGCGAGTACGAAGCACATGGCCTGCCCTTCCACGACGCCGCTCATGCCGTCGCCGGTCTCGCCGAAGCGTGCACGGTGATCCGGCGGCTGTGGACCGAGCCGGAACCGTTCGACTTCCACGGCGCCCATATCCAGCTCACCGGTGCGTTCGGCAACCCAAAACCGGTTCAGCGCCCGCACCCGCCCATCCTCATCGGCGGACGCGCGTCCTCGACGCTGCGCGTGGTGGCCGACCACGCCGACCTGTGGAACTACCCCGGCGGCGACATCGATGACGCCATCGGCCGCAGCGCACTGCTGGACCGCTACTGCACCGAAATCGGGCGCGATCCCGCCGCGATCACCCGCTCGCTCGTGCTGTCGGTCTCCTACGACGATCCCGGCACCACCCGGGACGCGATCGGCAGAGCAACCGCGGCCGGTTTCCAGCACATCGTCCTGGCGCTGTCGGCGCCCTACCCCGCCGATGTCGCACGGTGGGTCGCCGACGAACTCATCACCGCGTCGGCCCAGGAGGCCGCAGGAATTTAGACTGCCCGGCAATGGGGGGCTTGGGCCCTTGCCGATGCGGGGCCGCCGCAGTCAGGCTCTCAGCCGCAGCCCCCTGGGGGTGGCGACGAAACCGGCTGCCTCCAGGGTCCGGCCCAGGTCGGAGGTGAGAGCGGCCGCGCCGTTGGTGCGCTCCACGGTCACAGTGCCCAGCGCCCCCGAAGCCGCCGCCGTGGCGAGCGCCTGGCCGGCGGCCAGCAGTCCGGGGTGGTCGGGCTCGGTGGGCCAGGCCAGCAGGCTCTTGCCGCCGCGCTCCATGTAGAGGATCAGCTCTCCGTCCACGAGGACGACCAGAGCGCCCGCCTTGCGGCCGGGCTTGTGGCCCACCCCGCCCGGGGACTCCGGCCAGGGCAGCGCCGCTCCATAGGCGTTCGCCGGATCCGCCGCGGCGAGCACCAGCGCCCGGCCCGGTGCCCCCGAATCCGTACGGTCGCGGGCGGTGGCCGCCGCGCGCAGCCGGTCGACCGCACCGTCCATCGCGAACTGGGCCGCGCCCAGGCCCTCCACGACATAGCCCCGCCGCGCCTGCCCGCTGTCCTCGAACGCGGAGAGGATGCGGTAGACCGCGGAGAAGCCGCCCTCGACCCCCTCGGCCGATACCGCGCCACGGGTGACGACGCCGTGCCGGTCCAGGAGCGTGCGGGCCAGGGCATGAGCGCGGTGGGTCGCCTCCGGCTCGGCGGCGGGGAGCAGGGACCAGCGGCCCGCCACGGTCGGTGGGCCGGTACGAGAAGCGGGGCGCGCCGCGCCGGTGAGGGTGCCGTACCGCCCCCGCGGGACCGTCCGGCGGGCGCGGTGGGCGGTGGAGCCCGCCGTCCGGCCCGAGCCGAGCAGGGAGCGGAGCGGGGCCAGGGTGTCGTTGGTCAGCCTCCCCGACCAGGCCAGGTCCCAGATGGCGTCGGCCAGTTGGGGATCGGTGCAGTCCGGGTGGGTGGTGGCGCGGACGTGGTCCTTGAGCTGACGGAAGAAGAGTCCGTAGCCCGGGGCGAGCGCCTGGAGCACGGACTCGTGCAGCGCGCTCAGTTCCAGTGGGTGGGGCGGTGGGACGAGCAGCGGTGCGCTGTCCGCGAGGAAGAGGGAGATCCAGCCGTCCTTGCCCGGCAGCGCGCCCGCTCCGGCCCAGACGACCTCACCGGTGGTGGTGAGTTCGTCGAGGAGCGCCGGTGTGTAACCGGACACCCGCGACGGCAGGATCAGTCTCTCCAGGGCGGAGGCGGGGACGGGCGCCCCCTGGAGCTGCTCGACGGCGCGCGCCAGGCCGTCGATGCCCCGCAGGCTCCCGGCCCCGAGGTGCTGCCACTGTGGCAGGAACGAGGCGAGCGCCTCGGGCGGTACCGGTTCGAGCTCCTCGCGCAGGGCCGCGAGGGAGCGGCGGCGGAGTCTGCGCAGCACCGTGGCGTCGCACCACTCCTGGCCGATGCCGGACGGATGGAACTCGCCCTGGACGACCCGGCCCGCGGCGGCGAGCCGCTGCAGCGCGCCGTCCGTGACCGCGCTGCCCAGGCCGAAGCGTGCCGCCGCCGTCGACGAGGTGAACGGGCCGTGCGTCCGTGCGAAGCGGGAGAGCAGATCGCCCAGCGGGTCCTTGACCGGCTCGGTGAAGGCCTCGGGCACGCCCACCGGGAGGGCTGTGCCGAGCGCGTCCCGCAGTCTGCCCGCGTCCTCGATAGCCGCCCAGTGGTCGGTGCCCGCGATACGGACCCGGATGGCCCGGCGGGCGGCCGCGAGGTCCGGCGCCCACTGCGGTTCGGCTCCGCGCTCGGCCAGTTCGGCGTCGGTCAGCGGGCCGAGCAGCCGCAGCCGGTCCGCCACCCCCTCGGCGTCCTTGATCCGACGGTCCTCCGTCAGCCACTGGAGCTCGCGCTCCAGCTCGTCCAGCACGTCGGCGTCCAGCAGCTCGCGCAGTTCGGCCCGGCCCAGCAGCTCGGCAAGGAGCCGGGAGTCCAGCGAGAGGGCCGCCGCCCGGCGCTCGGCGAGCGGGGAGTCGCCCTCGTACAGGAACTGGGCGACATAGCCGAAGAGCAGCGAGCGCGCGAACGGTGAGGGCTCGGCCGTGGTGACTTCGACGAGGCGGACGCGGCGCGACTCGATGTCACCCATCAGCTCGGTGAGGCCCGGTACGTCGAACACGTCCTGAAGGCATTCGCGGACGGCTTCGAGGACGATCGGGAACGAGCCGAACTCGCTGGCGACCTGGAGGAGCTGGGAGGCCCGCTGACGCTGCTGCCACAGGGGTGTCCGCTTGCCGGGGCTGCGGCGCGGCAGGAGGAGGGCGCGGGCGGCGCACTCGCGGAAACGGGAGGCGAAGAGGGCCGAGCTGCCGACCTGGTCCGTGACGATCTGATTGATCTCGCCCTTGTCGAAAGCCACATCGGCCGCTCCGAGCGGGGCCTGCTCGGTGTCGTACTCGACGCCCGGCGCGGCCGGGTCGCCGTCCAGCAGGTCGAGGCCCATCAGATCCGCGTCGGGGAGCCGCAGCACGATCCCGTCGTCGGCATGCATGACCTGCGCGTCCATCCCGTACCGCTCGGAGAGCTTGGCGCCGAGTGCGAGCGCCCAGGGTGCGTGCACCTGCGCGCCGAACGGGGAGTGGACGACCACCCGCCAGTCGCCCAGTTCGTCACGGAACCGCTCCACGACGATGGTCCGGTCGTCCGGCACATGGCCGCAGGCGCGGCGCTGCTCGTCCAGGTAGGACAGGACGTTGTCAGCGGCCCAGGCGTCGAGCCCGGCAGCGAGCAGCCGCAGCCGGGCGTCGTCCGGAGCGAGGCCGCCCACCTCGCGGAGGAACGCGCCCACGGCGCGGCCCAGTTCGAGCGGGCGGCCCAGCTGGTCGCCCTTCCAGAACGGCAGCCGGCCCGGCACCCCGGGGGCCGGGGTGACCAGCACCCGGTCGCGGGTGATGTCCTCGATACGCCAGGACGTGGTGCCGAGGGTGAAGACGTCGCCCACCCGGGACTCGTAGACCATCTCCTCGTCCAGCTCACCGACCCGCCCCCCGCCCTTCTTGGGGTCGGCCCCGGCGAGGAAGACTCCGAAGAGACCGCGGTCGGGGATGGTGCCGCCGGAGGTGACAGCGAGGCGCTGCGCCCCGGGACGGCCCGTGACCGTACCGGCGATCCGGTCCCACACCACGCGCGGACGCAACTCCGCGAAGGCGTCCGACGGATAGCGTCCGGCGAGCATGTCCAGGACCGCTGTGAAAGCGGACTCGGGAAGCGCGGCGAACGGCGCCGCGCGGCGCACCACCGCCAGCAGGTCGTCGGCCTGCCAGCTGTCGAGAGCCACCATCGCGACCAGCTGCTGGGCCAGTACGTCCAGCGGGTTCGACGGGATCCGCAGCGCCTCGATCGAGCCGGTGCGCATCCGCTCGGTCACCACGGCGGCCTGCACCAGGTCCCCCCGGTACTTGGGGAAGACGACACCGGTGGAGACGGCGCCCACCTGGTGCCCCGCGCGCCCCACCCGCTGGAGGCCGGAGGCCACCGATGGTGGCGACTCGACCTGGATGACCAGATCCACCGCCCCCATGTCGATCCCCAGCTCAAGACTGGAGGTGGCCACGACAGCGGGCAGCCGGCCCGCCTTGAGATCCTCCTCGACCTGGGCGCGCTGCTCCTTGGACACCGAGCCGTGGTGGGCGCGGGCGAGCAGCGCGGGCGCGCCCTTGGCGGCGCCCGACTCGGCCATCACCTCGGCGGGGGAGTGGGCCTCCGGCATGATCTCCCCGGTGGCCCGCTCGTACGCGATCTCGTTCAGCCTGTTGCACAGGCGCTCCGCCAGACGGCGGGAGTTGGCGAAGACGATCGTCGAGCGGTGCGCCTGGACCAGATCCGCGATGCGCTCCTCGACATGCGGCCAGATGGAGGGCTTCTCGGCCTTGTCCGGGTCCGTGTCGGATGCGGGGGAGCCGCCCAGCTCTCCGAGGTCCTCGACGGGGACGACCACCGAGAGGTCGAACTCCTTGCCGGAGGGCGGCTGCACGATCTCGGCCTTGCGCTGCGGCGAGAGGTAACGGGCGATCTCGTCCACCGGCCTGACCGTCGCGGACAGCCCGATCCGGCGGGCCGGGCGCGGCAGCAGCTCGTCCAGGCGCTCCAGCGAGACGGCGAGATGGGCACCCCGCTTCGTGCCGGCCACCGCGTGGACCTCGTCGAGAATCACCGTCTCGACGCCCGCCAGCGCGTCACGCGCGGACGAGGTGAGCATCAGGAACAGCGACTCGGGGGTGGTGATCAGAATGTCCGGCGGCCGGAGCGCCATGGACCGCCGCTCGGCGGCCGGGGTGTCGCCGGAGCGGATACCGACCCGTACATCGGGCTCGGGCAGCCCGAGCCGCACCGACTCCTGGCGGATGCCGGTGAGCGGGCTGCGGAGATTGCGCTCGACGTCGACGGCGAGCGCCTTGAGCGGCGAGACATACAGGACCCGGCAGCGCTTCCTGGCATCGGCGGGCGGTGGCGCCGACGCCAGCTGGTCGAGGGCGGCCAGGAACGCGGCGAGCGTCTTGCCGGAGCCGGTCGGGGCCACGACCAGCACGTCGGACCCGGCACCGATCGCCCGCCACGCGCCGTCCTGGGCCGGAGTGGGCGCGCTAAAGGCCCCCGTGAACCAGCCGCGGGTCGCGGGGGAGAAGGAGTCGAGCGCTGACCTCACCATGTCCCCCATCGTGCACCCCACCACTGACAACCGCCCGGACCTGGGGAAACAATGAAGTCATGGAGCCATGGGGAACACCGGCGCCGGGTGGCGAGGAGCGTGCACGGCACTGGCGGCTCGACGAGCTGCCCGGGGTCGACCTGCTGCACGCCCGCTACATCCGCAAATCCTTCCCCCGGCACACGCACGAGTCGTTCGTCATGGCCGCGATCACCTACGGCGTGGAGGCGTTCCACAACCGCACCGAGCTGGTCAGGGCGGGGCCGGGCCAGCTCGCTCTGGTGAACCCCGACACTGCGCACACCGGGTTCGCGGGCGTGCCCGAGGGCTGGATCTACCGCACGCTCTACCCGTCCGCCGAACTGATCGCCGAGGTCGCCGCCGACATCAGCACCCTGCGCGGCTCTGTCGGTTTCACCTCACCGGTCGTCGACGACCCGGAGGCCGCGCGCCTCGTCGTCGGTGTGCACCGGGCGGCCGAGCAGGGCAACGCGCTGGCCGCCGACAGCCTGCTGCGGCTCGCCGTCGCCCGGCTGCTGCGCACCCACGGGGGCGGGCTCCCCGAGCGTTCGCCGCGCAGCGCGGGCGCCGAGAACGCGGCCCGCGCGCGTGCCGTGCTGGAGGAGCGGATGGTGCGGCCGCCGTCCCTCGACCGGCTCGCCGCCGACCTCGGCACCAGCCCGTTCGCCCTGCTGCGCGCCTTCCGGGCGGCGTACGGGATGCCGCCGCACACCTGGCTCACCGATGCGCGGGTGCGGCGGGCCAGGCACCTCCTGGAGGCGGGCACGACACCCGCGGAGGCGGCGGCCGCCGTCGGATTCACCGATCAGCCGCATCTGAACCGGCATTTCAGCCGGATCGTGGGGGTGCCGCCGGGCGCGTACCAGCGGGGCCGCGCAAGAACGTACAAGACCGGACCGGAATCCTCCTCGTAACGTCTGCCCGGTGGCAGTGGAACGGACAGTACCTACGGACTCCGGCGCAGATCCGGAACAGAGAGCGGACTCGGCCGTCATCAGGGACGCGCTCGGTGTCGGCGTCGCGGTCGGGCTCTCCGGGTTCGCCTTCGGTGTGACCTCGGCGGGCTCCGGTCTCAGCCTGTTGCAGACCTGTCTCCTCAGCCTGCTGGTCTTCACCGGCGCCTCACAGTTCGCGCTGGTCGGGGCGCTGGCGGCGGGAGGCAGCCCGTTCGCCGCCGCTGCGGGAGCCTTCTTCCTCGGCGTCCGCAACACCTTCTACGGGCTGCGGCTGTCCCAGCTGCTGGCCCTGCCGCGCGCCGTACGCCCCTTCGCCGCCCACTGGGTGATCGACGAGACGACCGCCGTCACCCTGGCCCAGCCGACCCGGCGTGCGGCCCGGATCGGATTCACCGCCACGGGGCTGACCCTGTATGTGCTGTGGAACCTCACCACACTGCTCGGCGCGCTGGGCGCGGAAGCGCTGGGCGACACCGGGGCCTGGGGCCTCGACGCGGCCGGGCCCGCGGTCTTCCTCGCCCTCCTCGCCCCCATGCTGCGGACGACGACGGAGCGGGCGGTCGCCGGGCTGGCCGTCGTGCTGGGCCTCGGGCTGCTGCCGCTGGTGCCCGGCGGGGTGCCGGTACTGATCGCCGCGCTCGCGGCACCGGCTGTGCTGTTCCTCAAGGGGCGCGGCGTCAGCCGTACGAGCGGGGTGGCGATGCGGGTCCGGGGCGGCCGGGCAGACCGGACGGGCCTGAAGGACCAGAAGGACCTCGAAGAGACAGAGAAGAAGGGGCAGGAGCGTTGAGCGTCTGGATCGCGATCGGGGCGACGGCCGTCGGCTGCTACCTCGTCAAACTGCTCGGTCTGCTGGTCCCCGCGGGGACGCTTGAGCGGCCGGTCGTCAAGCGGCTGTCCTCGCTGCTCCCGGTCGCGCTGCTGGCGGCCCTCACCGCTCAGCAGACCTTCGCGGACGGCCACCACCTCGTACTGGACGCGCGAGGCGCGGGGGTCGCGGCGGCGGCGCTCGCACTGGTGTTGCGCGCCCCCTTCCTGGTGGTCGTCGGAGTCGCCGTGGCAGTCACCGCCGGGGTGCGCGCACTGGGCTGAACCCGGTGCACCGGACATCCGCTCGCCCCCCCGCACCGCTGCGCGCGGGGGCGGGCGGTCAGGCGACGTCGCGGCCGTGGGCCCGCAGCGTCAGCAGCGCCTGGACCGTCACCATGGGCCGCGCCTCGATCTGTGGAGCCGGTGCCCAGGAACGCCAGTTGACCGGCCAGCCGCCGTCCTCGCGCTGCTCGCCCGCCAGGAAGTCCAGCGAACGGGCCATCTCCTCGTCGGTGAACCAGCCGCGCGCCAGGGAGCCGGGCACGCGTGCGTAGTCGTACGGAAAGTGTTGTTCCCCCGGCGCGTACCCCGGCGCGACCGGATACGACGCGCGGTCCTCCGGGTCCAGCACGGCCAGCCGCTGCTCCCGCACCTGCCGGCCCAGCCGGTCGGCAGCCGCCTCGGCCCGCGACCGGTCGGGGACGCCGTCCAGGAAGGCGACCGCCGCCTGGATCTCGTACGGGTGGGAGTGCTCCAGCGCGTCGACCGCGTTCCAGCAGAAGTCGGTCGCCCGGAAGAGCCAGGCGTGCCAGACCTCGTTGCGGTGCAGCACGCCCACCACGGGCCCGGTGGCCAGCAGCTCGCTCGGCGGGTCGTCGACGACCGGGATGAACGGCGCGCACGGGTAGCCGCGCTGCGAGGGGTGGACCGCGGGCAGCGCGCCGTCCCTGGTGGACACCTCGGTGAGATACCGGCACACCCGCTCCACCCGCATACCGCCACAGCGCCCCACGGAGTCGAGGACGTGCAGCGCGTGCGCCGTGTGCAGCGGCTGGCTCAGCGGGCCGCGCAGATCGGGTTCGAGTGCGTGTCCGTACCCGCCGTCCTCGTTGAGGTGGGCGGCGAGCGCGGCTTCCACCGCGTCGGCACGTCCGTCGAGGAAGTGGTACGCGAACCGCCGCTGTTCCAGCACCCGGGCCGTCAGCCAGATGAAGTGCTCGGCGCGTGCGAGAGGAGATAGTCCGGTTCCAGCCATGCTCCGAAGGTAGAGCGGAATGAGCCCAGGGCAAGGGCGCCGGGCAAGGCTGCACTCTCAGGGGCTGGATACTGAAGTCATGCGGTTGACGATTTTCTGGGAGCGGATGGCGGAGCACTTCGGCGAGGGGTACGCCGATTCGTTCGCCCGCGACCATGTGATGGCGGAGCTGGGCGGCCGTACGGTGCACGAGGCGCTGGCCGCCGGCTGGGAGACGAGGGACGTCTGGCGGGGTGTCTGCGCGGCGGCGGACATCCCCGAGGACCGGCGCTGAGCGCCCGCGGGTCCGGGGGCGTGCGGCCGGTTGTCACACGGGTACGCGAGACTGGGCCTGTGCCACCGACCGTCTGTGCCACCGACCGATGACCGATGAGACTGCCGAGGACCAGATGACCCCGGACGAGACCGCCGCGGACCGGACGAACGCCGACCGGACGCCCGCGGACGGGACGCCCGCGGGCGGGACGCCCGCGGGCGGGACGCCCGCGGGCGGGACGACGACTACTACGGACCGGGCCCCTGGCTCCGTGCCGCCCCCTCCCGCCGCCGGGCGTGGTGCGACGGGCCGGGCGGCGATGCCCCGCTGGCTGCCCAGGGCGATGGTGCTCGCCCTCGCCCTCGTCGCCTGCTTCCAGCTGGGCAGCTGGGCGTTCTACCAGCTCATCGGGTTGCTGACCAACATCCTCATCGCGTTCTTCCTGGCTCTCGCGATCGAGCCGGCGGTGGGACGCATGGCGGCGCGCGGCATGCGCCGCGGTCTCGCCACCTTCCTGGTCTTCTTCGGGGTGGCGCTCGCGGCGGCCGGTTTCGTCTTCCTGCTCGGCTCGATGCTGGCCGGACAGATCGTGGACATGGTCGAGGAGTTCCCCAAGTACCTGGACCTGGTGATCAACTGGACCAACCACACCTTCCACAGCGAGCTGTCGCGGGTGCAGGTCCAGGACAGCCTGTTGCACTCGGACTGGCTGCAGAAGTACGTCCAGAACAGTGCGAGCGGTGTGCTCGACGTGTCGACCACCGTGCTGGGCGGCCTCTTCCGGCTTCTGACGATCTTCCTGTTCGCCTTCTACTTCGCGGCCGACGGCCCACGGCTGCGGCGCGCGCTGTGCTCCGTACTGCCGCCGTCGAAGCAGCCCGAGGTGCTGCGGGCCTGGGAGATCGCGGTCGACAAGACCGGCGGTTACCTCTACTCGCGCGGTGTGATGGCGCTGATCTCCGGCATCGCGCACTACATCCTGCTGGTCGCGCTGGGTGTGCCGTACGCCCCCGCGCTCGCGGTGTGGGTCGGCCTCGTCTCCCAGTTCATCCCGACCATCGGCACCTACCTGGCGGGTGCGCTGCCCATGCTGCTCGCCTTCACGGTGAACCCCTGGTACGCGTTGTGGGTGCTGGTCTTCGTGGTGATCTACCAGCAGTTCGAGAACTACGGGCTCCAGCCGAAGCTCACGGCGAAGGCCGTCGACATCCACCCCGCGGTGGCCTTCGGCTCGGTCATCGCGGGTACCGCGCTGCTGGGGGCGGTCGGTGCGCTGATCGCCATTCCGGCGGTGGCGACCCTCCAGGCGTTCCTGGGCGCCTATGTGAAGCGGTACGACGTGACGGACGATCCGCGCGTGCACGGCAGGCGCGGACTCCGTGACGTACGGGGGCTCCGGGACGCGGCTGCGGTGTTCCAGGGGCGGGTCCCGCGACCGGGGAACGGCGCCGAGGACGCCGACGGCTGAACATCCGCGTGGTGCGCTTGACAGTAAAATCGAACAGCCGTTCTTATGGGGTTCTGGCCGGGTACTCGGACGAGTCGTCGACTGCGGTGTCCACCGAGTTGTCCGCCGAGTTATCCACAGGCGGGACGGGCTTCGGAGCCCATTGTCAGTGGCAGGGGTTAGCGTCATTGACGTGAAGCGATCGACTCAAGCAAATCGGGTGGAACCCATGGCAGCAGGCAACGACCGCGAGAAGGCGCTGGACGCCGCTCTCGCCCAGATTGAACGGCAATTCGGCAAGGGCGCGGTGATGCGCCTGGGCGAGCGGCCCAACGAGCCCATCGAGGTCATCCCCACCGGGTCGACCGCCCTCGACGTCGCGCTCGGTGTCGGCGGTCTGCCGCGCGGCCGGGTGGTCGAGGTGTACGGGCCGGAGTCCTCCGGCAAGACGACGCTGACGCTGCACGCGGTGGCGAACGCGCAGCGGCTCGGCGGCCAGGTGGCCTTCATCGACGCCGAGCACGCACTCGACCCCGAGTACGCGAGGAAGCTCGGCGTCGACATCGACAACCTCATCCTGTCCCAGCCGGACAACGGCGAGCAGGCGCTGGAAATCGTCGACATGCTGATCCGTTCCGGCGCGCTCGACCTGGTCGTCATCGACTCCGTCGCGGCTCTGGTGCCGCGTGCGGAGATCGAGGGCGAGATGGGCGACTCGCACGTGGGTCTGCAGGCCCGGCTGATGAGCCAGGCGCTCCGCAAGATCACCGGCGCGATGAACCAGTCCAAGACCACCGCGATCTTCATCAACCAGCTCCGCGAGAAGATCGGCGTCATGTTCGGCTCCCCGGAGACCACCACGGGTGGCCGGGCGCTGAAGTTCTACGCGTCGGTACGGCTCGACATCCGCCGGATCGAGACGCTGAAGGACGGTACCGACGCGGTCGGCAACCGCACCCGGGTGAAGGTCGTCAAGAACAAGGTCGCGCCGCCCTTCAAGCAGGCCGAGTTCGACATCCTCTACGGCCAGGGCATCAGCCGCGAGGGCGGCCTGATCGACATGGGCGTGGAGAACGGCTTCGTACGCAAGGCGGGCGCCTGGTACACGTACGAGGGCGACCAGCTCGGGCAGGGCAAGGAGAACGCCCGGAACTTCCTGAAGGACAACCCCGATCTCGCCAATGAGATCGAGAAGAAGATCCTGGAGAAGCTGGGCATCGGTGTCAGGCGGGAGGCCGAGCTCGGAGTCGAGCCGGCCTCGGACGCCGCAGGCGCCGGTGTGGCCGACGAGGCAGCGAAGACGGTTCCCGCTCCGGCCGGCGGCAAGGCCAAGACGGCCAAGACCGCCGCGGCCAAGAGCTGACCCGTGGTCCGGAGAACCGAATGGCCGGAGGCCACCGGCTCCGGGGGGCCCGGGGGTTCCGGAGCCGGTGACGTAGCCGGCCAGGGGGACGGAGGAGCGGGACCGGGGCGGCAGCGGTCGCAGCAGAAGCGGGCCCAGGACCAGGGCTCGCAGAAGCCGCAGGATCCGGCGGAGCAGGCTCGGGCCATCTGCCTGCGCCTGCTCACCGGGACCGCGCGCACCCGTAAGCAACTGGCCGAAGCACTGCAAAAGCGGGATATCCCCGACGAGGTCTCCGAGGAAGTGCTGTCCCGCTTCGAAGAGGTCGGGCTCATCGACGACGCGGCTTTCGCGGATGCCTGGGTGGAGTCCCGCCACCGTGGGCGAGGGCTCGCCAAACGGGCGCTCGCGCGGGAGCTCCGTACGAAAGGCGTGGACTCCGGGCTCATCGAGGAGGCCGTCGGGCAGCTGGACTCCGAGCAGGAGGAGGAGACCGCCCGGGAACTGGTCACCCGCCGGCTCCGCTCCACACGGGGGCTGGACCGCGACAAACGGCTGCGCCGCCTTGCGGGCATGCTCGCCCGCAAGGGATACCCGGAGGGCATGGCCCTGCGGGTGGTGCGGCAGGCACTGGAGGCGGAAGGCGAGGACCTGGCAGACCTGGAACACGGGGGGTTTCAGGGCGACGGGTAGCCGGACTGCGGGCGCCGGGCTGTGCGTGGTCGGGCTGTGGGCGCCGGGCTGTGGGCGCCGGGCGACGGCTCACGCCGCCGCCCGGGCGTTCAGGGTGCGACGACCGGGAGGCCTGCCGCACGCCAGGCCTGGAAGCCGCCGATGAGGTCCGTCGCCCGGTACAGGCCCAGCTGTTGCAAGGACGCCGCGGCGAGGGACGACGCATAGCCCTCATTGCAGATCACCACGGTCCGCAGACCGTGGCCGGTGGCCTCCGGCGCACGGTGGCTGCCCTGCGGATCGAGCCGCCACTCCAGCTCGTTGCGTTCGACGACCAGCGCCCCGGGGATCAGCCCGTCGCGCTCCCGCAGTTCCGCGTACCGGATGTCCACCAGCAGCGCCCCGTGCGCCGCGGCGTCGAAAGCCTCCCGGGGCCCGATCCGGTCGAGCTCCGCCCGTACCCTCTCCAACAGCTCGTCCACGGAGAGCGGTTCGGGTACGGACACCGGTTCGGGTAGGGGGTCCGGATCTGACACCGAGACCGGTTCGGGGACGGTGACTGGTTCGGCCACGGGGACTGGTTCCGGCACGGGGACTGGTCCGGGCGCGGGGACTTGTCCTGGCACGGGGCGCGGCTCGCTCACTCCCACTCCCCGGGGTGCTCGACCTGCTCCAGGCGCAGCAGGGGGCCGCTGCGGCTGTAGCGGCGCATCAGTGGCAGCGGCGGATAGTAGGCATGCACCGAGACCGCATGCTCGGCGGCCGACTGATTGAGCACCTGGTGGACGTGGTGGGCGCCGAAGGCCCGTCCGTCGCCCTGCGTCAGCTGCCGGGTGCGGTCGACTCCGTCGGCCAGTTCGAGGGTCTTCCATCCTTCGGTGGGCAGCCGTGCGGCCAGCGAGTCCTCCGTGAGTACGCCTGCCGCTGTGGCGAACGCGCCCTGGGAGCCGCCGTGGTCGTGCCAGCCGGTGCCGGTGCCGGGGGGCCAGCCGATCAGCCAGGCCTCGCTCCCGCCCGGACCGTCCAGCCGGATCCAGGTGCGGCCCTCGGGGTCGAGCGGGAGTGAGCGGATGAGTTCGGAGTCGGCGGCGGTACGGCGTACGAAGTCGAGGAGCCGGCTCGCGGTGGGCGCAGCGGAGCGCGCGGGCGCCGGGGCAGGGAGGGGTGCGGAGAGAGACATGATGACCGTCCGGAATGGTTCGCGGGGACGTGCGGCGCGGCAGCCCGGAACAGCACGAGGGCGGTCCGAACAGCACGAGCGCGGTCCGGAACAGCACGGGCGGTCCGGAACAACACAGGACAGCCCGGAACTGCACGGGGCGGCGCAGGCACGAAGGGGAAAGTGCGAATCAGCGGGACGGGCGACACACGCAGCCCGCATAGCGGACGAGGTCCATATGGACCCTCCGCCACAGGCGCACATCGGTGTCGGTCACGCTCCGCAGTACACCATGTGCGCCCAGGACGGTCAATTGACGTCCGCGGTGCTCTCCTCCCGGACCGCCGTCGCCGCCCCGCCCCGTGCGGCGTCGGCCGCTTCGTACAGTTCGGCGGGACGTACCCCGTTGAAGGCCGCCACCAGATGTCCGTCGGGACGCACCAGCAGCACCGTGTGCGCCGAAGCGCCCGGATAGGTCTCGGCGACCAGGAGTTCGGCCTCGACCGGAAGCGCGCTCACCGCGGCGGCCAGCCTCGGCATCACACCCGCCTTCACCCAGTGCCGCCGGTCCCACACCCCCGTACCCGGTGCGATCAGCACCACCATCAACTGCCCGCGTCCCAGGCGTTCGCGCAGCCTTACGGCCGTACCGTCCGGCGCCGTGACCCGTACATCGGCGACCGGAGCGCCGGCGGCGGTCCCCACCGCGGTCTGTGAGGGGGTGCGCGGGGGCGCAAGGGGCGAGTGGGCGTACACCGGGGGCGCGCCCAGCGCGCCGCTGCCCAGATGGCCGTCCGCGAGGAGGGCGTCGTGCCCGCGCGCCCTGCCGGGCAGATACGCGCGCAGCCCACCACCGCCGCGCAGTATCGGCAGCGACTGGTCAGCGGCGCGCAGCCGGGCGGCGACAGCGGTGCGGCGCTCCGCCTGGTAGCTGTCGAGCAGCAGCTCGGAGGCGCCGTGGTGCCAGGTCTGTGCCAGCTTCCAGGCGAGGTTGCCGGCGTCCCGCAGCCCCTCGTCCAGCTCCTGGGTACCGAGTGCGCCCAGCAGATGCGCGGCGTCCCCGGCCAGGAACGCCCGGCCCACCCGCCAGCGCCTGGCCAGCCGGTGGTGCAGGGTGTAGACGCCGGTGTCGATCAGTTCGTACGGAGGTGTCTCGCCGCCGCACCAGCCCGCCAGGGCGGCCCGGACCCGCGCCACCAGCGCCTCGGGGGTGACCAGTTCGGCGCGCGGCGGCAGCAGCCAGTCGATCCGCCAGACGTCGTCCGGCAGTGGACGGGCCGTCACCTCTTCCCCGCCGGTCCGCCAGGGCGGCAGCCGGTGCAGCAACGCCTCGCCGGGCCAGGGCAGTTCGGCGCGCAGCGCGGCCACCGCGTGCCGCTCCACCGCCGTACGGCCGGGAAACCGGATGCCGAGCAGTTTGCGGACGGTGGACCGGGCTCCGTCGCAGCCGACCAGATGGCTGCCGCGCCACCAGGTGCCCTGCGGGCCTGCCGTGTGCACGGTGACGCCGCCGCGGTCCTGTTCGATGGTGTCCACCCGGCTGCCGGTGACCAGCCTCACCTGTTCCCGGTTCGCCACCGCGGCCCGCAGCCCACGGGTCAGGGCGTGCTGCGGCAGATGGAACGGGGAGGGCCCACCCGGACCGGGTCCGCCGAACCCCTCGGCCGGGTCAGGCCCGTTCGGCCCCTCGGAGCCATTGACCACACCGGTGCCGTGGACCACACCCGTCCCACCGGTCTCGTCGGACCCGCGAAACTCGTGCGGACCGAATGAGCCGGATGGGTCTGAAGTGTCCGGAATGTCGACCGGCTCGCCCCGCCTACCGGTCGTGCCGGGGCCGCCGATTCCCTGACCGCCGATTCCGCCGCCGATCCTCCGGCCGTCGTACGCCACCGAACCGGCGGGGCCCCGGCCGGGCTCGTCGAAAACGACCCGCTGCATCAGCTGACTCCGCCTGACGGACCGCCAGGCGGCCCAGCGCCCGGTCTCACCCGGGGCTGTCGTGCAGCCGAGCCGGCCCAGGAAGTCGGCGGTCTCCGGGCGCAGTACGACGGTGCGGGCGGGGCGCGGTCCGTCCTCGCCCGTTCCCTCGTCGAGCACGACGGAGGGGACATCCTGCGCGGCGAGCGCCAGGGCCAGCGCGAGCCCGACCGGGCCCGCGCCGACGATGATCACCGGGTCCACGGTGCGGCTCCTCGAACCCGTGCGGAGAGGTGGCTGATGGCAGATAGAGCCCGGTGCGCGATCACAGAACGTATGCAACCCACTGCGCGTGCTTGCGTCAAGTGACGGCCGGATGTGGCGGAGCCGCTCCCCGGCCCCCGAACCGATCCCCGAACCGGCCCCTGAGCTGGTACCCGAGCTGCGGAAAGCAGCGGGACAGGCGGACGGCGGGCAGCCACAGCCGCCCGTGCCCGGAACGAATCCGTGGCTGGAATGCCTCTGCCTCGAACGCGTAGGCGTCCAGAGCGTCCTGACGCAGCCTCATCTCGACCGCGCCGCTCCTGCCCTGCTGTCCGGCGCCGCCTGTGCATAGGGCAGCGGAACCGGGGGCAGCGGAGTACGGGCCAGAGGTCAGACCCCGACCTTGCCGTCCTCGACCGCGTCGGTCGAGCCGTTGACCTCCGGGGGTACGGCCGAGGGCCCCACGGCGATCCCCGTCTTCGCCCGGCGGCCGCGCTTCTCGATCCAGGTGGCGAGGGCCGAGAGGAGCAGGCACATCGCCAGATAGATGGTGCCGATGACGACGATCGTCGAGACGTACGGGTACTGCCCGTCGACCGGTGTGTTGCTGGCGATCAGCCGTGCGGTCGCGAGCAGTTCCGGATAGAGAATGATGTAGCCGAGCGAGGTGTCCTTCAGCGTGACGACCAGCTGGCTGATGATGGTCGGCAGCATCGCGCGGACAGCCTGCGGCATCAGCACTGCCGCCACGACCTGCGACTTCCGCATACCCAGGGCGTACGCGGCCTCGCGCTGCCCCTTCGGTACGGAGTTGATGCCGGCCCTGAGCACCTCGGCCTGCACACAGCCGTTGTAGACCGCCAGACCCAGCGCGAGCGCCCACATCGAGTAGTCGGTGAGGAACCCGACCCAGATCGCGTAGATGGTGATCAGCAGCGGGAGGGAACGGAACAGCTCGATGAACGCGGTCGCCAGCCACCGCACCGGGCGGTGGTCGGAGAGCCGGCCGACGACCAGCACCACACCCAGGACCAGTGAACCCGCCGCACCCAGCGCGAACGCCTTCAGCGTGGCGACCACGGCGTCGGCGATGTTCGTGCGGATGCCGCTGTAGTTGAAGATGTCCCACATGCCACCGTCGAGGTCCCCCTTGCTGGAGAGACGTACGACGGCGACGACGATCAGCGCGACGATGGCCGCACTGCCGAGGACCGAGTAGATCCGGTTGCGTACGACGGCCTTGGGGCCGGGTGCGTCGTAGAGCACGCTGGCACTCATCGGGCGACCTCCATACGGCTCTCGACGAGGCGGAAGATGCCGCTGATCGCGAAGGTGATGATCAGGTAGCCGATGGCGACCCAGATGAAGATGGGGACGATCCCGTACCCCAGATCGCTCATGGCCTTCTGCCAGCCGAAGAGTTCGGTGACGCTGAAGGCACCCGCGATGGCGGAATTCTTGGTGAGCGCGATGATGATGCTGCTCAGCGGGGCGATGACGGTACGGGTGGCCTGCGGCAGCACGACCATCCGCAGGGTCTGCGAGAAGCTCAGACCGAGCGAGCGGGCCGCCTCGGCCTGGCCCAGCGGGACCGTGCCAATACCGGACCTGATGGCTTCACAGATGAACGACGAGGTGTAGAAACCGAGCGCGAGCGATGCCAGGAGGAAGGGGCTCATGCCCGGGAAGAAGATCTCGGGGACCACGAAGGTGGCGACGAGGAAGAGCAGGGTCAGTGGGGTGTTCCGCAGGATCGTGACCCAGGCCGTCCCGAAGAACCGGAGCGGAGGCACGGGTGAGACCCGGAAGCCGGCGATGACGATGCCGAGGACGCAGGCGATGACCGTGCTGATGACGGTGATCTCCAGGGTCCCTATGAAGCCGTCGCGGAACGCCGAAAAGTGGTCGAAAAGTACGTTCATGAGGTCTCCGCGTCGGCGGGCAGCAGCTGGAAGACAGGGGGCGTGGCGCCCCGTACCCGGGTACGGGGCGCTTCAGCGCTTACGGGCAGGCGGTACGGGCCGGCCGTTGGGGCGGCCGGGCCCGCGGTGCCGGGTGGATCAGTAGCGCTCGACGGCAGGCGGTGCGACGTACGAGGAGCCGGACAGGCCAAGGGTGGCGTCGTAGATCTTCTTGTACGTGCCGTCCTTGACGTGCTTCTCCAGGGCCGAGTCCATGAAGTCGCGCAGCGCCTTGTCGCTCTTGCTCATACCGATGCCGTACGGCTCCACGGTGAACGGCTTGCCGACCACCTGGAGCTTCTTCGGGTTCTGGGCCGCGTATCCCTTGAGGATCGCGTCGTCGGTGGTGACCGCGTCGACCTGCTTCGTCAGCAGCTCCTGTACGCAGTCGGAGTACTTGGCGAGCTCGGTGGTCTTCGCGCCGTACTTCGGCTTCTCGATCTCCGCGAGCGGGGTGGAGCCCTTGATCGAGCAGACCTTCTTGCCCTTCAGGGTCTCCGGACCCGTGATGGCCTTCTCGTCCTTGCGGACGAGCAGCGAGGCGCCCGCCTTGTAGTAGGGGCCGGCGAATCCGACGAGCTTCTTGCGCTCGTCGTTGATCGAGTACGTACCGACGAAGTAGTCGACCTGGCCCTTGGAGATGGCGGTCTCACGGATGCCGGAGTCCACGGTCTTCCACTCGATCTGGTCCTTCGAGAAGCCCAGGTCCGCGGCGATCATCCGGGCGACCTCGACGTCGAAGCCGGAACGCTCCTTGGTCGACTGGTCCTCGAAGCCGAGGTACGGCTGGTCGGCCTTCGCGCCGATGACCAGCTTGCCGCGCTTCTTGGCAGCCTTGAACGTGGGGGAGTCGAGGGAGACGTTCTTGGCGACCGTGTACGTGGGGAGCTTGGGGGCGTTGGCGGCGCCGGGCTCCGCCTTGCCGTTGTCGCCGGCCGAACCCGACTTGCCGCCGCAGGCGGTCCCGGTGAGAGCGAGCACGGCGATCGTCGCGAAGGCGGCGGACTTACGGAACTTCATGCTGAACATCCTCTATTTCGGCGCACGTTGGACGTCTGTCTCATCAGCTGTCGCATTGCTGTCTCGTCAGTGATGAAGGATCTTCGACAGGAAGTCCTTGGCGCGGTCGCTGCGGGGGTTGCTGAAGAACTGGTCCGGGGCGGCCTCTTCGACGATCTTCCCGTCGGCCATGAAGACGACCCGGTTGGCCGCGGAGCGTGCGAAGCCCATCTCGTGGGTGACGACGATCATCGTCATACCGTCACGAGCCAGCTGCTGCATGACCTCAAGAACCTCGTTGATCATCTCGGGGTCGAGCGCCGAGGTCGGCTCGTCGAAGAGCATGACCTTGGGGTCCATCGCCAGCGCCCGCGCGATCGCGACGCGCTGCTGCTGGCCGCCGGAGAGCTGCGCGGGGAACTTGTCGGCCTGAGCGCCGACGCCCACCCGGTCCAGCAGCGCACGCGCCTTCTCCTCGGCGGCTGTCTTATCGGTCTTGCGCACCTTGATCTGGCCGAGCATCACGTTCTGCAGAACCGTCTTGTGCGCGAAGAGGTTGAACGACTGGAAGACCATGCCGACGTCGGCGCGCAGCCTGGCCAGTTCCCGGCCCTCGGCGGGCAGGGGCTTTCCGTCGATCGTTATCGCGCCGGAGTCGACAGTCTCCAGACGGTTGATGGTGCGGCACAGTGTGGACTTGCCGGACCCCGAGGGTCCGATGACGACCACGACCTCGCCACGGGCGATGGTCAGGTCGATGTCCTGGAGCACATGCAACGCGCCGAAGTGCTTGTTGACGTTGCTCAGTACGACCAGGTCGTCCGACACCGGCAAGGGATTTTCGGTGGATTCGGCGGACTTGGTCACTGGCACTCCGCTCATCGGCTGTTCGCTCCGTCCTCCTCAACCGCAAGTGCGGTCGTGGTTGGAAGGACAGTAATGAGGCGCTCCTACCAGCGTCATTACATCTGAGCGGAAATTGAGCATCACGATCTGGTTGCATGCGGACATGGGCTGGACACTCCTGGTGAACGAGATCATGACCGGAGTACCGGGTGCGTAACGGAAACCCCGCAGAATCAGGAACCCTCTTGACTGGTACGGCAGCCATCGGCATGGATGACGAGACGTACGGATGAGACACACGGATGACAGAAGCGCGCACCACGGAAGGAGCCCATGAGACTGCTGCTCGTCGAGGACGACAACCACGTGGCCGCCGCCCTGTCCGCCGTACTGGCAAGGCACGGCTTCAAAGTCGTGCACGCCCGTAACGGCGAGGAGGCGCTCCGGTCCCTCCTGCCGGACGAGCAGGAGCCCTTCGGGGTCATACTGCTCGACCTCGGGCTGCCCGATCTGGACGGTTACGAGGTCTGCGGCAAGATCCGCAAGCGCACGGCGACCCCGGTGATCATGGTGACGGCCCGGGCCGATGTGCGGTCCCGTATCCACGGGCTGAACCTCGGCGCCGACGACTACGTGGTCAAGCCCTATGACACGGGCGAGTTGCTCGCCCGGATCCACGCCGTCAGCCGGCGCAAGAGCGCCGGCGAGGACACCGGGCCGGTCCCGGCGGCCGCACTCAGGGTCGGTTCCGTCGAGATCCAGCTGCCCACCCGGCGGGTCAGCGTGGAGGGCAGCGAGATCCAGCTGACCCGCAAGGAGTTCGATCTGCTGGCGCTGCTCGCCCAGCGCCCCGGCGTCGTCTTCCGCCGGGAACAGATCATCAGCGAGGTCTGGCAGACCAGTTGGGAAGGGACCGGCCGCACCCTTGAGGTGCACGTCGCGTCACTGCGCTCCAAACTGCACCTGCCCGCCCTGATCGAGACGGTGCGCGGCGTCGGCTACCGCCTCGTCGTCCCGGCCTGAGGCGCGTTCCGGCCCGTGCGCGCCCGACTGCTTCCGCTGCTCATCGTCCTCATGGCCGGGGTGCTGCTCGCGCTCGGCTTCCCGCTCGCGCTGAGCGTGGCCGCCGCCGCGCAGCAGAACGTGGTGGTCGACCGGATCGACGACACCGCGCGGATGGCCGAGGAGGCGCAGTTCGTCACCGAGATACCGGCGAGCGAGCAGGAGCGGCACGACACGCTCCAGGAGGAACTCGCCCGCTACGAGACGGTGTACGGCATCCGGGCCGGTGTCTTCTCCCGTGACCGCGTCGCGATGGCCGCGGCCCCGCAGTCCTGGCCGGTACCGGCCGGCGGTGAGGGCCGGATCGCCTTCGAGGACGCGCTCGCGGGACGGCGCAGCCGGGACCCCGCGCAGATCTGGCCCTGGCAGCACGGGCGGCTGATCGTCGCGTCGCCCGTCGTCAGGAACGGCGACGTGATCGCGGTGGTGGTGACCGACTCGCCCACCGACCAGATGCGTTCCAGGACCCTACGCGGCTGGCTGCTCATCGCCGCGGGCGAGGCGGGGGCGATGCTGCTCGCGGTGGGCGCCGCTTTCCGGCTCACCGGCTGGGTGCTGCTTCCGGTGCGCACCCTGGACGCCGCCACCCACGGCATCGCCACCGGGCTGATGAAGTCACGGGTCGCCTCGGGCAGCGGTCCGCCGGAACTGCGCCGCCTGGCCCGGTCGTTCAACGAGATGGCCGACAACGTCGAGGACGTGCTCGAACAGCAGCGCGCCTTCGTCGCCGACGCATCGCACCAGTTGCGCAACCCGCTCGCCGCGCTGCTGCTGCGGATCGAACTGCTCGCCTTCGAACTCCCGGAGGGCAACGAGGAGATCGCCTCCGTGCGCACCGAGGGCAAGCGTCTCGGTCAGGTCCTCGACGACCTCCTCGACCTCGCGCTGGCCGAGCACACCGCCGCTGAGCTGCGGCTCACCGACATCGCCGAGCTGGCGGCCGAGCGGGTCTCGGCCTGGCGGCCGGTCGCGGAGGGAAAGGGCGTCCGGCTCACCGGGGGAGGCGCCGTGGCCGTCACCGCCTGGGCCGACCCCGTAGCCCTCTCCAGCGCCCTGGACGCGGTGATCGACAACGCGCTGAAGTTCACCCCTGTCGGGGAGGAGGTGCGCGTCGAGGCCGCCTCCTGCGGCTCCTGCTCGCGGATCACGGTCGCCGACGGCGGACCGGGCCTCAGCCAGGAAGAACTCGCCCGGATCGGCGACCGGTTCTGGCGCAGCGGCCGGCACCAGAACATCAAGGGCTCGGGCCTCGGCCTCTCCATCTCGCGTGCCCTGCTCACAGCGGGCCGCGGCACGATCTCGTACGAGCAGAACGAACCACACGGGCTCCGGGTGACCGTGACGGTGCCGCGGACGTCCCCGGACGCGTAGAACTCCTGGCGCGGCCACGGCCGTTCGCGTGCGGCGCCGCCCGGATCAGGGCTTGACCGACCGGTAGTAGCGCCGTGCGCCCTCGTCCAGCTTCAACGGGTCCGTGTAGATCGCGGTCCGTACGTCGACCAGCTGCGCCGCGTGCACCTGCCGCCCGATGCGGTCGCGGCTGCGGATCACGCTGCGGGTGAACCCCTCGGTCAGCTTCGGGTCCTCGCGGTCGGTGGTGACCAGGACGTTCGCAACCGCGATGGTCGGCACCGGTGCGCCGTTACGGGCCTGCCGGTAGGCGTCGGCCGGCATGACGGCCGAGCGGTAGTAGCGGGTGGTGCCGCCTGCCGCGTGCAGACGGGTCACCAGGTCGTCGAGGGGAACCAGCCGGATCGGCCGGCGCGCGGCCAGATCGCGTACCGCGTCGGTCGGCAGGCCGCCCGACCAGAAGAAGGCGTCGATCCTGCCCGCCTTGAGGAGACCCGGACTGGTGTCGATCCCCGCAGGTACGGCCGTGATGTCCTTGACCGGGTCGAGGCCGGCGGCCCGCAGCACCCGGTCCGCTATCAGCCGTACGCCGGATCCGGGCTGGCCCACGGCGACCCGTTTGTGACGCAGATCGGCGGCGCGCTTGACCGTGGAGCTGTCGTCGACGGCGAGCTGCACATAGTCGTCGTACAGCCGTGCGCAGCCGCGCAGCCGGTCCGCGCCCGGCTTGCCGTCCTCGATGTACTTCGCGATGGCGTCGGCCGTCGCGATGGTGAAGTCGGACTTGCCGGTCGCCACTCTGGCGAGATTCTGCTGGGAGCCCTCGCTCGGCTGGAGATGTATGTCCACCCCGGGCATGTCGTGGGCGAGTGTGGGGCTGAGCAGCTTCCCGTACAGCTGGTAGACGCCGGTCCGCACCCCGGTACTGAAGGTCACGGTCCCGTGCGGGGAGGGCGGGCCGATGGGCAGCAGCCACCACATCAGCAGTCCGGAGACCACCAGTAAGGCCGCCGTCCCCTGGAGGGCGCGACGGCGGCTGAGGCGGGGCAGTGCCTTGGGCATGCGCGCGATCCTGCCAGTTCACGCCCCTGGCGAACAGGGGAGCGGAGCAGCGGACACGGCGGACGGCGGCGGGGTGCGGCCCCGGTCCGTGGGCGCGGTCGCCGTGCGCTTGTTCCGGGATCCGGAATTATTCGGTCTTGTTCATGGCTGTCACTATTGATCCTTGATCACCGGACGGCAGCCGATTGCCGCTGGACCGCACCCCGGAGGACCGCAGTGACGTCGAGCCGAACCGTCGGACAGATGATGTCGACGAATGTCGTGCGGGTGCAGCGGGGGACGTTCCTCAAGGAGATCGCCCGGCTCCTCACCGAACACCGTATTTCGGCCGTTCCCGTCGTGGATGACGACGACCGGCCGGTGGGGGTGGTCTCCGAGGCCGATCTGCTCCGCAAGCAGCTGGGCCTGACCGCGCTGCTCCCGGCCGTCCGGCAGGAGTCCGACCACCGCTCCAAGACCGAAGCGACCACGGCGGAAGGGCTGATGACCAGTCCGGCGGTGGTCGCGTACCCGGACTGGACGATCGTCGAGGCGGGCTGGCTGATGCAGGCGCGCAGCGTCAAACGGCTGCCGGTCGTGGATGACAGCGGCAGGCTGGCCGGGGTGATCAGCCGCAGTGATCTTCTCCAGGTCTTCCTCCGCCGGGACCGCGCCATCCAGGAGGAAGTGCTGGAAGGCGTCCTGACCCGGACCCTGGGTCTCTCGCCCTCCGCGATCACGGTGGATGTCAGCGACGGCCATGTGATGCTCAGCGGCCTGGTCGAGCGCAGGAGCGTGATCCCGGCGGCGGTGCGGCTGTGCCGTGGGGTGGACGGAGTGGTCGAGGTCTCCCAGCGCCTGCAGTACGACGTGGACGACAGCACCGGCGGGAGTTAGGGCCTTCCGCAACGAGGCCTGGCCCGACCGCCTCCACGGCCGGGGCGGGAGCTCCGCCCGGTACCGCCTACCCTGGTGACATGACCGCGCAGGACGCCCTGAACCGAAGTTACGAGATCCGCACCTACGGCTGCCAGATGAACGTCCACGACAGCGAACGGCTGTCGGGACTCCTGGAGGACGCCGGATACGTCCGTGCGCCGGAGGGCGCCGACGGGGACGCCGATGTCGTCGTCTTCAACACCTGCGCGGTGCGCGAGAACGCCGACAACAAGCTGTACGGCAACCTCGGCAGGCTCGCCCCGATGAAGACCAGGCGCCCCGGTATGCAGATCGCGGTCGGCGGCTGCCTGGCCCAGAAGGACCGGGACACCATCGTCCGGCGGGCGCCGTGGGTCGACGTCGTCTTCGGCACCCACAACATCGGCAAGCTCCCGGTGCTGCTGGAGCGCTCCCGTATCGAGGGCGAGGCCCAGGTCGAGATCGCCGAGTCGCTGGAGGCGTTCCCCTCGACGCTGCCGACCCGGCGCGAGAGCGCGTACGCCGCGTGGGTCTCGATCTCCGTCGGCTGCAACAACACCTGCACCTTCTGTATCGTCCCCGCGCTGCGCGGCAAGGAGAAGGACCGCAGGCCCGGCGACATCCTCGCCGAGATCGAGGCGCTGGTGGACGAGGGCGTCTCGGAGATCACGCTGCTCGGCCAGAACGTCAACGCGTACGGCTCGGACATCGGCGACCGCGAGGCCTTCTCCAAACTGCTGCGCGCCTGCGGGAAGATCGAGGGTCTTGAGCGGGTCCGCTTCACCTCGCCGCATCCGCGGGACTTCACGGACGACGTGATCGCGGCGATGGCCGAGACGCCGAACGTGATGCCGCAGCTCCACATGCCGATGCAGTCGGGTTCGGACACCGTCCTCAAGGCGATGCGCCGTTCCTACCGGCAGGAGCGTTTCCTCGGGATCATCGACAAGGTGCGGGCCGCGATCCCGCACGCCGCGATCTCCACGGACATCATCGTGGGCTTCCCCGGCGAGACCGAGGAGGACTTCCAGCAGACGATGCACGCGGTCCGCGAGGCCCGCTTCGCCCAGGCCTTCACCTTCCAGTACTCCAAGCGGCCGGGAACCCCGGCCGCGACCATGGAGGGCCAGGTCCCCAAGGAGGTCGTCCAGGAGCGCTACATGCGGCTCTCGGCGCTCCAGGAGGAGATCTCCTGGGCGGAGAACAAGACCCAGGTCGGGCGCACCGTGGACGTCATGGTGGCTGAGGGCGAGGGCCGCAAGGACGGCGCGACACACCGGCTCTCCGGGCGCGCGCCCGACAGCCGGCTGGTGCACTTCACCAAGCCGGACACCGAGGTGCGCCCCGGTGACGTGGTGACGGTGGAGATCACTTATGCGGCGCCGCACCATCTGCTCGCCGAGGGGTCGGCCGTGGCCGTACGGCGCACGCGGTCCGGGGACGCCTGGGAGAAGCGCAACACCGCTGCTGCGGCGAAGCCGGCGGGTGTCATGCTCGGGCTCCCCGGCATCGGCGCACCGGCGCCGGAGCCGGCCGCGGCCGGAGGCTGTGGCTGCGACTAGGGCCCTTCGGTCAGGTCCTGTCGTTGAGGTCCTGTCGTTCGGGGACTTTCGTTCGGATCAGGCCGGGCTCGGACGGCTGTCCGGCTCCTGTTCCGGCTCCTGTCGGGTTCCTGTCCGGTCAAGGACGGGGTTTCCGGCTGGTCGCCGCTCGGGCTCTGCGACGGGGCAAAACCCGCCTGCCGTGGCACTGGGTAGGCTGCGGATCATGCTCGTAGCCGCCGCCGTCTGCCCCTGTCCGCCCTTGCTCGTGCCCGAGGTGGCCGCGGGTGCGGCGTCCGAACTCGACTCTGCCAGGGCCGCCTGCCTCGACGCCGTCGGGGTGCTCGCTGCGGCCCGGCCCGATCTGCTGATCGCCGTGGGGCCCGCCGGTGCCGCGGACCAGGGTGTGCACGCCGAGGGCGCCACCGGATCGTTCAGCGGCTTCGGTGTGGACCTCCGGGTGCGGCTGGGGACGTCCGACGCCGGATCCGGACGCCGGCTGCCGCCGTCCCTCTCGGTCGCCGCCTGGCTGCTGGACCGCGCGGAGTGGGCCGGTGCACCGGTCGAGGGGCTGGGCGTCGGTGAACTGCTGGAGCCGGAACGCTGTCTGGCGGCCGGACGGGAGCTGGCCGGCCGCGCCGAACGCGTGGCCCTGCTGGTCATGGGCGACGGCAGCGCCTGCCGCACTCTGAAGGCCCCCGGATACCTGGACGAGCGTGCCGCCGGGTTCGACGCCGCTGCCGCACGGGCCCTGGGCACGGCCGACGTGGCCGCGCTGAAGGCGCTGGATGCCCGGCCGGCGTACGAACTGAAGGCCTCGGGCCGAGCGCCCTGGCAGATCCTGGCGGGCGCGGCCGACGGCATGGAGCCGGGTGGGCAGCTGCTCTACGACGACGCTCCGTACGGCGTCGGGTACTACGTCGCCACCTGGTCCTGAGCGTCGCTCCCGGAGGCGCAGCGGTCCCGGACACAGAGCGGTCCCGGAGACACAGAGCGGTCCCGGAGGCACGGCAATCCCGGAAACACGGCGGGCGGCCGCGGAGCGAGGTGCTCCGCGACCGCCCGCCGTGCTGTGCCGGATCCGTCGTGCCGGCCTGCTGTGCCGGACCTTTTGTGCCGGATCAGGAAGCGGTGGGCGGCTTGGTCGTACCGTCGCCGCCGTCCTTGTGCGAGAGGCGCTCCAGGGCTTCCTTGGCCTTGCCGGTGCCCGACTCGATCTTCTCGCTGTACTTGCCGTTGGTCCGGGTGTCGACCGTGTGAGCGGCCTTGTCGAGCCCCTCTCCGATCTTGTCCCCGTGCTGCTGCGCGAGGTCGGCGACCTTGTCCTTGGCCGGTCCGAGCTTGGCTTTCACGTTGTCCAGGAATCCCATGGCTACCTACTTCCCTCCGGAGGACGTTCTACTTGCGAACGCCCTCACCGGCTTCGTTGTCGGCCGCCGCAGCCGCGGACTGCTGACGCGGGATCTCCACGCCCTCTGCGGTGCCGCTCGCGGCGCCCTCCGCGGGCGCGTCCGCCACGGACTCCCCGGCCCGGTCATCCGACGCCGGCTCCGGGGCCGAGCCCTCGACCGCCCCCTCGGCGGACTCCTCAGCCGGCTTCTGCGCCGGAGCTTCGGTCGGGGCGCCCACGGCCGCCCCCTCGGCGGTGTCCTTCGCCTTCCGACGGAACATTGTAAAAATACCCATATTCACTCCATAACGTACTCGTGCGGGCGAAATTCCTCGCCCCCCGGAGCGCCTGATTGCGCCGACCGGGGCCACCGGTCGAAAGCCGTCGGCCGGAACCTCGGAAGAGGAAACGAATCCGGGCACCCGGCCGTCACGTAACTCATTCGGGGACAAGCCCCCGGGTTTGCGAGACTGAGGCGGTGAGAAGTGCAGCTCCCGCAGCGCGGGTCATCGCCGTCGTCGGTCCCACCGCGGCCGGAAAGTCCGATCTGGGCGTCACCATCGCCCGGCATTTCGGCGGCGAAGTCGTCAACGCCGACTCCATGCAGCTCTATGAAGGGATGGATATCGGAACCGCCAAGCTGACGCTCGAAGAGCGCGGCGGCGTTCCGCACCACCTCCTCGACATCTGGAGCGTGACCGAGGCGGCCAGCGTCGCCGAGTACCAGCGGCTCGCCCGCGCCGAGATCGACCGGCTCCTCGCCGCCGGCCGCACACCGGTCCTGGTGGGGGGCTCCGGGCTCTACGTCCGCGGAGCCATCGACGCGCTGGAGTTCCCCGGCACCGACCCCGGCGTACGGGCGCGGTTCGAGGACGAGCTGGAGCAGTACGGCCCCGGAGCACTCCACGAACGGCTGGCCGCCGCCGACCCGGAGGCCGCCGTGGCGATCCTGCCCAGCAACGGCCGCAGGATCGTCCGGGCCCTGGAGGTCATCGAGATCACCGGAAAGCCCTTCACCGCCAATCTGCCGGGCCCCGACCCGGTCTACGACACCGTGCAGATCGGCGTCGACGTCGCCCGCCCGGAGCTGGACGAGCGCATCGCCGTGCGCGTCGACCGGATGTGGGACGCCGGCCTGGTGGACGAGGTCCGCACTCTTGAGGCCCGGGGGCTCCGTGAGGGGCGCACCGCATCGCGCGCCCTCGGGTACCAGCAGGTGCTCGCGGCGCTCGCGGGGGAGTGCACCGACGACGAGGCGCGCACCGAGACCGTACGCGCCACGAAACGCTTCGCGCGCCGCCAGGATTCATGGTTCCGACGTGACCCGCGGGTGCACTGGCTCAGCGGTGCGGCCGCCGACCGGAAGGAACTTCCAGGGCAGGCGCTGGCCTTGGTCGAACGGGCGGTCACAGCCTGATCACGTGATGGCATCGGGACGCTCAGCCCGTCAGTTCGCGGCCGGGGGCCGTGCCATCATCAATCTGCGATCGACAGTGGAGTCCGAGTGGGGAGGGCGTGTGGCGATGGAGGCCGGCCCTCGCGACAGCGAACGCGACGGAGATCGCGGCGGCGCCCCGGAACACCCCGACGCCCCGCGGCTCAGCCCCGACGGACCCGATGCGCTGGACATCCCCGAGGTGGCCCCCGAGGTCGAGGTCGAACTGCGGCCGCAGCGCAGGCTCCGCATCTGGCAGCTCGCCCCGATCGTGGTGCTGGCCGCTGTCGGATCGCTGATGTTCGCCTTCCCGCTCGCCTTCGAGTTCGGTGACGGCGGCCCGGTGGTCGCCATGCTCGGTCTGCTGATCAGCTGCTGCGCCGCCGGCTGGGGCATGATGGCCGCCCGCCGCGTCGGCTACACCTGGCCGGGGCTGCCCGCCAGAGGCTCGGGGGCGCGCCCGGACTGGCGGATCGCCGGCCTGTACGTCCTGGCGTTCTGCGTGATCGTGGCGCTCGCCGTGGGGCGCGTGGCCCGGCTGCGCTGAGCCGCACCCATCCGCCCGAACCGGCGGCCGCCTCGTACGATGGCAGGGTGACCACCTCGCAGATCGCCTTCCTCAAGGGCCACGGGACCGAGAACGACTTCGTGATCATCCCCGACCCGGACAACGTCATCGACCTGCCCGCATCCGCGGTCGCCGTGCTGTGCGACCGCCGGGCGGGCATCGGCGGCGACGGTCTGCTGCACGTCGTGCGGTCCGCGGCGCACCCGGAGGCGCGGGCGATGGCCGGCGAGGCCGAGTGGTTCATGGACTACCGCAACGGCGACGGCTCCACCGCCGAGATGTGCGGGAACGGCGTTCGCGTCTTCGCCCGCCACCTCCAGCGCGCCGGCCTGGTGGGCGCCGGAGACCTGGCCATCGCGACGCGTGGCGGAGTGAAGCGGGCCCACCTGGCCAAGAACGGCGACATCACCGTCTCGATGGGCCGGGCCGTGCTTCCCGCGGACGGGGTGACCGTCACGGTCGGCGACCGGGCCTGGCCCGCGCTGAACGTGAACATGGGCAATCCGCACGCGGTCGCCTTCGTCGACGATCTGGCGGAAGCCGGAGCCCTGCTCTCCGTACCGCAGTTCGCCCCCGCGTCCGTCTATCCGGACGGTGTCAACGTCGAGTTCGTCGTGGACCGCGGTGAACGCCACGTAGCCATGCGGGTGCACGAGCGCGGCTCCGGCGAGACCCGGTCCTGCGGTACCGGCGCTTGCGCCGTGGCCGTCGCGGCGGCCCGCAGGGACGGCACCGACCCGGCGCTCACCGGCGAGCCCGTGACATACACCGTGGACCTCCCCGGCGGACGGCTGGTGATCACCGAGCTGCCGGACGGCGAGATCGAGATGACGGGCGCCGCGGTGATCGTCGCCGAGGGCACGATCGACGCCTCGTTCCGGGAAACGGCCCTCTCCTAGACTTCGCTCGAATGGGTGATCCGTTTCACGCTGGGCGGGAGCGGGCGGGTACCGCGTGGTGGGCTCGGTAGCATCAAGCACCGGCCCGGAGCGCCCAGTCGCAGCCAGTCCACCGCCGGTCGACACTGCCGGAGGTGCCATGAGTGCAGAGGCCGCCAGCCCCAACGGTGCGTCCCCGGAGATCCGTCCGGTGGACAACCCGGGCCGCAGACGCGGTCGCGCCAGAATCGATCTGCGCAGACTGGGCCGTGCCGCACTGTTCGGGCCCGCGTCGCGCGGTGGTCTGCCCGATGCCATCGGCCATGTCGCCGAGGCCCACCGGGCGCACTTCCCGGATGCCGATCTCGCCGTGCTGCGGCGGGCGTACGTCCTTGCTGAAACGTCCCACCGCGGCCAGATGCGCAAGAGCGGCGAGCCCTACATCACACACCCGCTCGCGGTGACCCTGATCCTCGCCGAACTGGGCGCCGAGACCACGACGTTGACCGCTTCGCTCCTCCACGACACGGTCGAGGACACCGAGGTGACGCTCGATCAGGTACGGGAGGGGTTCGGCGACGAGGTCTGCTATCTGGTCGATGGCGTGACCAAACTGGAGAAGGTCGACTACGGGGCGGCCGCCGAGCCGGAGACCTTCCGCAAGATGCTCGTGGCCACCGGCGACGACGTCCGGGTCATGTCGATCAAACTCGCCGACCGGCTGCACAACATGCGCACGCTCGGCGTGATGCGCCCCGAGAAGCAGGCGAGGATCGCCAAGGTCACCCGCGATGTGCTGATCCCGCTGGCCGAACGACTCGGTGTGCAGGCGCTCAAGACCGAGCTGGAGGACCTGGTCTTCGCGATCCTGAACCCGGAGGAGTACGAGATCACGCGTGCCCTCATCGCCGCGCAGGACGCCACCGCCGACCCGCTCGTCACCATCGCCGAGGACGTCAGAAGGGTGCTGAGGGAGGCGGGGATCGCCGCCGAAGTCCTCATCAGGCCACGCCACTTCGTCTCCGTCCACCGGGTCAGGATGAAACGCGGCGAGCTGTGTCCCACCGACTTCGGCCGGCTCCTGGTGCTCGTCGGTGAAGACGCGGACTGCTACGGCGTACTGGGCGAGCTGCACACCTGTTTCACGCCGGTGATCTCCGAGTTCAAGGACTTCATCGCCTCGCCCAAGTTCAACCTCTACCAGTCGCTGCACACGGCCGTCGCCAGTGCGGGCGGGGACGTCGCCGAAGTCCTCATCCGCACCCACCTGATGCACAAGGTCGCCGAGGCGGGCGTGGTCGCGCTCGGCAATCCGTACGTACCGCTCGACGGCCCGCACTCCGCCGCCACCATCGCGAACGCCGCCGCCGGCACCGCGGACGGCGGACGCGCCGACCCCAGTCGCCCCGGCTGGCTCTCCAGGCTCCTCGAATGGCAGGAATCGGCGCCCGACCCGGACACGTTCTGGTCCACACTCCGCGCCGACCTCGCCCAGGACCGGGAGATCACCGTCTTCCGGGCCGACGGCGGCACCCTCGGCCTGCCCGCGGGAGCGAGCTGTGTGGACGCGGCCTACGCGCAGCACGGCGAGAAGGCGCACTCCTGCATCGGCGCACGCGTCAATGGACGTCTGACGACCCTCAGTACGGTGCTCAGCGACGGCGACACCGTCCAGCTGCTGCTCGCCGGGGACACCGCGTCCGGACCCTCGCCCGACTGGCTCGGCCATGTGCGCACCGCCGGCGCGCGGATCGCGATCACCGGCTGGCTCGACGCCCATCCGGAGGGGGCGGCGGTACCGGCGGCGGCCCCCCGGCCCAGCGCCTCGGTGACCGGCGGGGCGATGCGCAGGGCGGCCGCCGGAGCCGTCGTGGGCGTGCCGAACGCGACGGTACGGCTGGCGGGCTGCTGCACACCGGTGCCGCCCGACGCCGTCACCGGATTCGCCGTGCGCGGCGGCGCCGTCACCGTCCACCGCGAGGGATGCCCTTCGGTGACCCGGATGCTGTCCCTGGGACGGCCCCCCGTCGAGGTCAACTGGGGTGCCACAGGCGACTGCAGGGTCACACTGGTCGCCGAGGCGTTCGGACGGCCGCAGCTCTTCGCCGACCTCACCGAGGCCATCGCCACGGCAGGTGTCGCGGTCGTCTCGGCCACTGTGGAACCGCCGTCCGAGCAACGCGTACGCCACACCTACACCCTGCAACTCCCGGACGCCGCCGGGCTTCCCGCCCTGATGCGCACCATGCGGGACGTGCCGGGTGTCTACGACGTGAGCCGCGCCCAGCATCCGGCCACTGCCTGACCGCACGACCGGCTGACCACACGTTCGGGTGGCCCGGCGCGCTGCGCCGGGGCGCGCGCGGCACGGGCTGGTAGCCGTAGTCCATGCTGTTCATCTCCCGGCGCTCGCGAGGCGTCCTGCTCGCGACCGCATCGGCGGCCCTCGTCGCCGCCACGCTGCCCGCCCCCGTCCCTCTCGGCATCGGCGATCCGCTCTTCCCACACCTGGGCAACCCTGGGTACGACGTCCTCTCGTACAACATCGGCCTCACCTATCCCGGCAGCAACACCACCCCGCTGGAGGCCGTGACCAGCATCGACGCCAGGGCCACCGCGTCACTGCGGCGCATCAACCTCGACTTCGCGCGCGGCACCGTGCACTCGGTGGAGGTGAACGGCGAGCCCGCCCGGTTCGCCACCGCCGACGAGGACCTGGTCGTGACCCCGCACCGCGCCGTACGCGCCGGAAGCCCGCTCCGGATCACTGTGCGGCACACCAGCGACCCGCGGGGCGCCGCCGACGGCGGCTGGATCAGGACCCCCGACGGCCTGGCCATGGCCAACCAGGCGGACGCCGCCCACCGGGTCTTCCCCTGCAACGACCACCCCTCCGACAAGGCCTTCTTCACCTTCCGGATCACCGCCCCGCAGAAGCTGACCGTCGTCGCCAACGGCCTGCCCGGCCCCCGGACGACCCGCGCCGGCCGCACCACCTGGACCTATCGGACCCGCCACCCCATGGCCACCGAACTGGCCCAGGTGTCGATCGGGGACTCGGCCGTGATCCACCGGACCGGACCGCACGGACTGCCGGTCCGCGACGTCGTACCGGCGGCCGAGCGGAAGGAGCTGGAGCCCTGGCTGCGGAAGACACCCGCCCAGCTGGCCTGGATGGAGTCGAAGGCCGGGCGCTACCCCTTCGAGACGTACGGGGTCCTCATCGCCGACACGGACACCGGCTTCGAGCTGGAGACCCAGACCCTGTCCCTCTTCGAGCGGCGGCTGTTCACCGGGGGCTCCTTTCCCGAGTGGTACGTCGACTCGGTCATGGTCCACGAGCTCGCCCACCAGTGGTTCGGCGACAGCGTCTCACCGCACAGCTGGTCCGACCTCTGGCTCAACGAGGGCCACGCCACCTGGTACGAGGCGCTCTACGCGGACGAGCACCACGGGAATCCGCTGGCCACCCGGATGCGCGACGCCTACCGCCAGTCCGACGGCTGGCGGGCGGCGGGCGGCCCCCCGGCGGCACCCAAACCCCCGGTGCACGGGCAGAAGATCAGCATCTTCCGGCCGGTGGTCTACGACGGCAGTGCGCTCGTGCTCTACGCGCTGCGCCAGGAGATCGGGGCGGTGGCCTTCTCGGTGCTCGAACACAGCTGGGTGAGCCGTTACCGCGACAGGTCGGCCACCAGCGCCGACTTCGCCGCGCTGGCTTCGCAGATCGCCGGGCGCGATCTCTCCGGATTCTTCCAGGGCTGGCTGTACGGGAAGAAGACCCCGCCCATGCCCGGCCACCCCGACTGGCGGAGCGCCAAGCCCCCGCAGGCGCACAAGGGCTGAAACCCGGGTGACGAGCCTGAGCGCACCGTGTCACTATCGACGCGTCGGCGGCGCTGCCGGACCAGGGCGGCCTCTCGGAATCATCCGGGGATCCTCCGGGAATCATCGGCGACCGTCACGCGTTGTGACTGACGAACGAATCTTTCTATCCGCTCGACGTAAGGATCCAATGCCCTCCTCTTCTTCCCCTTCCCAGGACGCGCACCAGCAGGAAGCGCACGAGCCGGAAGCGCAGAGCTTCAACGAGAGCCTTCGGGCCGATGCCCTGATGGAAGAGGACGTCGCCTGGAGCCACTCGATCGACGGTGAGCGGGACGGTGACCAGTACGACCGCTCGGAGCGCGCGGCGCTCCGGCGGGTGGCCGGTCTCTCCACCGAACTCGAAGACGTCACAGAGGTCGAGTACCGGCAGCTGCGTCTGGAGCGTGTGGTGCTGGTCGGGGTCTGGACCTCGGGCACCGCGCAGGACGCGGAGAACTCCCTCGCCGAGCTGGCGGCCCTCGCCGAGACCGCGGGCGCGCTCGTCCTCGACGGTGTGGTCCAGCGCCGCGACAAGCCGGACCCGGCCACCTACATCGGGTCGGGCAAGGCACAGGAGCTGCGCGACATCGTGCTCGAATCCGGTGCGGACACCGTGGTCTGTGACGGTGAGCTCAGCCCGGGCCAGCTGATCCACCTTGAGGACGTCGTCAAGGTCAAGGTCGTCGACCGCACGGCGCTGATCCTGGACATCTTCGCCCAGCACGCCAAGTCCCGGGAGGGCAAGGCGCAGGTCGCGCTCGCGCAGATGCAGTACATGCTGCCGAGGCTGCGCGGCTGGGGACAGTCGCTCTCCCGGCAGATGGGCGGCGCCGGTACGGGTGGCGGCGGCGGAATGGCTACGCGTGGTCCCGGTGAGACCAAGATCGAGACGGACCGGCGCCGGATCCGCGAGAAGATGGCGAAGATGCGCCGGGAGATCGTGGAGATGAAGACCGGGCGCGACATCAAGCGGCAGGAGCGCAAGCGCCACAAGGTGCCGTCGGTCGCCATCGCCGGTTACACCAACGCGGGCAAGTCCTCGCTGCTGAACCGGCTGACGGGCGCGGGGGTGCTGGTGGAGAACTCCCTGTTCGCCACCCTGGACCCGACCGTGCGCAAGGCCGAGACACCCAGCGGTCGTCTCTACACGCTGGCGGACACCGTCGGGTTCGTCCGGCATCTGCCGCACCACCTGGTCGAGGCGTTCCGCTCCACCATGGAGGAGGTCGGCGAGTCCGACCTGATCCTGCACGTCGTGGACGGCTCGCACCCGGCTCCGGAGGAGCAGCTCGCCGCCGTACGCGAGGTGATCCGGGAGGTCGGAGCCACTGACGTCCCGGAGATCGTAGTGATCAACAAGGCGGACGCGGCCGATCCGCTGGTCCTGCAGCGGCTGCTGCGTATCGAGCGCCGCGCGATCGCTGTGTCGGCCCGCTCGGGGCAGGGCATTGTCGAACTGCTCGCGCTGATCGACGAGCAGCTGCCCCGGCCGCAGGTGTCGGTGGAGGTGCTCGTGCCGTACACGCACGGACAGCTCGTCGCCCGTGCGCACTCCGACGGTGAAGTGATCTCCGAGGAGCACACCCCGGAGGGCACTCTCCTCAAGGCACTGGTGCACGAGGAACTGGCCGCCGATCTGGCGCCGTACGTACTCGTGGCGCCCTGACGCCGACAGCGCGACAGCTTTCTGGCGCAACGGCCTCCTTGCGCAACGGCCGAGGCCCGTCCTCTCACCGGTGAGAGGACGGGCCTCGGCCGTTGCCGATGCAACGCCGGTGGGATCACACCGGCCTGCCGCGCTACTGGTTCGCGTACCGGTCGCTCATCGCCCGGTAGAGCTGCTGCGCACCCTGGCCGAGCCGCGGCCCCGCCAGCCAGCCGGAGGTGACCGGGCCGATCGAGGTGTTGGAGACCAGCTCCGACTTGCCGTCCGGGCCCGAGATGAACCAGCCGCCACCGGACGAACCGCCGGTCATGGTGCAGCCGATGCGCCACATCGCCGGCGCGCTGGGATTGACGGACAGCTGCCCCGGCCGGTCGACGCACTTGTTCATCAGCTGACCGTCGAACGGTGGCGCGGCCGGGTATCCCCAGGCGCCCATCGAGGGGATGTTCTTGGCCGCGGGGGCATTGAAGTCGACGGTCAGCGCGTTGCCGACGGTCTCTTCGAGGGACTTGCCCCCGTTCTCCGGCTTCACATGGAGCAGGGCGTAGTCGTACGCCGCGCCCTGCCCGCCCGTGGGGCCCCCGTCCTTGATCCACGCGCTGGACGTCATGGCCCAGTCGGCCCAGTATTTGCCGTACGGGGCGACTTCCTGCGGCGGTGCGCTCCGCAGTTGGGCGATCGACTCGCCCTGGTCGTTGTACGACGGCACGAACATGATGTTCCGGTACCAGCCGCCCTTGCCGCCCGCGTGGACGCAGTGGCCCGCGGTCCACACCAGATTGGACTTGCCCGGGTGCTTCGGGTCCTTGACGACCGTGCCCGAGCAGACCATGGAGCCCTCGGGGGAGTCGAAGAAGACTTTCCCGACAGGCGCCGCGTACCGGTGGTACGGGTGCTTCTCCTCCTGGGCCTTCACCGGAGCGGGCGCCGGGTCCGACCCGTTCTGGTTGCCCGAACTGTCGCCGTAGGCCATGGTCTTCTGCGGGTCCTTGGCCGTCGCCATCCGGTCGGGCTTCCACAGCCCCTTGATCACCGGATTGGCGAAGTCCTTGGCATCACGGAGCCACTTGTCCTTGTTCCAGTTCTTCCACTGACCGCTCTTCCACTTCGCCAGGTCGACTCCGTGGCGCTTGAGGGCGTCGGTCACACCGGCCGCGGCTTCGGCGCCGGACGCCGCGGATGCCGCGGACTTGTCGGCGGCCGGAGCGGCAGCCTTGTCGTCACCGCCGCCACACGCGGTGGCCGTCAGCGCCAGGGCGGCGGCCACTCCGGTGGCGGTCAGTATCGGACGGATGGATCGCATGGAGCTGTTCCCCCTGATGGAGCGTGATCGTTGTCGCTGTCCGCGGGACAGCCGTCTGAGAGGCAAGAACCGCGCCTACTGGGCTGCGTACTTCTTGCTGACCGAGTCGTAGACGCCCTTGGCCACCTTGCCGAGGCGCGGACCGGCCAGCCAGCCTGCGGTCACCGGGCCGATGGAGGTGTTGGACACCAGCGCGGGCTTGCCGTCGGCGCCCTTGGCTATCCAGCCGCCGCCGGAGGATCCGCCGGTCATGGTGCAGCCGACGCGGTACATCGTCGGGTCGGCCGCGGAGAGCGAGAGACGGCCCGGACGGTCGGAGCACTGGAACAGCTTCTGGCCGTCGAAGGGGGGCGCCGCCGGGTAGCCGGTCGCCGTCAGGCTCGGGATCTTCGGTACCGCGGGCGCGTTGAAGTTGACCGGGAGCGCGCCTCCGACCGTCTCCTCAAGGGACTTGGTGCTGCCCTTCTCCGGAGTGACGTGCAGGACCGCGAAGTCGTACGGGGCACCCTGACCGCCGGTGGGGCCGCCGTCGTTGATCCACTGCTCGGAGGTCTGGGCCCAGTCCGCCCAGAAGACGCCGTACGGAGCGACTTCGTCCTTCTTGGCGTTCTGCAACTGGGCGGCGGACTCGCCACTGTCGTTGTACGAGGGGACAAAGGCGATGTTCCGGTACCAGCCGCCCTTCTTCCCGGCGTGCACACAGTGGCCCGCGGTCCACACCAGGTTGGACTTCCCTGGGTGCGCGGGGTCCTCCACGACCGTCGCCGAGCAGACCATCGACCCTTCGGGGCTGTCGAAGAAGACCTTGCCCGCCTCCGGAATGCTCTGGTGGTAAGGGGCGCTCACGCCCTGCGCGGTCACCGGCGCCGGGGTCGGGTCGGTCACCCCCTTGTCACCGGAGATGTCGTTGTCGACCGGCTTCTCCGGGGGCTTGGACGCGTGCCGCATCCTGGACGGGTCCCAGAGCCCGGAGATGACCGGGTTGACGAAGTCCTGCGCCTCACGCAGCCACTTGTCCTTGTTCCAGTTCTTCCACTCGCCGTGCTTCCACTTGTCCAGGTCGATGCCGTGCTTCTTCAGCGCGCCCTTGACGTTGTCCGGTATGACGACCTTGCCGTCCGAGGACGACGAGGACGGGGCGGTGGCGGCCGGCTTGTCACTGGCGTTGTCGTTGCCGGGACCGCAGCCGGTCGCGGTGAGGGCGAGCGCCGCCGTGAGGCCAACAGCGGCCATGACGGGGACGGTTCGCCGGGACGTGCGCCCCCTGCGGCGTTCGGTGGAAGTCGGGCGTAGCGGTCGCATGTGGTGATTCCCCCTGGGACTCCGGAATAACGGATTTCGGCGCTGTGGTGCGGAACTGCGGAACTGGAACTGGAGCTGTGGAACTGATCGGAACCAAAGTGCGGGCCCCACTATGCCGGTGCCGATGTGGACGGCATAAGGCAGGGCAGCGGTTCCGTCCCCGCAAGGATCTTCCGACTTACCCGTGATCCCGAGGCGACTTCATCGTTGGTACGGATGGGGGCTTTTGGGCTGCGTTCAGTGCCGGGGGCGACGGTCGTGGGACGAGGGGCGTGCCGGCCGATCCGTACAGCGGGAGGACCAACAGCAGTGGCCGTGACCGAAATCGCACCGTCGGCGGCGACAACAGCGCACGAGGGGATCCTGCGCCGCCAGTCGATGCGTGAATCCGCAGCCCGAACCTACGCGCGGTCGCTGCCGATCGTGCCGGTACGCGCGCGCGGGCTCACTATCGAGGGCGCGGACGGACGGCGGTATCTCGACTGCCTGTCGGGGGCGGGGACTCTGGCGCTCGGACACAACCACCCGGTGGTCCTCGAAGCGATCAGGAAGGTGATCGATTCGGGTGCTCCCCTGCATGTCCCGGATCTCGCCACGCCGGTCAAGGACGCGTTCACCACCGAGCTGTTCGAGACGCTGCCGCGACAATTCGCCGACCACGCACGCGTGCAGTTCTGCGGGCCGACCGGTACGGACGCGGTCGAAGCGGCCCTCGAACTCGTCCGCACCGCCACCGGGCGCAGCGGAATCCTCGCGTTCACCGGCGCCGACCATGGCATGACAGCAGGGGCAATGACGGCCGGGGAACCGACAGCGTCCGGCGGCGCCCCCGATGTACGGGTGACCCGGCTGCCGTATCCGCAGGACTACCGCTGCCCGTTCGGGGTCGGCGGCGCCCGAAGCCAGGAGCTGGCCGGTAACTGGACCGAGACCCTTCTCGATGACCCGAAGAGCGGGGTGGTCCCGTCGGCCGGGATGATCCTCGAACCGGTGCAGGGTGAGGGCGGGGTGATCCCCGGACCGGACAGCTGGATGCGCCGTATGCGGAAGATCACCGCCGACCGGTCCATTCCACTCATCGCGGACGAGGTGCAGACCGGCGTCGGCCGCACCGGTGCCTTCTGGGCGGTGGAGCACAGCGGGATCGTTCCCGACGTGATGGTGATGTCCAAGGCCATCGGGGGTTCCCTCCCGCTCGCTGTCATCGTCTACCGGTCGGATCTGGACTGCTGGGAGCCCGGAGCCCACGTGGGTACCTTCCGCGGCAATCAGCTCGCCATGGCCGCGGGCGCCGCAACCCTCGCCCATGTCCGTGAGAACCGGCTCGCCGAGAGGGCGGCCGACCTGGGCGCGCGCATGATCCGCAGGCTGCGGGGCCTGGCCGCCGACCACCCGGCCATCGGCGACGTACGCGGCCGGGGCCTGATGATCGGCCTGGAACTCGTCGACCCGGAAGCCGCCGAATCTGCCGAAGCCACAGTTGCTGCGGATGCCCGGGAGACGGGTGCCGCCGGCCCCGCGCCGGCTGACCCCGTACTCGCGGCCGCCGTACAGCGGGAGTGTCTGGCCAGGGGACTCATTGTCGAACTCGGCGGCCGCCACACAAGCGTTGTGAGTCTGCTGCCTCCACTCACCCTCACCGACGAACAGGCGGAGGCAGTTCTGGACCGGCTGGCCGACGCCCTGTCCGCCGCCGAACGCGCCATCCGCAGCCGTCATGAGACCCATCGCCCGCATTGAAGCCACCCCCCCCAATTTCCCCCGGCCGCGCAAGGAAGCACCCTGTGAACCCCACGCCCGACCCTGACGCCCCCGAGACCGGTGACTCCGCCGTCCCCAGCAGCCGTACAGCAGGCCCGCTCCCGGCCCACTCGCTCCCGGCCCAGCCGCTGCGGGCCGACTCCCTCACCGTCGGCCCGGTGTCGACCGGCTCGCTCTCGGCCGGCCCCGAGACGGTGCCGCGCCAGATGACGGCGGACCGTACCCCGGACGGGCACCCTGCACCGGGCCTCTTCGAAGACCCCGTCGATGTATCGGACCCCACGACGGCAGCCGAAGCTGCGGCCGTCGAGAACCTGCTGCGCTGCTGGGTCCGGGAGACCAACCTGTCCGCGCCCACCGGGCCCACACTGCGCATCCCCCTGAACGCCAGCGGCATCGCGCTGCTCGTCCCGGTCCTGTACTCGTCGGCCACCGGCTGGCACCGGTTCGGCAAACCGGTGCTCGAAGGCGGATCGATCGGCGCGCCACGTGCCGACGCCGTCACCGTCGCCGCCCTCCTCGGCCGGGAGGCGGGCCAGAGCGACAGCACAGAGTTGGTCGGCAGGGTCGCCGATTCGGTACACCGGACCGCCGCCTTCATTTCGGAGCGTCGTCGCAGCCCCGAGCCGTCCAGTGAGGCGGACCTCTTCCTGACCGCCGAGCAGTCTCTCCTGCTCGGTCACCCGTTGCACCCCACCCCGAAGAGCCGGGAGGGACTCTCGGACGCCGAAATCCGGCTGTACTCGCCGGAGTTGCACGGCTCGTTCGCTCTGCACTGGATGGCCGTCGACCACTCCGTACTCGCGCAGGACTCGGCGTGGACGGAGGGGGGACGCACGCTGCCCGCCGACCGGCTCACCGCCCGCTTCGCGGGTGCCGTCCAGCACCCCGGCAACACAGCCCTTCTGCCGCTCCATCCCTGGCAGGCCCGGGACCTGGCCCACCGCCCCGCGGTCGCCGCCCTTCTCGACGCGGGGCTGCTGCACGACCTCGGTCCGTACGGCGACCGCTGGTATCCCACCTCCTCCGTACGCACCGTCCACCGGCCGGGCGGCGAAGCGATGCTCAAGCTGTCCCTCGGGGTCCGCATCACCAACTCCCGCCGGGAGAACCTCCGCAAGGAACTCCACCGCGGCGTGGAGGTCCACCGGGTCCTGCGGAGTGGTCTCGGTGGTGCATGGCAGGCAGCCCACCCCGGTTTCGGTATCGTCCGTGACCCGGCCTGGCTGGGCGTGAACACGCCTGACGGCGAACCGCTTCCCGGCTTCGATGTCGTCCTGCGCCACAATCCGTTCAGTGCCACCGACGACGCCGTCTGCATCGCAGGTCTCACCGCGATCCATCCCCGCCCCGGCGGCGGAGCCATGCGCTCGCGTCTCGCCGACATCGTGACCGCACTCGCGGCCAGGACCGGGCGGTCCACCGGAGCTGTCGCCACCGAGTGGTTCCTGCGCTATCTCGACCACGTCGTACGCCCGGTGCTGTGGTTGGACGGCACCGCCGGCATCGCCCTCGAAGCACATCAGCAGAACACCATCGTCATCCTCGGCCCCGGCGGCTGGCCCGTCGGCGGCCGGTACCGCGACAACCAGGGCTACTACTTCCGGGAGTCCCACCGTGCCGAGCTGGAGAAGCGCCTCCCCGGGATCGGAGCCGTCAGCGACACCTTCGTTGCCGACGACGTCACCGATGAGCGCTTCGCCTACTACCTCGCCATCAACAACGTATTCGGACTGATCGGCGCCTTCGGCGCCCAACGACTGGCCGACGAACGGCTGCTGCTCGCTGCCTTCCGGCAGTTCCTCACCCGAGCCACCGCACTCGGCTCCCCTTTGCCTGCTCAACTCCTCGACACCCCCGTCCTGCGTACCAAGGCCAATCTGCTGACCCGACTCCACGGGCTCGACGAGCTCATCGGCCCGGTCGACACCCAGTCCGTCTATGTCCGTCTCACCAACCCCCTTCACCCCACTGGGGCATGACCCGACCGATAGCTGACCAGAGAATGAGGAGCGTGGCTGTGCCCTCCACGGATGCGAGCGCCCAGACCGGGACAGGACCTGTCCCACGGACCGACGAAGAGTCCGAGGACACCCTTGACCTGCAGTTGTCCGAGGACCTGCTGTCACTGCTGCGCGCTGGAGACCTGGCACAGGCTCCGTGGCCCGCGACTCCCGGCTCCGCCGCCGGCGACCTGCTGGACAGCCCCGGCGCCTGGAAGCCGGTCGCCACCCCGGCCGGTGTCTTCCAACTCGTACCCGTGGACATCGAACGCGATCTCTCTCTCCTCAGCCACTGGATGAACGACCCTGCCGTCGCCGCCTTCTGGGAGCTTTCGGGCCCCGAGTCGGTCACCCGTGCTCATCTGCGCCCCCAACTGGACGGTGACGGCCGGAGCGTCCCCTGCCTCGGTGTGCTCCAGGGCACCCCCATGAGCTATTGGGAGATCTACCGCGCCGACCTCGATCCGCTGGCCCGGCACTATCCGGCACACCCCCACGACACCGGTCTGCACCTCCTGATCGGCGGTGTGGCCGACCGGGGGCGCGGCACCGGCACCACCCTGCTGCGTGCCGTCTCCGACCTCGTACTGGACAACCGACCCCACTGCACCCGTGTCGTCGCTGAGCCGGACCTGCGCAACACCCCCTCGGTCTCGGCCTTTCTCGGTGCGGGATTCCGCTACTCGGCCGAAGTCGACCTCCCCGACAAACGCGCGGCGCTGATGGTCCGCGACCGCGCCTTCCGCGACCTGATGTGAACCCCGATCCGGACACCCCTGCCACCGCCCCGTGGCGACCACCTCCGTGCGACTGCCTGTACACCCCCTACTTCTGGACCTCGCGCCACTTCTGGACCTCTCGCTTCTGCCCCCGCACATGTGCACCCCGTACTGCCTCACTCCTTGCCCCTGCCTCCTTTGCCCCTGCCTCCCTTGCGTACATCTCCTGCCCGCCCATCCCTGCCCCTGACGACCTGCTGCTTTTGATACACCGCCCGTCCCGAATCGGTTCCACCCCGAGGAGTCCCCGTGCTGAACCCGTCTGCTGGCTTCGACTCCGAAGCAGAACCGACGCTGCTCGCTCCCGCCGAGCTGAACCCCGAGGACTGGCACCGTGCGGCCCGCCGTCTTCTCGCCAAGATGCTCAGCGCCTTCGCCTACGAAGAGATCATCGAGCCGGTGGCACGGACCGGCGGCCGTCACACGCTTACCCTGGACGACGATCTGCCGCTGACCTTCCGGGCCCGGCGTGGCGCCTACGGGCACTGGCACATCGACCCGGGCACCATCGCGCTCCAGGGCGAACCGTTCAGCGACCCGCTCCGCTTCCTCGTCCTGGCGCGCAGGCTGCTCGCTCTGGACGGGGCGACTCTCGGGCACCTGGTCCGCGAGCTCACCACCACCCTCGCTGCCGATGTCCGGATCGATCACACCGCGCTCCCCGCCGCCGAACTCGCCGAACTCGACTACGCGCGGCTGGAAGGGCACCAGACCGGCCACCCCTGGCTCGTTCTCAACAAGGGCCGGATCGGATTCTCCGCGGCCGACGCCGCCCGCTGGACACCCGAGTCCCGCCGGCCCGCCCGGCTGCCGTGGATCGCCGTCAGCACGGACCTCGCCCAGTACCGGGGTGTCACCGGCCTCGCGACACCCGACCGGCTCTACCGCCGCGAACTCGACACCGCGGTCCGGGAGTCCTTCGCCGCCGAGTTAAGGGCCCGCGGGCTGGACCCGGACGGCTATCTCTACCTGCCCGTGCACCCCTGGCAGTGGGACGAAGTGATCCTTCCGCTCTACGCACCCGCCATTGCCCACCACCAGATCATCCCGCTCCATGCCGATGCCGATCTACGCCTGCCGCAACAGTCCATCCGGACCTTCCTCAACCTTGAACACCCCGAGCGGCACACGGTGAAGCTGCCGCTGTCGATCCTCAACACCCTGGTCTGGCGCGGCCTCCCCACTGAGCGGACACTCGCCGCGCCCGCCGTGACCGCCTGGGTCCAGGGACTGCGCGACAGCGATGCGTTCCTGCGCGACGAGTGCGGCGTCATCCTGCTGGGCGAAGTCGCCTCCGTCGCGGTCGAGCACCCTCTGTACGACCACCTGCCGGAAGTCCCCTACCAGTACCGGGAACTCCTCGGCGCCATCTGGCGCGAGCCGCTCGGTGTGCAGCTGGCCGCCGGCGAAGGGGCTCGTACGCTCGCCTCCCTGCTCCACACCGACATCCAGGGACGCTCCTTCACGGCTGAGCTCGTCGCCCGGTCGGGACTCGCGCCCGCCGCCTGGCTCGGGCGGCTCTTCGCCGCGCTGCTTCCCCCGCTGCTGCGCTTCCTCTACCGCTACGGAACGGTCTTCTCCCCACACGGTGAGAACGCCATCGTCGTATTCGACGACCACGATGTCCCCGTGCGGCTCGCGATCAAGGACTTCGTCGACGACGTCAACGTCAGCGCGGAGCCCTTGCCGGAGCACGACTCGATGCCCGCCGACGTGCGGGACGTGCTGCTGACCGAGGAGCCGGCCTTCCTGACGCAGTTCATCCACTCCGGGCTCTTCGTCGGTGTGTTCCGTTACCTCGCCCCGCTCTGTGAAGATCAACTAGGATTTCCGGAGGCGGATTTCTGGCGGCTGGTGCGCGCCGAGATCCTCCGCCATCAAGCCCGGTTCCCCGAGCTCAAGGAGCGCTACGAGACGTTCGACCTGCTCACCCCGCGGATCGAGCGGCTCTGTCTGAACCGCAACCGGCTCCACCTCGACGGCTACCGCGACCGCCCGAACCGGCCGCACGCCGCCGTGCACGGGACGGTCGCCAACCCTCTGCACGAGGTGTGACCCCGATTGTCAGTGCTGCCCCGTAGGGTGGTCCCGCTATGACGAAGCCCTCCCTCCCCGAGCTCCTGCACGCCGCCGTCACCGCTGTGGGCGGTACGGAGCGGCCCGGCCAGGTCACCATGGCCGAGGCTGTTGCCGAAGCCGTTGACGAAAACGCCCACCTGCTGGTCCAGGCCGGCACCGGTACCGGAAAGTCGCTGGGGTATCTCGTCCCTGCGCTGGCTCATGGGGAGCGCGTCGTGGTGGCCACCGCGACGCTCGCACTCCAGCGGCAGCTCGTCGAGCGAGACCTCCCGCGTACCGTCGAGGCCCTGCAGCCACTGCTGCGGCGACGCCCTCAGTTCGCCATGCTGAAGGGGCGGTCCAACTACCTCTGTCTGCACCGCCTCCATGAGGGCGTACCGCAGGAAGAGGAGGACGGACTGTTCGACCAGTTCGAGACGGCCGCCCCCAGCAGCAAGCTCGGCCAGGACCTGCTGCGTATGCGGGACTGGGCGGACGAGACGGAGACAGGCGACCGTGACGATCTCACTCCTGGCGTCTCCGACCGCGCCTGGGGCCAGATCTCCGTCTCCTCCCGGGAGTGTCTGGGGGCGAGCAAATGCGCCTACGGGGCCGAGTGCTTCGCCGAGGCCGCCCGTGAGCGGGCCAAGCTCGCTGATGTCGTCGTGACCAACCACGCCCTGCTCGCCATCGACGCGATCGAGGGCGCACCGGTCCTGCCGCAGCACGAGGTGCTGATCGTGGACGAGGCTCATGAACTGGTCTCCCGGGTCACCGGCGTGGCCACGGGCGAGCTCACTCCGGGCCAGGTCAACAGGGCGGTGCGGCGGGCGGCGAAGCTTGTCAACGAGAAGGCGGCAGACGCCCTCCAGACCGCATCCGAGACCTTTGAACGTGTCATGGAGCTGGCGCTCCCGGGCCGGCTCGAAGAGATCCCCGAAGACCTCGGATATGCGCTGATGTCCCTGCGCGACGCGGCCCGGACGGTCATCTCCGCCATCGGTGCGACCCGGGACAAGTCCGTGCAGGACGAGGACGTCGTACGGAAACAGGCTCTGGCGTCCGTCGAGTCCATCCACGATGTCACCGAGCGGATCACCCTCGGATCCGATTACGACGTCGTCTGGTATGAGCGCCATGACCGTTTCGGCGCTTCTCTGCGTGTCGCGCCGCTCTCGGTCTCGGGGCTCCTCCGGGAGAAGCTCTTCGCCGACCGCTCGGTCGTTCTCACCTCCGCGACGCTCAAATTCGGGGGTGACTTCAACGGGGTCGGTGCCTCACTCGGACTCTCACCGGAGGGCACCGAGGGGGAGGACGTCCCGCAGTGGAAGGGCCTGGATGTCGGCTCGCCCTTCGACTATGCCAAGCAGGGCATCCTGTACGTCGCCAAACACCTCTCGGCCCCGGGCCGGGAGGGATCGCGTACCGACATGCTGGACGAGCTCGCCGAACTGGTGGAGGCGTCGGGCGGACGCACACTCGGCCTGTTCTCCTCCATGCGTGCCGCCCAGGCAGCCGCTGAGGAGCTGCGCAGCAGGCAGGACAGGCGGGTGCTGCTCCAGGGCGAGGAGACGCTCGGTGAGTTGATCAAGAATTTCGCGGCCGATCCCGAGACCTGCCTCTTCGGGACGCTGTCCCTCTGGCAGGGGGTCGATGTTCCGGGACCCAGCTGTCAGCTGGTGGTGATGGACCGGATCCCCTTCCCCCGCCCCGACGACCCGCTGATGAGCGCTCGACAGAAAGCGGTCGAGGAGGGCGGCGGCAATGGGTTCATGGCCGTTGCCGCGACGCATGCCGCTCTGCTGATGGCCCAGGGCGCCGGCCGGCTGGTCAGGGCCATGGGGGACCGTGGTGTCGTCGCGGTGCTGGACCCGAGGCTGGCCACCGCGCGCTACGGAAGCTATCTGAGGGCTTCGCTGCCCGATTTCTGGTTCACCACGGACCGGAACCAGATCCGCCGGTCACTGGCAGCGATCGACGCTGTGGCCAAGGAGGCCGGTCAGTAGCCGGGAATGCTCTCCTGTGCCGCCGCAGCGAGAAGCGGTGGCACAGGGCGTGAAACGGAAGAAGCATGGAGAAACGCGCCGAGACCAGGGCGCGGAAAATGCCGGGAAAACAAGCAGGGCCCCGGAACCGGCGCAGTAAGTTCCGGAGCCCTGTTCAGGGCCGACGCGGTAGTCACACGCGTCGGAGCACAGCCACTACCTTGCCGAGGATCGTGGCTTCGTCGCCGGGGATCGGCTGGTAGGCGGCATTGTGCGGCAGCAGCCACACATGCCCGTCCTCGCGCTTGAAGCGCTTGACCGTGGCCTCGCCCTCCAGCATGGCTGCCACGATGTCGCCGTTCTCGGCGACGGGCTGGCGTCGCACCGTGACCCAGTCGCCGTCACAGATCGCGGCCTCGATCATCGAGTCGCCGACGACCTTGAGGACGAAGAGCTCGCCGTCGCCGACCAGCTGCCGGGGGAGGGGGAAGACGTCCTCGACCGACTCCTCAGCCAGGATCGGCCCACCGGCGGCGATCCGGCCGACCAGCGGGACGTACGACGCGGCGGGCTTGCCCGTGGTGTCGGTGGTCTGGGTGCTCGGCTGGTCGGAGCCCCTGACCTCGTAGGCCCGGGGGCGGTGCGGGTCGCGGCGCAGGAAGCCCTTGCGCTCCAGGGCCATCAGCTGGTGAGCGACGGACGAGGTGCTGGACAGCCCCACCGCCTGACCGATCTCGCGCATGGAGGGCGGGTATCCACGGCGCTGCACGGAGTCCCTGATCACCTCGATCACCCGCCGCTGCCGGTCCGTGAGCCCCGAACTGTCCGCCCGGATACCGGGAGGCCGTCCGGGCAGCGAGCGTGCGGGGCGCGGGGGCAGCTGGCCCTCGGGGCCCGTTGCTGCGTCATTCATGGTGTGCACCGGCTCGAGTCGGTTCTGCGAACGGTCCTGGGCGGTGATGGTGGCGGTGTCTGCGGTCGTGGTCACGTCGTCGGCCCCTCTCGAGATGTTCTCTCCCTAGATTGGACAACGGTAGTGGCTTTCGAAAGGTTGCGCCAAACACACGTTCGAGTGAAAAAATAAAATACCCTTCACGTGAGCGCGGTGTCGGGTGTATGAGTGCGGCCGGGACCGAAAGGCAATTCGGTCGATTACGGTACCGTCCGCCGGTTGCGTTCCGCGCCGCGGGGGCGGTCGGCTGCGGAGTGCCGCGGCGAGTCCCCGGTCTGTCGGCGCCCGTCGTGCGTCTGTTGCTGTCCATCGCTTGCCGGTGGCCGTGGGGTGGCCCCCGATCCGGCCACCGATACGCTTCCCGTAGCCTCTTCCGAGCCGGACGGCCTCCGCGGCCGAACGCGACACGCTCTGCCGTGAAAGCGGGGCTGAACCCCAGATCTAGTGGTTGGATTGCAACAGCCACCCAGAAGTTGTGGTCCCTGGTCTTTCGCGCCCTGGGTCATCGCCTATGCTTGGTGCTGCTTCGAGGGGCTCGTTCCGGGCCCGGCGAGGCTATTCGGTCGTACTGCGAAGGAGGCTCGGAACCCATGCACTGCCCCTTCTGCAGGCACCCTGACAGCCGCGTTGTCGACAGCCGTACGACGGACGACGGCACGTCGATCCGCAGGCGCCGCCAGTGCCCCGACTGCTCCCGCCGTTTCACGACGGTGGAGACAGCATCGCTGATGGTCATCAAGCGCAGCGGAGTGACTGAACCGTTCAGCCGTACGAAGGTCATCTCGGGTGTGCGGAAAGCGTGCCAGGGTCGGCCGGTCACCGAGGACGCCCTCGCCAAACTCGGCCAGCAGGTCGAGGAGGCGCTGCGCGCCACCGGGGGCGCCGAGCTGACCACTCACGACGTCGGGCTGGCCATACTCGGGCCGTTGCAGGAACTCGACCTTGTCGCGTACCTGCGCTTCGCGTCCGTCTATCGGGCATTCAATTCGCTCGACGACTTTGAGGCCGCCATCGCGGAACTCCGCGACGCGCAGCCCCCCGCAGTGGGATGCGAGTGCGGAGGGGCCCCTGTGGCCCCCGTGCCCGCCACTGCCACCGACTGACCCTCCGGGGCCGGCGGACACAGACCTGCCTGCGGTGCTTCCTGCCCCGCAGGTGTCAGACAGACACAGTGCCATGGGAAGAACTGGGCACTTTTGGGCGTTTTAGCCCGCATATGGGAGGCGGCATGACAGAGACGGCGAGCGGCCCGGCACGAGGTTCCCGCGCGAAGGGGACCAAGGCGGCTGCTAATCGGCAGGGGCTGCGCAGCGAGCGCATCCACACCACTCCCGGCGTGCATCCGTACGACGAGGTCGTCTGGGAGCGCCGTGATGTCGTCATGACCAACTGGCGCGACGGCTCGGTCAACTTCGAGCAGCGTGGCGTCGAGTTCCCCGACTTCTGGTCGGTGAACGCGGTCAACATCGTCACCAGCAAGTACTTCCGCGGCGCTGTCGGCGCGGACAACCGCGAGAACAGCCTCAAGCAGCTCATCGACCGTGTGGTGAGGACGTACCGCAAGGCGGGCGAGGAGAACGGTTACTTCGCCTCCCCGGAGGACGCCGAGCTCTTCGACCACGAGCTCACGTACGCGCTGCTGCACCAGGTCTTCAGCTTCAACTCGCCGGTCTGGTTCAACGTGGGCACGGCCCAGCCCCAGCAGGTCAGCGCCTGTTTCATCCTCTCGGTCGACGACTCCATGGAGTCCATCCTCGACTGGTACAAGGAAGAGGGGATGATCTTCAAGGGCGGCTCGGGCGCCGGTCTCAACCTCTCCCGAATCCGCTCCTCCAAGGAGCTGCTCTCCTCCGGCGGCAACGCGTCCGGCCCGGTCTCGTTCATGCGCGGGGCCGACGCCTCCGCAGGAACGATCAAGTCCGGTGGCGCCACCCGCCGTGCGGCCAAGATGGTCGTCCTCGATGTCGACCACCCGGACGTCGAGGCCTTCATCGAGACCAAGGTGAAGGAGGAGGAGAAGATCCGCGCCCTGCGCGACGCGGGCTTCGACATGGACCTGGGCGGCGACGACATCACGTCCGTCCAGTACCAGAACGCCAACAACTCGGTCCGTGTGAACGACGAGTTCATGCACGCGGTCGAGGCCGGGTCCCAGTTCGGGCTGCGCTCGCGCATGACCGGCGAGGTCATCGAGAAGGTCGACGCCAAGGCGCTCTTCCGCAAGATGGCCGAGGCCGCGCACGTCTGTGCCGACCCCGGGATCCAGTACGACGACATCATCAACCGGTGGCACACCTCGCCCGAGACGGGCCGGATCACCGCGTCCAACCCGTGCAGCGAGTACATGCACCTGGACAACTCGTCGTGCAACCTTGCCTCGCTCAACCTCATGAAGTTCCTGCGCGACGACGACCAGGGCAACCAGTCGTTCGACGCCGAGCGCTTCGCCAAGGTCGTCGAGCTGGTCATCACCGCGATGGACATCTCGATCTGCTTCGCCGACTTCCCCACCGAGAAGATCGGCGAGACGACCCGCGCCTTCCGCCAGCTGGGCATCGGCTACGCCAACCTCGGCGCGCTGCTCATGGCGACCGGCCACGCGTACGACAGCGACGGCGGCCGCGCCCTGGCCGGCTCCATCACCTCGCTGATGACCGGCACCTCGTACAAGCGCTCCGCCGAGCTCGCCGCGGTCGTCGGCCCGTACGACGGCTACGCCCGCAACGCCGACGCCCACAAGCGCGTCATGAAGCAGCACGCGGACGCCAACGCGTCGGCCACGCGCACCGACGACCTGGACAGCCCGGTCTGGGCCGCGGCCACGGAGGCCTGGCAGGACGTCCTGCGCCTCGGTGAGAAGAACGGTTTCCGCAATGCGCAGGCGTCGGTGCTCGCACCGACCGGCACCATCGGCCTGATGATGGACTGCGACACCACGGGCGTCGAGCCGGACCTGGCCCTGGTCAAGTTCAAGAAGCTCGTCGGCGGCGGATCGATGCAGATCGTGAACAACACGGTCCCCAAGGCCCTCAAGCGTCTCGGGTACCAGCCGGAGCAGGTCGAGGCGATCGTCGCCCACATCGCCGACCACGGCAATGTCGTCGACGCCCCCGGCCTCAAGACGGAGCACTACTCGGTCTTCGACTGCGCCATGGGCGAGCGTTCCATCGCGCCCATGGGCCACGTACGGATGATGGCGGCCGCCCAGCCGTTCCTCTCCGGTGCCATCTCCAAAACGGTCAACATGCCGGCGTCCAGCACGGTCGAGGACGTCGAGGAGATCTACCTCCAGGGCTGGAAGCTCGGTACCAAGGCGCTTGCCGTCTACGTCGAGAACTCCAAGGTCGGCCAGCCGCTCTCGGCCAAGTCCAAGTCCGCCGACGAGGCCGAGAAGACGGAGCCGAAGACCGAGAAGGTCATCGAGTACCGCCCGGTCCGCAAGCGCCTGCCGAAGGGCCGCCCCGGCATCACCACCTCCTTCACGGTGGGCGGCGCCGAGGGGTACATGACCGCCAACTCCTACCCGGACGACGGTCTCGGTGAGGTCTTCCTGAAGATGTCCAAGCAGGGGTCGACCCTCGCGGGCATGATGGACGCCTTCTCGATCGCGGTCTCGGTCGGTATGCAGTACGGCGTTCCGCTCGAAACGTACGTCTCGAAGTTCACCAACATGCGCTTCGAGCCGGCCGGTATGACGGACGACCCCGACGTACGGATGGCGCAGTCGATCGTCGACTACATCTTCCGCCGTCTGGCGCTCGACTTCCTGCCCTTCGAGACGCGCTCGGCGCTGGGCATCCACTCGGCATCGGAGCGTCAGCGCCACCTGGACACCGGGTCGTACGAGCCGGGCGACGACGATGTGGATGTGGAGGGTCTGTCCCAGTCCGCACCGCGCCACGTGGAGGCTCCGAAGGCGGCCGCACCGCAGCCGGAGGCTGCCGCCGAGGTGCCCGCTCCGAAGCAGGCGCACAACTCGACCGAGCTGATGGAGATCACGCTCGGCCTGAACGCCGATGCGCCGCTCTGCTTCTCCTGCGGTACGAAGATGCGCCGTGCGGGCAGCTGCTACCTCTGCGAGGGGTGCGGCTCGACCAGCGGCTGCAGCTGACACGGGCTGCGATTGCGGCTGATGCGCCTCTGAGCACCGATGGCCGAGGGCGCTGAACCGCGCTGGAGAGGGCGCCGACCACTGGTCGGCGCCCTCTTTTTCTTGTTCCGGCTCCCGTGCTCAGGACCGGTGGTGTGCAGTGGTTGGGGCAGGTGAACGGACCGCTGCGGTCGCCCGGTTGACCGGTTTTCCCAACTATGTGATCGGTATTGGAAACAGCCCGGATGTTTGCGGCAGCTGATCCGGATGTGCTCCGCCGGACCATGACCCGGCGTCACTCTCCTGGCCGTACGATGGCGCGGTGCTGGTCAAGTGGATTCGCTGCACGGTGACAGACCCCAGAGGGTTCGAACAGGGGCAGCGGAGGTGGGCGGGGCTGCTGGGTGAGCCGGGATTCCGGGGGCAGGGGGGCGGCTGGAGCCGCAGTCGGCGGAGTGTGGCGCATGTGTTCGCCTTCTGGGAGAGCCGGCCCTTCTACGACTCGTTCATGGCCCGGGCGCACGACCGGCTCGCTGCCGCCCAGGCGGGCACGTTCAAGGACATGCAGGCCAAGCTCTTCGAGTACCGCTTCGATGTGAGAACAGGGTTCGAACCCCGCTTCGGCGATGCGGACGTGGTCCGGGTCGCGCACTCCCGTGTGCACCCCGAGCGGGCCGAGCACTTCGCGCTGATGCAGGAGAAGGTCTGGAACCCCGCGATGGCGGGGTCGCCCGGGATGCTGCGCGGAATGTTCGGAGAGGCGCCCGGGGACGAGTTCCTCGTCCTCTCGATGTGGCAGTCCGCGGCCGAGCGCGGGAAATACCGGCCGGAGCGGATCGAGCGGCTGTCGCTGCGTGCCCAGACCGACGCGGACGTGGCGGCGCTGGCGGGGGACGTCGTACAGCTGGAACCGTCCTGGACCGTATAGCCGCATGAGGGGCGTCGGCGCACTCGACGGCGATCCGATCTAGTGTTTTGGCATGGCTCGACCACAACGCATCGTTCTTGTCCGGCACGGGGAGTCGGAGGGCAACGCTGATGACACGGTGTACGAACGCGAACCCGACCACGCGCTGAAGCTCACCCCGGGCGGGCAGCGCCAGGCGGAGGCGACCGGGGCGCGGCTGCGGGAACTCTTCGGCCGGGAACAGGTGAGCACCTATGTCTCGCCCTACCGCCGTACCCACGAGACCTTACGGGCCTTCGGTCTCGATCCGGAACAGGTACGGGTCAGGGAAGAGCCCCGGCTGCGTGAACAGGACTGGGGGAACTGGCAGGACCGCGACGACGTGCGTCTGCAGAAGGCGTACCGGGACGCCTACGGCCACTTCTTCTACCGGTTCGCGCAGGGGGAGTCCGGGGCCGATGTCTACGATCGCGTCGGCTCGTTCCTGGAGAGCCTCCACCGGAGCTTCGAGGCTCCTGACCATCCGCCGAACGTCCTGCTGGTCACGCACGGCTTGACGATGCGGCTCTTCTGTATGCGCTGGTTCCACTGGTCGGTCGCGGAGTTCGAGGCGCTGTCCAACCCGGGGAACGGGGAGTCGCGGACGCTGGTGCTGGGCGAGGACGGCAAGTACACGCTGGACCGGCCGTTCGACCACTGGCGCGTTCCGGAACCGTACGGCGTCACCGGTTAACGGTACGGCGTCACCGGTTAGAGTGGAGGTGAGATGACCGCTGACTACGCTTTTCATTCCGTTTCCGGATCTCTTCCCGATGCTTTCGGACGCGCTCGGGCCAGCCTGCGCGGGCTCTCCGTCGGAGATGCTCTGGGCTCCCAGTTCTTCGTCCCCGACAACTATCCGCTGCTGGCCCGGCGCGAGCTGCCCGCAGGCCCCTGGCAGTGGACCGACGACACCGAGATGGGCTGTTCGGTGCTGGCGGTGCTGGCCTCGGAGGGCCGGATCGACCAGGACGTACTCGCCGCTTCCTTCGCCGCGCACCATGACTTCGACCGAGGGTACGGCCCGGCGGTCAACCGGATGCTGCGGCTGGTCAGGGAAGGCGGCGACTGGCGGGAACTGGCCAGCGGCCTCTTCAACGGCCAGGGTTCGTGGGGTAACGGCGCCGCGATGCGGATCGCGCCGCTCGGCGCCTGGTACGCGCACGATCCGGAGCAGGCCACGCACCAGGCCGAGATCTCCGCGTACACGACACATCAGCACCGTGAGGCGGTGGTGGGGAGCATGGCGGTGGCCGCTGCTGCCGCCCTGGCCGCGGATCCCGCGGGACCCCCGTCCGCCGCCGACCTGCTGGACGGCGTGATCGCACTCGTCCCGCGCAGCGCCGTGGGTGCGGGGCTGCGCCGGGCCAAGGACATGCTGGACTACGACGACGCGGGTACGGTCGCCGCGGTGCTGGGGTGCGGTCGGCGGACCAGCGCGCACGACACCGTGCCGTTCGCGCTGTGGTCGGCCGCGCGGGGCCTCGGCGATTTCGAGCGGACGTTCTGGACGACGGCCCAGGTCGGCGGTGATGTCGACACGACCTGCGCGATCGCGGGGGGCGTCGTGGCCGCCGGACTGGGCGGTATGCCGCCCGCCGGGTGGCTGGAACGGACCGAGGAACTGCCCGAGTGGACGCCTTCGCGCCTGTCGTGAGGTGAGGGGGCGCTTCCGGTGGCCCGGATGCGGCCAGGCCCAGCGCTCTCCCCGCGTGGTGTTGATGAGCAGCCCGGACGCGGCCGCGGACTCGTGGCCGGTCATCCCGGAGACGGTGGTGCGGGCGCGGATCTGTGTCGGCTGGGCCGGGGTCCGCGGCGCACGTTCCACGCCGGAATTTGCACCGCGTGCCGTGCTTCACGAATGTGATAATTCTGCGGTGAGGCCCTTCCGTGTGCTGATCATCCAGCGGGCCGCTGAGCCGTTGTCCGGCTCTTCAAATGCATTGCGGGTTGCGGGATTTCGGGTGGCGGTGGCTGTCCGGACGTGGTGAGTGATCTGGTCTGCGATCGGATCCCAAGGTTGATGATGTTTCGCCTATTTATATGCGCATGCAAATTTATGGACTGTGGTGTTGCCCGGATGGTCGACGAAGTGAACGTGTCGCCGCTGCGCTGAAGCGGTCGCTGAATTCATGGCCGGTACCGGGGTGTCGCAGGAGGTGTCCGGCGGCGTACCCTTGCTGGCGCCATGCCGTACGAACCACCCACGCACACCGTCGAGCGCTCACTGCGCGCCACTACGGGTGCCAAGACCGTCGCCGGCGTCGACGAGGTCGGACGCGGGGCCTGGGCCGGCCCCGTCACCGTCTGCGCCGCAGTCACCGGACTGCGTCGACCGCCGGCCGGACTCACCGACTCCAAGCTGATCAGCCCCAAGCGCCGCACGGAGCTGGCGGGGCTGCTGGAGTCGTGGGTCACCGCCTTCGCGCTCGGGCACGCCTCTCCGCTGGAGATCGACGATCTGGGGATGACGGCAGCGCTGCGGCTCGCCGCCGGGCGGGCGCTCGAAGCGCTACCGGTCCGCCCGGACGCGGTGATCCTCGACGGCAAGCACGACTATCTCGGTCTTCCCTGGCGGGTCCGTACGGTGATCAAGGGTGACCAGTCCTGCGTTGCCGTGGCGGCCGCCTCGGTGATCGCCAAGGTGCGCAGGGACGCGATGATGGCCGAGCTCGCCGCGGAGTCCGACGTGTGCGGGGGCTTCGCCTTCGAAGCCAATGCGGGCTACCCCTCGCCTGTGCACAAAGCGACGCTGGAGGAGCGGGGGCCCACCCCGTACCACCGGCTCTCCTGGTCCTATCTGGATGGGCTGCCCCAGTGGCGGCACCTGAAGAAGACCCGTCTCCCCGCGGAGGCCGTCGCGTTGGAAAGCGGGGGCCAACTCGGCTTCGACTTCTGAACTTTCAGTGGACCGGCGGAGAAAACTCCGTCCGAATCGCACTGACGTGCCCACCCGGTGGTGCCTCGTGCGCCGCCGTTTGATAGACATCCATTCATGCCTCTCATCCCCGAGGAGTCTCAGATTCACGAGAGTGCCCAGGGTCCCCGCGTTGTTCCGGCCGCCGGCCGTACTGCGTCGACCCCTCGCCCCGTACCCGGCCCGCGTCCCGCGGCCGTGCCACGCCCCGCTCGTCCGGGGCCCCGTCCTGCTGCCAGGCCTGCGCCCACCACGCCTCCCGCGCAGCGGACATCCTCTTCCCAGCGTGCGGACAACCGGCCGGGCAACCGTCCGGACGCCCGTCCCGAGACCCCTGCGGGAGACTCTTCCGCGCCGCAGGTCCAGTTGCTCCCCGCTTCGGCGGACGGTGCGCTGGACGCGGCGGAAGAAGCGGTCGACCTGCTGCTCGACACCGGTCGTGCACCGGGTGACGTCCTGGTGCTCACCACCGGCGAGCAGCACCCGTGGGCAGCACACGAGTTGTCCTTCGGCGAAGCCGCCTACTGGGCACAGCACGATGCCCGCGAGGACGTCTTCTACGCGAGCGCCGACGCAGTGGGCCGGGCGAAGGCCCGTCCCGTCGTGGTGGTCGCGCTCAACGGCGGAACCGACGAATCCGTGGCCCAGGTGCTGCCTGCGGCCAGGAAGTACGCGGGAGCGCTGCTGATCGTCTGCGGTGACCCGCAGCGCGTCAACGCCGTACTCGGCGCAGGCGTCTGAAACGTACGTCCCCTCCGCCCGGCCCTCTCCCGCAAGGAGCAGGCCGGGCGGAGGCGCGTTCGGTACGGTCGGCCGGCCGCGGGCGTACGCCGTGCGGCACGGTGCGCAACGGACTGTGCCGCGGCGGTCGTTGGTTGCGATCGGCGGCCTGGTTCAGCGGGCCGCGACCCGGCGGAGCGCGCCCGGCGCACCCGACCGGAGTGGCGCCGGGGGCGAGTCGTTACCGCTGCCGCCGATAGCGGCTGGGCGGGAGAGCGAGTTGGGCCGCCGCCCGCCGCGGCCTTCGCCCAGCACCTGCCAGCCGCCCCGGGTGAGCGTGATGTACGCCCCGCAGCGCAGCCCGTGCAACGTGCAGGCATCGCGCAGCCCCCACATCCAGGCACCGTCCTCCTCGGTCCACCGCTCGTCCCCCTCGCGGCAGTAGAGCAGTACGGCGGTGCGGACCGGCGTGCGCCGGCGGAGGTCATGCGGGATGACCCGGCGCAGATGGTCGAGGAGTGCGTTGCGGAAGTCCCAGCCGTCCGCCGGAGTGGAACGGCGTGTGAACGATGCACTGGCGACGAGCCGTTCCTCATGATCGAGCACGGCCACGACGGCGGTCGAAGGGATGGGGCGGTGTCTGGAGTGCAGACCGCTCACGACGTCACGGGGGCTGCGGAGCAGGGGTATGCCCGTGGCGGCCCACTCGGCAGGTTCGAGCAGCCGCCCGATCCGGTTTCCCGAGTCGGCGGCCATGGACGTCGAAGAGGCTGTAAGGGCGGCGGACGGAGTGAATCCGAAGGTCACGGTCCTCCCTTCGCATACCCGCCCATGGTGCGGGCAGGGTCGGGTGAGGCGCACCGGGACACAGCCCTTCCGAACACAGGCGGGCCGTGCGGGGAGCAGCCCCAATTCTTCCTGCCGAACGGGCAAGCGGCAACGAGCAATTCATGCGGTTGCCGGGAATCTGCGGGTACGGCTCACATATCTCTGCCCACCGTGGCACCTAGCGACTCATGTCGTCACCCCTGAACGGCGAGGACCAGCGGAAACACCCCCTTCGCTCCGGAACGGCACAGCAGCCGGGCCGCCACGGCGAGTGTCCAGCCGCTCGCCGACTGGTCGTCGACCAGGAGAACGGGACCGTCGGCAGAGGCGAGCGCCGCCGCCAGTCCGGGTGGCACCGTGAACGCCTCGTGCAGCGCCCGCACCCGCTGGGCGCTGTTGCTCGGCGCGATCCGCTCATAGGCCGACTGCGCGTACTCGACCCGGCCGAGCAGGGGCATGCGCCCGATGTCACTGATGCGGTGGCCGAGCGACTCGATGAGCTCGGGCCGGGTGTGCGAGGCGATGGTGACGACGCCCACCGGCCGGGGCGGCGCGTCCGGCCCGCCCGAGGCCCATCCGCCCGGTCCCCGGGCCCAGTCGGCCAGTACGGTCACTACGGCATCCGCCACAGCGTCGGGCACGGGGCCGTCGGGGGCCTGTGGTGCGAGCATCGGTCGCAGTCTGTTGCCCCAGCCGATGTCCGAGAGCCTGCCGAGTGCCCGGCCGGGAAGCGCCTGTTCGCCCTTGGCGATGCGGCCCTTGAGGTCGACGCCGACTGCCGCGAGCCCCGTCGGCCACATCTTCCGGGGCTCTACTTCTACGCCTGGCCTGCTCAGTTCACCCCGCGCACCGTCGAGCGCCGCAGTGGAAACCTCTGCGGTGAACCGGCCGCCCGCACAGTTGTCGCAGCGACCGCAGGGCGCTGCCTCCTCGTCGTCCAGCTGCCGACGCAGAAACTCCATCCGGCAGCCGTCCGTGGTCGCGTAGTCACGCATGGCCTGTTGTTCCGCCGCCCGCTGCCGGGCCACCCAGGCGTAGCGCTCCGCGTCGTACGTCCAGGGCTGTCCCGTGGTGGTCCAGCCGCCCTTCACCCGGTTCACCGCGCCGTCGACGTCGAGGACCTTCAGCATCGTCTCCAGCCGGGTGCGCCGCAGCTCGACCAGGGGCTCGATGGCCGGCAGCGAAAGCGGCCTCCCCGCCTGGGCGAGCACGTCGAGGGTGCGCCGCACCTGCTGCTCGGGCGGGAAGGCGACCGAGGCGAAGTACTGCCAGATCGCTTCATCTTCCTTGCCGGGCAGCAGCAGGACCTCGGCATGCTCGACACCTCGGCCCGCGCGGCCCACCTGCTGGTAGTACGCGATGGGCGAGGAAGGCGAACCGAGGTGGACCACGAACCCGAGGTCGGGTTTGTCGAAACCCATGCCCAGAGCGGACGTGGCGACGAGCGCTTTGACACGGTTGGCGAGCAGATCGTCCTCCGCCTGCTGGCGGTCGGCGTTCTCCGTCTTGCCGGTGTACGAGGAGACGGTGTGGCCGCGCTGGCGCAGATAGGCGGCGACCTCCTCGGCGGCGGCGACCGTCAGCGTGTAGATGATTCCGGAGCCCGGCAGTTCGTCGATGTGATCGGCCAGCCAGGCCAGACGGTGCGCTGCGTCCGGGAGGCGCACGACACCCAGGCTCAGGCTCTCCCGGTCGAGCGGACCCCGCAGGACCAGTGCATCGGTACCCGCCCCTGTCCCCAGCTGGTCGGCGACATCGGCGGTGACGCGGGAATTCGCCGTGGCTGTGGTGGCGAGCACGGGCACGCCCGGCGGAAGGTCCGCGAGCATGGTGCGCAGCCTGCGGTAGTCGGGCCGGAAATCGTGGCCCCAGTCGGAGATGCAGTGGGCCTCGTCGACCACGAGCAAACCGGTGGCGGCCGAGAGCTTGGGCAGCACATCGTCGCGGAAGTCCGGATTGTTCAGCCGCTCCGGGCTCACCAGCAGCACGTCGACCTCGCCCGCGGCCACTTCCGCCTGGACTGTCTCCCACTCCTCCGTGTTCGAGGAGTTGATGGTGCGAGCTCTGATGCCGGCCCGTGCTGCCGCATCCACCTGATTGCGCATCAGCGCGAGGAGGGGAGAGACGATCACTGTGGGGCCGCTGCCCTGAGCCCGCAGGAGCGAGGTCGCCACGAAATAGACCGCGGACTTGCCCCACCCGGTCCGCTGCACGACCAGCGCCCGGCGCTTGTCCGCGACGAGGGCCTCAATGGCCCGCCACTGATCCTCGCGCAGTGCGGCGGCACCAGTGGGGTCGCCGACGAGACGGGCCAGTACGGAATCGGCCGATGCTCTGAGGCCGGAGCGGTCTGAGTTGGTCATGACCCCATGCAACCCGATCGCACTGACAATGCGCGAATGAGGAAGCCGGCCTGTGGATAACTTTATCCACAGGGGTCGCGGAGTCGGGCGGATCGCGGGACCTTCGAGCCATGAACAAGCACGACGAAACCAACGGTCCTTCACCCGTTCAGGAACAGGTCACGCTGCGCGGCCCTGCCGAACTCGCCGACGCACTGCCCTATCTGCTGGGATTCCATCCGACCGACTCGGTGGTGATGGTCGCGCTGCACGGAGCCCGCGGCCGTTTCGGCGGACGGCTCAGGCTCGGTATCCCGCGCTCGCCGCAGGAGTGGCAGCCAGTCGCCGACCAGCTCGCCGACGGGCTGGTCACCGGCAGCGAGAACCGAGGCCGGCGGCCGGAGGGCATCATCGTCTTCCTCTGCCAGGATCCAGGTCCGGGGGAGACCCCGGCGGATGTCATGGAGCGGCTTCGCCCGTTCGCCCAGCATCTGCGTACGGCCTGCGGCGCCCGGGACGTGCCCGTTCCCGAGGCCCTCTGCATCTCCGACGGCAGATTCTTCTCGTACTGCTGCCCCGACACCCGGTGCTGCCCTTCCGACGGGAACCCCATGGCCCTGCCCGGCACTTCGGTGATGGCCGCGGCCGCGGCGTACGCGGGAATCCAGGTGCGCGGATCCCTCCAGGAGATGGAGGCCAGGCTCACCCCGTGGCAGCCGCCTCGCACGGCGGCGCAGGAACGCGCGCTCGATGAGGCGGCAGGCGCTCTGGTGCCGAGGATCCTGGCCGGTGCCGACCGTGAACAGGTCGGACAGGAGACGCTGGACGCGGCCCGGCGACTCGTCCGCCGGATCGGGCGGACACCGCAGAAGCCGGGCTGGGCCGAGGCCGATGTGGCGGACGATGCGCTCATCACCGACGATGAGGCCGCTCTGGTTCTTCTCGGGCTTCAGGACCGTACGACCCGTGACCGCGCCGCCGAGTGGATGGAAGGGCCCTCCGCCCCGTCGGTCGTGCGGCTGTGGCGGGCCCTGGCGCGCCGCTGTGTCGGCCCGTACGCCGAATACGCCGCGGCGCCACTGACTCTCGCGGGCTGGGTGGCCTGGTCGACAGGGGACGAACCGAGTGCCCGGGTAGCCCTGGGGCGTGCTCTGGCCCTCGACCCCGATTACATTTTCGCCCGGCTGCTTCACCAGGCGTGCAATGAAGGACTCGACCCCGAGGCGCTCCGGCACTGCCTGCGCCGGGAGCGGAGCAACCGGGCGGCATCGAGTGAGGCACCCGCGCAGAGCGGCCGGCGCACTCATCCCAAACCGCCGGGCGCCCGCCAGGACCCCCTCCCGGGGACCGACCGGCCCGGGGTGCCGGCCGGTCGCGGCCGGTCGCGCCGCCGCAGCGGTCACCGCGGGTCGCGGACCGGCCGATGAGAGCGGGACACAGGTACGGCCGTGACCCGGCCGCGTCCAGCGCCGTTCATCCGGATGGTGGTGCGCGGCGGTCCGCGCCGGGAGCTCCGCCGCAACCGGCCGTAGCGCTCAGGAGGCGGAAGATGGCTCTCAGCGTCCCTTCAGGAACCCGCGGGGCGGCCGGGGGCCGTTCCCCAGGACCCGCTCCCGCGGACGCGCCCGCAGGTCCGCGTCGACGAGGTGAACTGCCTTCCGTGCACAACGCGTTGATCTGCGTGGGCCTCCCCGGACTGGCCATTTCCCCTGCGCACGGGCAACTGACCGGCCAGGGCTTCGACGGTTACTACCAGTCGGGGCGACGGCTCCTCTCCCGCTGCCATGTACGCGTGTCCGGGCGTGAACCGGTCGCCGTCCGGGGCGGGTTGATCGGAGCCGGCCGGGCCCGGTTCGTCGCTGTGGTGCGTCTGCCCGGCGCGGTGGGGCCCGATCCCGAGCTGGTCGTGGAGCGCCTGCGCTCCGCCGATGGCACAGAGCGGATCACCCTGCGCAGTGCATCGGACCGGACTCTGCGGGTACCGGTGGAGATCGGGCTCGGTACCGACCTGGCGTTCCTGGGAGCCGTCGCGGCCGGCTCCCCGGGGACGGAACTGCCCGCCAGCGTCCACGGAGCCGGTCTTCGCTGGTCGGGAGACGGGTGCCATGCCGTCGTCACGGCAGATCCTCCGCCGGAGGACGCGCTGGCCGCCACAGGACTGCTCAGATGGCAGCTCGAACTGCCTCCGGGAGGTTCCAGGAACATCGAACTCCGAATCCGCACGGACGCGCAGCCCCGCCCTGCGGGTCCGCTGCTCGGAGGCGCGCTGTCCCCGGCGAGCGCAGACAGCGACGATCCCCGGGCACAGACACTGATGCGCACCAGTCTGGAGGATCTGCGCGCGATGCTGGTCCGGGATCCGGGCCACCCCGCCGACATCTATCCGGTGGCGGGCGTGCCATGGCGCTGCGGGTTCGCGCCCGCGGAGATCCTCTGGACCGCCCGGATGACCCTTCCCCTCGGTACGCGTCTCGCCGCCGCAGCGTTGCGCCGACTCGCCCGTACTCAGCTCGGGGGGACCGGGCCCGGCGCCGGACGTATTCCGGGGCCCCTCAGGGATGCCGGCCCCCATCTGCCGCCCACCTGTACCGGGGTGGAGGCGACACTGCTCTTCCCCGTGCTGCTGGCGGAGGCCAGGCGCTGGGGCCTGCCCGAGCGGGAGGTGGCGGGGCTGCTTCCCGCGGCCGAGCGCTGTCTTGCGTGGCTCCGCGCGGCGGCGGACGAGGAGAGCCTGCTCGGCGAGCCCGGAGCCGGAGGCTTGCAGCGCGCGGAGACCCAGGCGCACGCCCACCGCGCCGCGGTGCTCGCGGCCGAGCTGCTCGACGAGTGCGGCCGGCCGGGCGCGGACGGCTGGCGTGAATGGGCCGGCATGCTGCGCAAGGGATTCCGGGAGGCGTTCTGGATCGAGGACCGGACAGGGGGCAGGCCCGCGGCCGCGCGTACTCCCGCCGGCCAACTGGTTCCGCAGCTGGGCGCGGGAGCGGCTCATCTTCTGGACACCGGTCTGCTGGGCGGTGGCAGATTCTCCGAGGGGCTGCTGGACAAGGTGCGGACGGAGCAGGTTGCCAGACTGCTGGGCGGTCCGGCGATGGATTCGGGCTGGGGGCTCCGCAGCCTTGGCGTCAGGGAGCGGGGCCACAATCCGTTCGGGCACAGGGGCGGCGCCGTACGCGTGCATGAGACCGCTCTCGCGGTAGCGGGGCTGGCGGCCTCGGGATTCGAGAAGGAGGCGTGCTCGCTGCTGGGTGGAGTGCTCGCCGCGTCCGATACCTTCGGCCACAGGCTTCCCGAGATGTATGCCGGGGTGCAGCGGACCGAGGACAGTGTCCCCCTCCCGCATCCGGCCGCCTGCCGTCCGGCGGCTGTCTCCGCTGCTGCGGGGATCCATCTGCTCACGACTCTCGCGGGTGTCCGTCCCGATGTTCCGGCAGGAACGGTCGCACTCCGGCCGATGAGCAGCGCCCCGCTCGGCGCGATCCAGTTGTCAGGGCTGTCGGTGGCTGGGGAGCCCTTCTCCGTGCGTGTCAGCAGGCTGGGCCTCGGGATGGTCGAGGAAGCCGCGGCCGGGCTCCAGCTGGGGTTGTGAACGCGCTTGAGGAGCGCCGGAGTACGGGTGAATTGGAGAACACTGTGGATGCCGAAGGGCGTGTTTATCGTCAGAGAGACGACTATGATCATGGCATGTCGCCCTACGACCCGTCGGCCTTTCCGCCCTTCGCTGTCACCGTCGATCTGGTCGTGCTCACGGTGCGCAGTCATGCGCTGTGCGCACTGGCTGTGCGCCGTGGGGAGGCGCCCTATCAGGGCCGGTGGGCGCTGCCCGGCGGCTTCGTCAAGACGGACGAGGACCTCGGCGCGGCCGCGGCGCGGGAGCTGGCGGAGGAGACCGGGCTGTGCGCCCTCGATCCCTCAGCCCCTGTCCCGGCTCCGGGCAATGGTGCGCACCTCGAACAGCTGGGCACCTACGGCGACCCGAAGCGTGACCCTCGCATGAGGGTCGTCAGTGTGGCTCATCTGGCGCTCGCGCCCGATCTGCCCGCGCCCCGGGCCGGTGGCGACGCCCACAGCGCCCGGTGGGCGCCCGTCGAGGTCCTGCTGGGCCAGGAGGGCGCCGTAGCCAGGGCTGCCGAGCCGCCCGAACCCCTTGCTTTCGATCACGCGCGGATCCTCGCGGACGGTGTGGAGAGGGCCCGGTCGAAGATCGAGTACTCGTCGCTGGCCACTGCCTTCTGCCCTCAGGAGTTCACCGTCGGTGAGCTCCGCCGCGTGTATGAGGCGGTGTGGGGCGTGGTCCTCGATCCTCGTAATTTCCACCGCAAGGTCACCGGTACGCCGGGGTTCCTCGTGCCCTCGGGCGGTACCACGACCCGCCAGGGCGGTCGCCCCGCTCAATTGTTCAGAGCGGGAGGTGCGACGCTGCTCAACCCCCCGATGCTCCGCCCCGAGGTCTGAGAACTACCGCCGTGCTGCACCAAAAGTCCTAAATGTCGAGTTATCTTGCTTCGGTAGCCGCCCATGCCGCCCGGCGGCCCTGCTACTCGCGGGAGAAGCGATGCTCCAGGCCATCGGACTCACCAGCCACCCCCGCCGGGATCTGCCGTCCGCGGTGGAGGACCTGACCTTCGAGGCCGAACCCGGGCAGATCACGGCACTTCTCGGCGCCCCGGGCGCCGGCAAGACCACCGCCCTGCGGCTGATGCTCGAACTGGACCACGGGCGTGGCGTCACCTATTTCCGTGGCCTTCCGCTGCACCGGATCGCCCGCCCGGCCGCCGAAGTGGGAACCCTGCTCGGTGATGTGCCCGGAAATCCCTCGCGTACCGTGCGCGGACACCTGCGCATGCTCTGTGCGGTGACCGGGATGCCGGCCTCGCGCGCCGATGAACTGCTCGAAGGCGTGGATCTCGTCAGCCTCGCGGGTCAGCGGCTCGGCACGCTCTCCCACGGGATGGACCGCAGGCTCGGCCTCGCCGTCGCCCTGCTCGCCGATCCGCAGACGCTTGTCCTGGACGAACCGGCTGAAGGGCTCTCACCACGCGACAGCAATTGGCTCTTCGGGTTGCTCCGCGATCACGTGGCCCAGGGGGGCACCGTTCTGTACACCACAAGCGACCCCAAGGCGGCGGCCCGTACGGCCGACCATGTCGTCACCATCGACGCCGGACGGCTGGTGGCGGACCAGCAAGGAGCCGAGTTCGCCCGCACCCGGCTCCGCCCCCGGGTCGCCGTACGTACACCCCACACGGCACGCCTTGCCGGACTGCTCGGCCGCGAGGCCCGCGAGGGGCACCGCTCCGTGGAAGTCGTCACCGAGAGCGGCAGCAGGCTCTCCGTCTACGGCAGTAGCTGTGCCGAGGTCGGTGAGGCGGCGTTCCGGAACGGGGTCCTGATCCATCAGCTCGCCGACGAGACCGGCGACATGGGGCCGACGGGCGGGGTCGACGCCCTGGCTGCCGGCTCGTCCGGCTCCGAGCCATTCGAGCCCGAACCTTCCGAGCCCCAAGGTCACTCCGAAGCAGGTGGCCGTGATGGATACCCCTACGACGGATCCGATCGCGGACCCTTCGACTCCGCGGGCCCCGCTCCCGACGCCCCCGTACTCGCGGCCCGGTCCGCACTCCCGGAGCTCCAGTCCCTGATCGCGGCGCGATCCGAACTCTCCGAGCAGCAGCCGGTAATCACTCCGCTCCCGGCCAGGGGGCCGAGCAGGCCGCTCCGTTACGAGCTGCGGCGAGTCTTCGGCGTCCGGACGGCTCTGCTCGTCGTGAGCATCATCCTCCCCGTCTCCATCGCGCTGTCCGTCGCGCTGGCCAGGACCGGTCGGACGCCGGTCTCCCATCTGCTGATGGCGTGGCCCGATCTGCTTCCGCTGCCGCCCGCGGCCTTTGCGTCCGGACTGCTCGGCGCTCTCGCGTTCGGCGACGAATTCCGGTATCCGGCGCTGGCGGTGGGCCGCGGTGGAGTCCCGAGGCGGTTCGGCCTGCTGGTGGCCAAACTCGCCGTATCGGGTGCGACGGCCCTCCTGCTGGCGCTGCTCACGGCCGTGGCCGACACAGGGGTCCTACGGCTCGTGTACGGCGGCGACTTGGCAGGTATCCCACAGAACTGGCCATCGCTGGCGGTGGGTTGGTCGGGTCTGGCCGTCGGCTGCGCATGGGCGGGGCTGCTGGGCGCCGGCGTCTTCAGGAGTACGACCGCGGGGCTGGCCGCCGTGCTGTCGGTCCCGGTCGCCGTCGTGCCGCTGGTGCAGGCAGCCCTGGCAGCACCCGCGGCCCGCTCGGTCGCGGGGCTCCCCGCCAGGCTCCGTGAACTCGCCTGGGTCTGGCCCCACGAGACGGACCGCTGGCTGATCGCGGCTCTCCGTCTCCTCTCGCAGCCCGTTGGTGCGGCCCTCGCCCTGTCGCTCACGGCTCTGCTCTGCGCGTATCTGGTCACCGGCCTTCGGCGCAGGGCCCGTTGGTGACTGTCCTGGTTCACTTGGCGACGCCTTGCAGGCAACTCCCAGAAGAATGCCCGGTTCTTTCCGATAAGGCGTCAATTGCAGGGAGGTCGATGATCACCCTTTCGTGTGCTTTTCACCAAAGACCTCAAGGGGGGCCCGAGGCGCGCCGACAAAGGATGCGTGACTACCCTTGCGCACTCCATGATGACCACCGCCCGCTCTGCCGATTCCGGCCTCGCAGGCTCGGGTGAACTCGACCGCCATCCGTACGCAGAGGCGCCCGGCGCCGGCCGTGCCGGAGCTTCTCCCTGGGGCGGCGGCGATGCCGAGATGGGCAGGGTGGGCCGGCGGGCGACGGGCAGCCGTGGCCGCGGTCTGCACGGCCAGCTGGTTCAGCAGCTCGGCCAGATGATTGTCTCCGGCGACCTCGGCGCCGACCGCCCGCTCGTTCCTGAGGAGATCGGCCAGCGCTTCGAGGTGTCCCGCACGGTGGTGCGGGAGTCGTTGCGCGTCCTTGAGGCCAAGGGCCTGGTCAGCGCCCGACCCAATGTCGGAACCCGGGTCCGCCCGGTCAGCGACTGGAATCTGCTGGACCCGGACATCATCGAATGGCGGGCATTCGGGCCGCAGCGTGACGACCAGCGACGGGAGCTGAGCGAGCTGCGCTGGACGATCGAGCCGCTGGCCGCGCGTCTGGCGGCCGGGCATGGGCGTGAGGACATGCAGCAGCGCCTCGCGGACATGGTCGAAATCATGAGCCACGCCCTGGCCCAGGGTGACGCGGTCACCTTTTCCCGTGCCGATGCCGAGTTCCATGCCCTGCTGATCCAGCTCGCGGGCAACCGCATGCTGGAGCACCTCTCGGGCATCGTCTCGGGCGCCCTCCAGGTCTCAGGCGGCCCCGTTACAGGGTGTGACCGTCCCACCGAGATCTCGCTCGTTCACCACGCCCGTATCGCCGACGCGCTGGCCGCGAACGACCCGCAGGCCGCGGAGGCGGCCATGCGTCAACTGCTGACCGTCCACCCGGAGGTGGAGCGCGTCGTTCCCGCGCCGCGCGTGCATTGATCCCGCGGCGTGGCCGGGGTGCGGGGCTGAACCCGGTGTCGCCGGATCCCAGGGGGGTCCGGCGGCGTAATTATGGGTATGCGTCCCTTGGGGAGCCGTATGTCGCGAATAGGGTGTGACTCGGGCCACGCGGATTGGGCGTAACACTCTTTGAGGCAGCGCGATGACCTAAGAGGTGGTAGCCGAAGAGGGAATGCAGGCGTCGTTGGCGGCGCTGTACAGCTCCGAAGCTCAGCCCGCGCCGTCGGTCATCCCCAGCCGGCGGTCGTCGGTTCCAGGCCCGTCAAGGGCGGAGCCGGAAGCCGTTTCCATCGTTTCGAGAGGTTGTTCGTGTCGGCCAGCACATCCCGTACTCTCCCGCCGGAGATCGCCGAGTCCGAGTCTGTCATGGCGCTCATCGAGCGGGGAAAGGCTGATGGGCAGATCGCCGGCGACGATGTACGCCGGGCCTTCGAGGCTGACCAGATTCCGGCCACCCAGTGGAAGAACGTTCTGCGCAGCCTCAACCAGATCCTCGAGGAAGAGGGTGTGACTCTGATGGTCAGTGCCGCGGAGTCGCCGAAGCGCCCCCGCAAGAGCGTCGCAGCGAAGAGCCCGGTGAAGCGCACCGCCACCAGGACTGTCGCGGTCAAGACGACCGCGGCGAGGACGGTGGCGGCCACTGCCGCTCCTTCTGCCGACAGTGTGGACGCTGTGGCTGACGACGCCGAGCCCGCGAAGAAGGCCGCTGCCAAGAAGACGGCTGCCAAGAAGACCGCCGCGAAGAAGACGGCAGTCAAGAAGACCGCGGCCAAGAAGACCGCCTCCAAGAAGGACGCCGACGAGCTTCACGACGGCGACGAGGCCGCCGAGGAGACCCCGGTTGCCAAGTCCGGCGAGGAGGAGGAAGAGGGCGGCGAGGCCAAGGGCTTCGTCCTCTCCGACGACGACGAGGACGACGCGCCCGCGCAGCAGGTCGCTGTCGCCGGCGCCACCGCGGACCCCGTCAAGGACTACCTGAAGCAGATCGGCAAGGTCCCGCTCCTCAACGCGGAGCAGGAGGTGGAGCTCGCCAAGCGCATCGAGGCCGGCCTCTTCGCCGAGGACAAGCTGGCCAACGCCGACAAGCTCGCGCCGAAACTCAAGCGTGAGCTGGAGATCATCGCGGAGGACGGCCGCCGGGCCAAGAACCACCTGCTTGAGGCCAACCTCCGTCTGGTCGTCTCGCTCGCCAAGCGCTACACGGGCCGCGGCATGCTCTTCCTGGACCTGATTCAGGAGGGCAACCTCGGTCTGATCCGCGCGGTCGAGAAGTTCGACTACACCAAGGGCTACAAGTTCTCCACGTACGCCACCTGGTGGATCCGTCAGGCGATCACCCGCGCCATGGCCGACCAGGCCCGCACCATCCGTATCCCGGTGCACATGGTCGAGGTCATCAACAAGCTCGCGCGCGTCCAGCGTCAGATGCTCCAGGACCTGGGCCGCGAGCCCACCCCGGAGGAGCTGGCCAAGGAGCTCGACATGACCCCTGAGAAGGTCATCGAGGTCCAGAAGTACGGCCGTGAGCCGATCTCCCTGCACACTCCGCTGGGCGAGGACGGTGACAGCGAGTTCGGTGACCTCATCGAGGACTCCGAGGCAGTCGTCCCGGCCGACGCGGTCAGCTTCACGCTCCTCCAGGAGCAGCTGCACTCGGTCCTGGACACGCTGTCCGAGCGTGAGGCCGGCGTGGTCTCCATGCGCTTCGGTCTCACCGACGGTCAGCCGAAGACGCTGGACGAGATCGGCAAGGTCTACGGCGTGACGCGTGAGCGTATTCGCCAGATCGAATCGAAGACCATGTCGAAGCTGCGGCACCCGTCGCGTTCGCAGGTACTGCGCGACTACCTCGACTAGTCCGTCAGTCCGTCACAGGATGCGCCGAAGCGGGTCCGTACCTCTCCGTAACGAGAGATGCGGGCCCGCTTCGCGTTTCCGGTGTGGGTGTATGCGCCACGAGACTGATTCACTCTGAGTGAGACAAGTTCACTGGAGAGTCAGGAGGTCGTATGTGTCGTCCTATCGTCCGAGCGCTGACAGGCGTGCTGGCGCTGGCCGCGACAGCGCTGCCGCTGGGCGTGACCGGGTCCGCGTCCGCCGCCGGGATGGCGGTGATCGGTGGCCAGGGGGTGTCCGTGACCGACAGCCCCTGGGTGGTCGCGGTATCCAGCCGTGAGCGCTTCGGAGGGGGCCGGGCGGGCCAGTTCTGCGGGGGAGTGGTGGTGTCGCCGCGGGCGGTCGTGACAGCGGCCCACTGCCTGAGCCAGGAAGTCCTCGGGGCCCCGCTGGGCCAAGTGCGTGATCTGTCGGTCGTTGCGGGCCGCAGTGATCTGCGTACGTCGGCCGGCCGTGAGATCCGCGTGCGGTCCACCTGGACCGACCCGCGGTACGACCGGGTCAGCAACGCGGCAGACCTCGCCGTGCTGAGGCTTTCCCGGGCGCTGCCCCGCTCGTACGCGATCGGAATCGCCGATCCGCACGACCCTGCTGAGGAGCCCGGCACGGATGCGACCGTCTACGGCTGGGGGGACACGGCCGGTACGGGGGACTATCCGTCGGGGCTGCACGCCACCCGTGTCTCGGTGCTGCCGGACGGGCAGTGCGCATCCGCGTACCCCGGGTCGTCGAGCGGCACTTTCCAGTCGGAGACCATGCTGTGCGCCGGCGAGCCCCAGGGTGGTCACGATGCGTGTCAGGGCGACAGCGGAGGGCCGCTGGTTGCTCGGGGGCGGCTCATCGGACTGGTCTCGTGGGGTGCGGGCTGCGGCAGGGCGAAGAGCCCGGGTGTCTACACGCGGATGTCCGCGATGACTCAGGCTGTGGAGTCGCACAGCTGACGGAGGACGCCTGGCGGCGGCTGTGCCTGGTCACTGGCCGCCCCACCACCGCACGCACCGGTGGTGGGGCCCTGGCGCCGCACGTGACGCGTCAGAGCCCCGGCCGACGCCCTCGGGGGCCCGGTGGGTGCTCTCCGGGCCCGGGCATGAGAACGGGCGGCCTCTCCTGTGGAGTGCAGGCGGGGCCGCCCGTCGACCGGGCTGATACCGGTCCCTGGCTCGTCGTGGGTGCGAGGTGTCAGCGGTCCTCTTCTTCGGAATGGCTCGGGACGGCCGTCAGGCGATCCGTCTCATCCTGGATGTCCGCGGCGATCTTCTTGAGTTCTGGCTCGAACTTGCGACCGTGGTGGGCGCAGAAGAGCAGTTCGCCACCGCTGGTGAGGACAACGCGCAGGTATGCCTGGGCGCCGCATCGGTCGCAGCGGTCAGCGGCCGTCAGCGGGCTCGCGGGGGTCAGAACAGTAGTCACGTCGCCTCTTCTCTAGCTCGACGAGCTGTCGTACCAGGGTCAACATCCAACCAGGCCCAAAACGTTCCCGCTCGGGGCTTTTCCTTGAAACTTTTTGTCAAGGTGGCTGTCAGCTGCCGGTTGGCGGCGAATAAGCCGTATTGCGGTGGCTTTACGGTTTCGCGTTGCTTGTCTTCGGTTGATCCTCCCGACTGGCTGCCGGTTGTTGATGAGGACGTGCCCGGAGCCTAAATGGTTCATGCCTCGAAGGGAACGTGATGTGTGCTTCACTCCATCGAGCTATCGAACAGGTGTACGGTGCAGGTTTGGCGCCCGTCTCTTCTAGGGTGGCGTAACAACGGCTCTACCAGGGCTCGGTAGGCTCTGACGGGCGACCGACGCCCGGGCCTTACCCATTGGGTCCCAAAATAAATTCAGCGAGGAGCGAACCGCGTGACCGCCGATACGTCCGTGCCTTCCACTGCGCTGCTGAGCGGTGCAGACCGTGACGGCTCCAACTACACCGCGCGGCACCTGCTCGTACTCGAAGGGCTCGAAGCGGTCCGGAAGCGGCCCGGGATGTACATCGGGTCCACCGACAGCCGCGGTCTGATGCACTGCCTCTGGGAGATCATCGACAACTCGGTCGACGAGGCTCTCGGTGGCTACTGCGACCACATCGATGTGATCCTCCACGAGGACGGCTCCGTCGAGGTCCGGGACAACGGCCGGGGGATCCCGGTCGACGTCGAGCCCAAGACCGGGCTCTCGGGCGTCGAGGTCGTGATGACCAAGCTGCACGCGGGCGGAAAGTTCGGCGGTGGCTCGTACGCGGCCTCCGGCGGTCTGCACGGTGTCGGTGCCTCTGTCGTCAACGCCCTCTCCGCCCGGCTGGACGTCGAGGTCGACCGCAGCAGCGCCACCCACTCCATCAGCTTCCGCCGCGGCGTCCCCGGGATCTTCACCGAGGCGGGCCCCGACAGCCCCTTCGACCCGGCCAACGGGCTGCTCAAGGGCAAGCGCGTACCCAAGGCGAGGACGGGCACCCGTGTCCGGTACTGGGCGGACCGCCAGATCTTCCTCAAGGACGCCAAGCTCTCCCTCGACCACCTGTACCAGCGGGCCCGCCAGACGGCGTTCCTGGTACCCGGGCTGACGCTCGTCGTGCGCGACGAGCGCGGCCTCGACGGCGCGGGGAAGACCGAGGAGACGTTCCGCTTCGACGGCGGCATCAGCGAATTCTGCGAGTACCTCGCCCAGGACAAGGCCGTCTGCGACGTGCAGCGGCTGTCCGGGCAGGGCACCTTCAAGGAGACCGTCCCGGTCCTGGACGACCGCGGCCATATGACCCCGACCGAGGTCACCCGTGATCTCGGCGTGGATATCGCGCTCCGCTGGGGCACCGGCTACGACACCACGGTCAGGTCCTTCGTCAACATCATCGCGACGCCCAAGGGCGGCACGCATGTCTCGGGCTTCGAGCGCTCACTGACCAGGACGGTCAACGAGGTGCTGCGGTCGGCGAAGCTCCTGCGGGTCGCCGAGGACGACGTGGTGAAGGACGACGCGCTGGAGGGGCTGACCGCCGTGGTCACCGTGCGCCTCGCCGAGCCGCAGTTCGAGGGCCAGACCAAGGAGGTGCTCGGCACCTCCGCCGCCAACCGGATCGTGTCCAACGTCGTCGCCAAGGAGCTCAAGGCCTTCCTGACCTCCACCAAGCGCGATTCCAAGGCGCAGGCACGTGCGGTACTGGAGAAGGCCGTTGCGGCGGCCCGTACCCGGATCGCGGCCCGCCAGCACAAGGACGCCCAGCGCCGTAAGACCGCCCTGGAGTCCTCGTCGCTGCCGGCGAAGCTCGCCGACTGCCGCAGTGACGACGTGGGGCGCAGCGAGCTCTTCATCGTCGAGGGGGACTCAGCGCTCGGTACGGCCAAGCTCGCCCGGAATTCAGAATTCCAGGCGTTGCTGCCCATCCGGGGCAAGATCCTGAATGTCCAGAAGGCGTCGGTCTCGGACATGCTGAAGAACGCCGAGTGCGGCGCCATCATCCAGGTCATAGGAGCGGGCTCAGGGCGGACCTTCGACATCGACGCGGCGCGGTACGGCAAGATCGTCCTGCTGGTCGACGCCGACGTGGACGGCGCGCACATCCGCATCCTGCTGCTGACGCTCTTCCAGCGGTACATGCGGCCGATGGTGGAGGCGGGCCGGGTCTTCGCCGCGGTACCGCCGCTGCACCGCATCGAGCTGGTCCAGCCCAAGAAGGGCCAGGACAAGTACGTCTACACGTACTCCGACAACGAGCTCCGGCAGAAGCTGCTGGAATTCCAGCGCAAGAACGTCCGCTTCAAGGACTCGATCCAGCGCTACAAGGGCCTGGGCGAGATGGACGCCGATCAGCTGGCGGAGACCACGATGGACCCGCGGTTCCGTACGCTGCGACGGATCAACATCGGCGACCTGGAGTCGTCGGAGCAGGTCTTCGACCTCCTGATGGGCAACGAGGTCGCGCCCCGCAAGGAGTTCATCACCAGCTCGGCCGCGACGCTGGACCGTTCGCGGATCGACGCCTGAGCCACTTGCCGGCTCCGAGTCACCTACTGGCTCTGCTCCACCCACGGGGTCTCCACCCGTGGGTGGAGCAGCAAGCTCCACCCGGAGTCCACCTCTGCTCCGATCTGCTGACCCGTCGGTTTCCGTAGCGTCGAAGGCATCAACCTTCCCCGCTCACCGGAGGCCCCCATGTCAGCGTCCACGCTCTCCGACGTCGCGGTGGCTGTCGCAGTCATCGCCCTGGTGCTCGTGCGGCAGTTCCGGCCCCAGCAGGTCAATCACGACAGGCGCTGGTGGCTGCTGCCGGCCATCCTGGTCTTCGTCGCCCTGCGCCAGCACGGCCTGCTCGACGCGCATCACCCCGCTCTGTCCGTCCTGGTGATCGGGGGCGAGCTGCTGGCCGGCCTGCTCATGGGCGCGGGCTGGGCCTGGACCACCAAGGTGTGGAGTGAGCCGGACGGGTCGGTCTGGACCAGGGGCACGAAGGCCACAGCGGCTGTCTGGATAGTGGGGATGATCGTCAGGTTCGGGGTGGCGGGTCTTGGCGCGCTGGCCGGAGTGAGCCTCGGGACCGGGGCGATGCTGCTCGCGCTGGCGTCCTCCCTGCTCGTACGGGCCGGGGTGCTGGCATGGCGGGCCGGGCGAATACACCCGTCGTACGGTGTCCCTGCCGCAGCATCGCCCGGAGGGGCAAGGAAGGACCGCGTATGACGCCCGGCGCCTGGACGAGCTGGCCCTCCCGGGAGGCTCTTTCCCGGACGGACCTGACCAGTGCGCGGCGCTCGCTCAACTGGGCTGTACGGTGCATCGCTCTCGGCGTGCTCCTGTGGAGCACCTTCACGAAGGTGGGCGACGACGCCGGGGCGCTGGTCGCCGCGGTGTCCGGCCTCGCCGTCTGCGTGGGGGCGACCTGGGCCTTCTTCCGGACCAGCCTGGAGCACCGTCTGTGGCCTTCCGTGGCGCTGCTCGCGGTGCTGCTGGGCGTCGCCGCCCTGGCGGAGTGGACGGGGCTCACCGCTCCTGCCGCCGTGCTCTGGTGCGGCTGCGCCGTCACCGCACTGGAGCGGCTGCCGTTGGCGGCAGCACTGCCCTGTACGGCCGCAGCCCTCGGTGCCTACGCCCTGCTCAGCGATGGCCAGCGGCTGACGATCGCGGTGACCACCGTCGGGCTGGCGCTTGTCGGCTACGTGATGCGGCTCGACGCGGAGGCCAGGGGCAGCGCTCAGCGGCTGCTGGTGCAGGAGCGGGCGGCCCTGGCGGCCGAGGCGGAGTCCGCGGCGCTGGCCGAGCGTTCCCGTATCGCCCGGGAGATCCACGATGTTCTCGCCCACAGCCTTTCCGCGCAGATGGTGCATCTGGAGGCGGCCAGGCTGCTGATCGAGCGCGACGCGGGGCGGGACCAGATCCTGGAACGGGTGGTGGCGGCGCGGGGGATGGCTCGTGAGGGGCTCGTCGAGACCCGGCAGGCGCTCTCGGCGCTGCGTGGTGAGATGACGCCGGTGGAGGAGTTCCTGGAGGAGGTGGCGGGCAGTTCGCGGCTCGCTGTGACGGGGGATCGCAGACAGCTGCCCGCCGAGGCCTCGCAGGCCGTACGGCGAGTGGCGCAGGAGGCGATGACGAATGTGCGCAAACACGCTCCGGGCGCCGAGGTCCGGTTGCGGCTGGAGTATCTGCCGGACGAAGTCACCCTGGAAGTACGGGACTCGGGCCGAGGGGAAGCGGTTGATGAGCTCGCTGTCAGTGGCTCGGGATACGGTTTGGTCGGAATGCGGGAGCGCGCCGAGCTGCTCGGCGGGACGCTGGAGGCTGGACCCGATGAGGAGGGCTTCTTGGTACGGCTGAGGGTGCCGGCATGACGGCACGGGTGGTGGTGGCCGACGACCAGTCCGTCGTGCGTGAGGGCATCGTGATGCTGCTGGGGCTGTTGCCCGGGGTGGAGGTCGTGGGAGCAGCGAGGGACGGAGTGGAGGCCGTCGCGCTCGTAGGCGAACACGCCCCCGACGTGGTCCTGATGGACCTGCGGATGCCACGCTGCGACGGGGTGGAGGCGACCCGTCGTATCCGCGAGCAGTATCCGTCCACCCAGGTCGTGGTGCTCACGACGTTCTCCGACGACGACTCGCTCTTTCCCGCACTCCAGGCCGGGGCGCGCGGGTACCTCACCAAGGACGCGGGGGGCGAGGAGATCGTCCGGGCCATCGAGGACGTCATGGCCGGACAGGCCGGGCTCTCGCCGAGCGTGCAGCGGCTCCTCGTCGAGCGGGTCACCGCGCCGCCCGCGCCGGCCCCGCGGACCGCCGTGGAGCTGCCCGACGGCCTCACCCCCCGGGAGGCCGAGATCCTGGCCCTGATCGCGGAAGGGCTGTCCAACTCGGAGATCTCCCGGTCGCTCCACATCTCGCCTGCCACCGTGAAGACGCACATCAACAATCTCTTTGCCAAGACCGGGATCCGCGACCGGGCGCAGGCCGTGCGCTATGCCTACCGGCACGGTCTCGCCCTCCCGCCGGGAGCGACCGTCACCTAGGTGACGGATTCGATGACCTGCCGCAACGGCTCTTTATCGGGGGTGCGTTGGGCTGTTCCGGCCCGCCCTTGCGGCGTGGATACCTTCGATTACGGTGTCAGCACGATCCTGCCGAAGACCTCGCCCGCGGCCATCTTCTGGTGAGCCAGCACGGCCTGGTCCAGTGGCAGCACCTCGTGCACCACCGTTTCGGTCTCGCCGCGACCGGCTGCGGCCAACTGTTCGCTGCGCACGGCACGCAGGTCGGCCTGGGTGACGGTGGCCGTGCTGAAAGTCGCGAAGGACATCGACTTCTGGAAAGCCGCCATCATCTTCGTACCGAAGTCCGCAGGCGGCTGACCTGCGACAGCGCCCACAGCGCCCACACCGCCCACAGCGACCATGCGGCCGTTCGGGTTGAGTCGGTTGAAGAAGGACGGCATGTCCTCACCGGCCACAACGTCGATGATGAGGTCATAGCCCGCGGGAGCCCCTTCCCGTCCGTTGCCGGAGCGGTCCAGCACATGGGTCGCGCCGAGACGCCGCAGCCGCTCACCGCGCTCGGCCGACGATGTTGTGACCGCCACCGCGGCGGCGCCACCGCGAGCTGCACTGCCATGATCCCGATGCTGCCGGCCGCGCCACGCACCAAGACCGTCTCCCCGGGAGCGAAGTGGGCGTGGCGAAGCCCGAAGTGGGCCACCGCACCGGAAGTGCCGAGCGTCACCGCGTCGACGGCGGACAGGCCACTGGGCAGGGGGAGGACCTCATCGACCCGAGTGACGGCCTGTTCGACGTAGCCTCCGCCGGAGCCTTCGCGGACCAGTTGCACGCATGCCGCACCATCGTCGACGAGGGGTGCGCAGATCCTGATCCGTGGCGTGGCCTCTGCCTGGTGATCGAGAAGATCTGTGAACTGCAGGCACGCGACCGGGGTTTCACCGAAGCCTTCGTGTCAACCCTCCGGGGGGCGCCCGATGTTGCGGGACGTGAGTACACGGTGAAAGCAGTCGTCGGACTGGTCCGGCGGGCCGAGGACGCAGGGCGCCTGAGGCCCGACTTCGTCCTGGACGACCTCATCCTCGTCCTCATGGCCAACAAGGGGATCCATGCCACATCCACCGCCGCCCAGGTCACGGCCTCCCGGCGCTTCACAGCGCTGGCGATCCAGGCGTTCGAAGCCCGCCCCACCACGCACCGCTCCCACCAGCGGCGCGACTGGCATCCGCAGCACCGGCCGGCGCCCGACCGTGAGCGAGCGGCATCCAGGCTCTCCGCGTGAACCGCTGAATCCCTTGGAACAGTTGGAACGGATCGTCGAGTGCCGTGCGCTGGTCCGTTGCCTGGTCCATCACCTAAAGGGGTGAAGAGGGGGCGATAAGGGTTCGGAAGCCCTCCGAAGTACCCATCCTTGGGCACGCGGCTGAAGCGGTCGCGCACAGGGAGAGGGTGTTCGGTGGAGAAGGACGACGGGCTCGACGCCGCTGAGGTGCGGTTGGACGACCCCTGGTACGACGCGTTGGCCTCCGGCTGGGGCGAGTCGGACGGCACCGGTGTTCCCGTGGCCGTACCGGCGCAGGCCGCCCCGGAGCGGGGACGCAGCGCGGCCGACATCTACCTGGAAGTACAGAGCAGCTCCGCCTTCCAGGAAGTGCGCAGCCGCTACCGGAGGTTCGTCGTCCCCGCGGTGTGCGCGTTCTTCGTCTGGTACCTCGCGTATGTCGTCATGGCCACGGCCGCACCGGGGTTCATGGCGCGCCCGGTGGCCGGAGCGGTGAATGTGGCGATGCTGGCGGGGCTCGGGCAGTTCCTCTCCACCTTCCTGCTCACCTGGGCATACACCCGTCACGCGCGGCTGCGCAGGGACCGGGCGGCGCTCGATCTCCGCTGGGACACACAGGAATTGACACGAGGGATCAGCCGTTGAGCAACCATGCGATCACGACGCAGCACCAGACCCTGGCGCTGCTGCTGTTCAGCGTCTTTGTCGCGGCCACCCTCGCGATCACCACCTGGGTGGGCCGCAACCGGCATGGTTCCGCAGAGGAGTTCTACGTCGGCGGGCGCCTCTTCTCCCCGATGGAGAACGGTTTCGCCATCGCCGGCGACTACATGTCGGCGGCGTCCTTCCTCGGTATCTCGGGACTGATCGCGCTCTTCGGCTACGACGGCATGCTCTACTCGGTCGGTTTCCTCGTCGCCTGGCTGGTCGTTCTGCTTCTGGTGGCAGAACTGGTGCGCAACTGCGGCCGGTTCACGCTCGCCGATGTCGTGGCTGCCCGGATGAGCGAACACCCGGTCCGGATCGCGGTGGGCTCGTCATCCGTCACGGTGTCGGTGCTGTATCTGGTGGCGCAGATGGTCGGTGCCGGAAGCCTCGTCTCGCTCCTGCTGGGCGGGAACAGCGGCGCGGCCCAGGCCTGGGCCGTGATCGGTGTCGGGGCGCTGATGGTGATCTATGTGACGCTCGGCGGGATGCGGGCCACCACCTGGATCCAGATCGTGAAAGCCGTCCTGCTGATGACAGGATCGATCCTGCTCACGGTGCTCGTCCTGGTGCGCTTCCACGGAGACTTCAACCTGCTGCTCAACTCCGCCGCGCACCGCAGCGGCCACGGCATGAAGTTCCTGGCTCCCGGACTCAAGTACGGCGGAGACTGGACCTCCCGTATCGACTTCATCAGCCTCGGCCTGGCGCTGGTCCTCGGAACGGCCGGGCTGCCGCACATCCTGTCGCGCTTCTACACCGTGCCCACCGCCCGCGCCGCCCGCCGTTCCGTCGTCTGGTCGATCGGGCTCATCGGGGGCTTCTATCTGATGACGATCGTGCTCGGCTTCGGTGCGGCCGCGCTCGTCGGCTCCGACCAGGTACGGGCGTCGAACCCGGCGGGGAACACCGCGGTACCGCTGCTCGCTCTGGAGGTCGGCGGGGGAGCGGAGTCCACCGGGGGGACGGTCCTCTTCGCCGTGGTCGCCGCCGTGGCCTTCGCCACCATCCTCGCCGTCGTCGCAGGGATCACGCTGGCCTCGTCGGCCTCGGTCGCCCACGATCTCTACGCGACCCTCACACGCCGCAGCGCCAAGCAGCGCAGCGAGGTGGCCGTCGCCCGGGTCGCGGCGGCCGGGATCGGTGCCGTGGCCATCGGGCTCAGTCTGCTGGCGAAGGACCTGAACGTCGCGTTCCTGGTAGGGCTGGCCTTCGCCGTCGCGGCATCGGCCAATCTCCCCGTGCTGCTCTTCTCGCTGTTCTGGCGGAACTTCACCACGCGCGGCGCGGTCTGGTCGGTGTACGGGGGGCTCATCCCCGCAGTCGTCCTGGTGGTCCTCTCGCCGGTCGTCTCCGGGAGCCCCACCTCGCTCTTCCCCGGCGTGGACTTCCAGTTCTTCCCCCTGGAGAATCCGGGCCTGCTCTCCATCCCCCTCGGATTCCTCGCGGGCTGGCTCGGCACGGTCACCTCGTCCGAACCGCCGGACGCCGCCCGGCACGCCGAGACGGAGGTGCGGTCACTGACCGGCGCCGGGGCCGTCTGATCCGGGCGCGGCCCAGGCGTAGCGATGCTCGGGCCGCCCCGTGTCCCCGTACTTCAGGGTCAGTCTGAGCCGCCCCGTCTGCTCCAGCTGCCGCAGGTAGCGCTGTGCGGTGGAGCGGCTCAGCCCCGTCCGGGCGGCCACCTGGTGCGCCGACAGCGGTTGCCGGGCGCCCGTCAGGACCTCGCGGATCAGGTCGGAAGTCGGTACGGAGTGCCCGCTCGGCAGGCCCGATGACGCGGCGGGCCCGGTGGTCCGCAGCGCGCCGAAGATCCGGTCGACCTGTTCCTGCCCCGCGCACTGCCCGCTGCCTCCGACGCGGCTGACCGTGCGCCGCAGCGCCGCGTAGCCCTCCAGCCGGGAACGCAGCACCGAGAAGGTGAACGGTTTGACCAGGTAGTGCAGGGCGCCATGGCGCATGGCTGCCTGCACGGTCGCCACGTCGCCGGCCGCGGTCACCATGATCACGTCGGTGTGGTGGCCCAGTTCGCGCATCCGCCGGACCAGTGAGAGTCCCGTCTCGTCCGGCAGATAGTGGTCGAGCAGGACCAGATCGATGCGTTCGCGCTCCAGTGCGGCCATGGCCTGGGCGGCGCTGTGCGCACGGGCCGCGACGCGGAATCCGGGAACCTTCCCCACGTACGCAGCGTTGATCTCAGCGACACGGAAGTCGTCATCGACCACCAGGACATCAATCATCGGGCCGCTCTCTGTCATTACCGGTGCCATTACCGGTCTGAGACGTTCTTGTTAACCACGTAGTTGTAGCGCGCGCAAAACGAGCACAACAGTCTCTTGCAGGCAGAAGACTGCCTTGCGCCCACAAGGCTGCCGCTGTGCTGTGTGCCACATCTACGGTCCCGGTTCATGAGCACAGACACGAGCCCCGCCATTGAGCTGCGGGGCGCCAGCAAGGTGTTCCGGACCCCGTCGGGGGTGCCGCACACCGCCGTGCGGGACTTGGATCTCACCGTCGGGCGCGGTGAGTTCGTCGCGGTCGTCGGCCCCACGGGCTGTGGCAAGTCGACCACGCTGACCCTGGTCAGCGGCCTGGAGGAGCCCACCGAGGGCGAGGTGCTGGTGGCCGGTGAGCCGGTCCGCGGCATCGGTGACAAGGTCGGATTCGTCTTCCAGCAGGACGCTGTCTTCCCCTGGCGGACCGTCCTGTCCAATGTGATGGCGGGCCCGCGCTTCCGCGGCGCACCGAAGGCCGAAGCCAAGGAGAGGGCCCGCGAGTGGCTGGCCCGTGTCGGCCTCTCCGCGTTCGAGGACCGCTACCCGCACCAGCTCTCCGGAGGCCAGCGAAAGCGGGTCGCGCTCGCCGCGACCTTTGTCAACGATCCCGAGATCCTGCTGATGGACGAGCCGTTCTCCGCGCTCGACGTCCAGACCAGGGCGCTGATGTCCGACGAACTCCTCGAACTCTGCGCGGGCACCGGTACCTCGGTCGTCTTCGTCACCCACGACCTGGAGGAGTCCATCGCGCTCGCCGACCGGGTGGTGGTGATGACGGCCGGCCCGGCGACCGTCAAACAGGTCTTCGAGATCGACCTGCCCAGGCCCCGCAAGGTCGAGGCCGTCCGGCTCGAACCACGGTTCGTCGAGATCTACCGCGAGATCTGGGCCTCGCTGGGCGAGGAAGTCCGTATCACCCGTGAGCGAGGTGCCGCTGATGCCGCCTGAGACCGAACCCGTGCCGGGTGGCACGACCACCCTGCCGTCCGTCGGCCCGACGGCCACCCCCGACAAGCGGACCGGCCGGACCGAGGAGCGTCAGCGGGCCGCACGCAACCGCCGCGCGGTGGTGTACGTGAGCCGTGCGCTGCTGCTGATCGCGGTGGTCGCCCTCTGGGAGATCCTGGCCCGCGCCAAGGTCATCGACCCCTTCAACTTCTCGATGCCGTCGAAGATCTGGGACCAGATCCGGGAGTGGGCGCTGCACGGCACCGCTCAGGGATCCCTCTGGGAACAGATCTGGTACACGATGTACGAGGCGCTGCTCGGCTGGGTCATCGGTGTGATCGCCGGTGTGGTCCTGGGTATCACTCTCGGCCGCATCCGGTTCCTCTCCGATGTGCTCGGCCCGTACATCAAGGTCCTCAACGCCATTCCGCGTATCGTGCTGGCGCCGGTCTTCCTCATCTGGTTCGGTCTCGGCCCGGCCTCGAAGGTCGCATCCGCCGTGGTGCTGGTCTTCTTCCCCGTCTTCTTCAACGCCTTCCAGGGCGCCAGGGAAGTCGACCGCAACCTGGTCGCCAACGCGCGGATCCTCGGCGCGAGCAACCGGCGTGTCACCTTCCAGGTGGTCATCCCCTCCGCCACCTCCTGGATCTTCACCAGCCTTCATGTCAGCTTCGGCTTCGCCCTCATCGGCGCGATCGTGGGCGAGTACATCGGCGCGACCAAGGGCCTCGGACTGCTGGTGTCCGCCTCTCAGGGAACCTTCAACGCCGCCGGTGTGTACGCGGCGATGGTGATCCTCGCGGTCGTCGCCCTGATCACCGAAGGACTGCTCACCTTCGCCGAGCGGCGGCTGTTCCGATGGCGGCCGGTGGATGCCGGGAGCGAGCGCTGACGGCTTCGAGGACGCCCCCGCTTCGGGGCCGGGGCGCCCCCGGCTCGCACCCCGGTGCCCCGGCCCCGGATCCGGACCTCCCGGCAGATTCCGCGCCAGGCAATTCCGCGCGCAAATCTCCGTGCAAATCTCCGCACAAATCTTCGTACGAATCACAGGGACGTGATGAACATGCGCAGCATCAGCAGAGTGTCGGCAGTCGCGGTGACAGGTGTGCTGGCGCTGACCGCGCTCACCGGCTGCGGCGGCGATTCCCCGAGTGAGGGCAAGGACGCCGGCAAGATCAAGATCATGGTGGGCGGCCTGGACAAGGTCATCTATCTGCCCGCGATGCTCACCCAGCGGCTCGGCTACTTCAAGGACGAGGGCCTCGATGTCTCGCTGCTGACCGAGCCCGCGGGTGTCCAGGCCGAGACCGCACTGGTCTCCGGGGACGTCCAGGGCACCGTCGGCTTCTACGATCACACGCTCGATCTCCAGTCCAAGGGCAAGCACGTGGAGTCGGTGGTGCAGTTCTCGCATGCGCCCGGCGAGGTCGAGGTGGTCTCCAACAAGGCGGCTGGATCCCTCACCGGCCCCAAGGACTTCAAGGGCAAGAAGCTGGGTGTCACCGGCCTCGGCTCGTCCACCGACTTCCTCACCAAGTACCTGGCGGTCCGCGCGGGCGGGCAGAGCAGCGACTTCACACCCGTCGCGGTGGGCGCGGGGCAGACGTTCATCGCCGCGCTCAAGCAGGGATCGATCCAGGGCGGTATGACGACCGACCCGACGGTCGCGAACATCCTCGACCAGAAGCTCGGCAAGGTGCTCATCGACATGCGTACCCCCGAGGGCTCGCAGGCGGCGCTCGGCGGTCCCTACCCCTCGTCCAGCCTCTACATGAACGCCGACTGGGTCGACGGTCACAAGCCGGCGGTGCAGAAGCTGGTCAACGCGTTCGTGAAGACCCTGAAGTGGATGTCGTCGCACTCTCCCGAGGAGATCGCGGCGAAGATGCCGGCGGACTACGCGCAGGGCGGCAAGAGCCTCTACGCGCAGTCGATCAAGGCGACCCTGCCGATGTTCACCAAGGACGGGGTGATGCCGGCCAACGGCCCCGAGACGGTCGAGAAGGTGCTCAAGGCGTTCAACCCCAACCTCAAGAACGCCACGGTGGACCTGTCCAAGACGTACACGACGGAGTTCGCGAAGAAGGCCCATTAGGGGCTGTCCGGAGTGGTGATCACGTCGCGGCAGAACGGGTGGAGGCCGGCGTGTCCGGGCTGGTGGCTTCCCGGCGGCCGTGACACCGCCCGAGTGCCGTTCCTGGCGGCCGACCCCCGGATCACGGCCGCGGTCTTCGCCCGGCACTTCGGCCGCGGGGCCACCTCGCAGGTGTGATGTACGGATTGCGGCGCCCGGCCTGTCGGTCGGGCGCCGCACCTGTGCACCGGTGCGTGCGATCGCAGGCAGGGCGGAGGGCCGGGCGGGCTTGACAGAACCGGAGATCCGCAAAATGCTAACGCCGTTAGATAATCTAACGGCGTTAGGAGTTCGGGTGGGGAAGCGGGAAGAGGTGCGTCGGCGGACGTTCGCCGAAATTCTGGAAACCGCCGGCCGGATGGCGGAGGCGGAGGGCTGGCAGGCCGTGACGATCCGGCGGATCGCCACCGAGATCGGCTACAGCGCGCCAGTGATCTACCAGCACTTCCCGAGCAAGGAAGCCGTCCTGCGGACGCTGCTGGAGCGGGGCAACACGGACCTGCTGGAGCGGATGCGGGCTGCGGTCGCCGACGAACCGGCTTCGCGGGGGCCGCACTTGGCGGCAGCCGCGTATCTGGAGTTCGCTCGATCGCGACCGGGGCTGTACCAGCTCATGTCGGGCGGGCCCGGCACGGACGTCGACGCCTCAACCCGCCGCGCGGCCGCCGCCGACGTGCTCGTCTTCACCCAGCAGATCATTCACGCGTGGGCGGCCGAGACCGGAGCCGGACCGTACTGCACCGAGGACGCCTGCGATCTGCTGTGGAGCGCGCTGCACGGCCTCGCAGGTATCGGGGCGATCGAGGACGTCGGATTCGACCGTGCCCAACACCTCGCAGGTCAGGCCGTGTCGGCGCTGCTCGGCTACTGGTCAGGACCGCCCACGCACCCGCAAGAGCGCCGCCCGACCGTCGACCGCCCGGCAGACAGGGGAGAGACATGATCTATCACCACAACCGTTTCGCGTTCAAGGAGACCGTTACCGCCGAGCAGCGGGAGGAGGCTCTCGACAGCCTGCGCAACCAGGGCGAGTCCATCGAAGCGGTCGAGCGGTACGTCGTCGGCAGGGATGTCGGCGGCGAGTTCGAGTACGGCGCCGTCTTCGTTCTCAGGGACCTCGACGGGTACGACGAGTATCTGAGGGCGCCCTCACACGCCCGGACCGACCGGATCGGCTTGCCGCTGCTCGAAACGTTCGTCTCCTACGACACCACCGACAGCGGTGACCCCGATATCGCCCAGAAGATCGCCGAACTCCACGCACGCCGCTACGCGGACGACCCGGTCCTCACCCAGCTGGTCACGGATCTGCCCTCCTACACCGGGAGCAGCGCACCGGTGGGCTGACCGTCATTGCCCGTTCCGGTCCAACCCCGAGGTTCCCTTTCCGGCTCAACCAGAGGAGATTCCCCCATGGCCGCCGCCCAGACCGCCTCCGCCACCGACGTCCAGCACCTGCACACCGCAGTCACGGTCGCCCGGCGCGCCCGCGAGGCCGGTAACCACCCCTTCGGCGCGGTGCTCGCCGGCCCCGACGGCACGATCCTGCTGGAGGCGGAGAACACCGTCATCACCGAACGCGATGCCACCGGCCACGCCGAGACCAACCTGGTGCGCCTGTCCACCGCCGCATACGACGCGGCGTTCCTGCGCACCTGCACCCTCTACACCAGCACCGAGCCCTGCGCGATGTGCTCCGGCGCGATCTACTGGTCCGGCATCGGCCGCGTCGTCTACGCACTCGGCGAGGATCAGCTGCTCGCCATGACCGGAGCCGACCCGGAGAACCCCACCATGGCCCTGCCCTGCCGTGACGTCTTCGCAGCGGGCCAGCGCGAGCTGCCCGTCGTCGGCCCCGTCGACATGGACGGCGCGCGCGCCGTCCACGAGGGGTTCTGGGGCTGACCCCACCCGGACCGGGACGGTCTGCACAGCTGTGAGCGTCCCGGTCCCCGGACGCCGCACCTTCGACGGCGGAGAGACCGCGGCACGGGCCGGTACGGCGCCGACGCCGGCATCGCCACCAGGTTTCCGAGACCACTGCGAGCACCATCAACTACCCTGGCCGACGCCGCGATCCGTGTCCAGGATCCGAGTTCGAGCCTCGGCTGTGTGCGGCCCGGAACACTCCCTGGAGGTAGCACCATGCGTCTTGCCGATGGTCCGCACATCGAGTGCCAGATCGAGATCGCCGCTGCACCGGAGCAGGTGTGGGGGCTGGTGTCGGACATCGCGACCTCGGCCCGGCACAGTCCGGAACTGCAGGAGGTGGCGTGGCTGGACGGCGTCGAAGGTCCGGCCGTCGGCGCGTGTTTCTCCGGCCGCAACCGCAATGAAGGGCTGGGGGAGTGGCACACCGTCAGCCGCATCGCGGAGTTGGAGGAGCCTCGTACCTTCCAGTGGGAGGTCGTCTACGACCACGACCGGCGCGACGGTGACGCGCTGGCGATATGGACGTACACGCTGGAGCCGGTCGCGGGAGGGTCGGGCACCCGTCTGCAGCACGGCATGCGGATCGGGGCGGCCCGCGGCCCGCTGCAGGACTTCGTCGAGAAGCACCCGGAGCAGGAGGAAGAGATCATCGCCGGCCGCCTGGCGCTGCTGCGCAATGGCATCGAGGCGACGCTGGCCGGGGTCAAGGCCGAGGCGGAGGCGTAGGGCTCACGTCCGGATCGTGCCGGGCTCACGGGCCCGGCACGCCTGATCCGTACGAAAGGCCCGGCCGGCACCAGAGCCCTGCGGGCAGGAGCGCACCGCACATCCCGGTCGTCAGACGGCCGACTCCTGTGCTGCCGTCCGCTGCCCGGTCAGCGCCTCCGGGAGTACGACGGTGAACTCGGCCCCACCGTCGGCGCCGGCCCCGACCCCGGCGCTGCCGCCCTGCCGCTCGGCGAGTCTGCGCACCAGCGGCAGCCCCAGCCCGCGTTTGCCGTGCGCGGGCGGCTTCTTGGTCGACCAGCCCTCGGTGAAGATCAGCTCATGCTGCTCCTCCGGTATCCCATCGCCGGTGTCGCAGACCCGCAGAACGGCCGTATGGCCCTCGGTGAGCAGCTCGACCTCCACCCGCGCGCCGACTGAACCGGACACCGCGTCCAGGGCGTTGTCCACCAGATTGCCCACGATCGTCACCAGTCCCTGCGGGTCGACAAGCCCGTCGGGCAGCAGCGTTTCCGGGGTGAGGTGCAGGGTGACCCCGCGCTCCGCCGCCACGGTGGCCTTGCCGACCAGCAGGGCCGCCAGCAGCGGATCATGGATCTTCTCGGTGATCTGCTCGGCGGTGGTGCGGTGCACCCCGACCACCTCGGTGATGAACTCAGCGGCCTCGTCGTGCATCTCCAGTTCGAGGAGGCCGAGAAGTGTGTGCATCCGGTTGGCGTGCTCGTGGTCCTGGGCACGCAGGGCATCGATCAGCCCGCGGGTGGAGTCGAGTTCACGGCCCAGCCGCTCCAGCTCGGTCCGGTCGCGGAGAGTGGCCACGGCGCCTCCGTCGTCGGTGGGCATCCGGTTGGCGACCAGGACGCGGCGGCCGCGTACCGCCAGCAGGTCCTCACCCGTGACCCGGCCCGCCAGCACATCGGTGGTGCGCCCCTCGCCCAGCGCCTCGGTGAGGGGGAGCCCGATGATCTCGGGGCCGAGGTCCAGCAGTCGCTGGGCTTCGTCGTTCATGAGCCGGATCCTGCCGCCGCCGTCCAGTGCGACGACGCCCTCGCGGATCCCGTGCAGCATCGCCTCACGCTCGGCGAGCAGTCCCGAGATGTCGGAGAACGCGAGGTCGTGCATCTGCCGCTGGAGCCTTCGGGAGATCAGATACGCGGCCAGCGCCCCGGCGGCGAGCGCACCGCCGGCGTACGCGAGGAGCCCCGGGATCGCCGCGAGCAGATGAGCGCGCACGCTGTCGTACCTGATGCCGACCGACACCGCGCCGACGATCCGGTGGTGGCTGTCGCGCAGCGGGACCTTGCCGCGGGCGGACCGGCCGAGGGTGCCGCTGTCGATCTGCATCACCTCGCGGCCGGACAGCGGCGCCTTGGCGCTGGTGGACACTGGGCGGCCGATCTCGGAGCGGGTGGTGTGCGACCACCTGATTCCGTGCAGGTCCATGACCACGATGTACTCGGCGTGGGTGGCGTGCCGGATGCGTTCGGCCTCGGCCTGGACGGGGCCGCCGGGTGTCGGCCGCGAGGCGAGAAGTTCCGCCGCGAGCCGGGGCGAGGCGGTGGTCTCGGCGATCGCGAGGGCGCGGCGCATGGCCTGGTCGTCCAGCTGCGCGCCGAGGGGGCGCAGGAAGAGGCCGGTGGCCAGGACGAGTACGCCGCCGGCGATGGTCAGCTGCATCAGCAGCACCTGGGAGAACACCCGTCGGGGCAGTCCGATGCGACGTTTCCAGGGGTGTCCGGTGTTCATGAGGCAGAACGGTAGAGGGCGGGAGGAGCTACCGGAAGATCTCACGGCAGGGGTACGGGCAGGGGCAGGGCACGTGGTGGGCGCGGACCATTGTAATGGCCGCTCGGGCGCAGTCGCAGCGGCTGTTCCGCGTACTCCTCAAGGGCATGGGCGATCCAGCCCGCCGTCCTGGCGACGGCGAACACCGCTTCCCCCGCCTCGGCGCGCATTCCCGAGGCCACCGAGAGCACGGCGAGTGCCAGATCGACGTTGGCGTGCAGCTCGGTGTGGCGGGCCGTCGTCGTCACCACGTCGCGGGCGGCGGCGAGCGCAGGACCGGCCGCGGGGACCCGGTCGAGCAGCGCGAAGAGCGTCGCGGCCCGGGGGTCCTCGCCCCGGTAGAGCCGGTGCCCGAGCCCCGGTACCCGCCGCCCGGCCCGCAGATGGTCGGCGACGACCGGGGCCGCCCCGCCCCGCTCCAGCACCTCCGCCAGCATCCGGTGGGCCAGTCCGCTGGCCGCGCCGTGCAGGGGGCCCTCCAGCGCGCCGAGCCCGGCGGAGACGACGGCGTACGGGTGTGCGCGGGCGGATGCCGCGACGCGTGCCGCCAGCGTGGACGCCGCCAGGTCGTGGTCGATGAGCAGCACAAGAGCCGCCTCCAGTACGGCCAGTGAGCTGTCGTCAGGTGTGCGTGCGGTGAGCCGGCGCCAGAGCCCGCGCGCCAGCCCCGTCCTGTCGCTGTCTGCCCCGTCCCTGTCATTCTCTGCGTCTCCGGCTGCCCCGGCTTCCGCCGCAGCGTCGCCCGGTGCGCCTGCCACGGGTGGCAGTGAGCCCACCAGCGTGGGGATCAGGGCGCGTGCCGTCCCCAGTACGGCGTCGGGCGAGAGGTCGAAACGCAGCGGATCGGCAGCCGACGCGGCGACGGCCGCCGCCCGGAGCCGGTCCATCGCCGTGCTGTGCGCGGGCAGTGCCGCGACCGCGTGCTGCCCGGCCGCCAGCGCTTCGGGGGGAGCGGTGAACCGCGTCCCGGGGCGGAGCGTTCCGGTCCACAGCCATTCGGCCACCTCCTCGTAGGAGTACCGCCCGGCGAGTTCGGTCGCGTCCACCCCTCGGAAGTAGTAGCGGTCGGCGTCCGGGTCGATCAGTGTCACGCCGGTGCGGAAGGCGAGGTCGGCGCCGGAGGGCTGGGGCTCCCGCCGGGCGCCGCGTGCGGCCAGCGCCTCGACTTCGGCGGCGTCGAAGGTGCTGCCCCGGCCGCCCGGTGCGCGGCGGCTGCCGAGCTGGCCGCGGCTGACATAGGCGTACAGGGTCTCCGGTTTCACTCCGAGCCGGTCGGCCGCCTCCCTGGTGGTCAGCCGCCGGGGTTCCGCTGCCGCTGGTTGATCGCTCATGTGGTTCACCGTATCTACATTGATTCAATCAACATTGACAGGATTCAAGTCAATCATGGACAGTCGAATCAATGAAGAGGGAACGCGTCACGGAGCACACCTGACGGGACACGTCCCATGCGGCGCACTGTGACCGAGCGGCGCACTTTGACCAAGGAGGCAGCCATGTCCACCATCACCGCCCCACGAGGGCTCGCGGGTGTAGTCGTCACGGACACCGAACTGGGCGATGTGCGGGGCCGCGAGGGCTTCTACCACTACCGGCAGTACTCGGCGGTCGACCTCGCCCGGCTCCGTACCTTCGAGGACGTCTGGTACCTGATGCTCCACGGTGAACTCCCCGACGCCGCCCGGCGCGAGGCCTTCACCGCCCGGACCGCCGCGCTGCGCCGGCTTCCCGCCGGGGTCCGGGAGGTACTGCCTGCCATCGCCCGCGCCGGATCCGGTCCGCTCGCCGGGCTGCGGACCGCGCTCTCCCTGCTCGGGGCCGAGTCGGACTTCCGGCCGGTCTACGACATCGGCACGGACCGCCGGGTCGCCGACACCCTCGCCGCCTGCGCGGTCGTACCGACGCTGCTGGCCGCGCTGTACCGGATCGGCCAGGGTCTGGAGCCCGTCGAGCCGCGTGACGACCTGCCCGCAGCCGCCAACTACCTCTACATGATCACCGGTTCGGAGCCGGACCCGGACCGGGCGCGCGCTGTCGAGCAGTATCTGGTCTCCACCGTCGACCACGGCTTCAACGCCTCCACCTTCACCGCCCGCGTCATCGCGTCCACCGGCGCCGATGTGGCGGCCTGCCTGACCGGCGCGGTCGGCGCCCTCTCCGGGCCGCTCCACGGCGGGGCGCCGAGCCGGGCGCTCGACACACTCGACGCGATCGGCACACCGGACAGGATCGACCCGTGGATACGGGAGAGGGTGCTGGCGGGCGACCGGATCATGGGCTTCGGGCACCCCGTCTACCGGACCGAGGACCCGCGCTCGCGGATGCTGCGGGAGATCGCCCTGAGCTTCGGCGGGCCGCTCGTCGACTTCGCCGTCCAGGTCGAGGAGCGGGTGGAGGCGCTGCTCGCCGAACTCAAACCCGGCCGTGAACTGCACACCAACGTCGAGTTCTACGCCGGGGTCGTCATGGAGCAGTGCGGGCTGCCGCGCGAGATGTTCACACCGACCTTCTGTGTGGCGCGGGTGATCGGCTGGAGCGCCAACATCCTGGAGCAGGCGGCGGACTCCAAGATCATCCGCCCTGCGGCCCGCTATGTGGGCCCGCCCCCGCCGCAGCCGGTGCCGGCGATCGGCTGACCTGGTCCGTGCGGGCCGGGGTGCGGCGGGTGGGCAGCGGGCGGGTGCGCCTGCGGGGTGCGTCAGGCAGGGGCCGGCGGGGGGCGGCTCCTGCCCGGTCCGCGCGGTCCGCCCGGTCTCCGCGGTGTGCGGCTCGATTAGGATCGGTGCCCATGTCCAGGAAACCCGTGCCCGTCGTCGTCCTCGCGGGATTCCTCGGATCCGGCAAGACCACGCTGCTCAACCATCTGCTCCGGCAGAGCAGAGGTACCCGGATCGGCGCCGTCGTCAACGACTTCGGCGCCATCGAGATCGACGCGATGACCGTCGCAGGGCAGGTCGACTCGATGGTCTCGCTCGGCGACGGCTGTCTGTGCTGCGCCGTCGACACCAGCGAACTCGACGAGTATCTGGGCCGGCTCTCCCGCCCCGACCTGCGGATCGACGTCATCGTCATCGAGGCGAGCGGCCTCGCGGAGCCGCAGGAGCTCATCAGGATGATCCTGGCGAGCGACAATCCGGACATCGTGTACGGGGGGCTCGTCCAGGTCGTCGACGCAGCCGAGTTCGACGCGACCCGCAGCCGCCACCCCGAGACCGACCGCCATCTGACCCTCGCCGATCTGGTCGTCCTCAACAAGGCCGACCGGGTGGACGAGGCCGGCCGCGCGCGTATCCGCGCCGCGGTCGGCGAGCACGCCGTCGGGGTTCCGGTGGTCAGTGCCGCGTACGGGCAGATCGACCCCGGGCTGCTCATCGACCGCAGACCGGCCGGTGAGCGCGTCGGGCAGCTCTCCTTCGACGACCTGCGTGACGACGTGCATGACGACGGGCATGACGACCGGGGGCCGGACGGGACGGACACCGCACCGGCGGAAGCGGGCAGCCGCGCGGACGACGGTGATCACAGCGGCCATCTGCACGCGCTCTACGAGAGCGTCGGGTTCGTCTCGGCCGAGCCGATGAACCCGCGGCGGCTCATGGAGTTCCTGGACGCACGGCCCGACGGCCTCTACCGCATCAAGGGGTTCGTCCACTTCGGGGTCCCCGGCCACCCGGAGAAGTACACCCTGCACGCGGTGGGCAACTTCCTGCGCTTCTACCCCTCGCCCCGGGCCGAGGGCGAGGAGACCCTCACCGAGCTGGTCCTCATCGGCTCCGGCATCGACACCGAAGCGGTACGCGCCCGGCTGGACGGCTGCCGGGAGCACGCTCCGCAGGACGTCCCCGCCGAATCCATGTGGGGCGTCCTGCGGTACGTGCCCGGCCTCTCCGAAGGGCCCGGGGAACCGGACGGGACCGAAGAGGCCGGGCTGCTGTACTGAACACCGGCGCGGCCGATGTGCCGGTCCGGGCTAGACCGGTCCCGCGAGCTTCGCCACCGCCGAGGTGAGCGGCAGGCCCGAGCCGTCGCGGCGCGGGTCGGGGTCGGGCAGTTCGGCCGGGGCGCCGTTCGCGGCGGCGGCCCGTACCGGGGTCTCTCCCGCCCAGGCGAGCACCAGCAGGTCCTCGCCCTTCAGGAAGCGCTGGCAGCGCACCCCGCCGGTCGCCCGGCCCTTGCGCGGGTACTGGTCGAACGGGGTCAGCTTCGCCGTACGCACCGAGTCGTCCAGCGTGCCGTGCGAGCCCGCGACCGTGAAGACCATCGCGCCCGCCGCCGGATCCACCGCGGTGAACGAGATCACCTTGGCCCCGTCGGCCAGCTTGACGCCTGCCATACCGCCCGCCGGGCGTCCCTGCGGCCTGACCTGCCCGGCCGGGTAGCGCAGCAGCTGCGCGTCGTCCGTGATGAAGACCAGATCCTCGTCGCCGGTGCGCAGTTCGGCCGCGCCGACGATCCGGTCACCGTCCCGGAGGCCGATGACCTCCAACTCGTCCTTGTGGGCCGGGTAGTCGGGCACCACCCGCTTGACGATGCCCTGTTCGGTGCCGATCGCCAGACCTGGTGACGACTCGTCGACCGTGGTGAGGCAGACGACCTCCTCACCGTCGGCGAGCGAGACGAACTCCGCGATCTGCGCGCCGCCCGCCAGGCTGGGCGCGGCCGCGGTGTCCGGCAGCTGCGGCAGGTCGATCACGGCGAGCCGCAGCAGCCGCCCGGCCGACGTCACCACACCGATGTCGCCCCGCGCGGTCGCCGGTACGGCCGAGACCACCACATCGTGCTTGGTGCGCTTCTGACCCTCCGTGCTGAGCGCTTCGGCGGTGGCCGTACGCGCCAGGAGCCCCGTGGACGACAGCAGTACCCGGCACGGGTCGTCGGCGACCTCCAGCGAGGCCGCGGCGACCGGGGTGCCCGCCGACTCCAGCAGCACCGTGCGGCGGTCGGTGGAGAACTTCTTCGCCACCGCGGCCAGTTCGCCCGAGACCAGCTTGCGCAGCTCCGCGTCGGACTCCAGGATCCGGGTCAGCTCCTCGATCTCCTCGTTCAGCCGGTCGCGCTCGCTCTCCAGCTCGATCCGGTCGAACTTGGTGAGCCGGCGCAGCGGAGTGTCCAGGATGTACTGCGTCTGGATCTCACTCAGCGAGAAGTGCGAGATCAGCCGCTCCTTGGCCTGCGCCGAGTTGTCGCTCGACCGGATGAGACGGATGACCTCGTCGATGTCGAGCAGCGCCACGAGCAGGCCGAGCACCAGGTGCAGCCGGTCCTGCCGCTTGGTCCTGCGGAACTCGCTGCGCCGCCTGACGACCGTGAAGCGGTGGTCGAGATAGACCTCCAGCAGCTCCTTGAGGCCCAGCGTCAGGGGCTGTCCGTCGACCAGCGCCACGTTGTTGATCCCGAAGGACTCCTCCATCGGGGTGAGCTTGTAGAGCTGTTCGAGCACAGCCTCGGGCACGAAGCCGTTCTTGATCTCGATGACCAGCCGCAGTCCGTGCGCCCGGTCCGTGAGGTCCTTCAGGTCGGCGATGCCCTGGAGCTTCTTCGATGCCACCAGGTCCTTGATCTTGGCGCGGACCTTCTCCGGCCCGACCGCGAAGGGCAGTTCGGTGACGACGATGCCCTTGCGGCGCGGGGTGACGTCCTCCACCGTGGCCGTCGCGCGGATCTTGAAGGTGCCGCGCCCGCGCTCGTAGGCGTCCCTGATCCCGTCAAGACCCACGATCCGGCCGCCGGTCGGCAGGTCGGGGCCCGGCACGAAGCGCATCAGGGTGTCGAGGTCGGCGCCCGGGTGCTTGATCAGATGGCGGGCCGCCGCGATGATCTCGCCCAGATTGTGCGGGGGCATATTGGTCGCCATGCCGACCGCGATCCCGGACGAGCCGTTGACCAGCAGGTTCGGATAGGCGGCCGGGAGCACGACGGGCTCGCGCTCCTGGCCGTCGTAGTTGGGCTCGAAGTCGACGGTGCTCTCGTCGATCGACTCGGTCATCAGCGACGTGGCGTCAGCCATCCGGCACTCGGTGTACCGCATCGCGGCCGGCGGGTCGTCATTGCCGAGCGAGCCGAAGTTGCCGTGTCCGTCGACCAGCGGGAGCCGCATGGAGAAGGGCTGCGAGAGCCGCACCAGGGCGTCGTAGATCGACGCGTCGCCGTGCGGGTGCAGCTTGCCCATGACCTCGCCGACGACACGGGCGCACTTCACATAGCTGCGGTCGGGCCGCAGCCCCATCTCGTTCATCTGGTAGAGAATGCGCCGGTGTACGGGCTTCATGCCGTCACGGGCGTCCGGCAGGGCCCGTGAGTAGATCACCGAGTACGCGTACTCCAGGAAGGAGCCCTGCATTTCATCGACCACGTCGATGTCGAGAATCTTCTCCTCGAAGTCCTCCGGCGGCGGGGTCTTCGTGCTGCGGCGGGCCATCGCTGCTGCGGCTCCTTCACGTGCCTGGTCCGGTACTGACGCCGACCATTGTGGACTGTCCCACTGACAACACCGACCGCGACCCGTGCACACCGGGATGGCTGCCGGCTGTCGGCGGGCTTGCATACAGTGGCAGGACTGCATTTCAACGCGGTCAACACACGCGATCGAAGGGACGTACATGCCCATGGGTCACACGGCCACAGCCGAGGCCGGTTCCGGCGGCCTGACAGCGACCGAGCACCGGCTGGCCAACGGCCTGCGGGTGGTGCTCTCCGAGGACCACCTGACCCCGGTCGCCGCGGTCTGCCTCTGGTACGACGTCGGTTCACGCCACGAGGTCAAGGGGCGTACCGGACTCGCCCACCTCTTCGAGCACCTGATGTTCCAGGGCTCCGGACAGGTCCGGGGCAACGGCCACTTCGAGCTGGTACAGGGGGCCGGGGGCTCGCTCAACGGCACCACCAGCTTCGAGCGCACCAACTACTTCGAGACGATGCCCACGCACCAACTGGAGTTGGCGCTCTGGCTCGAAGCCGACCGGATGGGCTCCCTCCTCGCCGCGCTCGACGAGGAGTCCATGGAGAACCAGCGGGACGTCGTCAAGAACGAGCGGCGCCAGCGCTACGACAACGTGCCGTACGGCACCGCGTTCGAGAAGCTGACCGCCCTCTCCTACCCCGAGGGCCACCCGTACCACCACACGCCGATCGGCTCCATGGCCGATCTGGACGCGGCGACGCTGGAGGACGCCCGCGCGTTCTTCCGTACGAACTACGCACCCAACAACGCCGTGCTGTCGGTCGTCGGCGACATCGACCCGGAGCAGACGCTCGCCTGGGTCGAGAAGTACTTCGGCACCATCCCCTCCCACGACGGCAAGCAGCCGCCGCGGGACGGCTCGCTGCCCGACACCCTCGGCGGTGAGGTGCGCGAGGAGCTGTACGAGGAGGTGCCCTCGCGTGCCCTGATGGCCGCCTACCGGCTCCCCGAGGACGGCACCCGCGCGTGCGACGCGGCGGACATCGCGCTGACCATCCTGGGCGGCGGCGAATCGTCGCTGCTCCACAACAGGCTGGTGCGCCGGGACCGTACGGCGGTCGCCGCGGGCTTCGGCATGCTGCGGCTCTCCGGCGCCCCCTCGCTCGGCTGGCTGGACGTCAAGACGTCGGGCGGTGTCGAGGTCCCGCAGATCGAGGCGGCCGTCGACGAGGAGCTGGCCCGCTTCGCCGCCGAAGGCCCCACGGCCGAGGAGATGGAGCGCGCGCAGGCCCAGCTGGAGCGCGAGTGGCTCGACCGGCTCGGTACGGTCGCCGGCCGTGCCGACGAACTGTGCAGGTACGCCGTGCTGTTCGGCGACCCGCAGCTGGCGCTGACCGCTGTGGGCCGGGTGCTGGACATCACCGCCGAAGAGGTGCAGCAGGTCGCCAAGGCCCGGCTGCGCCCCGACAACCGGGCTGTGCTGGTGTACGAGCCCGCCACCGCCGATGAGCCCGAAGAGACCAGTGCGGACGGCGCGTCCGACGAGGCCACCGCAGCCACCGCAGCCACCCAGAGCACAGAGGCGGACCAGTGACCGACCCCGCGGCCGTGATGATGGCCTTCCACCCGCAGCCCCAGGCGGGTGCGCCCAGGCCCTGGGCCTTCCCGGCCCCCGAGCGCTCCACCCTGCCCAACGGCCTGACGGTGCTGCGCTGCCACCGTCCCGGACAGCAGGTCGTCGCGGTCGAGATCAGCCTCGACGCCCCGCTGGACGCCGAGCCCGAGGGGCTCGACGGCATCGCCACGATCATGGCGAGGGCGCTCTCCGAGGGCACCGACAAGCACAGCGCGGAGGAGTTCGCCGCCGAGCTGGAGCGCTGCGGCGCCACCCTCGACGCGCACGCCGACCACCCCGGCGTCCGGGTCTCCCTCGAAGTGCCGGTCTCCCGGCTGCCCAAGGCGCTCGGTCTGCTCGCCGACGCACTGCGGGCGCCCGCCTTCGCCCCGAGCGAGGTCGAGCGGATCGTGGGCAACCGGCTGGACGAGATCCCGCACGAGCTGGCCAACCCGGCCCGCCGCGCGGCCAAGCAGCTCTCCAAGGAGCTCTTCCCGGCCACCGCGCGCATGTCGCGTCCGCGCCAGGGCACCGAGGAGACGGTGGCGCGCATCGACGCGGCCGCCGTCCGCGCCTTCTACGACGCCTACGTCCGGCCGGCGACCGCCACCGCCGTGGTCGTCGGCGACCTGGCGGGGACCGACCTGGACGCGGTGCTCGCCGAGAGCCTCGGCGAGTGGAAGGGCAACGCGGGCACGCCCCGGCCGGTGCCCCCGATCACCGCGGACGACACCGGCCGGGTGATCGTCGTGGACCGGCCGGGAGCGGTCCAGACCCAGCTGCTGATCGGCCGGATCGGCGCCGACCGGCACGACCGTGTCTGGCCGGCCCAGATCCTCGGCACGTACTGCCTGGGCGGCACGCTCACCTCCCGTCTGGACCGCGTTCTGCGCGAGGAGAAGGGCTATACCTACGGCGTGCGGGCCTTCAGCCAGGTGCTCCGCTCCGCCCCCGACGGCACCGGCGCCGCCATGCTCGCCATCAGCGGTTCGGTGGACACCGAGTCGACGGGCCCCGCGCTCGACGACCTCTGGAAGGTCCTCAGGACGCTGGCCGCGGGCGGGCTGACCGACACCGAGCGGGACATCGCCGTACAGAACCTGGTGGGCGTCGCCCCGCTGAAGTACGAGACGGCCGCCGCGGTCGCGGCCACGCTCGCCGATCAGGTCGAGCAGCACCTGCCGGACGACTTCCAGGCACAGCTGTACGCGCGCCTCGCCGCGACCGGCACGGTCGAGGCGACCGCCGCCGTGGTCTCCGCCTTCCCCGCCGACCGGCTGGTGACGGTCCTGGTGGGGGACGCCGCGCAGATCGTGGAGCCGGTCAGGGCGCTGGGCATCGGCGAAGTGACCGTGGTCGAGAGCTGAGTCCCGGCCGCTCCGGGGCACCGGCGGCCGGACCGGATCTGCGGGGCCCCGGTGGGCAGTTCGTCCACCGGGGCCCCGACTGCATGCCGGGGGTGTGCGGGCCTCCGGGACGCGTGGCTGTGTACGCCTGCGGGTTGGCGTCTGTGGGATGGGCGTCTGTGGGATGTGCGACAAAATCCGCTGTCTGTTTGGCGCAACCAGGACGGACCACTTACCGTCACACTCGCTGTCCGTCGGACGTAAGCCGCAACCGCGGCGCCGGGCAGCGATCGCCGAGTCCCCGTCAGGCGCGAGCCCGGGGAGCCGGGGACCCACTCAGTCCCTGGGGTGAATCGGGGCCGCTCCACAGGGGCGGGCCCGTAGGAGACCTTCCTGCTCCGAACCCGTCAGCTAACCCGGTAGGCGAGAGGGAAGGAAAGGACCAGCCCCTTCATGGCGTTCAGCCGCCCTACCGGCAAGCACCGTGGCCCGAAGCGCCTGACCCGCAGGACCGCGGGCGTCGCCGGAGTCGCCACCCTCGCCACGGCCGGTGTCGTCGGCACCCTCGCCTCCCCGGCGATGGCCGACAGCGCGACGGTCTCCACGGCGCAGGAAGTCCGTCTCGACCGGACCATCCTTGTCGGTGACACCGTGGCCGACGAGATAGCCGCCCAGGCCACCGCACAGCAGCACGAGGCCGTGGCGAAGGCCAGGGCCGAGGCGGCAGCCGCGAAGGCGAAGGCCGAGCGCGAGGCCAAGAAGGCGGCCGAACAGCGCGCGGCCCGGACCGCTGCCCGCAAGCGCCTCAACGCCTATGTGGCCCCGGTCGCCAACTCGTATGTCTCCACCGGCTACAAGACCGGCGGCAGCCTCTGGTCGTCCGGCAGCCACACCGGCATCGACTTCCACGCCGCGAGCGGCACCCCGGTCCACGCCGTCGGCGCGGGCACGGTCGTGGAGGCCGGCTGGGGCGGCGCGTACGGCAACAACATCGTCATCCGGATGCACGACGGCACGTACACGCAGTACGGCCACCTCTCGTCCATCGGCGTCTCGGTCGGCCAGTCCGTCACATCGGACCAGCAGATCGCACTCTCCGGCGCCACCGGCAACGCCACGGGCCCGCACCTCCACTTCGAGGCCCGCACGGGCCCCGACTACGGCTCGGACATCGATCCCGTCGCGTATCTGCGCTCGCACGGCGTCAAGGTCTGAACCCGGCTGTCCCGTATGGCCCCGGCGCTCGTCGCGCCGGGGCCATACGCGTTCCGGGGTTCGCACGGATATCTTCCTCGCGCCGGGTGTTCGTACGTCCGGTTTTTGGCCGGCCAAAAGATATCCATGATTTACCGGGGGCCTTCGGGAATTAACATGCCCTGCCATAGAGTCGCCGCACAGGTGTGCACAGACCGCGATATGCGGGCGTCGATGCGGAGGTTCGGTCATGCGCGTTCCCGCACATTCGGTATGCACGGCAATCCGGGACGACATCATCTCGGGGGTGTACGAGCGGGGCGGCCGGCTGACCGAGGAGGTGCTCGCACGCCGGTACGGCGTCTCCCGTGTCCCGGTCCGCGAAGCCCTGCGGACCCTGGAGTCCGAGGGGTTCGTGGTCACCCGCCGGCACGCGGGCGCCTGTGTCGCCGAGCCGACCGAGCGGGAGGCGGCCGACCTGCTGGAGATACGGATACTGCTGGAGCCGATGGGGGCGGCGCGCGCCGCCCAGTGGCGGACCGAAGCCCATCTGAAGGTGCTCCGCGGCCTGGTCAGGCTGGGGCAGGAGCGGGCCGGGCGCGGCCAGGGCGAGGATCTGCGGTCGCTCGGCGGCTGGTTCCACGAGACGCTGGCGCAGGCGTCGGGCAGTTTGGCGCTGACCACGCTGCTCGGTCAGCTGCGGCAGAAGATCAGCTGGATGTACGCGGTCGACCAGCCGGCCCTTCCTGTCGTGTCCTGGGCGGAGCACGGCTCGATCGTGGACGCGGTGGCGCGCGGCGACGCGGAGCGGGCCCGCGCTCTGACCGCGGTGCACGCCGAACGCGCCATGGCGGCGCACCGGCTGCGGAAGCGGGGGCGCGTGAGGGATTCGCAACATGCTGTAAACATTGCGGGCATCACTGATTAACAGTGCTGCCGTATACAGGGGAGGGGATAAAGGGGCGGGGGATTTCGGCTTTTCCCTCTGCCGTATCCGTCCTGCCGTATCCGTCCTGTCGGATTCGCCGCTCAGCCCCGTGCCGTCTTTTTATTTTCTGCTTTTCTGATGTCCCGGTGCGGTCCCGGTCCCGGATGCCCGGTGCCGGGCACCCGGTCCGGAAAGCGCGGGAAGGTCAGGTGACCTCCCAGGCCGCCTCGATCATCCGGAAGATCTCGTCCACCGCGGCCTGCGGATCGGCCGCCTCGCGGGCCAGTGAATAGGCGTCGATCACGAACCTCGCGATCGTCCGGCAGGCCGTTGTGGTCCGTGACAGGCCGGGATCGGCGGCGATGGCTGTTGCCAGCGACTCCGCATGGCGCAGCCTCATCGACTCCTCGTACTCCCGCAGGGCGGGTGATCCGTCCACCATGTGCCAGATCGGGGCGGCGCTGTCCGCTGTGCAATGTCGCACCAGGGCCAGGATCTCGCGGCGCAGCGCAGGGATGAGCGGCTCGTGCGGAGCCCGGCCCGTGGCCGCCTGGATGAGGCGTTGCTCGAAGTCGTCGTCCCGCTCGAACACCAGGGCCTCTTTCGAGGCGAAGTGGGAGAAGAGCGTGGTGACGGCCACGTCGGCCTCGGCGGCCACATCGCGGATGCCCACCGCGTCGTACCCGCGTTCCAGGAACAGCCGCAGGGCGGTGTCAGCGATCTTCTGGCGGGTCGCGGCCTTCTTGCGCTCACGGCGTCCGGGCGGCTCGGTCATGCCGTGATGCTATCAGTTACAAAGGCGTAGTCGTTGTTAAACGCTAACGGTTAGTGCTACGTTCGGCCGCATGAAGAAAGTGAGCTTCGCCGAGTTCGGCGGTCCGGACGTTCTGCAACTCATAGATGCCGAGGAGCCCCATGCGGGCCCCGGCCGGATACGTATCGCCGTGCGGGCGGCGGGTGTGAACCCCGTCGACTGGAGGGTCCGTGAAGGCCAGGTCCTGGGGGCCCATCCGACCGAGTTGCCCTCCGGTGTCGGGCTGGACGCCGCCGGGGTGGTGGACGAGGTCGGCGAGGGCGTCGAAGGGGTCGAGGCCGGTGACCATGTGTTCGGTGAAGGGGCGAGCACCTACGCCGAGTTCGCCGTGCTGTCGGCCTGGGCCCGGATGCCCGAGGGCCTGACGTTCGAAGAGGCGGCCGGGTACCCCTCCGTGGTGGAGACCGCGCTGCGCGTCATCCGCGAGACCGGTGTGCGCTCAGGGCAGACGCTGCTGGTCAGCGGTGCGTCCGGGGGAGTCGGTTCGGCGGTGCTGCAGATCGCCCGCGACCGCGGCATCGCGGTGATCGGCACGGCCGGCGCCGCGAACCAGGACTATCTACGGAGCCTGGGTGCCGTCGCCACGACGTACGGCGAGGGCTGGGTCGAGCGGGTGCGGCAGCTCGGCCGCGTCGACGCGGCTCTCGATCTGGCCGGTACGGGCGTGATCGGTGAGCTCGTCGAGCTGACCGGGGATCCGCAGAAGGTGATCTCCATCGCCGATCTCGGTGCGCCGGCCCTCGGTGTCCGGTTCTCCGGTGTGGCCGGGAGCGTGCCGGATGCGCTCGCCGAGGCGGCCGCCCTCATCTCGCGGGGGAAGCTCCACATCCCGGTCGAGAGGTCGTACACGCTGGCCGAGGCCGCGGCAGCGCACATCGACAGCCATGCCGGTCACACGCGCGGGCGCCGGGTCATGGTCGTCTGAGCCGTTTCCGCTCAGACGGTCTCGGGGAGTTCGTCGAGCCCTTCGGCGACCAGCTTGGCCAGCCGGTCCAGGGCGGCGTCGGCGCCCTCCACGTCCGAGGTGAGCACGATCTCCTCGCCGCCCTCCACGCCCAGGCCGAGGACGGAGAGCATCGACGCCGCGTTGACCGGGTCGCTGCCGTTCTTCGCGATCTTCACCGGGACGCCGGAAGCGGTGGTGGCACGGACGAAGATGGAGGCCGGCCGGGCGTGCAGGCCCTCGGTCCAGCCGACCTTGACACGACGCTCAGCCATGGTGTTGCCCTTCGAGTTCTGTGCTAGTTGTCTAGACCATTCTTGCACGGGTGGTGCGGGGGCGGATGTGGTGCGGGACCGCTCTGCCGGATCCCAGACTGCACCGCTCCCCGTACCACCGCGACCCGTACGCTTTCAGCATGCAGCCCCCGCTGGAGGAGAACCCGCACCAGGAGTACCCGGCCCACTGGGAAGCGGATGTGGTGCTGCGCGACGGCGGTACCGCGCGGATCCGGCCGATCACCACCGAGGACGCCGACCGGCTCGTCAGCTTCTACGAGCAGGTCTCGCCCGAGTCGAAGTACTACCGCTTCTTCGCTCCGTACCCCCGGCTCTCCGCCAAGGACGTGCACCGCTTCACCCATCACGACTACGTCGACCGGGTGGGTCTTGCGGCGACCGTGGGCGGCGAGTTCATCGCGACCGTCCGCTACGACCGGATCGGCACGCACGAGGCCGAGGTCGCCTTCCTCGTCCAGGACGCGCACCAGGGGCGCGGTGTGGCCTCCGCGCTGCTCGAACACATCGCGGCGGTCGCCAGGGAGCGCGAGGTCACCCGCTTCGTCGCCGAAGTGCTGCCCGCCAACAACAAAATGATCAAGGTCTTCACGGACGCCGGGTACGAGCAGCAGCGCAGTTTCGAGGACGGCTCGGTCCACCTGACCTTCGATCTGGAACCCACCGAGGCGTCCCTCGCCGTCCAGCGCGCCCGCGAACAGCGAGCAGAGGCACGGTCGGTACAGCGGCTGCTGGCCCCCAGCTCCGTCGCCGTCGTCGGAGTGGGACGCACCCCAGGCGGGGTCGGGCGCGCGGTCCTGCGCAATCTGCACGGCTCCGGCTTCACCGGGCGCACCTACGCGGTGAACCGCGCCTTCCCCGACGGGCTCACGGAGGTGGACGGCGCCCCTGCTTACCGCTCGGTGGAGTCCATCGCCGCCACCGGTGAGGCGGTCGACCTGGTGGTCGTCGCCGTACCGGCCGCACAGGTGCCCGACGTGGTCGCCGACTGCGGGGCCGGCGGGGTGCAGGGGCTCGTCGTGATCTCCGCCGGTTACGCGGAGAGCGGGCCCGAAGGGCTCCTGCGCCAGCGCGAACTGCTGCGCCGGGCCCGCTCGTACGGCATGCGCATCATCGGGCCGAACGCCTTCGGCCTCATCAACACCGCGGAAGCCGTCCGGCTGAACGCCTCGCTGGCCCCCGAGTCCCCGGCGCGCGGGCGGGTCGGACTCTTCACCCAGTCCGGCGCCATCGGGATCGCGCTGCTCTCCACGCTGCACCGGCGCGGCGCCGGACTCTCCTCCTTCATCTCGGCGGGCAACCGCGCCGATCTGTCGGGCAACGACTTCCTCCAGTACTGGCACGACGACCCGGACACCGATGTCGCCCTCCTCTACCTGGAGTCGATCGGCAATCCCCGGAAGTTCACCCGCCTCGCCCGGCGCACCGCGGCGGTGAAGCCGGTCGTGGTCGTCAAGGGCGCCCGGCACAGCGGCAGCGCCCCGCCCGGCCATGCGGTCCCGGTCACCCGGGTCCCCGACGCCACGGTCTCCGCGCTGCTGCGGCAGGCCGGTGTGATCCGGGTCGACACCGTCACCGAACTCGTCGACGCGGGTCTGCTGCTCGCGGACCAGCCGCTGCCCGCGGGGCCGCGTGTCGCGATCCTCGGCAACTCCGAGTCGCTCGGCCTGCTGACGTACGACGCCTGTCTCACGGAGCGCCTGCGTCCGCTCCCGCCTGTCGACCTGACGACGGACGCGACCCCGCAGGACTTCCGGGACGCGCTCGGCCGGGCCCTGGCGGACGACGGGTGCGACGCGGTGCTGATCACGGCGATCCCCTGGGTGGGCGAGAACGGCGTGACCGAGTCGGGTGACGGCGAAGTGCTGGCCGCGGCCCTGCGTGAAGCGGTCGCGGACGCCCCCGCCAAGCCGGTCGCCGTGGTGCATCTGGAGATCGGCGGTCTCGCCGAGGCCCTGGCGGCGGCCACCGGCACGGTGCGCGGCCGCCGCGGGACGGCCGCAGGGACGGCAGGCCCGGGTCCGGCGACCACCCCGGAAAGCGACGGGGGAGAGGTCCAGCGGGCCGGCGCGAACACAGCAGCAGACACCGGTACGGCGGGCACAGCACGCACAGGAGACACGGCAGCCGCAGGCGCCACAGGCGCCACAGGCGATTCAGCAGTCACAGCAGTCACAGCTGACACCGCCGACACCGCAGCCCCCGCCGTCGCGCCCCCCGCCGCCCGCACCCGGAGCATCCCCGCCTACCCGGCCGCCGAGCGGGCCGTCCGCGCACTCGCCCAGGCGGTCCGGTACGCGCGGTGGCGCCGCGAGGCCGCCGAGCCCGGCCGGGTCCCCGAGTACGAAGACATCGACGAGAACGCCGCCGCCGGCCGGATCGAGGCGCTGCTCGGCACCGCCCGCGTCGACGTCACACGCGGCCTGGCCCTCTCGCCCGACGACGCCTGCGAACTCCTCGGCCTGTACGGCATCCGCGTCCTGCCGGTCCGTCCCGCCCCGGACGCGGACACCGCCGGCGCCGCGGCGGAGCACCTCGGCTACCCCGTCGCGCTCAAGGCCACGGCGCCCCATCTGCGCCACCGCCCCGATCTCGGCGGTGTGCGGCTCGATATCGCGACCGAGGCGGGACTGCGCCGCGCCTACGCCGAACTCTCCGCCGACCTGGGCGGCCCGGCCGAGGTCCGGCCCGTGGTGCAGGCCATGGTGGGGCGCGGTGTGGACACGGTCGTACGGTCCGCGATCGACCCGGCCGTCGGAGCCGTCCTCTCCTTCGGCCTGGCCGGGGCGCCGTCCGAACTGCTCGGTGACACCGCCCACCGCCTCGTCCCGGCCACCGACCGGGACGCCGCCGAACTGATCAGAAGCATCAGGACCGCACCCCTCCTGTTCGGCTGGCGCGGCTCGGCGCCCGTCGACACGGCGGCTCTCGAAGAGCTGCTGCTGCGGGTGTCGCGGCTGGTGGACGACCACCCCGAAGTGGTGTCCGTCGCTCTCGAACCGGTAGTGGTCGGGCAGAACGGACTCTCCGTGCTCGGGGCCGCCGTACGGCTCGCGCCCGCGAACACACTCGGCGACCTCGGTCCGCGCCGCCTCCCCAGCTACTGAGGGCGAGCTGCTGACGGCAAGCTGCCGGCTGCCCGCCGCTGTGGCGGGCCGGCTGCCGAGGGCCGCCCCTGCTGCGGGCCGCCGCAGGGCCCCGTACAGGCCCTGCTCCGGGGGCCTCTTCCCCCACAGCCATCGGTCTAAGATGGAGCCCATGGCGAAGACCGGTACAACGACCCAGGGGCTCCGCGCGGCGATCGAGCGCAGCGGCTACTACCCGGCCCTCGTGGCCGAGGCGGTGGAGGCCGCTGTCGGAGGCGAGCCGGTTTCTTCGTATCTGGTGCATCAGGAGACGACGTTCGATTCCAACGAGGTCCGCCGCCATGTCACGGTCCTCGTCCTGACGGGCAACCGCTTCATCGTCAGCCACACCGACGAGCAGGCCGCCGACGGCAGCTCCCCGACGCCGTTCGCCACCACGTCGACCGAGTCGGTGAAGCTGGGCCGGATCTCCTCCGTGGTGCTCAGCCGGGTCGTGGCGAACCCGGAGAAGTACGTCCCCGGCACCCTGCCCCGCGAGGTCGTCCTGACCATCGGCTGGGGCGCGGTCGCCCGGCTCGACCTGGAGCCCGCCGCTTGCGGCGACCCCAACTGCGAGGCGGACCACGGGTATACGGGCAGCTCCACCGCCGACGACCTGAGCCTTCGCGTGAGCGAGGCGGGCGACGGCCCGGACACGGTCCGCCAGACCCTCGCCTTCTCCCAGGCGCTCTCCGAGGCGACCGCGGCGGCCGGCCGCTGATGGCTCTGCCCGACTGGCCGTACGCGGACGACGCCGCTCCGCTCGCCCTCTCCACCGCCCCGGTACCGGAGTACGGCTCGGGTTCGCTCGCCGATCTGCTGCCGACGCTCGCCGCGGGGCTGGGAGTTCCCGGCTGCACCTCCGCGATCCCGGAGCTGGCACCCGCCGACCGGAACTGCGTCTTCCTCATCGACGGCCTCGGCTGGGAGCAGATCCGCGCGCACCCCGACGAGGCGCCGTACCTCCACTCGCTGCTGCCGACCTCGCGCGGCGGCTCCGGCCGTCCGCTCACCGCCGGCTTCCCCGCCACCACGGCGACCTCGCTCGCCTCGGTCGGCACCGGACTGCCACCCGGCGCGCACGGCCTCACCGGGTACACCACCCGCAACCCGGCCACCGGCGAGCTGATGAACCAGCTGCGCTGGCGTCCGTGGACCGACCCGCATGTCTGGCAGCCGTACCCCACGGTCTTCCAGCTCGCCGACGCGGCGGGCGTGCACACCGCGCAGGTCTCGTCGCCGGACTTCCAGAACACCCCGCTCACCAAGATCGCGCTGAGCGGCGGCACCTTCAGGGGCCGGCTCACCGGCGAGGACCGGATGGACCTGGCCGCCGCCCAACTGGGTGCGGCCGACCGTTCGTTGATCTACACGTACTACAGCGAGGTGGACTCCAAGGGTCACCGGTTCGGCATGGACTCGGACGCCTGGCGCGGCCAGCTGATGTACGTCGACCGGCTCGTCCAGCGCCTCGCCGAGCAGCTCCCGCCCCGTTCGGCGCTGTATGTCACCGCCGACCACGGCATGATCGACATCCCGTTCGACGAGGAGTCGCGCATCGACTTCGACGAGGACTGGGAACTGGGCGCGGGCGTCGCCCTGCTGGGCGGCGAGGGCCGGGCCCGGCACGTCTACGCGGTTCCGGGCGCCCGGAGCGATGTGCTGGCCGTCTGGCGTGAGGTGCTCGGCGAGCAGTTCTGGGTGGCGAGCCGCGACGAGGCCATCGCGGCGGGCTGGTTCGGCCCGGCGGTCGACGAGCGGGTGTACGGGCGGATCGGCGACGTCGTCGCCGCGGCCCACGCCGACGTGGTGATCACCGCGTCCCGCCGCGAGCCGCACGAGTCGGCCATGGTCGGTATGCACGGCTCGATGACCCCTGCGGAGCAGCTGGTACCGCTGCTCGAAGTACGCTCGTAACCGCGCCCGGCGCCCCCCACCTGCTCTCCCCCCCCCCAGATCTGAAAGGCCCGCGACCCCCCATGCCCGAGCTGGTGTTCTTCTCCGGAACGATGGACTGCGGAAAGAGCACGCTGGCGCTCCAGATCGGACACAACCGCTCCGCGCGCGGGCTGCAGGGCGTGATCTTCACCCGCGACGACCGCGCCGGCCAGGGCAAGCTCTCCTCCCGCCTCGGTCTGGTGACGGAGGCTGTCGAGGCGGCGCCCGGCATGGACCTCTATGCCCATCTGGTGGACCTGATGTCGAAGGGCGGCCGGGTCGACCATGTCATCGTGGACGAGGCGCAGTTCCTGGCGCCCGAACAGATCGATCAGCTGGCCCGCGTCGTGGACGACCTGAACCTGGACGTCTTCGCTTTCGGCATCACGACCGACTTCCGCACCAAGCTCTTCCCGGGCTCGCAGCGGCTGATCGAACTCGCGGACCGGATAGAATCCTTGCAGGTCGAGGCGTTGTGCTGGTGCGGCGCCCGCGCCACCCACAACGCCCGTACCGTGGACGGCGCGATGGTCGTGGAGGGCGAGCAGGTCGTCGTGGGTGACGTCGACCGCTCGGCCGAGGAGGTCGGTTACGAGGTTCTCTGCCGGCGGCATCACCGCCGGCGCATGACGAGTGGCGCGGTCCGGGCCGCGGCGCTCTCTCCCGACGTCCTTCCCTCCAACTCCGCCTGAGAGCACGCCTTCCGGTATTCACCCTGCGGCCGGGCCGGCCGCAGGGAGGCCGGGGCCAGGGGGGGTTCCCAGTCCGACAGCGTTCAGTCCGACAGCGTTCAGTCCGACAGCATGACGAAAGCTTTGGCATGGGAGAGATGGCGTTCGACCCGGACCACCGCCTCCTCGACCCTGGACTGCCGGATCAGGGACATCATCTCGCTGTGCTCGCGCAACATCTCCGGCAGATCGTCGCTGTCCATGTCCACCAGGGTGAGGGCGAGCCGTAGTTCGGCCATCAGCGATTCCTCGACGGCCGCCAGCCGTGAACTGCCGAGCAGCCCCACGATCGACACGTGGTACCGCAGATGTGCCTCACTGATCGCTGAGGGGTCACCGGCCTCCACCGCGGCCTCGTAGGCGGACATCGCGTCGGCCAGCGCGGCCAGTTCGGCGTGGTCCGCGTCCACCACCGCGCGGACTCCGGCGACCTCCAGGATGCGTCGGGTACGGAAGATGTCGTCGATCTCGGTGTGCGTCAGCCGCCGGACGGAGACGCCTTTGTTCGGCACCTTCACCAGCAGCCCCTCGACCGTCAGCATCTGCAGTGCCTCACGCACGGTGCTGCGGGAGATCTTGAAGCTCTCCACCAGACTGCTCTCACGCAACGGCGTTCCCGGGCGCAGCCGCCCGCTGTACATCTCCTGGCGCAGAGCCTCGGCGACCCGGTCCACCACGCTGGACCGGGAGATCTGGATTGATTCCATGAGCCCACTCTACTGCCGGGTTGTCTGATTGTCGGACGATCTATTGACTTCCCGGGAACTGCGATGGCAGATTGTCGGACAATCCGGAGCGGGAGATCTGCGCTGCGGAACATCCCGTTCCGGCTCGTCCCGGCCGGACCATGCCCGCTGCCATGCCCGCCGCTATGCCCTCTCCGTTCTGCCCCCTCCCTCAGGCCCCTTAGGAGCGCACCCACGTGACTGTGACCACCCGCCTGTGGGGCGGCCGATTCCGTGAACCGTCGGCGCCCGCTCTCACCCGGCTCTCCCGCTCCGAACCGAGCTACTTCGACATGGCCCCCTACGACCTCGCGGGCTCCCGTGCCCACGCCAGGGAACTGGTCAGGGCAGGCATCCTCGACGACGGCGAACTGGCCGTCGTACTCGACGCGATCGACGTACTGGACCAGGACTACCGCGACGGCGCCGTGACTCCGGAACCGGGCGACGAGGACGTGCACACCTTCCTGGAGCGGGTGTTGATGGAGCGGCTCGGGACGCTCGGCGGAAAGCTGAGAGCCGGTCGCTCCCGCAATGACCAGTGTGCCAACGACCTGCGGCTCTATCTGCGTGACCAGGCGCGCCGGATCAGCGATGCCTCCTGCGAGCTGATCGAGGCGCTGACCACGCAGGCGGCCGACCACACGCACACCGCGGCTCCGGGGTTCACCCACCTCCAGCCCGCCCAGCCAATCGTGTTCGGCCACCAACTGCTCGCTCACGCCCACGCACTGGACCGGGACATGGACCGGCTGCGTGACTGGGACGTACGCACGGCGCGCTCGCCGCTCGGTGCCGCGGCCCTCGCGGGATCCTCCATCGCGGGCCATCCGGAGCTGTCCGCCGCCGAGCTCGGATACGACCGGCCCTGTGCCAACTCGCTGGACGCGGTGGGCAGCCGGGACCACGTGGCTGAATTCCTGTTCGTGGCCTCGATGCTCGCAGTGGACGTGTCGCGGCTGGCCGAAGAGGTGTGCCTGTGGTCCTCGCGGCAGTTCCGCTGGGTCGAACTCGACGACCGCTACGCCACCGGCTCCTCGATCATGCCGCAGAAGAAGAACCCGGACATCGCCGAACTCGCCCGCGGCAAGGCCAGTCGTCTGACGGGCAATCTGATGGGGTTGCTGGGCGCGCTCAAGGGGCTCCCCTTCGCCTACAACCGAGATCTCGCGGAGGACAAGCACGCCGCGTTCGACAGTGTGGAGACGCTGCTCATCGTGCTGCCCGCGATGGCCGGTCTCATCGGATCCCTCCGCGTGAACACCGAGGAGCTGCGGGTCCAGGCCACCGCCGGGTTCACCCTGGCGACCGAGATCGCGGACTGGCTGGCGCTGCGCGGCGTGCCGTTCCACGAGGCCCACGAGATCACCGGGGCTGTCGTACGCACCTGCGAGGACTCGGGCGTCGACCTGACGGATCTCACCGATGCCGAACTCGCGGGGATAGATCCGAGGCTCACCCCCGAGGTCCGTCATGTGCTCACCGTGGAGAGCGCGCTCGCGGCGAGGTCCGCGACGGGCGGCACCGCGCCGGCCCAAGTGGTCGCGCAGATCGGCGAACTGACCGAACACGTCGGGACACACCGCCGGTGGGCCGCCGACTACCGGGGCCCGCGCGTCTGAGACCGCCCCCCCATGTGCCGGTCGGTCCGAAGCACCGGATTTGTTCCCGCCGAAGCCCAGCGCACGTGAACTCCACACCCCCTTCGGTCCGACCCGCGTCCGCCCCCGATTCCGCGGGCCGCAGCCGGACCGGGCCGCCAACCATTCTTAGGGACACGACATGACTGAGCCAGCGCTCACGGCCGGCCGAGCACGCCCTTCGCCGGGCCGCGCCCCCGACCAGGATCTGCTCACCCGCACGCGCCGCCACCCCGGCCGCTGGGTCGGCGCGGTAGTGGTCGCCCTGGTCGCGGTGTTCTTCGTCCGCGCCTTTGCCGGAGCCCAGATCGACTGGGGAGTCGTCCGCCACTATCTCGGGGCCACCGAGCTGATGACCGGCCTCGTGACGACCCTCGTTCTGACGCTTGTCTCCATGGTGCTCGGTATCGCGCTGGGACTGCTCGTCGCCGTCATGCGGCTCTCGAAGAATCCGGTGACGAGCGGCGTCGCCTGGTTCTACGTCTGGGTGTTCCGCGGGACGCCGGTGTATCTGCAGCTTCTCCTGTGGTTCAACCTGGCGCTGATCTTCCCGCTGGTCTCGGTGCCCGGTGTCTACACGGCGCGGACCGTCGACCTGATGACGCCGTTCGTGGCCGCAGCCCTCGGCCTGGGCATCAACCAGGGCGCGTACACCTCGGAGGTCGTCCGCGCCGGGATTCTGTCGGTGGACGAAGGGCAGCTCGAAGCCGCCTACACGATCGGTATGAGCACGGCCAAGGCGATGCGCCGGGTGGTGCTTCCCCAGGCGATGAAGGTGATCATTCCGCCCATCGGCAACGAGACGATCGGGATGCTCAAGACCACCTCGCTCGCCTCGGCGGTCGGGGTGACCGAGATCCTGCTGCAGGCCCAGCACCTGTACTTCGTCAACAACCGGATCATGGAACTGCTGATCGTCTGCGCCGTCTGGTACCTGCTGGCGGTCTCCGTACTGAGCATCGCGCAGTTCTATCTGGAGCGGTACTTCGCCAGGGGCTCCGCCCGGCCCGTTCCCCCCAGCCCCCTGCGGCGCCTGCTCGCCGCCACGCGCGGAAAGCCGGTGCTCCGATGAACCCCGACCACCTCTCCGGGCCGGGTGCGGCCCCCGGCGAAGCCCCGCTGCTCCGTGCCGAAGCCGTCCAGAAGCGGTTCGGTGAGAACCATGTGCTCAAGGGCATCGATCTGGAAGTCCCGGCCGGTGAAGTGCTCTGTCTGCTGGGCCCCTCGGGGTCCGGAAAGAGCACATTCCTGCGCTGCATCAATCACTTGGAGACCATTGACGCGGGGCAGATATGGCTGGGCGACGAGACGATCGGCTACCGCCGCCGGAAGGGGCACCTGGTCGAGAGGTCCCAGCGGGAGATCGTGCGCCAACGGCTGTCCATGGGCATGGTCTTCCAGCGCTTCAATCTGTTCCCGCACCGCACCGCGCTCCAGAACGTCATCGAGGGGCCCGTACGGGTCAAGGGCGAGAAGCCCAAAGCCGCGCGCGAGCAAGGGATCCGGCTGCTGGAGCGGGTGGGCCTCGGGGACAAGAGCGATGCCTATCCACGTCAGCTCTCCGGCGGACAGCAGCAGCGGGTCGCCATAGCGCGGGCGCTGGCCATGGAGCCCCGGCTGATGCTGTTCGACGAGCCCACGTCCGCCCTCGACCCCGAACTCGTCGGTGAAGTCCTCACCGTCATGAAGGACCTGGCGGACACCGGGCTCACCATGATCGTGGTCACCCACGAGATCGGCTTCGCCCGGGAGGTGGCCGACCGGGTGGCTTTCCTCGACGGCGGCAGAATCCTCGAAATCGGCACGCCGTCCGAGGTGCTGGGCTCTCCCCGCAACGAGCGCACCAAGGCTTTTCTGTCCCATGTCCTGTGACCGGCCGTGCCCCGTCCACGTCCCGTCCCACGTCCCGTCCCGTGTCCCGTCCTGTCCCGTGTCTCGTGAACCGGGCGACCGCCCATCCCTGTCGGCGGACACTCATTGGGAGATCCGTATGCTCCGTAACTCCGGCCGGCCGCGCCTCGCCGTACTCACGACCGCCGCGGTCCTGCTCATCTCGGGCTGCACGCACTACCACCCGGTGCCGGCGGCGAAGGCCAAGGCCGCCGGTCTCCCGTATGCCGTCGCCAAGACGGGCACTCTCCGGGTGGGCATGTCGCCGGACTTCCCGCCCATGGAGTACCTGGACGACAAGACGCACCAGGTGGCCGGGGTGGACATCGATCTGATCAGGGCCGTCGGCAAGCAGATGGGCGTGCGCGTCGACATCGTCCAGCAGTCCTTCGACCAGCTGACCAGCTCCGTACAGACCACCAGAACCGACATCGCGATGTCCGGCCTCTCCGACACGGTGGAACGGCAGAAGACCGTCGACTTCGTCGACTACTTCGCGGCACGCGGGCGCATCTACACGCTCAAGGGCAAGGCCGGCGCTTACCGGAAGTTCACCGACGCCTGCGGCAAACACCTCGCGGTCGGCAAGAAGGTGGACTACTACCAGCAGATCCAGGACGTGAGCCGGAAATACTGTGTGGACGCCGGGCGTCCGCCGATCCGGATCCTGCCCGCCGACTCCGGCGCCGCCGCCCGGCTCCAGCTTCAGCAGGGCCGGGTCGAACTCGCCGCGCAGGGCGAGGAGAACCTCACCTACTTCGGGAAGAGCGACCCGTCCGCGTACTCCGTCGTGATGCCCCCGCTGCCGAGCACCCCCTTCGCCGTCGTGATCAAGAAGGGCGACACCACGATGGCCAACGCGGTACTGAAGGCGCTGAAGGCCGTCGAGAAGTCGGGCGAGTACCAACGCGTCCTCAAGGCCGCGGGCCTCGGCTACGGCATCACGGAGCCGGTGATCAACGGCACCGGGTCATGACCCGGCCCGGTTGACGTCAGCCCGCCTGCCCGCACGCCAATTTCCAGCGAATCGAGCGCTCTTGAGCACGCCCGCACACCCGACCGCCCTGTCCACCGCAGCCGCACCCGGAGCGCGCTGGCCCGGCGGGGCCCGGAGCGCCGTCGCGCTCGCCTTCGATCTGGACGGCCCCACCGGCGACGCGATGCTGAGCGGCGAGATCTGGCGCAAGCCCGCCTATTTCTCGCTGGGCGCCTACGGTCCGTACCGCGCGCTGCCGCGCATTCTCGGCCTCCTCCGGTCGGCCGGAGTGACCGCCACCTTCTTCGTGCCCGCGTGGGTGATCGAGACCTGGCCCGACGCGTGCCTCGCCATCGTGGAGCAGGGGCACGAAGTGGCCCACCACGGTTACCGGCACGAGCGGTACTGGGATCTGACACCGGCAGAGCAGGCCGAGGTGATCTCCCGTAGCCAAGAGGTCTTCACCCGGGTGCTCGGCGCTCCGGCCCAGGGATTCCGTACGCCTTCGGGCGACTGGCATCCGCAGACACCACGGCTCCTGCTCGAAGCGGGATTCACCTACTCCAGTTCCATGCGGGGCGACGACCGGCCCTACTTCCACGAGATCGACGGGGCGCCGACCTCCCTGGTGGAGATTCCCGGCCGGTGGGACCTCGACGACTACGCCTCTCTCGCCTACACCCGTGAGCCCGACTTCCCCAAGGGCCAGGACCGTATCGCCAGTTACGAACTGACCCTGGACAACTGGATCAGGGAGTTCGACGGCCACCACGCCGAAGGGCTGTGCATGACCACCCTGTTCCATCCCAAGGTGTCCGGCAAGCCGGGCCGACTGCTGCTGCTCGAACGGTTCCTGGCGCATATGAGCGCACAGCCCGGGGTCTGGTTCGCAGCCTGCCGGGAGATCGCCGCATGGTGGGCGCAGCGCCCGGCCCCGCAGGCCGGTGGCGGGCCGGAGGCGACCGCGCATGCCTGACACGACCGCCGCCCCCGCCCCCGGTCCGGCCGAGGCCGCCGTGGAGTCCCCGCGCTGGCCCCGGGGGATCCGCTGCGCCGTCGTCGTGAGCGTCGACTTCGACGCCGAACTTCCACTGCTGGCCGCCGACCCGACCACCGCACAGCGGGTCAAGACCCTCTCCGTCGGCCGCTACGGCGCGACTCGCGGGGTGGACCGGCTGCTCGCCGAGTTCCAGTCGCAGGGGGTGACGACCACCTGGTGTGTTCCCGGCCGCAACGCGGAACGGTATCCGCACCTCATCCGCGCCATCGCCGGGCACGGACACGAGATCGCCCACCACGGCCACGCGCACGAGGACTTCAGCCGCCTCGGTCTGGCCGGGCAGCTGGAAGTGGCCGACCGGGGTTCCGAGGCCATCGCGGACGTGACGGGCGAGCGGCCCCGCGGCTTCCGTATCCCGGCGGGGGAGTGGGCCGCGGGCTTCCCCGACGCCCTGGCGGACCGGGGATTCATCTGGTCCTCGTCGCTGCACGGCGACGATCTGCCCCACTTCCATCCGGCCAGGACGGCCGGTCCCCGCGTCGGTACGGGGACCGGTAGGGGCACCGCGCGCCGGCTGATCGAAATCCCGGTCCACCACGAACTGCACGACCATCCGTACTTCTTCTTCAACCTGGACCCGGCGTTCCCCGTCGGCCAGTCGAGGATCGCGTCGTACCGCGAGGTGCTGGGCAACTGGACCACGGAGTTCGACGCCTACCGCCGGTTCGGGCTCTGCTACACCCTGCGGCTCCAGCCCGAGGTCACCGGAACCCCCGGCCGGATCGGCATCGTGCGGGAACTCCTCCGCCACATCCGCAGCCATGACGACGTCTGGATCGCGACAGCCGGTGAGGTCGCCGACTGGTGGAGGTCCAGGAACACCGGCAACGCGCCCGGCCATCCGGCCGAGGTATTCGACCGCTGCGCCAGGGAGTTGGCATGACAGCCGCAACGTCCCCAACGGCGCCGGGCTCCGGGCGGGCCGGCGACGCGCTCGGCGCACTGGCCCGGTTCACCGCGAACACCCGGCTCGCCATGATTCCCCGGCCGGTGGTCACCAAGGCCCAGCACCACGTCCTGGACACCCTCGGGGCCGCGCTGGCCGGTTCCGCGAGTACGGAAACCACCGCCCTGCTCCAGCTGCTCGCCGCCTCCGAACCGGGCGGAGCGGGCACGGTCTGGGGAACCGGCCCCCGGGTGGCGCCGCGTGCGGCGGCTCTCGTCAACGGGGTGTCGGCGCACGCCCTCGAACTCGATGACGCCGGTGGCTGCGACCACTCGGGCGCCGTCGTCGTCCCCGCCGCACTCGCCGCCGCCGAGGTGGCGGAACACCCGGTGTCCGGAGCCCGGTTGCTCGCCGCCGTCATCGTCGGTTACGACGTGGCACGCCGTGTTCTGGAGGCGTGCGGCGGCTATGCGCCGCACAACGAGGCGGGTTGGCACTCCACCGGCACCTGCGGCCCGTTCGGGGCGGCCGCTGCGGCGGCAGCCGTCCTGGGACTCGGCCCGGACAGCACCGCCCACGCCCTCGCGCTCTCCGCCAGCTTCAGCGGCGGCATCTGGGCGTTCGTCCACGACGGGGCCATGAGCAAGCGACTGCACGCGGGGCGGGCAGCGGAGGCGGGGCTCACCGCCGCGCTCGCGGCGCGGCACGGGATCACCGGGCCGCGCGGGGTGTTCGACGACACCTGGGGCGGTTTCCTGCGCACCATCGCGCCCGGCTCCGCCACACCGGCCGCGCTCACCGCCCGTCTCGGTGACCGGTGGTGCGTCTCCCGGTGCTCGATCAAGCCGTACGCCTCGTGCCGCTCCACCCACTCATCGGTCGACGCGGTGGCCGGGCTCCTGGCGGACCACGAGCTCGGGCCCGACGACGTCGCTTCGGTCCATGTACGGCTCTCGGCCTTCATCCACGGGATGTGCGGGGCCGCCGAGTGCGGCACTCTCGCCGCGGCCCAGCTCAGCCTTCCGTACGCGGTGGCCGTGCGGGTGGCGCTCGGAACGGCCGACCTCACGGCGTACTCCGCGGAGAGCCGTGCGTCGCCCGCTGTCCGGTCGGTGCTGGACCGGATCACCCTGGAGGTGGACGAGTCGATGACCGGCGACACCGAGCCCGTGATCACGCTCACCACCCGCACCGGTGCCTGTCACACCGGCCAGGTGACCGACCCGCTCGGCTCGCCCACGAACCCCCTGGACAGCGCCGCGGTCACCGCCAAGTTCCACGGCCTCGCCACCCGGGTACTGGACCCCGCCGTCGCACACACCGTCGCGGACACGGTGCGGGCACTCCCGGACCTGCCCGATGTACGGGTGCTGCTCTCGGCACTCGCCACCACGGCACCCGGACCCGGTGCGCCCACCGGTGCCCAGGGGCGCGGATGACCCGCGATCCGGCAGTCGCCCGGATCACCGTGACACCGCCAACGGCGCGCGCCCTCCTGGCGCTTGGCGTCCGGCAGGACGTCAGCGCTCCGTCCGTACGACGGTGAAGACCGCGCCCTCCGGATCGGCGACCGTGGCCAGCCGCCCCGTCTCGCCCTGGCGCGGCGGCTGGAGCACCTGCCCGCCCAGCTCGGTCACCCGGCGCGCGGCCGCGTCGACGTCCGCCACCTCGAAGTACGTCATCCAGTGCGCCCCCCTGTCACGGGGGAGCGCCTGGCCGACGCCGTGCAGCGAGGCGACCGCCCGGCCCTCCAGATACAGCGTCAGATAGTCGAAGTCGGCCGAGACGACGGCCTCCGTCTCGTAACCGAACACCGCCTGGTAGAACTTGGCGACCGAGCCGGTCTCCCGGGTCACCAGCTCGTTCCACACCGGCGTTCCGGGCACGCCCCACTCCGCGGTGCCCAGATGGGCCGCCGCCTGCCAGACGCCGAAGACCGCACCGTCGGGGTCCGACCCTATGGCCAGCCGCCCCGCCTCTCCCGCATCGAGCGGGCCCACTCCTACCGTCCCGCCGCAGTGCCTGACGGTCTCCGCGGTGGCGTCGACGTCGTCGGATGCCAGATACGTCGTCCAGGCGATCGGCAGATGGCGGTCCGGCGGCATCTGTCCGATCCCCGCGACCTCACGGCCGTCCAGCAGCGCACGTACGTAGGGGCCCAGTTGCTCGGGGCCCGGCTGGAACTCCCAGCCGAACAGGTCGCCGTAGAACTCCCGGGTCTCTGCCAGGCCGTGCACCATCAGACTCACCCAGCAGGGGGTTCCGGGCCTGCGCCGCGAGGCTGCCTCGGTCATTTTCGCTCTCTCCTCGGACCATCGGTGGTGGCCGTGCGGGGGCCGGTGGGCCGCCCCCCGCCCAGATGCTTCCACCACCTGCCGCGCGCCGCGCCCCGGCCGCGCCGCATTTTGCATGTTCCAGCAGGAGGATGCCTGTTTTGGTACTCCTCGTCCTTTTCTACGGCGTTACGTTCGCGCCGGACTCTGGGCGAGGATGGCAGTCATGACACCCATCATCACGGCAACCGATCTCGCGAGCGAGTTGGCCGGACCCCGTCCGCCGGTGCTCCTCGACGTCCGCTGGCAGCTCGGCGGCCCGAACCTGCGCTCCGAGTACGAGGCCGGCCACCTCCCCGGCGCGGTCTTCGTCGACCTGGACACGGAGCTGGCAGGTCCGCCCGGCGCGGGCGGCCGCCACCCGCTGCCCGACCCCGCCGAACTGGGCGCCGTGCTGCGCCGGGCGGGTGTCTCGGGGGGCACCCCGGTCGTCGTGTACGACGGCGGCCAGGGGTGGGCCGCGGCGCGCGCCTGGTGGCTGCTGCGCTGGACCGGCCACCAGGCCGTCCGGGTATTGGACGGAGGTCTCGCATCCTGGTCCGGGCCGCTCTCCACGCAGACACCGGTGCCCGCGCCGGGCGATTTCGTACCCGTGCCCGGGGGGTTGCCGCTCCTCGACGCGGACGGCGCGGCCGAGCTGGCCCGCAAGGGCGTACTGCTCGACGCCCGCGCCGCCGAGCGCTACCGGGGTGATGTGGAGCCCATCGACCGGGTCGGCGGACACATCCCCGGCGCGGTGTCGGCCCCGACGTCGGAGAACACCGCGGCCGGCGGGCACTTCCTGGCCGCCGGCGAACTGGCCGCGCGGTTCGCCGCGTTGGGGGCGGCGGACCAGGGCACGGAGGTCGGGGTCTACTGCGGATCGGGCGTGTCGGGCGCGCATGAGGTGCTGGCGCTGGAGATCGCCGGGATCCGGGCCGCGCTCTACGCCGGTTCCTGGTCGCAGTGGTCGTCGGACGAGTCCCGCCCGGTCGCCACGGGGCCGACGCCCTGATCACCTGACTGGGGCCCGTACGCACTGCGTACGGGCCCCAGCTCGGTCAACTGCTCCTGCTGTTCCCGCTACTCCTGCTTCTTGCGCCGGGTGCCGAAGACGATCTCGTCCCAGCTCGGCACGGCGGCGCGCCGGCCCGGGCGGACACCGTCCGCCTCGGCCTGCCGGTCCGTCGTCCCGGTCAGCCGGTCGCGGTGACCGGCCACCGCGCGCGGCATCAGCACATCCGCGTACGCCGAACCGGCCCCCGCGGACGCCGCGGGCGGCTCCTCGGACTCCGGCTCCTGCGCGGGCTCGGACGGCGGGAGTTCGGGCGGCGCGGGGCGTTCGGGCACGATCATGTCGCCCCGGAAGCTCGGTACGGCCTCCAGCAGGCTGGTCAGCGAGTCCCGCTCGCCGCTGCCGCTCTCCTCGGGCTCGGGCGGTGCAGGCACCGGTGCGGTGGGCCGCTCCATCTGCCGGTCCAGAGCACGGTCGAGCGGCCGGTCGCGGGGCAGCCGGGCGATCCTCGGTACGAACGGGAAGCTCGGCTCCGGCGCCGCCAGCGAGTCGTCCGACTCGCCGATCAGCGACCGCGCCTCGTCGTCCATGGCCTGCACCAGACGGCGGGGTGGATCGTAGCTCCAGCTCGCCGAGTGCGTCTCGGTGGCGACCCGGTAGACCAGCAGGACCTCCCAGGTCCCGTCGTCGCGGCGCCAGGAGTCCCAGAGCACGGTGTCCCGCTCGGCGCCGCGCAGCAGCAGCCGCTCGTTCACCGCCTCGCCGAGCTGCGGACCGGTGCCGGTGTTCTCACCGGCACGCCGTACGGGTGTCTTGCGGGCGCGCTCGGCCATGAACGCGCGCTCCGCGAGCACGGGACCCTCGAAGCGGCGGACCCGGTCGACCGGGATCCCGGCCATCTGGGCGACCTCCTCGGCGGAGGCACCGGCCCTTATACGCGCCTGGATGTCACGGGGCCGGAGGTGGCTCTCCACCTCGATCTCGATCTGGCCGAGGCGGGCGCGGTCATTACGGACCGCAGCACGCAGCCGCTCATCGATCGGAAGCGTGTACTCCGTACTGTCCGCAGCTTTGAGCACCAGTCGTGTGCCGTCATTCGAGACGGCCACGACACGCAGTTCGGGCATGGGAACCTCCCGGGTGGTGCCTGCCGACGTCACGTGCGTCGCTGCTTCCGCTAGTCGAGTGTGGCCTGCCCGGGTACAGCACGCCACAACCTTGCCGAGTTATCCGGCGTGTCGGGCCTCAGCCCTGGAACGCCGTTATGGCACGGTTACCTGTTTGCGACGCAGAGCGACCGTCGGTCACTCTGTGCAGCAAGGCCCCCGTGCAGTGCCATGGTGCCGCCGGTTCGAGTGCCGCCTTAGGCCCCCTCCCGTTGGTCCGGACACCCCTGAGGGAGGCCGGGCCCAGGGCTCGCCACAGTACTCCATTCGGGCCAAGCGGGTGGACGGCTCGCCGCTGAACTTCCCGGGGTCCGGCGGAGGGGGAGCCTCGTAAGTGCCGCCAGCGTATGCCTGCGGGTGTTGTGCTTCACAGAATCTCCCGAAGCGGAACTATCCACTTCGCTCAAATGTCCCTTTCTGGTGCAGGGTGTACCCAGATGGACAACAGGGGCTGGTGATGGAGCAGAAGCCGGACGGCGGCGCAGAGGCCGGAAGCGGGAAGAGGAGACAGCTCGATCTGAGCGTCCCTCAGGTCGCGGGCAGCGCGTTCGCCGCTGTGGTGGCAGCGGTGCTGGCCTCGCAGCTCGGCGTGTACGGGACGATCATCGGCGCGGGTCTGGTGAGCGTGGTCGCCACCTGTGGCGGCACGATCTTCCAACATCTCTTCCGGCGTACCGGGGAGCAGATCCGCGAAGTGACGGTGCAGGTCAAACCCAAGGTCCTGAAGGTCCCGGTGCGGCAGGTGCCGGGGGCCTCGGAGCCGGGGGAGGCGCCGCCGACGATCGTGGTGCCGTGGCCCGGGCCGTCCGATGCGGACCGGACGGAGTGGACGGGGCACGCCCACGGCGACGGCGAGCCGGACGCGACGCGGCTGCTGACGCCCGTCACCGACGAGGAGTTCACCGAGGCCACGACCCACGGGACGCGGGTGCGGGGCTGGAAGCGCTCCTCCATCGCGGCCCTGGTCGTGTTCCTGGTGGCGATGAGCGGGATCACCGGCTACGAGCTGCTCTCGGGTCACGGTCTCAGCGGCGGCTCGGGGACGACCGTGGGCTCAGTGGTCCAGGGCGGCAACGGCACCCGGCACCACTCGCCGGCGCCGGCGGTCTCGACCGACCCGCAGCAGAGCCAGGACCCCCAGCAGCACGACCGGCAGCCGAGCACCGGCCCGGACCCGTCGCCGAGCACCGGCTCCGGCACGGGCTCGGGCGACACCGGCCAGTCGAAGCCCGACCCTGGAAAGAGCGGCATGTCGACCGATCCGACGCCCAGCCCCTCGCAGTCCGCGACGGGCGGCGGCCAGACTCCGGATCCGACGCCCTCCGGCTCGTCCGGTGACGGCTCCGGCTCCGGCTCGGGCCACGACAGCACCGGCGGGCAGGACAACGCGCCGGACGCCGCCGAGAACCCGGCGGGATAGCACCTCCGCCGGGTGACGGGCCCGCAGGCCCGTCACCCGGCGGAGGTCACTCGCCCAGGACCCGGCGCAGGTAGTCGTTGCCGAACAGCCGCTGCGGGTCGAGCCGGTCGCGTACGGCCGTGAACTCGCCGAAGCGCGGGTAGACCTCCGCCAGATACGCCGCGTCGCGGGTGTGCAGCTTGCCCCAGTGCGGCCGGCCGCCGTGCGCGGTCATGATCCGCTCCACCGCGGTGAAGTACGCCCGGTGCGGGGTGCCCCGGTACACATGCGCAGCGATGTACGCGCTGTCCCGGCCCGAGGCCGTGGAGAGCGCGATGTCGTCCGCGGGCGCCGTGCGGACCTCCACGGGGAAGCTCACCCGCAGCGGCGAGCGCTCCACCATCGCCTTGACCTCCCGCAGCGCGTCGACCGCGGCCTCCCGGGGCAGGGCGTACTCCATCTCCACGAAGCGCACCCGGCGCGGACTTGTGAAGACCTTGTACGGGATGTCCGTGTAGGTGCGGGCCGACAGCGCCCGGCTGGAGATCTTCGCGATCGCGGGAATCGTCGCGGGGACGGCCTTCCCCAGCGAACACGCCGCCTGGAAGACACCGTTGGAGAGCAGCTCGTCCTCGATCCAGCCGGACACCCGGCCGGGCGGGGCGGCCGGACCCGCACTGCGGTTGTTGCGCTTCGTATTGCAGTTGCCGGTGTGCGGGAACCAGTAGAACTCGAAGTGCTCGTTCTCGGCGACCAGCTGGTCGAAGTCGGCGGTCACCCGGTCGAAGCCCATCGGCTCCTCGCGGGCCGTCAGCAGGAAGACCGGCTCCACCGCGAAGGTGATCGCCGTGACGACGCCCAGCGCACCGAGCCCGATCCGGGCGGCCGCGAAGACGTCGGGGTGCTCCGTCGCCGAGCACGTCAGCACCGAGCCGTCGGCCGTCACCAGTTCGAGCGCCCGGATCTGCGCGGAGATCGAGGCGGACTCGCGGCCGGTGCCATGGGTGCCGGTGCTGGTGGCGCCGGCCACCGTCTGATCCATGATGTCGCCCATGTTCGTGAGGGTGAGCCCCTCACGCGCCAGCGCCTGGTTGAGCCGCTTCAGCGGTGTTCCGGCCTCGACGGTCACCGTGCCCGCCGCGCGGTCGATCTCCCGGATGCCGGTGAGGAGACCGGGGCGTATCAGCAGCCCGTCGGTCGCCGCCGCAGCCGTGAAGGAGTGGCCGGTGCCGACGGCCTTCACCTTCAGGCCCTCGTCCGCCGCCCGCCTCACGGCCTCGGCCAGCTCGGCGGCGGACGCCGGGGTCACCTCCCGCGCCGGGCGGGCGGTGACATTCCCCGCCCAGTTACGCCAGGTCCCCGCCGGCCGTACCGCCGTCGCCGTCCGTGCCGCAGCCGGTGTTCTCGCTGTACCGGTCATCCGCCCCGCTCCCGTCTAGTGGCACCGGCAGATTGAGCCGGCGGTACCCGGGCAACGCCACCACGGCCGCGAGCGCTCCCGCCACGAGCGGCACCAGATAACCCTGGCGTGCCCCGCCCGCGTCGACCGCCCAGCCGGCGGCCGAAGAGCCGAGTGCCACCCCGACGGCGAGCCCGGTACTGGTCCAGGTCATGCCCTCGGTCAGCCTGCTGCGCGGTACGTGCTGCTCGACGAGGGCCATCGTGGTCACCATCGTCGGTGCGACGAAGAGCCCCGCGACAAAGAGCGCCCCGGCCAGAAACGGCAGGTTCCCGGCCAGTTGGAGGGGGATCATACTCAGCGCCATCGCGCACACCCCCACCAGCCACCTGCTGGAAGCGGCCCCCCGGAGATGCAGCAGCCCGAAGACCGCCCCGGCCAGACACGATCCGAGCGCGTACACCGCGAGGACCAGACTGGCCAGCGCCTTGTGGCCGCGCTCGTCGGCGAACGCGACCGTCACCACGTCGATCGATCCGAAGATCGCGCCCGTCGCCACGAACGTCAGCACCAGCAGCCGCAGCCCGGGGGAGCCCAGCGCGGAGCCACCGGGGCCGTGGCCGTGCGGGTGCGGAGCCGGTTCGGTGGCGCGCTGCGCGGTCAGCCAGCACACCCCCACGACGAGGAAGCCGCCCGCCATCAGCGGGCCTGCCTCGGGGAACCAGGCGGTGGAGAGCCCGATGGAGAGGATCGGACCGAAGATGAAGCACACCTCGTCGACGATCGACTCCCAGGAGTACGCCGCGTGCAGCATGCGCGGATCGCCCCGGTGCATCGCCGCCCAGCGGGCCCTGACCATCGAGCCGACGCTCGGGACACAGCCCCCGCCGGCCGCGCAGACGAAGAGCGTCCAGTCCGGCAGCCGCTGCTGCGCACAGACCAGCAGTCCGGCCACGGCGACGGCGGAGACGACGGTCGCCCGGCGCAGCACCCGCCGCTGTCCGTGCCGGTCGACGAGCCGGGAGATCTGCGGGCCGATGGCTGCCGCGGACAGCGCGAGCGTCGCCGAGAGCGCGCCGGCGAGTCCGTACCGCCCGGTGAGCTGCGAGATCATGGTCACCACGCCGATGCCCAGCATGGACAGCGGCATCCGGCCGAGGAGTCCGGCCGCCGAGAACCCCTTGGTGCCGGGGGCGGCGAAGATCGCACGGTAAGGACTGGTCAAGAAGGGCTCCGGTAAGGCGTACTGATGGTTTGCGCAGCTTACGGGCGGTGATCGGCGCCGAGCACCGGGGGGCAGCTACGACCAGGCGTTCCGTGGGGGGTCCCGGAGCCTGTCGGACCCGGGTGGCAGGATCTGGGGCATGTCCGATCAGCGCGATCCAGCTCCCTACGACGCCCTCCTGCTGCTCTCCTTCGGCGGTCCCGAGGGCCCGGACGACGTGGTCCCGTTCCTGGAGAACGTGACCCGCGGCCGCGGCATCCCGAAGGAACGGCTCAAGGAGGTGGGGCAGCACTACTTCCTGTTCGACGGGATCAGCCCCATCAACGGCCAGAACCGGGCCCTCCTCGACGCGCTCCGCAAGGACTTCGCCGGACACGGTCTCGACCTGCCGGTGTACTGGGGCAACCGCAACTGGGCGCCGTATCTGACCGACACCCTGCGCGAGATGACCGCCGACGGGCACCGCCGTATCGCCGTCCTGGCCACCAGCGCGTACGCCTCGTACTCCGGCTGCCGCCAGTACCGCGAGGACCTCGCGGGGGCGCTGGCCACGCTGGAGGCGGAAGGGCTCGATCTGCCGCGCGTCGACAAGCTGCGGCACTACTTCAACCACCCGGGGTTCGTCGGGCCCATGGCCGACGGCGTCCTGAAGTCCCTGGCGGAGCTGGACGACGCGGTCCGGGCCGGCGCGCACCTGGCGTTCACCACGCACTCCATCCCCACCGCCGCGGCCGACAGCTCGGGGCCCGAAGGCGGGGCGTACGTCGCCGAGCACCTGGACGTGGCACGGGTGATCGTCGAGAGGGTCCGCGCCGAGACCGGCGCCGACCACTCCTGGCAGCTCGTCTACCAGTCGCGCAGCGGCTCCCCGCAGACCCCGTGGCTGGAACCGGACATCTGTGACCACCTCACGGAGCTGCACGGGGCGGGGGTGCCCGCCGTCGTCATGGTGCCCATCGGCTTCGTGTCGGACCACATGGAGGTCCTGTACGACCTGGACACCGAGGCGGTCGCGAAGGCGGCCGAACTGGGCCTGCCCGCCGTGCGGTCGGCGACCGTCGGCGCCGACCCGCGCTTCGCCGCTGCGGTACGCGACCTCCTGCTGGAGCGGGCGGCCGCCGAGCAGGGCCGCCCGGTGGAGCGCTGCGCTCTCGGCGCGCTGGGCGCCTCGCACGACGTCTGCCCGGTCGGCTGCTGCCCGGCCCGCACGGCCAGGCCGGCGGCCGCGGGCGCCGACAGCCCGTACGCGTAGAGCCGACAGCCGTACACGTGCATCAGTGTCCGTACGCGCGATCCGAGGGAGAACCGTGACCGACCAGCTCCACACCGAACTGCTCGAACTGGCACTGGAGGCCGCCCGGCGCGCAGGGGCGCTGCTGCGGGACGGGCGCCCCGCCGACCTGGAGGTGGCGGCGACCAAGTCCAGCCCCATCGATGTCGTCACCGAGATGGACATCGCGGCCGAGAAGCTGATCACCGGCTATCTCACCGGTCTGCGTCCCGACGACGGGTTCCTGGGCGAGGAGGGCGCGAGCGCCGAGGGCAGCAGCGGTGTCCGCTGGGTCATCGACCCGCTGGACGGCACCGTCAACTACCTCTACGGATTGCCCACTTGGTCCGTCTCGATCGCGGCCGAACAGGACGGCGAGACGGTCGCGGGAGTGGTGGCGGTCCCGATGCGCGGTGAGACGTTCCACGCGGTGCTCGGCGGCGGCGCCCACCTCGGCGGCGCGCGGCTGCGGTGCAGGCCCGCGCCCCCGCTCGACCAGGCGCTGGTATCGACCGGCTTCAACTACGTCACGACCGTGCGCACCCACCAGGCGGCCGTGGCCCAGCGGCTGATCCCGCAGCTGCGGGACATCCGGCGCGGCGGCTCGGCCGCGATCGACCTCTGTGACGTGGCCGCCGGCCGGCTCGACGGCTACTACGAGCGCGGGCTGCATCCCTGGGACCGGGCGGCCGGTGACCTGATCGCCCGTGAGGCGGGCGCACTGACCGGGGGACGGCCCGGGGAGCGCCCGACGGACGATCTGACGGTCGCCGCGCCGCCCGGTGTCTTCGAACCGCTCCAGGCGCTGCTGGAGCAGTACGGCGCCTGGCACGACTGAGCGCGGACGAGGCCCCCGGCACCGTCCCAGGTGCCGGGGGCCTCGTGGATGCGCTGTGCTGGTCCGGATGTCGGGCTGGTCCGGATGCGCTGTGCTGGTCAGGCGGCCGCGGTGTGGATGTCCACGCCGGACTCGGCGGTCAGGGCGGGCTCGACCGCCACACCGTGTTCGGCCGCGAGGCGGTGAAGATCGTCCAGCTCGCCCTGCTCGACCTCCGCCAGAAAGTCGTCGCCGGACTCGCGGGCACGCGTCAGGTCGGTCTGGGTGGCCTTTATACGCTGCAGCAGACCTGCGGTGAATGCGTCCATGGGTGCGCCCCCTCGTCGTGGGTCGGTGGCACGGGGGTGTGCCGAGGGTTGTCAACTGATCACGCGTCCCCGGTGGTGGCGGAGCGGGGTGTGGCGTGCCCCGTACAGGGCGTGATCGGCGGGTGTGCAGTCGTCCTCCCCTTGCTCTGCCTCAGAGAAACCTCAACCGCACCGGGAATCCCTGAATTCCCCGGCGTCCGCTGCCTTACAGCCGGTTTATGGCCGTACGGGGCAGGATGGAAGTACACACCCCATGCAAGACCTGCCCGGACACGGGCTGTAACGGAAGGACAAGCGCCGTGCGCGTACTCGTCGTCGAGGACGAGCAGCTGCTCGCCGATGCGGTGGCCACCGGACTTCGCCGGGAGGCCATGGCCGTCGACGTCGTGTACGACGGCGCCGCGGCCCTGGAGCGGATCGGGGTCAACGACTACGACGTCGTGGTCCTCGACCGGGACCTGCCGGTGGTCCACGGCGACGACGTCTGCCGCAAGATCGTCGAACTCGGCATGCCCACCCGGGTGCTGATGCTCACGGCTTCGGGCGACGTCAGCGACCGCGTGGAGGGCCTGGAGATCGGCGCGGACGACTATCTGCCCAAGCCCTTCGCGTTCACCGAGCTGACCGCGCGGGTCCGGGCCCTCGGGCGCCGTACGACGGTCGCCCTGCCGCCCGTCCTGGAGCGGGCCGGCATCAAGCTGGACCCCAACCGCCGCGAGGTCTTCCGGGAGGGCCGCGAGATCCAGCTGGCCCCCAAGGAGTTCGCCGTGCTCGAAGTACTGATGCGCAGCGAGGGCGCGGTCGTCTCGGCCGAGCAGCTCCTGGAGAAGGCCTGGGACGAGAACACCGATCCCTTCACCAACGTCGTACGGGTGACCGTCATGACGCTGCGCCGCAAGCTCGGTGAGCCCCCGGTCATCGTGACCGTCCCGGGCTCGGGCTACCGGATCTGAGCGCCCCGTGGCCAACACCCCGGCGGCGCCCGCGGCGCCGCCCAAACCGACCTGGGACCCGAAGAGCTCGGAGTCCCTCTCCCCGCTGCTGCGGCCGACCATCCGGATACGCCTGACGCTGCTGTACGGCGGGATGTTCCTGATCGCCGGGATCCTGCTGTTGACGATCATCTACATGCTGGCGGCGCAGGCGCTCAACGTCGGCGGCGAGCTGCCTTTCAAGATCGTCTCGGGTCAGGTCACCAGCGGAGTGTGCAACCTGCCCACCAACGGTGGTTCCGCGGACCAGTTCAACCAGGCGATGAACTCCTGCGTCAACCACCAGCGCCAGCAGGCGCTGGACCACCTGCTGGCCAGGTCGCTGTACGCCCTCGTCGGCCTCAGCATCATCGCCTTCGCCTTCGGCTACGCGGTGGCGGGCCGGGTGCTGTCCCCGCTCGGCAGGATGACCCGTACGGCCCGCCGCGTGGCCGGTACGGACCTGACCCGCCGGATCGAGCTGGACGGCCCGGACGACGAGCTCAAGGAGCTCGCCGACACCTTCGACGAGATGCTCGACCGGCTGGAGCGGGCCTTCACCGCGCAGCAGCGGTTCGTCGCCAACGCGTCGCACGAACTCCGCACACCGCTGGCCATCAACCGCACGCTCCTGGAGGTGCACCTCTCCGACCCGGGTGCGCCCGTCGAGCTCACCCAGCTAGGCAAGACGCTGCTGGCCACCAATGAGCGCAGCGAGCAGTTGGTCGAGGGGCTGCTGCTGCTGGCCCGCAGCGACAACCAGATCGTCGAGCGGAAGCCGGTCGACCTGGCCGAGGTGGCCACCCGCGCCATCGACCAGACCCTCGCGGAGGCCGCGACGAAGGGGGTGGAGATCCGCGGGGAGCAGTCGGCCGCGGTCGTCCAGGGCAACGGCATCCTGCTGGAGCGCATCGCCCTCAACCTCGTCCAGAACGCCGTGCGCTACAACGTCGCGGAGGACGGCTGGGTGGAGGTCACCACCGAACTGCAGCCGGGCCAGGCGCTGCTGGTGGTTTCGAACACGGGTCCCGTGGTTCCCGCTTACGAGATCGACAACCTCTTCGAGCCGTTCAGGCGCCTGCGCACCGAGCGGACCGGCAGCGACAAGGGCGTCGGGCTGGGTCTGTCCATCGCGCGCTCGGTCGCCCGCGCCCACGGAGGCCGTATCATCGCGGAGCCCCGCGAGGGCGGTGGCCTCGTGATGCGTGTCACGTTGCCTGTCTGAGCCGGTCGGCGGGGGTAGGCCGGATGTTCGCTTTGCGCGGAATTTTCGGGACGCGTTCCCGTAAGACAGATGTGCGATCGGTCACAGGGCCGATTTTCCGTCTACCTACTCTCCGTGATCCCCAAATCCCCGAAAACCCGGGAAAACCCTGGGTTTCCAGGGGGTGCGATCACGGGAAGTACACGGGGTGGTGCCCGCAAAGCACTACCCCGGGACCGTGTACGGTCCCGATCGCCATCCAAATCGATCTCTCCCCGGGGATCCGGTTGGGTGTCGATTGAGTAACAGACCTTGATGTGAGGCAAAATCTCCGCCTCGGGTCGGGCACAAGTCCGGCCTCTCACGCGTTACGTGCGCTGGAGACACCGCAAATACCCAGAGGGGGAGAGCGCGACATGGCTACGGATTACGACACTCCACGCAAGACCGACGACGACAGCGACCAGGACAGTCTGGAAGAGCTCAAGGCACGTCGGAACGACAAGTCGACAGCTGCTGTCGACGTAGACGAGTTCGAGCAGGCCGAGGGTCTTGAGCTGCCCGGCGCCGACCTGTCCAACGAAGAGCTGTCGGTCCGGGTGCTGCCCCGGCAGGCCGACGAGTTCACCTGCATGAGCTGCTTCCTCGTGCACCACCGCAGTCAGCTGGCGCGCGAGAAGAACGGCCAGCCCATCTGCCGCGACTGCGACTGAGGTAGTCGGCCGTGGCAGGCGCGACACCGTCCCGGAAGCGGCGCTTCCGGCGGAAGGGTTCCCCCGAGGACCAGCAGGGCGGCACGGGCCCGGCAGAAGGTGCGGAAGCACCCGCCGAGCCCCTCGCCCTCCGGCCCCCGGAGGAGGACGACCACGGGGCGAGCGCGCTCGTCAGCAGCGCACGTGACGACGAGCGGGGCCTCCCGGCCTCGCTCGACGAAGCGGCGCCCTTCGCTGCGGTGGCGCGGGGCGTGCAGGACGGACCCATGACCGGGGCCCGTCGGCTGGGTGCTCTCAGACACGGCATACAGCACGGGATACAGCAGGGCATCCAGAAGGGCGGCGAAGGCGCGAAGGCGGGGTTCGCGTACATCACCGACCGCATCATCGACATCGCACCACGGATCCCGGTCCGCGATCTCACGACGCTGCGCAAGCACTTTCCCGGTCTCGGACCGGAGGAGATCGCCGACCGGCTCGTCGCGGGCGCGGCCAACGCGACGTCCACTGTCGGCGCGGGCATCGGAGCGGCCGCGATGCTCCCCGTACCGCTCGCCATGCCGGCCGAGATCGCCGCGGAGATCACCGGGGTCGCGGCGATCGAGCTGAAGCTCATCGCCGAACTGCACGAGGTCTACGGGATGCGCCCGCCGGGCGGCCTCAAGGACCGCTCCACCGCCTATCTGCACGCGTGGTCGGGCGAGCGCGGCTTCGACATCACCAAGCCGGCCACGTTCACGGCGCTCGGCGGTCAGATGAAGCGCGAAATGCGCCAGCAGATCATGAAACGCACGGTCCGCGACCTGCCGAACCTGATGCCGTTCATGGTGGGCGCCACCGTCGGCGCCGTGATGAACCGCCGGGACACCAGGAAACTCGCCGACAAGGTGCGCAAGGACATGCGCAAGCGCCAGGTCCCCTGGGACGCCCTTCCCGAGCTGCCACCGCTGAGCCGGCCGAAGGAGCTCCCCGGCGGACAGGCCGAGGGGCTCTGAGCGTCCCCCGCGGCCGTCAGCCCCGGTCGGCGGCCACCGCGGTCAGCGCCGTCTTGAGCGCCTCGGGGTCGCGGGTCGAGAGATAGGCGTACGGCGTCGGGTCGGACGGGTCCGTGATCTCCACCCGCACTGCCGTCCGCACATAGCTGCGCATCAGCATGAAGGCGCGCGGATCGGCCTTGTACGAGCGCCAGGCGACCGTCTCCTCGGCGTCCAGCACCGTGGCCTCGCCCAGCGCCGACAGCGGGATCTTCGCGTCGCCCGCGACGAGCGAACCCGCGACGACCCGGATGCGGACCGAGCCGTACGAACTCACGATGATGCCCGCCACCGCCGCCCCGCCGACCAGGCCGCCGAGCATCGGCAGCGTGCCGAGCGGCAGGGTGATCAGCGCGCCCGCGATCCCGACGAGCAGGGCGATCAGCCACCAGGAACGGGGCGCGGTGAGACGTTCTTCGTAAGGCTGCATAAAGCCAAGCTTGGCATGGTGCCGTCCCCGCGTTGCCGCGCGGGTAATGTCTGCGGCTGTGACACGAACATCTTCAGCGCTGACGCCCCCGGCCGACGCCATAGCGCCCGTGCGCCACCACGATGCCCCGGCCCCCGGAGAGCTCCTCGGAGCGCACTACGCGCACTGTTTCGGCTGCGGCGAGGGACAGCCGCACGGGCTGCACCTCCAGGCGCGGGCCGGTGAAGGCGTGACCGTCACCGCCGAATTCACCGTGCAGTCCGCTCACCAGGGCGCGCCGGGCCTCGCGCACGGCGGTGTCCTGACCTCCGCGCTCGACGAGACGCTCGGATCGCTGAACTGGCTGCTGCGGGTCATCGCGGTGACCGGCCGGCTGGAGACCGACTTCGTACGGCCCGTCCCGGTGGGCACCGTGCTCCACCTCGACGCCCGGGTCACCGCGGTGAGCGGCCGGAAGATCTACTCCACGGCGACCGGCCGGATCGGCGGCCCGGACGGGCCTGTCGCGGTCCGCGCCGAAGGCCTGTTCATCGAGGTCAAGGTCGAGCACTTCACCGAGAACGGCCGGCCGGAGGAGATCCGGGCCGCGATGGACGACCCCGACCAGATCAAGCGCGTCCGCGCCTTCGAGGTGAACCCATGAGCCGTACCCCCGTAGACGTACTGATCCGCCGTGTCGACCCCGAGGTGCCGCTCCCCGCTTACGGGCACCCGGGCGACGCGGGCGCCGATCTGGTGACCACCGAGGCCGCCGAGCTGGCGCCGGGGGAGCGGACCGTGCTGCCCACCGGGATCTCGGTGGCGCTGCCCGACGGGTACGCCGCCTTCGTGCACCCGCGCTCCGGGCTCGCGGCCCGCTGCGGGGTTGCCCTGGTGAATGCCCCGGGGACGGTCGATGCCGGGTACCGTGGAGAGATCAAGGTGATCGTGGTCAATCTCGATCCGCGCGAGACGGTGCGGTTCGAGCGCTTCGACCGGATCGCCCAGCTGGTAGTGCAGCAGGTCGAGAAGGTGCGCTTCCACGAGGTGGCGGAGCTTCCCGGCTCGGCACGGGCCGGAGGGGGCTTCGGGTCCACCGGCGGACATGCCGCTGTGGGCGGGCCACAGGGTGGGAATCGATACGCATCGGTCGTATCCGACCGGGAAGGACAGTGACGTGTTCGGACGTCGCAAGAACAGCGGTTCCGACGAGGACCCGACGGGCGAGGCCGGGCAGTTCGACGACGGCGCCGGCGCCGGGAGCGATGAGTCGGCAGAGGTGAGCGGGGCACACAGGTCCGGCCTGCCCCCCGCCCCGCGGCCCGACGGCCCCTGGGACATCTCCGAGGTCCGTGAGGCGGCCGAGGGGCGGGTGGACCTCGGCGGTCTGTTCGTCCCCGGAGTCGAGGGCATGGAGCTGCGGGTCGAGGTCGCGGGTGACGCGATCGTCGCGGCGACGGTCGTCCTGCGCGACAGCGCGGTCCAGCTCCAGGGCTTCGCGGCACCGAAGAAGGAAGGCATCTGGGGTGAGGTGCGCGAGGAGATCGCCTCGGGCATCACCCAGCAGGGCGGCATCATCGACGAGGTCGAGGGGCCCCTCGGCTGGGAGCTGCGGGCCCAGGTGCCCGTCCAGCTCCCGGACGGTACGAACGGCGTGCAGCTGGTGCGCTTCGTCGGCGTCGACGGGCCGCGCTGGTTCCTGCGCGGTGTCATCTCGGGGCAGGGCGCTGTCCAGCCCGAGGCGGCCGGGGTGCTGGAGCAGATCTTCCGGGACACCGTGGTCGTCCGGGGCGAGGGGCCGATGGCCCCCCGGGACCCGATCGTCCTCAAGCTGCCGGACGACGCGCAGATGATGCCCGACGGTGTCCAGCAGGAGGACCAGGAGGGCTCGCGCTTCTCCGGTGGCATGGGCCAGCTCCAGCGCGGCCCGGAGATCACCGAGGTGCGCTGACCGCCGTACAGCCTGAACCACAGCACAGCACAGCACAGCAGGGCCGGTGGCCCGCACTCCCCGACGGGGGTGCGGGCCACCGGCCTTTCTGCTGGTCACAGCCGCGTGGGACCGGATCACAGGCCGCCGCGTAGGGATCGCGTCAAGGGCGGGGCGATCGCCGTATGGGTGGCGTCAACGAACGGCTGACGTGCCGTTCGAGGGGGTTTGCTCAGGGAGTCCGTTCTTCCGAATTCTCGAACTCTTCAGGAGCTCACGATGGCCGATGTGGCCTTCGTCGTCACCATGGTCGCGGTCTTCGCGCTGGTGGCGCTCATCGCCAAGGGGGTGTCGAAGCTGTGACCGGTTCTGCCGTTGAAGCGGTGATCGGCCTCGTGGTGGCCGTCTCCCTGCTGGGCTATCTCGTCCTCGCCCTCGTCCACCCGGAGAGGTTCTGAGTCCTGATGAGCCCCGTCCTCGCCGGTGTGCTCCAGATGCTCGCGCTCATCGTGGCGCTTGGTCTGGTCTACCGACCGCTCGGCGATTTCATGGCCCGCGTCTACTCCTCCGACCGGCATCTGCGGGTCGAGAAGTGGATCTACAAGGCCATCGGCGCCAACCCCGACTCCGCGATGCGCTGGCCGGCGTACCTCCGCGGGGTCCTCGCCTTCTCCCTGGTGAGCATCCTCTTCCTCTATCTGCTCCAGCGGGTGCAGGGTGGTCTGCCCGGCTCGCTGGGCTTCCGGTCGATCGACCCGGACCAGGCGTTCAACACCGCAGCCTCCTTCGTCGCCAACACCAACTGGCAGTCCTACTCGGGCGAGCAGGCCATGGGCCACGTCGTGCAGACCGGCGGCCTCGCGGTCCAGAACTTCGTCTCGGCCGCCGTCGGCATGGCCGTCGCGATCGCCCTCGTACGGGGCTTCGCCCGCTCCCGTACCACCACGTCCGGCGGTGAACTGGGCAACTTCTGGGCCGACCTGGTCCGCGGCACCGTCCGCATCCTGATCCCCGTCGCCGTCGTCGGCGCGCTGGTCCTGGTGGCGTGCGGCGCCATCCAGAACTTCGCGGGGATCCACGAGGTCGGGCAGTTCGGCGGCGGGTCGCAGCAGTGGAACGGCGGCGCCGTCGCCTCCCAGGAGGCCATCAAGGAGCTGGGCACCAACGGCGGCGGTTACTTCAACGCCAACTCCGCCCACCCCTTCGAGAATCCCAACGGCCTCTCCAACCTCCTTGAGGTCTTCCTGATCCTCGTCATCCCCTTCGCGATGACACGCACCTTCGGCCGCATGGTGGGCTCCCTCAAGCAGGGTTACGCGATCCTGGCGACGATGGTGACCATCTGGCTCGCCTTCACCGCCCTGATGATGTGGACCGAGTTCCACCACGGCGGCCCCGCCTTCGACATCGCGGGCGGCGCCATGGAGGGCAAGGAGACCCGCTTCGGTATCGGCGGCTCGTCGATCTTCTCGGTGGCGACCACGCTCACCTCGACCGGCGCGGTCAACTCCTTCCACTCGTCCTTCACCGGCTTCGGCGGCGGCATCACGATGCTCGGTATGCAGCTCGGCGAGATCGCGCCGGGCGGCGTCGGCTCCGGCCTCTACGGCATGCTGATCATGGCGGTCATCGCGGTGTTCATCGCAGGCCTGATGGTCGGCCGCACGCCCGAGTACCTGGGCAAGAAGATCGGCGTCCGCGAGATCAAGCTCGCGGCCTGCTACATCCTCGTCACCCCGGCGCTCGTCCTCTGCTTCACCGCGGCCGCGATGGCTCTCCCGACCCCCGGCCACTCGATGACCAACTCCGGGGCGCACGGCTTCTCGGAGATCCTCTACGCCTACACGTCCGGCGCCAACAACAACGGCTCGGCCTTCGCCGGGCTGGGCGCCGACACCCAGTGGTTCAACACCACCATCGGACTCGCCATGCTGCTCGGCCGCTTCGTACCCATGGTGTTCGTCCTGGCGCTCGCGGGCTCGCTCGCCGAGCAGCGCCAGATACCCGAGACCTCCGGGACCCTCCGTACCGACAAGCCGCTCTTCGCCGGGCTCCTCGTCGGCACGATCCTGATCATCGCTGGTCTGACCTACTTCCCGGCGCTCGCGCTGGGCCCGCTCGCTGAAGGGCTGGCGTCATGAGTACCCTCACCCCGGCCCGCGTCCCCCACCAGGACCCGTCGCAGGGCCCCAAGCCCGAAGGGCGCGTCGGCGGCGGTCTTTTCGACCCCCGGCAGCTGCTCAGGTCCTTCCCCGACGCGCTGCGCAAGCTCGACCCGCGGATCATGGTCAAGTCGCCCGTGATGTTCGTGGTCGAGGTCGGCTCCGTCGTCACCACGGGGTTCGCCCTGAAGGACCCCGGCGACTGGTTCGGCTGGGCCATCACCGGCTGGCTCTGGCTGACCACGGTCTTCGCCAATCTGGCGGAGGCGGTCGCCGAGGGCCGTGGCAAGGCCCAGGCCGACACGCTCCGCAAGGCCAAGAGCGACACCGTCGCCCGGCGGCTGGACGGCGCCGTCGAGGAGCAGGTGCCCGGCACCGAGCTGCGCATCGGCGACCTGGTGGTCTGCGAGGCCGGTGACATCATCCCCGGGGACGGCGATGTCGTCGAAGGGGTGGCCTCGGTCGACGAGTCCGCGATCACCGGTGAATCGGCCCCCGTCATCAGGGAGTCGGGCGGTGACCGCTCGGCCGTCACCGGCGGTACGAAGGTGCTGTCCGACCGGATCGTCGTCAAGATCATGACGAAGCCCGGCGAGACCTTCATCGACCGGATGATCAAGCTGGTGGAGGGCGCCGCCCGGCAGAAGACGCCCAACGAGATCGCGCTGAACATCCTGCTCGCCTCACTCACCATCGTCTTCCTGCTGGCGGTCGTGACCCTCCAGCCGTTCGCGACGTACGCCGGTGCGAAGCAGTCGATGATCGTGCTCACCGCACTGCTGGTCTGTCTGATCCCCACCACCATCGGAGCGCTGCTCTCCGCGATCGGTATCGCGGGCATGGACCGGCTCGTCCAGCGCAATGTGCTGGCCATGTCCGGACGCGCGGTCGAGGCCGCGGGCGACGTGTCGACCCTGCTGCTCGACAAGACCGGCACCATCACCCTCGGCAACCGGCAGGCCGCCGCGTTCGTCCCCGTCAGGGGCGTCACCGAGGCTGTGCTCGCCGACGCGGCGCAGCTCTCGTCGCTGGCCGACGAGACGCCGGAGGGCCGCTCGGTCGTCGTACTCGCCAAGGAGAAGTACGGGCTGCGCGAGCGCAGCCGCGGTGAGCTGACCGGGGCCGACTGGATCTCCTTCACCGCCCAGACCCGGATGTCGGGCGTGGACGCGGGCGGCCGCCGCATCCGCAAGGGCGCGAGCGGTTCCGTGGTGGCCTGGGTCAGGGAGAACGGCGGCCAGGTCTCCGAGGACGCGCAGACGCTCACCGATGCGATCTCGGAGGCGGGCGGCACCCCGCTGCTCGTCGCCGTCGAGGACGGGGAGGGCGCCCGGGTGCTGGGTGTCATCCACCTCAAGGACGTCGTCAAGGAAGGGATGCGGGAGCGGTTCGACGAGCTGCGCCGGATGGGCATCAAGACCGTCATGATCACGGGCGACAACCCGCTGACGGCCAGGGCCATCGCCCAGGAGGCGGGTGTCGACGACTTCCTCGCCGAGGCCACCCCCGAGGACAAGATGGCACTGATCAAGCGCGAGCAGTCCGGCGGCAAGCTGGTCGCGATGACCGGTGACGGGACCAACGACGCCCCGGCGCTGGCCCAGGCGGACGTCGGGGTGGCCATGAACACCGGGACCTCGGCCGCCAAGGAGGCCGGGAACATGGTGGACCTGGACTCCAACCCGACCAAGCTGATCGAGATCGTCGAGATCGGCAAGCAACTGCTCATCACCCGGGGCGCGCTGACGACGTTCTCAATCGCCAACGACGTCGCCAAGTACTTCGCGATCATCCCCGCGATGTTCGCGGTGGCGTACCCGAGCCTCGACAAGCTGAACATCATGCGTCTCTCGTCGCCCGAGACCGCCATCCTGTCGGCCGTCGTCTTCAACGCGCTGGTCATCGTCGCGCTGGTGCCGCTGGCGCTGAAGGGCGTGCGGTACAGGCCGACCGGCGCCGACCGGATGCTCCGCCGCAACCTCGGGCTCTACGGGCTCGGCGGCCTGATCGCACCGTTCATCGGCATCAAGATCATCGATCTGCTCATCTCCCTCATACCTGGTATCGGGTGACCATCATGAACAACTCCGTGAGCGGAACGGGCCGCCTGCTCTGGGCCGGTCTGCGCGCCCTTCTCGTCCTCACCGTCGTCTGCGGTGTGATCTACCCGCTCGCCGTCACCGGCGTCGCCCAGGCGGTCATGGGTCATCAGGCCAACGGCTCGGAGATCAAGTCCGGGGGCAAGGTGGTCGGTTCCTCCCTCATCGGGCAGCGCTACACCCTGCCGCTGAAGAAGGGACAGCAGACCCCCGCGCCCGACCTCAGGTGGTTCCAGCCGCGTCCGTCCAACGGCCTGGGCACCAACAGCGTCAACACCCAGTACAAGCTGCTGGTGTCCGGCGCGACCAACCGGTCCGGGGACAACGCCGAACTGATCAAGTGGGTCAAGGACGCCAAGTCCGCCGTCATCAAGGACAATTCGACCGCCGGGTACCGGGTGCGGCCGTCCGACGTGCCGGCCGACGCCGTCACCTCGTCCGGCTCCGGTCTCGACCCGGACATCTCCCCGCAGTACGCGAAGCTCCAGGTGCACCGGATCGCCGCGCGCAACCACCTCACGGTGGCGCGGGTCGACCGGCTGGTCGCCGACCACACCACCGGCCGCACGCTCGGCTTCGTGGGGGAGCCCCGGGTCAACGTCCTGGAACTCAACGTGGCGCTGAAGCAGCTGACCGGAGGCTGAACCCGACGTGGCACCCGAGCAGCCGGTCCGAGGCTGATCCCCCTGTGCCGCTGAAGAGGGCCCGCCTGCGGCTGATCAGGGGGCCAACCGCCCCTGCGGTACGGACTGCCCGGGAACCGGTCGCTCACGGTTCCCGGGCTTCCGTACGTCCTGACCGTGGCGCCCGCCGGGACGGCGGCCGGCGGTCACCGCCCCGGTGCGCCCGCCCGCAGTCCGTCCATCACGAGGTCCATCAGCCGGGTGGCGCGCGGCTGCCAGTCCGAGTGCGGGTCGATCTGCCAGAGGCCGGCGATGGCGAGCAGGAAGTCGTCGGCGGTCACCCCTGGGCGGATGGTGCCGGCCTCTTCGCCGGCGCTCAGCAGGAGCCCGGCCGCGGAGGTCAGCGGGGTGTGCCCCGGTTTCGGCGGCGCCCCGGGCCCGCCGGTGGCCAGCCGGATGGCGTCCGCCAGGCCGGCCTTGGTCATGGCGAACCTGGTCAGGTGGTCCATCCACTCGCGCAGCGCCTGGTCCGGTTCCCGCGTTCCGAGCAACTGGGCTGCCGTGTCGGCGACCTGCTGCATCTCGTAGCGGTAGATCTCCAGGACGAGTGCCCCGCGGTTGGGGAAGTTGCGGTAGAACGTGCCCTGCCCGACGCCCGCCTTCTTGGCGATCGCGCTCAGCGAGGCGTTCGGGCACCGTGTCAGCTCGACCACGGCCACTTCGAGGATGCGCTCGCGGTTGCGCTGGGCGTCCGACCGCAGAGCCGCCTCCCTCTTCTGTTCCACTCGTCCTCCCGGCGGCGTGGCCGATCTTGGCCCTTGCTAACCGGACAGGTGTCCATTACGCTCCCTGCAAATGGACAGCTGTCCGCTTACCTTCACCATAGCGGCGATTCGGCCGGCGGCGATACGACCGGCCGGCGGCCGCCGGTGCCCGCCTTGTACCTCCCCTGCCTGCGGTTCTCCCGAGCCCGCCTCGCCGCGCACGGTCGCAGGCCGGGGGTTCCCCTTACGTCTCCTCGTTCGACCGCCTGCCGGCCCGCCCTCCCGACGGACTCCGGCGTACGCGAAAGAAGACTGATCATGGACCCTGTCCCAGCCACCCCGTCGGCGTCCAGCGCCATCACCTTGAAGGTCAACGGCGAGAAACACACGCTGCCCGTCGACCACCGCACCACCCTGCTCGACGCACTGCGCGAGCGGCTCGATCTGACCGGCACCAAGAAGGGCTGCGACCAGGGGCAGTGCGGTGCCTGCACCGTCCTGCTCGACGGGCGCCGTGCCGTGGCCTGTCTGCAACTCGCCGTGGCGGCCGAGGGGCGCGAGATCACCACCATCGAGGGCGTCGCCGAAGAAGGCGGTCAACTGCACCCGGTCCAGCAGGCGTTCCTCGACCTGGACGGATATCAGTGCGGCTACTGCACGCCGGGACAGATCTGTTCGGCGGTGGCGGTGATCGAGGAACACGCGGCGGGCTGGCCGAGCGCCGTCACCGGTGATGTGCGGCCCGAGGCGGGGTCGCCCCCGCTGACCGCCGAGGAGATACGGGAGCGGATGAGCGGCAACCTGTGCCGCTGCGGCGCCTATGTGTCGATCGTGCAGGCGGTCGCCCGCGCGGCGGCGGCCCATGGATCGACCACAGAGACCACAGAGACCACAGGGGCCGCAGCGGCCTCGGCGGCAGGGGGAGCGGCGGCATGAAGGAGTTCGGATATGAGCGCGCGTTCGACGTCTCCGGCGCCCTCGCGCTGCTCGACGCCGATTCCGGCGCCCGGTATCTCGGCGGTGGCACCAACCTCGTCGACCTGATGAAGGCCGGCGTCGAGCGCCCCACCCGCCTCGTCGACGTACGCGAACTGCCCCTGGACCGTATCGAGGCGGCCGACGGCGGCGGTCTGCGGATCGGCGCGACCGTCACCAACAGCGACCTCGCCGCACACCCCGAAGTCCGCAGGAACTACCCGGCGTTGACACAGGCCGTGCTGGCCGGTGCCTCCGGGCAACTGCGCAACATGGCCACCGTCGGCGGGAACCTGCTCCAGCGCACCCGCTGCGGCTACTTCACGGACGTGACCAAACCGTGCAACAAGCGTGTCCCCGGCAGCGGTTGCCCCGCCATCGAGGGCGAGCACCACAATCACGCCATCCTGGGCGCGTCCGGCCACTGTGCGGCGGTCCATCCCTCGGACATGGGCGTGGCACTGACCGCCTTCGACGCCGTCGTGTCGTACGAAACGGCTGACGGACCCGGCGAGTTGCCCCTCACGGACTTCTACGTGCCCGTGGGTGACACCCCACACCTGGAGACCGCTCTGCCGCCGGGGGCGCTGATCACCGGCATCACCCTGCCGCCCGCCCCGGTCGCGGCCTTCTCCCGCTACCGGAAGGTGCGCGAGCGCGCCTCGTACGCCTTCGCGATCGGCTCGATCGCCGTCGCGCTCGACGTCCGGGACGGAGTGGTCCACGACGTACGCCTGGCCTTCGGGGCGGTCGCGTCCCGCCCGTGGCGGGCCCGGGCGGCCGAAGCGGTGCTGACCGGGGCGCCCGCCGACGGCGAGACGTTCGCCGCCGCCGCGGACGCCGAACTGGCGGACGCCGAACCGCTGCCGCACAACGGGTACAAGGTGGCGCTGATGCGCAATCTCGTCGTGGCGGTGCTGACCGAACTCGCCGAGGAGGCCGCCCGATGACCACCACCACGACCACCAGGCTGAAGAGCGCGGTCGGGACCGCGCACATCCGGGTGGAGGGCCGCGACAAGGTCACCGGGGCCGCCCGCTACGCGGGCGAGATCCCCTTCGCCGAACTGGCCCACGGCTGGCTGGTGCTGTCCACCGTCGCCCGTGGCCGGATCCGCTCGATGGAGACCGCCGATGTCCTCGCGATGCCCGGGGTTCTCGCCGTCCTCCACCATGGCAACGCGCCGCGCGTCGACTCCGACTACGTCGGCCTCCTGGGGGGCCCGCCCGACCCGACCTGTGCGCTCTTCCAGCAGGACCGGGTGCCGTTCATGGGGTGGCCGGTGGCGCTGGTCGTCGCCGAGACGTCCGAGCAGGCCAGGGAGGCCGCCGAGGCGCTGGTCGTGGAGTACGACGTGGAACCGCACGACGTCGGGTTCACCGCCGACCGTCCGGACGCGTATCCCGTGGACGGCCATATGCCGGCCGTGACCGCGAAGGGGGACCTGGAGGCCGAGCTCGCCGCGTCCGCCGTCGTCGTGGACGAGGAGTACACCACCCCCGAAGAGCACCACAGCATGATGGAGCCACATGCGGCCACGGCCCTCTGGGAGGGCGGCCGGCTCGAAGTCGTCGACTCCAACCAGGGCACCACCTGGGTCGCGGGTGAGCTCGCGAATCTGTTCTCGCTCGACCCCGCCTCGGTCCGCGTGCGGTCCGAACACGTCGGCGGCGGCTTCGGGAGCAAGGGCGCGCGCGCTCACCAGGTCGCCGCAGTGATGGCGGCGACCGTCCTCCAGCGCCCGGTGCGCGTCGTACTGACCCGCCGCCAGATGTTCTCGCTGGCCGGCTACCGCAGCCCCACCGCGCAGCGGCTCAGGCTCGGCGCCGGCCCCGACGGGCGGTTGCGCGCGCTGGAACACCGCTCCCTGAGCCTCACCTCATCCGTGCACGAGTTCATCGAGCCGAGCGCCGGGGTGCCACGCGTCATGTACGACGCCGACGCCCACCACACGGCCAACCGGGTGGTGCGCCTCGACGTACCGACGCCGACCTTCATGCGCGCACCGGGCGAGGCACCGGGGTCGTTCGCGCTGGAGTCGGCGCTCGACGAACTCGCCGAGAAGTGCGGAATCGACCCGATCGAGCTGCGCGCCCGCAACGAACCCGAGCGGGGCCCCGTCTCCGGCCTGCCCTTCAGCGGCCGGAACCTGAACGGCTGCTTCCGGGAAGGCGCGCGCAGGTTCGGCTGGGCGGACCGGGACCCCCGTCCCGGCCTGCGTACCGAAGGGCGCTGGCTGCTCGGCACCGGCACGGCGGCGGCTTCGTTCCCGGCGGGGGCCGCACCGTCCACGGCCGCTGTGACGGCGGAGGCGGACGGGACCTTCACGGTACGGATCTCCGCCGCGGACATCGGAACGGGTGCGCGGACCGCGCTCACCCTGGTGGCGGCCGACGCGCTGGAGGCAGCCCCGGACCGGGTCCGGGTACGGATCGGCGACAGCGACTTCGGACCGGCGATGATCGCCGGCGGATCGATGGGCACCAGGTCCTGGGCATGGGCGATCACGGCCGCGGCCGGCGAACTGCGCGAGCGGCTCGTCCCGGGCGCCGACATCCCGCCGGAGGGCATCACGGTGCGGTCGGACACCACCGAGGCCATCGGCGCACTCGAAAAGAAGGAACGGCACTCCTTCGGGGCGCAGTTCGCCGAGGTCGCCGTGGACGTCGCCACCGGCGAGGTACGCGTACGGCGCATGCTCGGCATCTTCGCGGCGGGCCGGATCGTCAACCCGCTCACCGCCCGCAACCAGTTCCTCGGCGGAATGACCTGGGGCATCTCCATGGCCCTGCACGAGGAGGCCGTCCGGGACCGCGCCTCCGGCGGTCACTACGGCGCCGACCTCGCGGGGTACCACGTCGCCACGCACGCCGATGTGCCCGGTATCGAGGCGGACTGGATCGAGGACCCGGCCACCGACGACCCGGACGACCCGGTCGGCATCAAGGGCATCGGCGAGATCGGCATCGTGGGCGCCGCGGCGGCCATCGCCAACGCGGTCTGGCACGCGACGGGCGTACGCCACCGGGCCCTGCCCATCAGGCCCGACCGCGTCATCCTGGCCGGTACGGGGGACCCGCGTGCTTGACATCGCCGACGAGCTGCACCGCTGGGCCGAGGAGGGCCGGGACTTCGCCGTCGCCACCGTCGTCGCCGTCGGTGGCAGCGCCCCGCGCGGCCCCGGCGCCGCCCTGGCCGTCGACGTCGGGGGGAAGGTCATCGGCTCGGTCTCCGGAGGCTGTGTGGAGGCCGAGGTGTACGAGCTGTGCCGACAGGCGCTGGCGGACGGGGAGACGGTCGTCCAACGGTTCGGCTACAGCGACGAGGACGCCTTCGCGGCGGGGCTCACCTGCGGCGGGACCCTGGACATCATGGTCACGCCGGTCGCCGCAGACGCGCCCTGGCGGTCGGTGTTCCGGGCGGTGCTGGCCGGCGCCGCCCAAGGGGAGCCGGTGGCGGTCGCCCGGGTCGTCCGGGGCCCGGCCGGACTCCTCGGCAGGGCCCTGGCCGTACGCCCCGACGGTCCGCACGAAGGGAGCATCGGCGGCGGCGCGGAACTGGACCGGACGGCGGCCGCCGAGGCCCGGGCCATGCTGGACGCCGGGCGCACCGGCACGGTCGGCCTCTCGGAGGACGGATCGCACTGCCCCGGCGGTCTCACGCTGCTCGTCGAAGCGAACGTGCCGCCGCCCCGCATGATCGTCTTCGGCGCGGTCGACTTCGCCGCGGCGCTCGTGCGCGCCGGCAAGTTCCTCGGCTACCACGTGACGTTGTGCGACGCCCGGCCCGTCTTCGCCACGAGGGACCGCTTCCCCGAGGCCGACGACATCGTGGTCGACTGGCCGCACCGCTATCTGCGGCGTGCCCGGACCGACGGGCGCACGGTCCTGTGCGTGCTCACCCACGACGCCAAGTTCGACATCCCCCTGCTGAAGGAGGCGCTCCGGATGCCGGTCGCGTTCGTCGGCGCCATGGGGTCGCGCCGGACCCATCTGGACCGCGACCGGCGGCTGCGTGACGTCGGTCTGACCGAGGGGGAGCTGGCCCGGCTGAGGTCGCCGATCGGCCTCGACCTCGGCGCCCGCACCCCCGAGGAGACCGCCCTGTCGATAGCGGCTGAGATCGTGGCGGCCCGGCGGGGAGGGACGGGCATCCCGCTGACGGGCTCGGAGAGCCCGATTCACGCCGAGGGGGGAGAGCGCGGGGGCGTGGCGGCTGCCTGACGGATACCGGTGGCGGCTGCTCGGCCGATGCCGTCCACCGGGGGTGGCAGTCCAGGACATCCGACCCGGCGGGCCCTGCCCGACCAGGGCCCGCCGCAGTCATCAGGATCGCGTCAAGACACCCGCAGAAGCGGCCCCCCGTCCGTTATGCCGGAATCCCTGGCCGTAAGGTCGACGGAGAGTACTCACCCGTTCTCTGAAAGACAATGGGGCCATGGCACGAGGCAAGCTTCGAATATTCCTCGGCGCGGCACCGGGCGTCGGGAAGACGTACGCGATGCTGTCCGAGGCCCACCGCAGGGTGGAGCGGGGAACCGACTGCGTCGTCGCCTTCGTCGAGCACCACGACCGGCCGCGCACGGAGGTGATGATGCACGGCCTGGAGCAGATCCAGCGCCGTGAGATCGGCTACCGCGGCGGCGTCTTCACCGAAATGGACGTGGACGCGGTCCTGGAACGCGCGCCCGCCGTCGCCCTGGTCGACGAGCTGGCCCACACCAATGTCCCGGGCTCGCGCAACGCCAAGCGCTGGCAGGACGTGGAGGAGCTGCTCAAGGCGGGCATCGACGTCGTCTCGGCCGTCAACATCCAGCATCTGGAGTCGCTCGGCGACGTCGTCGAGTCGATCACGGGCGTCGCCCAGCGCGAGACCGTCCCCGACGAAGTGGTCCGCCGGGCCGACCAGCTCGAACTGGTCGACATGTCGCCCCATTCGCTGCGCCGCCGGATGGCCCACGGCAACATCTACAAGCCCGACAAGGTCGACGCTGCCCTCTCCAACTACTTCCGCCCCGGCAACCTCACCGCCCTGCGCGAGCTCGCGCTGCTCTGGGTGGCCGACCGGGTGGACGAGTACCTCCAGCAGTACCGCGGCGAGCACAACATCCGCTCCACCTGGCAGGCCCGCGAGCGCATCGTGGTGGGACTCACCGGCGGCCCCGAGGGCCGTACGCTCATCCGCCGCGCGGCCAGGATGGCCGCGAAGGGCTCGGGCAGCGAGATCCTCGCCGTCTACATCGCCCGGAGCGACGGCCTGACCTCAGCCTCGCCCAAGGAGCTGGCGTTCCAGCGGACGCTGGTGGAGGACCTGGGCGGCACTTTCCACCACGTCATAGGGGAGGACATCCCCTCCGCGCTGCTGGAATTCGCCCGCGGGGTCAACGCCACCCAGATCGTGCTCGGTTCCAGCCGCCGCAAGACCTGGCAGTACATCTTCGGCCCCGGCGTCGGGCAGACCGTGGCCCGGGATTCCGGGCCCGATCTGGACGTCCACATCGTCACCCACGAGGAGGTCGCCAAGGGGCGCGGGCTGCCGGTCGCACGCGGGGCGCGCCTGGGGCACGTACGGATCATCTGGGGCTGGCTGGCCGGGGTCGTCGGACCGGCCCTCCTCACCGTGCTGCTGACCAACATCGACGCCGAACTCGGCCTCGCCAACGACATGCTGCTCTTCCTGTCGCTGACGGTGGCCGCCGCGCTGCTCGGCGGGCTGCTGCCGGCGCTCGCATCGGCGGCCTTCGGCTCGCTGCTGCTGAACTACTACTTCGCGCCACCGCTGCATCTGCTGACGATCTCGAACTCCAAGAACATCGTCGCCATCGTGATCTTCGTGTCGGTGGCCGTGGCGGTGGCGTCCGTGGTGGACCAGGCGGCCCGCCGTACCCACCAGGCGGCCCGGCTGCGCGCCGAGTCCGAGATCCTCTCCTTCCTGGCGGGCAGCGTCCTGCGCGGCGAGACCTCACTGGACGCGCTTCTCGAACGGGTGAAGGAGACGTTCGCCATGGACTCCGTGGCACTCCTCGAACGGAAGAGCGACGTCGACCCATGGGTCTGTGTGGGCAGCGTCGGGCCCCGGCCACTGGCACGCCCCGAGGACGCCGACGTGGACATGCCGATCGGCGACCATATGGCGATGGCGCTCACCGGCCGTGTGCTGCCCGCCGAGGACCGCAGGGTGCTCGGCGCCTTCGCCGCCCAGGCCGCCGTCGTACTGGACCGCCGGCGCCTCGTCGGCGAGGCCGAGGAGGCCCGCAGGCTGGCCGAGGGCAACCGCATCCGTACGGCGCTCCTCGCGGCCGTCAGCCACGATCTGCGGACTCCGCTCGCCGCCATCAAGGCGGCTGTCAGCTCGCTGCGCTCCGACGACGTCTCCTGGTCGGACGAGGACGAGACGGAACTGCTCGCGGGCATCGAGGACGGCGCGGACCGCCTCGACCACCTCGTGGGCAACCTCCTGGACGTATCGCGGCTCCAGACCGGCACCGTCACCCCGCTGATCCGCGAGATCGACCTCGACGAGGTCGTCCCGATGGCGCTGGGCGGGGTCCCCGAGGGCAGCGCCGAGCTGGACATCCCGGAGACGCTGCCCATGGTGGCCGTCGACCCGGGCCTGCTGGAGCGGGCCGTCGCGAACATCGTCGAGAACGCCGTCAAGTACAACCCCGGAGACGTGCCCGTCACCGTGGCCGCCAGCGCGCTGGGCGACCGCGTGGAACTGCGCGTCGCCGACCGGGGGCCCGGCGTCCCCGACGAGGCCAAGGAACGCATCTTCGAACCCTTCCAGCGCCTCGGCGACGCCCCGCGCGGCGTGGGCGTCGGCCTCGGACTCGCGGTCGCCCGCGGCTTCGCCGAGGCCATGGGCGGCACGCTCGGCGCCGAGGACACCCCAGGCGGCGGCATGACCATGGTCCTCACCCTGAGAGCGGCCACGGGACCGGCAGCCGCGGGCTCCACCACGGCCACCCCATCGGCAGAAAGGCAGATCCAGCTATGACCCGGGTGCTCGTGGTCGAGGACGATCCGCAGATTGTGCGCGCCCTTGTGATCAACCTGAAGGCGCGCAAGTACGAGGTGGACGCCGCCCAGGACGGGGCCACCGCACTCCGGCTGGCAGCCGCCCGCCACCCCGACGTGGTCCTCCTGGACCTCGGGCTGCCCGACATGGACGGTGTGGAGGTCATCAAGGGCCTGCGCGGCTGGACCCGGGTTCCCGTCCTGGTGCTCTCCGCCCGCCACACATCGGACGAGAAGGTCGAGGCGCTGGACGCGGGCGCCGACGACTACGTCACCAAGCCCTTCGGCATGGACGAGCTGCTGGCCCGGCTGCGGGCCGCGGTCCGCAGGGCCGAGCCCGTCGGGCCGGACTCCGGGGCGGGGGGCGAGGACGTCTCGCTGGTGGAGACCGCGGAGTTCACTGTCGACCTGGCGGCCAAGAAGGTGCAGCGCGGGGGCCGCGACGTCCGCCTGACGCCGACCGAGTGGCACCTCCTGGAGGTGCTCGTACGGAACACCGGCCGGCTGGTCAGCCAGAAACAGCTGCTCCAGGAGGTCTGGGGCCCCTCGTACGGCACGGAGACCAACTATCTGCGTGTCTACATGGCCCAGCTGCGCCGCAAACTGGAGGCCGACCCCTCACACCCCAGGCACTTCGTCACCGAGCCCGGCATGGGGTACCGCTTCGAGCACTGAGAGGGTTTCGAGCACCGAGAGAGCGAGGGCAGCAGGCGGAGGCGCCGGCGAGGGCCGGCAGGGATGGGACAGCGGGGGGCAACGGGTACCGGGCCCCCGGTACCCTTCACCTATGAGCGCTAAGCCGACCGGCCGCTTCCGCCGGATGATCGACCGGCTGTCGACCTCGCAGGAGGATCTGCACTCCGCGGAGCTGCAGGAGGACTCGCAGGCCACCGGGTGCACCAGGATCTCCGAGTGCACCGACCGCGAGATCGTCAAGGTGACTGGTACCTTGCGCACGGTCACCCTGCGTCCCCGGGCCGGAGTGCCCGCCCTGGAGGCCGAGCTGTTCGACGGCACGGCCCCGCTGGACGTGGTGTGGCTGGGGCGGCGCTCGATCGTCGGCATAGAGCCCGGCCGCAAGCTGATCGCCTCCGGCCGGATCTCCATGAGCCACGGCCGGCGGGTGCTGTTCAACCCCAAATACGAACTGCGACCGCTCGGACAGGAGTAGCCGGTGACGTCTCTCGACAAGCCGACCACAACCGACCAGGACACCGCTGCCAGAGCCGTCACGGAGGCAGCTCTCTTCGAAGCCTTCGGCGGAGTGCGGGGCATGGTGGAGACCGTGCTCCCGGGCCTGCTGTTCGTGACCATCTTCACGATCAACAAGGACCTGAAGACCTCCGCGATCGCCGCCGTCGCGGTCTCCCTGGTGCTCGTCGTGGTGCGGCTGGTCCGCAGGGACACCGTCAAGCACGCCTTCAGCGGCGTCTTCGGCGTCGCGTTCGGTGTGGTCTTCGCGATGATGACCGGCAACGCCAAGGACTTCTATCTCCCGGGCATGCTCTACACGCTGGGCCTGGCTCTCGCCTACCTCGTCACGGCGGCGGTCGGCTTCCCGCTGATCGGGGTGATCCTCGGGCCGGTCTTCAAGGAGAACCTCTCCTGGCGCAACCGCAACCCCGGCCGCAAGTCGGCGTACGCGAAGTCGAGTTGGGCCTGGGGACTGATCCTCCTCGCGAAGTGCGCGATCCTCTTCCCGCTGTACTGGTGGGCCGACACCACGCAGTTCGGCTGGGTGCTGATCGCGCTGAAGATCCCGCCGTTCCTGCTCGCGGTCTACCTCACCTGGGTCTTCCTGGCGAAGGCGCCGCCGCCCATCGACGTGTTCGCGGAGATGGAAGCCGAGGAAGAGGCCGAGAAGGCCCGGAAGGCGGCCGCGGCCGCCGAGACACAGCGCGGCGAGGCCTGACCGGCGGCGCCGGCGCAGAGCCGCACGGCCACCCGTACACGGCCACCGCACACAGCAACCCCGCACACGCAGAACGCCGTACCGGATCGATCCCGGTACGGCGTTCCGCTGTGCGGGCAGCCCGTACGGTACGGCTCCCGGCCGGAGCGGTTACCCGGCCGCGCCCTCCCGGCGTACCGACAGCAGGTCCTCCAACTGCTCCTCGCGCGCCTGCGCGGCCACGAACAGCAGCTCGTCGCCCGCCTCCAGGGTCTCCTCCGGACTCGGCGTCAGGACGCGCGTGCCGCGGATGATGGTGACCAGCGAGGTGTCCTCGGGCCACGCCACATCACTGACCTGGGTACCGGCCAGCGCCGACTCGGGCGGCAGCGTCAGCTCGACGAGGTTGGCGTCACCGTGGCTGAAGCGCAGCAGCCGCACGAGATCGCCGACGCTCACGGCCTCCTCGACCAGCGCCGACATCAGCCGCGGCGTGGAGACCGCGACATCGACGCCCCAGGACTCGTTGAACAGCCACTCGTTCTTCGGGTTGTTCACCCGGGCCACGACCCGCGGTACCCCGTACTCCGTCTTCGCGAGCAGCGAGACCACCAGGTTGACCTTGTCGTCACCGGTCGCGGCGATCACCACGTTGCACCGCTGCAGCGCCGCCTCGTCCAGCGAGGTGATCTCGCAGGCGTCCGCGAGCAGCCACTCGGCCAGCGGCACCCGCTCCACCGAGATGGCGGTGGGCGCCTTGTCGACCAGCAGGACCTCGTGCCCGTTCTCCAGCAGCTCACCCGCGATGGAACGCCCCACCGCGCCGGCCCCGGCAATAGCCACACGCATCAGTGACCGCCCTCCTCGGGACCTCGGGCGAAGGCCGCTTCGACCTTTTCGACCTCGGCCGTGTGCATCATGACGTGCACCAGATCACCCTCCTGGAGCACAGTCCGGGACGTGGGCAGCGTCGCCTCCCCCAGACGTGTGAGAAACGCGACGCGCACGCCCGTCTCCTCCTGGAGCTGGCTGATCTTGCGGCCGATCCAGGCAGCCGACGTATGCACCTCCGCGAGCTGCACACCCCCGCTCGGATCGCGCCACAGCGGTTCGGCGCCGGACGGCAGCAGCCGCCGCAGCATCTGGTCGGCGGTCCAGCGGACCGTCGCGACGGTCGGGATGCCCAGGCGCTGGTAGACCTCGGCACGGCGGGGGTCGTAGATGCGGGCGGCGACGTTCTCGATCCCGAACATCTCGCGGGCGACCCGCGCCGCGATGATGTTCGAGTTGTCCCCGCTGCTCACCGCGGCGAACGCACCGGCCTCCTCGACACCCGCTTCACGGAGGGTGTCCTGGTCGAATCCGACTCCGGTGACCCGGCGACCGCCGAACCCGGCGCCCAGACGGCGGAAGGCCGTGGGGTCCTGGTCGATGACTGCGACCGTGTGCCCCTGCTGTTCCAGGGTCTGCGCGAGAGCGGCTCCCACTCGCCCGCAGCCCATGATGACGATGTGCACGACCGTCCTTCCACACGTCCGTAAATTTTCGGTCATAACTGTTCCACCGGAAAATGGCCCCGGCCGAGGAATAAAGACTCTCAGACAAGCGGCCAAGCTACACACGCGCGGTGCGGGTGGGGAGCCCTGTGCGGGGAGCCTCTGACAAGGAGGGGGAAGTTCCGCCGTGACGAGCCCGTGGCGATGAGGGGGTGGGGGTGCGCGTCCCCTATATCGAACGCTTACGATCCTCACCGTGTCCAAACTGACCGACGTGCCCAAACGCATCCTGATCGGCCGGGCGCTGCGCAGCGACAAGCTGGGCGAGACCCTTCTCCCCAAACGCATCGCGCTTCCCGTCTTCGCCTCCGACCCCCTGTCCTCGGTGGCGTACGCCCCGGGAGAAGTGCTGCTCGTCCTCTCCGTAGCGGGTGTGTCGGCCTACCACTTCAGCCCGTGGATCGCGGCTGCCGTGGTGGTGCTGATGTTCACCGTGGTGGCGTCCTACCGGCAGAACGTGCACGCCTACCCGAGCGGCGGCGGTGACTACGAGGTCGCCACCACCAACCTCGGGCCGAAGGCCGGGCTCACCGTGGCCAGCGCCCTGCTCGTCGACTACGTCCTCACCGTCGCGGTGTCGATCGCCTCCGGCGTCGAGAACCTCGGCTCGGCGATCCCCTTCGTCGTCGAGCACAAGGTGTTCTGCGCCGTCGCGATCATCGTGTTGCTGACCCTGATGAACCTGCGCGGTGTGAAGGAATCGGGGAAGCTTTTCGCTATTCCTACGTACGTCTTCGTCGCCGGCGTCTTCATCATGATCGCGTGGGGCGCCTTCAGGGGGTTCGTGCTCGGCGACACCATGAAGGCCCCGACCGCGGACTTCACGATCCACGCCGAGCGGGGCGGCCTCAGCGGCTTCGCCATGGTCTTCCTGCTGCTGCGGGCCTTCTCCTCCGGCTGTGCGGCGCTCACCGGCGTCGAGGCGATCAGCAACGGCGTGCCGGCCTTCCGCAAGCCGAAGAGCAAGAACGCCGCGTCCACGCTGGCGCTGATGGGCATCCTGGCCGTCACGATGTTCTGCGGAATCATCGGCCTCGCCATGGCCACCAACGTGCGGATGGCGTCCAACCCCGCCACCGATCTGCTCAACCACGGTGTCCCGGTGGGGTCCGGCTACAACCAGGACCCGGTGATCTCGCAGGTGGCCGCCGCCGTGTTCGGCAACGGCACCTTCCTGTTCGTGGTCCTCGCCGCGGCGACGGCGCTGGTCCTCTTCCTGGCCGCCAACACCGCGTACAACGGCTTCCCGCTGCTCGGTTCGATCCTCGCCCAGGACCGCTACCTGCCGCGCCAGCTGCACACCCGGGGCGACCGGCTGGCCTTCTCCAACGGCATCGTGCTGCTGGCGGGCGCCGCCGTGCTGCTCGTGGTGATCTACGGCGCCGACTCGACACGGCTGATCCAGCTGTACATCGTCGGCGTGTTCGTCTCCTTCACCCTCAGCCAGACCGGCATGGTCCGGCACTGGAACCGCCACCTGGCGACGGAGAAGGACCCCAACAAGCGCCGCCACATGATCCGTTCGCGTGCGATCAACGCCTTCGGCGCCTTCTTCACCGGTCTGGTGCTGGTCGTCGTCCTGGCCACCAAGTTCACCCACGGCGCCTGGGTCGCCCTGCTCGGCATGGTGATCTTCTTCGGGACCATGACCGCGATCCGCAAGCACTACGACCGGGTGGCCGAGGAGATCGCGGCGCCGGACGAGCCGTCCGACGACAGCCTGCGCCCGTCGCGCGTCCACTCGATCGTGCTGGTCTCCAAGCTCCACAAGCCGACGCTGCGCGCGCTCGGTTACGCGAAGCTGATGCGCTCCGACCGCCTGGAGGCGCTCTCCATCGGCGTGGACCCGGCCGAGACGAAGGCGCTCAAGGAGGACTGGGAGCGGCGCGGCATCAATGTGCCGCTGAAGATCCTGGATTCCCCGTACCGGGAGATCACCCGGCCGATCATCGAGTACGTACGGGGCCTGCGGCGCGAGAGCCCGCGGGACGTGGTCTCCATCTACATCCCCGAGTACGTGGTGGGGCACTGGTACGAGCACGTCCTGCACAACCAGAGCGCCCTGCGCCTGAAGGGGCGGCTGCTCTTCACCCCCGGTGTCATGGTGACCTCGGTCCCGTACCAGCTGGAGTCCTCGGAACTCGCGAAGAAGCGCGCGAAGAAGCGGGCCGACTGGAACGCGCCGGGCGCGGTGCGCCGGGGCCCGGTGGCCAGGCGGCCCGAGGAGCCCGTGGGCGCTGCCGCAGGGAAGGGCGCGAAGGGCGCCAAGGGTACGAAGAACACGAAGGACACGAAGAACACGAAGGGGCCGAAGGGCGAGAGCTGAGCGGACGGGCCGGGCCGGCACCGGCCCGGTCTGTTCTGCCGGCGTTCCGCCTGCATCCGACGGCGACTGGTGAACAGCCGGGCAACACCCACGTAGACTGGTGGGTCGTTGTCCGGCTGTTCCCTTTTGATCTTCTGGAGTCCCCCCGCCATGCAGACAGAACCCACGTCATCGCTGGTCGGGGAGGAGTACGAGGTCGAGGTCGGCCCCGTCGCGCACGGCGGCCACTGCATCGCCCGCAACGAGGAGGGCCGCGTCCTCTTCGTACGGCACACCCTGCCCGGCGAGAAGGTCGTCGCCCGGGTGACCGATGGCGAGGCGAGCTCACGCTTCCTGCGGGCCGACGCCGTCCGGATCATCGAGGCGTCCAAGGACCGGGTCGAGGCCCCGTGCCCCTTCGCCGGCCCCGGCCGGTGCGGCGGCTGCGACTGGCAGCACGCCAAGCCGGGCGCACAGCGCAGGCTCAAGGGCGAAGTGATCGCCGAGCAGCTCCAGCGGCTGGCGGGCCTGACCCCGGAGGAAGCGGGCTGGGACGGCACCGTGATGCCCGCCGAGGGCGACAAGCTTCCCGCGGGCGAGGTGCCCGCGTGGCGCACCCGGGTCCAGTACACGGTGGACGACCAGGGCAGGGCGGGGCTGCGCAAGCACCGCTCGCACGAGGTCGAGCCGATCGACCACTGCATGATCGCGGCGCCGGGCGTCACGGAACTGGGCATCGAGAAGCGCGAGTGGCCGCAGCTGGCATCGGTCGAGGCCATCGCGGCCACCGGCTCCAGCGACCGCCAGGTCGTCCTCACCCCGAAGCCGGGCGGCCGGCTGCCGCTGGTCGAGCTCGACCAGCCGGTCTCCGTGCTGCGCGTCGAGGAACACGACGGGGGAGTGCACCGCGTCCACGGCCGCCCCTTCGTCCGCGAACGGGCCGACGGCCGCACGTACCGCGTCGGCATGGGCGGCTTCTGGCAGGTCCACCCGCAGGCGGCCGACACTCTGCTGAAGGCTGTGATGCAGGGCCTGATGCCCCGCAAGGGCGACACGGCGCTCGACCTGTACTGCGGAGTCGGCCTGTTCGCGGGCGCCATCGCCGAACGGGTCGGCGAGCAGGGCGCGGTGCTCGGCATCGAGTCCTCCAAGCGCGCATGCGAGGACGCCAGGCACAACCTGAAGGAACTGCCGAGGGTCCGCATCGAACACGGCAAGGTCGAGGCGGCCCTGCCCCGCACGGGCATCACCGAGACCGACCTGATCGTCCTGGACCCGCCCCGAGCGGGCGCGGGCAAGCAGACGGTCAAGCACTTGTCGGCCCTGGGCGCCCGCCGTATCGCGTACGTCGCGTGCGACCCGGCAGCGCTGGCCCGGGACCTGGCGTACTTCCGGGAGGGCGGGTACAAGGTGCGGGTGCTGCGGGCGTTCGATCTGTTCCCGATGACGCACCATGTGGAGTGCGTGGCGATTCTGGAGCCCCTCGCGAAGGCCGCCTGACCTGCGGGTTCGGGTGGTGGTGTCCGGATCGGTGCGTTGACCGGGGCCAGGTGTTGGACCCGGTCTTTCGGCCCATGGATCCAAGTCTCGGCAGGAGTCCGGCCAAGGAATCCCCGGCCTTGCGGAACTCAGGTTGGGCGCGGCATGTCGCGGGCGTAGCGGAATCCGGCGTGGCCGCTGGAGCTGTCGGGGGTGTTGGCGGTGCGTGCCGCGACACGATAGCGGTTGCAGTAGGAGGCGTGACACATGTGGGAGCCGCCCCGGATGACCTTGGCGTCCCCGTTTGCGGGCCCTGTCGGGTCGGTGAGCCCGTGCCTGTGGTGGTCGGTGGTCCACCAGTCCGCGCACCACTCCCATACGTTGCCGACCATGTTGAACAGTCCGTAGCCGTTGGGACGGAACGCGTCGACGGGTGCGGTGCCGTGGAAGCCGTCGTCGCCGGTGCTGTGATGGGGGAAGCGGCCGCGCCAGATGTTGCACCGGTACTCACCCTCCGGGTTCAGCTCGTCGCCCCAGGGATAGCGGCGCTGGGCGAGGCCGCCGCGTGCCGCGCACTCCCACTCCGCCTCCGTGGGCAGGCGTTTGCCCGCCCAGTGCGCATATGCCGTGGCATCGTTCCAGGACACATGGACCACCGGGTGGTCGCCCCTGCCATCGAGGCTGCTGCCGGGCCCTTCGGGCCGTGCCCAGGTGGCGGCGGGCACCGCGCACCACCACGGGCTGTGGCCGGGACTCGGCGCACCTCGGCGAAGGCGGTCGGGCAGGAAGCCGGCGAAGACGTATGACCAGCCGATCCGTTCGGCATCGGTGGCATAGCCGCTGTCCTCGGCGAAAGCGCGGAAGGCGTCGTTGGTGACGGCGTGCACGTCGATGAGGAACGGGGCCACGTGTACCTCCCGGACCGGGCCTTCGCCGTCGGCGTGCAGAGTGTGGCTGCCCTGGCCGCCCATCAGGAACGGGCCGCCGGGAATTCGGGCCATGCCCTCGCCGCTGCCACGTCGAGCCGGTGGCGCCAGGGGGGTCGCCCTGGTAGCGCCGCCGCCTCGCGGCATGCAACAGCTGGGAACGGGACGGCGGTCGGGCACAGTTCTCACCTCGGTCGGTCGGTGGGTCGGTCGGTGGGCCGGTCAGGACAGGGCGGTCGATCGTCGCTGGTCCAGTTCCTGCTGGGCGTGGAGCACGTCGTCGGCGTACGGGCGGTACAGCAGGGTCAGGAAGGCGCCGTTGGCGAGCATCAGAACGACCAGGACCCACAGGAACACAGCCCGTAGTCCGATGGTGTCGCCGAGATACCCGGCGCCCAGGCTGAAGACGGCCCAGGCAATGGCCTCGGCGATCGAGCCGTAGACGGTGAAGGCGGCTCCGCGCAGTTCGGGCGGTGTGACCGCCATGACCATCGGGCGGTTGACGCCGGGGTTGACGCCCTGCGCCGTCCCCATGAGGGCGAAGAACACGGCGAACAGGGCGAGGGAACCGTAGTCGAACTGGGTGCCGAAGTAGGCCAGGACGGCGAAGGCGATCTGTGCGGTCTGCAGCACGGCGGGCAGCCCGTAGCGAGGGCTGCGGCGGGAGGCCCAGTCGGCCACGAGACCGCCGAGCACGGTACCGGCGAAGTAGCCGATGCCGAGGGGGAGCAGGATGACGGAGGCAGCCTGGGTGGTGAAGCCGTGGACGTCGACGAGGAAGACGACGGCGAATGCGGCCCCCACCAGATGGCCGGACATGAGGCGGGAGATCAGCAGGAGCTGGAAGGTGCGGATCTTCAGCAGCGCCGCGATCTGGGCCCGGGTGACGCTCGCGGTCGCTCTGCGGGCCTTGGGGGCGAGGTCGGCGAGCTGGGGTTCGGCCGCGCCGTGGCCGGGGTCGCGCAGCCACAGCCACAGCACCAGACTGAAGAGGATGTTGAAGATACCGATCCCCCACAGACCCCAGCGCCAGCCGTCATCGAAGCCGGCCAACTGCCCCTTGAGCGCTGCCACGATGGCGCTGGTCAGCGCGACCCCTCCGTAGAGAAGGCCGACGGCTCGGCCGCGCGAGGGGGTGTCGAACAGGTCGCCGATGATTTCGGTGACGATGGGCTGGGCGGCGGCATAACCGGCGGCGAGCACGGTGGTGAGGATGAGGAGCTGGGTGAAGTTCTGTGCGAATCCTGCTGCCACGCCCCACACGCCCCACAGGCCGGTGGAGACGATGAGGACGCCTTTGCGGGACCAGCGGTGTGCCAGCCATACCCACAGCGGGGCGGTGATGACGCCGATGAGTTTACCGGCGGCGCCCAGCACGCCCAGGGCGCCGAGCGACAGGCCCAGAGCATGCCGGATGACGGGGAACAGACCGCTGATCAGACCGCTTTCGGCGCTGTCGATGAGCATCGTGCCACCGAGGAGGGGCAGTTGTCGCCAGCGGTCCGGGACCACAGCGCCCTTGGCATCCTCGTGGGGTTTGGCGGGATCGCGGGCGAGGTCGGTCACCACGAACCTCTTTCTGCGCGGGAGCGGGAGCGGGAGCGGGAGCGGGTGAGGGTGAGGTGAGGTGAGGTGGGAGGGTGCGTGCACCGGCGACAGAGGACGGCATCCTTGCCACCGGCTCTCTCACGTGCGTGACCGTGGGTCTCCAGAACTCGACCGCATCGGTGCACGGCTCGTCGTGTCAGAGCGCGGCGAGTTCTTCGGCGACCTCACGCAGGCTCGCGGGGGACAGGAACCCGCCCGAGAGCGCGACAAGGTCGATGAGCGGTGTGGCCCCGACGATCTGGAGGAGCTCGGAGTCGACGAGTCCGGGCATATGACGGCGCAGGATCTCCACCGCCATGGGATCGGAGATCAGCGCCTTGACCGGCGTGCGCAGCGAGAGGCGGCCGGCCGGGTAGTCGTCGGCGCGCGGCATCGGCTCGGCCGCCTTGCCGGCCTGTTCGGCCTGACGACGGGCCAGTAGATGTTCCTCGCCCACCGGCCCATCGGCGGGCAGACCGAGCCGTTCGTACTGACTGGGTGGTGCGTCCGTGGCACGCATCAACTCCACCATGAGGGTGGCCATACGCTGCTCGGCGTCGTCGTCAATGATCGGCGTCCGCTGCTCGGGGTCGCTCGCCAGGTCGAACAGGAGCGTGCCGTGCTGGTAGGGATTGAAGAACGTCCGGCCTTGGGTGCGCAGGGTCCGTACACCCTTGGTGAAGGTGAAGGGTTCCGCCAACTCGGCGCCGGCCAGCTCCGCGGGTGAGAAGCGCCCGCGCATGTGGGTCGGCATCAGCGTGTGTTCCTCCAGGGGAGCGTTCTGCGGGGTGGCGGGGGCGCGCATGTAGACGTGCCGGCCGTCGGTGAGGTTGACGTGGCCGCCGTGGATACCGAAGAGGCCGGCCTCGCGGACGGCGGTGTCGTCGGCGACAGGCAGCGGCGCGCCCTGCATGTCGGCGGGCACATCGACATCGAAGTAGTCCAGGAGCGTCGGCGCGATGTCGATCGTCTGGACCAGGGCCTGCCGGTGCTCGCCCGCCGCCTGCACCCGGGGGTCCCACGCGAACAGCGGCAGCCGGACCAACTCGTTGTACCAGGGCTGGACGCTCTTGCCCCACCAGCCCTTCTCGCCGAGCAGCAGACCGTGATCGGTGTTGACGATCAGGAGGGTGTCGTCCCACAGACCCAACTCGTCCATGGTGTCCAGGACGCGTCCCAGCGAGCGGTCGCACATGGACAGCAGGGCCGCGTACTCGTAGCGGGCGTGCTCGACCTGGGCGTCGGTCTGTGTCACCCGCGCGTAGTCGGGCCAGTCGAAGTTGGGGCCGTCGTAGTCGTGCGGATAGAGGTCCTTGTACTGCTGGTGACTGAAGAAGGGCTCGTGCGGGTCGAACGTTTCGATCTGTACGAACCAGCGGTCCTCCTCCCGGTTGGTATGGATGAACTCCAGTCCGGCGTCGAACGTCAGAGTCTGCGAGTGACGGTCCTCGGTCGGCATGTAGGCGCGGTTCACCCAGTCCTGCCTGAAGCCCTCGGAGCGCAGCTTCTTCAGGGTTTCCGGGATCGGCGGGTCCGCCACGTGGCCCTTCCACGGGTCGCCCTCCTGGCCGCGGAAGAACTCCCAGGTGTTGTAGCGGCCGTGGTAGGTGGCCCCGCCGTCCTCCCAGTAGTGCGGGTGGTCGCTGACCAGGTGCGTGTACACGCCGTTCTGCTTGAGCAGCTCGGGCATGGAGTCGTCGAACGGCTCCAGCGGTCCCCAGCTGCGGTGCAGGAAGTTGTAGCGGCCGGTGTGGAGCTCACGGCGGGCCGGCATGCACGGCATCGAGCCCGCGTAGGCGTTGTCGAAGGCCACCGTGCGCTCCGCGAGCCGGGCGAAGTTGGGGGCATGCGTCCAGTCACCTCCGTACGGGGGCAGCAGGTGCCGGTTCAGACTGTCGAACATCACCATGATCGCCTTCATGACGAGGACGACTCCTTTCGTGCGGGGGTGGGTGGGACGGTTACTCGGGCGGGGACTTTCCGGCCGTTCACGAGGCGGGTTTCGTGGACGGCTGACGGGAGGCGGCGGTGTCAGGGCCGCCGCCTCCCGGGACAAGGACGGACTCAGCAGCCGGTGTTCACCCAGCCGGGCTCTCACCGACGGCGGGCAGGATGCGGCTGCGTCCGACGGCACCGAGCCAGCCGGCGGAGGGCTTGGGGGTGCGGGCGAAGGTCTCGCGGTCGACGGCGATCAGGCCGAACGTCGGCTCGTAGCGGCCCCATTCGTAGTTGTCCAGGGCGCTCCAGTGGAAGTAGCCGCGGACGTCGATGCCGTCGTGCATGGCGCGGGCGAGAGAGTCCAGGGCGCCGGCGGTGTAGTGGACGCGGCGGGCGTCGTCGGCGGTGGCGATGCCGTTCTCGGTGACGATCAGCGGTGTGCCGGGTACGAGCGCGGCGCAGTGGCGTACGGCTTCTCCGAGAGCCTGCGGGTAGTACTCCCAGCCGGTGAGGGTGCGTTCGACGTCGTCGGGAACGGGCAGCGGCCCGTCGGGGCCGATGAGTCCGCGGGTGTAGGACTGCACGCCGAGCCAGTCGTCGCCGCGGGCGGCCTCCAGGAAGACATCCTCACGCGGGTAACGGAACGCCGTCGCGACGTCCTCGGCGCCGGGCAGCGCCTGATAGACCTGGTTGGCGACGGACCAGCCTGTACGTACGTGCGGCGCGCGGGACTTGACCGTCTCGACGGCGCAGGCGTGGGCCCGGATCAGGGCCTCGGTGGTGGCCTCGTCCGGCAGCAGCAGCCCAACTGACTTCTGGAAGCCGTCAGTTGTGAGCGCGCGCTGAATGGCCGCCATGACCGCGACCATGTTGGGCTCGTTGATGGTGCAGACATGGTCGACACCGGAGGCGAAGACGAGTGATGCCGCTTCGACATAGCGGGCGAACAGCTCGTCGGATCCGGCGGCGGCCCAGCCGCCACGCTCCATGAACCAGCGCGGGGTGGTGAAGTGGTGCAGCGTCACCATGGGGCGCAGGCCGCGGTCGAGAGCACCTTCGACCATGCGCCGGTAATGGGCGACGGCAGCGCGGGAGAACTCACCCGGTGCCGGTTCGATACGTGACCACTCGATGCTGAACCGGTAATCGGTGAAGCCGAGTTCGGCGAGGAGGTCCATGTCCTCCGGCCAGCGGTGGTAGCTGTCGCAGGCGTCACCGCTGGGTTCCTTGATGACGTCGATGCCGCTGTGCTCGAAGGCCCACCAGTCGCTGTTGGTGTTGCCGCCCTCGGTCTGGTGCGCGGAGGTGGAGGCGCCCCACAGGAAGCTGCCGGGCAGGTGGCGATCGGAACTCATGGTCAGGTTCTTTCGTGTGTACGGGAATGGGCGCGGGCGACGGGGCCACGGGGCGGCGGTGGCGGGGCGGGGCGGGACACCGCACGGCTGAGTGACGCTTCCGGCCGTGCGGCGGTGGATCAGGCTTCGGTGGTGGCCCGGGCCTCGCCGGCGGCGGCGACCAGCGCGGCGATGTGGTCGTGTGTGACGCCGGCGAGGAATGCCGGTATGCGTGTGAGCGGCAATGCGGCTGCCATGGCGGAGATCTCGGAGGCGTCCAAGGTCACGGACACGGGGGAGTCGGCCAGGTCGGTCGCCATGGCTGCCGCGAGCAGCGGGCCTCCGACCGGATCGGCCAGCCACTCGCCGATCGTCGAGTCGGCGGCGAGCCGGCCCGGGCGTGCAGTGCCGTCGCAGTGCACGGTGGCCCGAAGACGCACGTCGCGGGAGGAGGCCCCGATGCGTAGCTCGAACGCACCTGGGTCGACCCTCCATCCGCTGTCGCGCGGCGACCAGTATGCGAAGGACCGTTCGTCCAGATCGAGGGTCACGCGGGTGTGCTCGCCCGGGTCCAGGAACACCTTCTCGAACGCCTTGAGTTCCTGGACGGGGCGCCGCAGCCGCGACACCGGCTGGTGGACGTACAACTGCGTGACCTCCGCTCCGGCCCGCGAGCCGCTGTTGGTCACGGTGAAGGAGGCGGCGAAGCGGTTCGGGCCTGTTTCGGTCACGTCGAGATCGCTGTAGGCGAAGGTGGTGTAGCTCAGGCCGTGGCCGAAGGGGTGGGCGACCGCCTTGCCGAGGGTGTCGTAGGAGCGGTATCCGACGAACAGGCCCTCGCCGTGGTGGACATGGCCGTCGCCACCGGGGAAGTGCAGATAGGACGGGGTGTCCTCCAGGCGCAGCGGGACCGTTTCGGTGAGTCGTCCGGAGGGGTTGGCGATGCCGAACAGCAGGTCGGCGAGGGCCGATCCGCCGGCCTGACCGAGCAGCCAACCCTCCAGCACCGCAGCGGTCCTGTCCTGCCACGGGGTCATCTGCACGGTGGCGCCGTTGGACAGGACGACGACGATGCTCGCGTCGGTCTCTGCGACGGCGTTCAGCAGGGCGAGCTGGTCGGCGGGGAGCAGGATGTCGGTGCGGTCGAATCCCTCGGACTCGGCCGCATCGGGCAGCCCCAGGAAGAGCAGCACCTGCGCGGCACCGCGCGCGGCCTCCACGGCCTGCTCGACGAGCTGTCCGTCCGGGATTCCGTCGAGCGTGAACCCGGTGGCAAAGCGGATCCGCGCGGGGTCGGTGACGGTCGCCCGGATGGCTTCCAGCGCATTGTCGACGCGGGTAGGCACCACGTGCGAGCTGCCGCCGCCCTGGAATCGGGGTGTTTCGGCGAAAGCCCCGATGACGGCGAGGGGGGTGCCGGCGTGCGGATCCAGCGGCAGCACGCTGCCCTCGTTCCTCAGCAGCACCGCCGATTCGGTGGCGGCCACCCGGGCCAGGGCGTGGTGCTCCTCCGCGCCTGCGGCGGTATCGATCTCGGTGTCCCGGGCTCGGGCGGTGCGTTCGATCAGCTCAAGGACCCGCCGCGCGGAGGCGTCCAGGTACTGCTCGTCGAGGTCGCCCGCGCGCACGGCCTCGACCAGGGTGTGGTCCGCGCCGGACGGCGGCATCTCCAGGTCGAGGCCGGCTTCGAGCGCGGCGGCACGGTCGGACACCGCGCCCCAGTCGCTGACCACCAGGCCGTCGAAACCCCACTCGCCGCGGAGTACGTCGGTCAGCAGCCAGCTGTTCTGGCTGCACGGGACGCCGTTGACACCGTTGTACGCACACATGACGGTGGTCGGCCGAGCCGTGGTGACGATGTGCTCGAACGCGGGCAGGTAGATCTCGCGCAGGGTCCGCTCGTCCACCTCGGCACTGACCCGAAGACGGTCCGTCTCCTGGCTGTTGACCGCGAAGTGCTTGAGCGACGTGCCCACGCCGAGGGACTGCACACCGTTGACCCAGGCCGCGCCGACGCACCCTGTGAGGAGCGGATCCTCACTGACGTACTCGAAGTTCCGGCCGCCCAGGGGCGAGCGCTTGATGTTGACGCCCGGCCCCAGTACGACGCCGACCTGATGCGCGATCGCCTCGCGGGCGATCGCCCTGCCCACCCGTTCCACCAGGGAGGGATTCCAGGACGAGCCGAGGCCCACCAACGGCGGGAAACATGTGGCGGGCACGCTCGTCCCGATGCCCAGGGCATCGCCTCCCTCGGGCTGTTTGCGCAGGCCGTGCGGGCCGTCGGCGAGCATGACCGGTGCGATTCCGGCCTTCGGCAGCGTCTGGGTGTGCCAGAAGTCGCCGCCCGAGGTCAGCGCCGCCTTCTGACCCAGCGTCAGGTGTTCCGGTCGCTTCGTGTGCTTGCTGTCATGCATGGGGGTCCGTTTCGGTGAAGCCGCAGGAGGAGGGCTGAGGAGGCCCCGGCGACGGAGCGGCGAGCAGCACATCGCTGCGCAGGGGAGCTGAGGATTTGACCCGGTCAGCATGGGATTAAAAACATTGAGTGTCAATGTTTTCGACAGGGAGGCTCGCCCGGCGGCCTAGACTCGCGTGGTGAGCAGCCGCAGCCCCAGGGGCCCCTACCGCAAGACCGTCGCCAGGCGGGAGCAGATCATCGACGCCGCCCTGGCCGCCTATACGGAGGCCGGGAGCCGTGGCGTTTCCGTGCGGGACATCGCCCAGCGTGTAGGCATGACCGATGCCGGGGTCATGCACCACTTCGGCAGCCGCGAGGAACTGTTCACCGCCGTCCTGCAGGCGCGGGAGAAGGCCGATCGGACCGCGTTCGGGGATGCCGGCAGTGATCCGAAGGCGGCATTCGAACTCCTCGCCCACAACGCCACGACGCCCGGCCTGGTCAAGCTCTTCCTGGACGTTGCCGCCGCGGCGGCCGAACCTGACCATCCGGCCCATGCCTACTTCACCGAGCGCTACCCCCGCCTTCGCGAGAGCCTGGGCAGTCTGCTGACCGACGGCGTCGAACACCGGCAGGACCTCGGGGCCGAGCGCAGTACACCTGACGCGGACTGGGCGGCGCGGATCCTGCTGGCGGCGGTCGACGGCCTCCAATTGCAATGGCTCCTTGACCCGGACATCGACATGGCCGCTGACATGGCCACGCTCAGCGAGGTACTTCTGGGAGTGGTGGCCGCCGATGGCGGTCAGGTGCAGCGGACAGTCTCGGACGATGCGCCGACCACGGGAACGTGACCCGCATGGTGGACGGGGCTGTGGTGCGCACGGAGCCGGCCAGCCGGCTGACGTTTTCTCCTGTTCCGTAAACGGCCGAGGTCCGTGACGATGCGGTGGATCGCGTGGTTGCGTCGCCTCATCGTGATCGACTTCCCAGCACCTGGGAGCTGTCCGGCCGATCGCGAGGTGAGGGCCCTCAGCGCCTGATCGATCAGGGCGTTTCTTTGCTTGAGGCCTCCCTCAAGAGACCAAGGCGAGGCCCGGCTGAGTACGACAGTCAACGGGCCCGTCGCGCGAGCCGGGTGAGCAGCTCATGGGCGCCGCCCGCGGGGTCGGTACGTCGACCGCTTCGCACGCGACCTGCACACCTGATTCGCCGTTATGTCGATGACCGTCGACCCGTCGCTGGTCATCGGCGGCGGAGGCGTCTCCCGAGCCGGCGACAACATCATCAAGCCGGTCCGCCGGTCCGCCGGTCCGCCGGTCCGCCGGCACCTGGCCGATCTGTGCCTGTTCCCGACGGAACTGAGGGCCGCCTCAAGTCCCGGCGGCGAATCCGTGGCGCTCGGGGGTCGCGGGTGGTCCGCCGATGCTCCGAACACGCCCACGGCTGAGTGAAGTTGATCGATGCGGCCTCGTTCCAATCAATCCTGCGCGGACGTTACTTGTGCGAAACCTTGACGCCGTGCGAGCGGCTGCTTACCCTCAGGCGTCTGAGCGAATCTGATTGGTTTAGTTGTTTCAAGTGTGTTTAGCGATCGGTTTCACACATCATTCCGCCGGACCAGCAGTCATCCATCGATGAGGACGTCGTCGCTCCAGGAGACAAGCCATGTACACGCACAGAGACAAACGGCAGGCGGGTGGCGGGGACCGCTTCGTGGCCGTCGCCGCCGTCCTGGCCCTGATCATGGCCGCTGCGGCGGTCCTGCTGGCCCCGGCCCGAGCCGGCGCAACCGCGTTGCCGGGCACGTCGATAGCGGTCAACGGCCAGGACTCCGGCCGTACCTTCGACGGGCTCGGCGCGATCAGCGGCGGCGGTGGCAACACCCGGCTGCTCACCGACTACCCGGCCGCACAGCGCAACGCGATCCTGGACTACCTCTTCAAGCCCGGATACGGCGCCAACCTCCAGATCCTCAAGGTCGAGACCAGCGGGGACGGAAACACCACTTCCGGCGCCGAGCAGACGATCGAAGAGACCCGGGGGGCGATCAACTGCCAGGCGGGGTACGAGTTCTGGCTCGCCCAGCAGGCGCTGAAGCGCAACCCCCACATCAAGCTCTACGGGCTGACCTGGGCGGCACCGGGCTGGGTCGGCTCCAGCATGTACACGCAGAACGGCATCCAGTACATCACCGACTGGCTGGGCTGCGCCAAGCAGCGCGGCCTCACCTTCGCCTACATGGGCGGCTGGAACGAGAAGGGCGGCTGGACCGCGGCCTGGTGGAAGGACCTTCGGGCCGCGCTGGACCAGCACGGCTTCTCCGGGGTCAAGTTGGTGGCCGCGGATCAGGTCAGCTCGTTCTCGGATGTCAGCGGGGCCATGGCGCAGGACGCGGACTTCGCCAAGGCGGTATCGGCCATCGGTGAGCACTACCCCTGCGGGTGGAACGGCCCCACGCCGATCTCGGACTACCCCAACGTGGAGACGTCCTGCCCCTCCTCGCAGGCCGCTCAGGCACTGAACACGCCGCTGTGGGCCAGTGAACAGGGCTCGATGAGCTACAACGCCGGCGGTCTGCCGATGGCCCGTGCCGACAACATCGACTACGTCGACGGCCGGATGACCGCGAGCATCAACTGGCCGGTCGTCGCCTCGGCCTACCCGGACGTCGGCTTCGCCGACCAAGGACTGGTCATGGCCAACGAGCCGTGGACGGGTTCGTACGACGTCGGCCTGTCGACGTGGGTGACCGCGCACACGACGCAGTTCGCGCAGCCGGGCTGGCAGTACCTGGACGGCGCCAGCGGCTATCTGGGCGGCCAGACCTCCGACCAGGTCGGCAGCTACGTGACGTTGAAGTCGCCAGGCGGCAAGGACTGGAGTTCCGTCGTCGAGACGACCCGGGCCACCGGCCCGCAGACGGTCAAGCTCACCGTCAGTGGCGGCCTGTCCACCCGGCCCGTGCACGTCTGGAGCACCAACCTGGTCTCCGGCGACCGTTCGCAGTGGTTCGCGCAGGGCCGGACGCTCGTGCCCGACGCGCACGGCACGGTGACGATGACCCTTCAGCCGAACTACCTCTACTCGTTCACCACCACCACCGGGCAGCACAAGGGAAGCACCGCGGTGCCGGCGAGCAAGCCGCTCCCACTGCCCTACTCCGACTCGTTCACCACGGGGACCCAGGGCCAGCAGGCCCGCTACCTGGCCACCATGGAGGGCGCGTTCACCGTCGAGCCGTGTGCGGGCCGTGCCGGTAAGTGCGTTCAGATGGACACTCCGGCCAAGCCGCTTGAGTGGCAGTCGAACATCCAGACCCCCTACCCCTACACGGTGGGCGGCAGCGCAGCGTGGAGCAACTACCAGGTGTCCGCCGACGTGCGTAACGCCAAGCCGGGCTCGGTCGGGATCCTGGGCCGCCAGAGCAATCTCGGCGGCACGGAGGAAGACCCGTCCCGGGTGCACTACTACTCGCTCACCCTCAGCGACACCGGCGCCTGGTCGATCAACCGCGCCGATGGCTCCGGGAAGCCCGCGGCGTCGCTGACCGGCGGAACCGTGTCCTCGGCGGCCGGGCTGAAGACCTGGCACAACCTGGCACTCACGTTCGCCGGATCGCTGATCTACGCCTCGGTCGACGGCACCACGGTCGGCTCGGTCACGGACACCTCCTTCTCCGCCGGAAAGGTCGGTCTCGTCGCCGGCGGCTACCTGGCCGGCGAGCAGTACGACAACCTGAAGGTGAGCACGCTGACCGATCCGGCCGTCCCGGTGACGCTGCCGCCCGGCACACACACCCCGGAATCGGTGACGAACGTCAGCTACGCCACCATCGGCGGCGCGGTGAACCAGTGGCAGTACAGCGGCTCATGGCAGTCCGGCGGCGGAAACACGTGGGACGACACCCCCGGCGACAAGGCGACGCTCACCTTCCGGGGGGACGGCGTCACTCTCCAGTCCATGGCCAACGACAGCAACGGCATCGTCAATGTGTCGGTGGACGGCGACTCGCCCACCGCTGCCGACCTCTACAGCAACAGCGGCGGCCTGACACCGGTGTTCACCCGCACCGGTCTCGACCCCGCCAAGCAGCACACGATGACGGTGACCGCCACCGGTACGAAGAACCCCGCATCCGGCGGCACCTTCGCCTCCGTGGCCGGTGCCCTGGTGACCGTGCCGGGCAAGGCGGTCTCCGCGCCGGTGCTCGCGAAGCCGGCGGACAATTCCTCGATCCACGCGGGCCAGGTACGGATCGAGGGCACCGCCACCCCGGGCGAACTGATCACCGTCTCGGTGTCCGGCAAGCCCGCCTGCGTGAACCAACCCGCCGACCGGCACGGGAACTGGCGCTGCGGCGCGCACGTCCCGCGCGGGCGGGCGGTACTCACCGCAGCCGGCGTCGATCCGGTGACGGGCCTGATGTCGGCGCCCACCACCCCGGTCCACGTGCTCGCCTCGTAGACCGGCTGAACATCCGGCAGCCGGGGCCGTGGGAACACGGACCCGCGGCTGCCCCGGTCGGGGACCGGCGTGGCGACACCGCCGCGCTCGGTCCCCGCTCGTGCGAGACTCGATCGCTTCGACAACGCTGCCACTCGGAGGTGTGTCATGTACCTGGAGAGACCTGGTGGTTCGGGCATCCACAGGCTCGGCCGATTCTCCGGGCCGGCGCCCCTGACGTGGACGATCATGATCGTGACCGCGCTCGTGGCCCTGTGCCTCCCGCCGTTCGCCGCCACCAGCCGGGCGGACGGCAGATCGTCGAATGTGAGCCTGGTCAACCCGTTCATCGGGACGACCGGTGCCAGCAGTACCGAGTACGGCGGCATGATCCCCAGCACGGCTCCGCCGTTCGGTATGACCAGGTGGTCGCCGATGACCCGGGACAACTACGTCAGCCGAACTCCGTACCACCTCAACGACCCGAAGATCACCGGCTTCATCGGCACGCACCAGCCGGCGATCTGGATGGGCGACTCCGGCTATGTGGTGGGCATGCCGGGGGTCGGCGCCGTGAAGACGGCCGCGGCCGACCGCGGGCTGGCGTTCACCCATGCCGACGAGACCGCCTCGCCCGCGCGCTACACGGTGAACATGCAGACGGGCGCAGGGCAGACACTCCGGACGGAGATGACAGCGACCTCACGGGTCGGGTTCCTGCGGATGACCTACCCGCACGGCGCGGAGTCCAATTTCGTCCTGCAGGCCACGCGGCCGGGCATCACGGGCCAGGTGCACGTCGATCCCCGAGCGCGGGAGATCACCGGCTACAACCCCGACCGGCAGGACAGCGACCTCGGCCCGTTCAAGGCACCCCACTTCAAGGGGTACTTCGTCGCGCGGTTCGACACCCCCTTCGCCGGCTACGGCACCGCCACGGGGGCCACCCGGTACGAGGGCCGGGCCGACCGCACCGACGGCAATGTGTCCGCGTACGTGCGCTTCCCGTCCGGCACCCAGAAGGTCCAGGTCCGGATCGCGACTTCGTTCATCTCGGTCACCCAGGCACGCGCCAACCTCGCCGCCGAAGTGCCCGACGACCAGAGCTTCGAGCAGACCGTGGCCAGGACCCGGGCGCAGTGGAGCGGCAAGCTCGACCGGGTCGATCTGACGGGTGCCACGCCTGACCAGAAGGCCGTCTTCTACACCGCGATGTACCACGCCCTGCAGTACCCGTCGGAGATGTCCGAGCATGGCCGCTACTACAGCGCCTACGACGACAAGGTCCACTCCGGCGTCAGCTACACCGGGTACTCGACGTGGGACACCTACCGGGCGGAGAACGCGTTCTTGACGCTCTTCGCCCCGGAACGCATCAACGGCATGGTCACCTCGATGCTCCAGGACTACCAGCAGGGCGGCTGGTTGCCGATGTGGAAGAACATCACGGAGACCAACATCATGGTCGGCACGAACGCCGACTCGATCATCGCCGAGGACATGGCGAAGGGCTTCACCGGGTTCGACCGCGAACTGGCCTACCGGGCGGTGTACAAGGACGCGATGACACCACCGGACCGGGACACCGAACTGGACTTCCACGACCGCGAGCAGGGCACACCCGTGGAGGCGAGAGCGGGTCTGACCACTTACAAGCGGAACGGCTGGGTCGCAGCCGACCACACCTCTGAGGCCGGGTCGCGCACGCTGGACTACGCCTACGAGGACTGGGCGGTCGCGCAGATCGCCAAGAAGGTGGGCAAGACCGCCGACGCCCATATGTTCCTGGCGCGCAGCAACAACTACAAGAAGCTGTTCAACACTTCCACCGGCTTCATGCAGTCCCGTAACCTCGACGGTTCCTGGGCCGACGGAGGGTTCACCGAGGGCGACCAGTGGGTGTACACGCTCGACGTGCTGCACGACATCCCCGGACTGATCGCCCTCAAGGGCGGCGACGAGAAGTTCGCCTCCTGGCTGGACAGTTACTTCGCCGGCGGCCACAACAACCACACCAATGAGCCCAGCCACCAGGCCGCCTACCTCTACGACTACGCCGGACAGCCGTGGAAGACGCAGGAACAGGTGCGCCGCATCGCCCGTACGAACTACGCCAACAGTCCCGACGGCCTCAGCGGCAACGAGGACTGCGGACAGATGTCCGCCTGGTATGTGCTGTCCTCACTCGGTATCTACCCGGTCAACCCCGCGTCGGCCCAGTACGCGGTCGGAAGCCCGTTCTTCGACAAGGCGGTACTCCGCCTTCCCGCCTCCTCCCGTCCGCTGGTGATCAGCGCACCGGGAGCAGCAGCGAAGCCGTACGTGCAGTCGTTGTCCCTCAACGGCCGGAGCATCACGGAGCCCTCCCTGAGCCAGACCGACCTGGTGCGCGGGGGACACCTGAAGTTCACCATGAGCTCCGCGCCGCAGGCATGGGCCGCCACCACCGCACCGCCTCCGCCGAACCCCGAACCGGCCTATGACATGGGCTGTGCCGGATGCGCGGGCAGCCGTAGCGCGCGATGAATGTCGAGGGCGGCTGTCGAATGGTTCAGCGTGATGTAGTGCAGGCCGGGGGCCTCCGCGTCAAGGAGTTGTTGCGCCAGCTCCGTCGCATGGTCGACGCCGATGCGGTGTGCCGCCTGCGGGTCGTTCCGTGCGGCCTCCAGCCGCCGGGCCAACTGATCGGGGAATGTGGCATCGCTGAGTTCGGCGAACCGGGTGATCTGCTCGAACCGTACGGGCGGCATGATCTCGGGAATCACCGGTGCGTGGCACCCCGCCGCGGCAAGTCTGTCGCGCAGACGGAAGTAGTGGTCCGCGCTGAAGAACATCTGGGTGATGGCGTACCCGGCTCCCGCCCGGAACTTCGCCGTGAGATGCCGGATCTCGCTCTCCCAGTCCGCAGACCGCGGATGCCGCTCCGGGAAAGCCGCGACTCCGATGTCGAAGTCACCGCAGCGGCCCACGAGTTGCACCAGATCGATGGCGTGCTGAAGCCCGTCGGGGTGCGGCACCCAGGGTCCCCGTGGGTTGCCCGGCGGATCACCCCGGAGTGCGAGGACGTCACGGATGCCCGCGTCCGCGTAGCGTCCGATGATGTGCCGCAGCTCAGCGAGCGAATGCCCGACGGCGGTCAGATGCGCGACCGGTCGCAGTGTCGTCTCCTCCGCGATCCGTTCGGTGATGGCGGCAGTGCGCTCCCTGGAGGAGCCTCCGGCGCCGTACGTCACGGAGACGAACGTCGGGTTCACCGCCTCCACGCGGCGCAGTGCCTGCCACAGCGTCCGCTCGCCGCGCTCCGTCTTCGGCGGGAAGAACTCGAAGGAGTACGAGCGCTGCCCGGTCGCCAGTGTGTCCGTGATGCTCCGGCGGGCTGCCGGAGCCTGAAGGGTCGTCATGGGGCGCCGCCGAAGACGGCCCTGGCGACGGTGGTGACCGGGCGGCATCCGCCTACCAGCGGTTCATGAGGGGCGGTCACCAGGTGACCGGTGGAGGCCGGGGCTCCGGTGGTGATGCGCATATCAGGCCTCCGCGGCCCTGCGCAGTGCGGCTGCCCGATCGGTGCGCTCCCAGGTGAAGTCGGGGAGTTCGCGGCCGAAGTGGCCGTACGCGGCGGTCTGGGCGTAGATCGGGCGCAGCAGGTCCAGGTCGCGGATGATCGCGGCCGGACGGAGGTCGAAGACGTTGTTGATGGCGTGCTCGATCTTCTCGGTGTCCGTGGTGGCGGTGCCGAAGGTTTCGACGAACAGGCCCACCGGCTCGGCCTTGCCGATCGCGTAGGCGACCTGGACCTCGCAGCGGGTGGCGAGGCCTGCGGCCACCACGTTCTTGGCGACCCAGCGCATCGCGTACGCCGCCGAGCGGTCCACCTTCGACGGGTCCTTACCGGAGAACGCGCCGCCGCCGTGGCGGGCCATCCCGCCGTACGTGTCGATGATGATCTTGCGACCGGTCAGACCCGCGTCACCCATCGGGCCACCGATCTCGAAACGACCGGTCGGGTTGACCAGCAGCCGGTACCCCTCGGTGTCCAGCTTGATGCCGTCATCGATCAGCTGCTTCAGCACATGCTCGACAACGAACTCACGAATGTCCGGGGCGAGCAGCGAGTCCAGATCGATATCACTCGCATGCTGCGAGGAGACCACGACCGTGTCCAGCCGCAGCGCCTTGTCACCGTCGTACTCAATGGTGACCTGAGTCTTCCCGTCCGGACGCAGGTACGGGATCGTCCCGTTCTTACGAACCCCGGACAGACGACGCGACAACCGGTGCGCCAGATGGATCGGCAGCGGCATCAGCTCGGGCGTCTCGTCACACGCGTAGCCGAACATCAGGCCCTGGTCGCCCGCGCCCTGCTTGTCGAGATCATCATCCTCGGTACCCGAAGCGGCCACCCGCTTCTCGTACGCGGTGTCGACACCCTGCGCGATGTCCGGGGACTGCGCCCCGATCGACACCGACACACCACAGGAAGCACCGTCGAAGCCCTTCTTCGACGAGTCGTAACCGATCTCCAGGATCTTCTCCCGCACGAGCTGCGCGATCGGCGCGTACGCCTTCGTGGTGACCTCACCGGCCACATGCACCTGGCCCGTGGTGATCAGCGTCTCCACGGCCACACGGGAAGCGGGGTCCTCACGCAGAAGCGCGTCGAGAATCGTGTCGCTGATCTGGTCAGCAATCTTGTCAGGGTGGCCCTCGGTAACAGATTCCGAGGTGAACAGACGACGGGACATGGCACTCCGTACGGGACGTATTCGGTGTGGACGTATGTGAAGTATTCGAAGTATTCGATTCGGTGACGAGAGGGGCGGGGGCCGTGACCGCCGTCCCTGACCGCGATTCAGGGGGCCGCGCCTGCCGGGTGTTCCAAGGGGCCCGGCCCGGTGTGCGGAGGAGTTGCTGGGGCGGCCACCGTACGGGCGGTCGCGGCGTCGGCCCCGGCCCCGGAATCGGCCCGGGTCAGGGTGATCGCGGTGAGGACCAGCCCGTTCCTGACCAGCCAGCCGCCACGGAAACCGTGCACCCGGACGCCGTCCACGAGCGGCCCGGGTACCAGCAGCCGCGAGGAGAACGTGCCTTCATCGGGATCGATGACGACCGTGGCCTCCAGGAAGTCCAGCCAGCGGCCGGCCAGCGGGAACCAGGCCTTGTAGATGCTCTCCTTGGCACTGAAGAGCAGCCGGTCCCAGCAGACGTCGGGCCGCTTCTCGGCGAGCCGGACGAGCAGGCGCTGCTCCTCGGGCCGCGCCACGTGGTCCAGCACCCCGGTGCTGGGCAGCGGTTGGTTGGGCTCGGCGTCCAGTCCGATGGTGGTGACGTCCGTCGACCGGGCGACCGCAGCTGCCCGGTACCCACGGCAGTGGGTCATACTGCCCACGATCCCGGCCGGCCACAGGGGCTCACCGGACGCCCCGGGCAGCAGCGGCCCGGGAGGAATACCGAGCCGGCCCAGCGCCTCCCGGGCACACACCCGGACGGTCGCGTACTCGCGGCGCCGCACGGGTACCGCACGTGCGACGATCTCGGCTTCCGCGGGGAAGAGCGACTCGACGGGGGCGTCACCGAACGACTCGGCCACCTCTGCGGGCGACGGCAGCAGATCTTCGATCACGGGCGCACCATCCTCCCGTTGCTCCGACCGGCGGCGGCCGGGAGGACTTCCACGAGCCGGCCCGGGGCCCTGCCGTACCGCCGCCACTCGCGTGGATACCCGAGGGACACTTCGTGGTGCGGCACCCCGTCGTGGTGGATGAGCCGGGGGATGTGCAGATGCCCGTAGACCACCGCCGACGCACGGAAACGGGTTGGCCAGTCGGCGGTGGCGACGGTCCCGCACCACATGGCGAACTCCGGATGGGTGAGGATGAACGTGGGTTCGCGGACCAGCGGAAAATGGTTCACCAGCACGGTGGGCAGGTCGGCGGGCAGCGCGGCCAGCCGTGCTTCGGTGCTCTCCAGCCTGGCCCGGCACCATGCTTCCCGGGAGGGATACGGGTCCGGATGCAGCATGAACTCGTCACTGCAGACGATCCCCGCCCGCTCCGCGATGGCGAGCCCGGACTGCTTGTCCACGGCGCCCGCGGGCAGGAAGGAGTAGTCGTACAGGACGAACAGCGGGGCGATCGCCGTGGGTCCGTCCGCGCTCTCCCACACAGGGAAGGGGTCCTCGGGAGTCACCACACCCAATTCGCGGCACATTGCGACCAGATGCTCGTATCTCCGCACCCCGTTGAGCCGCAGGGGATCGTCCGGAGTGGTCCACAGTTCGTGATTGCCCGGCACCCAGATCACCTTGCTGAACCGGTCGGCGAGCAGCTCCAGTGTCCGGTGGATATCGGTGCTGGTTTCCCCGACGTCCCCCGCGACCAGCAGCCAGTCGTCGTCCGAATCCGGCCGGATCCCTTGGACGATCTCCTCGTTGTCCTCGTAGCGGACATGGAGGTCGCTGATGGCCAGGAGTTTTCCGTGCCCCGACATCGAAAGCCCCATTTTCTGAACTGCCCGTGGTGTTCGGCTCAGGCCGGTATACGGCCGTCGATGAACTCGCTGATTGCCTGAATCACCGCGGGTGCGTGGTCGTTGATGAAGAAGTGTCCGCCGGAGAACACCCGCAGCCCGAAGTCGCCCGATGTGTGCGTGGACCAGGCCCTGGCTTCGGCGGTCGACACATGCGGATCGGAATTCCCCGTCATGGCGACGATCCGGCAGTTGATGCCGGATCCGTCACCGGGACGGTAGCGGTATGTCTCGGCGGCTTTGTAGTCGGCGCGTACGTACGGAAGGATCATTGCCAGGATTTCCGGGTCGTTGAGCATCCGGTCATCCGTTCCGCTCAACCGCTTCAGGTCCTCGATCAGTCCCTTGTCGTCCATCTCGTGGATGCGTTCCTCGCGGTACCGGGAAGGGGCCCGGCGTCCCGAGGCCACCAGACCGGTCAATTCGATTCCCGCACGCTCCAGCCGTACCGCGACCTCGAATGCCAGCGTGGCCCCGAGGCTGTGGCCGAAGAGGGTGAGCGGGCGGTCGGCCCACTGGAGCAGTTCGGCGGCCGCGAGATCCGCCAGCTGGTGCACATCCTCCACGCAGGGCTCCGCGCGGCGGTCCTGCCGACCCGGATACTGGACCGCCAGTACGTCCACCGCGGGCGACATCGCGCGGGCGACCGGGAGGAAGTACGCTGCCGAACCGCCCGCGTGCGGGAAGCAGACCAGCTGCGTGGCTGCCTCCGGCGCCGGCTGGAAGCGTCGGATCCACGCACTGGTTCGTTCCGGTGCCGCGACCTCATTCACTGGCAGGGTTCCCTTCTGTGCTCCGCCCACAAGGCGAGCGCCGTCCTGGCCGACGGGCAGTCGAACCTGAGCAACATTCAAGCCGGACCGATACGGCGGCCACCAGACGAATCACCCCCTGAAGACGCCCGGGGACCTCCCTTTCACCCCCTAACCCAAGGCCCGGCCCGGACTAGGGGTACCCCCTTGGCCTCAGTCAGGGGTTGGCCACCCACAAGGGCCTCAGTAGCCTCCGAAGCGAAGATCAGGCGTCTTGTGAAACGTCGAGACGAATGACTGAAAACGACTCAACTCCCGGCTTCGGTGCCGTGTGGGCCATGGGTATCCGGACTGACGCAGAGGGGGGCCTCCGGTGGGCAACGAGGAAAGACTTCTGGAATACCTGAGGCGCGCCACCGCCGATTTGCAGACGACGCGCGAACGTCTCTCCCGTGCGGAGGGGTTGTTGGCGGGGGAGTCGGTTGCGGTGGTGGGGATGGCGTGTCGGTATCCGGGTGGGGTGTCGTCGCCGGAGGGTTTGTGGGGTGTGGTGTCCGGTGGTGTGGATGCTGTGGGGGTGTTTCCGGGGGATCGTGGTTGGGATGTTGGTGGGTTGTTCGATCCGGTGGTGGGTCGGGCGGGGAAGTCGTATGCGCGGGAGGGGGGTTTTCTGGGGGGTGCGGGTTTGTTTGATGCGGGTTTGTTCGGGGTGAGTCCGAATGAGGCGTTGTCGATGGATCCGCAGCAGCGGTTGTTGTTGGAGGCGTCGTGGGAGGCGTTGGAGCGGTCGGGTGTTGATCCTTTGTCGTTGAAGGGGAGTGCGACGGGTGTTTTCGCGGGGTTGATGTATCACGATTATGGTTTGGGTGCTGAGGCTGCGGTGACCAGTGGGGGGAGTCTGGTTTCTGGTCGGGTGGCTTATACGTTGGGTCTTGAGGGTCCGGCGGTGACGGTGGATACGGCGTGTTCGTCGTCGTTGGTGGCGATGCATCTGGCGGCGCAGTCGTTGCGGTCGGGTGAGAGCTCGCTGGCGTTGGCGGGTGGTGTGACCGTCATGTCCACCCCCGATGTCTTCATCTACTTCAGCCAGCAGCGCGGCCTGGCCCCGGACGGCCGGTGCAAGCCCTATGCCGGCGCCGCCGACGGGACCGGCTGGGGCGAGGGCGTGGGTGTGCTGGTGCTGGAGCGTCTGTCGGACGCGCGGCGCAATGGTCATCCGGTGCTGGCGCTGCTGAAGGGATCAGCCGTCAACCAGGACGGCGCGTCGAGCCGTCTGACGGCTCCCCACGGACCGTCGCAGCGACGCGTCATCCAGCAGGCTTTGGCGGATGCGCAGTTGTCGGCTGCTGATGTGGATGTGGTGGAGGGCCACGGCACGGGGACGACGCTGGGTGATCCGATCGAGGCGCAGGCGTTGTTGGCGACGTACGGCCAGGACCGTGCGGAGGATCGGCCGTTGTGGTTGGGGTCGGTGAAGTCGAACATTGGTCATACGCAGGCTGCTGCTGGTGTGGCGGGTGTGATCAAGATGGTGATGGCGTTGCGGGAGGGTGTTCTTCCGCGGACGTTGCATGTGGATGAGCCGTCGTCGCAGGTGGATTGGTCTGCGGGTGCGGTCGAGTTGTTGAGGGAGGAGCGGGCGTGGCCGGCTGAGGTGGGTCGTCCGCGGCGGGCGGGTGTGTCGTCGTTCGGCCTGAGCGGGACGAATGCGCACGTCATCCTGGAGGAGCCGGAGGCGCTGTCGGTGCCGGTTGAGGCTTCTGTTGGTGGTGTGGTGCCGTGGGTGGTGTCGGGGCGTAGTGCTGAGGCGTTGCGTGCTCAGGCTGCTGCTTTGGTGGCGCATGTGGAGTCGGGTGTGAGTGTCGTGGATACGGCGTTCTCGCTGGCGGTGTCGCGGGCGGCTCTGGAGCATCGGGCTGTGGTGGTGGCGGGGGACCGTGAGGGGTTTGTCGCTGGGTTGTCGGCGCTTGCGGCGGGTGAGTCCGGGGCGGGTGTGGTCCGGGATGTGGCGCGTGCCGGTGAGGGAACGGCGTTTCTCTTTACGGGGCAGGGTGCTCAGCGGGTGGGGATGGGGCGTGGTCTGTATGAGGCGTTCCCGGTGTTTGCTGAGGCGTTTGATGCGGTGGTGGGGTTGCTGGATGCCCAGCTGTCGGATGCCGGGTTGGGTGTGTCGGTGCGTGAGGTGGTCTGGGGCACTGATGCTGGTGTGTTGAATCGGACGGTGTTTGCTCAGGCGGGGTTGTTCGCGGTTGAGGTGGCGTTGTTCCGGTTGCTTGAGTCGTGGGGTGTGCGGCCTGACTTTGTGACCGGTCATTCGATCGGTGAGGTGGCTGCGGCTCATGTGGCGGGGGTGTTGTCGCTTGAGGATGCTGCGGTGTTGGTGGCCGCGCGTGGGCGGTTGATGCAGGCGCTGCCTTCGGGTGGTGCGATGGTCGCGGTCGGGGCTCCGGAGAGTGAGGTTGCCGGGCTGTTGTCGGCTGGTGTGTGTATCGCCGCCGTCAACGGCCCGTCTTCGGTGGTGATTTCGGGTGCTGAGGCCGAGGTCATGGAGCTGGCCGGGCGGATCGCTGGGCTCGGTCGTAAGACGAAGCGGCTTGATGTGAGTCACGCGTTCCACTCGGTGTTGATGGATCCGATGCTGGATGAGTTCGCCGCCGTGGTGGAGAAGCTGACCTTCAATGCACCTCAGTTGTCGGCGGTTTCGACGGTGACTGGTGGTGTGGTTGAGGGTGAGTGGTCGGATCCTGGTTATTGGGTGCGGCAGGTGCGTGAGCCGGTGCGTTTCGCGGATGCGGTGACGGCTCTCACGGCTCGTGGTGTGGGTTCGTTTGTGGAGGTGGGGCCGGATGCGGCTCTGGTTCCGATGGGTGTGGAGGTGGTCGGCGATGATGGGGCCGCTGACGGGGTGGCGTTTGTTGGGTTGCAGCGTCGTGGTCGTGATGAGGCCACGGAGCTTCTGACAGGTCTGGGTGGGCTGTTTGCGCGTGGCGTTCCGGTGGACTGGCGTGCGTTCTTCGCCGGGTCCACTGCCCGGCTGACCGAACTCCCCACGTACGCCTTCCAACACCAGCACTACTGGCTGAACGCCCAGCCGCTCGACAACGTGGCGAGCGTCGGACTTACGGCGGCCGAACATCCCCTCCTGCGTGCCGTTGTCGAGCTGCCCGAGGGCGACGGCCTGGTTCTGGCCGGACGCCTCGGCCTCGGCGACCAGCGATGGCTCGCAGATCACAGCCTGAACGGTGTCAAGGAGTTCCCCGCGACCGGGCTCATTGAGCTTGCGCTGGCCGCTGGTCAGCAGATCGGGTGCGACGTCGTACGGAGCCTCACCGTTGAGGAACCCCTCCTCCTGGCGCATGACGGGCCGCCCACCGCCCTGCGCGTCTGGGTAGGGGCCTCTGACGAGACAGGGGAGCGGCCGCTGAGCGTGCACTCCCGAGCAGAAGGCATCGATACGCCGTGGACCCTGCATGCCAAGGCCGTGCTGGCGGTTGGTGAGGGGGCGCCGGAAGCCTATGACCCGCCCGGTGCCTGGCCGCCGGTCGGAGCTGTCCCGCTCGATGTCGACGAGGTGTACGAGCAACTGTTCGCGCGCGGCCACGACTATGGGCCGGCGTTCCAGGGGATCACGGCCGCGTGGAAGGACGGGGAACACCTGCTCGCCGAGGTCGCTCTGCCCGGAGAGGCCGGCGAGGGCGCGGAGTTCGGAGTCCATCCGGCGCTGCTGGACGCGGCGTTGCAGACGCATCACGCCGGTGCGGAGCACGACGGAACCCCCATCGCGCCCGCCGAATGGAGCGACGTCACCCTGCACACGGCGGGAGCGTCCCAGCTGCGTGTCCGTATCGTGCCCGGCGAGGCAGGCCGGGTGGGTGTCAGCCTGACCGATCCGGCGGGCGCTCCCGTTCTCACGGTCGGTTCCCTCCTGTCGCGCCGGATCCAAGCCCGTGCCGTGGCGCCGACAGGCCGTGGCGCGCTGTACGGACTCAACTGGGCACCGAGGGAACGGACTCGGCCCGGCGATCCCCATGCGCAGGACGTCGTGCTGCTGGGCAGTGCGGAGTACGCGCCGCTCGGTCCCGTACCTGTCTATGCGACGCCGGCCGAACTCTCCGCCGAGCTGGCCGTGGACGGCTCCGGTCCTCGTACGGCGGTCCTGCCGCTGCCCCGTACCGATGGTGATGTCGCGCATGCCGCAGGAGACCTGGCACGACGTACTCTCCGGACCGTTCAGGAATGGCTGGCTGAGGACGGGTTGGACACTTCCCGCCTCGCCGTGGTGACGCAGGGCGCCGTTCCTGTACACGGGGGCGCGGCCGATCCTGCCCAGGCGGGTGTATGGGGTCTGATACGCGCGGCCCAGGCCGAGCACCCCGACGCGTTCCTGCTCATCGACCTGGATCCGGCGGCCGGTACGGAGGAGTGCGCGCGGGCCCTTGGAGCGGCATTCGGCGCTCGCGAGCCCGAGACCGCCGTACGCGACGGGGTACTGCTCCGTCCCGGGCTGGCTCCTGCCTCCCCTCCCATCCGCGAAGACCACCCGGTGGCCCCGGCGGAGGGCACCGTCCTCATCACCGGTGGCACCCGGGGCGTGGGCGCCGTCCTGGCGCGCCACCTGGTCTCCGCTCACGGAGCGCGGCGGCTGGTCCTGACCGGTAGTTCCGGCGCCGAAGCCGCAGCTCTGGTGTCCGCGCTGGCGGAACTCGGTGCCCACGTCACCGTCGAACCGGGTGACATGGCCGACCCCGGTGCAGTTGCCGGGCTGCTGTCACGTATCGACGAGGCCTACCCGCTGACCGCCGTGGTGCACGCCGATTCCACTGAGCACAATGCGCTGATCGGCACGCTGAGCCCGGAACAGCTGACCGCGGTCCTGGGTGCACGGGCCACCGCGGCCTGGAACCTGCACGAGGCGACGCGAGACCTCGCCCTGGACGCCTTCGTCCTGATCGGGACATCGGGCGGAATCCTGCACGGAGCCGGCCGGCCCGGCACCGCTGCCGCGGCCACCTTCGCGGAGGCACTCGCCGCGACCCGGCTGGCCGCGGGGCTCCCGGCGGTCGCGCTGGCCTATGGTCCGTGGGCCGCGGACGCGGACGACGGGTCGGCAGACGAGTACCACCGGCGCATGGGAGCGCTGGGGCTCCCCGCGCTGACCGAGGAAGAAGGGCTGGCCCTCTTCGACCTGGCCTTCCTCGACCTTGCCGTCGAGTCGGGTGAGTCAGGAGAGTCGGTCGAGTCGGGTGAGTCGGCGCTGTTCGCCCTCTGCCTCGACCGCCCCGTACTGCGCTCGATGGGCGACGATGTGCCGCCGGTTCTGCACGGTGTGGTGCCCGCGAACGGGCGACGCCGGCAGCAGGCACCGGGCCGGCGTACGGGCGACCTGCGGCGACGGCTCGCCGGACTGCCGCCTCAAGAACGTGAGGACGAGCTGCTGGACGTCGTACGTACACACGCCGCAGCGGTCCTCGGACACCCCTCGGTGGACGACGTCGAGCCCGGCCGGGCTTTCCAGGAGCTGGGGTTCGACTCGCTCGCGGGCGTCGAACTGCGCAGGCGGCTCAGCGAGGCGACCGGGCTTCAGCTCACCGCCACTCTGGTCTTCGACTACCCCAACTCCCTTGCAGCTGCGGCCTACATCGCGACCCTGATCGCCCCGGCCGATGAGGACATCGCGCGTCGGCTGATCGGGGAGATCGACCGGCTGGAGTCCCTGCTCGGCGAGACCGCGCTCGACGACGGCCACACGGACGACGGCCGGACAGACAGCCGTACAAGGGTCACCTCACGACTGGAAGCACTGATGCGCAAGTGGCGCGACACCCAGGGCGCAGGTGCGGGGGAGCCTGAGATCAAGGCGATCGCCGACGCGGCTACGGACGACGAGCTGTTCGACGTCCTCGATCAGGAACTCGGCATTTCGTAGCCGGGCCGCCCATCACTACAGAGGCTGCGGCGACTTCGACAGCCGCGACGGCCGGCCACGGCCGCCGCGTCGCCGGTGACATCCCCCGCAACATTCCGCTTCCCTGCAACACGAGATCGGTCAAGGTGGAGATGAGCGACAACGAGAAGCTCCGCGAGTACCTCAAGCGTGCCACTGCTGAACTGCAGCAGACCAAGCGGCGGCTGCGCGAGGCGGATGCACGCCAGCACGAGCCGATCGCCATTGTCGCGATGAGCTGCCGGTACCCGGGCGGGGTGGATTCGCCCGACGCCCTCTGGCAGCTGGTGGCGGAGGGCCGGGACGCCATCACCACCCTTCCCGAGAACCGTGGCTGGGACGTCGAGGGGCTGTACGACCCGGAGCCGGCGACCCCCGGCAAGACGTACTCCCGCGACGGCGGATTCCTGCACGAGGCCGACGAGTTCGACGCCGACTTCTTCAAGATCAGCCCGCGGGACGCCAAGGCGATGGATCCGCAGCAGCGGCTGTTGCTGGAGACGTCGTGGGAGGCGCTGGAGCGGGCCGGGATCGATCCGCTGTCGCTGAAGGGCAGCCCGACCGGTGTCTTCGCCGGGATCGCCTACCACGACTACGTCGGAGACGGCGGCATCGGCGGCCTGGCCAGTGTGGCTTCGGGGCGCGTCGCCTACAGCCTGGGGCTTGAGGGTCCGGCGGTGACGGTGGATACGGCGTGTTCGTCGTCGCTCGTGGCGATGCATCTGGCGGCGCAGTCGTTGCGGTCGGGTGAGAGTTCGCTGGCGCTGGCCGGAGGTGTGACGGTCATGGCGACGCCCCGGGCCTTCGTCGGCTTCAGCCAGGACCGGGGCCTCGCGCCGGACGGCCGGTGCAAGTCGTTCGCCGCGGCTGCCGACGGGACCGGCTGGGGCGAGGGCATCGGCATGTTGGTGCTGGAACGTCTGTCGGATGCGCGGCGTCATGGGCATCAGGTGCTTGCCGTGCTGCGGGGGAGCGCCATCAACCAGGATGGTGCGTCGAATGGTCTGACGGCTCCGAACGGTCTGGCGCAGCAGCGGTTGATCCGGCAGGCGTTGGCGGACGCGCAGTTGTCGGCTGCTGATGTGGATGTGGTGGAGGCGCACGGCACGGGCACGACGCTGGGCGATCCCATCGAGGCGCAGGCACTACTGGCGACATACGGCCAGGACCGTCCCGCCGACCGACCGTTGTGGCTCGGCTCGCTCAAGTCCAACATCGGCCACGCGCAAGCTGCGGCGGGTGTCGGCGGCGTGATCAAGATGGTGCAGGCCATGCGCCATGAACTGATCCCGCGCACCCTCAACATCGACGAGCCCACATCCCAGGTGAACTGGTCGGAAGGCAACATCTCGCTGCTGACGGAGGAGCGGGCGTGGCCGGTTGAGGTGGGTCGTCTGCGGCGGGCTGGTGTGTCGTCGTTCGGTCTGAGCGGGACGAATGCGCATGTGATTCTGGAGGAGCCGGAGGCGCTGTCGGTGCCGGTTGAGGCTTCTGTTGGTGGTGTGGTGCCGTGGGTGGTGTCGGGGCGTAGTGCTGAGGCGTTGCGTGCGCAGGCTGCTGCCTTGGTGGCGTTTGTGGAGTCGGGGGTTGAGCTGCGTCCGGTGGATGTGGCGTTCTCGCTGGCAACGTCGCGGGCGGCTCTGGAGCATCGGGCTGTGGTGGTGGCGGGGGATCGTGAGGGGTTCATCGAGGGTCTGCGTTCGGTGGTTTCGGGTGCGGGTCGTGTGGTGGATTCGGTTCGGCGTGGGCGTGTTGGGTTCTTGTTCACGGGTCAGGGTGCTCAGCGGGTGGGGATGGGGCGTGGTCTGTATGAGGCGTTCCCGGTGTTTGCTGAGGCGTTTGATGTGGTGGTGGGGTTGCTGGACGCCGAGCTGTCGGGTGCCGGTACGGACGTTTCGGTGCGTGAGGTGGTGTGGGGTACCGATGCTGGTGTGCTGAATCGGACGGTGTTTGCTCAGGCGGGGTTGTTCGCGGTTGAGGTGGCGTTGTTCCGGTTGCTTGAGTCGTGGGGTGTGCGGCCTGACTTTGTGGCTGGCCATTCGATCGGTGAGGTGGCTGCGGCTCATGTGGCGGGGGTGTTGTCGCTTGAGGACGCGGCGGTGTTGGTGGCTGCCCGTGGGCGGTTGATGCAGGCCCTGCCTTCGGGTGGTGTGATGGTCGCGGTCGGGGCCCCGGAGGCTGAGGTTGCCGGGCTGTTGTCGGCCGGTGTGTGTATTGCCGCGGTCAATGGCCCGTCTTCCGTGGTGGTTTCGGGTGCTGAGGCCGAGGTTCTGGAGCTGGCCGGGCGGATTGCTGGGCTCGGTCGTAAGACGAAGCGGCTTGATGTGAGTCACGCGTTCCACTCGGTGTTGATGGACCCGATGCTGGACGACTTCGCGGCTGTAGTAGAGAAACTCACCTTCAATACACCCCAGTTGTCGGCCGTCTCGACCGTCACCGGTGGTGTGGTCGGGGGCGAGTGGTCGGATCCTGGTTACTGGGTGCGGCAGGTGCGTGAGCCGGTGCGTTTCGCGGATGCGGTGACCACACTCGCCGGTCGTGGTGTGGGGTCGTTTGTGGAGGTGGGGCCGGATGCGGCTCTGGTTCCGATGGGTGCGGAGGTGGTCGGTGACGATGACGGGGTGGCGTTTGTTGGGTTGCAGCGTCGTGGTCGTGATGAGGCCACGGAGCTTCTGACCGGTCTGGGCGCGCTGTTCGCTCGGGGTGTTGGGGTGGACTGGCGGGCGTTCTTCGCCGGCTCCAGTGCCCGGCTGACCGAACTCCCCACGTACGCCTTCCAACGCCAGCACTACTGGTACGACTTCGCTGCTGAGGCCGCCACCCGCCCCCAGCAGAGCGACGTGGACGCGCTCGGATACGAGGTGGAGTGGCTCCGGCTTCCGCCCACCGAAGGTCCCTCCGTCGACGGACTCTGGCTCGTCGTCGTACCGGAAGGCCGCAGCAAGGACCAGTCCGTCTCCGCGGTTACAGACGGCCTCGTCCGCGGCGGTGCCGCCGTAGCCCTGATCGAGAGCGACGGCACGGACCGGCGGGCCCTCGCCGAGCAGTTGAGGTCTGCCGCCGCCGGTGAGACACCGGCCGGGGTGCTGTCACTGCTGGCTCTGGAGGACCGTGCTCACGACCAGTATCCCGAGCTGGCTCACGGAACCGCCGCCACCCTGCTGCTCGTCCAGGCGCTCGGCGACGCGGGCTGCACGGCGCCGCTCTGGTGTGTCACCACCGGGGCCGTGGCTGTACGCGATCCCGCCGAGGCCGCCAGCCCGGGGCAGACCGCCCTGTGGGGCCTGGGTATCGGACTGTCCCTCGACCAGCCCGACACCTGGGGGGGCATCCTGGACCTTCCGGTCAGTGTGGGCGAGTCGGTCGCCCAGCGGCTCTCCCAGGTACTGGCCGGGGGACCGGGTGGTGAGGACCAGGTCGCGCTCCGCTCCGACGGGGCGTACGGCCGTCGCCTCGTGCGGGCTCCGCTCACCGGCGTCCCGTCCGCCAAGCTGCCCGCCCAGGCCGCCACGGAGGGGCCCGGAACCGTACTGATCACCGGCGGAACCGGCGGCCTCGGCGCCCACGTGGCCCGCATGATGGCGGCCGACGGCGCACCCCATCTGCTGCTCACCAGTCGCCGGGGCAGCGCCGCCGAAGGGGCCGCCGAGCTGGAGGCCGAACTCGTGGCACTGGGATCCCGGGTGACCATCGCGGCCTGTGACGTGGCCGACCGTGAGGCGCTCGCCGAGCTCATCGAGGCCATCGGGCCGGAGCTGCCGCTCACGACGGTCGTGCACGCCGCCGGAGCCATGCAGCGGCCCTCCACGGCGGCGGAGACCACGGTCCAAGAACTGGCCTCGACGGCCCGCGCCAAGGTGCTCGGCGCGGCCCATCTGGACGAGATCCTCGGTGACCGACCGCTCGACGCGTTCGTGCTGTTCTCCTCCGGCGCAGCTGTCTGGGGCAGCGCCGGACAGGCCGCTTACGGCAGTGCCAACGCCTACCTGGACGGCCTGGCCCACAAGCGCCGGGCACGAGGGCTCGCCGCGACCTCGATCGCCTGGGGTTCCTGGGAGGCCGGGATGGTCGACGCCGAGGTCAGCGCGATGAGCCGGCGCATCGGCGCACCTCCCATGAGCCCTCGCCGGGCTGTCGCGGCACTGCGGGAGGTGCTCGCGAGCGGCGGGAGCCATGTGGTGGTCGCCGACTTCGACTGGTCGCGCTTCGCCCCCACGTACACGCTCGCCCGTCCTCGTCCTCTGCTTGACTCGCTGCCCGAGGCCGTGGCGGGCCTGGAGGACGACGACGTCGCAACATCGGACACCCCGGGGGCCCGGCTGGCCGGGGAACTGGCCGGGCTGTCGCAGCCCGAGCAGGACCGGGTGCTGCTCAACCTGGTCCGTACGCACGTGGCCGGCCTGCTCGGCTACGACACACCGGGCGAGGTCGACGCGGCCCGGTCCTTCGACGACCTGGGCTTCGACTCCGTCGCCGCGGTCGATCTGCGCACCAGGCTGGTGAAGGCCGTGGGCAGGAAGCTCCCGGCCACGATGGTCTTCGACTTCGCGAGCCCCGGGGCTCTCGCGGCCTATCTGCGCACGCAGTTGTGCGAGGGGGAAGCCGCCGGGGAGCTGCCCGTACTCGCGGCGCTCGACCGGTTCGAGACGACGGTGGCAGCGCTCGCCCCCGAGGAAGTGGAGCGCATGGGGATCACCGGTCGGTTGCAGGCCCTGCTGGGGCGGCTGGCCGGTGACGAGGGGAACGGCAGTGATGTGAGCGGTCAGCTCGATTCGGCGTCGGCAGAGGACGTCTTCGACTTCATCGACAAGGAACTGGGCCTCGCCTGAGTGCAGGGACCGTTGCCGCCGGACAAAGGATTCGTGGGACTGACATGCCGAACGACGACAAGAAGCTGCTCGACTACCTCAAGCGGGTCACCGCTGACCTGCACCAGACCCGGCACCGGCTGCGCGAACTGGAGACCGAGGGGGACGAACCCATCGCCATCGTGGCGATGAGCTGCCGTTTCCCCGGTGACGTCAACTCCCCCGAAGATCTGTGGCGGTTGGTCGCCGAAGGACGGGACGCTATCACGGGCCTTCCCGAGGACCGCGGCTGGGACCTCGATGAACTGCTGGGCGGCGGCCCGGACGGCGGCGGCACGAACTACGTGCGCGGCGGCGGCTTCCTGCGTGAGGCGGGGGCCTTCGACCCGGGCTTCTTCGGTATGAGCCCGAACGAGGCCCTTGCCACCGACCCGCAGCAGCGCCTCGTCCTGGAGGTCTGCTGGGAGGCCTTCGAACGGGCCGGGATCGACCCGGACGCGCTTCGCGGTGAGTCGGTCGGCGTGTACGTCGGTTCCGGTGCGCAGGACTACGGCGACGTGGCCGGCAGCTCCGACCTGGTCGAGGCCTACATGGCCACCGCCAGTGCGGCCTCCGTCATCTCCGGCCGGGTCGCGTACACGCTGGGCCTGGCAGGTCCGGCGATCACTGTCGACACCGCCTGCTCCTCCTCCCTCGTGGCCATGCACCTGGCGGCCGGAGCTCTGCAGCGCGGCGACTGCGCGATGGCGCTTGCCGGTGGCGTGATGGTCATGTCCACCGCCGCCCCGTTCGTCGCCTTCAGCCGCCAGCGCGGGCTGTCCGCCGACGGCCGGTGCAAGGCCTTCTCCGACTCCGCCGACGGTACGGGCTGGTCGGAGGGCGCCGCGGTGGTGCTCCTGGAGCGTCTGTCGGACGCCCGGCGCAACGGCCACCAGGTGCTCGCGGTCATCAAGGGGTCCGCGGTCAACCAGGACGGGGCGTCCAACGGGCTCACCGCTCCCAACGGCCCCGCCCAGCAGCGCGTGATCCGGCAGGCCCTGGCCGACGCGCGCATTCCCGCCTCCCAGGTGGACGCGGTGGAGGCGCACGGCACCGGTACGACACTGGGCGACCCGATCGAGGCGCAGGCCCTGCTCGCTACGTACGGCCAGGACCGGACCGGCGACCAGCCGCTGTGGCTCGGCTCGCTCAAGTCCAACATCGGTCATGCCCAGGCCGCGGCGGGTGTCGGCGGTGTCATCAAGATGGTGATGGCGATCCGCAACGGCAGGCTTCCGCAGACACTTCACGTCACCGAACCGTCCCGGCACGTCGCATGGGACGAGGGCGCAGTCGAACTGCTCACCGAGGCGCGCGACTGGCCCGAGAACCCCCACCCGCGGCGGGCCGCCGTCTCCGCCTTCGGTCTGAGCGGCACCAATGTGCATGTGATCATCGAGGAGACGCCTCCCGCGGAGAATGTGCCGGAACCGGCCGATGAGGCGCCGGCCGCCACCACCGGGCCCGCCGGCACTGTGACCGCCGCCGACGCCCCCGTGGCGCCGTTCCTGGTCTCGGCCCGGGGCGGAGAGGCACTGAAGGCGCAGGCCGCCCGGCTGGCCTCCTTCGTACGGGAACACGACGGACTCTCCGTCGCAGGCATCGGCCGCGCTCTCGTCACCACGCGCGCCCGGATGGAGCACCGGGCGGTGGTCCTCGGGGCGGAGCGCGACGAGCTGATCGCCGGACTGGACGTCCTCGCCGACGGCGGCAAGAGCGCCGGAGTGGTCCGCGGGACGGTCATCGGCGACGCCAAGGTCGCCTTCGTCTTCCCCGGCCAGGGCTCGCAGTGGCAGGGCATGGCCGTGGAACTCAGCTCCTCCGCACCGGAGTTCGCGGCCCGGCTCGACGAGTGTGCGCAGGCGCTGGCCCCCTTCGTCGACTGGGACCTGCTGTCCGTACTGCGGGGTGAGCCCGGCGCGCCGTCCCTCGTCGAGGTGGACGTGGTGCAGCCGGTGCTCTGGGCCGTGATGGTCTCGCTGGCCGAACTGTGGCGCGCCCGCGGTGTGGAGCCCGGCGCCGTCGTGGGTCACTCGCAGGGAGAGATCGCCGCGGCGTGCGTGGCGGGCGCCCTGTCGCTGGCGGACGGTGCCCGCGTCGTCGCCCTGCGCAGCAAGATCATCCGCCATGAACTGGCAGGCCGGGGCGGCATGATGTCCGTGGCCCTGCCCGCCGACCGGGCCGCGGACCGGCTGCACGAGTGGGACGGGCGCCTCCAGCTCGCCGTCGTCAACGGTCCGGGCTCGGTGGTGGTGTGCGGCCACACCGACGCGCTCGACGAGCTGAAGGTGCAGCTGGAGGCCGAGGGGGTCCAGGCCCGCCGCATCCCGGTGGACTACGCCTCCCACTCGATGTTCGTCGAGGAGATACGCGACCGGCTGCTGGCCGAACTGGCGGACGTACAGCCCCTCGTACCCACGGTGCCGTTCTACTCCACCGTGACCGGAGCCAGGCTGGACACCGCCGCGACGGATGCCGAGTACTGGTACTGGAACCTGCGTCACACGGTCCGCTTCGAGGAGACCACCCGGGCGCTGCTGGCGGACGGGTACGCGATCTTCATCGAGAGCAGCCCGCACCCGGGCCTGCTGGTCGGCATGAAGGAGACCATCGAGGACGCCGGGGCGACCGCCGTGACCGTCGGCTCGCTGCGCCGCGAGGAGGGCGGCCCACAGCGCTTCGCCACCTCCCTCGCCGAGGCCTATGTGCACGGTGCGTCCGTCCGCTGGAGCGACTTCTACCCCACGGGCGAGCCCGCGGGTGACTCCGCGGGCAACGCAGGTCCTGCGGACCCCGGGAGCCCCGTGGACCTCCCCACGTACGCCTTCCAGCGTGAGTCGTTCTGGATCCAGCCGCCCACCGACCTCGGGGACGTGGCCGGCGCGGGCCTGGAACCGGTGGGCCACCCCCTGCTGGGCGCCGCTGTCGCCGCGCCGGACACCGACACGACGGCCCTGACCGGCCGGATCTCGGTGAAGTCCGTCCCGTGGCTGGCCGATCACGTCGTGGACTCCACGATGCTCTTCCCCGGCACCGGCTTCGTCGAAATCGCGATCCGGGCCGGTGACCGGGTCGGCTGCCCCGGTCTCGAAGAACTGACCATCGAGGCACCGCTGGTCGTTCCCGGGCGCGGTGCGATCGCCGTGCATGTGGCGGTGGACGCCCAGGACGCCACCGGACGGCGAGCGGTCGCCGTGTACGCACGCGCCGAGGACGCCGGCTCGCCCTGGACCCGGCATGCCTCCGGTGTACTCGCCCCCGTGGCCGGCACCCCGGACGCCGACCTCACCCAGTGGCCGCCCGCCGGCGCCGAACCGGTCGGCATCGACGGCTACTACGAGGCCCTGGCCGGTGCCGGACTCGCCTACGGCAGCGGATTCCAGGGCCTGCGGACCGTCTGGCGGTCCGGCGACGAGATCTTCGCGGAGGCGGAGCTGCCGTCCGGCATCGCCGTCGACGGCTACGGTCTGCACCCCGCCCTGCTCGACGCCGCACTCCACACGGTCGGCCTGACGCCGATCGCCGGCGACGAGGCCGTGCTCCCCTTCGCGTGGAGCGGAGTCGCCCTGCACGCCGAAGGCGCTTCGAGCGTACGGGTGCACGTCACCCCGGTACGCGAGGACGCGGTGTCGGTCCTGGTGACCGACCCGAGCGGCCGCCCGGTCCTGACGGTGGACTCCCTGACGCTGCGCAGGCTCGCGGAGCAGCGGCCCGCCTCCGCCTCCGCCCTCCACGACGCGCTGTACCGGATCGACTGGACCACGGCGCCGGTGACGTCACCCCGCACCGTGGCGACCCAGGACTGGGACACGGCCGACGGCGAGGACGTGGCCGAGCTGGTCGTCCTGTCCGTCGCCGACGACGCCCCTGAGGGCGGCTCCGGCCGTGCCGGCGGCACGGGGCGCGGGGGCCCGGACGCCGCCCGCGCACGGACGCAACATGTGCTGGCCGCACTGCAGACCTTCCTCACGGACGAGCGCTTCGAGGCGTCCCGGCTCCTCGTGGTCACCCGTGGCGCGGTGGCGACCGGGGACGGGGAGCCTGTGGACCTCACCGCAGCCGCGGTCTGGGGCCTGGTGCGATCAGCCCAGTCCGAGCACCCCGGACGCGTGGTACTCGCCGACCTGGAGGCCGGCACGGACCTCGACGCCGCGCTGCCGCTGCTCACCGGCACGGACGAGACGCAGATCGCCCTGCGCGCGGGCGCACCCCTGATGCCGCGGCTGGTCAGGGTGCCCGCACCCGGGGCGGCCGCGACAGTGTCCTCGGACCCGGGCGATTCCGGGTCCTTCGACCCGGCCGGGACCGCGCCCTCGGCCGCGTCCTTCGACCCGGCGGGCACCGTGCTGATCACCGGCGGCACCGGCATGCTCGGCAAGCTGTTCGCACGCCACCTGGTCACCACCCACGGTGTACGGCGGCTGCTGCTCACCAGCCGCTCGGGCGCCGCAGCGGACGGTGTGGCGGAACTCGTCGCCGAACTCGCCGCCCTGGGCGCCGAGACCGAGGTGGCTGCCTGCGATGTGGCCGACCGTGAGGCCCTGGCCGCCGTGCTCGCCGCGATCCCCGACGACCGGCCGCTCGTCGGCATCGTGCACACAGCGGGCGTTCTCGACGACGGCATCATCGGCTCGCTGACACCGGAGCGTCTCGACACGGTGCTGCGGCCCAAGGCCCTGGCGGCATGGAACCTGCACGAGCTGACCCGCGACCTGGATCTGACGGCGTTCGTGCTGTTCTCCTCCGTCGCCGGAGTGTTCGGCAACCCCGGCCAGGGCAACTACGCCGCCGCCAACGCCTTCCTGGACGGCCTCGCCGCACAACGGCATGCCGAAGGCCTGCCCGCGCAGTCCCTCGCCTGGGGCATGTGGGCCCAGGGAAGCGGCATGACGGGCGACCTGACGGCCGACGACCGGGGCCGCATCGGGCGCACAGGTGTCGTCGCCCTCTCCGACGAGCAAGGGACCGGCCTGTTCGACACAGCCCTCCGACTGGCCGACCCCGCCCTGGTCGCGGCCAGGCTCGACCTCGCGACTCTGAGGTCCCAGGGCGCCGGGATGCTGGGTCTCTTCCGTACGCTCGTCCCGGGCGTACGGCGTCGGCGGGCGGAATCAGGTGCCGAAGCCGGCGGCCTGGCTCAGCGGCTCGCCGCACTGCCCGCGCACGAGCACGAGGCGGCCGTCCTGGACGTGGTGCTGCGCCAGGTCGCCGAGGTGCTCGGATTCAGCTCGGCCTCGGCGATCGAACCGGAGAAGGCCTTCAAGGACCTGGGCTTCGACTCACTGCGCGCGGTGGAGTTCCGTAACGGCGTGAACGATGCCACCGGTCTGCGGCTGCCCGCCACCCTGGTCTTCGACTATCCGAGCCCGATGGTGCTCGCCCGCCATCTGCTGGCCGAGAGCGTCGGCACGGGAGAGGGCGCCGGTGCCGTGGCAGGCTCGGCCCAGCCGCGGAAGGCCGGCCGGGCGGCTGGTACGACGGACGACCCGATCGCCATCATCGCGATGAGCTGCCGCTACCCCGGCGGCGCCGAGTCCCCCGAGGACCTCTGGCGGATCGTCGCTCAGCGGACGGACGCGATAGGGGAGTTCCCCAAGGACCGAGGGTGGAACCTCCCGGACATCTACGACCCCTCGTCCTCCCGGGACGACACCAGCTATGTCCGGCACGGCGGATTCCTCTACACGGCCGGCGATTTCGACGCCGACCTGTTCGGTATCAGCCCGAACGAAGCGCTGTCGATGGATCCGCAGCAGAGGCTGTTGCTGGAGACGTCGTGGGAGGCGCTGGAGCGGGCCGGGATCGATCCGCTGTCGCTGAAGGGCAGCCCGACCGGTGTCTTCGCCGGAATGATGGCTCACGACTACAAGTACAACAGCAGTACCGGTGCCGTGGCTTCGGGACGGATCTCCTACAGCCTGGGTCTTGAGGGTCCGGCGGTGACGGTGGATACGGCGTGTTCGTCGTCGTTGGTGGCGATGCATCTGGCGGCGCAGTCGTTGCGGTCGGGTGAGAGTTCGCTGGCGCTGGCGGGTGGTGTGACCGTCATGTCCACCCCGGAACTCTTCGTGGAGTTCAGCCGGCAGCGCGGCCTGGCGGCCGACGGCCGGTGCAAGTCGTTCGCGGACTCCACCGACGGCACCGGGTTCTCGGAAGGCGTGGGTGTGCTGGTGCTGGAGCGTCTGTCGGATGCGCGGCGTCATGGGCATCAGGTGCTTGCGGTGTTGCGGGGCAGTGCGGTCAATCAGGATGGTGCGTCGAATGGTCTGACGGCGCCGAACGGTCTGGCGCAGCAGCGGTTGATCCGGCAGGCGTTGGCGGATGCGCAGTTGTCGGCTGCTGATGTGGATGTGGTGGAGGCGCACGGCACGGGCACGACGCTGGGCGATCCCATCGAGGCGCAGGCGTTGTTGGCGACGTACGGCCAGGACCGTGCGGATGACCGGCCGTTGTGGTTGGGGTCGGTGAAGTCGAACATCGGTCATACGCAGGCTGCTGCTGGTGTGGCGGGTGTGATCAAGATGGTGATGGCGTTGCGGGAGGGTGTTCTTCCGCGGACGTTGCATGTGGATGAGCCGTCGTCGCAGGTGGATTGGTCTGCGGGTGCGGTGGAGTTGCTGACGGAGGAGCGGGCGTGGCCGGTTGAGGTGGGTCGTCCGCGGCGGGCTGGTGTGTCGTCGTTCGGTCTGAGCGGGACGAATGCGCATGTGATTCTGGAGGAGCCGGAGCCGGAGCCGGAGCCGGAGGCGGAGGCGCTGTCGGTGCCGGTTGAGGCTTCTGTTGGTGGTGTGGTGCCGTGGGTGGTGTCGGGGCGTAGTGCTGAGGCGTTGCGTGCGCAGGCTGCTGCTTTGGTGGCGCATGTGGAGCAAGGCGCCGACTTGCGGCCGGTGGATGTGGGGTTCTCGCTGGCGGTGTCGCGGGCGGCTTTGGAGCATCGCGCTGTGGTGGTGGGTTCGGATCGCGTGGAGTTGGTGCGTGGTCTGGAGTCGGTGGTTTCGGGTGCGGGTCGTGTGGTGGATTCGGTTCGGCGTGGGCGTGTTGGGTTCTTGTTTACGGGTCAGGGTGCTCAGCGGGTGGGGATGGGGCGTGGTCTGTATGAGGCGTTCCCGGTGTTTGCTGAGGCGTTTGATGCGGTGGTGGGGTTGCTGGATGCCCAGCTGTCGGATGCCGGGTTGGGTGTGTCGGTGCGTGAGGTGGTCTGGGGCACTGATGCTGGTGTGTTGAATCGGACGGTGTTTGCTCAGGCGGGGTTGTTCGCGGTTGAGGTGGCTTTGTTCCGGTTGCTTGAGTCGTGGGGTGTGCGGCCTGACTTTGTGGCTGGTCATTCGATCGGTGAGGTGGCTGCGGCTCATGTGGCGGGGGCGTTGTCGCTTGAGGATGCTGCGGTGTTGGTGGCTGCCCGTGGGCGGTTGATGCAGGCGCTGCCTTCGGGTGGTGTGATGGTCGCGGTCGGGGCCCCGGAGGCTGAGGTTGTCGGGCTTTTGTCGGGCGGTGTGTGTATCGCTGCCGTCAACGGCCCTTCCTCGGTGGTGGTTTCGGGTGCTGAGGCCGGGGTTCTGGAGCTGGCCGGGCGGATCGCTGCGCTCGGTCGTAAGACGAAGCGGCTTGATGTGAGTCACGCGTTCCACTCGGTGTTGATGGACCCGATGCTGGACGACTTCGCCGCCGTGGTAGAGAAACTCACCTTCAACGCACCCCAGTTGTCGGCCGTTTCGACGGTGACTGGTGGTCCGGTCGGGGGTGAGTGGTCGGATCCTGGTTATTGGGTGCGGCAGGTGCGTGAGCCGGTGCGTTTCGCGGATGCGGTGACGGCTCTCACGGCTCGTGGTGTGGGGTCGTTTGTGGAGGTGGGGCCGGATGCGGCTCTGGTTCCGATGGGTGTGGAGGTGGTCGGTGATGATGGGGCCGCTGACGGGGTGGCGTTTGTTGGGTTGCAGCGTCGTGGTCGTGATGAGGCCACGGAACTTCTGACCGGTGTGGGCGCGCTGTTCGCGCGGGGTGTTGGGGTGGACTGGCGGGCGTTCTTCGCCGGGTCCACTGCCCGGTTGACCGAACTCCCCACGTACGCCTTCCAACGCCAGCACTACTGGCTGGAGCACTCCGGCACCGGGATCAGCCCCGCCGCCATCGGTCTTGAAGCCGCCGGTCACCCTCTGCTCGGTGCGGTGGTTCCCCTCGCCGACGGCGACGGCGCGCTGTTCAACAGCCGGCTGTCCACGCAGTCGCACCCCTGGCTCCAGGACCACGCGGTCGGCGGTATCACGCTGTTCCCCGGTACCGGATTCGTCGAGCTAGCCATCCGGGCCGGCGACCAGTTCGGCTGCGACGTGCTGGAGGAGCTCACCATCGAGTCTGCGCTCGCCCTGCCGGAACACGGTGGTGTGGCGCTCCAGGTGGCGGTCGGTCCGGACGACGGTTCCGGACGGCGCACCTTCGGGGTGTACACGCGCCCCGACGCCACCGAACCCGACTGGACCAGGCACGCCACCGGTGTGCTCGCCCCCGGGGCGGTGGAGCCGCCCGTGACCGACGGCGTCTGGCCACCGCCGGGAGCGGAGCCGGCCGACCTGACCGGGTTCTACGCATCGATGGCCGAGGCAGGTCTGGAGTACGGGCCCGCGTTCCAGGGGCTGAAGGCCGCCTGGCGCCACGGGGAGGACATCCTCGCCGAGGTCGCTCTGCCCGACGAGGACGCGGGGCAGGGTTACGAGCTGCACCCCGCACTGCTCGACGCGGCGCTGCACGCCGTCGCGCTGACCGAGGTGGACGGGGGCGCCGCCCGCCTGCCCTTCGCCTGGTCCGGAGTGTCCCTCAGCGCCTCGGGCGCCTCCCGGCTGAGGGTACGTATCACCGCCCCCGGCGGCGGTGAGGTGTCGCTGACCGCCACCGACCCCGCGGGCAACCCCGTCCTGGTGGTCAACTCCCTTGTGTCGCGGGAGATCCCGGCCGGTGGACCGGCCGTTCCCGGGCGCGCCGTGCACGACTCGCTGTTCCGCCCGGAGTGGCACGAGGTGCCCGTCGCCGAGCCTGCCGAGGTGTCCATCGGGGAGTGGGACGACCTCGGCGACGGCCCCGCCCCCGATGTCGTCGTGCTGTCCTGCACGGGCGGCACCGATGCCGCGTCGGTGCACGCGGCGACGCACCGGGCCCTGGCCGGGCTGCAAGCGGCCCTGACCGAGGACCGCTTCGCGCACTCCACGCTGCTGATCCGGACCGAAGGCGCCGTGGCACTGCCCGGCGAGGACGTCACGGACCTGGCCGGTGCGGCGGTCTGGGGCCTGGCCCGCTCGGCCCAGTCCGAGCACCCCGGCCGGATCCTGCTGGCCGATGCGCCCCGTGCCCTGCTTCCCGCGGTGATCGCCACGGCGGAATCGCAGGTGGCGGTGCGCGACGGTGTCGTTCATGCCGCCCGTCTCGTCAGGGCGGTCGGCGGTACGGCCGAGGTTCCCGCAGGCTTCGACGCCGACGGCACGGTGCTGCTCACCGGCGGCACCGGCAGCCTGGGCCGGCTCTTCGCCCGCCACCTCGTGACCGAGCGGGGAGCGCGCCGGCTGCTGCTGGCCAGCCGTACGGGCCCGAAGGCCGAAGGAGCCGGTGAACTCGTCGCGGAACTCGCCGCACTCGGTGCCCACGCCGACGTCGTCGCCTGCGACGCCGCCGACCGGGACGCGCTGGCCGGGGTGCTGGACGCGATTCCGGCCGAGCACCCGCTCACCGCGGTCATCCACCTGGCCGCCGTACTGGACGACGGGGTGATCGGTTCGCTCACGCCGGACCGGCTGGACGCGGTGCTGGAGGCGAAGGCCGACGCCGCGCTGAACCTCCACGAGCTGACCCGCGGCCTGGATCTGACGGCGTTCGTCCTCTTCTCCTCGGCCGCAGGTGTGCTCGGCAACCCGGGGCAGGGCAACTACGCCGCCGCCAACGCCCTGTTGGACGCGCTGGCCACACACCGCCGCGCCCACGGGCTGCCGGGTCAGTCGCTGGCCTGGGGCCCCTGGGCCGGTGAGAGCGGCCTGGCCGGTGGTCTGGCCGCCGCCGACCGGCAGCGGATGGACCGGACGGGCATCACGGCCCTGTCCGGCGCCGAAGGAGCCGCCCTGTTCGACACGGCAGGCACTCTGGACGCCCCGGTGCTCCTGCCCATGCGCTTCGACCCGTCGGCCCTGGCCGCAGACCCGGCGGGCGCGGTGCCCGACCTGTTCCGTGCCCTGGTCCGGACGCGTACCCGGCGTACGGCGCAAGGCCGCCAGGACGCCGGTGCCACACTCCGGCAGCGCCTCGCGGGGCTGTCGACGGTCGAGCGCCACGAAGCGCTCCTGGACCTCGTGAGGTCCAGGGTGGCGGTGATCCTGGGGCACCCGGGTGCCGAGGCCGTGGCACCCGACCGTGCCTTCGGCGACCTGGGCTTCGACTCCCTCGCGGCCGTGGAGCTGCGCAACGTCATGAACGAGGTGACCGGGCTGCGACTGCCCGCCACGCTCGTCTTCGACGCCCCGAACTCCCGCGCCCTCGCCGACTATCTGACGCTGGAGCTGTCGACGGAACTCGGCGCCGGGCAGGGCGGATCCGGTCCGGAGGGGTACCCGGACGGGAACCCGGCGGACAGCCCGGAGGACGCGGAGGTGCGCCGCATCCTGCGTGCCCTGCCCATCGCCAGACTGCGTCAAGCGGGTCTGGTGGAAAGCCTGTTGGAACTGGCCGGAAGCCGGCCGGAGCACGCCGGCGGAGACGCGGCGGGCGAGCTCGGTTCGATCGATGAGATGGACGCCGAGAGTCTGATCAACATTGCACTCGGAGGCTCCGGCCTCGACGACGCGAACCGGGAAGTGTGAGGCTGTGATGGGTGGCTCCGAGCAGAAGCTGGTCGATGCGCTGCGGGCATCGGTCAAGGAGGCCGAGCGGCTGCGCACGCAGAACCGCAAGCTGGCCGCGGCCTCCAGTGAACCGATCGCCATCGTCGGCATGGCCTGCCGGTACCCGGGGGGCGCGGATTCCGCGGACGCCCTGTGGCAGCTGGTCGCCGACGAGACCGACGCGATCAGCGCGTTCCCGGACAACCGGGGCTGGGATCTGGAGCGGCTGTACGACCCGGAGGCGCGCCGCGAGAACACCTCGTACGTCGACCAGGGCGGATTCCTGCACGAGGCAGGCGACTTCGACGCCGAGTTCTTCGGGATCAGCCCGAACGAGGCGCTGATCATGGACCCCCAGCAGCGGCTGCTGCTGGAGACGGCGTGGGAGGCGTTCGAGCACGCGGGTATCGACCCCCGCCCCCTCAAGGGCAGCCCCACCGGGGTCTTCACCGGGATGATGTACCACGACTACACGCACAACAATAATTCGGGCGCCATAGCCTCCGGGCGGATCTCCTACGTCTTCGGTTTCGAAGGCCCGTCGGTGACCCTGGACACCGCGTGCTCCTCCTCTCTCGTGTCGCTGCACCTCGCCGCGCAGGCGCTGCGCTCCGGAGAGTGCACACTCGCGCTGGCGGGCGGCGTCGCCGTGATGTCCACGCCTGAGACGTTCATCGAGTTCAGCCGCCAGAAGGCATCCGCCAGGGACGGCCGCTGCAAGTCCTTCGCCGCGGCGGCCGACGGATCGGCCTGGGCCGAGGGTTCGGGCCTGCTCCTCCTGGAGCGTCTGTCCGACGCGCGGCGCAACGGCCACCAGGTGCTCGCGGTCATCAAGGGGTCCGCGGTCAACCAGGACGGTGCGTCCAACGGCCTTTCGGCGCCGCACGGCCCCTCCCAGCGCCGGGTGATCCGGCAGGCGCTGGAGAACTCCGGGCTGACCCCGGCGGATGTCGACGTGGTCGAAGCGCATGGTACGGGCACCACGCTCGGCGACCCGATCGAGGTGCAGGCGCTGCTGGCGACGTACGGGCAGGACCGGCCCGCTGACCGGCCGTTGTGGCTCGGCTCGCTCAAGTCCAACATCGGCCACACCCAGACCGCGGCCGGAGCCGCCGGTGTCATCAAGATGGTGCAGGCGATGCGGCACGGCCTGCTGCCCAGGACACTGCACGTGGACGAGCCCACCGACCAGGTGGACTGGAGCACGGGCAACGTACGGCTGCTGACCGAGGCCAGGCCCTGGCCCGAGAACGAGCGGCCGCGCCGGGCCGGAGTCTCCTCCTTCGGCTTCAGCGGCACCAACGCGCACGTCATCGTCGAGCAGGCCCCGGAACTCAGCCCCGAGCAGGCCACCGATCGCGGCTCGGCGCCGGTGCCGGAGCAGCCCCCGCAGCAGGCCACGGGTGTACTTCCGTGGGCCCTGTCCGCGCGGACCGGGCCGGCGCTGCGCGCCCAGGCCGGCCGCCTGATCGCGCACCTCGATGAGCACCCCGGTCTCCGGGCGGCCGACGTCGGCCATTCCCTGCTGACCGGCCGTACGGTCTTCGACCAGCGCGCCGTGGTCGTCGGCAGTGACCGGGAATCCCTGCTCACCGGGCTGCACGCCCTGAGCGAGGGCCTGCCGTCCGCCGGCCTGGTACAGGGCACGGCCGAGGAACCCGGCAAGACCGTGTTCGTCTTCCCCGGGCAGGGCTCGCACTGGCCGGGCATGGCCGCAGGGCTGCTGGATGTCTCCGAGGTGTTCACGGCACGGATGCACGAGTGCGCCCGTGCGCTGGCCCCGCACATCGACTGGTCACCGCTGGAGGTGGCACGCCAGGCGCCGGACGCCCCGACCCTGGACCGCGTCGACGTGGCGCAGCCGATGCTGTGGGCCGTCATGATCTCCCTGGCCGAGGTGTGGCGTGCGCACGGGGTGCGGCCCTCCGCGGTCATCGGGCACTCCCAGGGCGAGATCGCGGCCGCGTGCGTGGCCGGTGCTCTCTCGCTGGAGGACGGCGCGCGCATCGTGGCGCTGCGGAGCAAGGCTCTGCTCTCCATCTCGGGCAAGGGCGCGATGATGTCCATCGTCAAGCCCGTCGACTTCGTGCGTGAGCGGCTCGGCCCGTACGGGGACAGGATCTCGGTGGCCGCGGAGAACGGTCCCAACGCCGTCGTGGTGTCGGGCGACGCGGTGGCCCTGCGGGAGTTCGAGACCGTCCTGGCCAAGGCCCGGGCCATGCGCTGGACGATCCCGGGTGTGGACTTCGCCGCTCACTCGGCGCATGTCGAGGAGATCGCCGGCGAACTGGCCGACGCCCTCTCCGGAGTGACGCCGCGCGCCCCGGAGGTGCCCGTCTACTCGACCCTCACCGGGGCGCTCCTGCCTGCCACGGACGCCATGGATTCCGCGTACTGGTACCGCAATCTGCGCTCTCCCGTGCAGTTCCACCAGGCGGCCCTGGCCGCGCTGGCCGACGGGCACACCCTGTTCGTGGAGTGCAGCCCCCACCCGGTGCTCAGGCCCGGACTTGAGGAGATCTTCGAGGACACGGGCGCCCGCGCCGCCTCCGTCGGTTCACTCGCCCGCGAGGACGCGGGCCCCACCCGTATGACCCTGTCCCTCGCGGAGGCCCATGTGCGCGGTGCCTCCGTGGACCTGACGCGCTGCGCCCCCGCGGGTGAACGGGTCGCGCTGCCCACCTACGCCTTCCAGCGGCGGCGCGACTGGATCATTCCCGACGCCGGCGCGTCGGACGTGACCGCGCTCGGCCAGCTGCCCGTGGAGCATCCCCTGCTCGGGGCGGCCGTCGCCCTCGCGGACAGCGACGGCTACGTGTTCACCAGCAGGCTCTCCCTGCAGACCCACCCGTGGCTCGGTGACCACGACGCGCTCGGCACCGTCCTGGTGCCGGGCACCGGTCTTGTGGAGCTGGCCATCCGGGCGGGCGACCAGGTCGAGTGCGACGTGCTGGAGGAACTGACGCTGCGTGCACCGCTGGTACTGCCCCGGCAGGGCGGCATCCATCTGCAGGTGGTGGTCGGTTCGCCGGACGACGCGCTGCGGCGCGGTGTGCAGGTCTACTCGCGTCTCCAGGACGCGACGACCGACCCGTGGACGCTGCACGCCGAGGGGGTCCTCGGGTGCGGCGCGGCCAGCCCGTCGTTCGAGCTCACCGAATGGCCGCCGGTGGACGCCACTGAGGTCTCCCTCGACGGCGCGTACGACCGGCTGCTGGAGCAGGGCTACTACTACGGGCCGGTGTTCCAGGGCCTGAAGGCGCTCTGGACCCGGGGCGACGAGGTCTTCGCCGAGGCGGTGCTGCCCGAGCAGGCCCATGCCGACGCCGAACGGTTCGGGCTGCACCCGGCGCTCTTCGACGCGGCCATGCACGCCGGCCTCCTCGAAGACGGCGGCAGCAGGGACGGCGCGACCGTCCTGCCCTTCGCCTGGAGCGGCGTCACCCTCCACGCGGCCGGGGCCAAGGCACTCCGGGTGCGGATCACCAAGGCAGAGCACGACTCGGTGTCCGTCGCCGTCGCCGACGCGACGGGGCGTGCGGTGCTCTCGGTCGATTCGCTGGCCGCACTGCCGGTGACCGCCGAGCAGCTGGGCGCCGCCGGGGAGGGCCGCCGCGAGCTTCCGTACCGCATCAGCTGGCAGCCGGTCCCGGGCGAAGGGGCGGACGAGAACACCGAGTTCACCGAATGGGACGCACGGTACGAGGGGGAGACCGCACCGGACACCGTCGTGCACCGGGTGGAGCCGTCCGTCGCCGACGACGTCCTCGGCGGCGTACGGGACATCGCGCACCGCACGCTGGCCGCCCTCCAGGAATGGTTGGCCGACGAGCGCTTCGCGAACTCACGACTGGCCGTCGTCACCCGCCACGCCGTCGCTGTCACCGGCTCAGAGCCGGGCCAGGGCAGCACCGGTGCTCCGGACGGGGACATCGATCTGGGCCAGGCGCCCGTGTGGGGAATGGTCCGTGCGGCGCAGGCGGAGAACCCGGGGCGTTTCCTGCTGGTCGACCTCGGCACCGTGGACGGGCCCCAGGGCCTCGCCGCTGCCATCGGGTCGGGGGAGACGGAGACGGCCGTACGCGACGGCGTAGTGCTGACCCCCAGGCTCGTGGCGGCCAACCACCCCGAGGACGCCGCACCTCCCGTCCTGAACCCGGCGGGTACCGTCCTGATCACCGGCGGAACCGGCGGAATCGGCGCGGAAGTCGCACGCCACCTGGCGACGGTCCACGGCGTACGGCATCTGCTGCTGACCAGCCGGCGGGGCGAGCAGACCCCCGGTGTGGGTGAACTGCGCACGGAACTGGCCGCTTTGGGCGCCGAGACCACCGTGGCCGCCTGTGACGTCACGGACCGCGCGGCGCTGACGGCGCTGCTGGGCACCGTCCCCGCCGGGCACCCCCTCACCGGTGTCGTCCACGCGGCCGGTGTCACCGACAACGGGCTGCTCAGCACGCTCACACCGGAACGGTTCGACGCCGTGCTCGGCGCCAAGGCGGACGCCGCCTGGCATCTGCACGAGCTGACCCGCGACATGGATCTCGGCCTGTTCCTGCTGTTCTCCTCCTCCGGCGGCATGGTGCTGGCCTCGGGCCAGGCCAACTACGCAGCAGCCAACGTGTTCCTGGACGCGCTCGCCGTCCACCGGCACCACCACGGCCTGGCCGGTACGTCACTGGCATGGGGCCTGTGGCTGGGGGCCGGTATGAGCGGGCTCCTCCAGGACGTCGATCTTCAGCGGATGGCCCGTCAGGGTCTGCCCGGTTTCCGGGTGGACGAGGGCCTCGCCCTGCTCGACACCTCCCTGGAGATCGGGGCCCCGGTGCTGGCCCCCCTCCGGATCGATCAGGCGGCGCTGCGTGCCCGTGCGGACGAGATCCCCGCGCTGCTGCGCGGTCTGGCCAGGGTGCCCGGCCGTCGCCTGCGCAAGGCCGCGGACGGGACGTCGGACGCGTCCGCCGTCCAGCGGATGCTGGCCGGTGCCGGCCCCGAGCAGCGGATACGGAAACTGCTGGACCTGGTACGGAGCCATGTCGCGGGCGTGCTCGGACATGCGGACCCGGACGCGCTCGACCCGGACCAGGCGTTCAAGGATCTCGGCTTCGACTCGCTCACCGCGGTGGAACTGCGCAACCGCCTCAACGCGGCCACCGGACTGAGGCTGCCCGCGACCCTGATCTTCGACCATCCCACCGCGCAAGCCGTCGCGGCCTACCTGGACACGGCACTCGCCGGTGTGAAGCCGAAGCAGCCCAACCGGGCAGTCCCCGCGGAGGGGTTGTTGGCGGGGGAGTCGGTTGCGGTGGTGGGGATGGCGTGTCGGTATCCGGGTGGGGTGTCGTCGCCGGAGGGTTTGTGGGGTGTGGTGTCCGGTGGTGTGGATGCTGTGGGGGTGTTTCCGGGGGATCGTGGTTGGGATGTTGGTGGGTTGTTCGATCCGGTGGTGGGTCGGGCGGGGAAGTCGTATGCGCGGGAGGGGGGTTTTCTGGGGGGTGCGGGATTGTTTGATGCGGGTTTGTTCGGGGTGAGTCCGAATGAGGCGTTGTCGATGGATCCGCAGCAGCGTTTGTTGTTGGAGGCGTCGTGGGAGGCGTTGGAGCGGTCGGGTGTTGATCCTTTGTCGTTGAAGGGGAGTGCGACGGGTGTTTTCGCGGGGTTGATGTATCACGATTATGGTTTGGGTGCTGAGGCTGCGGTGACCAGTGGGGGGAGTCTGGTTTCTGGTCGGGTGGCTTATACGTTGGGTCTTGAGGGTCCGGCGGTGACGGTGGATACGGCGTGTTCGTCGTCGTTGGTGGCGATGCATTTGGCGGCGCAGTCGTTGCGGTCGGGTGAGAGTTCGCTGGCGTTGGCGGGTGGTGTGACCGTCATGTCCACCCCCGACATGTTCGTGGACTTCAGCCGCCAGCGGGGCCTGGCCCCCGACGGCCGGTGCAAGTCCTTCGCCAGCGGCGCCGACGGCACCGCGCTCTCCGAGGGCGTGGGCGTGCTGGTGCTGGAGCGGCTGTCGGACGCGCGGCGCAACGGTCACCCGGTGCTGGCGCTGCTGAAGGGATCGGCCGTCAACCAGGACGGCGCGTCCAACGGCATGACCGCCCCCCACGGACCTTCGCAGGAACGCGTCATCCAGGCCGCCCTGTCCATCGCCGGCCTGCGTCCGATCGATGTGGATGTGGTGGAGGCACACGGTACGGGGACCCGGCTGGGTGATCCGATCGAGGCGCAGGCGCTGTTGGCGACGTACGGCCAGGACCGTGCGGAGGATCGGCCGTTGTGGTTGGGGTCGGTGAAGTCGAATATTGGTCATACGCAGGCTGCTGCTGGTGTGGCGGGTGTGATCAAGATGGTGATGGCGTTGCGGGAGGGTGTTCTTCCGCGGACGTTGCATGTGGATGAGCCGTCGTCGCAGGTGGATTGGTCTGCGGGTGCGGTGGAGTTGCTGAGGGAGGAGCGGGCGTGGCCGGCTGAGGTGGGTCGTCCGCGGCGGGCTGGTGTGTCGTCGTTCGGCCTGAGCGGGACGAATGCGCACGTCATCCTGGAGGAGCCGGAGCCGGAGCCGGAGCCGGAGGCGCTGCCGGTGCCGGTTGAGGTGCCTGTTGGTGGTGTGGTGCCGTGGGCGGTGTCCGGGGGCAGTGCTGAGGCGTTGCGTGCGCAGGCTGCGGCTCTGTTGGCACATGTGGAGCAAGGCGCCGACGTGCGGCCGGTGGATGTGGCCTACTCCCTGGCTACCTCGCGCTCGGCACTGAAACATCGGGCTGTGGTGGTGGCGGGGGACCGTGAGGGGTTCGTCGAGGGTCTGCGTTCGGTGGTTTCGGGTGCGGGTCGTGTGGTGGATTCGGTTCGTCGTGGGCGTGTTGGGTTCTTGTTTACGGGTCAGGGTGCTCAGCGGGTGGGGATGGGGCGTGGTCTGTATGAGGCGTTCCCGGTGTTTGCTGAGGCGTTTGATGCGGTGGTGGGGTTGCTGGATGCCCAGCTGTCGGATGCCGGTACGGACCTCTCGGTGCGTGAGGTGGTGTGGGGTACCGATGCTGGTGTGCTGAATCGGACGGTGTTTGCTCAGGCGGGGTTGTTCGCGGTTGAGGTGGCGTTGTTCCGGTTGCTGGAGTCGTGGGGTGTGCGGCCTGACTTCGTTGCCGGTCATTCGATCGGTGAGGTGGCTGCGGCTCATGTGGCGGGGGTGTTGTCGCTTGAGGATGCTGTGGTGTTGGTGGCTGCCCGTGGGCGGTTGATGCAGGCGCTGCCTTCGGGTGGTGTGATGGTCGCGGTCGGGGCCCCGGAGGCTGAGGTTGCCGCGCTCTTGTCGGGCGGTGTGTGTATCGCCGCCGTCAACGGCCCGTCTTCCGTGGTGGTTTCGGGTGCTGAGGGCGAGGTTATGGAGCTGGCCGGGCGGATTGCTGCGCTTGGTCGTAAGACGAAGCGGCTTGATGTGAGTCACGCGTTCCACTCGGTGTTGATGGATCCGATGCTGGACGACTTCGCGGCTGTAGTAGAGAAACTCACCTTCAATGCACCTCAGTTGTCGGCGGTTTCGACGGTGACTGGTGGTCCTGTCGAGGGTGAGTGGTCGGATCCTGGTTATTGGGTGCGGCAGGTGCGTGAGCCGGTGCGTTTCGCGGATGCGGTGACGGCTCTCACGGCTCGTGGTGTGGGGTCGTTTGTGGAGGTGGGGCCGGATGCGGCTCTGGTTCCGATGGGTGTGGAGGTGGTCGGTGATGATGACGGGGTGGCGTTTGTTGGGTTGCAGCGTCGTGGTCGTGATGAGGCTACGGAGCTTCTGACCGGTGTGGGTGGGCTGTTCGCGCGGGGTGTTGGGGTGGACTGGCGTGCGTTCTTCGCCGGATCCAGTGCCCGGTTGACCGAACTCCCCACGTACGCCTTCCAGCACCAGCGCTACTGGGCCCACTCACCCGTCGGCTCCGGCGACGCGTCATCGCTCGGCCTGGGCGACCCCGAGCACCCGTTGCTCGGTGCTGTCGTCGAACTGCCGGGAGATGACAGCCGCGTACTGACCGGACGGCTTTCGCCTGGCCTCCAGCCCTGGCTGGGTGATCACCGGCTCGGTGAGACCATCCTCTTCCCGGCCACCGGCTTCGTCGAGCTCGCACTGCGCGCCGGCGATCAGGTCGGCTGCGATGTACTGGAGGAACTCACCCTCCAGGCGCCCCTCGTGCTCGCCGAGGACCAGGGAACGCAGATCCAGGCAGTGGTCGCCGGCCCCGACGCGTCAGGGCGCAGGTCGCTGAGCGTCTACTCCCGAGCGGAGGACGCATCCGGCGGCCCGTGGACCTGCCATGTGGAGGGGTTCCTCGCGCCGGGCGCGCGTCCGGCGGCGTTCGAGCTGACGCAGTGGCCGCCCGCCGGTGCGGAGCCGATGGATGTGACCGATGCGTACGCCCGGCTGCTGGGCCGGGGATACGGCTACGGTCCGGTGTTCCAGGGACTGACGGCCGCATGGACCGCCGGGGAGGAGATCTTCGCGGAGATCACGCTGCCCGAGGAGGCCCACGACGATGCGGGCCGGCTCGGCCTGCACCCCGCACTGCTGGACGCGGCCACCCACGCCGCACTGATCCATGACGGTGCACCCGGCGGAGACAGCGCCGTGCTGCCCTTCGCCTGGATGGATGTGTCCCTCTACGCCACCGGCGCCTCCGGTCTGCGCGTCCGGCTCACCCCCACCGAACAGGGCATCGCACTGGCCGTGGCCGACCAGACCGGACGGCCCGTGCTGGCAGCCGGATCCGTGCTGTCCAGGCCCGTGTCCCTCGACCAGCTGGGGGCAGCCGGAGCGGGCGGGCACCACAAGAGCCTCTACCAGGTCGATTGGGCCCCGCTTCCTGCCCCGGCACTCGACGGACCGCCACTCACCTGGGCGGACTGGGCGGACTGGGCGGGTCGCGCCGAGCACGGGGCAGCGGTCCAGGACAGCCCCCTGCCCGACCTGTTCCTCCTGCGGAGCAGGCCCGGCCACGACGCCGCGGCCGTGCACGACCGTACGAGGCAGGCACTGGAAGCCGTCCAGGCCTATCTCGCCGAGGACCGGCTCGCCGGAACCAGGCTGCTCGTCCTCACCCGGGGCGCCGTGGCGATGTCCGGCGAGGACGTGACCGACCTGGCGGGTGCGACGGTATGGGGGCTGGTGCGCGCGGCGCAGCAGGAGAACCCCGGCCGCATCCTGCTCGCCGACACGGACGAGGACCTCGGCACGGACGATGGTCCCGGCACGGTGGCCGACGTCGAAGTGCCGCGGATCGCTGCCGCGGCCGCTGCGGAGTCCCAGGCGGTGCTGCGGGGCGGTACCGCCCATGTGGCGAGGCTGAGCAGGGTCCCGGCAGGCCCCGTGCGCCCCGGCGGGTTCGGCGAGGCCGGCACGGTGCTGGTCACCGGCGCCTCGGGCACCCTCGGCCGGCTGATCGCGCGTCACCTCGTGGCCACCCATGGAGTCAGGCACCTGCTCCTGACCAGCAGGCGCGGTGCGGCCGCCGACGGCATACCGCAGCTGATGGACGAACTGACCGCGATGGGGGCCGAGGTCCGGGCCGTGGCGGCCGACGCGGGTGACCGTGCCCAGCTGGCCGCCGTACTGGACGGCATACCGGCAGCACACCCGCTGACCGGTGTGGTGCACGCGGCGGGGCTGCTGGACGACGGAGTGATCGCCACACTGACGCCCGGACGTGTCGATGCGACTCTGCACAGCAAGGTCGATGCCGTACTCCATCTCCACGAACTCACCAAGGAGTTGGACCTCACCGCGTTCGTGCTGTTCTCCTCCATGGCCGGTGTGTTCGGCAACGCCGGCCAGGCCGGCTACTCGGCGGCCAACGCCTTCCTGGACGCCTTCGCCACGCACCGCAGGGCCGCCGGACTCCCGGGAACCTCGCTCGCCTGGGGCGCCTGGTCCAGGGACGTGGGCATGGCGAGCACGCTGACCGACCACGACCGGGAGCGGATGAGCGGGCGCGGCATCGACGAACTCACCACCGACCAGGGGCTCGCGCTCTTCGACGCGGCGATCCGTGCGGAGGCTCCCGTACTGCTCCCGGTCGGTTTCAACCCGGCGGTGCTCGCCGCGGCGGGCGAGGAACTGCCGCCCCTGCTGCGCGGCCTGGTGCCCGCGGTCAGGCGCCGCCCGGCCGGTGCCGGTGCACCAGTTCAGGTATCCGTACGCGAACAGCTGGCCGGTCTGGACGAGCAGGAGCAGGAGGCGCTGCTCCTCCAGCTCGTCAGGGACGGCTCGGCCAAGGTCCTGGGGCACGACAGTGCCGACGCGGTGGACCCGGAGCGGGACTTCCTGGAGTCGGGCTTCGACTCGCTGACCTCCCTCGAACTGCGGAACGGCCTCAACCGGGCAACCGGGCTGCGGCTTTCGCCGACCGCTGTGTTCGACAACAAGACCCCGGCCGAGCTGGCCCGGTTCCTGCACGGCCTGCTGGCGGCGCAGGCGCCGTCGGGGGCGAGCGAAGCGGAGGCGGGTGAGGTCTCCGGAGCGGGCTCTCTGAGCACACTGTTTCGGGCAGCGGCCGAGGCAGGGCGGATGGACAAGGGATTCGACCTGCTGCGTACGGTGGCCGACTTCCGGCCGACGTTCGACGCGGCGGCACAGGCCGGACCGCTCGCGGCTCCGGTACGGCTGGCCGAAGGCCCGGGCGCACCCCGGCTGATCTGCATCAGCACCCCCATGGCAACCGGAGGCGTCGCCCAGCACGCCCGGCTGGCCGCGGCGTTCCGGGGGGAACGCCAGGTCTCCGCGGTACCGCTGCCGGGATTCCGGACCGGGGAGCCGCTGCCCGCGAGTACATCCGCCGCGGTCGACGTCGTGGCAGGCGCGGTGCTCGACGCCGCCGAGGGCGAACCGTTCGTCCTGATCGGCTACTCGGCCGGCGGCACACTCGCGTACGCGACCGCCGCGTACCTGGAGAACGAACTGGGCATCACCCCGGCCGGAGTCGTCCTGCTCGACAGCTTCCGGATGGACTCGGCGACGGGCGGGGTGTCACTGGACGCCCTGGCGCACGGGCTGCTCGCCAAGGAGTCCGCCTTCGGCGGCTTCGACGACGCACGGCTTTCGGGCATGGCGGGCTGGGGCAAGGTCCTCTCCGAGTTCGCACCGGCCCCCGTGGCCGCTCCGGTGCTGCTCGTGCAGTGCACGGAGTCCTTCGCACCGTCCGGGGAGAGCGAGGGGCAGGACGCCGACACCTGGCGGGCCCAGCCCTGGTTCCCGGAACATGACGTCGCCCCGATACGGGCGAACCACTTCACGGTCATCGAGGAGCAGGCGACGGACACCGCCGCGCTGATCTCCGACTGGCTCAACTCAACGGATCGAGGGCGAACTTCATGACGCTGGCACCCACCGCCAAGGGAACGGTCCCGTTCGGTGAGTACGAGACCTGGTACCGGATCACCGGCGACCTGAGCTCCGGACGCCCGCCCGTCGTCGTCGTACACGGCGGGCCCGGCAGCACGCACGACTACCTGCTGAGCCTGACCGCGCTCGCCGAAGAGGGCTGGCCCGTCGTCCACTACGACCAGCTCGGCAACGGGGGCTCCACCCACCTGCCCGGACGCGGCGCCGACTTCTGGACCACCGACCTGTTCGAGGCCGAGCTGGACAACCTGATCCAGCGGCTCGGCATCGCCGGCGGCTACATCCTCTACGGGCAGTCCTGGGGCGGCATGCTGGTCGCCCGGCACGCCGCTGCCCGGCCGGCCGGACTGCACGGCCTCGTCATCGCCAACTCGCCCGCCTCGTACCCGCTGTGGCGCCAGGAGATGGACCGGCTCCGGGCCGAACTGCCCCCGGGCGTCGATGAGACGCTACGCCGCCACGAGGCCGCGGGCACCACCGAGAACGACGAGTACCACCAGGCCATGCGGGTCTTCTACGAGAAGCATGTCTGCCTGCTCAGGCCCTGGCCGCGGGACTACCTGGCCTCGTTCTACGAGGTCTACAACGACCCGACGGTGTACTACACCATGAACGGCCCGACCGAGTTCCATGTCACCGGAACACTGCGCGACTGGTCCGTCGAGGACTGCTGCCCGGACATCGAGGTGCCGACGCTGCTGATCTCGGGACGGCACGACGAGGCCACCCCTGCCACCGTCCAGCCGTTCCAGGACCTCATACCGGACGTGAGGTGGGAGATCCTGGAGAACTCCAGTCACCTGCCGCACCTGGAGGAGCCGGAACTGTTCAACAAGATCATGACGGAGTATCTGACGAGTCTGCGGTCCGGGCAGAGAAACGTGTAGTCCGGGCAGCGGCAGGGGAGTCCGGGAACCGGTAGGGGCCGCTAGGGGTACTGGCGGCGGCCCCACCGGAACAAACTGGCCGGGACGGCCGGAACCTGCCGTCGCACCGCCGATACGAGAATTGCGTAGGGGGACAGGACCATGGAGAGTGCTCCGCCGTCCGGCAGCGCGACCAGCGCGGTCATTTTTCCCGGAATGGGTCCCTGCCCATTCAGTGACGTGGCGAAGTTCATGCTGGTGAATCCCGCAGCGAGGAAACTCGTGGCCACTGCGGACGAAGTACTTGGATATTCACTCGTGGACCGGTTCCGGGAGACCGAAGGGGATTACAGCGAATACGCCCAGGTCGCTTTCCTCGTCAACTGCCTGGCGCTGGCCGAATGGGCGGAGGAATCAATCGGGCTGCGGCCGGACCTCTGTGTGGGGCCGAGTTTCGGCGGAAAAGCAGTGGCCGTGTATTCGGGCGCCCTGCCCTTCGAGGAGGCCGTCGGCATGACGGCGCGCTGGGCGCGGGCCCTGGAGGAGTACTTCGCCGTCGCGCACCGGGACGTGGTGACGCACTCCTTCGCCCGCACCGATGAGGACGCGCTGGCCAAGATCCTGGCCGAGTTCGACGAGCAGGGCGAGTGGTACGACATCTCCTGCCGCGTCGACCACGACTTCCACATGCTCTCGCTCCACGAGAGCCGGCTGGAGTGGCTGAAGTCCCGTGTGCGGTCCCTCGGCGGTCTGCCGCTCTACACGATGCGCCCGCCGATGCACTCCGGCGCGTTCCGTCCGCTGCGCGACAGCGTGGAGCAGGACATCTTCGCCGACCTGCACTTCACCGACCCGGTGCGGCCGGTGGTCGCCGATCAGGACGGCCGCGTCCTCACCACGGGTGCGGAGGTGCGCGCCATGCTGCTGGACGGTTTCGTCCAGGCGGTCCAGTGGCCGGACGTGGTGACGGCGCTGAAGGACGCGGGCGTGCGGAAGGTGTTCGTCTCCGGTCCGGACAGCCTCTTCGGCCGGGTCGGCGTCACGACCCGCAACTTCGAGGTCGTTCCGGTCAATCCGAGGCTCGCGCTGCAGCCGCGCCGCCGGGGCGCCGCATAACGAGGGAACGCGCACACAGAAGTGCCCTCCGTAATCGAGGAGATCGCGAAGGGCAATTTCTGTGTCCGGACCCGCTGTTGTCCGGGGCCGCAGGAGGAACCGGGTCAGCGGGCGAGACTCCGGGAGACCGCCGCCCAGAGCACCCCCGGAGTCGCGAACGTCTCCGTGGTCAGCATGTCGTCGACGAAGCGAACGTCGTACATCGTCTCCAGTGACGCCAGCATTTCCACGGTACCGAGCGAGTCCAGTCCGAGGTCACGCAGACCTGAATCGGCGGTCAGGGTCTCATGCGGACCCAGGAACGGCAGATACTTGCGCAGCAGCTCTTCGAATTGCTCGTCCCACATGGTGACTCCGCATCTTGTAATTGCTAGGTGCCGGACTGTGTGCCGGACTTGTGTGCCGGACTATGCGTCTGGCTATGTGTCGGGCTATGTGCCGCAATAATTTTCAATGTGACTGTATTCGGCGTGTGCGATGAAGGCACCCCCTATCTCCCCCTTCTTTTCGGTACCTCTTGAGGAGGCTGGAAACATGTCCGCCGACAAGGCTCTCCACGCGCGCTTCTTGCGTGGTCTCGAACTTTCGCCCGGGAAGGCCGCGGTACGGGCCGGCCGGGAGTCCGTCACCTACGAGGAGGCCCACGAGCGTGCGCTGCGCTGGGCCGGCGCCCTGCTGGCAGGTTCGAGCGGGGAGAGCGCGCCGCGCGCGGTCGGCGTACTGGCCGCCAAGAGCGTCGACGCCTACGTGGGACTGCTGGCCGCGCTCTACGCCGGTGCCGCCGCCGTCCCGCTGAACCCCGGCTTCCCCGCCGCCCGCACCCGGTACATGCTCCAGACCTCCGGGGTGTCGGCGGTCCTGGCGGACGAACAGGGGCTGGCCGCGCTGGCGGACGGGGCCGCGCCCGGCACGGACCTTCCCGTCCTGCCGCTCGGCGGCGCATCCGTGCCCCACGGGCACCGGGCCATCGGGACCGGGCCACGCGGCACCCTCGACGCCCCGCGGCCCGCCGGGAGCGACGACACCGCGTACATGCTCTTCACCTCCGGTTCCACCGGCCGGCCCAAGGGCGTACGGATCACCCACGGCAACCTGCACCACTACTTCCAACTCCTCGACCGGCGCTACGACTTCCACCAGGACGACGTCTTCTCCCAGACCTTCGACCTGAACTTCGACTGCGCCATGTTCGACGTCTTCAACGCCTGGGGCGCGGGAGCCACTGTGCAGGCGGTGCCCGCGCAGGCCTACAGCGACATGCCGTCCTTCTTCGCCGGACACGACATCAGCGTCTGGTTCTCCACGCCGAGTGCCATCCCCCTGATCCGCAGGATGAGCGGCCTCGGGCCGGGATCCCTGCCCACACTGCGCTGGTCCCTGTTCGCGGGTGAGGCACTGAAGGCCGCCGACGCCGTGGACTGGCAGTCGGCGGCCCCCGGTTCGACGCTGGAGAACATCTACGGGCCCACCGAGCTGACCGTCACCATCACCGGGCACCGCTGGTCCCCGCAGGACTCGCCCGCCCGGTGCGTCAACGGCCTGGTCCCCATCGGCGCCGTCAACGAAGGCCACGACCACCTGCTGCTCGACGGCAACGGTGACCCGGTGCGGGGCGAGGGCGAACTGTGCGTCACCGGGCCCCAGATGGTCCCCGGCTATCTGGATCCCGCCGACGAGCAGGGCCGCTTCCACCCCTACGACGGCCGTACGTGGTACCGCACGGGGGACAGGGTGCGCACGCTGGACAACGGAGAGCTGATCTACCTGGGCCGGCTCGACAACCAGGTGCAGATCCAGGGCTGGCGCGTCGAGCTCTCCGAGGTGGAGCACGCCCTGCGCGCAGCCGAAGGTGTCACGGAAGCGGTCGCCGTCACCCGCGCCTCGGGCAACGGACTCGAACTCGTCGTCTACTACACCGGATCCCCGACCGCGCCGTCCGTGCTGGCCAGGGAGCTGCGCCAGACGCTGCCGCAGGGGATGCTGCCGCGCGAGTACCGGCACCTGGACGAATTGCCCCTGAACTCGAACCGGAAGATCGACCGGGGCAAACTCGCGGCCGCGTGCGCCACCGGGACCCCCATGGCTGAAACAGCAGTGGTTTAGGGGTCGTTAGGGGTGCTGGAGGCGTCCCGCGCTGAATAGCGTTTGGCTCAAGAAACTCGCTCGTGCCGTGTGCGGGACCGTGGCCGCAGCCATTGACCGCGAGGTGGATCACCTGCCGGCAAGGCCCGTCCCAAGAGGGGAATCATGACCGAAATAGCTGAAGCGGAAAACACTGAGGCAGAGGTAAGGCGCCCGTTTCCGCTTGCCGCTCGTTGTCCGTTCGGTGCACCGGCCGAGTACGCGGAGCTGCGTAAGACCGAACCGGTGTCCAAGGTGACCGTAGCCGTGAACGGCCGGCCCGCCTGGCTCTTCACCAAATACGACCTCATCCGGCAGATCCTCTCCGACCCCCGGCTGAGTGCGAACATCAAGCTGCCGGGATATCCGATCCCGATCAATGTGGACGACGCGTACGTCCAGACGGTCCGCCGGGGGCTCTTCAACCTGGACGGTCACGACCACGCCGTGCAGCGACGCCTTCTCGGCCCCGAGTTCAGCGTCAAGACGCTGGAGAAGCTGCGCCCGCGCATTCAGTCGATCGTCGACGGATACATCGACCGGATGATCGAGCAGGGTGGCCCTGTCGACCTGGTGGCGGCCCTCTCCATCCCCATGCCGTCGCAGGTCGTCTGCGAGATCCTGGGCATTCCCTTCCAGGACCGGGAAGTCTTCCAGAAGTGGTCGGGCACGCTGATGAACAGCGCCACCCTGCCCGAGGAGCAGATCCGGATCATCGGGCAGATGGAGGAGTACCTCGGCAAGCAGATCGCCGAGAAGGCCGCCAACCCCGGTGACGACCTGCCCAGCCGTGTCCTGGAGAAGAACGAGCGTGAGGGCCACGGCCTCACTCACGAGGACATCGCCTGGATGACGAACGTCCTGAATGGCGCCGCCCACGAGACCACGGCCAACAACCTCACCCTCGGGGTCCTCGCGCTGCTCCAGCACCCGGACCAGCTCGCCGAGTTCAAGGCCGACCCCTCGCTCGCGCCCAAGGTCGTCGAAGAGGTGCTGCGTTACGCCAGCACCAACGACTGGGGTACCTCCCGGGTCGCGACCGAGGACATCGAGATCGGCGGAGTGCTGATTCGCGCGGGTGACGGAATCATCACCTCACGCGTCGCGGCCAACTACGACGACGAGGCCTTCGAGGACCCGGGCACCTTCGACATCCACCGGGGCGCGAGCAGCCACCTCGCATTCGGATACGGCCCGCACGGGTGTGTCGCGCAGAACCTGGCACGCCTGGAACTCCAGATAGCCCTCACCACCCTGTTCACGCGCATTCCCGAGCTGCGGCTCGATGTTCCCGCCGTGGAACTGCGTGTGCGCGAGGACGCGCTCATCCACGGGATTCACGAACTCCCGGTCACCTGGTAACGGAGGAAATCCCCTTATGCGTGTGCTGGTTGATGACGATCGGTGCGTGGGTGCAGGCTGCTGTGTGCTCGCGGCGCCGGACCTGTTCGAGCAGAACGATGAGGACGGCCGGGTCTTTCTGCTCATCGACAATCCCGGTTCCGAGCTGCGCGATGCCGTGCTCGAAGCCATTGACGTCTGCCCGGCGGACGCGCTCAAGCTGATCGACGAGTAATTGCGCGGTACGTGGGGAGTTTCTGACTCCCCACGTACCGGAATGCGACCCGGCCCGCCTTTTCCAGAAATCGGAGAACGGCTTTGCATGCCCAAAATCAACTGACCGATCGTGAAACGGGACTCGCGTACCCGCAGGGGACACTCGTCCACAGCCTGCTGGACGACGCCACGGCAGAGGTGCCCGATGCCCGCGCCGTACGCGACTCCGTCACCGCCCTGAGCTACCGCAGGCTGCACGAGCTGAGCCACGCCGTCGCCCACTGGCTGCGGGGACAGGGCGTCGCCCCCGGTGATCGGGTGGTCGTGCAACTGCCCAGCCGGGTCGAACTGGTCGCCCTGTTCTACGGAGTCGTACGGTGCGGCGCGATCTTCGTGCCGCTCAACCCGGCCATGAAGCGGTTCCACCTCTCGTCGGTGCTGGAGAACGCGGAGCCGGCGCTGGTCATCGGCGACGCCGCCTCGGCTCCCGGTCTGCGCGAGAACACCGCCGTACCGGTCCACGACATCTCCGTCGCCTGGACCCACATCCTCGCCGTGGCCGACAGGACGCCGGAGCCGGTGGCCGTCGAGGTCGGCGTCGAGGACGTCGCCGCCCTCGTCTACACCTCGGGCAGCACCGCGGCCCCCAAGGCCGTGGTGTGCCCGCACCGGCAGGTCACCTTCGCATCGTCGGCGATCAACGCGGAGCTGGGATACCGCGCGGACGACGTGGTCTTCTGCCGCTTCCCGCTCTCCTGGGACTACGGCCTGTACAAGGTCCTGCTCTCCTGCCTGGGGCGTTCCGAACTGATCCTCGCCGGCGAGGAGTCCGACCTCGTCCTGCTCACACGTATGCGGGAGACCGGCGCCACCGTCGTGCCGATCGTGCCCTCGCTCGCCGCGATGATCGCCACCCTCGCTGCCCGGGACACCGGACAGCCGCCGCCGGTACGGATGTTCACCAACACCGGCGCCGCCCTCCCGGCGACCACCATCTCGGCGCTGCGGGAGGCGTTCCCCGGCGTACGGGTGGTGCGCCAGTTCGGGCAGACCGAGTGCAAGCGGATCTCCATCATGCCGCCCCACGAGGACGGCGAACGCCTCCAGTCGGTCGGCCGCCCGCTGCCCGGCACCCGGGTGCTGATCCTCGACGCGGACGGCGCCGAACTGCCGGTCGGCGAGACCGGCGAGATCGTGGCCGCGGGACCGCATGTGATGCCCGGCTACTGGCGTTCCCCCGAGCTGTCGGCCGGCAACTTCCGGCCGGACCCGGTCACCGGCGAACCGCGCCTGCACACCGGCGACTACGGAAGCCTCGACGCCGACGGCTACCTCTACTTCGAGGGCCGCCGGGACGACATGTTCAAACGCAAGGGCATCCGCATGAGCACCGTCGAGATCGAGGCGGCCGCCATGGACGTCCCCGGTGTCCGGGTCGCCGCGGTGCTCCCGCCGCACGACGGGCGGGACCTGACGGTCTTCGTCGAAGCCGATCTGGCGCCGACCGTCGTGCTCAAGGAGCTGGCGAAGCGGCTGGAACCCGCCAAGGTACCCGCCCTGTGCAAGGTCATCCCCGAACTGCCGCTGACGCTCCACGGGAAGAACGCGCGCCAGGCGCTGATCGACATGCTCGAAGGGGAGGGACGGTGACCCGTCACGAAGAGCTGGCGGTGCGCTACGGCACACCCCTCTACGTCTACGACCTCGCCGAGGTCACCGCGGCCCGCCGCGAGCTGTTCGACGCGCTGCCCGAGAGCTTCCACCTCTACTACGCGCTCAAGGCGAACCCCCACCCCGACCTGGTCCGGGCGCTGCGCGAGGGCGAAGGCCGGACCTGCCGCCCCGAGATCAGCTCGACGGGCGAACTCGCTGCCGCGCTCGAAGCGGGATTCTCCGGCGCGGACTGCCTCTACACGGGCCCCGGCAAGACCCTCGGGGAGCTGAGTGAGGCCATCGGCCTGGGCGTGCGGATGTTCTCGACGGACTCCGTCACCGATGTGCGCAGGGTCGGCGCGGCCGCGCTGGAACACGGCGTCGTGGCCGACTGTCTGCTCCGTATCAACAGCGCGTCGGCCAGCGCCACCAGCAGCATCCGGATGACAGGCACCCCCTCGCAGTTCGGCTTCGACAGCGAGACGCTCGCCGAAGTGCTGCCCGAACTGCGGGACGTCCCCGGCACCCGGCTCACGGGCATGCACTTCTTCCCGCTGAGCAACGCCAAGGACGAGGAATCGCTGATCGGCGAGTTCCAGCACACCATCGCCGTCGCCGCGCAGCTCCACCAGGAGCTGGACATCCCGCTGGAATACCTGGACATCGGCGGCGGCTTCACCGTCCCGTACGGAGTCCCGGGCGAGCGCGGCAGCTACCCCAAGCTCCGCGCCGAACTCGAAGCCGCCCTCGACACGCACTTCCCCGAGTGGCGGTCCGGCAGCCCCAGGCTGGCCTGCGAATCGGGCCGCTTCCTCATCGGCGCGAGCGGCACGCTGCTCGCCTCCGTCAGCAACGTCAAGGTCAGCCGCGGCCGTAAGTTCGTGATCACGGACGCCGGCATCAACACCTTCGGCGGCATGTCGGGCCTGGGACGGCTGCTGCCCGTGGCGGTGCAGCCCCGGGCGGGTGCCGATGTGGAGTCCGCGAGCCTGGTCGGCCCCCTGTGCACGCCCGGTGACGTACTGGGCCGGGAGATCAAACTGCCGGTGCTCCGGGCCGACGACCTCGTCAGTGTCCCCAACGTCGGAGCGTACGGCCCCACCGCGAGCCTCCTCATGTTCCTCGGCAGGCCGGCGCCCACCGAGGTGACCGTCCGTGCGGACGGGAGCGTCTCCGCCTCGCGCATCGAACACCACCGCGCGTACCTGCCGACCGGAACCGGAGCACGAGAGTGAACAGCGCACCGTCCGCAGTCCTCCCCCCGAGTCCGGAGGCGCCCGCTGCCCGCGGCACCGTCGTCGTCACCGGGATGGCTTCCGACTCCCACACCTGGAACCTGGTCTTCCTCCAGCTCCTGGTGGAAGAGCTGGGATACGACGTCGTCAACCTCGGCCCGTGCGTGCCCGACGAACTCCTCGTCGACGAATGCCGCGCGCTCTCCCCCCACATGGTCGTCATCAGCAGTGTCAACGGACACGGCTATCAGGACGGAATGCGCGTCATCGGCCGGCTGCGGTCCTGCGCGGAGCTCGCCGACACCCCCGTCGTCATCGGCGGGATGCTCGGCATCTCCGATGAGAACGCCACCTACGTCGACGAGCTGATGGCGGCCGGCTTCCACGCCGTGTTCGAGGGCAGCAGCACCGCGGGCTTCCAGGACTTCGTCCACTCGCTGCCCGCGAAGGCCGGCGCCACGGCGGAGATGGCCGCTGTCGCGTCATGACCTCCATCGTCCGCTCGGTGCGCCGGGCCCTCGCCCACAGCCGGCCCGTCGACTTCGGTGCGTTCGTACGCCGTGCGGGCGGCTCGGGCGGGCTCGTCGTCCAGCCGCGCATGGGGTTCGGCGGCCCCGGCCCGATGCGGACGGGCCTCGCCGCGACCAGGGCGGCCAGGGCCACCACGGTCGGCACCATCACCCTCGACAGCTTCACCCGCGTCGGTGAACTGGAGTCGGTCGAGGAAGCCCTGCGCCACGGAGTGGGCCTCAACGGCTATCCGATCGTCACCTACGGGACGGAGGTCACCGAAGCGGTACTCGACGGCATCCGGGACCACCGCTTCCCGGTACAGGTCCGGCACGGCTCCGCCGTACCGCAGGACATCTTCGAACGGCTCATCGAGCTGCGCCTCAACGCGACCGAGGGCGGCCCCGTCTCCTACTGCCTGCCGTACGGGCGCACCGCTCTCGCCGATTCCATCGAGAACTGGCAGCAGTGCACACGGCGCTACGCCACCCTGCTGGAGGCCGGGGTCGAACCCCATCTGGAGACCTTCGGCGGCTGCATGCTGGGACAACTCTGCCCGCCCAGCATGCTGGTGGCGCTCAGCGTCCTGGAAGCACTGTTCTTCTGCCGGTACGGAATCCGCAGCGTCTCCGTCAGCTACGCCCAGCAGACCAGCGCCGCCCAGGACAGGGAAGCGGTGCTCGCCCTGCGCCGGCTCTGCGCCGAACTCCTGCCGACCGAGAACTGGCACGTGGTCATCTACGCCTACATGGGCGTCTACCCGATGACCGACCACGGCGCACAGGCCCTGCTGGGCCGGGCGGCCGAACTGGCGGTCGGCACCGGGTCGGAGCGGCTCATCGTCAAGACCGTCGCGGAGTCCCGCCGCATCCCCACCGTCGAGGAGAACGTCGACGCGCTGGAATTCGCCGGGGACACCGCCGCGGGCAGCGGGCCGGTGATCGGTGACGCGGATGCCACCGACTCGCAGACCTACCGGGAGGCCCGCGCTCTCGTCGAGGCCACCCTGGACCTCGACCGCGACATCTCGCGGGCACTGCTCCTCGCCTTCCGGCGGGGGTTCCTCGACATCCCGTACTGCCTCCACCCGGACAACCGCGGCAGCTGCCGCAGCTACATCGACGGGGACGGCCGGCTGCGCTGGGCCGACACCGGCTCGCTCCCCCTGGGCGGGCTGGCCGAGGGCGGGCACAGCCGCCGGGTCACCTCGGCCGGGCTGCTCACCGACCTCTCCTACATGCGCCGCCGATTCGACGAGGCGCCACCTGGACCCGCGCCGCTGCCCGGCCCGCGTGACGGGGCCGCCGGCGCACCCCGTACGCCCCTTCAGGGGGCCACCCGAGCGACCGTACAACCGCCAGCGAAGGACGGTGCACAGAGCCGATGACAACCGATGGACAGAACCAGCGCCTGACGATTCTCGGCGCGGGCGTGATGGGCGTGAACATCGCGACGACGGCCCTGGGCCACGGGATCCCCGTCGTCCTGGTCGACGTCGAGCAGAGCACGCTCGACCGCGCCCGCACCCAGATCTCCCAACTGCTGCGCCACGCACAGCTGATGGGGGCGCTCCCGGCGGACACCCCCGCCGGTGAGCTCACCACCGCGCTGTCCCCCGTGGACGGCGCGGACGCCACCGCGGTGATCGAGGCGATCACCGAGGACGCCGCTCTCAAGGCCAAGGTGCTGGCCGAGGTCTCCGGAGTGATCCGGCGCGGCACCCCGCTGATCTCCAACACCTCCGGCATCCCCATCGACGAACTCGCCGAAGCCGTGGCCCGGCCGGACGAACTGGTCGGCACCCACTTCATGAACCCCACCTATCTGATCGCGATGGTGGAGGTGATCAAGGGTCCGCGCACCAGCGAGGAGACGATGGCCGGGGTCGTGGGACTGCTCACGGCGATGCGGCGGCGCTCGGTCGTCGTCCAGGACGCACCCGGCTTCGTCACCAGCCGGCTGCTCCACCCCATGATCAACGACGCGGCGCGGCTGGTCGAGGCCGGCACCGCCGACGCCGAAGCGGTCGACGCCCTGATGGAAGGGTGCCTCGGGCACCCCACCGGGCCGCTGCGCACAGCCGACCTGATCGGGATCGACAACCTCGTCGACTCGCTCGCCGCGCTGTACACGCGGACCGGCGACGAGGGCTGCCGCCCCTGTGACCTGCTGCTCGAAAAGGTCCGGCTCGGCCACAACGGCCGCAAGTCGGGCCGCGGTTTCTATGACTACGGAAAGGCACTGTCGTGACCACGAATGACACCACCCGGACTGCCGAGATCACCGCCGAGACCATCGAGGCCGAGCTGCTCGCTCACCTGGAGGGCCGGACGAAGACGAAGCTCACCCCCGACCACGACCTGTTCGGATCGGGCCTGGTCACCTCCATGTTCGCCATGGAACTCGTCGTCCACCTCGAAGGCGAGTACGACATCGTCATCTCCGGCCCCGACCTGAAGCTGGAGAACTTCCGCACGGTCCAGTCGATGGGCTCCCTGGTGCTCAGGCTCCGTGAGGCCGTGGTCGACCGTGGCTGACCTGCTCGACGGTGAGCGCGAAACGGTCCGCGCACTCGTCGGCGACCAGGCCGGCGTATGGGACCGTGCGGGACTGCTGCCCCTGGAGCTGCTGCGCAAGCTCGGCGGCCTCGGTCTGCTGAGCGCGCAGATCCCCGCCGCCCACGGCGGCCGGGGCGCGGACAGCCGCACGAACGGCGAGTTCACCGCCTATGTGGGCAGCCTGTGCAGCTCGCTGCGGAGCGTCATGACCTCCCAGGGCATGGCCGCCTGGACCATCGAGCGGCTGGGCACCCGGGAGCAGCACCGCGCGTTCCTGCCGGGTCTGAGCAGCGGACAGCTGGCCGCGGTCGGCTTCAGCGAGACCGACGCGGGCAGTGACCTGTCCGCGATCGGCACCCGGATCCGCCGCGACGGCGACTCGGTCGTGGTGGACGGCGCCAAGCGCTGGATCACCGCGTCGCACTACGCGGACCTGCTGGTGATCGTCGGCCAGTACGACGACGGCGCGGCGGCGGTGGTCATCCCGGCCGACACACCGGGCGTGCACGTGGAACGCGTCGCCGAGCCGATGGGCTGCCGGGCGGCCGGCCACGCCGACCTGCGCTTCGACTCCGTACGCGTACCGGCGGAGAACGTGCTGGGCGGAACGGGGCTCCCGCTGCCGCTCGTCGTCACCGCGGCGCTCGGCTACGGCCGGATGTCGGTGGCCTGGGGCTGTGTGGGCATCCTGCGGGCCTGCCTGGACGCCGCTGCCACCCACGCCAAGGGCCGGCAGCAGTTCGGCAAACCGATCGCCGAACACCAGCTGGTCGCCCGGCACATCGCCGAACTGTATGTGTCCGAGCAGATCGCGTCGCGTGCCTGCGAGCACGCCAGCGGCCGCTGGGACGCGAAGTCCCCGGACATGGTCGTGGCGGCCGTCACGGCCAAGCACATCGGCGCAGGCCATGCCGCACGAGGGGCCGCGGCCGCGGTGCAGGTGCTGGCATCCGCCGGGGCCCAGGACGGCCATGTGGTGGCGCGGGCCTACCGCGACGCCAAGCTCATGGAAATCATCGAGGGCAGCAACGAGATCTGCCAGCTGATCCTGTCTCAGCACGCCCTCAGCCATGCCGAGTGACTCGAACGAGGGGAAGAACACGACGTGTCCGGCAAACCGAACGTGGTGAAGTGCCTGGTCTGGGATCTCGACAACACCCTGTGGTCGGGAACCCTGCTGGAGGACGGTGAGGTCAGCATGGACGATGCGGTGCATGACGTCATCGTCGAGCTGGACTCCCGTGGCATCCTGCACTCCGTCTCCAGCAAGAACGACCACGACCGGGCGTGGGCGCGGCTCGAAGAGCTGGGCGTCGCCCAGTACTTCGTGCTTCCGCACATCGGCTGGGGCCGCAAGTCGGACGCGGTGCTCGACATCGCCGAGCAGCTCAATTTCGCACAGAACACCATCGCCTTCATGGACGACCAGCCCGCCGAGCGGGCCGAGGTGGCCTTCCACGCGCCCGAGGTCCGCTGCTACGACGCCACCCAGGCCCTGTCGCTGCCTGACCTGCCGGAGTTCAGCCCCGCGTCGGTGACCGTGGACTCCCGCCGGCGCCGTGAGATGTACCAGGCAGGCTTCCGCAGGTCGGCCGAGCAGGAGAAGTTCAACGGCCCCGACGAGGAGTTCCTGCGCTCGCTCCAGCTGGAGCTGCGCATCGGCCGGGCCGGTGGAGAGGAGCTGTCCCGGGTCGAGGAACTGACCCTGCGCACCAGCCAGATGAACGCGACGGGTGTGCACTACTCGGACGAGACGCTGCGCGGGCTGCTGGCCGATCCGGACCACGAGGTCCTGGTGGCAACACTGACCGACCGGTTCGGCACGCATGGCGCCATCGGCGTGATGCTGCTCGACACCAGCGGCGAGGCCGCCTGGAACCTGAAGCTGCTGGCCACCTCGTGCCGGGTGGTGTCCTTCGGAGTGGGCACCGCCATCCTGAACTGGCTTGCCGACCAGGCGGCCAGGGCAGGCGTCCACCTCCTTGCCGACTTCCGGCGTACCGACCGCAACCGGATGATGGAAGTCGCCTACCGCTTCGCGGGCTTCGGGGACGGCGAGGACTGCGCGTGCCTCGCCGGAACGGACGGGGACGGCGGCGGGGACGGCGGTGACGACATCCAGCGGCTGCACCTCGTCCCGGCCCGGCACGAAGCCCCGTCGACCCTGACCCTCATCGCCCCCCACCTCGCCGGAGGCGTGCCCTCCGCGGTCTGACCGGGGGATCCGTCCCCGCCCTGACCCGGCCGCCCCGCACCTGCCCCGCTCCTCCGACACCGCCGTCGGCACCCCCTACGGGGTACCGGCGGTGGCCGTGTAGGGGGCGGGGAACCCCCAACTCGCCCTTTCCTTCCGGTCCGGCCCCGGCCGGCCCGGTCATTCTTCGTGAGGAGGACGGGGGCGTGGCCGCGACGCGGCGGCGCCCCCTCACCAGCCATGGCGCAACAGATACTGTCCGGCCCGGAGCTGCTCGACTACGTCCGGGGGGTCTCCCTGCGCGACGACGACATCCTGGCCGCCCTCCGCGCGGAGACGGCCGAGCTGCCCGCAGGGCAAGCCATGCAGGTCATGGCCGAGGAGGGCCAGCTGCTGGCCCTCCTGGTCGGTCTGACCGGAGCCCGCACCGTACTGGAGATCGGCACGTTCACCGGCTACAGCACCCTGTGCATGGCCCGTGCCCTCCCGGCCGGCGGGCAGGTCATCACCTGCGACATCCTCGACAAGTGGCCCGAGATCGGCGCCGGTTACTGGAAGCAGGCCGGAGTCCAGGACCGGATCGACCTGCGCGTCGGCAACGCGGTGGACACCCTCGCGGACCTCACCGCCGAACGCGGCCCGGAGAGCGTCGACTTCGTGTTCATCGACGCGGACAAGGCGAACTACCCGGCGTACTACGAGGCGTCGCTCGCGCTCCTCAAGCCGGGCGGGCTCATCGTGGTGGACAACACCCTCTTCTTCGGCCGGGTCATCGACCCCGCGGCCCAGGACGCGGACACCCTCGCGGTACGCGAACTCAACGCGTTCCTGCACGGGGACGACCGGGTGGAGATGTCCCTCCTCGTCATGGCGGACGGCATCACGCTCGTCCGCAAGAAATCCCTCTGATCCCTTTTAGGGGCAGCTAGGGGTGGGGTCGGTGTGCGGCACCGGCATACGGTGCCGGGTGTGCCGTGGCCGGACGTGGCTGAGGTTGGTCTGCGTATTACAGGGATAGCGTGGAGTGGTGAGATGAGCGAGTCCGGTAGCTTCTTTTCTGACCGTGCGGAAACGGCCGGGGAGGGATGGGCGCAGGCATTGTCCGGCGGGCTGGAAAGCATGCCGGCCGCTGAACAGACCCGTATTCTCACCGACCTTGTCCGCGCCGAGACGCAGGCGGTCCTGAGCCGGTACGGGCGGGACCACGCCGACGGGGTGGACGCGGGGCTCTCCTTCCGCGAGCTGGGCTTCGACTCGCTGGCCGGGGTCGACCTGCACGCCAGGATCGTTGCCGCCACCGGCCTCGACCTGCCGGTGACCCTCACCTTCGACCACCCGACCCCACGGCACCTGGCCGACCGCCTGCGGACCGCGCTGCTCGGCATCACCGCCGAGGCCGACGAGGAGCCGCTGCCGGCCGGCGCCGCCGACGACGAGCCCGTCGTCATTGTCGGAATTGGCTGCCGCTATCCGGGCGGAGTGGATTCCGCGGAGAAACTGTGGCATCTGGTTTCCGATGGCCGGCATGTCATCACCGATTTCCCGGACGACCGCGGATGGGATCTGGAAAAGCTCTTCGACCCCGACCCGGCCACTCCGCACACCACTTATGTGCGGCAGGGCGGATTCCTTCCCGACGCGGCCGATTTCGATGCGGAATTCTTCGGGATCGGCCCGCGGGAGGCCTCCGCGATGGACCCGCAGCAGCGGCTCGTCCTCGAAACGGTCTGGGAAGCCCTTGAGCGGTCCGGCATCGCTCCGGACTCGCTGCACGGCACCTCGACGGGGGTCTTCATCGGGGCGGAGCCCCAGGAGTACGGGATGCGGCTGCACGAGGCCCCCGACGGCCTCGACGGTTACCTCCTCGCCGGCAACGCCCCGAGTGTCGTCTCGGGCCGCGTCTCCTACACGCTCGGGCTGGAAGGCCCGGCGCTGACCGTCGACACCGCCTGCTCCGGCTCGCTGGTGGCGCTGCACCTGGCGGCGCAGTCACTGCGCCGTGGCGAGTGCACGCTCGCGCTGACCGGCGGTGTGGCCGTCATGGGCAGCCCCGGCGTCTTCACCTCCTTCAGCCGTCAGCGCGGGCTGGCAGCGGACGGGGTGGCGAAGCCGTTCGCGGCCGCCGCCGACGGCACCGGTTTTTCCGAGGGCGTCGGCGTCCTCGTCCTTGAGCGGCTCTCCGACGCACGCCGCAACGGGCACCGGGTCCTGGCCGTCGTACGCGGCTCCGCCGTCAACCAGGACGGAGCCTCCAACGGGCTCACGGCCCCCAGCGGTCCTGCCCAGCAGCGGGTGATCCGCCAGACACTGGCCAACGCGGGACTGACCGCCGCCGAGGTCGACGCCGTCGAGGCCCATGGCACAGGTACGACGCTCGGCGACCCCATCGAGGCACAGGCGCTCATCGCCACGTACGGCAGGGACCGCGCCGCCGGAAACCCGCTGTGGCTCGGCTCCGTCAAGTCGAACATCGGCCACACCCAGGCCGCGGCCGGTGTCGCCGGTGTGATCAAGATGGTGCAGGCCATGCACCACGGGATCCTGCCGCGCACGCTCCATGTCGACGCGCCGTCCCCTGCCGTCGACTGGACCGCGGGCGACGTACGCCTGCTCACCGAGCAGGTGAGCTGGGACGAGTCCGGCCACCCGCGCCGGGCCGGAGTGTCCTCGTTCGGTGTGAGCGGCACCAACGCCCACGTCATTCTGGAGGAGCCGGCCGAAGCCGACCGGCCCGTCGACGACGCCACGCCTGCGGAGACCGGCACCGCCACGGAGACCGGCACCGCCGTGGGGCCCGCCCTGCTGCCGCTCTCGGCCCGCAGCGAACCGGCCCTGCGCGCCCAGGCGACCCGGCTGCTGGCGCATGTCGAGGCCCGGCCCGACGCCTGCCCCGCCGACCTCGGCCACTCCCTGGGCGTCACCCGCGCCGCGCTGTCCCACCGCGGAGTCGTCCTGGCAGGCGACCGCGCCGAGGCGATCCGGGGCCTGCGGGCCCTCGCCGACGGAACCGACGCCCCCGGCGTGCTGCGCGGCACCGCGGCCGGCGGCCGGCTCGCGTTCCTGTTCACCGGCCAGGGCAGCCAGCGGCTCGGCATGGGCCGGGAACTGTATGACGCCTGGCCCGCGTACGCCGAGGCGCTCGACGAGGCCATCGGCCACCTGGACCTCCAGCTCGAACGCTCCCTGTGGGACGTGCTCTTCGCCGCAGAGGGCTCGCCGGAGGCGGCGCTGCTGGACGAGACGGTGTACACCCAGGCCGCGCTGTTCGCCGTCGAGGTGGCGCTCTTCCGGCTCCTCGATTCGTGGGGGGTGCGCCCCGACTTCGTGGCCGGCCATTCCATCGGTGAGCTGGCCGCGGCCCATGTGGCGGGGGTGCTGTCGCTGGAGGACGCGGCGACACTGGTCGGCGCGCGGGGCCGGCTGATGCAGGCGCTGCCCCGCGGCGGCGCGATGGTCGCCCTCCAGGCGACGGAGGCGGAAGTCGCCCCGCTGCTCACCGGCGGGGTGAGCATCGCCGCCGTCAACGGGCCATCGGCCGTGGTGATATCGGGCACCGAGGACGAAGTCCTGGCGGTGGCCGCACAGTTCACCGACCGGGGCCGTAAGACGAAGCGACTGCGGGTCAGCCACGCGTTCCACTCGCCGCTCATGGAGCCCATGCTGGCCGAGTTCCGGCTGCTCGCCCAGATCCTCGACTACCACCGGCCGCACATTCCGGTCGTCTCGAACGTGACCGGCCGGGCCGCCACATCCGAGGAACTCTGCTCGCCCGAATACTGGGTGCGGCACGTACGCGAAGCGGTCCGGTTCGCGGACTCCGTCGAGTGGCTGGCCGCCCAGGACGTCCGCACCTATCTGGAGCTCGGCCCCGACGCGGTGCTCTGCGCCATGGGCCGCGACTGCCTCGACGGGCTGCCGGACACCCATGCCTTCGCACCCCTGCTGCGGGCCGGCCGCGCCGAACAGCGCGAACTGCTCTCCGCGCTGGCCCTCGCACATGCCCGCGGGGCCGGCCTGGACTGGCACGCGCTGCTCGCCGGCCATGCCCCCCGGCAGGTCGAGCTGCCGTCCTACGCCTTCCAGCGGCGCCGGTTCTGGCTGGCCGCGCCGGACTCCACCGCCGACGCGTCCCGCTTCGGCCAGACAGCCGCCGGACACCCGCTGCTCAGCGCGGTCGTCGGCCTCGCCGACACCGGCGGCGCCGTACTCACCGGCCGCCTGTCGCTGCGTACCCACCCCTGGCTCGCCGATCACGTCATCGGGGACACCAACCTGCTGTCCGGCACCACCTTCGTGGAGCTGGCCGTACGCGCCGGTGACCACGTCGCGTGCGACCTGCTCGAAGAGCTGACCCTGCAGACCCCGCTCGCGCTGCCGCAGCACGGCGGCGTCGCCCTGCAAGTGGTCGTCGGCGCGGCCGACGGGACCGGCCGCCGCAGGGTGGAGTTCTACTCGCGCGCCGAGGACGCGCCGGCCGACGTCCCCTGGACCCGCCATGCCGGCGGTGTCCTCGCACCGTCCGGCACCACCCGGCCCGCCACCGAGACCTTCGGCCTGACCCAGTGGCCGCCGCCGGACGCCGAGACCATCGATCTCACCGGGCTCTACGCCGACCTGGCCCGCCAGGGTTACGCCTACGGTCCGGCGTTCCAGGGCCTGCGGGCAGCCTGGCGCGCCGACGGCGCGGTGTACGCCGACGTCGCCCTGCCTGCCTCCGCCGCCGATGAAGCGGCCTCGTTCGCCCTGCACCCGGCGCTGCTCGACGCCGTGCTGCACGCCACCGACTTCGCCGCGGACGAGCCGGTCTCCGAGCGGACCCGGCTGCCGTTCGCCTGGAGCGGGGTGGAGCTGTACTCGACCGGCGCCGCATCGGTACGGGTACGCATCGAGGCGACCGGAACCGACGAGGTCTCCCTGGCGCTCGCCGACGCCACCGGAGCGCCCGTCGCGACCGTCGACTCCTTCCTCGTCCGCGAGGTCTCCGACGAACAACTGCGCGCCGCCCGGGTGACGCGGCAGGCGACCCCGCTGCAGGTGCGCTGGACCGCGGTAGCCGACGCGAGCCACGACACCCCGCACGACCTGGATGTCCACTGGTGCACGGCCGGGACGGACGCAGGCTCCGGGGACGTGCCGGCGGCGGTGCTCGCCGCGACGGCCGCCGTACTGGAGCAGATCCAGCTGCGGCTGGCCGACGAGTCGTCCACGGCCCGCCTGGCGATCGTCACCCGGGGTGCGGTCGTCACCCGGGCCACGGACACCATCGACCTGGCACTCGCCCCCGTCTGGGGCCTCGTCCGGGCGGCCCAGGCGGAACACCCCGGCCGCTTCCTGCTCCTCGATGTCGAAGGCGGCTCCTGGGCCGACGCCGAAGCCGGTGGCGACGGCCTGCCCCCGCACATCAGGAACGCCATCGCCGCGACCGACGAGCCGGAACTCGCCCTGCGCGGCGGCACGTTGCTCGCACCCCGCCTCGCCACCGCGGGGACGCCCGAAGGCGACCCCGCCGAGCCGTGGACGGCCGACGGGACGGTCCTGATCGCCGGCGGAACCGGCGGTCTCGCCGCCCACGTCGCCCGGCACCTGGTGACCGAACACGGCGTACGACACCTCCTCCTCGCGGGACGACGCGGAGCGCAGGCCCCCGGTGTGGCCGAGCTGACCGCCGAACTGTCCGGCCTGGGCGCCCAGGTGACCGTCGCGGCCTGCGACGTGGCCGACCGTGCCGCGCTCGCCGCGCTCATCACGGCGATCCCCGCCGAGCACCCGCTGACCGGCGTGGTGCACATGGCAGGCACGCTCGACGACGGGCTGGTCACCTCCCTCGACCCCGGGCGGCTGGACACCGTACTGCGCTCGAAGGCGTACGCCGCCTGGCACCTGCACGAGCTGACCCGTGACCTCGACCTGTCGGCGTTCGTCCTGTTCTCCTCGACGGCCGGCCTCCTCGATGGCGCGGGCCAGGGCAACTACGCCGCCGCCAATGTCTTCCTGGACGCCCTGGCCGCCCACCGCAGCGCGCTGGGACTGCCCGCCACCGCCCTCGCCTGGGGGCTGTGGAGCGACGGCGGCGGCATGGGCGGAACCCTGGACGTCCCGGCCCTTGAGCGCATCCGGCGGATCGGGCTGGAAGCCCTGACCACCCGGGAGAACCTCCAGCTGCTCGACGCCGCACTGTCCGGCCCCGCACCCGTGGTCGTGCCGGTACGTGTCCACACCGCGGCGAGGGCACAGGGGAACCCCGTGCCCGCCCTGCTGCGCGGACTGATCCGGACGCCCGCCCGCAGGGCAGGCACACCGGAGCCCGCCGGCGGCGGAGTGCTGCCGCTCGCCGCGACACTGGCGGACCTCGCCGGAGCCGAGCAGGCCGCGCTGGTGCTCGACCTGGTCAACACCGCCGCGGCCAGGGTCCTCGGTCACGACGGCGCTGAAATGATCGACCCCGACCGGGCGTTCACCGAGATGGGCTTCGACTCGCTCGCCGCCGTCGAGCTGCGCAACCAGCTCAACACCGCGACCGGCCTGCGACTCACCGCCACCCTCACCTTCGACTACCCGACACCCGTCGCGCTGGCCGCCCACCTCGTGGAGCGACTGCTCGACGCGGGTACGACGACCGGGCCGCGGCCCGGAGTACGGCAGCGCTCCGCCGGTGCGGACGACCCGATCGTCATCGTGGGAATGGCCTGCCGCTACCCGGGCGATGTCACCTCGCCCGAGGACCTCTGGCGGCTCGTCCTCGACGGGACGGACGCGGTGGCGCCGTTCCCGACGGACCGGGGCTGGGACCCGGACATCCACGATCCGGAACTCGGCAAGCCCGGGAAGAGCTACGCGAGCGAGGGCGGATTCCTCTACGACGCCGCCCAGTTCGACGCCGGGTTCTTCGGTATCAGTCCCCGTGAGGCCCAGGCGATGGACCCGCAGCAGCGGCTGCTCCTGGAGACCTCGTGGGAGACCTTCGAGCGGGCGGGTATCGACCCGCACAGCGTCAAGGGCAGCGACACCGGTGTCTTCGCCGGTGTCATGTACCACGACTGGGGCCTGCGGCTCGGTCCACTGCCCGAGGACGTCGCCGGGTACCACGGCAACGGCAGTATCGCCAGCATGATCTCCGGCCGGGTGGCCTACACACTCGGCCTTGAGGGCCCGGCGGTGACGGTGGACACGGCGTGCTCCTCGTCGCTCGTGGCCCTGCACTGGGCTGCCCAGGCCCTACGCCAGGGCGAGTGCAGCCTGGCGTTGGCGGGCGGGGTGACCGTCATGTCCACCCCGGACACGTTCGTGGACATGAGCCGCCAGCGGGGCCTGGCCGCCGACGGCCGGTGCAAGTCGTACGGCGCAGGAGCCGACGGGACCGGCTGGGGCGAAGGCGTCGGAATGCTCCTCCTGGAGCGCCAGTCGGACGCACGGCGCAACGGGCACCAGGTGCTTGCGGTGCTGCGGGGGAGTGCCATCAACCAGGATGGTGCGTCCAATGGTCTGACGGCTCCGAACGGTCCTTCGCAGCAGCGGGTGATCCGGCAGGCGCTGTCCTCGGCCGGTCTGGTCGCGGCGGATGTGGACGTGGTCGAGGGGCACGGTACGGGGACCCGGCTGGGTGATCCGATCGAGGCGCAGGCGCTGCTGGCGACATACGGCCAGGACCGCGCGGATGAAAGGCCGTTGTGGCTGGGCTCGGTGAAGTCGAACATCGGTCATACGCAGGCTGCTGCGGGTGTGGCGGGTGTGATCAAGATGGTGATGGCGATGCGGGAGGGCGTCCTCCCGGGAACCCTCCACGCGGCCGAGCCCTCGCCGCAGGTCGACTGGACGGCGGGCGCGGTCCAGCTGCTCCAGGAGCAGACCGCATGGCCGGCGCGCACAACCCCTCGCCGGGCCGGTGTCTCGTCCTTCGGTATCAGCGGCACGAATGCGCATGTGCTGCTGGAGGAGGCGCAGGCGGTGCCCGTATCCGTGCCGGCGTCTGCCGATGTGCCTGTTGGTGGTGTGGTGCCATGGGTGGTGTCGGGGCGTAGTGCTGAGGCGTTGCGTGCGCAGGCTGCTGCTTTGGTGGCGTTTGTGGAGTCGGGGGTTGAGCTGCGTCCGGTGGATGTGGCGTTCTCGCTGGCAACGTCGCGGGCGGCTCTGGAGCACCGGGCTGTGGTGGTGGCGGGGGACCGTGAGGGGTTCATCGAGGGTCTGCGTTCGGTGGTTTCGGGTGCGGGTCGTGTGGTGGATTCGGTTCGGCGTGGGCGTGTTGGGTTCTTGTTCACGGGTCAGGGTGCTCAGCGGGTGGGGATGGGGCGTGGTCTGTATGAGGCGTTCCCGGTCTTTGCTGAGGCGTTTGATGCGGTGGTGGGGTTGCTGGACGCCCAGCTGTCGGATGCCGGGTTGGGTGTTTCGGTGCGTGAGGTGGTCTGGGGCACTGATGCTGGTGCGCTGAATCGGACGGTGTTTGCGCAGGCGGGGTTGTTCGCGGTTGAGGTGGCGTTGTTCCGGTTGCTTGAGTCGTGGGGTGTGCGGCCTGACTTTGTGACCGGTCATTCGATTGGTGAGGTGGCTGCGGCTCATGTGGCGGGGGTGTTGTCGCTTGAGGATGCTGCGGTGTTGGTGGCCGCGCGTGGCCGGTTGATGCAGGCGCTGCCTTCGGGTGGTGTGATGGTCGCGGTCGGGGCCCCGGAGGCTGAGGTTGCCGGGCTTTTGTCGGGCGGTGTGTGTATCGCTGCCGTCAACGGCCCTTCCTCGGTGGTGATTTCGGGTGCTGAGGCCGGGGTTCTGGAGCTGGCCGGGCGGATCGCTGCGCTCGGTCGTAAGACGAAGCGGCTTGATGTGAGTCACGCGTTCCACTCGGTGTTGATGGATCCGATGCTGGATGACTTCGCGGCTGTAGTGGAGAAACTCACCTTCAATGCACCCCAGTTGTCGGCGGTTTCGACGGTGACTGGTGGTGTGGTCGGGGGTGAGTGGTCGGATCCTGGTTATTGGGTGCGGCAGGTGCGTGAGCCGGTGCGTTTCGCTGATGCGGTGACGGCTCTCACGGCTCGTGGTGTGGGGTCGTTTGTGGAGGTGGGGCCGGATGCGGCTCTGGTTCCGATGGGTGTGGAGGTGGTCGGTGATGATGGGGCCGCTGACGGGGTGGCGTTTGTTGGGTTGCAGCGTCGTGGTCGTGATGAGGCCACGGAGCTTCTGACCGGTCTGGGTGGGCTGTTCGCCCGGGGCGTTCCGGTGGACTGGCGGGCGTTCTTCGCCGGGTCCACCGCCCGGCTGACCGAACTCCCCACGTACGCCTTCCAACACCAGAGGTACTGGCTCGACGGGCTTGCCGCCGGTACCGGACAGGTGGGCGCCGCCGGACTCGATGCCGTCGAGCACCCCATGCTGAGCGCTGCGGTCGTCTCGCCGGACAGTGGCTCGGTCGTCCTGACCGGACGTATCTCCGCGGACAGCCAGCGCTGGATCGCAGATCACCAGGTACTCGGCGGGATCATCCTGCCGGGCACGGGCTTCGTCGAACTGGCCGTGCGCGCCGGTGACGAGGTCGGTTGCGCCGCCCTTGAGGAACTCGCTCTCGAAGCACCGCTGATGCTGCCCGCACGTGGCTCGGTCGCCTTGCGCGTGGTCGTCGGCGCGGCACGGGCCGACGGCGCCAGGACTGTGCACATCTACTCCCGCGCCGAGCACGGCCACGAGCTGCCGTGGACCCGGCACGCCGCAGGCCTGCTCGTCTCGCAGGCGCCCCAGCCCGGCTTCGACCTGACCCAGTGGCCGCCGGCCGGCGCCGACGAAATTCCGCTCGACGCCCCGTACGACGTACTGACCGGGCGAGGTTACGGATACGGCCCCGCCTTCCAGGGGCTTCAGCGGATGTGGCGGCGCGGCGACGACGTCTTCGCCGAGGTGACGCTGCCCGAGCCGGCCCGCTCGGAGGCGGCCCGGTTCGGGCTCCATCCGGCGCTGCTCGACGCCGCCATGCACGCCGACCTCCTCAACGAGGCCGGCAGTGAGGATGCTCAGACCCTTCTCCCCTTCGTATGGAACGGGGTCTCGCTCCATGCGTCGGGCGCGGCAGATCTGCGGGTGCACATCCGCCGGCTGCGCGGTGACGAGGTGTCCGCCATGTGGGTCGCCGACCGGGAGGGCCGGCCGGTGGCGACCGTCGAGTCGCTCGTTGCCCGGCCCGTGTCGGCCGAACAGCTCGAAAGCGCCCGGGGCGGGGGCACACCCTCGCTGCTGCGGCTCGACTGGCGCCCCGCGCCGGCCCCGGAGACCGGTGCGGGATCCGGGGAGCCGCCGGCGCTCCACACCCTCCGTGGTGGTGACGACCCGTTCCCGCCGGTCGTCCTCCACCGCATCGGGGCGGCCGGTGACCGCGAGGTGCTGTCCGGCGTACGAGCTGCCGCCGAAGAGGCCCTGGAAGCGGTCCAGTTCTGGCTGAGCGACCCCCGGTGCGCCGGATCAACCCTGGTTGTCGTCACCGGGAACGCGGTCGCCGCCCGGCCGCAGGACACCGTCGACCTCACCCAGGCCCCGGTCTGGGGCCTGGTCCGGGCGGCCCAGGAGGAGAACCCCGGCCGTTTCGTACTGATCGACTCCGATGGCACGGCCGCATCCGACGCGCTGCTCGCGGCCGTGGCCGGCTCGGGGGAACCCGAAACCGCCGTACGCGAAGGCGAGTTGCTGCTGCCCCGGCTCGTCCCGACGGCCACCGGCACGTCCGGCTCGTCCGACCCCGCCGTGCGGTGGGACCCGCAGGCCACGGTCCTGGTCACCGGCGGCACCAGCGGTCTGGGCGCCCTGGTCGCCCGGCATCTGGTCACGGAGCACGGCGTCCGTCACCTGCTGCTCACCAGCCGGCGGGGCGAGAACGCCCCCGGCGCCGCGCAGCTGCGGGCGGAGCTGGCAGACGCCGGAGCCGATGTCACCATCGCCGCGTGTGATGTCGCGGACCGCGACAGCCTCGCCGGGCTGATCGGCCAGGTGCCCGCCGACCGCCCCCTCCGGGGTGTGGTGCACGCTGCGGCCGTGGCCGACAGCGGGCTGGTCGGCACACTCACACCGGAGCGTTTCGACACGGTGCTTCGGCCGAAGGCGGACGCCGCCTGGCATCTGCACGAGCTGACCCGAGATCTGGACCTCACGGCCTTCGTGCTGTTCTCCTCCGCCGGAGGGCTCGTGCTGGCTGCCGGTCAGGCGAACTACGCGGCGGCCAATGTGTTCCTCGACGCTCTGGCCCACCATCGCAGGGCGGCCGGACTGCCCGCCCATGCCCTCGCCTTCGGTATGTGGGCGGCGGACACCGGGCTCGGCGGCCCGCTCGACGAGACCGACCTGGCCCGGATGCGCAGGCTCGGCCTTCCCGCGCTTCCCCCCGCCCGGGGGCTGGCGCTGCTGGATGCCGCACTCGCCACTGATGCCTGGCCGGTGCTCGTACCGCTCGACACCGACCCGGCAGCCCTGCGGGCCAGGGCGGACGAAGTGCCCGCGCTGCTGAGGGGGTTCGTACGCGGCCGGGCCCGGCGCACGGTCGACGCGGCCGGAACGGTGCTCGCCGGCTCGGAGTTCGAGCAGCGGATGAGCGCGCTGTCCGCCACGGACCGTGAGCGCGCCCTGCTGGAACTCGTACGTGAGCACGCCTCATCGGTGCTCGGTCACGGGAGCGCGGACCAGGTGAAGCCGGACCGCGCGTTCCGTGAACTGGGTTTCGACTCCCTGGCCGCTGTGGAGTTGCGCAACGCGCTCACCCAGGCGACGGGGCAGCGGCTGCCCGCGACCCTGGTCTTCGACTTCCCGACGTCGCGCGCAGTCGCCGCCCACCTCGCCGGACGGTTCACGGACGGCCCGGCGGAGGCCTCGCCGGCCACCGCAAGGACGGTCCCGGCGCCGGACCGTACGGACGACCCGATCGCCCTCGTCGGCATCAGCTGCCGCTTCCCGGGTGGTGTGCGCTCGCCCGAGGACCTGTGGCGTCTGGTGGCCGAGGGCCGCGACGCGGTGGGAGGGTTCCCGCAGGACCGTGGCTGGGACGTCGACAGCATCTTCGACCGGGAGCCCGGCCTGCCCGGCAAGACGTATGTACGGGACGGCGGTTTCCTCTACGACGCGGCCGAGTTCGACCCCGAGTTCTTCGGGATCATGCCGCGGGAGGCCCTGGCCATGGACCCGCAGCAGCGGCTGCTGTTGCAGGCGGCCTGGGAGGCGTTCGAGCGTGCCGGTATCGACCCGGACACCATGCGGGGCACCAGGACGGGTGTGTACACGGGCTTGATGTACCACGAGTACGGGAGCAGGCCGGGAGATGCGCCGGATGACCTCACCGGCTACCTCGGCAACGGCAGCGCGGGCAGCATCGCCTCGGGCCGGGTGGCCTACACGCTCGGCCTTGAGGGCCCGGCGGTGACGGTGGACACGGCGTGCTCCTCCTCGCTCGTGGCCCTGCACATGGCCTGTCAGGCACTCCGGCAGGGCGAGGTGACCATGGCCCTCGCGGGAGGTGTCACCGTCATGCCGACACCGGAGATCTTCGTCGACTTCAGCCGGCAGCGCGGCCTGGCGGCCGACGGCCGGTGCAAGCCCTTCGCCACCGCCGCGGACGGCACCGGCTGGGCCGAGGGCATCGGCCTTCTGCTCGTCGAGCGGCTGTCGGACGCGCGACGCAACGGGCATCCCGTCCTGGCGATCGTCCGGGGGAGTGCCATCAATCAGGATGGTGCGTCCAATGGTCTGACGGCTCCGAACGGTCCTTCGCAGCAGCGGGTGATCCGGCAGGCGCTGTCCTCGGCCGGTCTGGTCGCGGCGGACGTGGACGCGGTCGAGGGGCACGGTACGGGGACCCGGCTGGGTGATCCGATCGAGGCGCAGGCGCTGCTGGCGACATACGGCCAGGACCGGCCCGACGGCCGGCCGTTGTGGCTGGGCTCGATCAAGTCGAACATCGGGCACGCCCAGGCCGCCGCAGGCGTCAGCGGTGTGATCAAGATGGTGATGGCGTTGCGGGAGGGTGTTCTTCCGCGGACGTTGCATGTGGATGAGCCGTCGTCGCAGGTGGATTGGTCTGCGGGTGCGGTGGAGCTGTTGAGGGAGGAGCGGGCGTGGCCGGCTGAGGCGGGTCGTCCGCGGCGGGCTGGTGTGTCGTCGTTCGGCCTGAGCGGGACGAATGCACACGTCATCCTGGAGGAACCGGGGGAGCCGGAGGAGCCCGCCGCCCAGGACCGGGGTGACGACGACACCGCCGGGACACCGGTGCCGATGGTGCCGATGGTGCTTTCGGCGAAGGACGAGGCAGGACTCTTCCGTCAGGCCGCTGCTCTGGTGGCGCATGTGGAGTCGGGTGTGAGTGTCGTGGATACGGCGTTCTCGCTGGCGACATCGCGGGCGGCTCTGGAGCACCGGGCTGTGGTGGTGGCGGGGGACCGTGAGGGGTTTGTCGCTGGGTTGTCGGCGCTTGCGGCGGGTGAGTCCGGGGCGGGTGTGGTCCGGGATGTGGCGCGTGCCGGTGAGGGAACGGCGTTTCTCTTTACGGGTCAGGGTGCTCAGCGGGTGGGGATGGGGCGTGGTCTGTATGAGGCGTTCCCGGTGTTTGCTGAGGCGTTTGATGCGGTGGTGGGGTTGCTGGATGCCCAGCTGTCGGATGCCGGGTTGGGTGTGTCGGTGCGTGAGGTGGTCTGGGGCACTGATGCTGGTGCGCTGAACCGGACCGTGTTTGCGCAGGCCGGTTTGTTCGCGGTTGAGGTGGCCTTGTTCCGGCTCCTTGAGTCGTGGGGTGTACGGCCTGACGTCGTGACCGGCCATTCGATCGGTGAGGTGGCTGCGGCTCATGTGGCGGGGGTGTTGTCGCTTGAGGACGCGGCGGTGTTGGTGGCCGCGCGTGGGCGGTTGATGCAGGCGCTGCCTTCGGGTGGTGCGATGGTCGCGGTCGGGGCTCCCGAGAGTGAGGTTGCCGCGCTGTTGTCGGCCGGTGTGTGTATCGCCGCCGTCAACGGCCCTTCCTCCGTGGTGATTTCGGGTGCTGAGGCCGAGGTTATGGAGCTGGCCGGGCAGATCGCTGCGCTCGGTCGTAAGACGAAGCGGCTTGATGTGAGTCACGCGTTCCACTCGGTGTTGATGGACCCGATGCTGGACGACTTCGCGGCTGTAGTAGAGAAACTCACCTTCAATACGGCTCAGTTGTCGGCCGTCTCGACCGTCACCGGTGGTCCGGTCGGGGGTGAGTGGTCGGATCCTGGTTACTGGGTGCGGCAGGTGCGTGAGCCGGTCCGTTTCGCTGATGCCGTGACCACCCTGGCCGCCCGTGGCGTCGACACCTTCATCGAGCTTGGCCCGGCCGGTGTACTCACCGCCATGGCCGAGACCTGCCTCGACGGCGTGGACCGGTCCGAGCCGGCCCGGCTGGTGCCGGCACTGCGGGCGGACCGTGCCGAACCCGAGTCGCTGATAACGGCGTTGGCCCGGCTCCATGCCGGCGGAACCGGTCTGCGGTGGAAGGACTTCTTCGCACCCCTGCATCCCCGCCGTACGGACCTGCCCACCTACGCCTTCGAACGCCGGAGGTTCTGGCTCGACCTGCCCCCCGCGTCCGCTGGATCAGTCAGCGGCATCGGCCAGCTTCCCGCCGAGCACCCGCTGCTCAGCGCCGTACTGACCGCACCCGACTCCGACGGAGCCGTTCTGACGGGCTACGTCTCGGCCGCCACGCATCCGTGGCTCGCCGATCACGCGATCCAGGGCACCGTGCTGCTGCCCGGCACCGCCTTCGTGGAGCTGGCGATCCGCGCCGGCGACCAGGTCAGGTGCGGGCTCCTGGAGGAACTCACGTTGCAGGCGCCCCTCGTGCTTCCCGCATCCGGCGGCGCTGCCCTGCAAGTGGTCGTCGGCGCCGCCCAGGCGGACGGCCGGCGCTCGGTCAAGGTGTACTCGCGCGGTGACGACCGGGCGGACGACGCCTGGATCCTGCATGCCGACGGATTCCTGGCCCCGCACGCGCAGGACGCATCGTTCTCGCTCGCCGAGTGGCCGCCCGCAGGGGCGGTCGCGGTGGAGACGGACGGCATGTACGACGAGCTGGCCGCCCGTGGATACGGATACGGCACCGCCTTCCGCGGGCTCCGTGCCGCCTGGCGGCGCGGGGACGAGCTCTTCGCCGAGGTCGTGCTGCCGGACGAGGCCGGTGAACCGGGACGGTTCGGCGTACACCCGGCCCTCCTCGACGCGGCCCTGCACGTCGACCTGATCGACGAGCCGGAAGGCGGCGGCACGCTGCTGCCGTTCTCCTGGTCCGATGTATCGCTGCACGCTTCGGCGGCCACCGCTCTGCGCGTACGGGTGGCACCCCTCCGGGCCGGTGGGATCACCCTTGAGGCCGCCGACCTCACGGGCGAACCCGTTCTCACCGTCAGGTCCCTCGTGGACCGGCCCGTATCGGAAGGACAACTCGACTCCGGGCAGGGCACGTTGCTGCACCGGGTCGAGTGGATGGCCCTGCCGCAGAACGTCGCACCGGCCGCGCCGGCCCCGTCGGCCGACTGGGCGGACCGGTACCGCACGGTGCCCGCACCCGCTGTGACCGTCTTCAACTGCGACGCGACCGAAGGCGAACCGGGCGAAGGCGCTCGCGGGCCGGTCCACCGGATCCTCGACGTGGTCCAGTCATGGCTCGCGGACGACCGGTTCACCGCCTCCCGCCTGGTGGTGGTCACCAGGAACGCGATGGCGGCCACGTCGGCCGACCCCGCGGCCGCCGCGGTATGGGGCGTCGTCCGGTCCGCCGAGGCGGAGAACCCCGGCCGGTTCGTCCTGGCCGATATCCAGGGCACCGGGACCGCGGTGGACGGCCGCACCGCCCCGCTCGGTGCGTCTGCCCTCAGCGCGGTCATCGCATCGGGCGAACCCGAAGTCGCCGTGCGCGACGGAGAGATACGGGTGCCGCGGCTGGTGGCAGCGGGGAGCACACCCCGGCCGGGCGAGCGGAGCGACGACTCCGGCACCGGCCGCCCCCAGGCGGTCGACCCGGCAGGAACGGTGCTGGTCACCGGCGGGACCAGCGGCCTGGGCGCGGCGATCGCCCGCCATCTGGCAGCTGTCCACGGTGCTCGCAGGCTGCTGCTGGTCAGCCGCCGGGGCGCTGCGGCCGACGGCGTCACCGAGCTGGTCGCGGAGCTCGCCCGGCACGGGGCCGCGGCCACCGTGGAGGCCTGCGACGTGGCCGACCGGGACGCGCTGCGCAAACTCCTCGGCACGATCCCGCAGGAGCACCCGCTGACCGGCGTCGTACACGCCGCCGGGGTACTGGACGACGGCGTGATCGGCGCACTGACACCGGAGCGGATGGACGCGGTGCTGCGTCCCAAGGCCGAAGCCGCCTGGAACCTGCACGAGCTGACCGCGTCGTCCCCGCTCACGCTGTACGTGACGTTCTCCTCGGTGGCCGGCACGATGGGCGCACCCGGGCAGGCGAACTACGCCGCGGCCAACGCCTACCTGGACGCACTCGCCTCCTACCGCCGCGAACGCGGCCTGCCGGCACAGTCGTTCATGTGGGGCCTGTGGGGCGGCATCGGAATGGGCAGCACGCTGACCGACGCCGACCTGGAGCGGATGCGGAAGCAGGGGCTGCCGGCCTTCACAGTGGACGAGGGTCTGGCGCTGTTCGACGCGGCGCTGGCCTCCGGCGAGCCGGTCCCGGGGCTGCTCCACCTCGACCTGGCGGTGCTGCGCGAGCAGGCCGCCCGGGGCACGCTCCCCGCGCTGCTGCGTGAACTCGTACCGCTCCCGGCGCGCCGGGTGACCGAGTCGGCGGCGCCGGCCGCCCGGCCCGAGCCGGACGAGGCGACCCTGGTGGAGCGGCTCGCCCGGATGAGCACCGCCGAGCGGGCGAGCACCGTGGCGGACCTCGTACGGGAACACGTCGCCGAGGTGCGCCACGACGACCCGGACAGCATCGACATGGGCAAGGGCTTCACCGACCTCGGCCTCGACTCGCTGGCGGCGATCGAACTGCGCAACCGGCTGGGTGCCGCCACCGGGCTGCGCCTGCCCGCCACGCTGATGTTCGACTACGCCAGCCCGCGCGGGCTGGCCGCGTTCCTGCTGGAGGAGCTGACGGCGGACCTTCCGGACGAGTCGGACGAGCAGGACGAGGCGGTGCAGGAGGAGGCCTTCCGGCGGGCGCTGGAAGCCGTGCCGTTCGCCGCCATCCGCGAGGCCGGCCTGCTGGACGCTCTGCTCGCACTGGCCAGTACGGCTCCGGACGCAGAGTCCGGGTCCGCCGGAGAGCCCGGTCCGGACGCCGGGCCCGCCGAGGACATCACGACCATGTCCGTCGACGATCTGGTGCGGGCAGCGCTCGCCGCCGGTGAATCCAACTGACTGAAGGGCTGAGTTCTACGTGGATACATCCGTCGAGCAGATCGTCGAGGCGCTGCGCAAGTCCATGCTGGAGAACGAACGGCTCCGTTCGGAGAACGGCGCTCTCACCAGCGCCGCCACCGAGCCGATCGCGATCGTGGGAATGGGCTGCCGCTACCCCGGCGGCGTGAACTCCCCCGACGACCTCTGGCAGTTGGTGGCCGAAGGGCGCGACGCGGTCGCCGCTTTCCCCGCCGACCGGGGCTGGGACGTGGAGGGCATGTACGACCCGGAACCCGGAAAGCCCGACAGGAGCATCGCCCGCGAGGGCGGGTTCCTGTACGGCGCGGCCGGTTTCGACGCCGACTTCTTCGGGATCAGCCCCAACGAGGCCCTGCGCCTCGACCCGCAGCAACGGCTGCTGCTGGAGGTCTCCTGGGAGGCCCTGGAGCACGCCGGGATCGACCCCCGCAGCCTGGAGGGCAGCAGGACCGGTGTGTTCGCGGGCCTGATGTACCACGACTACGGGCCGGGCAGCAGCGACGGCAGTCTGGTCTCCGGCCGGGTCTCCTACACGCTCGGCCTGGAGGGCCCCGCCGTCACGGTGGACACGGCCTGCTCCTCGTCCCTGGTGGCCCTGCACTGGGCGGTCCAGGCGCTGCGGGCCGGCGAGTGCACGCTGGCCCTGGCCGGCGGTGTCACCGTCATGGTCGAACCGGACACCTTCTTCGAGTTCAACCGGCAGCGGGGGCTCGCCAGGGACGGCCGCTGCAAGTCGTTCTCAGCGGCGGCCGACGGCACCGGATGGGGCGAAGGCGTCGGCACCCTGCTGCTGGAGCGGCTGTCGGACGCGCGCCGCCACGGGCACCGGGTGCTTGCGGTGGTGCGGTCCAGCGCCGTCAACCAGGACGGCGCGTCGAGCGGCATCACCACCCCCAACGGTCCGGCGCAGCAGCGGGTCATCCACCAGGCGCTCGCCGCCGCCGGCCTGACCACCGCCGATGTCGACGCGGTGGAAGCGCACGGAACCGGAACGGTGCTCGGCGACCCCATCGAGGCACAGGCCCTGCTGGCGACGTACGGCAAGGGGCGGCCGGGGGACCGGCCGCTGTGGCTGGGCTCCGTCAAGTCGAACTTCGGCCACACCCAGGCCGCTGCCGGTGTCGCCGGGATCATCAAGATGGTCCAGGCGATGAAGCACGGTGTGCTCCCGAAGTCACTGCACGCCGACGATCCCAGCCCCAAGGTCGACTGGGAGTCCGGCGCGGTGCGGCTGCTGGCCGAGTCCCGGCCCTGGCCGGAGCACGGCGGCACCCGCAGAGCGGGGGTGTCGTCCTTCGGGATCAGCGGCACCAACGCCCATGTGATCGTCGAGCAGGCACCGCCGGCGGACGAACCGCCGCCCCGCCCCTCCGCCGGGCCTTCCGTGCTCCCGCTGGTGGTCTCCGGCAGCACCGGGCAGGCCCTGCGCGACCAGGGCAGCCGCCTGCTGGCACACCTGGAGTCCCGCACGGATGCCGAACCGCTCGATCTCGGGCACTCCCTGGCCCTGACCCGCACCCGCCTCGACCACCGTGCCGTGGTCACCGGGGCGGACCGCGACGAGCTGCTGCGCGGACTGCGGGCGCTGTCGGACGGCGCGGAGGCCCCCGGAGTGGCCCGTGGCTGGACGCGTACGAAGGGCCGTACCGCCTTCATGTTCACCGGCCAGGGCGCCCAGCGGCCCGGCATGGGGCGTGAACTGCACGCCGCCCACCCGGCTTTCGCGCGTGCCTTCGACGACGCCGTGGCCGCACTGGACGCACGGCTCGGTGTCTCGCTGCGCGAGATCCTGTGGGCCACGGACGACCGGGCCGGACAGACGCTGAACCGGACCGTGTACGCGCAGGCCGGCCTGTTCGCCCTGGAGGTGGCGCTGTTCCGGCTGCTGGAGTCATGGGGAGTACGCCCCGGCTTCGTGACCGGGCACTCGATCGGTGAACTGTCCGCCGCCCACGTCGCGGGCGTCCTCACACTCGCCGACGCGGCGACCCTGGTGGCCGCACGTGGCCGTCTGATGCAGCAGCTGCCCGCGGGCGGGGCCATGACGGCCGTCGAGGCGAGTGAGGAGGAGGTGCTGCCCAGGCTGACGCCCGGCGTGAGCATCGCCGCCATCAACGGCCCCGCCGCTGTGGTGATCTCCGGTGAATCCGGTGAAGTCGGCCTGATCGCGGACCACTTCACCGCCGCAGGCCGCAGGACCACCTCGCTGCGGGTCAGCCATGCCTTCCACTCGCCGCTGATGGAGCCCATGCTCGCCGACTTCCGGAAGGTGGCGGAGAGCCTCACCTACCGGGCGCCGGCCATCCCCGTGGTCTCGAACATCACCGGTGTCCAGGCCTCCGCTGCGGAGCTCACCGATCCCGGCTACTGGGTGCGCCATGTGCGCGAGCCGGTCCGCTTCATGGACGGCGTCAGGGCCCTGGAGGACGCCGGGGTCACCCGCTTCGTCGAGCTGGGTCCCGACGGTGTGCTGACCGGTATGGCCGGGGCGTGCGCCCGTACGGACGCGGTCACCGCGGTGGCGCTGCTCCGCAAGAACCGGCCCGAGGAGGGCACCCTCCTTGAGGCGGTCGGCCGGCTCGACGCCACCGGCGTGCCCGTCGACTGGGAGGCGTTCTTCGACGGCCTCGGCGGCCGTCCCGTCGAACTGCCCACGTACGCCTTCCAGCACCGCAGGTACTGGATGGAGTCGCCTTCGGCGGGCGACGCGTCGGACCTGGGGCAGACGCCCGCGGGGCACCCGCTCGTGGGGGCGGTCGTACGCCTCCCGGACTCCGACGGCGTCCTGCTCACCGGACGGCTGTCGACGGCCACGCAGCCGTGGGTGTCCGACCACCGGGTGCTGGACACCGTGCTGCTGCCCGGCACGGCGTTCGTGGAGCTGGCGCTCAGGGCCGGGGACGAGGTCGGCTGCGGGCTGCTGGAGGAACTCACCCTGCTCGCACCGCTGGTTCCGCCCACGAACGGGGGCGTCGCGGTCAGTGTGTCGGTCGCGGAGGCCGACGCGTCCGGGCGGCGCGCGGTGCGCATCCACTCGCGCGACGAATCCGGCAGCGACCGCCCGGTGCTGCACGCCGAGGGGATCGTCGCCCCGGCAGCAGGCCCGCCGCCCGCCGGGCCGCCGCCGGCGGTCGCCGCGGCCGGCTGGCCGCCTCCCGAGGCGGTGGCCGTGGACCTGGCGGGCGTGTACGAGAGCCTGCGCGAGCGCGGATACGACTACGGGCCGGCGTTCCAGGGCCTGCGGTCCCTGTGGCGGCTGGGCGATGAGGTGTACGCGGAACTCGCGCTGCCCGAACCGCACACCGCCGACGCGGCGCGGTTCGGTCTGCACCCCGCGCTGCTGGACGCGGCGCTGCACGCCGATCTGCTCGCGGGCCCGGACACGGGCGACGGCGGGACTGTCCTGCCGTTCTGCTGGACCGGGGTCCGGCTGCACACGGCGGGAGCTTCGGCCGTCCGCGTCCGGATCACCCGCCCCGGCCCGGAACGGATCGCGATCGCGATGGACGACGCCGCCGGCGCCCCTGTGCTGCGGCTGGACTCGCTGATCGGCAGGCCCGTGCAGGCGCAGCAGCTGGCAGCCGGCTCCGCGCTCCCGCAGGACGCGCTCTTCGAGGTCCTGTGGTCACCCCTGCCGGCCGGCCCGGCGGGCTCCGCCGCGCACACGGCGTGGGGCGACGTACCGACGGCCGGAGAGGTCACCGGCACCGTCGTGTTCGAGCCACGGCACACGGCGGGTGACGCGCCCGGCGGGACCCGGACCTCCGCCGTGCACCAGGTGCTCGGCACGGTCCAGCGGTTCCTGGACGGAGAGCGGTTCGCCGGGTCCGAGCTGCTGGTGGTCACGCGCGGGGCACTCGCCACGGCTCCGGGAGAGCCGGCGGACCCGGAGCTCGCCGCGGTGACGGGTCTCGTACGCTCGGCCCAGGCCGAGTACCCGGACCGGCTTCGCCTGCTCGACCTCGGCCCCGGCGAGGAACTGAACGGGGTCCTGCCGGCCGTACTGGCCACCCGGGAACCGGAGCTCGCCGCCCGCGAGGGGGCGCTGCTCGTACCCCGTCTGGAACGCGCGTCGCTCACCGCGGGAGACCGCAAGGAGCTCGACCCGGACGGCACGGTGCTCATCACCGGCGGCACCAGCGGCCTCGGCGCGGTCGTGGCCCGCCATCTGGTCACCGAACACGGCGTACGGCGGCTGCTGTTGACGAGCAGACGGGGCCCGGAAGCGCCGGGCGCCCCGGAACTGGCCGCCGAACTCGGCGCTCTCGGGGCCGAAGTGACGGTGGCGTCCTGCGACGTCGCCGACCGTGACGCCCTGGCAGGGCTGCTGGCCACCGTGGACGAGGCGCACCGCCTGACCGGCGTGGTGCACGCCGCCGGTGTGCTGGACGACGGGGTCCTGACCACCCTGACCCCGGACCAGCTGGACCGGGTGATGGGCCCGAAGGCGCGGGCGGCGCAGCATCTGCACGAGCTGACCGCGGCCGACGACCTCGCGATGTTCGTGCTCTTCTCCTCGGTCGCGGGCACCCTCGGAAGTGCGGGGCAGGCCAACTACGCGGCTGCGAACGCCTCCCTCGACGCGCTGGCGCACCGGCGCCGGGCGGCGGGTCTGCCCGGCACCTCACTGGCCTGGGGCCTGTGGTCCGGCACGGGCATGGGGGAGCAGCTGTCCGAAACCGATGTGCAGCGGCTGCGCCGTGCGGGCTTCCCACCGCTGTCGCCGGACGAGGGGCTCGCTCTCCTCGACAGCGCGCTCGCTCTGGACGCGGCCCAACTCGTCCTGGCACGGCTCGACTTCGCGGCGCTGGCCGCCCAGGGCGCAGCGCCGGTGTCCGGGCTGCTGAGCGGCCTGGTGCGACGGCCGGCCCGGCCCGCGTCCGGCGGTGGCGCTGCCGCGTCCGGGGCGGAGGCGGCGGACGAGCTGAAGCAGCGGCTCACCTCGTGCGGTGGGGCCGAGCGGGAGCGGATCCTGCTCGATGTCGTCCGTACCCATGCGGCGTTCGTTCTCGGCCATGACCGGCCGGCGGCGATCGATCCGGAGCGCGGCTTCCTCGACATCGGCTTCGACTCGCTCAGCGCTCTCGACCTGCGGAACCGTCTGATCACCGCGATCGGACACCCGCTGCCGCCGAGCCTGCTCTTCGACCATCCATCGGCGGCGGCCCTGGCCACTCATCTGAACGAGGAGTTCTTCGGCGGCACGGAGCAGGACGCCGGCTCCGCGCTGACCTCGGCGACTGCGGACGAACTCTTCGACATCCTGGATGGTCTCGGGATGCCGGGCTGACCCCGTCCGCAGCCGTCATGCGTGCCGCGTGCGTCAGGAGGCCTTCGGGCTCTCCTGGCGCGCGTTCACCATGACCTCGACGCCGTCGAGAACACGCTGGAGTCCGAAGACGAACTCATCGGTGGGGGCGTCGATGACGCCGGCCGTGACGAGCTCGCTCAGGACGGGGAAGTGGTCCGCGTCCACGAGCTTCGCCAGGAGGCGCCCGTACTGCGGCATCGCTTCGTCATCGTCGTCCGGCATCTGCAGGGCTGCCGGAGACAGCTTCGTACCGGCGTGCACATAGCCGTTCATGAGGAGCACGACGGAGAACTTCTCGGTGGCGCTGAGCCCGGTCCTGTGCAGCATCTGCAGCCCGCACTCCATCCAGGACAGCTGTCCGGGCTCCAGCGGCGGGCCGGCCGTCGGGATCTGCAGCATCCAGGGGTGGCGGCGGTAGACGGCGAGCAGCTCCGTCGTCCAGAGCTCAAGACCCGCGCGCCAGTTGTCCACCGGGGCCTCGGGGAAGGGCGGCTTCCCGTACGCGGTGTCGAGCATGAAGACCAGCAGGTCGTCCTTGGTCGCCACATGGCGGTACAGCGACATGGTCGCGCAGCCCAGCCGCTCGGCGAGCCGGGCCATGGACAGCTTCGCCAGACCGTCGGAGTCGGCGAACCTGACCGCTTCCGCGACGATCCGCTCCTGGCTCAGCTCGGGCAGGGAGCTCCGGGGCACACGGCGCCTGGACTCCCAGAGTCGTGCCACGCTCGGGGGGAGGGCGCTCCCTTTGTCTACGGTGCTCACCTGATGCTCGCCTTCGAGGGGGAGGGATGGAAGGTGATGGTGCGGACGACCGCACGGAGGCGGCGCGGCCCTCGCAGGCCTCCCGCCCCACGTGAGTCCAGTCTGCATTGTCCATCGTTCTTGGCTGAAATGTACCTGTCCGGCAGCGTCCCGTCCGGTCGTGGACGGGACGCTGCCGGAGCTGAGCTGACCCTCACCGCGCGGGATCCGCCACCCGGGGAGGCGTGCTCTCGGCCGGCTCGGCCGGTGCGGGAGCGGGGATCGGCTCCTTGCGCAGCACGACCGCCATGATCACGGCGGCCACCCCGAGGACGCCCACAGCCGTCAGCGCCGCCAGGTTGAGACCGTGGGTGAAGGCTTCACGGCCGGCGTGCAGCAGACTGTCGGCGGTCCCGCCCGTCAGCCGGCCGGCCGCCGCGGTGGTGCCGCCGATACTGCCCCGGGCCGCGTCGAGATCGCTGCTGGACAGGCCGGAGGGGTGCACACCGGCCATCTGGTGGTGGAACACGGCCAGGCCGATGGTGCCGAAGGTGGCGAAGCCGAGGGCGTTGCCCAGCTCGTTGGCGGTCTCCGACACAGCCGCGGACGAGCTGGCGCGCTCGGGCGGTGCGGCGGTCAGGACGATGTCCGCGACCAGTGCCTTCACCATCAGCAGGCCGGCTGCGATGAGGGCGACACCCGCCATGACGAACAGCACATGGGAGTCCATCCGGACGAAGAACAGCACCCCGCAGCCCACCGCCATGACCACCATGCCGCAGGCGAGGAAATTGCCCGGGCGAACGCGGCGTGAGTACTTGGCCGTGATCGGCGCGGCCATGGCGACCACGGGGAACGCCGCGAGCGACCACAGGGCCGCGGTGAAGGGGCGCATCCCCAGGACGGACATCATGTACTGGTTGACCAGCAGGTTGATGCCGATGAGCGTGCCGTGGACGATCAGGGTGATCGTCACCGAACCGCTGAACGCCCGGTAGCGGAAGAGTTCCAGATCGAGCAGCGGGCTGGCCGCCGTGCGCTGGCGCTGTACGAAGGCGAAGCCCAGAACGAGCCCGGCCGCGATGCTGATCACCGAGGTGAGGCTGTAGCCGTTCACGGCGAATTCCTTGACGCCGTACACCACCGTGAGGATCGCCGCGAAGGAGAGCACGGCGCCGATCGCGTCCAGCTTGCCGCGCGACGGGTCGCTGTGCTCGGGGAGCAGGAACGGCGCGAGCACCACCAGCAGGACCATGATCGGGATGTTGATGAGGAAGACCGAGCCCCACCAGAAGTGGTTGAGCAGCAGGCCGCCGATGATGGGGCCGAACGCGGTGCTGCTGGTGAGCACGCCGGTCCAGGCCGCGATGGCGGTCTTGCGCTGGTCGGCGTCGTTGAACATGACGCGGATCATTCCGAGCACGGTGGGTGTCACCGGCGCGGCCGCCACACCGAGCAGGGCCCGGGAGGCGATCAGGGCTTCGGGGGTGGTCGCCATGGCCGCGCAGGCCGAGGCGACACCGAACAGCAGCGCACCGATGATCAGGAGCTTGCGCCGGCCGATCTTGTCGCCCACCCACCCCATCGGAATGAGCAACCCGGCGAGTGCGAACGGGTAGACATCCATGATCCACAGCAACTCGGGGGCGCTGGGGCGGAGATCGGCACTCATGGCCGGTACGGCGAAGTTGAGCACGCCGATGTCCAGCATGATCAACAGCGACCCGAGCGTGAGGACCGCGAGGCCCACCCACTCCTTGGTCCCTGCCTTGGCATTGGTGTTCATCGCTCTCCCTTTTCGGTGTGTACGCCGCACGCTAAAGCGTATCGCATACGCTCAGCGTACTGGCTACTCTAGTGAGCATCAAGTGCGTCACCCCCAGTCCAACTTTTGATCCGTGACCTCGACCCCTGAGCGGTCTGCCCTGAAGCAGTCCAACGCCCTGTGACGGCCGGTGGCCCTGAGGTGGGTGTGGTGCCTCTCGTGGACCGAGGGCTATGTTTGGACTCAAGTAGAGGTTTCGCGCAGTAACACCCGCTACGGATATCGGCGATGGGCCCCGGTGGGGCCTACGGGGAAGTCGAAGGGATGCGTCGGGCATGGGGGATTGGCTCAGTGATGCGCGCCGGCAGGTCGCTGCCATCGGGATGGGCGGCCGGTTACCGGGGGCCAACGGCATAGCCGGGGCCGAGGTCATGGATCCGCGACAGCGTCCGCTGCGCGCCGAACAGGACCCGGCCGCGCGGGGAGCCCTCGAAGACGCCCGGATCGGCCCGGGCGGCGTGGCCGCCGGCCGCTCCGGAGTGTGGGTGGGCCGGGTCATCGCCGAATACGCCGATCAGCACCGCCCGTTGAGCGGGCGCAGCACCCGGGGCTCGACCGGAGCCCGCATCCGGGCGGTCACCGCCGGACGGCTCTCCCCTGTACTTGTACCTGCGCGGCCCCGGCGTGGTGGTCGCCACCGCCCGCCCGTCCTCACTCGTCGCCGCGCACACCACCCCGAATGTCTGGACCGACTGCCTGCCCACCGGGCAGGGCGGCACCCATGCACGTGACTCGGACGCGGAGACGACCCCACAGGGACGAGGAGACACGGTGGACCACGAACAGACAGCTGACGGGCGCGTCGCGACCGGCGGCCGCCGCGAGCGCAACAAGCGGCAGGTCAGGGCGAAACTCTACGAAGCGGCCATCGCGCTGTTCGCCGAAAATGGTTACGAGGGCACGTCGATCGAAGCGATCACCACGCGTGCCGATGTCGCACGCGGCACCTTTTTCAATCACTTCCACCGCAAGGAGGATCTGATTGTCGAATGGGGAGAGCGAAGACGGGCGAGATTGAGGGACTGTATCGAGGAGGTCAATATGGCCGATGGCGAACGTGACGCCGAACAGAGGCTGTCGGGCTGTCTGGTCGCCCTCGGTAAGATGAACGAGAACGACGGTGAATGCACCCAGGCCATGATCAAGGCATGGGTGAAGGCCGGATACCCGCTCTCGGAAGAGCCCTTCACGGCGGAGCTGTTCGCCGATGTGGTGGCGCGGGGAAAGGCCTGCGGCGAGTTCTCCCAGGACATCGATGTCGCGCAGGTCGGCAACGTACTGCACGACGTCTACCTGGGCTCGCTCTATCGATGGTGCCGCTCGGGCGCCGACGCGCAGTTGCAGTCCGAACTCCGGGAGATCACCCACTTGGTGCTCAACGGAGTGAAGGCTCGCTGCCGGTAGCTTTTTTCTGGTCAGTCTTTACGGCGTGCTATTTCTGCTAGGCGCGACCGATGACGCCGGGGCGTGAAGCCCCATCATTTTTCTTCATCTTTGCAGATATCAGGGGGCGGCGGAACATGGTGCAAATCGCACACCGTGGAGCGCTGGAAAATCTTAGGGGTCAGTTCGCTGAATGCGCTGGCGGATCAGGGCAACTCGCCCTGATCACAGGCGGTTTGGCGAGCGGAAAGACCCACTTGATGTACGAATTTTCGAGAGAGGTGAAAAAGACCGGCGCACTCCATCTCGCGGCCACCGGCTCCCGCGCGGAGTCGGCCTTCCCGGTAGGCGTGATCGACCAGCTGTTCCGCAGCGCCGAGATCCCGCCGGAGACGGCCGAACGGATCGCCCGGGTACTTCAGTCGGACTCCCTCACCAGGGGGTCCAGCCCGGATGGCCCGGATCTCAGCCAGGAGGACGCGCGGATCATCCACGCGATCTGCCTCGAACTGCTGGAGCTGTCCCGCAAACAGCCGCTGGTCATCAGCATCGACGACATCCAGTTCGTGGACGGGCTCTCGCTCCACCTCATCCTCCACCTGCGCCGTCGCATGGCCTCGGCCCAGGTGATGATCGTGCTCACCGAATGGAGCTGGGCGCACCCGGCACTCTCGCGCTTCCACGCCGAGATCACCCAGCAGCCGCACCGGCGGCTGCGGCTCACGCCGCTGACGGTCGCGGAGGTGTCCGCGCTGATGGCGCAGGAGACGGAACCGCAGAGCGCCGAGCGCTACGCCCCGGATCTCCACCGCTTCACCTCGGGCAACCCGCTGCTGGTCCGGGCTGTGCTGGAGGACCTGTACGCCGGGCCGGGCAGCCCGGGGAGTGAGGGGGACGAGGAGGGATTCGCCGAGCAGGTCGCCGGTCCCGCCTTCGCCCAGGCGGTGCTCACCTGCCTCTACCGCTGGGACACCCGGCTGCTGCGGGTGGCCCAGGGGCTCGCCGTACTGGGCAAGGAGGCATCGGCGCCGCTGGTGGGGCAGTTGCTCTCGCTCCCGGTGGAAAGCGCCGAGCAGGTGATCCAAGTGCTGTCGGCGGCCGGCCTGCTGGACGGCGCCCGGTTCCGGCACGGCGCGGCCCAGACCGCCGTGCTGGGCACACTCGACACCGTCGAACGGGCCCGGATGCACGGGGTGAGCGCCCAACTGCTGCAGAACGGCGGCGCCGACCCGGTGACCGTCGCGGGGCATGTCATCGCGTCGGGCAGAGCCGTCGGGGACTGGACGGTCCCGGTCCTGCGGAGCGCCGCTGTCTGGGCCCAGGCGGACGACGACGTCGATCTCGTCATCGAATGCCTGGAGTTGGCGGTCACCGCCTGCACCTCGGCGGAAGAGCGGCGCGAACTGCGCAGGGGGCTCGCCCGCGCTGTCTGGCAGCGCGATCCGGCCGCCGCCGACCGGTACCACGCGTGTGCCCGGCAGGCGATGCACGAGGGCAAGGTGACCAAGCAGGACGCCGTCTCGCTCCTGCGGCAGTCGCTCTGGCAGGGAGACCTGGAGACAGCGCGGACCGCCAACGAGGCGTACATGACGCTCGAAGGCCCCCGGAACGAGTACACCGAGGCCGAACTCGTCCTCATCTACCGGTGGTTCTACGGATCGGCGTCCGGGCACACCGCATGCCGCTCCGACGGCGGCAACCCCGAATGCGAGGAGGACCCGTGGACCCGGGCGGTCAAATCGGTGTCCGGCGGGCCCGGTTCGGCCGCGGCGAGGGCCGCCCTGTCCAGCGCCGTACACATCCTGGAGAGCTGCCGGCTCGGCGAGACCCTGCTGGAGGTCGTCATCGCCGCACTGCTCACGCTGCTGTGCGGCAACCAGCTGAACCGTGCGTCCGAGCGCTGTGAGGCCCTGTACGCGGAGGCGGTCCGCCGCGGCGGACTGACCTGGCAGGCCGCGCTGGGCGCCGTCCGGGCCGACATCGCGCTGCGCAGAGGTGATCTCAGTGGCGCCGCCACGCACGCATCGGCGGCGCTCGCCCTGCTGCCGGCGCAGAGCTGGGGGGTGATGCTCGGATACCCCCTGAGTACCCTGATCCGGGCCCAGACGGGCCTCCACATGTACGAGGCCGCGGAGGAATCGGTTCGTCAGATGACCTCGGAGGCAGCGCCCACCACCGTCTGGGGGCTGCGCTTCCTGAACGCGCGAGGCCACTACTACCTGGCGACCGACCGGGTCCTGGCCGCCGTCAAGGACTTCCAGACCTGCGGCCGGCTGGCCTACGACCACGACCTGGACGTCTCCGAACTCGTACCGTGGCGCAACGGCCTCGCCGAGGCCAATATGCAGCTCGGCCGTACGAAGGTGGCCCAGGACCTCGTCAAGCAGGAACTCAACAGGCCCCAGGGCGTGGACATGCACACCCAGGGCGTGGCGCTGCGGCTGCTCGCCGGGAGCAGCGATCTGATGCAGCGCACCAGGCTGCTGCGCCAGTCGGTCGACCTGCTCCAGCTCTCCGGCGACCGGATGGAGCTGGCCCGCTCGCTGGCGGACCTCAGCGAGGCACACCGGAGCGTCGGGGAATTCGACGAGGCAAGGGTGACGGCCTGGCGGGCGGTCCAGGAGACGAAGATCTGCGAATCGGGCCTCAGGCCCGCGCCGGTGCTGCCGGCCCAGCGCACGGCGCCACCCGCGCAGGAGCCGGACCAGGCGCCGCCGAGCGAGGGAACGGGCGCCTGCCCGGACGCGGTGACGCTCAGCGAGGCGGAGGAGCGGGTCGCCGTGCTGGCAGCGAAGGGATTCAGCAACCGCGAGATAAGCCGCCGGCTCTTCATCACGGTGAGCACCGTGGAACAGCACCTGACGCGCGTATACCGGAAGCTCGGGGTGAACAGCAGGCGGGCGCTGCCCACCTTCCTCCCGCTGCCCCAGCTGCAGTCCATGTGACCGGACAGGGCAGGACACGACACGGCAGACACGACAGGGCAGGACACGCCAGGGCTAGGGGCCACTAGGGGTATGGGCGGAGTGGTCCCGTCCATACCGTAGGAGGCGAGGAACGGCCGAACAGCGCATCAGTGTCCCGCCCCGGGCCCCCCGAGGGACATGTGCGTGTGGTCCCGGCCGTCCACGAAGAGAGCGGCCCCATGACATCCCCGGATGACATGAGCCGCTCTCCCGCCGGTCGGTCCGGAGCGGCGGGGTCATCCATCCCCCGCAAACCCTGCACTCCGGGCCGGTCGTCGGTGCTGACGGCACAGGTGTCACAGACGGACTCACGCACCACAACATTTCTCGCCACGTGGAGGGTGCCATGCGCGGTCTTGCACATTGGGAAGAGCTGCGCTCCGGGGATTCCGGAGAACTGATTCTCGCGGTCGACACCCCTCCCCGCGGTCCGGCCCCTTCCGACTTCCGGGAGCTGATTCCGCTTCTGGACACCCGGCACACCGTCTGGCGGGCCACGGAGAGCGACCGGACCCACCCTCGCGGCACGTGCCTCGACGAGTACATCGCACCCTGGACCGATGAAGTACGCGCCGCTGGTCTGCGGGTGCGCGCCGTACTCGGCTACGGGGTGGGCGGCATCTTCGCCGGAGCCATCGCCGACGGGGTCGGCAGGGACCAGGGGCGCACCCCGGAGGTCCTGCTGTTCGACCCTGAACTCGTCGATTCCGGCACTGTCGTGGACGAGTTCCGCCGACTGGTCTCCACCGTGTCCCACAGCCTCACCGGCCGGGCCCTGGAGCGGCTGGAGCGCGAGAGCGCGGCCCTGCTGGCCGACGCCGGGGCCGATGACGACGCCGGGGCGCTGGCCATCGGACTCCACGGGGTCCTCAGCCAGGCCATCGGCGATGAGCCGGAGCGGGTCGGCTCCGTGGCGGGGATGGCAGGCCAGGCACTCGGCCTGGCGACCGCGCGGCTCTCGTCGCTGGCCATCGCGGACGCGGTCAACGTGGTTCCGCTGTGGTCGGCCGGGACGGCGCTCTGCTCGTCCAGCCCCGACAGCGGACTGAACCGCACCCGGTCCGTGCTGCTGCTGCCGGACGCGGCACTCGTCGGCAGGGAGATCCTCTTCGAGGACCGGCATGCCGAGGTCCTCAGGAGCACGACCGTCGCCCGTATGGCGTCGGAACTGCTGGGCAGTTCGGACGCCTGACCCATGAAGGCCCCCCACGGCAGCACCCCGGCCCGGAGGCCGGGGCGCTGCCGTGTTCAGACCGCGGGGACCGCCGTCGCGGCGAGCTCGTCCTCCGGCGTACGGATCACCGTGGAACGCTCGAACCAGTCCAGAGCTGCCGCGAGCGAGGCTTCCACCTCGGCCCGTGAGTCTCCGGTGGCCAGCACGGAACCGATCTTCTCCACGCTGGTCCGAGCGGTCCCGAGAACCGTCCCCGCCTCCGCATGCCGGTGGTAGGCGGTGATCCCGGGCACCGGGCACTCGCCGGGGATCTCCACCAGCGTGCCCGGACGGGGCGGGAAGAGGGACAGCCCGGCGATCCGCTGCGGGACGGCCGGGATCTGCGGCACCGCGTTGCCGGCCAGGGACCGCACATAGACCTCGGGCAGGGTGACGCCGAAGCCGAGCTGCAGAACCTGCTCGATCATGCCGCCGCCCATACGGCTCGCCACCTCGTTGAACACGAGCCGCCCCGCCGTGTCCCGGAAGACCTCGGCGTGGAACATGAACGTCCCGGGAGAGGGCAGCGCGGCCAGGGCCTCACGGGTGATGGCCACCAGCGGCTCCCGCAGCGGATCACCGGCATCCAGCAGGGCGCTGTGCAGCGGCTTCCCCGCCATGATGTCCAGGCACGAGGTGTCCCCCTGGGTGGAGGGCCACATCAGCCTCGGCACGCCGTCCGTGACGATGCCGTCGACATGGAACAGCTCGTGCTCGATGTACCGCTCGGCCAGCAACTGCGCACCGTCGTCCGTGCCCAGCTCGCGGTGGTCCGCGAGCAGGGCCCGCAGACCGTCCGTGTCCCGGATGACCCGGACCCCCATGGAGCCGCCGCCCCGCCGGGGCTTCACGACTACCGGGAAACCGTGCTCCGCGACGAAACCGAGCAGATCGTCCAGATGGCACACCGGGGCGTAAGGGGCCACCGGCACACCGGACTTCTCCAGCAGCTGCTTCATCCGGAGCTTGTCGCGGAACGCGCTCGCGCTCTCGCTGTCCTGACCCGGCACCCCGAGCAGCCCGCGCAGGCGGGCGGCCCGCAGGATGTCGAACTCCGACAGGGCGATCACCCGGTCGAAGGGCGTCTCCCGGTGCAGCTCCAGGGCGTGCTGCTCCATGAGCGGGTTGAAGTGGAAGTCGGGTGCGATCTCCACGTGCGCGTAACCGGCGAGCTGCTTCGCACGGACCGCGGGGGCCGCCGAGACCGCTGCCGCGTCCGTGAGCAGCACCGCCTCGTGCCGGTCACCGATCCACTCCGGGAACCGGCGGCCGGAGAGGGGTGTTCTGTTGAGTACGAGGAATCTCACGAGACCTCCACAGAGATTATGTCGCGGAATTCACGGAATCCGGCTTCCACGGCCTCGGCGGTCTCGTCGGAGAACAGAACGTGTCCGTGCGCGGCCGAAGCATGGGGCGGTACGAGGACCTTGTCGCCCGGCTCCCCGTACATCACCACTTCCGCGACGCGTTCGTCGTCGGCGACCTTGTCCATACCGTGCACACCCGTCAGTTCACCCGCCCGTTCCGCGAAGAACAGATAGAAGCCGGTGGGCTTCGCGGGCTGGGGCGGAACGAGGTCGGCTTCGCGCCCCGTGCTCACGTCGAGCAGGGCGTCGACCATGTCGATACCCGTGCTGAGGAGTACGGACTGATATACGGGCCCGCCCCCCAGACGTCCCGCCGTTTCCAGAATGCGGAGATCGCCCTCCGCGGTGATCCGGAACTCCGTATGTGTGGCCCCGGTATCGATTCCGAGCGCGCGGTGAGCTGTCGCAGTCGCCGCTGTGATGCGATCCACAAGCTCCTGCGGAAGGCGTGTAGGAGTTGTGTAGTAGACCTCTTCGAAGAAGGGCCCTTCCATGGGCAGCGGCTTGTCATGGATCGCCACCACATGTGTCCGCCCGCCGACCACGATGGATTCGACACTGATTTCGGAGCCGGGGACATAGCCCTCCAGAAGGATGGCCTCGCCGTACTCCTGACGGGTACTCACATGCAGCGGGTCATGGGTGAAGCCCGTCCACGCCCCGCGCTGGATGGAGTCGAAGTGCTCCGCGAGCCCGGCGTCGTCATCCACCCGCCGTACGTACTTGCTGCCGCCGCCGATGAGCGGCTTGAGGACCAGGGGGTAGCCGACCAGGGCGGCCGCTTCGCGCGCCTCGGCCAGGTCGCGGGCCAGCGCGAAGCCGGGCTGACCCAGCTGCGCCGCGCCGAACGCGGTACGCATGGCGAACTTGTCCCGGGCCAGGTAGGCGGCCTGTTCGCCCACCGATGGCAGGTCGAGTTCGGCGGCGACGGCGGCGGCCGCGGGGACGCTCTGCTCCACGAACGTCAGCACACCGCGGATGGGTTCGGTCTCATCCGCGGCGAGCCGGCGGGCGGCGTCCAGGGTCTCCTGGAGATCGGCCGTGTCGGCCTCGACCACCCGGTCGACGAAGTCGGCCTCCCACGTCGGATTCTTCATGACCATCAGGAGACGCTCACCGTGCTCCAGTGCGTAGCGCCGTACCTGAGCCAGATGCTTGCGCCGACTGAGGTTCCGTGTGTGCAGGAGGAGGATGCTCACCGTGGTATGTCTCTCAATTCGTTGAAGGGCCGTGCCGTTGAAGGCCGCGCCAGGATGAGGTAACGGGAAAGCAGAGCCGCGACCATCGCAGGCCTTCCGCCTGCGGTCCGTACATGCGACGTCTTCCGACAATACGCCCTGATTGCAGGGGCGTTGGGGCATCTTTCACAGGTGCCTTCGGCATCAGACCATGCTAGCGTTCTGAAGGTCAATCACCTCGGGGGCGATGCTGGCCGGTATGCCGAGCCGCCTGCTGGGGGATTTAACAGGGGATTGCGCATAAGCGGGGGGAACGCAAAAATGGCGCGCAGTATAACTATCGGCAACTCCACCATCACTGACAGTACGGATGCGTATGTCATAGCCGAGATCGGCCACAATCACGGTGGCGATCTCGGGTTGGCGGAAGAACTCGTGCGTATGGCCGCGAAGTCCGGCGCGCACGCTGCGAAGCTCCAGAAGCGCAATAACAAGGCGCTGTTCACCAAGGCGATGTACAACAGCCCCTACACCGGTCGCAACAGCTATGGCGCGACCTACGGTGAGCACCGCGAAGCGGTGGAATTCGGCGAGAAGGAGTACCGGCACCTCGCCGGTGTGGCCGCCGAGACCGGCATTGCCTTCTTCTCGACCGCGTTCGACTTCGAAAGCGTCGATTTCCTCGCCGAACTGGGCATGCCCGCCATCAAGATGGCCTCGGGCGACCTGACGAACACCCCCTTGCTCGCCTACGCGGCGAAGACCGGCATCCCGCTGGTCATCAGCACGGGTGGCGCGGCCATGGAGGACGTGCGCCGCGCCGTGGACACCGTCCTGCCGCTCAACTCCCAGCTGGCCGTGCTCCAGTGCACCGCTGCCTACCCGGCCACCCCGGACGTGCTGAACCTCTCGGTCATCAGCACCTTCCGCGAGGAGTTCCCGGATGTCGTCGTCGGCCTGTCGGGCCACGACGTCGAGACGGAGTCCAGCGTCATCGCGTACGCGCTCGGCGCACGTGTCGTCGAGAAGCACGTCACCCTGGACCGCACCATGCCGGGCAGCGACCACCACTTCTCGCTGGAGGCCGACCACTTGCGCGTGCTGGTGGACGGCCTGGAGCGGACCCGCCGTTCGCTGGGCGACCCGGTCAAGCAGGTGCTGCCGGTCGAGCAGCCGGCCCTGCACAAGATGGCCAAGAAACTGGTCGCCGCACGCGACCTGCGCGCCGGTGAGACGCTGACCACGGACAGCATCGCCATCAAGTCGCCCGGTGACGGCCTGCGGCCGTACCTGCTGGGTGAGTTGGTCGGCCGTACCCTGCTGGAGCCGCTGGCCGCGGACGACAGCATTCAGCTCAGCAACCTCGGCTGACGGCGCCGTGAACGCGCACATCGATCTCACCGGACAGGTCGCGGTCGTCACCGGTGTCCTGGGCAAGCTCGGAGCGATCTGGACGGACGCACTCCTGGGCGCGGGCGCTCAGGTGGTCGGCCTGGACCGGACGACCGTACTGCCCGACGCGCTCAAGGATGTGACGAGCCGTCATGATGAGCGGCACTTCCACCTCGTGGCGGCGGACGTCACCGACACCGGCAGCCTCACATCGGCACTGACGTCATGTCAGGCCATAGCCGGTACGCCCACGATCCTCGTCAACAACGCGGGTATCGACCAGCCACCGTCGGCCACCGGCGGCAGCTGGCTCTTCGGGGACATCCCGGCCGACGTGTCCGCAGCCGTACTGGACGTCAACGCCCTGGGAGTCCTGCGGGTCTGTCAGGTCTTCGGATCCGAGATGGCCCGCAACGGCGCCGGGTCGATCGTCAACATCGGTTCCCTGTACGGGTCGATGGCGCCCGATCCGCGCCTGTACGAGCACCTGCCGCAGGATCCGCCGTTCCTCAAGCCGCCGGCCTACGGGATGTCCAAGGCGGCAGCGGCCGCCCTCACCCGGTACCTCGCGGCGCTGTGGGGACCGGTGGGCGTACGCGTCAACACGCTCTCGCCCGGCGGTGTGAGTGGTAATCAGGACGGAGAGTTCCGCCGCAAGTTCGGCGAGCGCGTCCCCCTCCGCAGGATGGCTGAGGCGGCGGACCTGACCGGACCGCTGCTCTTCCTCGCCTCCGGTATGAGCAGCTATGTCACGGGCACCGAGCTGCTCGTGGACGGCGGTTACGTCAGCTGGTGAGGCGCAGCCCGCCCCGCCTACTTCTGGAGAACCCATGAACACCTCTCTCGCCTGGCTGCCCGCCGACGAGTTCACCCGCATTCTCGACGGCATCCCCGACCGGCACGACCGCAACAAGGCCTTCGCCGACGCGGCCCGCATCAACACGCTGTACAGCATCATGCGCGCCGGATCCGGGCACATCGGATCCAGCTTCAGCGCGGCCGACACCGTCGCCTGGCTGCTGCTGGAGGAAATGCGCTCGCCGTTCGCCGGGGACGGCGACATCTACTTCTCGTCCAAGGGCCATGACGCACCCGGCCTCTACTCGGCCCTGATCGCCCTCGGAGCACTGCCGCAGGAGAAGCTCCACCAGCTGCGCCGGCTCGGCGGGCTGCCCGGTCACCCGGACGTCTCCATCCCGCACATGCACGCCAACAGCGGCTCACTCGGCATGGGGATCTCCAAGGCCAAGGGCATGATCCTGGCCAACCGCCTCACCGGCGTGAACCGGCGTGTCTACGTACTGACCGGCGACGGCGAGCTCCAGGAGGGGCAGAACTGGGAGGCGCTGGCGGGCGCGGTCCACCGGGGCCTCGGCGAGCTGACGGTCATCGTCGACCACAACAAGATCCAGTCCGACACCTGGGTCGCCCATGTGAGCGATCTCGGCGACATCGAGGCGAAGTTCGCCGCCTTCGGCTGGGGCGTGCTCCGCTGCGACGGCAACGACGCACACGAACTCGACGAGGCGTTCCGGCTCCGTGAGAAGGAGCACGCGGGCAAGCCCGCCGTGATCATCGCGGACACCGTGAAGGGCGCCGGCTGCGCCACCTTCGCCGCCACCTCGATGCCCGACGACGAATGGCGCTACCGCTTCCACAGCGGAGCCCCGGCCGCTGATGACTACCTCGGCGCACACCGGGAACTCACCACCGCCGTCGACACCCTGCTGGCCCGCCACGGTCTTGCCCCGCTCACCTTCTCGCACGCGGACACGGCTCCGCCCGCCAAGGCCACCGGGCCGCGGCTGCCCGAGGTGTACGGGCGCGCGCTCGCCGAGCGCGCACGGACGGACGAGCGCATCGTCGCGCTCGACGCGGACCTGGTGCTCGACACCGGCCTCATCCCGTTCTCCGAGACACTGCCGGAGCGCTTCGTCGAGTGCGGCATCGCGGAGCAGGACATGGTGTCGATGGCCGGCGGCCTCGCCTCGCGCGGCCTGCTGCCCTTCGTGCACTCCTTCTCGTGCTTCCTGCACGCACGCCCGAACGAGCAGATGTACACCAACGCGTCGGAGCACCGGAAGGTGGTCTACGTCGGCTCCCTCGCGGGCCTGCTGCCGGCCGGCCCCGGCCACTCCCACCAGGCCGTCCGGGACGTCAGCGCCGTGGGCGCCATCCCGGGCCTGGTCGTGCTGGAGCCTGCCAACTCCGCCGAGGCCCGTGCCGCGGTCGGGTTCTGTGCCGAGACCGATGCGAGCGTGTATCTCCGGCTCGTCAGCACCCCGGTGCCCGACGAGGCAGAGGCCCTGGGCGCGGAGCCGCTGGCCACCGGACACGGCCGGGTGGTACGCGCCGGCGGCAGGACCGTGGCCATCGGCTCGGGACCGGTGGTCCTGACCCAGCTGCTGCGCGCAGCCGACCTGCTCGCCGCCGACGGAGTGGACCTGACCGTCGTCGCGCTGCCCTGGCTGAACCGGGTCGACAGCGGATGGCTCTCCGCCCTGGCGGCCGACACCGACGACCTGTTCGTCGTGGAGAACCACTACACCCACGGCGGGCAGGCGGACCTGCTGGCCAGGGCCCTGCTGGAGCTCGGCACCGAGAGGGTCGCGTCCTTCACCGGGATCGGCCTGACCGATGTACCGCTGTGCGGCACCGAGGCCGAGGTGCTCGACGCCCACGGCCTCAGCGCGGAGCGGCTCGCCGCGCGGATCCAGGACCGCATCCGGCCGGCCACGGGCAGCTGAACCGCCCGGGCCCGACCCGCAAACCACACCTTCCGAAACAGGAGCACCGTATGGACACCGTCTACAACGAACTCGTCCGGCCGAGCCAGGAAATCACCGATGGCTTCCGCGAGTTGCTCGCCGAGTACAGCCCCAGCTGTGTGGTGACCGACGCGCAGCGCCGCGCCGGCGCCATGGGCGGCTTCCAGGTCGTCCGGAACGACCAGAAGATCGCCGGTCCGGCGTTCACCATCAACCTGTCGATCGACGACTGGGTCAACACGCTGCCCATCCTGTCCCGCGCCCAGCCCGGCGACGTCATCGTGATGGCCTGCCACGGTCTGGCGACCACCGCCATGTGGGGCGGTCTGACCGCCACGGTCTCCCACAAGTTCGGCATCGCCGGAGCCATCATCGACGGGGCCGCCCGCGACATCGACGAGATCCGCGACATCGGCTTCCCCGTCTGGTACCGCACCACCTCCCCGCGGCAGTCGCCCGGCGCCGTACACGACCGCATCGAGCCCGTCCAGGTCAACGTCCCGGTCTCGGTCGGCGGACAGGTCATCTTCCCGGGCGACATCGTCGTGGCCGACGAGAACGGCGTCGCGACCGTCCCGTCCGGCTCCGCCAAGGAGGTACTGGAGAGCGCCCGTGGCGTCGCGGCGCGCGAGAACGAGATCCGCGACCGGATCAGCTCCGGTGCGACCGCGGCAGACCTGCGGGCCGAGTTCGGAAACCTCTGAGGAGTGACGATGCGCGTCTACATCACCGGAGCGGACGGCAGCCTCGGCAAGGCCGTCACCCAGGAGCTGGCCGCCGACCCGCGGACCGCGGACTGGCCCGTACTCGGCGTCTCCGTATCCGACTTCGACATCGCCGACGAGCGGGCCGTGGCCGAGTCCATCGCCGGGTTCCGTCCCGACGTCGTCCTGCACCTGGCCGCCATATCCATCGTGGCCGCCTGCCAGACCGACGTCGAACTCGGCCTGCGTGTGAACGTCGCCGGTGTGCACCAGGTCGCCGAGGCCTGCCGGGCGGCCGGCAGCCGCATGGTCTACATCTCCAGCGACTACGTCTTCGACGGGATCGCCGCACCGGAGGGCGACTACCGGGAGACCGACACACCCAACCCGCTGAGCGTGTACGGCCTGACCAAGCTCGCCGGTGAGCAGATCGCCGAACGCGTACCCGAGCACCTCGTGGTCCGCACCTCCTGGCTCTTCGGCGGAGCCGCCGAGAACAACGACGACGTCCTGGCCACGATCCGGTCCGCCGAGCGCGGTGAGCGCCAGGAGCTGATCGACGACCAGTACAGCCGCCCCACGTACACCGTGGACCTGGCGCGGGCGATCATCCACCTGATCGGCCTGGACGAGTTCCCGGTCGGCACGGTGCATGTCGCCAACCGCAACAGCGCGACCCGGTACGAACTCGGGGCGCACGCTCTCAACGTGTACGACCCGAAGCTGCACGCGGAACACCCGCCGACCGCCGTCTCGTTCGACGACTGCACCTTCGTCGGGGGCCGCCCGAAGGTCTCGGCACTCAACACCGACCGGCTGGCCGCGCTCGGTGTGACCATGCCGACCTGGCAGGACGCCGTGGCCCGCCACTGCGCGGTGCTGCGCAGCGAAACCGAATCCCGGAGGACGACCGTATGAGCCTGCTCAACCGGGGCGCCGGAGCCCCGACCAGTTGGCGGAACTGGGCACGCTCGGCCCGCTGCACCCCGGACCGGCTGATCCGAGCCACCCACGAGAGCGACCTGGTCGACGCCGTGCGCTACGCCGCCGACCGCGGTCTTGTCCTGCGCGCCGCCGGCACCGGCCACTCGTTCAACCCGCTGGTCACGACCGGTGGCGTCGTCCTGGACATGACCGGCTACACCGGCATCGTCGCCCTCGACCCCGCCGCCTCGACCGTCACCGTGCGCGGCGGCACCCTGCTCAGGGAGCTCAACTGGGCGCTGGACAAGGCCGGACTCGCCCTGTCCAACATGGGAACCCTCGAATATCAGACCATCGCCGGCGCCATCTCGACCGGCAACCACGGCAGCGGGATAGGCCACCGGCCCTTCTCGGGCCAGGTCATCGCCCTGACACTCGTCACGGCCGACGGGACGATCCGCAGCTGCGGCCGGGACGAGGACCCCGAGCTGTTCGCCGCTGCGGCCACCTCGCTCGGCGCGCTCGGTGTCATATCGACGGTCACCCTCCAGTGCGTGCCGCGCTACAACCTCCGTGTGACAGAAGGAAGTTGCCCACTGGACAGCATTCTGGAGGACATCGAGGCGTACGCCCGCAGCGCCGAGCACGCCACCTTCTCGCTCAAGGGATGGAGCGACAGCGCCTCGACCCTGAAGCTGAATCCGACCGATGCGCCGCCGTCGGCGGACGCCGAGCGCCGCCGCCGGGCGAACACCCTCGGCGAGGTCCGCTGCACGACGGCCGGACTGGTGGGGCGGATCGACCAGCGCGCCGTACGGCGGATCATGACCGCCCAGCTCGGCGGCGGACCCGGTCCCGGGGACTACGTGGACGTGAGCTACAACGCGTTCACCTTCCCGCAGCCGGTCAAGTTCCTCTCCCTGGAATACGCCCTGCCGCTGACCTCGGCGACCGACGCGGTCCGCCATGTGCACGAGGACGTCAAGGCCTTCGGTCTGCGCACCCCGTACTCGGTCACGGTCCGCTTCAGCGCCGGTGACGACCTGCTGCTCAGCCCGGCCCACGGGCGGACGACGGCCTACGTCAACATCACCGTGCCGCGAACGGTCGGCTACACCGAACTGCTGCGCACCTTCGAGGCGGTGCTGCTGGAGCACGAAGGCCGCCCGCACTGGGGCAAGGCCCACACGGCGACGGCCGAGCTCATCGCGGACCGCTACCCGGGCTGGAAGACGTTCCAGGACGTCCGCGCCGAACTCGACCCGTCGTCCCTGTTCACCAGCGACTACCTGAGGCGTGTGCTCGGAGGCACACGCACCGGCCGGTGACTGCCGTCCGCGCCCTCACCGCCCAGGCGCTCCTGCTGGACTTCGACGGCCTGATCTGTGACACGGAACGGGCGGCGCATCTGTCCTGGGAGAACTTCTACGGGCGGCACGGTCTGGTCTTCCCCGACGAGGTCTGGGCGGCGATGACGGGCCGGGCCTCGGGGGAGTCGTACGCCGCCGACGACCTGGCCGGGAGGCTGGGCCGGGCGCTCACCCCGGAGGAACTGGCGGAGCGGCGCGCGGACAAGGCACGGCTCGCCGGCGCCGAACCGCTGCGGCCGGGAGTGGCCCGGCTGCTGGACGGTGCCCGGCGGCAGGGCATCCCGTGCGCGGTCGTCTCCAGCTCCGACCGCGCCTGGGTGCGGGGACACCTCGAACGCCTGGGGGTCATCGACCGGTTCGCCCAGGTGGTCACGGGCGACCAGGTCCACGCCCGGAAACCCGCACCCGACCTGTATCTGCGAGGACTTGAGCTGCTCGGCACCCGGGCGGAGGACGGCCTCGCCCTGGAGGACTCCGCCACGGGCGTCGCCGCTGCCAAGGCAGCGGGGCTGCGCTGTGTGGCGGTCCCGGGAGAGCGCGGCAGCCGCCGCACGCTGGGCGAAGCCGACCTGGTGCTGGCGAGCCTGGAACACCTCACACCCACCAAGCACCAAGAGGTGACATCCGTATGACGACCGAAACTGAGATCTCCGGCGCGGCCATGTCCATCATGGATTCACTGGTGCGCCCCGACCGCGGCGGGCCCGAGTGGCTCTGGCGCAGCGGTGAACTCGTGCCGTGGGCGGAGGCGACCATCCACGTCAACGCCGTGGGTCATGCCTCCGTCGCGGCGGTGTTCGAAGGCATCAAGGCCTATCTCTCGCACGACGGGGACAGGCTGCTGGTCTTCCGGCTCGACGAACACCTCAAGCGGCTCTACGACTCCGCGCGCATCGTGCGGCTCGATCTGCCGTACGGCCTGGGGGAGTTGCGGGCGGCGGTCCTGGAGGTCATCGCGGCCAACCGGTACCGCGAGGACGTGTATCTGCGGCCGTGGGCCTTCCCGGCGGGCACCATCCAGGAGCAGATGGTCCCGGCGGGTGTGCGCTGCGAAGTGGTCGTCGACAGCTGGACGTTCCAGAGCGGCCTGGGCACCGAGCGGGGCTGCCGGGCCGCGGTCAGTTCCTGGACCCGCATCAACGAGTCGTCCATGCCTCCGCGGGTCAAGGCCTTCTCCAACTACCACAACGGCCGGCTCGCGATGATCGAGGCGAGGGAGAACGGACACGACTGGCCGATTCTGCTGAACGAGCGGAGCAAGGTGAGTGAGGGGCCCGGCGCCTGCATCGCCCTGGTGCGCGACGGGGTGGTGATCACGCCGTCGACGACCAGCGGAATCCTGGAGAGCCTCACCCGGGAGACCTCGCTGACCCTGCTGCGGGAGCTGGGCCACGAGGTCGTGGAGCGCGAGGTCGACCGTACCGAACTCTATCTGGCCGACGAGGTGTTCTTCATGGGCACCGGCTGGGAGATCCTGCCGGTGACCTGGGTGGACGGACTCCAGGTGGGGGACGGTACGGCCGGCGGGGTGACGCGCGCGCTGGACGCGGCGTACGGCGCGGCCGTCCGGGGTCAATCCCCGCAGCACGCGGACTGGTTGACCGAGATCCCGTTCTGATCGGTGCATTGGGCCGACGGCGGTGCTCGGCTGTACGGTCAGGTCTTCGACCGTCCGGCCACCGGGCCCCGCCGCCCGGCTGCGGCCATTCGCGCGGTCGGCTTCGCCCACAGCCAGAGTGTCCAGAAGGAGAGACCGTTGAGCGTTACCGATTCCGAGCTTCCGGCGTCATGGACAACGGAGGAGATCGCCGAGAGCGCTGAGAACGCTCAGAGCGCGGTGTCCCCTGCGCGGCTTTCGATCGCCGATGTGCTGACCCTCGGCAACGCGGTCTGCGGCTTCGCCTCGGTGTACTTCATCACGACCAACGTGCTGGTCCCCTACCTCAGTGACGGCCCCGGCCAGGGAGTGGGAGAGGTACGCCAGGCCGGTGCCACCGCGGTCCTGCTCATGCTGATGGCCTCCCTGTTCGACCTGTGTGACGGGCTGGTCGCGCGCAGGTTCCGCAGCTCCGGCATGGGAGCCGAGCTCGACAACCTCTCCGACCTGATCAGCTTCGGTCTCGCGCCGGCCTACTTCGTCGTCGTCTGGGGGCTGGTGAGCGGCACCGACTACCCGGGCCTCGTCGTCCTGGCCGGCCTCGCGGTGCTGCTGGCCGGGCTGTTGCGGCTGGCCCGGTTCTCCTGCACCACGATGCAGGACGGCATGTTCCAGGGGATGCCGATTCCCTTCGCCGCTCTCACCGTCGTCTCGATCGTTCTGCTTCAACTGCCGTTCGTTCCCACCCTGCTCGCCGTCCTGGGCGTCGCCTGGCTGATGGTGAGCCGGGTCGAGTACCCGAAGCCCACCGGCAAGCTGGCGGTCGCCACCATCGTGTGGGGATCGGCCAATATCGGGTGCCTGGTGGCCTGGGCCACCGGTATCGCGGGCGGCGAGAAGCTGATGGTCACCGGCTGCACCCTGCAGGTGCTGGTGGCGGCCGTCCTGCCAGTCTTCGCGGGGATGCGTCGGATCAACGCCGTGCGGCAGCGACGCGCGGCCTGACGCCCCCATACGACCCTTCTTGGAGTGCGGCGCAGATGCCTTCGAATGAACAGACCCCACCGCCGGCCCCCTCACCGGTCACATCGCCGGTGGGACACCTTCTGGTCGTCGGTGACGAGCGGGACATCGTGGCGTACGCCAGGGAGCTCTCTCCCGGTCTGCGGACCAGCGTCCTGTGCACCCCCCAGGAAGCCCGCAAGTCGGGGCGCGCCGAGGACCATCGCAGGGTGGTCGTCCTGGACGAGCACGCCCCGGCCGGCGAGTGGGTCGCCGCCGCCCGCTTCGTGCACGCGGTGGAGCCGGTGGACCGGGTGGTCTGTTACGGCGAGGCGGGACAGACCCCCGCCGCCGAGATCGCGCTGGAGCTCGGACTGTCCTGGCACACCCCGCAGACCGTCCGGGCCGTCGACAGCAAGAAGCTGATGCGGGAGCGGCTCGCCGGTGCGGGCGTCGACGACACCCCCTGCATCGAGGCCGGCACGGCCGAGGAGATCGCCGAGTTCGGCGCCCGGGTGGGCTACCCGCTGATCTGCAAGCCGGGCAAAGGGGTCGGCAGCCACGGAGTGGTACGGCTCGAAGGGCCCGACGGCCTGGACGGCCTGCTCGCGGTCTCCCGCTCGGCCGCGGCCGGTCTGCACCACACCGAGGTGCTGGTCGAACCCTTCCACGAGGGCGCGGAGTTCAGCGTCGAGTGCCTCAGTGAGAACGGCGAGCACCTCGCCCTGTGCGTCACGGAGAAGCACCTCCTGCCCGGCGGCTTCGTGGAGCTGGGCCATGTACTCCCGGCGCCGCTCGCCGCGGCCGACGAGCACCGGATCGTGACGACGGTCGCACGGGCCCTGGACGCACTGGGCATCCGTGAAGGCGCCAGCCACACCGAGGTCATCGTGACCGGGGAGACGGTCAGGATCGTGGAGACCCACCTGCGCCAGGGCGGCGACCGCATCCCCTATCTGCTGCGCGAGGCCCGCGGCGTCGACATCGTCGCGGCGCTGGCCCGGCAGAGCATCGGCCTGCCCTCCCTCGGTGAGGCCCGCAGCCAGCTGGAGAAGGCCGCGGGCGACACCCGCTCCGCCGCGATCTGGTACGCGACGCCCCAGGCACCCGGCGAGATAGTGGAGGTCCTCGGCGCCGATGAGATAAGGACCCGGCCGGGGATATGCGACGTCGTCGTGCGCAGCGGACCCGGCGACCGGCTGGAACCGGTCACCTCATCCGGTGGCCGTCCCGCACATGTGTGGGTGGTCGCCGAAGGGCCCGAGGAGGCCCTGGCGGCAGCGCGCACGGCGGTGGCCGGTCTGCGCTTCGTGGTCGCTGTCCCCGGCAGCCCCGCATGACCGCCGGTGCTCCGGCGCCCGAAGCCGTGAAGGGGCCGCTGCGCAGACTCCGTGAGGCGGTGAGCGGCAGCTCGACCGCGGAGCGCGCCCTTGTCGTGAGCTGCCTGTCCGACTCCATGGGCACCGGCCTGTTCGCCGCACTCGCGGCGATCTTCTTCACCCGGATCAGCGGCCTCACACCCACTCAGTTCGCCCTGGGGCTGTCCCTCGCCGGCGCGGTCGGGTTCGTCCTGACCATTCCGATGGGGGTCATCGGCGACCGCTTCGGAGCGCGTCGCACCCTGATCGTGCTCAACCTGTGGCGCGCCGCCGGGTTCGCCTGCTACATCTTCGTCACGTCGTTCCCCGTCTACCTGGCCGTCGTCCTGCTGACCGCGGTGGCCGACCGTACCGCGGGCGGTGTCAGTCAGGCCATCGTCGCCGACGTCGCCGGTGACGACCGCCGGGTGCGGCTGATGGCCGTCGTGCGGTCCGTCCGTAACGTGGGTTACGCGGTGGGCGGGCTGGTCGCCGGCCTGGCGATCGCGACGGACCGGCCCTGGGTCTTCAAGGCGACACTGCTGGGCATCGCACTGTTCTATGTGCTCTGCGCCGGCCTGCTCATGCGGATCAAGCTGTCGAACCCGGTGCCGGTGCCGCTGCGGACCAAGCGCAAGTGGGCCTTCCGGGACCGCCGTTATCTGGCCTTCACCGGGCTCAACTCGCTGCTCACCCTGCACGTCACGACCCTCAATGTGCTGCTGCCGCTCTGGATCCTGGCGACACCCGGGATTCCCGACACCTTCGTGGCCGTCCCGCTGATCGTGAACACGGTCATCGTCTCGCTCCTGCAACTGCCCGCCACCCGGCACATATCCAGCCTCCCCGGGGCGGGCCGGGCCGCGTTCGCGTCCGCCGCGATGCTCGCGCTGGCGGCCTGCTTCTTCCTGGTGTCGTCGTGGTGGGACGACGCGGCCGCTGCGATCCCGGTCCTGATCGCCGGTGTACTCGCGCTGACGGTGGCCGAGATGTGGCAGGCGGCGTCCTCCTGGCAGATTTCGATGGACCTCGCCCCCGAGGGCAACCGCTCCCAGTACCTCTCCACGTTCAACCTGGGCAACACGGCGGAACGCGTCATCGGCCCTGCGGTACTGCCCGCCCTCGTGATCACGTTCCGGTCCTGGGGGTGGCTGGTGCTCGCGGTGGCCGTGCTGGCGAGCGGCTGCGCCACCTGGTGGCTCACCCGTGGCGACCGCGCGGCCGGAAACGACGTGACGGCCGTCGTGGAGGAGACGGCCGTCGTGCCCGACGGGTCGAGCGCGGTCGGGTGACCGGGCGGTCCGTCCCCGCCCACCGGCGGGGACGGGCCGCATCCGGCCCCGGTGAGCGTCCCGCGTTTCAGCGGCGGCTCCGCTGCCGCTCCCGCACCCCGTCCAGCAGCCGGCTCCGGCGGTCCGGGGACGCCGCCATGGCCGCGCCCGTCAGGGCCAGGGCCGTGGCGCCGTCCAGTACGGCCCGGTCGGCGCCGGGGCTCTTGCCGTACGCGGTGAACTCGGGGGTGTGCTGCCTGGCGCCGTCCGTCTCGTAGCCGATCGTCGGGTGGATCGTGGGGACGCGCTGCGAGACGTTGCCCATGTCGGTCGACGCCATCGACTCGCCGTGCAGTGGTGTCGCCGTGCGGCCCAGTTCGCCGAGGGCTTCCACATACGCGTCCGTCAGGTCGGCGTCCTGCCGCAGATCGGCGAAGTCCCGTCCGTGCGGGCTCACTTGGAGCGCCGCTCCGGTGGCGAGGGCGCCGGCCTCGAAGCAGGCACGTACCCGCTGCCACGCCTCGGCGAGCTGCTCCACCGTACGGGCCCTGACCTCCCAGCGCGCACCGGTGCGGTCCGGTATGACGTTCACGGCCCGGCCGCCGTCGGTGACGATGCCGTGGACGACCACCCCGGGCGGCAACTGCTGGCGGAGCAGCCCGACGGCGGTCTGCGCGACGGTCATCGCGTCGAGGGCGTTGATCCCTTCCCAGGGTGCGAGCGCGGCGTGCGAGGGCTTGCCCCGGTACGTGATGTCCCAGGAGCCGATGGCCAGTGAGGAGGCGCCGACGCTGTCGTCCGGGCCGGCGTGCACCATCATCGCCGCGGCCACGTCGTCGAAGACCCCGGCGTCGAGGAGGAGGACCTTCCCGCCGATGTCCTCCTCGGCCGGTGTGCCGATCAGCTTCACGGTCAGGCCGAGTTGGTCCGCCACGGCGGCGAGGCCGAGGGCGGCGCCGACGGCCGATGCTCCGTTGACGTTGTGCCCGCAGGCGTGGCCGATACCGGGCAGGGCGTCGTACTCGGCGCAGAACCCGATGACGAGGTCCCCGGTCCCGCAGGTGGCGACGAGGGCCGTGGGGAGGTCCGCGACCCCCCGGGCGACCGTGAAGCCCGCCGTCTCCAGCAGGTCCCCGATCCTGGCGGCGGCGCGGTGCTCCTGGAGCGCGATCTCGGGTTCGTCGTGCAGTCCGTGGCTGAGGTCCACGAGCTGCCCGCTCCAGGAGCCGACCGCCTTGGTCACGGTCCTGCGTATGTCCGCACTGCTGCTGGGCTCCGTCATGCGAGCTCTCCGCTCTGGGTCAGGTGCTGATGGTGCGCCGGGTCCGTCTCGCGCGGGCTGCGGTAGCGCAGTGCGAGGCCCGTGCCGGCGAGGGCGATGACGGCGCACGCGCCCCAGCCCCACAGGTAGCCGGACTCGGCGATGTTCGTGGTGCCGGGCGTGATGTGGGCCGCGAAGAACGCGCCGATCACGGCGGCGCCGATGGCCGCGCCGAGGGACAGGGCCAGTTCGTTGAGCCCGACGGCCAGGGCCGTGTCCTTCTCCGCGACGGCCTCGGCGGAGAGCGTCCGCGTGATCGACTCGAACAGTCCGGTGGCGAGCCCCACGACCAGGGCACAGATCACGTACTGGGTGAGGGTGCGGTGGAAGACGACCAGCCCCAGGAAGCCCAGGGCGACGAGGCCGCCCGCCGACGCGAGCACGGCACGGTCACCGAGCCGGCGGGTGAGGCGCGGGGTCAGTGCGGATCCGGCGAATCCGACGGTCACCATGGCGAGCGAGATCGTGGCGATGGCCTGCGGCCCCAGACCCATGCCGTAACCGGTCGCGGACCGCGAAGCGCCCAGGAAGAGGGCGTTGGCGCCGAGGAAGCCGATCGTGCCGAAGGCGGCGCAGAAGGTGAAGCAGCTGACCACAGCGAGCCGTGGATTGCTCAGCATCCGCACGCTGACCAGCGGGTTCACCGAGCGCCGCTCGACCGCCACCCAGACGGTGAGGAGGACGACCGCTCCGACGGCGAGAGCGAGCGTACGCGGTGCTCCCCAGCCCCACGTACTGCCCTGCGCGAGGACCAGGACGAGCGCCACCAGACCCGCGGTGAGCAGCACGGCCGCCCCGTAGTGGAAGCGGCCGCCGCGCGGTGCGTCGCTGGGGGGCAGCACGATTCCGGCCACCACGGCGAGGGCGGCGACCGGAACGGCCGTCCACAGCCCGGCCTCGGCGTGGTGCTCGCTGAGCGCGCCCGCCACCAGGCCCCCCACACCGATCGACAGGAGCAGGACCCCCACGAGGAGGGAGATCCCGCTGCGGTTCCGCTCGGGTGCACGGGACCGCAGGATGCCCACGAGCAGGGGAAAGAAGCCGACGACGGCGCCCTGGAGCACGACCCCGACGGCCAGCGTCACGGCGGACGGATGCACGGCGATCAGCAGCGAGCCGCCCGCCACCATCGCGATGGACACCCGCAGGAGCCTGCGGTGGCCGTACAGGTCGCCGAGGCGCGAGAGCAGCGGTGTCATCACCGCGAAGGCCACCTGGGACAGCAGATAGATGTTGTTCTGGCCCACCGTGCTGATGTGCAGACTGAGGCCCACCGCGGGCAGCAGCGGCGTCAGATAGCCCTGGGCGATGCCGCTCAGCAGGATCACGAACGCCATGGTCGCGAGCATGGCGGGTCCGGAGCTCATCGCTCCGGGTCCGCGTTCCGTTCCCGATATACGTGGAAGCACAGCTTCACCTCTGGATCACTGGGGCCGGTGGATCAATGGGTGGCCGGAACCGAATGTCGTGGCTACTGTGCGGGCCGAGGCACGAACGACCTCGAATATTCATGGATTCGTCCGTACGGAGGCCTTGTGATGCGAGAAACGGTCACCACCAGCGAACTCGACCTCGCGCTGGTGAACGCCCTCCAGCTGCGGCCCAGAGCCCCCTGGACGGAGCTGGCCCCGCTGCTCGGCGTGACCGCGGGCACGCTGGCCCGCCGCTGGGAGCGGCTGACCGGGGAGGGGCTCGCCTGGGTGTACGCGGCGCCCGGGCGCGAGTTCTCCCGCAACCGCTGCTCGGCCTTCGTCCTGCTGCGCTGCCTTCCCCGGGACCGGTCCCGGCTGATGGCGGAGCTGAGCCCGCTCCCGGAAGCCGTGACGATCGAGCTGACCGGCGCCGGCACCGCCGATCTGCTGCTCGACGTGCTCGCCCCGGACCTGACGGCGCTCACCCGGTTCCTCAGCGAGAAGCTGGACCCGATACCGGGCATCACATCGATGACCTGCCTGCTCACCACGGAGCTCTACGTCGAGGGCAGCCGCTGGCGGCTGCGCTCCCTGGCCCCCGCCCAGCTGACGGCGCTCGGCAGCCCGGCGGCGGTGGGGGAGTCCACCCGTACGCCCGGACTCGACGCCGTCGACCGGGCCCTGCTCGACGAACTGGTCCGCGACGGCCGGCTCGGTCTGGCCGAACTCGCCGAGCGCACGTCCACCAGCCCGGCCACCGTCCGCCGCCGGATGCGCCGCCTCACGGACTCGTCGGTCCTGACCTTCCGCTGTGACATCGCCTCAGCCCTGGCGGGGCATCCGGTCCCGGTCTCGCTGCTCGGGCAGGTGCCCGCGCGCGACATCGGCACCGTTCACCGCACACTGGTGGCTCTGCCCGAATGCCGGCTGGTGGCCGCCGTGACCGGTCCCTCGAACATCTTCACCACGCTCTGGGTGCACGACCTCGGTGACATCCAGCGCCGCGAGACCGCCCTGTGCGCCCGGCTGCCCACCCTCACGGTGACCGACCGCATCGTCGGCCTGCACACGGTCAAACGCATGGGCCATCTGCTCGACGCGGAGGGGCGCCGGGTGGGGGTGCAGCCGATCGCCCCCTGGTAGCCGGGGCCCGCGGGGGCCCCGGCGTACAGGCTGGACGGCTGCCCCTCCTCAGCCGTGGGTACGGGCGCCGTTGAGGTGGGCGCCCACCAGGAGGAACGCCTCGATCAGGGGGACTTGCGGCACCGCGGGTGACATGACCTGTGAGCCGAAGTGCACGATGACGAGGTCGAGTCCGGGTGAGACGAACAGCCGCTGGCCGTGAATGCCGCTGGCCATGAAGGAGCCGTGCGGGTCGTTCGGAATCCACCACAGGTCGTGGTACGAGAGGGTGGCGGGCGTGGTCGCGGGGGCCGCGGGGAAGCGGACGCGCCGGGTGTAGTCCGGGACCGGGGTGGTGATGGCGGCGGCAACGGACTCCGGCACCACCTGCCGACCGCCGGCCGCGCCGCCGCAGCGGATCATCTCGCCGAGCCTGGCCACGTCCCGCGCCGTCGCACTGAAGCCGCCGCAGGCGGCCTCGGCGCCTTCGGAGTCCAGGATGTAGTAGGCGTCCTCCTCCGCCCCGATGCGGGACCAGAGGAGTTCGGACAGCAGCGCGGAGGTGGTCGTTCCGGTGACCCGGCGCAGGACTTCGGCGAGCGCCTCCACATTGCCGTTCTCGTAGCGGAACCCGGTGCCCGGGGCGGCGGTCGCCCGTGCGGTGGCGAGGTGTTCGCGGATGGTCGCCGGGCCCGTGTAGCCGTACGGGCGCAGTCGCGGGGCGAGGATGGCGGCGTAGCGCTGGGCTTCGAGCGCTTTGTCGTAGGGGCGGCCCGCATAGCTCATCTGCGTGCCCATGTGGAGCAGGTGGCCGACCTCGGCCTCACCGAAGGCGGTGCCCGCCAGTTCGGGGACGTATGTGGTGACCCGGGCCGTCCGGTCGAGCAGTCCCTCGTGTGCGAGTACCGCCGCCAGCAGGCCTATGTACGACTTCGCCGCCGAGGCGTTGAAGTGCGGCACGTGGGCCTCGTAGCCGTGCAGGTAGGTCTCGTGGACGACGGTTCCGCGGTGGAGGACGAGGAAGGCATCCGTCTGGGCCGCGGCGAACACCTCGGGGAGAGGGATCGCGCGGCCGTCCGGCGTGGTGAGCCGGAGGCTGTCGATGCCGGAGTCCCGCTCCGCCGCAGGCAGTTCGCGTGGCCGGTCCCGGCCGCGCCAGACACGGCGGCTGGGCACCGTCTCACGGCCTGCGGCATTGTGCCGGCGCACCCACGCCGGATCCGTGAAACCTAGTGCCCAGACGAGGTCCGCCAACGAGGACATCTCCACCGGCTGCGTCATGCGCTCACTCCTATCGGTCTGAAGTACCGATAGATACCATACGAAGTGTTCAGTAAGTGTGGAGTAGGAGTGAGCGGGAGGCGCGGTCAGGGCGTGCTGTCGACGGCTCCCGGTGCGTCCGACGGTGTCAGCCCCGAGGCCCACACCCGCCCGTACACGGACAGGTCCCGCAGATGCCCCGTGATCTCGGCGGCGCTGTACCCGGTGTCGTTCTCCACCCACCAGGTCAGCATGCCGATGAGCTCGCCCGTCCATGCCCGCGCGATGACGTCGAAGGGGATGCGCGGGGTGACGCCGAGCTCCCCGGCGCGTTCACGGAAGAGGCGCTCGACGCGGTCGCAGGTGATCTCCGTGAACTCCCGCAGCGCCCGGCCGTCGCCCTCGCCCCTGAGGATGACCCGGTAGACGGGCTTCTCCTGCTCCGCGTGCTGGAAGATGTAGAGGACCGGCAGGCCGGTGAAGCCCTGGGCCTGGGCCTGTTCGACGGCCGGCAGCAGCCGTTCCCGGTCCGCGGCGAGTTCCCGGACGACGTCGACGAGCAGGTCCTCCTTGTCGCGGTAGTGGGAGTAGAAGGTGGCGCGGGCGACATCCGCGCGCTCGGTGAGTTCCTCCACGGTGATCGCGTGGAATCCGTGGTCCAGGACGAGACCGACGAGAGCCGAGCGCAGTGCGTGGCGGGTGCGGCGGACGCGGCGGTCCTCGGCGGGTTTCGGGGCTGCGGGCTTCATGGCCGGATTATTTCCTCTTCGTGCGAACCGTTGACCTGACACTAACGCTGCATTTACGTTCTCGTACACCAAGATTGTTACCGGACAGAATGTTCAGGAACGATGTCGTTCAGGAACGATCAGGAACTGGTGAGGGAGCGCGATGAACCTCGGACGGTACGTACGCAGGACAACCAGCCATCAGCCCGGCGCCGAAGCCGTGGTCTGCGGGGCGACCCGGCTCACGTACGCGGCCCTCGACGAGCAGAGCGACCGGCTCGCCACCGCCCTGCACGGCCTGGGCCTCCGCAAGGGCGACTGTGTGGCGACCCTGGCGGGCAACCGCGCGGAACTCGTCGTCACGGAGATGGCCCTGTACAAGGCGGCGCTGGTGCGCGCCCCGGTCAACGCCCGGCTCGGTGAGGGGGAAGTGGCCCATCTGCTGCGCGAGTCGGGAGCGCGCGTCCTGCTCGCCGACGCCTCCCACCTGGACGCGGCGCGGCACGCGGTGCCCGGCAGCGGGGTGCGGACGGTGATCGGTTACGACGGGCCGAGCGACCTCGGTCCCGGCTACGCCGGCCTCCTCGCCGACGCCGTCCCCGACCCGGTCGACACCGACTGCGACGACGGCGACCCCGCCGTCCTGCACTTCACCTCCGGCTCGACGGGCAAGCTCAAGGCCGCGATCCAGACGTACGGCAACCGGGCAGCGGTGATGCGCAAGATGGTGATGGGTCCGGACACCCGCGTCGGCCCCGGCGACCGGCAGATCCTGGCCGGCCCCGTGACCCACGCCTCCGGTATGCCGCTGCTCGGCATCTTCTTCGCGGGCGGGTGCGCGGTGGTGCTGCCGAGCTGGGATGCCGAGGGCTTCCTCGCCACCGTCCAACGGGAACGCGCGACGCATGCGTTCGTCGTCCCGACCATGGTCAACACGGTGCTCGCGCTGCCGGAAGCCCGCTCCTACGACGTCTCCACCCTGCGCCAGCTGATATACGGGGCCGCGCCCATGTCGCCCCAGCGCATCCGTGAGGCCTGGGAGTTGTTCGGCCCGGTGCTGTCCCAGGGGTACGGCTGCGGGGAGACCACATCGGGAGTGCTGTTCCTGTCGACGGATGACCACCGGCGTGCCATCGAGGGCGAGGACGAGGAACTGCTGCTGTCCTGCGGCCGGCCGCGGGCCGAGGCCGAGGTCGAGGTCGTGGACGAGCACGGGGTGCCGGTGCCGGACGGCGAGATCGGGGAGATAGCGGTACGGGGCCCTGACGTCGTGCCCGGGTACTTCAACGAACCGGACCTCACCGCCGCCTCCTTCCGCGACGGCTGGTTCCTCACCGGCGACCTCGCGCGCCGCCGCGCGGACGGCTACGTCTTCATCGTCGACCGCAAGAAGGACATGATCATCTCCGGCGGTTTCAACATCTACGCCGTCGAGGTCGAGTCCGTCCTGCACCAGCATCCGCAGGTGTACGCGGCTGCCGTGGTCGGTGTCCCGGACGACCGGTGGGGCGAGGCGGTCAAGGCCGTCGTCGTGCCGCGCGAGGGCAGCACGCTGACCGAGGCCGGGCTCATCGATTTCTGCGCCGAACGCCTGGCCCGCATGAAGAAGCCCCGCTCGGTCGACTTCGTCGACGCGCTGCCCCACAACCCCAACGGCAAGATCGACCGCCGTGCGATCCGCGACCCCTACTGGGCGGGCTCCGGGCGCCGCGTCCACTGAGGTCTGCCGCTTGCCCCCGGACCCCCGTTGAACAGGAGCCACACCATGCCCTTCACCCTCGAACCCTCCTACGACGACAACCCGCGCCTGCGGACACTGGTCGCCGACCTGCGCCGCTACCTCCACGAGGAGCTCATCCCGTACGAGCGCGAGCGGGGCCTGACCCCGGAGACCAAGCTCGACCGGGCCACTCTCGAACACGTCTGGAAACGCAGCCGCGAACTCGGTTTCTACGGCGTCAGCCTGCCCCCCGAACTGGGCGGACAGGGGCTGAGCCTGGCCGAACTCTGCGCTCTGAAGGAGGAACTGACCGCATCCGGAGCCGTGTTGTCCCACTCGGTCCTCGGTGACATGGGCGGACCGCTGCGCGCCGGCTCCATCGTCAAGTACGCGACCGAGTACCAGCTGGAGCACTATCTGCTCCCCGTCATCCGGGGCGAACGTGCCTGCTGCTTCTCCATCACGGAGCAGGACGCGGGCTCGGACGTACGGCGCATGACCACCACCGCCACACCTGACGGCGATTCCTACGTCCTCACCGGCCGGAAGGTGTTCAGCTCGGCCGCGCCTTTCGCCGACTTCGCCGTCGTCGTCGCCCGCATGGCCGGTACGGAGGAGGCGTACAGCGCGTTCCTCGTCGACCTCGACAGCCCCGGCTGCCGGGTACTCGACGGCGAAGTCCCCATGTCCGGGCAGCAGATGGAGGGCGACCTGGACTTCGACGGCTGCCGTGTCCCCGCCGCGAACCTGCTGGGCGAGATCGGCCAGGGGCTGCGCATCGGCATCGGCCGCATCACCCTCAACCGCCTCCTGCACTGCCCCTCGCTCATCGGTGCGGCACGGCGCGCCTGGGATCTGTCCGTGGAGTACTCCAAGAGCCGCGTCGCCTTCGAGCAGCCACTCCTCGCCCTCCAGGCCATCCAGCACAAGCTCGCGGACATGGCCACCGACATCTACGCCGCCCGCTCCGCGGTCATGGCCACGGCAGCCCGCGCCGACCAGGGGGCGAACATCGGCGTCGAGGCCAACATGTGCAAGCTGCTCACCGCCGAGTCCTGTTTCCGCGTCGCCGACCAGGCCGTACAGATCCACGGCAAGGCCGGGCTCACCCGCGGCCACGAGGTCGAGCAGATCTTCCGGACGCTGCGCATGTTCCGCGTCGTCACCGGGACCAGCGAGATCCACAAGAACGCGATCGCCAAGTCGCTGATCTGAGCGGCAGCCGTCGGCCGGGCAGCCGCGCGCCGGGCAGGTGCGTGCCGAGCACGGACCGCCCGGCACTCCGGCCCCCCTGCTCTTCCACGAACCCGCAGGAGTCACTCTTGGCACCCCGGCCCCGACCCCGACCCTTCCCTGAACCCCGTCCCCTCCCCGAACCCCGGTCCTCTGCCGACGGAGGCAGCGGCGGCCGCGCAGCGCCCTCTCCCTCCTACGACCGCCGCCGCGCCTGGCTGGTCACCGCCCTGATCGTGGCCTTCATGGTCGTCAACTTCGCCGACAAGTCCGCCCTGGGCCTGGCCGCCGTCCCGGTGATGGCCGACCTGCACATCAGTAACAGCACCTACGGGCTGGTCTCCAGCTCCTTCTCCCTGCTGTTCAGCCTCTCCGGTCTGGTCGTCGGGTTCTTCTCCTCGCGGCTGTCCAGCCGGCTGCTGCTGTTCGTCATGGGGCTGCTGTGGGCGGTGGCCCAACTCCCGGTCGTCGTCGTGGCCACGGTGCCCACCCTCGTCGCCGGCCGCCTGCTGCTCGGCGCCGCCGAAGGGCCCGCCGCCTCGATGTCCATGCACGCCCTGTACAAGTGGTTCCCGCCCGAGCGGCGCGGGCTGCCATCGGCGCTGCAGATCGGCGGCGCGGCCCTGGGTACCCTGGTCGCCGCACCGGTGGTCACCTGGCTCATCAGCGCCTTCGGCTGGCGTTCGGCCTTCGCCGCCCTCGGCGTGGCCGGCGCGGTCTGGAGCCTGCTGTGGTGGAAGGGCGGACATGACGGTCCGTACGACGATGCTGGCCGGCCGCCTCACGGCCCGGCCGCCCCGCAGGCCTCCGACCGGCTGCCCTACCGCAAACTGCTGCTCAGCGGCACGGTGCTGGGGAGCATATCCAGCGCTTTCGGCGCCTCCTGGGCGCTGTCCCTGAGCCAGGCGTGGCTGGCCCCCTACCTCCGGACACAGCTCGGCATGTCGGCGGGGACCGCCGCGACCACCATCAGCGCCGTATCGGCCTTCAGCCTCGTCCTCCTGCTGACGGTCTCCCTCTTCGTCGACCGGCTCAAGTCGCGCGGCATGTCGAGCCGTTGGGCGTGCGGTGGGCTGCAGGGCGCCGTGGTGTGCGTCGCGGCGGTGGCCATGGCGGGCTTCCCCCTGACCCATGCGCCGGGCCCCCGCGTCCTGCTCATCGCCGTGGCCTTCGCCGTTGCCTCGGTAGCTGTTCCCCTGCACTACATGACCACGGCCGAGGCCGTTCCCGCCTCCCAGCGAGGCGCGGTGTTCGGCATCGTCGCCGCCACCGGTACCCTTCCCGGCCTCGTCGTTCCCGCCGTCACCGGCCACCTCATCGACGCGGGGCCGACCCAACAGGAGGGCTACCGCACCGCGTTTCTCCTCGCTGCCGGCGTCATGTTCGTCGCCGGAGCGGTGGCCATCGCCGCTATCCGGCCCGAACACGACGCACGGCGCCTGGGCCTGGCCACCGGGAGGAGGCCGGGCTGTTCACCGACTTCGCCGAAGTGTCCGGAGCCCGGCGGAACATGCTGTGGATGATTTCGGGATGGGGCCCGCCCGGGAGCTGATGACCCGACTGGGAGCAGCAAGCGCTTCTCGACCTGGCTGAGGGGGAGTGTTGATCGGGCTCCGCGGGGCGAGCCGCTGACGGGCGGACACATGACAACCGTCATGTCCGGCATACCGGGCATGACGGAAGTGCGGCTGCGACAGCCCTCAGGCTTCGGCGCCGCCCGGTTCCCGGCTGGTGTCCCCGCCCATCAGCCAGGGCCTGACCTGCTGGCGGGCGCGGTGCAGGCGGGACTTCACGGTGCCGACCGGCAGGTTCATCCGGTCGGCGATCTCCGCGTAGTCGAGTTCGCAGATGTCGCGGTAGATCAGCGGTGTCACCAGCTGCGGAGCCTCGCGCTCCAGCCGCTCCAGGGCTTCGAGCAGATCGACGCGCGAGCCCGCGATCACGCTGGTGGTGCGCGGGTCGGGGTGGGTCGCCTCCGCCGTGGTCAGCGGGGTCTCGGCCGAGCGCCGCTTGAGCTCGCGGTACTTCTGCCGCGAACAGTTGGCGACCACCGTGTACAGCCAGGTGCTGAACTTGCTGCGGCCTTCAAAACGGTGGATGTTGCGCGCCACCTGGACGAGCACGTCCTGGGCCGCCTCCTCGGCGTCCTCGCGGTACAGGAGGAACCGGGCACAGCGGCGCAGCACATCGGGACTGATGTCCCGCAGCAGGGCGTCCAGAGCTGCCTGGTCGCCGCTGGACGCACGGACGGCCAGGGCCTCTGTTCCATCGGCGGGCCGGGTCACGGGAGGGTGTCCGCCGTTCGGGCCGGCTGGACTCGCTGGGGGATCACCCATGCATGATAGCCACATGTCCGTACCAGAAGAGATTGGCCGGTACCGCGTACTGCGGCGCCTCGGCACGGGGGCCTTCGCCGTGGTGTGGCTGGCCCACGACGAACGGCTGCACGCCGAGGTCGCGGTGAAGGTGATGGCCGACAACTGGTCGTACCGCCTGGACATCCGCGAACGCTTCGTGGCGGAGGCGCGATTGCTGCGCAGAGCCAACTCGGGTGGCGTGGTCCAGGTCTTCGACATCGGCGATCTCCCGGACGGACGGCCCTACTTCGTCATGGAGTACGCCGACCACGGCACCCTGGACGACCTGTTGACCGCGGGCGAGCTCGACGTGGACGAGGCGCTGCGGCTGACCGCCGAGGCGGCGCGCGGCGCGGCCGCACTGCACGACGCGGACATCGTGCACCGGGACATCAAGCCGTCGAACATCCTGCTCAAGGGCCGTCCGGGCGGCCACGAGCGGGTCCTCATCGCCGACCTGGGCCTGGCGAAGAACCTGGCCCAGGCGTCCGGCCTCACCGTGATCGCGGGCAGCAGTGGCTATATGGCGCCCGAGCAGGCGGAGCCGTACGACGGCATCGACGCGCGCGCCGACGTCTACAGTCTCGGCGCCGTCCTCCACCACCTGCTGACCGGCACGGTTCCCGGCCCGCCCGGCAAGGTGCTCCCCGCCGACGAGCTGCGGCCAGGCCTGCCCGCGCAGGTCGTGGCGGCGGTGCAGCGGGCCATGGAGCCGGACCGGGAGCAGCGCTGGGAGAGCGCGCGGGCGTTCACGGCGGAGCTGGAGCGGCTGCGGGAGCTCCCCACGTCCGGGGCGACGGCACCGGCCCCGGTCGGCCCGCCGGTACCTTCGGCCCCTGCTGGTTCGCCGGCACCGTCCGCCCCGGCCGGTTCGCCCGTACCGTCCGCCTCCGGTGCGTCTTCGGCCCCTGTGGGTTCGCCCGTTCCGCCGGCCCCGGGTGCACCTTCCGTCCCCAGTGGTTCGCCCGTACCGTCCGCTTCCAGTGCGTCTTCGGCCCCTGCTGGTTCGCCCGTACCACCGGCCTTCGGTGCACCTTCGGCCCCCAGCGCTTCGCCCGTACCTCCTGGTCCGGTGTTCGGCTCGCCCGTACCGGCGAATCCGGGCGACTTCGCCGCGCCGTCGCCCTCCCCGGAGCCCGTGGCGTTCTCCGAGTCCTTCGGCGCCCCCGAATTCGTCGCCTCCCCGGGGGCCTCCGCGTCCTTCACCTCGCCCGAGCGGCCCGGGCAGCCCGCGGGCTCCGTGTCCCCGGTGCCTGCGGCACCCGGCGGGGGCGGCCCTGATGCCCCGCGGCCCACCCGTACGCGGCGTCCCCGGACGTTGCGGACCGTACTGACCGTACTGACGGCCGTGGTCGTCGTCGCCGGGGCGGGAACGGCGCTGACCCTGTGGGAGCGCAGGCCGCCCAGCACGGAGCAGGTCAGCGACGCCACCGGGAAGCTCAGTCTGGAAGTCCCGCACGCCTGGGCCGTGCAGCTGGCCGACTCCGGCTGGTCACCCGGCGTCCTCGGCCTCGGCCGTACGCACCGGGCCGGCCTGACAGTGGCGGACTCCGTCTCGGGCTGGTCCGATCTGCGGACGGACGACGACGGCGTGTTCGCCGGTACGGTCGCTCCCGGGACGAGCAGTTCGGCGGCCCTGACCGCGAAGGTGAAGAAGAGCACCCACCCGGGCTGCCGGGACGCCGGCACGAAGACGTACTCGGACAGCAGGTGGCACGGCACCGTCCGCACCTGGGATTCCTGCGGAACCGGGGGCAGGAGTCTCAAGGAGATCGCGCTCGTCCCGGTCGCCGAGGGCAACCCTCCGGTGTACGTACAGATCAGGTGTGCCGAGAGCTTCGGCTCCGGCGCCACCGACCGCATTCTGCGGAGTGTGCGGGCCGCGGCGTGAACTTTTCGGTCCTTCCGGTCATCGGAGGTAGTCATAGGGACGCCACAGAAGGGACGGTCGGCACCATGCCGAATCGAGGACAGCGGGGCAGCGAGGGCCATCTGACCGGGGCGGGCGGGAGGGCCACGTTCGCCGGCCGCCGAGGCATGGTCGCCGGGGCCGCCGCAGCGGCCGTCGCGAGCGCACTGCTGCTCGGCGGGTGCGGCAACAGCGACTCAGGACCGCAGAAGGTCGCCAGCGTCGGCGGCCCGGTGACCAGTGGCGCGTCGGTCCCCGCGGCCGGCACCGGCAAGGAACCGACCCCGCAGGAGTCGGGGTCCGGAAGCGGCCAGGGGTCGCCCACCCCTCCGCCCGGGGCGGACAGCTCCGGGAGCAGCAGCGCAGCGCCGCAGCGGAGCGGCGGCACCGGCGGCACCGGCGGAGGTGGGAAGACACCCCCACCGGCGGCCCCGACCCGCTGCCACACCTCCGAACTCCGTCTGACGATCGGCGACGACCACCCCGGCGCGGGGCAGGAGGACTTCGCGCTGGTCCTCACCAACATGTCCGGCCACACCTGCACCGTCAGCGGTTTCCCGGGCCTGGCCTTCGTGGACAACGGCGGCAGCCAGGTCTCGGTGGATCCCGAACGCACCGGTTCCTCCGGCGGGCCGGTGAAGGTGGCACCCGGGGCGAGCGCCTGGGCGCCGCTGACGTTCACCAACCCGGATGTGTCGGGGGCGGGCAAGGTGACACCGCCGACCGTACGAGTCACCCCGCCGGACGAGAAGGTCGCGCTGATCGTGCCGTGGAACGGCGGCGCGGTGCCGGCGGACGGGAGTTCGGGGCCGCAGGTCGGGTCGTTCTCGGCAGGCTCGGGCGGCTGAGTACAGGACGCGGGAACCAGAAAGGGGCGGGCCGCATCTGCGGTCCGCCCCTTCCGATGTGCCACGTGTTCCGGTGCCTCGGTCAGCCGGTGACGCTGATGTGCGAGGCGAGCGCGGTGACGTCGAGTTCACCGTTGTCGACCCACTGGGGGAACTTCAGGGTCTTGTGCGTGGTGGACGCGGGCGGCGTGACCACCAGGTAGGAGGCGTGCCGGGCATCGGAGGTACCGGTGTTGGCGTGCGTCCAGGCGATGACCGACTCGGCGCTCTGACCGTCCTTGAGGGTCAGGGTCTGCTTGGCCGGGCTCTTGGCGTACCACGTGCTGCCCCAGTGCACCGAAGACCCCAGCGTGTGGTGGCTCGCGTCCTGGAGCCCGAGTCCCGGGTATCCGCGCAGGTCGCAGGTGTGGCCGCTGGTGTTCTTGAGCTTGAGGACGACGCCCTCGTGGTTCATCCCCCCGGACAGTCCCTGCCCGAAGGAGGCAGTGAGCCCCGATGTGGCGCAGGTGGGCACGGACGCCGCCTGGGCGGCCCCGGCTCCGGCGAGCCCGAGTCCGGCGACAGCGACGACGGCGAGCCCCGCGCCGCCTATACGGCGGGCGATGCGGGTGCCGGCGCCTGCGCGCCCGGCGGTGCTGTTCCGATACTGCTCAGCCATGTCGATCGATCTCCACTCTCAATGGTGCGCTTCTCGATGCTGCGGTGCGGGTTCTCTTCGCGTCCCCCATGCAATGAGATGGGGAAGACAGCCAGAAAGTTCACGGTAAATCCGCCCAGATACGCCGGATACGGCGGGTGACGGAAGCGGAACGGCCCCCTCAGGCGAAGGCGCGCTCCGCCTCGATCTCCTCCAGTGACTTGCCGGCCGTGTCGGGCATGAAGAAGAAGCCGACCGACCCGCTGATCACCAGGAACACGGCCAGCAGCGCGGCCACCGGCCGGATGCCGGTGCTGGCGAGCGCCGGTACGAACAGGCTCCAGATACCGACGAAGGTCCGTGAGAGGCCGAAAGTGAAGCCCTGGGCCGTGCCGCGCAGCATGGTCGGGAACAGCTCCTGGCTGAAGATCTTGTAGAGCGGTTCCCCGGCGAATGTGCCGCCCACCGCGAAGAGCACGATGTTCAGGATGATCACCGGGATGGTGAACGGCAGGACCAGATAGCTGACATAGGCGATGACCTGCATGGCGCCGCCCGCACCCCACATCCATTTGCGGGTGAGGTGGCTCCGGTCGACGTAGCTCATGAACAGCAGCGCCGCACCGATGCTCACCACGAACCCCGCACAGGCGAGACCCACCCCCGCCGACTGGCTGCCCGCGTGCAGGGTCCTGATCATGTACGGGGTGAAGATGCCGTTGGTCGCTGCGGCCAGTCCCCAGAAGAGGTAGATCGTCCCGGTCCAGATCAGCGCGTTCCTGTTGGGCCCCTGGAAGAGAGCCCTCGCGGTGGGCCGCGCCGACAGCCCCGATGCGAACGCCCTTTTCCAGCGCGCCGATTCCGCCAGACCGCGCCGCAGTGCCCACGTGACCAGCGCCACGACGAACAGCTGGAGAAACACCAGCCGAATACCGAGCAGGCCGAACGGGGCGAGGGCGAGCGCGAGCAGCAGCACAATGACCGGGCCCAGACTCCAGGCGATCTGGGTGAATCCGAGAAGCTTTCCACGCGCCGCTGCCGGTGCGAACTCACCCACCAGGGCGAGCGAAGTGGGGACGTCCGCGCCGACCGCCAGTCCGACGACAAAAGTACCCAGAAAGAGCATCAGCGGGTTGACCGCGAGAGCGATGCAGAGAATTCCCGCCGCATAGACCAGCAGGTCGTACTTGTAGATACGTTTGCGGCCCAGCGTGTCACCCAGCCGGCCCCCGATGAACGCGCCGATCGCGCAGCCGACCGCATTGGGTCCGAGTGCCGCGAGCAGCCCCACGGCATTCGAACTCAGGTGCAGATAGGACTGGAACATCACGAGCCCCGCGCCCAGCGCGACGATGGATCCGGCGTCCATGTAGGAGGCCATACCGGCCAGCACCGACCATTTCCACTGCTCGGCTGTGACTTTCCCGTCCTCGCTGTCCGCCGTTTCCGCAGCTGCCGTACCGAAATCGCCTGTCTCCTGGGGGATCATGCCTTTCTCCGGATCTGTTCGTGGTTCGCGGTCCTGGTCGGCGGCCGGCGGTCGGCGGCCCGTGGTCCGCGCCGGCTGCGGCGCGACCGTCTGTGCGCTGTACTGCGCTGTACTGCACTGATGGAGCGGCCGGCACGGGCAGCCGGGATTTCGCAGCTGCATTGTCCCGGCAATGCGGGGTACGGAGTGGTCCGGCACTCCGTACTGCGGACGGTTGTGCGTGAGGGCGCGCCGACACGCGGTCTCCTGTGTTTCCCCGAAGAAACTGGACAGGGGAGACCGAAGCGATGATGAACGCGGCAATGCCGCTCTGCAGACGGGATGACATGAGCAAGGGACGCCCCCGACGAGAAACACGGCCGTCCGGCGGATCGAACTCCGCCAACGACCGGCTGCTCCGTATCCTGCTACGGCGCCGCAAACGGTCACTGAGCGTCGATGACGTGACGGTCACCGACAAACCCGAAGTGCGCAGAGCGGTGTCCGCATCCGCTCTCGGCAACATGATGGAGTGGTTCGACTTCGGTGTGTACGCCTATTTGGCGGGCATCCTCGGCGAGGTCTTCTTCCCTTCCAGCTCGCCCGGTGCACAGGTTGTGTCCACGTTCGCCACGTTCGCCGCCGCATTCCTCGTACGGCCCCTCGGCGGCCTGGTGTTCGGCCCGCTCGGCGACCGTATCGGACGTAAACGCGTACTCGCCGCGACCATGATCATGATGGCGATCAGTACATTCGCTGTCGCGTTCCTGCCGAGCTATGACTCGATCGGATTCACCGCACCGATCCTGCTGCTCGTCTGCCGTCTCGTGCAGGGCTTCTCCACCGGTGGTGAATATGCCGGGGCGACCACCTATATCGCCGAGTACTCACCCGACAAGAGGCGTGGATTCCTGGGCAGTTGGCTGGACTTCGGTACGTTCGTCGGCTACTCGCTCGGTTCCGGCATCGTCACCATCCTGACCGCGGTGCTCGGGCACGACGGGATGGTGCACTGGGGCTGGCGGATCCCGTTCCTGGTGGCCGGGCCCCTCGGGCTGATCGGCCTCTACATGCGGCTGCGGCTGGAGGAGACCCCCGCCTTCAAGCGCCAGGCCGAGGAGGCCGCGGCGGAGTACGCGAAGGAGCCGCACGACGAGGGCGACGAGGACCCGGTGGAAGTGGCCCGGCAGTCCGGCCACGGACGGCTGAAGGAGATCTTCACCCAGCACTGGCAGGCGGTGCTCATCTGCATGGGTCTTGTCCTGCTCTACAACGTGACCAACTACATGGTGACGTCGTACCTGCCGACCTTCATGACCGAGACGCTCAACCAGGACGCGCTCACCGCCCAGCTGCTGGTGCTCGGCACCATGATCGTGGTGGTGCTCACCATCACCACGGTGGGCCGCAGCTCCGACCGCTGGGGCCGCAGGCCCGTCTTCATGGCGGGCAGTATCGCGCTCATCGTCCTCTCGGTTCCGGCGTTCCTCCTGATCAAGCAGGGTGGCATCCTGCTGCCCGCGTTCGGCTGCCTCATCCTGGGCCTGCTGCTGGTGTGCTTCGCCGGTACGTCGGCTTCCACCTTGCCGGCGCTCTTCCCGACCCGGCTGCGGTACGGGGCCCTGTCGATCTCGTTCAACGTCTCGGTCTCGCTCTTCGGCGGTACGACGCCGCTGATCGCATCGGGTCTGGTCGAGGTCACCAAGAACGACATGGTCCCCGCGTACTACCTGATGGTCGCCGGGGTCATCGGATTCATCGCCACCTACTTCCTGCACGAGACGGCGGGCCGGCCCCTGCGCGGCTCGGGTCCCATGGTGGAGACCCACGACCAGGCGCGCTCACTGGTCGCCGAGAGCCGTACGGAGGCCGGACGCCGGGCGCGGGACGTGTGGATCCATCTGCGGCACCCGTGGGCCCGGCACAACGGCGACAAGCAGGGCTGACATCCGCCGGGGCCGCACCGTCCGCGCGGGCTGACGGTGCCGTCCGGCGGGCGGCGTGTCGATGAGCACTCCTGACGGCAATATATAATTGCGATATGCATCTATCTCCGGCCTCCGACGAGCAGCGGATCGAGGACGCCGCCCGAGGGCTTCTGCGAGGCATCGGGCGGCTCTCCCAGGCGCTGTTCAGGGCCGGAGAATTCGGACTTCCGCGCAGCCACACCGCCATACTCGACGCCCTGGATCCCAGGCCGCGCCGGGTCACCGAGATCGCCGCCTACACCGGCATCGCCCAGCCGCGGGTGACCGTCGTCCTCCAGGAGCTGGAGGAGCGCGGACTCATCGAGCGCGAGCGCTGCGTCAAGGACCGGCGCGTCGTCGAGGCGTCGCTCACACCTGCCGGCGCAGAGCTCATGGAGCGGGCGCGGCAGCGTATGGCCTCGGCCCTTCTCGAAGGACTGGGGACGAACGTCGACGATCCGGAGCGGGCTGTGGGACTGGCCCGGGATGCGGTATCCACCCTTCTGCACGCCGTCGAACCGGAGGTCAGTTGACCACCCCAGCTACCGAAGCCGCCCAAGCCACAGCCGAGCCGGACGGAGGCCGGCCACCCCGTACAGGAGGTTCCGTCGCACCCCGCCGGGTCGGCGGGCCGAGACGCTGGTGGGACGGGGTACTCGCCGCCGACCCCGGTCTCGGTCAGCTACAGGCCGGGTGGCGCTCGATGGTCGCCATCATCACCGGCCTCGCCGTCGGCTACGGGATGTCCGTCGCCCTGACCCTGCCGGCCATGCTCGGCATGATGGTCGGCGGCATGCTGGGCATGATGAGCGCGTTCGCCATCGCGGAGAACACCCCGCTCCGGCTGACCCGTTCCATCCTGTGGATGCCGTTCCCCTTCTCGGCCGTGCTGGCGCTCTCCGCGTGGTTGATCGGTGACCGTGTGCTGGAGCTCACCCTGATGGTGGTGGCGCTGGCGCTGACGTTCTTCCTCGCACGGTTCGGGTCGCTGGCGCTGCTCACCGGCATGATGCTCTTCAACTCGTTCATGGTCGGCATGATGTCGAACATCCCGCTGAACCTGTGCGGGAAGCTGTTCGTCGTGGCGCTGGTGTCCGCGGTGGGGATCCTCGTCTCCCGGCTGCTGCTCTGCTGCCCGATGCCCCGCGAGGACCTGCTCCGTACCCAGCGCGCGTTCGTCGTCGAGGCGCGCCGGGTCGGTGACGCCGCCACGGCCGCGCTGGACCCCGACGCCGACCACGACGTCGCCATCAAGCGGATGCGGCGGAGCCTGCGCCGTCTCAACATCACCACCGTCACCATCGACGGACGCCTCGCCCAGCCCGAGGTCGCCGCCGACCCGCACACCGCCGAACTGCTCCACCAGTACCTCTTCGACGCCGAGCTGGCCCTCCAGGGCATAGGCCAGGCGGTGCAGCGGCTCGCCCGGATGCCCGTGCCGCCGCGCCTGCGCGAGGCGATGGTCGTCGCGCTGGTCGTCGCCCGCGACACCCCGCTCGGCCGGGCCGACGCCCTGCACCCGGCGGCCCGGCTCATCCAGCAGCAGGCCACCGAGATTCTCTCCGACCGGGACGCGAGCCCCGACGAGGCCGAAGCCGCGATGCTGGCCCGGCGGGTCGGCCACCTCCTCGACTCGCTCGCCGACTCCCTCGCGCACTGGCTCGAACTCGGCTGGAACGCGCCGAAGGCCCGCGCCAAGGTCCCCTTCCAGCCCACGGTCGCCCTGGAGCAGAACCGCCCGGCCGGAGCCGGCGCGGTCGCCCGGCGGATCGCGGCGGCCCAGGAGCGGAAGGGCTGGCGCCGCGTCATTCCGTACGTACGCGTACCGCTGCACGCGGCGGTGGCCTGCGCCATCGTCTGTCCGATCACCGACGCCATCGACCCCCGGCGCTTCTACTGGGGACTGATCGGCGTGATGATCACGCTGTTCGGCACCAACACCACCCATGAGCGGCTGCGCAAGCTCGCCCACCGCATGGTCGGCACGGTCGCCGGCGCGGTGATCGGCATCTGGCTGCTCCACCTCATCGGCCCCGGCCACGTCTACTGGACGCTGCTGGTCATCGTGGCGGGACTCGGCCTGGGCGCCTGGGGCATGCAGCGCCAGTACGCCTACTGGGTCGTGGGACTCGTCACCGCGCTCGTCCAGCTCTACGGGATGTCCACCCCCTACAGCAGGATGGACCACCTGCTGGGCGAGCGTCTGCTGGACAACGGGCTCGGAATCCTCGTCGCCACCGCCTGTGCCGCGCTGATCTTCCCGCTCTCCACCCGGAAGGTCGCCCAGGAGGCCGATCGCGGCTATGTCGCGGCGCTCCAGCACCTGATCACCCAGATCCGCGAACGCTGGGAGGACCCCGAGGCCCCGGTCCGGCTGCGCGGCGCGGCCCGCGGGGTCGACGCGGCCCTCTTCCAGGTCCGCAGCGTGGCCCGGCCGCTGGTCCGGATGCCGCTGGGGATACGGGGACGCGGCGCCGAGAACCGGCTCGCACTCCTCGCCACCGCCACCGCGCACGCACGGGCACTCGCCGCCGCGGCCGATGTCGACATCGATCTCGGGCCCCGGCTCACCGGGCACGTCGAGCGGATCACGCAGACGCTCCTGGAGTCGCTGCGGGCGCTCGACCTGCACTTCTCGACCGGGGAGCCCGGCGGTACCTGGGTCCGGGTGAGCCCGCTCATCCGTGACCTCGAAGGGGAGCTGCGGGGGGCGCCGGCAGGTCCACGCGCCGACCGGCTGCACATCGCGCTCAGGGAACTGGCCGCACTGGACGAGGTGCTGGCCGGACTGGCCGAGGGCCGCGGTCTGGAGACCGTCACCGCCTCCGCCGAGCGGGCCACCACGCCCGCCGAAGCTCCCCGTACGCCGGCCAGCACGCCACGGGAGCGCCGTACCCAGGAGGTCCTGGCAGCGTGGGCCGCACAGACCCGGCTCCAGGCCGGTGAGCGGACGCCGGGCAGCACGCCGGGACCGCACGGACCGGTCACGGCCCAGGCCGGCCCCGGAACGGCGATTCCCGCGCAGAACGCCGGCCCGGGTACGGCGCCCGCCGCCCGCACGGCCGACGGCGGGCGGGACCGGGCGCGTAACGGCGGCGTTCCGGACACCACCGGTGCGCGGAACGGCGGTTCGAGGACCGGCGGTTCCGTCACCGTCAGCGGTTCCGTGCGGTGCGCCGACCACCCGGTCGACTGCGGTGCGTGGATCACGGTGGTCAGTTCCCGGGGCAAGCGCCAGGCAGGCGTCCGGGCGGCCGGTGGCCGCTACCGGATCACCGGTCTGGAGCCCGGCACGTACACGCTCATCGCGGCCGGCTCGTCCCACGCTCCGCGCGCCGAGTTCCTCTCGGTGACGGGTACGGAGGGCGAGATGCACCGCGACATCCAGCTCCACCCGGCGTCGGGGCAGTGAAGGAAAGCGCCGGCCGGACCGGCTGCGCGGGCGAGTGGCCCGCACAGCCGGTCCGGCCGGCGGTGGTGTCCCCGGCAGGCTCCGTCAGTCCGTCGTTCCCCGCACCGGCGTGCCCTGGTCCTCTGTGCCCTGGTCCGGCGCGGCGTGGCGGTCGCGGGCGGCACCGATGCCGATGAACGCCTGCGGCACCAGCAGCACGATCAGCATCACCAGCGGCACCGTCCAGCTGTCGGTGAGCTGGTGCACGGCACCCAGCGCGAGCGGCCCCACCGAGGCCAGCAGATAGCCGAAGCACTGCGCCATGCTGGACAGTTGCGCGGCGTGCCGGCCGTCCGGCGCCCGCTCCACGATGAACAGCATCGCCAGCGAGATCGCCGCGCCCTGACCGAGCCCGAGCAGCACCATCCAGAGGTAGGCCCAGCCCACCGGGGCCAGGACGAGCCCCGCGAAACCGGCAGCGGTCAGCACGGCGCCGACCGTCGCCAGCAGCCCGGGCCGCACGCCCCGCGAGGCGAGGACGGGGGAGACGAAGGCCCCGGCGATCCCCAGCAGGCTGGAGAACGACAGCATCCAGCCCGCGGTGCCCTCGGCCATCCCCGCGTTGCTCAGGATGGTCGGCAGCCATGCCGCGGCGGCGTAGTACGAGAGGGACTGCAGGCCCATGTAGCCGGTGACCAGCCAGGCGACGGGGTGCCGCCACAGCCCCCGCACGGGATGCGCCGCGCTGCGCGCCTCGGCCGCGGTGGCCCGGCTGTGGCGGCGGAGCTGCGGGGCCCAGACGATGACCGCCAGCACACCGAGCAGCCCCCACAGCGCCAGCGTGGAGCGCCAGTCCAGGTGGGCGGCGTGCTCGACGGGGACGGTGATACCGGCCGCCAGCGCGGCCCCGCCGAACAGTGACATCGAGTAGAGACCGGTCATCAGGCCGACCCGGTGCGGGAAGTCGCGCTTGATGACCCCGGGCAGCAGGACGTTGGCGACGGCGATGCCCGCGCCGACGACGACGGTGCCGCCGAGCAGGGCAGCCATCGACGGCACCAGCCGCAGCGCGGTTCCGGCGCAGATCAGCACCATGGTGCCCAGCAGCGCGGGCTCCATGCCGAACCTGCGTCCCAGGCGCGGTGCGAAGGGGGCCAGCAGGCCGAAGCAGAGCAGCGGCAGGGTGGTCAGCAGCCCGACCGCGGTGGCGGACATGCCCGTTCCGGTACGGATGGTGTCGAGCAGCGGCGACGCGGCGACCAGGGCGGGGCGCAGATTCAGCGCCAGGATGATCACGCCGAACGTGAGCAGCCCGCCCGGCCGGACCGGTGTCCGCGCCGCGTCCCGTGCCGGTGCGGACGCGGGTGCGGCCGGTATCGGCTCGCCGGGCGGCCGGGTCGCACTCCGCTCAGCAGGGGTGCCCTTCATGAGCGGCCTCCGGTGTTCTCGCCGGTGCCTGTCCCGGGGCCGGAATCGCCGCTGCCGGGCCGTCCGGGCAGCGGATCCGCGTCCTGCAGGGTCCGTACGGAGGCGATGGTCTCGTTGATGTACTGCTCGACACAGCGGATCGCCCGGTCGGCGTCCGCCGCCTCGATCGCGTCCACCAGGGCGGCGTGCGAATCCAGCTGGAAGCGCGGCCCGTCCGGCAGCGGAGCGTGCGCGACGGAGGTGATCGCGGCGCGCAGCCCGTCGGTGAGATGGCTGTACAGATCGGTGAGCATCCCGTTGTGCGCCGCGGCCACCACCGCGTGGTGGAAGGAGACGTCCGCGTCCACGAACTCCGCGGGATCGGGTTCCTGCCTGGTCTCGTCGCGGCGCCGCAGGGCGGCCCGCAGCGCCGCCACGTCCTCGGGGGTGCGGCGTTCGGCCGCAAGCCGGGCGGCGTCGCGCTCAAGACCGGCCCGTACCTCCAGCGCCTCCAGATGGCTCGCCCGCCGCAGCCGCCGCAGCAGCGCGGCGCCGAGGTCGTCGGCGGCGCGTACGTAGGTCCCGTCTCCCTGGCGGGGCTCCAGCATTCCGCTGTGCACCAGCGCGCGCACCGCCTCGCGCACCGTGTTCCGGCCGACCCCCAGCAGCTCCACCAGGACCGGCTCGGCCGGAATCTTCGTACCGACCGGCCACTCCCGTGACTCGATAAGGGTCTGCAGCTGGTCGATCACGCGTCCGACCAGGCTGGAGCGCTCCGTCGCGCGTAGCGGCATGTCCACCTCCAGGTTCTCCAGGTTCAATACCTCCAATCAACCTAACATCCCATGTTTGACGCGCGGCCGGGGGCCGGACCGCCACCGGTGAGGCGTCGGCAGGCACGGCCTTCCAGTCGGGTCCCGGGGTGCCGAGAACTCCGTAATCCCGGTAGACCGTGCCTGCCCTCACTCCCACATCGTCCGACGAGCCGTCATGACCGGCCGTCAGTGGTCAGCCGGTCCAGTCGATGTGCACGTCGGTGGCGTCCGAGAACTTCCACCATCCGCTCCGGGTGTGGGTCCACTTCTTCGGGATGCCGCTGTAGGCGCCGTAATAGGCGGTGCCGCTGGGGATGTAGAACGCGTCGATGTCCTTGTGCTGTGGCGCTCCGTAGACGCTGTGGGGCTTGGCGTAAGCGACCGACGCGCAGTGGGCCTTGGGCTGGTAGGCCTGATCGGTTCCTGCGGAGTTCCAGTTCAGGCAGACCTTCACGTTGTGCGTCGTGTTGTTGAAGATCGTTCCGCAGACGGCGCCTGCCCAACAGCCGCCCATGGGGTGGACGTCGGTCGGGGCGGCGTGCGCGGGGGTGCTGACGAGCGCCGTGGTGAGCAGGGCGCCGGCACCGATCACGGTGCCGAGGCGGGTGCGTAGGTGCATAGCTGGCCTCTCTGCTGTGACTGCGCCGTTTGCCGGGGCGGCGCGGCTCCCCGTTCGCCGTGGGTCACGACGCATTGAGCCTGCCGAGCGGTGCAACTGCGCTGCAAGGCTTCCGCGTCCCTGTTGGGGGAAGGGATGAAATGAACCTTCTGACCTGCCCCGATGAGGAGTGCTGGGATACCGGAGTGGGGACGACTGCGGGGGAGTTGGGGATGCCGGACCTTGCGGGACGATTACATGAGCTGAAGCAGCGCAGTGGGTGCAGTTACGCCGAGCTGGCCGTTCGATGCGGCATCAGCACGTCCACCCTGCACCGCTACTGCCGGGGCCAGGTCCTGCCCGACAGCTACGGAATGGTGGAGCGCGTAGCCCGAGCTTGTGGGGCCGAGCGGGCCGAGCTGGCGGATCTCTACCGGCTGTGGGAGCAAGCCGACGCCGCCCGAGTTGGAGTTGGCAGCAGAAGCATTCGCGCCGGCAGCGATACCGTCGAGGCACCCGCACAGGTTCCGGCCCCTGCGCCGGCCCTGCGTACTCGGCGGCCACCCCGCAGGTGGTCCGGGGTGCTGCGGTCGTTGGCGGCCCTGAGCTCTCTGCTGATCGTCGTGGTTCTCGGCGCGACCGCATCGTCTCCGGCCCGGCGCCATGATGCACAGGAAGTTCAGCACGTATCGGGCCCGGCCTGGTCGCAGTACCCGGCCGCAGTGCCCGCTGCGTTCTACGGGGTGACGATGAACAGCAGCAGCGGGGCGATGCCCACGTTCCGGGTGGGAGCGGTCCGGCTGTGGGACAGCGAGACCCGTTGGGCACAAGTGGAGCCCGCGCGCGACCAGTTCGACTGGAGCAGCCTGGACCGGTTGGTCAAGGGGGCCGGACGCAAGCGGCTCCCGGTCCTGTACACCTTCGGTGGTACCCCGTCATGGGCTGCCCCCGACGCGCCGCTGGGCCCGTACAGCGACGGGTCGCGTGTAGCCCCTCCCGATGACATCAACGACTGGGTCCCCTTCGTCCAGGCTGTCGCCACCAGGTACGCGGGCCGGATCGCGGCATACGAACTCTGGGCGCTCGTGCCCTCCCCGCATTTCTTCACCGGTGACGCCGCCACGCTCGCCCGGATGGCCCGGAGGGCCAGTGCCGTGATCCGCCGGGCCGACCCGAGGGCAACGGTGGTGTGCCCTTCCATGGGGGATCTGTGGGAGCCGGACCCGCGCCGGTTCCTGCGTGACTTCGCGGCGGCCGGCGGCTACCAGGGTTGTGACGTCGCCGGGGTGAAGCTCTCTCCCCGCAGCGACGACGACCCTCCGGAGACCTTCGTCCGCCTCGCTCAGGCGATCGAGCGGACCTTCCACGAAGCGGGAGTACACCCCCGTCTGTGGAACACCGGAACCACCTACCGCATCCCTGAGGACCGGCCGTTGGACCAGGCCCACGCCATCGCGTTCGCGGCGCGGTTCTATCTGGTCGGTATGTATTTGCGCTACGACCGTATGTACTTCTACAACTGGGGCGGTACGAAGCTCCCGCTCGTCCTCCAGCCCGCCGGGGGTTCCCCGACCAGCGCCGCCCGTGCGGTGGCTGTGCTGCAGCGCTGGCTTGCCGGGGCCCGGATCACGTCGTGCGGCCACGGCAAGCAGGACGGGCTGGCCGGGCAGGTCTGGGAGTGCCGCTACCTCCTTGCTTCAGCAGACGCGAAGACACTGCTCCCGGCCGTCATCCGCTGGACCGAATCCGGAACGGTCTCCATGCGCACCGACCGCGGCGCACGCACCGTCCGGTCCCTGGACGGCGCCTCAACCCCGGCGCCGGACAGGTTGCGTATCACCGAACAGCCCGTGTTGATCACACTCTCCCCGGTCAGCCGAACAGCCGGGGGCGGATGACGTACTGAGCAGGCGGACGCCGGGGCCTGTCACGGGGCAGTGGTGTGCACGCGCGCAGTGGATCCGGAGGCGTCAGCGCCCTCCCCGGTACGCGTCGCACGGTCCCGGATCGCGCCCACGCCCCGGCCGAGTGCGCCGATGGCGAGCAGGAGCAGCACCGTGCCGAGCGTGAACGCCTCGAACGTGGTGCGCGTGACGCCCCAGGTGTGCCGGAAGTCGTAGCCGACGCCGAGGACCGCTTCCAGGGTGCCGGGGAAGAGGGCGACCCAGGAGCCGAGCAGGATCCAGACGTAGACGAGGACCGCGCAGACCCGGAAGCCCGCATTGCCGAAGGGCACGGTGTAGGGGCGGGGGGCTTCGCGGTGGCGGTGGCGCAGGGTCACGAGCGCCGGCACGACGACCAGATAGGAGAGCAGCAGCGTGGTGATGGCGACGGTGAGGACGACACCGAAGACCGCCGCACTGTCCCCCCGTACGAGGTTCGTCGCGGCGATCATGAAGAACGTCGCGGTGATCCCCGACACCAGATTCATCCGTACCGGGGTGCCGAGCCCGCGGTGGAAGGCGCCGAGCGAGCGGCCGAAGAACCCGCCGTCGGCCGCCGCCATGGCCTGCATACGGTCGCTGACGATCATCCAGGCGCTGCCCTGGGTGAGCAGCGCGAAGGCGAACATCACCCCGGCCGCGGTCAGCAGCGGGCCGCTCCAGGAGCCGTACACCCCGAAGACCAGGGCCGCGGCTTCCATGAACCCGCCGATGCCGGTGACCTTGTCGGCGGGTGCCACGGACAGGATGGCGAGCACGGGCAGCAGATAGCAGCAGGTCGCGACGGAGGCGGACACCGCGATGGAGACAGGGACGTCCCGCTTGGCGTCGTGCATCTCGTCACCGGCCGCGTTCGGGGCCTCGAAGCCCACGTACGCGAAGAGCAGGACGGGGACCAGGGCCAGGAACCCCGCAGTGGTCGGGGTGAACCGGGCGTGGTGCAGGCCCGCGAAACCGTGCCGCAGGCCGTAGGCCAGGGCGGTTCCGGTGAACAGGAGCACACAGCCCACCTTGACGACCGCACCGGCGGTGGTGATCCATTTGCCGCGGCGCAGTGAGACGACTGCCGTCAGGATCGAGGCCCAGATGAAGGCGAGCTTGAAGACGTAGTCGGCGAAGGTGCCGCTGCCCAGGTGCGACACATAGCTGTTCCACGCGTCGGAAGCGGCGAAGACCAGCGAACCGCCCAGCCAGACCGGGTTGGTGACCCAGTAGAAGAGTGTGGTGAGCGCGGCCGTCGCCTTGCCGTAGGCGAGCTTGACCCAGACATAGGGGCCGCCCTCCTGCGGGAAGGCGGCGCCGGTCTCCGCGAAGAGCAGCGCGTACGGGACGAGGAAGAGGAGCGCGATGACGGCGGTCCAGGTGACCGCCTCACCGCCGCCGGTGGCGATCTGGCCGACCACGTCGAAGGAGATGACGGCGGCGATCCCCATGGCCATGATGTCGAAGCGGCGCAGGCTGCGGGAGAGATGGGGTGGTGGGGGCACGGCGGCTGGTGCGGGTGAGGCCGGTGGTGCAGACACGGGGTCCTCCTGCTGGCACGCGCCGCGGGCAGGCACGTGACGAACGGTTGCGGTCGGCTGATGGCGTTCCCGGCGGCAGGCGGGACCATCCCGGGCCTCCCGTACGGAGGGAGGCCCGGGATGGTCCCGCCCGGTGATCAGGCCTGGACCTCTCCGGTGGGCAGGGTGCGCTCCAGGACCGAACGCAGCGCCACCGCGGCCTCCTTGGCCTCGGCATCCGTCATGATCAGCGGCGGCGACAGGACCAGGCTGTGCGCCGAGTCGCGGACGATGACCCCGGTCTCGCGCCGGATGACGTCGTGCGGCATCCGGGCGGGATCCAGCGGGAGCGGGGCGCGGGTTCCGCGGTCGGCGACGAGTTCCACGGCCAGCATCATGCCGACCGACCTGATCTCTCCGACGATCGGCAACTGGCCCAGCTGCGCGTCCAGTTCGGCGTGCAGCCGGGCGCCCATGGTGACGGCGCGGCCGAGCAGCCCCTCGCGTTCGATGATGTCGAGGTTGGCCAGGGCGACGGCGGCCGCCACCGGATGGCCGTTGTACGTGTAGCCCATCGGGAAGCCGTGGTCGCGCAGCAGCACCTCGGCCACCCGGTCGGCGACGAGGAGCGCGCCGAGCGGGATGTACCCGGAGGTGATGCCCTTGGCGGTGACGATGATGTCGGGGGTGACGCCGAAGTGCTGGGCTGCGAACCACTCGCCGACGCGCCCGTAGGCGGTGACGACCTCGTCGAAGATGAGCAGGATCCCGTGCCGGTCGAGGACTTCGCGCACCCGCGGCCAGTAGTCGGCGGGCGGCACGAGCATCCCGCCGACGCCCATGATGGGCTCGCCGATCATGGCGGCGATGTTGCCGGGCCCGATCTCCGCGATACGGGCCTCCAGTTCACCGATCAGGAAGTCGGTGGGGTCCTGGCCGCCGTACAGCTCGGTGCGGTACGGCCACGGCGGGGTGAGGTGCGAGACATGCGGCATCATCGGGGCGAACCCCTCGTGGTACACGGGGAATCCGGTCGCGGAGCCGCCGCCGTAACCGATGCCGTGGTACGCCTTGTCGCGGGCCAGGATCCAGGTGCGGTCGGTGTCGCCGCGCCGGTGGTGGTAGTAGCGGGCCATCTTGATGGCGGCCTCGTTGCCCTCGGAGCCGCCCGATGTGAAGTAGACGTGGTCCAGGCCCGCGGGGGCGAGCGAGGCCAGCCGGGCGGCGAGCGCGACGGCCTTGTCGTTGGAGAACTCCCAGAAGCTGGTGAAGTACTCCAGCTGCTTCATCTGGTCGAAGGCGACCTGGGCGACCTCCTCACGGCCGTGGCCGATCTGCGCGAGCCAGAGCCCGCCGGTCGCGTCGAGGTACGAGCGTCCCTCGGCGTCCGTGAGCCGGCAGCCGGAGCCGCCGGTCATCACGACCCGCTCCTCGGCGGTCCCGGGGAGGTACGGATGGATGATGTGCGCCCGGTCGGTGGCGGCGAGTTCGGCGTGGCTGAACGGCATGGCCGTGCGTCCTTTCCTTCATGTGCGCTGAGGTGGTGGTGACTGGGTTGCTGGTGACTGGGTTGCTCGTGACTGAGGAGCTGTGACTGAGGTGGTCGGGGTGTGCCGGCCGGTGGTGCGGGTCAGGCGGGGCCGGTCAGTTCGACGGCGGCGAGTGCCAGCGCCTTCGCGGTGTCGACGAGATCGCTGACCTCGATGTACTCGTCGATGGTGTGGAGGGTCGGCGATCCGTCGGGCCGGGTCGCGGTGGGGCCCAGACAGACGGCCGGCGTGCCGCCGATGCGGGTGAGCGTCGCCGCGTCGGTCCAGGAGGGTTCGCCGAGCACCCGGGGCGTACGGCCCAGCGCGGTGGCGCAGTCGGCGAGCCGGCCGACCAGCGGGTGGCCGGATCCGATCTCCGCGGGCGGCAGTTCGGTGTCCCAGGCGAACCGGGGCGGATGCGCGGTGAGCCAGCCGTCCGCCGCGCAGGCCTCCCGTACCGTCCGCTCGATGTCGTCCCGTACCCGGCTCGCCCAGCCGCCGTCGTCGGCCTGGACCGGCAGATAGGTGATGTCCAGGCCGACTTCGCAGGAGGCCGGGTAGGTCACCCACCACTCACCGCCCCGGATGGTGGTCGGCACGATCGAAGGAGGCGGCAGCAGCGGGTGCCGGTGCGCGGGGTCGGCCGCCCAGCGTTCGCGCAGCCCCTGGAGGGCGGCGAGTACCGGAAGGGTCTTCTCGATGGCGTTGACTGCGCCCCCGGCCCGCCAGTCTCCCGGCGGGTGTTCGGCGTGCCCGGGGCGGCCCGCGACGGTGACGGTGCCGCCGAGTATGCCGCGCTGCGCGGTGACGACATCGAGGTCGGTCGGTTCCGGGACGATCGCGGCGTCCGCGCGTACGCCGTGGTGGACCGAGGCGAGGGTGCCCGCGCCGTTCCACTCCTCGTCGGTCGCGGTGTTGATCAGCAGGTCGCCGGGGAGCCGGACACCGAGGGCGGCGAGCGCCTCGGCAGCGACGACCGCCGCCGCGATGCCGCCCTTCATGTCGCAGGTGCCGCGCCCGTACAGCCGCCCGTCGCGGACCTCGGCGCGGAACGGATCACTGGTCCAGGCGGACCGCGGTTCGGCGGACACCACGTCGATGTGGCCGTTGAACAGCAGCGACCGGCCGCCGCCCGTGCCGGGGAAGCGGGCGATCAGCTGCGGGCGGCCGTCGAAGCCGAGGCCGGGCGGTGTCTGCGGCGACGCGGGCAGGCCGCCCGGGGCCGGGGTGAAGACGTCGGCGGTGGCACCGGCCGCGCGCAGCCGGCCCGCCAGATACTCCTGGAGGTCGGCCTCGTCGCGGGCGGGTTCGGCCGCGCTGCCACGCACGGTCGTGTCGAAGGCCACCAGGTCGCAGGTGAGGCTGACCAGGTCGTCGGCGCGCCGGTCGATCTCGTCCAGAACACGTGTGTTCATGCGTAGTCGATCCAAGTCGTCTTCAGGCCGGTGTACTTGTCGAAGGAGTGCAGGGAGAGATCGCGTCCGAAGCCCGACTGCTTGAACCCGCCGAAGGGGGTGGCAGGACTCAGCGCGTCGACGGTGTTCACCGAGACCGTCCCGGCCCGCAGCGCGTCGGCGACACGGTGGGCGCGGGAGAGGTCGCGGGTCCAGAGAGACGCGGCCAGCCCGTACGGGGAGTCGTTCGCGATCCGTACCGCGTCCGCCTCGTCGGTGAACGGCAGCACGGTCAGCACCGGCCCGAAGAGCTCCTCGCGGGCCGGCGGCGCGTCCGGGGCGAGACCGGTGACCACGGTCGGGTCCAGATAGGCGCCGTCCCGGTCGGGGCGGGTGCCTCCGCAGGCGATGCGGCCACCCGATCCGTTGACCGCCCCGAGGATCCGGGCGGCCTGCCGCTCGTCGACCAGTGGACCGAGCCGGGTGGCCGGATCGAGTGGATCGCCGGGCACGTAGTCGGCGGTGTGCTTGACGACCCGTTCGGTGAACTCGTCGGCGATCGAGGCGTCCACGAGCAGCCGGGTGTTGGCGGAGCAGACCTGGCCCGCGTTGTAGAGGAAGCCCCACGCGGCGCGCTCCGCCGCGGCGTCCAGGTCGGCGTCGGCGAAGACCAGGCAGGGGCTCTTGCCGCCGGCTTCCAGCCACACCTGCTTCATGTTGGAGTCGGCCGCGTACGACAGGAACTGCTTGCCGACGGACGTCGAGCCGGTGAAGACCAGGGTGTCCACGTCCGGGTGCAGCCCGAGCGCGCGCCCGGCCGTCGGACCGGGGCCGGGGACGACATTGAGCACCCCGTCCGGCAGCCCGGCCTCCGCGGCGAGTTCGGCCAGCCGCAGGGCCGACAGCGGGGACTGCTCGGCGGGCTTGAGCACGACGCTGTTGCCCGCTGCCAGCGCGGGCGCGAGCTTCCACGTGGCGATGTCCAGCGGGAAGTTCCACGGCACCACCGCGCCGACGACCCCGAGCGGTGCGCGCCGGACGAGCGCGAGACTGCCCGGCGGGGTGGGGGCGACCTCGTCGTACAGCTTGTCCGCGGCCTCCGCGTACCAGGCGAAGCAGCCGGCGGCGCCGGGTACGTCGGTGCCGTACGACTCGGTGATCGGTTTGCCCATGTCGAGGGTGTCGAGGAGCGCCAGTTCGGGGCCGTTCGCCTCGATGAGTGCGGCGAGGCGCAGCAGGACCCGTTTGCGGACGGCGGGGTCGGTGCGGGACCAGCGGCCGTCATCGAAGGCGGTACGGGCGGCCCGGACGGCGGCGTCGATCTCGGGAGCGCCGCCCTGCGCGACGTCGGCGACGGTCCGGCCGGTGGCCGGATCGACGGTGGCGAAAGTGGCTCCGTCGGCGGCGTCGGTCCAGCGGCCGTCGGTGAAGACGCGGGTACGGATGTCGAGGGCTGCGGCGCGCCGCTGCCAGTCGGCGAGGGTGTTCATACGGTCGGGGCTCCGGAGGTCGGTGCGGGGGAGGCGGGCGGTGTCGTGGTGTCGGGGGACTCATCACCGGCTGCGTCGGCGGACTCTGTGCCGGGGGACTCGGCGCCGGCGGCCGGGCGGCGCCTGCGCGCGGTCAGCCGGGCGGCCAGCAGATACACGGGGACGGTGACCACGAGCCCGGCGATCCAGCCGAGGTCGGTGTCGCCGAGTGCGTGGGCGACGGGCCCGGTGTAGAGGGACTGCGCCATGAACGGGATCTCGGCGAGGATGCCGAGTGCGTAGACACCCAGGGCTGTCGGGTTCCAGCGGCCGTAGATGCCGCCGTCCCTGGCGAAGAACGACGCGATGTCGTAGTCGCCGTGCCGGATCAGATAGAAGTCGACGAGATTGATCGCCGTCCACGGGATCAGGACGTACTGCAGGACGTAGATCAGATCGAGATAGCTGCTCATGAAGGAACCGGCCAGCTTGAGGGCCAGGAACACGGAGAGCACGGTGAGCAGCGTCCCCAGGACGGCGCGGCCGGTGGCGCGGGGCAGCCAGCGGTGCGCGAAGGTCTGCACCGCGGTGACCGCGCACAGCACCGCCCCGTACAGGTTCATGGAGTTGGTGAGCATCGTGACCAGGGCGAAGCTCCACAGGGTGAGCTGCCCGAGCGTGTTCCCGAGCAGACCGTCGAGCGCCGCGATCGGGTTGTCGCCGCCGGCCAGGCCGATCGCGGCGCCGACCACCATGGGGAGCAGGCTGCCGAGGACGCACCCGGCGTAGGTGCACCAGAGCGTCGAGCGGACACCGGCCCGGTCGGCCGGCATGTAGCGCGAGTAGTCCGAGACGTACGGCGCGTACGCGATCTGCCAGAGCGCGCCGACGGAGACCACGCCCAGGAACCCGCCGATGCTGAAGCCTCCCCGGGTCAGGAAGCCCTCGGGCAGGCCGCCGACGAACAGCCATACGGCGCCGACGAGTTGGACCGCTCCGAACACCCAGCTGGTGAGGGCGCCGATCCGGTGCATGAGGCGGTACCCCACCACGGCGACGACCAGGCTGACCACGGCGCCGAGCAGCACACCCGTGTGCTGTCCGACCGGGGTCACCTCACTCAGCGACTGGGCGCCGACGACCAGGTTGGAGGCGAAGAACCCCTGGTACATGACGATGACGACCAGGACGACGGCGAGCGCGCCCACGGAGCCGAACTGGCCCCGGCTCTGGATCATCTGCGGTACGCCGAGCTGCGGGCCCTGAGCCGAGTGCAGGGCCATGAGGAAGCCGCCGCCGAGATGGCCGACCAGCAGGGCCGCCAGGCTCCACCGGAAGGAGAGGCCGAAAGCGGTCGGGGCGAGGGCGCCGGTGACGACGGTCAGCGGGCCCAGGTTCGCGCTGAACCAGATCGTGAACAGATCGCGGGTGCGACCGTGCCGCTCGGTGGCGGGGACTGCGTCGATGGTGCGCTTCTCCACGACGCCCGGGACGGGCGACGAGTGGTGTTCCATGCTGCCTCCTCGGCGCCCGTTCGGCGCGCGCCCTGCAAGGCCGGATTCTTTGATGCGAGATTCAAACAATGATGGATGGCGTCGTCAATACCAACGGCACGTTGAGATCGGGTAACTTGAATCGACGGACGGAGAATGACTTCATGGCTCGACCCAAGAACCAGGGAGCCCGACGCGAGGCGCTGATAGACGCGGCCGGCCGGGCGATTTCCGAACGAGGCATCGCCGGCCTGCGGATCAAGGACATCGCGGCCGAGGCGGGCGTCTCCGCCGGTTCGGTGCTCTACTACTACCCGGACCTCGACGACCTCGTCTTCGAGGTCCACCAGGGTGCTGTCGAGCGGTTCCTCGCCGACCGGCACAGCCGTACGGACGGCATCGCGGATCCGGTGGCACGGCTGCGCGAAGCCATCGCGTCGGGCCTGCCGGCCGACGCCGACGACGCCGCGCACCGGCTGCTGTACGAACTGCACAGCAGGGCCGACCGCAGCGCTTCGCACGCCGCGCTCATGGGCTCGCTCTTCGCCCGGGAGACCGCGCTGTACGCGACGATCCTCGAACTCGGCGCCGCGGCGGGCGACTTCACGCTGACCGAACCCCTCCAGGACACCGCCCGCAATCTGGTGACCCTGGAGGACGGCTACGGCCTGCACATCGTCAGCCGCAACACCGCCGTGGACCGCACGGCCGCGCTGCGGATGATCGCCGGTTACGCGCGCACGGTCACCGGTTGCCCGGAACTGTGAGCCGCCGACGCCGCCCCGCGGCGGCCGCGTGCGGCGCCACCACTATGGGAGGAACGAACCGCATCAGTAAAGCTAATCTTTTGGAACTGGTTCATCGAAAATAGAGATACGGTTCTCCGCACCGGATCCAGGACGGGATCCAGGACCGGACTCCAGGAGAGGAACTGCCCATGCCGCCTGTCGCGTTCACCCTGGTCCAGTTGCGCTACTTCGTCGCCGCGGCCGAGGCGGGCAGCATGACGGGCGCCGCCGAACGCCTGCTGATCGCCCAGTCGGCGGTCTCCACGGCCGTGTCCAATCTGGAGCACGAACTCGGCGTGCAGCTGTTCCTCAGGCGCCGGGCCAAGGGGCTGACACCGACCCCTGCGGGCAGCCGTCTGCTGCACGAGGCCCGGAAGCTCCTGGCCCATGCGAGGGAGGTCGCCGACGAGGCGAAGGGGACGGGCGCGGAGCTCACCGGGCCGGTGGCGCTGGGCTGCTTCATCACGCTGGCGCCGTTCTTCCTCCCGGCGCTGCTCACCGAGTTCGCCGACCGCTGCCCCGGCGTCGAGGTGACCGTGCTGGAGGCCGAAGCGACCGAGCTCGGCCGGGCGTTGAGCGAGGGGCGGATCGACTGGGCGCTGACCTACGACCTCGGGTTCGGCCCCGAGGTCCAGCGGGAGACCGTTGCCACCGTGCCGGCCCATGCCCTGGTGGCCGCGGGCCACCGGCTGGCCGGACGGCAGTCGGTCGACCTGGCCGAGCTGGCCGGCGAACCGCTCGTCCTGCTCGATCTGCCGTACAGCCGCGACTACTTCTGGTCGATGGTGAATGCGACAGGCACCCGCCCGGTCGTCCGCCACCGCACCCAGAGCTATGAGACGGTGCGCTCGCTGGTGGCACGCGGGCACGGGTTCTCGGTGCTCAACCAGCTGCCGGCCACGGCCCAGACATACAGCGGCGGTGAGGTCGTCGCACTCCCGCTGGCCAGTGCGCACACCCCGCTGGACCTGGTGATCGCCCAGCTCGCCGGAGTGCGCCAGACGCACCGGGCGAGGGCCCTGATGGACATGGTCCGCGAGGTGGTGGCGGGCGCCGTACCGCCCGGGGTTCCGTCCTGACGTACGAGCCCGCAGCACCGGGGACGCGGCGCCCCCCCCCGGGGGGACCGTGTCCCGCTAGGCTTGACGTTTAACGTCTGGCGCCGCTCCGGGGTGGATCAGTCGAGCCAGATGAGCACCGCGTGACCGGTGGATGCGGCACCCCGGAAGAACTCGGTAAGGGGTGTGAACAGGTCGCGGGCCCACTCCATCGAGGCGGGCGAGTCCCAGATTTGGGGGTAGATCTCGGCCTTGGTGAGTTCGGAGGGGTCAACATCCTGGATGAGCTGGTCATACGTCGTCTGTTGCAGGATGTCAGCGGCGAGCTGCACTCGGTCCGGGGCGACGTATCGCGGCGGTCCGTAGCCCCAGTCATCGGTGGTGAGGGGCTCCTCGCCGTGGACGATGCCGACAGGGAAAGCGGAGCGTTGCAGAAGGAACTCCAGCAGGTGCCATGTCTTGTGCGTGGTGAAGTGCAGCGCTTCGGAGGGGGCGGGCTCGCTCTCTTCCTGCGTCCTGAATCTCCTCGGCGAGATCCAGTGCCCATGCGGGATCCTTCAAGGCCCGGTCCAGTTCCGCCGGTGTGACACGCAGGTACTCCCCATTCATGCTCATGGGCGGAAGCATACGAAGCATGTCTGACAGTGGCCGTGGGCTTGCCGACCCCGCTGAAGGCACCACGCGAGGCTTCGGGTGCCGCGTAGTCGTGTGTCGGTCCTGGAGTGGCTGTTCGGAGTGGGCAGGGCACGGTCGGGGTGCGGCGGTGACAGGTCGGCTACTGACGTGTGATCGGTGTGTCGGAGCCGCCCTCGAACGTGCCAGCCGGGGGCTGCGACGGGTCGGAGCTGGGCGTGGCCGCGGCCTTGAACAGCGGGGCCAGTGACCGACGCATGTACCGCCCTGTCCCGACGGCCACGAGCAGTGCCATCACCGGCTCGACGAGCGAGGTGGCAGCGGCGGACACGGTCACCGGGAGCGTGTAGGCGAAGGCGACGCAGGCCAGGGCGGACACACCGAACGCGACCGCCCACAGGACAGTGAGGATCCGCATGGCACGTAGACCACGCGGTTGGCGGGAGACCGCGTTGAATCGCGGGGCCGCATCGGGCCGGTTGCGGATGGTGAAGTAGCGCGCGATCAGCAAGATCAGCGGGCTGCGTGTGGGCACCGAGACGGCCGCGGCCACGGCAAGGGCCAGGTAGATCAGGCCGCCGCGCGCGATCACCGCCCGGGCGTCGTGGGTCACCAGCGCCAGCACCATCGACACCACGAGGAAGATCAGGATCAGGCCGGAGATCGCGTTGAACGGACGTCCACGGAGGCGGTCGGCGATCAGTCGAGCCAGCGGGACGACCGAACCGGCGAGATAGGCGAGCACGTCACTGATCCCGAACGCCCGCAGGACGTAGAAGACCAGTATCGACGGGACCACGTCGACGACGAGGTTGAGCAGTATCGAGCGCCAGGCACTGGGGGCCGGGGCTGGGGTGGTCATGAGCGTGCCCTCCACGGACAGTCGGAGTTGGTCAGGGGTGACGGGTGGACAGCGGGCGGTACACCTCGACCGCGAGGTCCTTCATCACCGCAGTGGCGATGTCAGCGAGCGCGGCCACCGCGATCGAGACGAGGTAGCGGCCGACGGAGAACCAGGCCACCGCCGTGGCCGGTGCTCCGTCCTCGTTGGCGGGCAGCAGGTAGCCGCGGGCTGCCGGCACGCCGACGTCCACCGCGGAGGGATTCATGACCGCGAGGATCGATGTGCAGTCCGACGCGCCGCCGAGTTCAACCACGATCGCGTGTGCGATGCCCTGGCCCTCCTGCTCACCCCCGTCCCCCACGCTGCTGTTGTGCTCTGGGCCGACGATCGGCCATGACGTGATCCAGCCACCGCGCAGCCCGTGACTCATCAACATCAGCCGCTGTTCGCGCTGTTCGGTGAAGCTCGCGTAGCCGGCCGGCATGTCGTAGCGCGCACTGATGGGCCCGGAACGCAGCGGCTCCGCGCGCCGCCCGGCCAGCACCGGGTCGGTCGGTAGGAGGGTCGAGTGGTCGATCCGGCCCGGGGACGCGTCCTCACCACAGCCGTCCGCTCGCGCGTCCCGGGCGGTGTCCGCGGCGGTGTCGTCGTCAGCGAGCAGGGCTGCGAACACGATGGACATGGCCGCGACGCGGTCCTCGTCCGGGTCGGTTCCGGTCCGGCCGGCCTCCTGCGAAGCCGTGGTGAGCAGCTTGGTCAACAGTTCCTGCTCTTCCCGGAACACTTCGGCTCCGGCCGCGGTCATTCGGACCCAGGTCCGCGGCCGCCGGTTCTCGAACACCTTCTCCGTGGTGATGTAGCCGTGCTCCTCCAGTACGCCCAGGTGGCGGCTCAGGCTGCCGTTGGACTGCCCCAGAGCGTCCCGCAACTGCGAGAACGTGCACGGTCCACGTCGGTCGACGATGGCCAAGACGCCGAGGCGTACCCGCTGGTGAACCACTTCGCGCAACCCTGACTCGGGCTCTTGCTCCGCCACTTGAACTCCTGATCCATGTGTAGTCTCAGATTGAGACTACACTCCAAAAGGGAAAGGTCGCTAAACATGACTGACAAGCTCGACCCCAGTGGCTGGGATCCCGGGGAACGCGCGCACGCCCTGGACTGGCGGAACGTCGGACTCGATCCGCGCTCCGCCAGCGCGACCGGGACGTCGGGGGCCTTGGTCGGGTCCACCGGCCCCTTCGCGACCCTCGCCGGCCGCTACACCCTCGACGCCGCAGGCAGCGCCACCGATGCCGTGCTGACTACCGCCTTCACCCAGATCGCGCTGTCTTTGGGCTCATGGGTCAGCTACGCCGGACTGTTCGGCATGGTGCACCACGAGGCCGCCACCGGAGCGACGACCAGCGTGTCCGCCGGATTCAGGACCTTCGCCGGAGAAACCCACCCGCTGGAGATCCCGCCCGCCCCGCAACCGAGCGGACGCACCGCCCTGGTCCCCGGATTCATCGCAGGGGCCTACGCCGCCCACACCCGCTCGGGCCGACTGCCCTGGGAGCAGCTCTGGTCACCCGCGCGGTACCTGCTCGAACGGGGTGTCCCAGTCACCGAGCACCTCTCGCGCCTACTTGCCCAGCGAGCCGATGTCCTCACCCGCACCGACGAGGGCCGCGCCGCATTCGCTGCGCAAGGACGGCTACCGCGGGCCGGCGAACTCTTCACCCAGCAGCGTCTGGCGGCCACCGCCGCGGCCCTCGCCGAACACGGACCGGACTGGATGTATCAGGGGCCCTGGGCGGAGCACTTCGTATCGGCGGTGCGCAGGGAGGGAGGCCAGGCGAGCATGGAGGATCTCGCGGGCTACCGGGCCCGCTGCGGCGAACCGGCACGCGGGTCCTTCGCAGGCCACGAGATCGCGACCCTGCCCGCCCCGGACACCGGTGGGACCAATCTGCTTGCCAACCTCGCACGACTGGAGACAGCCGAGATCGGCGAACCCGCACAGGACCCGCACGCCCTGGCCGGATTCCTCACGGCCCTCGACGGCTCGCCCTCGACCGGCAGCCACTCCGACTACGTGCTAGCCGTCGACGCCGAGGGCAACCTCGCCGCACTGTGCCACAGCATCAACACCGCGATGTGGGGCACCACCGGCATCGTCGTGGACGGCATCCCCCTCCCCGACCCGGCGGCATTCCAGCAGCCGCTCCTCGCCGAACTCACCCCCGGGGACCACCTCCCCATGCCCGTCGAGCCCGCCATTGCCTTGCGCGAGGGTCGCCCCGTCCTCGCCTGCAGCAGCATCGGCGTCGGACTGCACCCGGCCACCGTGCTCGGTCTGCACCGCGTTCTCGCCCTCGAACAACCTCTCGCGGCGGCGGTCGATGCCCCGCTGGTCCACGGCCACGACATCATCATGGGCGACTCGGTGACCTCCATACTGGCCCACCGCGAACTGCCGACGCCCAGCCGAGTCATCGACGACTGCTTCCCCGACGCGTGTCTGGAGGCGGCTCGCGACGCTGGACACGCCGTGACGCCACGATCCGCCGATGACCCGACGCTGCCCCGCGGTTTCTGGGCCGCGATCAGCACCGATCCCGATACCGGGGTGCACACCGCAGCACGTACCCCGTACGGCCAAGGCCCGGCGCGCACGATCGGATGACCGACAGGAGCACACACCATGTAGTGCTGGCTGCATGAGTCGATCGCGCGTCTCCTGTCGACGCAGCGATAAGTCACGAGGGGCTATCAGCAATCAATGGTGATTCCTGATAGCCCCAACGGTTCACTCACTACGTCGGCAGACCGTCACGAAGGGGGCTGTAAAACGTTCGGTGTAACTCCCGAGCATGGAAGATGCATCGATGACCAGCAACAATGTGACCGGGGCCGAGCCCGTCGAGCCGTCTGAGACGACCCCGTCGAAGTCTGTGGACGACCGGCTCGCCGCGAGTGAGATGACCATCTCGTCGACGCCGGTCAGACGCTTCTGCCGCTTCTTGACGATCTTCGGTTCAAAGGAGCCGTCGCGGTCGCGGGGCACGGTGATCTCCACCGGGCCGACATCGGTCAGTACGGTCTTGGCGCGGGTGCCGTTGCGGGAGTTGCCGCCGTTCTTCCCCGCCGGATCGTGCTTGTCATAGCCGAGGTGATCGGTGATCTCACCCTCAAGAGCGGACTCCAGGAGCCGCTTCGTCAGCTGCTGGAGCTGCCCGCCTTCGCCGGTCAGTTGCAGGCCCTCGGCCTGAGCCCGGCCCACCAGCTCGTCGATCAGCCGCCGCTCTCGCGCCGACCCTCGCCGAAGCGATGAAGACTGCCTCCACCAAGGCGTTCGTGATGCTGGACGGCACGCTGCTGCCGATCGACCGGACAGCGGCCGACCGGCCCTTCTACTCCGGGAAACACAAGAAACACGGCATGAACGTGCAGGTCATCACCGATCCGATGGGGCGACTGCTGTGGGCCTCGCCCGCCCTGCCCGGCACCGTCCACGACATCAAGGTCGCCCGCACCCACGGCATCCTCGACGCCCTGACCGAAGCCGGCCTCGAATGCTTCGCCGACAAGGGCTACCGCGGCGCCGGCGGCACCATACGACTGCCCTACGGGGGCCGCTGGGATGAGGAGCCGGAAGGTGTGCTCCACGTCGAAGCGGCGGAGAAAGGAGCGCCAGCACCGGTCAACGTCCTTCGTGGCGGCACCGGTGCCCGACCACCACAGCCAGACGGGCTTGTTCACCCCGCCGCTGGGCAGCTTCTCGACCGACAGGCGGATCACAGTGCCCTCGATGATCGGCAGCGGGCCCTCGTGGTCACCCCATGCCGCCCGGCGGGGCAGCCGGGGATGCAGCCGGTCCCAGGCCAGCGCGGTCGCAGTCCCGTATCGGTCGGTGTTCGTGACGGTGACCGCGTCCGGCTCGCCCCAGGTCTCGCGGCGGCCGAAGACGAACTCGCCGCCGTGTTTGGGCGGGCGGCCACCCTGCGGCGGGCAGATCCATGGCACCGGAACGGGCTTGCGCATCACCCGGTCCGAGCGGAGCCGGCCCAGCACCTCGACAGGCAGGTCGTTGAGGAGGTGAGCGATACGGGGTGCGTCGTATCCGGCATCGAGCACGACCAGGACGTCCAGATCGCACTCCTGCCACTGGCCGGCTTCCACGAGACGTTCAATGACGGCACGGACCTGGTGGGCGGTGACTGCGGCCAGGTCGGCGCCGGGCTCCAGCCGGATCGCGTCGAGCAGCGCGGTCCACGACGTGCGGCCGGTCTCCAGGGCGGCAACGATCGAGTAGGGCCAGCCGGGGACCATCTGGTGCTTGCCCAGGCCGCGGCCGAAGGTGTGGCAGAAGGAGCGGTCCGAGCAGGTGTCGGCGTCCGGCCGCAGCCACGGGGAGACGTCCACGGCCAACACCAGCCGGCCGTCGCTCGCCCGGGGCAACGGCACACCTGCCAGCGCGCGACGAAGCCGGGCGACGTCGATCCGGCCCCGGTTGATCCCGGAGTACAGGGCTCCGTGCCCGCGCCGGTGTTCCGGCGCGAGCGCCAGGTCCACGAGGGTGCGGACCGGTCCGTCGGTGCACAGCAACGCGTCGCACAAGTCAAACAGGGCATCCGACCGCGCTGTCAGGCACGCGTACAGCTCCGATCGGAACCCCGACACCATCGCGAACGCATCTCGTTGGACGCTGTGCTCGACCAGTCCCACGATCCCGGCCTCCGTACTCAATCAACCCTGAGCACAGGATCGGGGCCGCCTCTCGCACGTCCGGTGAACCGGGGAAACCCGAACAAGTTCGAGCTCAGTTCGACGCAGGTGGATAAACGGCAAGCTAGGAACCTGTTTCTGATCCCCGGGCCGTGGCTGCGCGCCGTGGCTGCGCGGGTGTCAGCAGCGCGGCGAGCCGGTGGGTCTCCGCGAGGTAGCGGTCGTAGGGGAAGCCGGCCTGCAGGAGGACGGTGCGGAGTTCTTCCTCCAGGGGCTTGCCCTCGGCCAGGAAGGCCGCCTGGCCCGTCGGGGTGAGGGTGACCAGGCGTCGGCGCCGGTGGGCGGGGTCGACCCTGACTGTCACGTACCCCTGCGCCTCCAGTGGGCGCAGGGAGCGGCTGATGGCGGGGTCGGACAGGGTCAGCGCCTCGGCGAGCTGGTGCTGGGTGGCGGGTTGGATCTCCTCAAGAGTGCCCAGCAGCCGCAGTTGACTGTGGGAAAGGCGCTGGTTCGGGTCGGAGCGGCGCCGGCTCGCCTCGCCCATCAGCATGACCACGCGGTACAGGAGCTCTGCCAGTCCTTCGTCCATACGTCCACCCTAGCGGACACTTGCAGCGTTAATATTAACCATGCAACACTCAATTTCATGGACAACCTCCCTTACGCCGTTCGGACCACGTTTCCGCTTCTCTTCATGCTGGTACCCGCTCTCGGGGCGCTGCTGAGCTGCCGTCGCCGCAGCCCGGGCCGGTCGGCGGCGGAGATCTGGCAGCGCTGGTGGGCGGTCGGCGCCCTCGGCATCGGAAGCCTGTGGATCACGATCTCGTTCCTGGCGATCCCGAAGGGCATGGCCGACGCCATCGGCTTCGCCACCTCGCCGTTCCAGTTCGAGATCGCCTTCGCCAACCTCGGCCTCGCCGTGCTGGGCTTCCGTGGCGCGTCCGCGTCGCCCCGCGAGCGCCTCACGAGCGGGCTGGCGGCCGCCGCGTTCCTGTGGGGAGCCACGATCGGCCACGTCTACCAATGGTTCGCCAACGGCGACCACGCCGCCGGGAACACGGGCGGCATCCTGGCCAATGACGTTCTCATTCCCGCCGTCATGATCGCCCTGGCCGCCCGGGACGTCCGCCGCACCGGCTCGGACCACCGCCAGCAGCCGGACGATGGACGATAAGCTAAGCGGCGCCCTCCGGAACCGCACCGTGCCGCCGGCCCTCGATCGACTCGATGCGCGCGGCCTGGTCGTCGGTGAGCACGTCGCAGACCCAGTCCCAGTGCAGCGCCACCCGGTCGCCGGGGGACACCCCGGCGATCAGCGACCTGCCGCCGGTCGACCAGCGGACCTGCTCCCGCCGGGGCGGCGCCGGTACGAACACCTTCCCGTCCCAGCTCAGCGGACGGGACTCCACGGTCGCCGACTCACCGTCGACGCCGACGACCACGCCCGTACGGATACGGCACTGGTCGAGCACCGACAGCGCGACCGGGCTGCCGCCTGCGCGCAGCAGGGCCGCCCACGGGTACACGTCGAACACCTGGAAGCTGTGGTGGGGGACGGCCCGGTGCGCCGCCTCCCGCCAGGTGCCGCCCGGCTGCCCCCGGAACCGGTCGAGGAGGCGGTCCACCAGCGCCCCGGAGTCGGCCAGGTCCAGCAGCTCGTTGCCGATCCAGTACGCCTCCACCACCCGGACGTCGAGCGGATCCGGGATGCCCGCGGACTCCGCCAGGAATTCGAGATAGCACCAGGCACCCTCGAACTGCCGGGCCCGCTCCTCCATCCCGGCCACCGCGCCGGGGTGCAGCAGCGCCGCGGCGTCGTCCGGACCGCAGTAGCCGAGTTCGTTGGGGGGATAGGCGTATCGCGCGAACAGCAGCGCGCCCTCGGCGCTCATTCAGCAGATCCGGGGCAGCTGCTCGCCGATCGGCAGCCCGACCACCCGGCTGCCGCCGAGCCCGGTCCTGGCCACCACCATCCCGGCGTGGTCCGGGACGCAGGTGCCGATCCGGCAGGCCGAGCGGCCCAGGGGGTGGGCGCGGAGCGCCGCGAGGACCTGGTCGGCGCTCTCACCGGGAACCACCGCGATCAGCTTGCCCTCGTTGGCCACCTGCAGCGGGTCGAGCCCCAGCAGACTGCACGCGTCGTGCACCGTCTCCGGGACCGGCAACTCCCGCTCCACCAGCTCGATACCGACATCCGAAGCACGGGCGATCTCGTTCAGTGAGGCCGCGACACCGCCACGGGTCGGGTCCCGCAGTACATGCAGATCCGCACCTGTGGCGATCATGTCGGCGACGAGACCGTGCAGCGCTGCCGTGTCGCTCTCGACGGTCGTGCCGAACTCAAGCCCGTCCCGGCAGCTCATCACCGCCACCCCGTGCACGCCGATGTCACCGCTGACGAGCACCGCGTCACCGGGGCGCGCACGGCGCGGGCCGATGTCGACGCCGTCGGGCACCACACCGATCCCGGAGGTGTTGATGAAGACGCCGTCACCGCTGGCGCTGTCGACGACCTTGGTGTCCCCGGTGACCAGCTGAACCCCCGCGGACCGCGCCGCAGCTCCCAACGCCTCGGCGATTCGGCCGAGTTCATCGAGCGCGGTCCCCTCCTGGAGGATAAAGGCCGTCGAGAGGAACAGCGGGACCGCGCCCGACATCGCGAGGTCGTTCACCGTCCCGTTCACGGCCAGATCGCCGATCGACCCGCCGGGGAAGAACATCGGCTTCACCACATAGGAGTCGGTGGAGAAGGCGAGCCGGGGGCCGCCACCGACCGACAGCACGGCGGAGTCGCCCAGTTCGGCCGCGGCCGCCGCGCCGTACGCGGGCAGGAACAGATGCTCGATCAACTCGCCCGACATCGCGCCGCCGCCCCCGTGGCCCATCACCACGGACGGCGTCTCGCCCAGCGGGACCGGACAGACCCAGCTCTCGAAGTCGAGCTCGGCGGGGGACTGCATCGCTTCGGTCACTTGGCTTCGACCAGTTCCAGTCGGCGGTATGTGTGGTAGGCGGCGCAGGCGCCCTCGGATGACACCATCGTGGCGCCCAGCGGGTTGCGCGGGGTGCACTCCTTGCCGAAGGCCGCGCACTCATGCGGTTTGATCAGGCCCTGGAGAACCTCTCCCGACCGGCACAGGGCCGACTCGGCCGTATGGATACCGGTCACGTCGAAGCGCTGCTCCGCGTCGAACTCGGCGTAACCGGGCGCCAGCCGCCAGCCGCTGCGCGGGATCATTCCGATGCCGCGCCACGTCCGGTCGGTCACCTCGAAGACATCCCGCAGCATCTCCATGGCGGGCAGGTTGCCCTCCTCGCGTACGGCGCGGGGGTAGGCGTTCTCCACTTCGTGGCGGCCCTCTTCGAGCTGGACGACCGTGCGCCGGATGCCTTCGAGGATGTCCAGCGGCTCGAAGCCGGTGACGACGATCGGCACCCGGTACTTCTCCGCCAGCGGTGGGTACTCCGCCGTGCCCATCACGCTGCACACGTGCCCGGCGGCCAGGAAGGCCTGCACCCGGCAGGTGGCGGACTCCATGATCGCCGAGATCGCGGGCGGCACCAGGACATGGGAGACCAGCAGGGAGAAGTTCCGTACCCCCAGGCGCTTGGCCTGGTACACGGTCATGGCGTTGGCCGGGGCCGTGGTCTCGAAGCCGATCCCGAAGAAGACGACCTCCCGGTCCGGGTTCTCCCGGGCCAGCTTCAGCGCGTCGAGCGGCGAGTACACCACCCGGACGTCGCCTCCGGCGCTCTTCACCGAGAACAGGTCCTGGCTGCTGCCCGGCACCCGGAGCATGTCACCGAACGAGCAGAAGATGACCCCGGGCCTGGCCGCGATGGCGAGCGCCCGGTCGATGATCTCCAGCGGGGTGACACAGACCGGGCAGCCCGGTCCGTGGATCAGCTCGACGCCGTCGGGCAGCAGCTGGTCGATGCCGTGCCGGATGATCGAATGGGTCTGGCCGCCGCAGACCTCCATCATGGCCCACGGCCGAGTGGTCGCCGCGTGGATCTGTTCGAGCAGCCTCTTGGCCGACTCGGGGTTGCTGAACTCGTCGAGATACTTCACCGGCCGACTCCTTCGGGGAACTCCTGCTGCCCGGCCCGTGCGGCGAGTTCGAAACCGTCTCCGAACTCCTCCTCCAGGATGCCGAGCCTGTCGAAATCGGCCAGCGTCCGCCGGGCCGACTCCTCGTCGAGCCGCTGAATGGCGAACCCGACATGTACGACGACGTACTCACCGGCCGTCACATCCGGGATGTACTGGAGGCACACCTCTTTGCGCACCCCGCCGAAGTCGACATCGGCCATCAACGTGCCGTCGACCTCGGCGGTACTGAGGACGCGCCCCGGAACTGCCAGACACATGGTCCCTCTTCTCTGTGGATCCCCGTGGATCCCGTGGATCTGTACGGATGGCTTGGCACGGATGACCTGGCGCGGATGATCTGGCGCGGATGACCTGGCGTACGAGGGTCAGCCCGACGCGGCGATCAGGAGTTGCCCCAGAGCGATTCCCCCGTCGTTCGGGGGCAGGAGTCTCGGCCGCAGCACCCTGAAGTCCGCTGCTTCCAGGCCGTGTTGGACCGCCCCGAGCAGTACGGCGTTCTGGAAGACGCCACCGCCGAGAGCCACCACCCCGAGCCCCGTGCGGGCGCGTGCGAGCTCGGCGAGGGAGACCGTCAGGGCGGCGACGCAGGCGTGGAACCGCGCCGCGATCAGCTCGGCCGGCACCCCGGCCCGTACGTCCGAGACCACCGCGCGCACGACCGGCCCCGGGTCGGCGACGAGAGGCTGCCCGTCCACCGCTTCCCGGATCCCGAAGGAGTACCGGCCGTCCGCACCCGCTCCGTCCGGCCCGGCCGACCTGGCCAGCCCTTCGAGGCCGATCGCGGCCTCGGCCTCGTACTCCACCTCGTGCCGGACCCCGGCCAGCGAGGCCACGGCGTCGAAGAGCCTGCCCATGCTGGACGTCGGCACACAGCCGAACCCGGTACCGAACTGATGGGCCAGCACGTCCCGTTCCCTCGGCGGGCACGCCCGTACGGACGGCAGCCCCTCGTCCCAGGCGACCCCGGCCGCACGGAGGTGGGCCAGCGCCATCCGGTACGGCCGCAGCACACTCGCGTCGCCGCCCGCCAGCGGTACGTACCCCAGGTGCGCCGCCCGCTCGAACGACTTGTAGCCGGCGATCAGCACCTCGCCGCCCCACGCGGCCCCGTCCGTACCGGCGCCCGTGCCGTCGAAGGCGACACCGATCACACTCTCGTCCGCCCCGATGCCGTGCTCGCCCATGACCGAGGCGACATGGGCGTGGTGGTGCTGCACCCGCCGCACCGGCCGGGACCCCGAGTGCGCCACGGCCCAGGCGCCCGACCGGTAGCCGGGGTGCAGATCGGCCACCAGCTGAGCGGGCTCGACCCCGGTGATCCGCTCCAGCTGCCGCTCGGTCCTGGTCAGCGCGTCGGCCGTGGCGAGGTCGTCCATGTCGCCGATGTGCTGGCTGACCCAGGCGTACCGCCCGTCGCCGAGCGCGCAGGTGTTCTTGAGATCCGCGCCGACCGCGAGGAGCGGTGGTACCTCGAAGGGCAGCGCCAACGGCAGCGGGGCGTACCCGCGGGACCGGCGCAGCGGAAGCTCCGCGCCCGCCACGAAACGGCTGACCGAGTCGTCGCAGGGCACCTCGATCCGCCGGTCGTGCCGCAGCCAGGCATCGGCCAGCGGCGCAAGACCGGTGAGGGCCGCGGCGTCGTCGGTGACGATCGGCTCACCCGCCAGGTTGGCCGAGGTCATCACCAGCGCGTCGGGGCCCGGCCGGTCGTCCCCGATACCGAAGAGCAGGACGTGCAGAGGCGTGTACGGGAGCATCAGACCCAGATCCGGGCTGCCCGGCGCCACCGACGAGGAGACCCCGGCCCCCTCCGGCGTCCCGCGCCGCGGCAGGAGCACGATCGGCCTGCGGACCCCGGTCAGCAGCCGCTCCTCGTCGCCGGTCAGCGTCACCAGTTCCGCCGCCACAGCGGTGTCCGCGACCATCACCGCGAAGGGCTTCCCACCGCGCCGCTTGCGCCGCCGCAGCTCGGCCACCGCCGTGTCGTTGCGGGCGTCACACGCGAGGTGGTAGCCGCCGAGCCCCTTCACCGCGACGATCCGGCCATCGGCCAGCAGCTCCCGGGCTCCCCGCAACGCGTCCTCGCCGCTCGCCGCCGGCGCCCCGTCCTTGCGGACCAGTTCGAGAGCGGGCCCGCACGCGTGGCAGGCGACCGGCTGGGCGTGGAAGCGGCGGTCGCCCGGATCGCCGTACTCCGCCCGGCAGTCGGCGCACATCTCGAACGCGGCCATCGTGGTGGCCGCCCGGTCGTACGGCACACCGGTGACGATGGTGAACCGGGGGCCGCAGTGGGTGCAGGTGATGAAGGGATGGCGGTAGCGGCGGTTCGCCGGATCGCGCATCTCGGCCAGGCACTCCCGGCACGTCGCGACATCCGGCGAGACCAGAGTGCGGGCGGGCCCCTCGCCACGGGACTCCCCGATGGTGAACTCCGTCCCGCCCAGGGGCGACAGGTCCGACTCGTGGACGGACTCGACCACGGCGAGCACCGGCGCGTCCGTCCGCAGCCTCCTGCCGAATTCGGCCACCGCCGCTGCGCCGCCCTCGACTTCGGCGACCACACCGGAGCCGGTGTTCACCACCGTTCCGCTGAGGGCGAGTTCGCGCGCGCTGACGTAGACGAAGGGCCGGAAGCCGACCCCCTGGACCACACCGTGCACCTTGAAGCGCCGCCGCAGCCGGTGCTCAGCGGGTGCACCGGGCGCAGACTCGGCGGGCGTCGCCTCACCGGGAGTCGCTTCACCGGGCGCGGGTTCCTCGTCGCGGGCGCGGCCCATCATCTCCAGGCCGGAGAGCGCCTCCCCGGCCTTCGCCGCGTCGATGACCTCCAGCGCGAAGCCCATATGGAGAAGCACCCAGTCGCCGTCGGCCGGAGGAGAGTCGAGCATCCCGACATTGATGCGCCGCCGCGCGCCCTCGACATCGACGAGCGCGAGCTGACCGGCATATCCGTCGACGAGCTCCACGACCCGGCCCGGAATGCCAAGGCACATGATCAGGACCTCCTGGTCGGGGCGGGCTCGGCGGGCAGCAGCCGGTCCACCAGAATCCGTACGGCGTCCATGGCCGCGGGCACCGCCGCGAGGACCGCGCGGCTGAGCCCGATGCCCTCACCGACGTCGGCGGGGGTGCAGCCCACGACGTAGGTGGACGGAAGGGTACCGCCCAGTTGTTCCAGATTTGCCAGCACTGCTACCGGATTCATGCCATGTGCGTCGAATTCACCCGAACCGAGGTCGTCAGGACCCACTTCGAGTACGGTCACCTCGCCGGGCGGCCCCCCGCCCGGGCAGGCGTCGACCAGCACCAGCGCGTCGTACCCGTCCAGCAGGTCGTACGCGAGGTGCATGCCCCGGATTCCGTAGTCCACGACGCGGACGCCGGGCGGCAGTGAGCCCGCGCCGGTGAGTGCGCGGACCACCTCGGGGCCGAAGCCGTCGTCGCTCAGGAAGAGGTTGCCGACCCCGGCGATCAGGACGCGATCCGTCACCGGCGCCACGTCCCGGCTGCTGCGGGGCCGGGCGCCGGGGCCGACGCCGCGCTCACATCGAACGCATTCGCAGATACCGGCGGATGTCCGGGATCGACTGGACTCCCACGGCCACAGCGGCTGCCACCAGAACTGCGCCCGCGACTGCGGTGATCACGCCAAGGGTCTTCACGATGGGCTCTCCTCTCGGTTTTCGAGGGTGGTCCCGACGGGCAGGGGCTCCAGCTCGTCGGGGGCGAAATAGAAGTAACGGCCGTACCAGTCGTGCATGTCCGCCGCCGGATCGTCGACGAGGACCAGGGCGACATGCGTCCCGCCGTCGACGTCCGAGAGCACCGCGGTCACCCGCGCCACCTGACCGGCGAAGAAGAGGTCCTGGGCGTCCGCGCGGCGCGAGGGGTGCACCCGCACCAGGCTGCCCTGCGAGACGCTGACGCCGTTGATCACCACCGCGTCGGACGACGGACGCACGGCCGCGTCCGAAGCGGGGTCCCACCAGGGCGCGCCGCCGGTGTCGAACCCGGGCGGCTCACTGTCCCGGAGGTCGGCGTTCAGCGGTGGCAGCGAGCCGGGCACCGCTGCCGCGTGCGGTTCGCGCAGCAGACCGTGCAACTGCTGGAGATCCGCGGCGGACATGGCGTCGCAGCGTTCGATGATCTCCCTGGCCCGTGGGTCGGTGGCCCGCGCCTCTGCCTTCTCCTGCTCGGTCATGGTCATGACCCGCAAGGTCAGGATCTCGTCGATCTCGGTGGAGTCGAAGAGGGCACCCGGGCTCTGTTCGGCCACCTCCGGGTAGTCGTAGAGGATGATCGGCGCGCCCAGGACGGTGTCCGCCGAGCCCTCGGCACCGGCCAGCACCGGCCAGCATCTGCGCTGCCGGCAGCGGGCGGCGGCGGCTACCGCGTGCTCCGGCGGTTCGAGCAGCGAGACGAACGCGCCGCCGTGCGCCCGCAGGATCAGATGCGCTCCGATCAGCGAGCTGCGGATCGCCTCGTCCTTGGATCCGGGCGTCCCCGGGTGCTCGTTGACCACGGCGAGGGACAGCCGGAGCAGACCGTCGTCGGCGGTGGCGCCCACCCGGATCCGGAGGTCCAGCGGAAGCCGGCGCCGTACGATCCGGCCGACCGGTGCGCCGTCCGCGTCCGTCAGCTGCTCCCTCTCCTCGCCGCCGGGCACCGTGCGCCGCACATCGGCCGGCTCCGTGAGGGAGAGCGCGGGCAGCACGATCTCCTGCTCGACCGCCTCCTCCCAGCTCAGCACCTGGGCGCCGTCGACGGTCAGTTCGGCGACCGGGGTGTGGCCGCCGTCCGCCTCGCGCCGCTGCACCTCACGCACCTGCACCTGGAGGAAGCGCAGATGAACCGTGACCGCGGTGGGCGACCCGTCCGGGGCCAGCAGGCACTCCATCGCCATGTCCGGCTCCTCGCCGAAGCAGGCGGGCGCCGCGGACGGCGGCCCCAGCACCCCGAACTGCCAGCGTGACTGGTTCTTGTGGGAGCTGGCCCGGTACGGGTACAGCAGATACCCCTCGTACAGCACCGCGTCGGCGACCGTACGGACGTGGTCCAGGCTCGGGGCGTTCACGGGGGTCACTGGACCACCTCTCCGGTCTCGGCCAGCAGGGTGCGGACCGTCTCTTCCCAGCTGATCAGCCCGTGCCGGGCGCGGAAGCCGGCGAACTCGGTGATGACGTCGTGGTCGAGCCTGATCCACCCGGCGTTCGGGTAGTGGGCGGCGATCATCTCCCGCCATACCGCGACGGGCATCGGATGACGGGCCTCGCAGTCCCAGGGCACCTGCCGTACGCCGAAGCCGGCGCTGCCCTTGGTGAAGACGGTGCCCGAGAAGAGCAGGGTGAGCGGGACCGCGCCCTCGCCGAGTGCGTGCAGATACCGCGAGCCGGTCACGTCGAAGTCATAGGTGCAGGGCAGCGCGAGGTCGACCTCGGTGGCGCCGGTGAACCCCTGGACCGTGGTGTTGCACTGCATCCAGAGGAACGGCCGCAGGGTGTCCGCCCACCGGGACCGCTCCCCGAACAGCCCGCGCAGGCCCTCCTCCTCGGCCTTGTCGTACGAACGGCGCTGCGGTTCGATACGGACCTGGCACTGCAGGACGATCGCGTGGATCCGCTCGCCGCTGCTCTCCTCGATCCGCAGCCGGGCCGTCAACTGGGGCGCCGCAGCGTACCGTTCGGCCACCACATCGAGCACCGAGAAGTCCAGTACGGAGAAGTCCGTGCCGCTCACGAGACCCCCTCCGCCGGGACGGTCCTGCTGCGGTCCCGCACCTGGTCGAAGAAGGCGTCCATCGCCGCGTGCGCCTCACGGCCGCCGTCGAAGCCGCGCCACAGCGTCCGCAGCCGGCCGACCAGCTCGTAGCAGGCGTCGACCGGGACCAGATGGCACGAGCCGTCGCCGGTGCCGGGCCGGCGGATCAGCAGCGCCTCCACGTCGGGACGCAGCACCGCGAGCGCGGGCGCCGACGCGACGATGGAGTCCCAGGCTTCCAGCGGAAGTTCGGACTCGGTGGCGCCCGCGGGCCCGGGGTAGAACGCGACCGTGCGGCCCTGCACCGAGTTGCGGAAGAGGAACGCCAGACCCACCGGGATCTGGAGTTCGTCCCAGGCCCGTGCGTCCAGCGGCACTCCGTCGAAGCGGAGATACCGTTCCGGCACCGCCCGGTAGCGCTGTCGCGCGTCCTCCTCGGTGAAGAGGAGATAGCAGGCGCGGCAGCTGCACATCAGCGCGCGGCTCTCCAGGTTCACCACGTGCGAGTGCTCGGGGGCGACCGGCTCCGCGCACATCTCGCAGCGTTCCCCGGCCGCCGGCTGCGGACGGTTGCGGGTGATCCGCCGCAGCGCGGACACCGGGGTCGCCGTCCGGCCCGGGGCGCTCACGCGGAGACCGGGGCGGGCACCGCGACGGAGACCGTCGGGCCGTCCACGAGCAGGGGCAGCGGGTCCAGATGCAGCCCGTCGGCGTCGAGGCAGGCACCGGCCCGCCGTACGTCGTAGTGCGCACGGCAGCCGGGGCACCGCAGCACGGCGTCAGCAGCCCCGCCGCCCAGCCGCCGGGCCAGTGCGGCGCCCTCCAGGGACCGGTCGCACCGGGCACACCAGTCACGGAAGGCGAACAGGTCGGCGCCGATCCGGCAGGCCAGTACCGGGACCGCGCCCGCGGTGAAGTGCCGTACGCCACCGGGCTCCAGGGCCTCCAGTCCGGGCACGGCCTCCCAGGACGAACCGCCGTCGCCGGGAGCCGACGCCGCCTCGTGGAGCCGGGAGAACAGCGAGTCCACCGTGACCAGCGGTCCGGGTTCCCCCGTCCCGTCCTCGGCGGGTGCCTCCACCTCGATCCCGGTGATCTCCGGGGCCGCGGCCTCGACGGCGCTCTGCACGGCCAGCTTGAGGGTGGCCGACGACGAGGGGCACCCGTCGCAGCTGCCGAGCAGCCGCAGGGTGACGACCCCGTCCGCCGTGACGCCCAGCAGTTCCACATCGCCGCCGTGCGAACCCAGATACGGCCGGACGCTCTCCAGCGCCTCCTCGACCCTGGTCTCCACGCCGTACGGGTGCAGCCCGTGCACCAGCAGCAGACTGGCCACCAGATCGTCGGCCGCCAGGGCCGCCAGCACCTCGTCGTCCAGCCGGCCCTGCTCGTGCACCAGGTCGAGCAGCCGTTCGAGCCCGGCGCCGTAGAAGTCCGTGACGAGCCGGACCAGTTCCTCGCTCCGCTCGCGGGCCACGGCGCCGCCCGCCGCGCTGGCGGCGATCAGCATGTCGATGCGGTCGCCGGTGGCCCGCCAGTCGGTGGGCCCGGACGCGGTCTCCTCCGCCATCACTCGCTGCCCGCGGACTGGGTGGGGGAGTGCAGCAGTTCCAGCTTCTTGCCCTCGCCGAGATACATGTGCACTCCGCAGGGGAGACAGGGGTCGAAGCTGCGCACCGTGCGCATGATGTCGATCCCCTTGAAGTGCTCCCGGTCGTTCTCCTCGAAGATCGGCTGGCCCTGCACCGCGTCCTCGTACGGCCCCGGCGTACCGAAGGTGTCGCGGGGGCTCGCGTTCCAGGGGGTCGGCGGGTACGGGTGGTAGTTGGCGATCTTGCCGTCCCGGATCACCATGTGGTGCGAGAGCACACCGCGCACCGCCTCGGTGAAGCCGCAGCCGACGCCCTCCTCCGGTACCTCGAACTTCTCCCAGGTCTTCGTCCGGCCAGCCCGGATCTCCACGAGCGCCTTCTCCGCGAAGTGCAGCGCGCAGGCGGCCGCGTACGCCTGGAAGTAGGTGCGCGCCCGGTTGCGCTCGATCGTGTTGCTCCACTTCGGGACGTGCCACTCCAGCTCGACCGGGCCCTTGAGCGCGGTCTTCGGGAGGTTGATCTTGACGCTGTTCCCGGTGGACTGGACGTACCCGATGTCGACGAGCCCGGCCAGCGCGGTGGTCCACAGCCGGGCCAGCGGGCCGCCGCCGGTGTCGAGGGCGAGATAGTCCTTGCCGTCGAACCAGCGTGGCGACATGACCCAGCTGTACTTGTCGTCCAGATCCCGCTTCTGCGGCTGCGGGTTGGTGTGCTGGTTCCACGGGTGCCTGCGGTCGACCGGGTTTCCGAGCGGGTCGTGGGTCACGAACATCTCCTGCTCCTCCCAGTCGCCGTAGTACGACGAGCCGAGGAGGATCCGGATGCCCAGGTTGATCTTCACCAGGTCGGTGGTGACCAGCTTCCCGTCCACGACCACACCGGGGGTGACGTACATCTTCCGTCCCCACTCGGTCATGTCCTGGTACTTGAAGTTGCAGTACTCCGGGTCCTGGAACGAGCCCCAGCAGCCCAGCAGGATGCGCCGGTTGCCGACCTGCTCGTAGCCGGGCAGCGCCTCGTAGAAGAAGTCGAAGAGGTCGTCGTGCATCGGCACGACCTTCTTCATGAACTCGACGTAGCGCTGGAGCCGGGTGATGTAGTCCGTCATCAGCTGCACGGTCGCCACGGTGCCCACGCCGCCCGGGTAGAGCGTGGAGGGGTGTACGTGCCTGCCCTCCATGAGGCAGAACATCTCCCGGGTCATCCGGCTGACCTGGAGCGCCTCGCGGTAGAACTCACCGGTGAAGGGGTTCAGCGAGCGCATGATGTCGCCGATGGTCTTGTACCCGTGGTCCTCGGCGTGCGGTGACGGGGTGCGGTTGGCCTGCTCCAGCACGCCCGGGTTGGTCTCCGCCACCATCTTCTCGCAGTAGTCCACCCCGACCAGGTTCTCCTGGAAGATGTTGTGGTCGAACATGTACTCCGCGGCCTCGCCGAGGTTGACGATCCACTCACCGATGTGCGGCGGCTTCACCCCGTACGCCATGTTCTGCGCATAGCAGGAACACGTGGCGTGGTTGTCTCCGCAGATACCGCAGATGCGGCTGGTGATGAAGTGCGCGTCGCGCGGGTCCTTGCCCTTCATGAAGACCGAGTAGCCGCGGAAGATGGAGCTGGTGCTGTGGCACTCGGCCACCACCTTCTGCTTGAAATCGATCTTCGTGTAGATGCCCAGGCTGCCGACGATGCGGGTGATGGGGTCCCACGCCATCTCGACAAGGCCGTCCTTGCCCTGTTTCCCGCTGCCACCCCTGCGTTGCGTCGCGGTCATTGCGCCGCCTCATCTTTCTGTCCGTTGCGGTCGGTTACCAGTTGCGGGTGGCGCCGGTCGTGAGAGTCCTGCCGGGCCTGCGCCACTTCGGCTCCTGGTCCAGCGTGTGAGTGGTCATATGGCGCAGCCGGCGCATGGTCGCGCCGTACAGTCCGACCGCGTTCGACGAGAGTTTCCCGCCGGGCGGCTCATCCATGAACGGCATGAACTTGTCCGGGAATCCCGGCATGGTGCAGCCGATGCAGATTCCGCCGACGTTGGGGCAGCCGCCGATACCGTTCATCCAGCCGCGCTTCGGCACATTGCACTTGACCGTGGGTCCCCAGCAGCCGAGTTTGACAATGCACTTCGGCGATCCGTATTCGGTGGCGAAATCACCCTGCTCGTAGTAGCCGGCCCTGTCGCACCCCTCATGGACCGTCTGTCCGAACAGCCAGGAAGGGCGCAGCGCGTCATCGAGCGGAATCATCGGGGCCTGATCGGTGGCCATGTAGAGCAGATAGGTCAGTGTCTCGGACAGGTTGTCCGGCTGGATCGGGCATCCGGGGACGCACACGATCGGAATTCCCGCCTTGGACTTCCAGTCCCAGCCCAGGTAGTCGGGCACTCCCATCGCACCTGTCGGGTTGCCCGACATGGCATGGATACCGCCGTAGGTCGCGCAGGTCCCGACCGCGACGATCGCGGTGGCCTTCGGCGCCAGCCGGTCGATCCACTCGCTGGTGGTCATCGGCTGTCCGGTGGCGGGGTCGTTGCCGAAGCCGCACCAGTAGCCCTCGTCGTGCAACTGCTCGTTGGGGATCGACCCCTCCACGACCAGGACGAACGGCTCCAGCTCTCCTCGGTCGGCCTTGAAGAACCACTCAAGGAAGTCGTCGGCGCCGCCGGTCGGCCCGCACTCGAAGTCGATGAGCGGCCAGTGCACCGCGACCTGGGGGAGGCCGGGCAGGGCGCCGAGCGCGATCTCCTCGATGCTGGGCTGAGTGGCCGCCGTCAGGGCCACGGAATCGCCGTCACAACTGAGTCCGGCATTGATCCAGAGAACGTGGATCAGCGTCTCTTCTGCCTTTACCGCTGCTTCTGTCGGCATAGCACTGCCGCCTTCCGGGGCCGGCGTTCCCATTCCCAGATGGCACTGGACCGGGGCGCCTGGCTCATGAGTGTGTTTTCGCTCACATTGCTACCATCTAGGCCCGGTGCGCGTGCCCTGTCAACGCGAGAAGAAATCCGTATGAGCGGCCTCGGACCGTGCCATTCGGCGGTGCGAACGCCGGATGTGAACCGGCAGGACAGAACTGGCGGGGGTTTCCGGGTGCGACCTGACGCGGATTGCGCCGGTCGAATGAAACCGGAATGGGAAAAGGGCCGACCGAATCAACCGTAAGAGGCACGCCCGGGTTTCAGGTCCTACGGTCGTGCCACCGATGCGGGAACGAGGCAGAGATGCATGAATTATCGATCACGCAGAGCGTCGTCGACATGGTCTGCGAACGCGCCGAAGGCAGACCGGTCCGCACGGTCAGGGTGCGGGTCGGTGTGCTCACGGCGGTCGTGGCCGAGTCGATGCGGTTCTGCTTCGACCTGATCACGGCGGGCACGGTGGCCGAGGGCGCGCGACTGGAGATCGACCAGCCTCCGGGAGCGGCGCGCTGCCGTACCTGCGAACAGGACTTCGCCCTGCCCGATCCCGTACTGCTCTGTCCGTGCGGCAGCGCCGACGTGGAGATCACGTCGGGGCGTGAACTGCAGATCATCTCGATGAAAGTGGGCTGACCATGTGCGGTACCTGCGGTTGCGGTGACGAGGGCGGCGGTACGCGGATTTCCCTGCCCCACGAGGAGCACACACGGGCCACCGGCCGTCCGCACCACAGCCATGACCAGAGCCACAGTCACAGCCATGACCAGGGCCGCCACGACCACGAGGGCGCCCACGACACCGGCGAGACAGTCACTCTTGAGCAGCGGGTGCTCGCCAAGAACGAGCTCCAGGCGGAGCAGAACCGTGCCTGGCTCGCCGAGCGGCACATCGTGGCGGTCAATCTGATGAGTTCGCCCGGCGCGGGCAAGACCACCCTGCTGGAGCGCACCATCAGGGACTTCTCCGGACGGCGTCCGGTGGCCGTGGTCGAGGGCGACCAGGAGACCATGCTCGACGCCGAGCGCATCAAGCGCGCCGGATGCGCCGTGGTGCAGGTGAACACGGGCGCCGGCTGCCACCTCGACGCCGAGATGATGCAGGGTGCTCTCACGGCCCTCGCTCCGGAAAGGGGAGCGCTGGTCCTGGTGGAGAACGTGGGGAACCTGGTGTGCCCGGCTCTCTTCGACCTGGGTGAGAGCAGCCGGATCGTCATCATCTCGGTCACCGAGGGCACCGACAAGCCGCTCAAGTACCCCTATATGTTCGGCGCCGCCGATCTGGTCCTCATCAACAAGGCGGATCTGCTGCCTTACGTCGACTTCGACGTGGCCCGGTGCGAGGCGTACGCGCGCTCGGTCAACCCGGACGTACGGGTGCTGACGGTGTCCGCGACGACGGGCGAGGGGATGGACCAGTGGTACGCGTGGGTGGCGGCGCTGGACGACCGGATGCTCCTGAGCTGACGCTGAGCCCCTGAGCCCCTGAGCCCCTGAGCCTCTGAGCGGCGGGCCGGCGGCTCAGTGGACGGAGAGCCCGCCGTCCACGAAGATCGCCTGGCCCGTGACATACGCGGAGGCGCGGCTGCTCAGGAACACCGCTGCGCCCTCGAAGTCCTCTGCCAGGCCGTTGCGCCCGATCATCGTGCGCGCCGCCAGTGCGGCTGTCTTCTCCGGGTCGGACGACAGCCGCTCGTTGAGCGGCGTCATCACGAAACCGGGCACGAGCGTGTTGCAGGTGACGCCGTGCGGCGACCAGGCCTCGGCCTGCGAACGGGCCAGGGACTCCAGCGCCCCCTTGGACACCCCGTAGGCGCCGCTCTGCACGAAGGCCCGGTGCGCTTGCTGCGAGGTGACGTGGATGATCCGCCCGAAGCCACGCTCGGCCATGCCGGGACCGAACCGCTGCCCCAGCAGGTACGGCGCCTCCAGGTTCACGGCCATCGTGGTGTCCCACACCTCGTCGTCCAACTCGCCCATCGGCGGGCGCAGGTTGACTCCGGCGCAGTTGACCAGGATGTCGGGCTCGCCGAACGCTTCGGTTGCCTCTTCGGCCGCCGCGCGCACGCTCTCGCGGGTGCCCAGGTCGGCGCTCACCCATGCTGCCCGGCAGCCGTCGGCCGTCAGTCCGTCGACCGTGGCGGCCAGTTCCGCCTCCCTGCGCGCCACGATGACGACGCTCGCACCGGCCCGGCCGAGTGCTCCGGCGATGCTGCGGCCGATGCCGGAACTCCCACCGGTCACGATGGCGACCCGGCCGTCCAGGGAGAACAGTTCGGAGAGGTAGGCCCCGGAGGTCATGCGTGCCTCCCGGAGTGGACGACGGTGCCCTCCGGCGCGGACGCTGTGGCGGTGGTGATCAACGTGCAGTCCTTCCGTGTGTGGTGGCCGGCCGGGCGAACGCGGCCCGTCGGTCCCGTACGGAGCCTGCCATGGCCCGTACACCGGGTTTCTACCGAGGTGCCTGGTTGCCGCCGGTGAGGACCACCGCTGGACGCTCGCCGGCGCCGAACCCTGGGACCGCGGCCAGAGCCACCGCGCCCGCCGGTTCGAGGACCAGCCCCAGATGCTCATGTGCGAGCGCCTGTGCGCGGCCGATGGCCGTCTCGTCGACCAGCAGCATGTCGTCGACGACTTCGAGCATGGTGGTCAGGGCGCCCGGCACGGGAACCCGTACGGCCACCCCGTCGGCGGCCGTACGGACGGTGGGCGTGGTGACGGCTTCGCCGGCGCGCCAGCTCAGTGCCATCGCCGGGGCGCCTGCCGCACACACCCCGACCACGCGCGTGCGGGGCGAGCGGGCCTTCAACCAGGTGCCGACACCGTTGACGAGTGCTCCGTTGCCGACCGGGACAAGGACGGTGTCGGGGGCGAGGGCGGCGAGTTCGGGGGCGATGGTCCCGGCGCCGGCCGTGATGCGCGGGTGGTCGCCGTCCTCCACGAACACTGCGGCGCGGTCTTCTCCGGCATGCCGGAGCGCGCGCTCCTTCGCCTCGTCGAAGTCCTGTCCGCCGACTTCCAGTTGAGCGCCGAGGCTGCGTATGCGGGCCAGCTTGACGGCGTTGGCGTTCTCCGCGCAGTGGACGGTCACGGTGACGCCGTGACGGTTCGCCGCCCAGGCCAGGGCGAGTCCGAAGTTCCCGGCCGATGCGCACACCACGTGGCGGCCCGGGGCGAGCCCCCTCATGAAGTGGTCCGCGCCGCGGCCCTTGAACGAACGAACCGGGTTGAGCGTCTCCACCTTGACGATCAGCCGGCGGCCGACGGCGGCGCAGAGCGCGTCGTCCTCGAACTGAGGGGTGTTGACGAACGCGGAGTCGATGGCACGGCTTGCTTCCTCAATATCCTCTGCTGACACCATGCTGTCGATCGTATACGATAGGCGGGTGACGGTACGAGAAACCTTGCAACTCGGCGACCCGTTCCTGCGTACTCCGGCTCAGCCGCTCACCACTCCGCTGTCCGGTCGGGCGCGTGCGCTCGCCGCCGACCTGGACGACACCCTGGCGGACTGGGTGAAGCGCACCGGTTACGGCCGCGGGATCGCCGCTCCGCAGATCGGGGCAGGCGTCCGGATGGTGCACCTGCGGCTCGACGAGCCCTGGACGCTCGTCAACCCCCGCATCACGGAGCGTTCGGAGACGACCTGGGAGCCCTGGGACGCCTGCCTCAGCTTCTCCGTCGAGATCTTCTGCCGCGTCCGCCGCCATACCTGGGTCACCGTCGACTACCGGTCACCGGACGGCCGGGCGCACACCCTGCGTGCCGACGGAGAGCTCAGCGAACTGCTCCAGCACGAGATCGACCACCTCGACGGCTGCCTCGCCGTCGACCGCATGACCGACCTTTCCACCCTCTGCATGCGCACGGAATTCGAGGCGCGGCACCGCGACGAAAGCCCCTACCGCCGATGAGCACACCCGACCCCGTCGCTCCCATCACCCGGAACGAGCCGCTGCGGGAGGCCGTCTACGCCCGCATCGTCACGCTGCTCTCCACCGGGCGCCTCTCGCCCGGTATGTCCGTGACGGAGGCAGCCCTCAGCCGCTCTCTCGATGTCTCCCGCACACCGGTGCGCGAGGCTCTGCTGCGCCTGGAGGCCGAAGGTGTCGTGCACTCCTCCTTGGCGCGCGGCTTCGTCGTCAGGCCGCTGAGTGACCGTGAGGTGTCCGAGGTGTACCCCATCCTGGCCGCTCTCGAAGCACTCGCCGTACGATCGGCCCCCCGCCCGCTGGAAACCGCGGAGCACGACCGGCTGGCCGGGCTGCTGGACGAACTGGAGGCGAGCGGCGACGCGGTGGCGCGGCGCGCGCTCGACACGGCCTTCCACACCGGGCTGATCAGCCTCTGCGGCAATCAGCACCTCCAGGAGGCGATCGCGAAACTGCGTACCAGCCTTTCCCGTTACGAGATCGCCTACATGCAGCACACCCCCTCGCGCGGTCCGGCGGACCGGCAGCACCGGCTGGTGCTCTCGGCGCTGGCGGCGGGCGACCGCGAGCGCGCGGCAGCGGTCATCGAGGAGCACTGGCACGACGGCAGGCGCTGTATCGCCGAATGGCTCTCGTCGGAACTGGGGACGACGGCCCCGTCAGCCGGTTCTGCACCTGCCCGGCCCCACACGGACCGGGCGTCGTGAGCTGTCGTGCTCGGACCCGTGCCGACCCGCGCGGACCATCGGAAAGGCACTCCCCGGTGCTGCGGCACCAGCCGATGAGCGTCTTCTCAGCCGATCAGGGCCCCTGGACGGATCACAGGGTTTTCTCGGGCGGGTCCTGCCGGGGCGCGGGGTCCTCGGACATTCCGTCCCCCATGAGCAGCGACAGCACCAGCACGACGAAGGCGGAGCCGAGTCCCACGCCGGACCATCCCATGCGCTGGATCCGGGCGGAGCCGCAAGCCGGTGCGGTGTCGCGGTTGTCCGCCAGTGCGTCGTCGCCCGCCGGCCTCAGGACCGAGCCGCAGGTGACCTGCACGGTGTCGTTCTGCTCCGCGTACTCGGAGGGGTCGGGGACCGTCGGGGACACCGGCAGGAGCAGCAGACCCACCGCTGCCACCGCGATCAGCAGGGCGAGGGTCGCACCACCGCGTACGACCGTGGGCAGCCTGCCCAACGACCGTGCGGGCCGGACTCGTTCGGGTTCTCCCGGTATGTCGTCGCGCTCGCCGCTCACTGCTGTACCCCCGCTGCCCTTCGGCCGAAAACCATCAGGCCGCAGAGGCTAACCGGGCTGCCCGGGGAGTGGTGTGCCCGGGGCCGTCAGAGCAGTTTGGCCACGGTCAGCAGAAGGGCGGAGTCCTCCAGGGCCTCCACCCGGTGGCGGTTGTCGGGCACGATGATCAGGTCGCCCTGCCGGCCTTCCCAGGACAGATCGCCTGCCGAGAGCCGCACCCGGCCCTGCAGCACCTGCACCGTGGCCTCGCCGGGATTCTCGTGATCGGCGAGGAGCGATCCGCGCGTCATCCCGATGACCGTCTGGCGCAGGACCTTCTCATGACCGCCGTAGACGGTGTCCGCTGTGTGACCGCCACCGGCCGTGGCAGCCAGTTCGATCTGCTGGCGGGCCAGGGCTTCGAGAGAGAGTCTCTGCATGCTGTCATTCTCCCGCATCCGCCCGCCCGGGCAACGCGGACGGGACCGGTACGTCACCGGGCCGGGTACGTCACCGGGCCGAGGCCGCACCAGGCCCGGTACGGCGGCTGCCGTGCCCGTGCCCCTGCCCGAAGGCCTGGCGGACGATCAGGCTGATGACGGTCGAGTTGACCAGCGCCGCCGCCACGAGCACGACCCACGTCAGCGGTGCCTCGACGGCGGGCAGCAGCAGAAGCAGGCTGGTCGGCATGGTGAGCAGGATCGGGTACACGCCGGAGAACGACGCGTCCGGGTGTGAGACCAGTGTGGTGTCCACCCATACCCAGACCAGCAGGGCCGCGATGACCACGAGGTACCCGCGTGAGACCCAGTCACCCGCCACTGTCCGGCCGATCCGCTGCACCAGGCTCCTGCCGTTCATCGTCTCTCCACCACCGTCGTGTCGTTGTGACCGGGATGCCGCGCCTGCCTGTCACCGCAGGCCCCGCGTGTGCGTTCCCGTGGGCCGCACCCCCGCTTCCCTCTGCTTCCAGACTGCCGGAACCGGGCGGCCGTGACGTGAGTACCGCTACTCAACCGTGGCCGAGTACGCGGCGGTGCGCGAATCCCGGACGTGGGCCGGCCCGCTCCGAATGCCGTACACGCGAGCTGGGCAGGTACGGGTGTGCGGCGCCCGGAAGGCCCGTCGGTGCCGGCCCGGAGGGGGCGCGAGACGTCATGGAACAAGCTGGCTGGCAGTTCTCCGACGACCGTGGACAGCTGTCGACGGCCGGACGGCCACCGTCGAGAGTGACGGCGTACATCCGGGCCGGAGCCACTCTGTGGGACCACGGACTCGCCCCGCACGCGGTCTTCGGCTCCCTGCACGACGGCGCGGCGGTCGACCCGGCGAAGGCGGGGACGCTGTCGCCCGACGACATCCGCTATCTGGGGGCGGGCGGCGCCCTGGACCTGGAGACGCTGCTCAGCGGCGGCCCGGACCTCGTCGTCGCGGTCAGCTACGGCGGCGGTCAGGTGTACGGACTGGACCCGGACACCGCCAAACACCTGGAGGAGCAGATACCCGTCGTGGTCATCGACGTGGGGCAGACACACACGCTGGACGGGATCAGGGGCCGGTTCGACGCGCTCGCCCGCTCGCTGGGGGCCCGCGGCGACGGAGAACAGCAGCAGTCGCTGGACGCCGCACACCACCGGCTGCGCGCGGCGGCGGACCTGCCGACCCGGCCGGGGGTGCTCGCGCTCTCGCCCGCCGGGCCCGACCAGGTGCATCTGGCGCGCCCCGGCGCCTGGCCCGAGTTGCGCGCCCTGACGGAGCACGGCGTCAGCATGGTGCGGCCGCCCGACGGCGCGGGTGCGAACTGGGCCACCGTCAGCTGGGCGGAGGCGGCGGCGCTGCGCCCCGATGTGGTGCTCGCCGACGTCCGGTCGAACGCCACCCCGCTCGGTGAACTGCGCGGCAACGACGAGTGGCTGCGCCTCACCGGCCGGGCCCGGGTCCTGCCGTGGAATCCGGAAGCCCCGGACAGCGCCCGGTCCCACACCCGGTTCTTCGCCTCGGTGGCCGACGCGCTGGAGGCCGCTGCGGAGTGAGTGCACGGAGCGGGCGGACGGAGTGAACGGAGCGGGCGGACGGAGTGAGTGTGCCGAGTGAGTGCGCTCACACCCGGCGCTGATCAAGGCACTCATCCGTGTCGGTGTTGGGCCGAACGGGTGATGGGGGTCAGAATTGGCTGATGCAGATAGAAAGCCCAGCCGAGGTGGTCCGGTGAGCAGGTACGACGAGTACGACGTCACCGATGAGCAGTGGGAGGGGCTCGCCCAGGTGGTGCCGCTGCGGGGGCGCAACGAATGGCCCTCGCGAGTCGATCACGAGACGATCCCCAACGAGTACGCGGCCGAGCAGCGCCGTTTCGTGGTCCTGCGCGTCCAGGTCTTCGCGGATGCCCGTGAAGTCGCCGAGTACCTCGTCGGGCAGGTGCCGGTGCTGCTGGACCTGACCGGCGCGGAGACCGAAGTGGCCAAGCGCATCCTGGACTTCAGCAGCGGTGTGGTCTTCGGCCTCGGCAGCGGGATGCACCGGGTCGACAAGAACGTCTTCCTGCTGGCCCCGGCCGGCATGGAAGTGGAGGGGATCGCAGCGGCGGCAGTCCCCCGATCGTAGGAAGGTCATGCAGACGGAACGGTTCGCCACCGTGACGCGTGCGTACGGTCCGGACCATGGACACAACCTACGCACGCCCCACCGTCACCGAACTGCGGCTTTCGGCTTTCAAGTCGCACCGCGGCGCCGTCTTCCCGCTCGCCCCGCTGACCCTGTTCACCGGGGCGAGCGGGAGCGGTAAGACGAGCGCGCTCCAGGTGTACGAGGCGCTGGCGCGGCTCGGCGCGGGGGACGAACTGGGTGAGGTCTTCGATGATCCGGCCGGCTGTGTCCCGGAGCGGGCCGGCGCGGACGCGCAGGGGCGGCGGGGGTTCCGGATCGGCTGCACCGTCGACGGCCCGGCCGGCCCCGTACACCTCGATCTGGCGGTGCAGGCCGAGCCCGAACTGCGTGTGGTGGGCGAACGGCTCACCGCGGACGGTCAGTTGCTGCTCTCCACGGCGCTGCGTGATCCGGCGCGCAGGGCCGTGCAGGCCGCCTGGCACACGGCGGGCGCGGTCCCGGTGACCCGGGCGCCGCTGCCCGACGACCGGATGGGGACCGCGCTGCTTCCGCTGCGGGTGGCGGGCAAGACCGACGGGCAGCTGAAGGTGCTGGCCGCTGCCGAGCAGGTGGTGGTGGCGCTGCGCTCGGCCTTCGCCTGCGACCCCCAGCCGCACCGGATGCGCCGTCCGGTGGCCGTCGGTGCGGGGCTGCTGCGGCGGGGTTGCGACAACCTGGCTTCGGTGCTCTACCGAACCCAGTCCGAGTGCGCGAACCGGCACCGGCAGCTGGTCGCCGCGGCGCGTGCGGGGTGCGCGGGGCCGGTGGCGGGGCTCGCGGCCGAGGAGTTGACGGACGGGCGGGTACGCGCGGTGCTCGGCCGGGGCGGTGGAGCGGGCACACCGGTGGAGCGGCTGGGCGAGGGCGAGCTGCGCTACCTGGCGCTCGCTGTGGTGCTGCTGACCGGGCCAGGGGTGCTCGCGGTGGATCCCGCGGGCGAGGTGCCGCCCGCGATGCAGTCGCTGACGGTGCTGGCCGACGGGTTCGACCGTTCCCTCGATCCGCGGCAGGCCCGGGAGATCGCCGCTCTCGCCGCGGCGATCTGCGCCCAGGGCCACATCAGGGTGGTGGGCACGGTGTCGGACGCGCGGTGGGCCGGTGAGCTGGCGGGTGTCTCGGTGGTAGACCTGGGCGCGTGACGGAACTGGATGTAGCGCAATTGCAGCGCCGGCTGGCCGAGTTCGCCGCGGCGCGGGACTGGCAGCCGTACCACACGCCGAAGAACCTGGCCGCGGCGCTGAGCGTGGAGGCGTCCGAACTGGTCGAGATCTTTCAGTGGCTGACGCCCGACGAGTCGGCGCGGGTGATGGACGATCCCGGGTCGGCGCACCGGGTGGCGGACGAGGTCGCCGATGTTCTCGCGTATCTGCTGCAGTTCTGCGAGGTGCTGGGGATCGATGTTCTTACGGCACTTTCGGACAAAATTGACCGAAATGAGACACGGTTTCCGGCGAAGCGCACCGTGGGTCGTCACTCTCCGGAGTGAGTGAGTTATCAACAATGCCTCTTGCGTCCACAGATTTCCGAATTCCTCTGGCTTTATGGTCCATCAGCCTTCACTCTGGGTAATGAAAGGGGAGATGGTAAGTCATACGAACGGGGACAGGGATGGACGGAGTGCGGCTCATCGCAATCAGCCGGGACGCTCTGGCACGGAGCCTTCCGGAACGGGACACCATGGTGGAGGCCTGGCAGGCGCAGGCGCTCTCCGGTGCCGTGGGTGGGCATCTGGCCCTGCGCGGTCCGCAGGAGCTGCGGGCCGAAGCGCGGGCGCTCAGCGAATCGGGCGGCCGGGGCTGCGGGGCGCTCGAAGTGCCTACCGTGCGCGGCGGGCTGATACGGGCTGCGCAGCTGACCGAAGTGTCGGATGTGCGGGAGGTGTTGACGGCGCTCGGGGTGTTGCTCGGCGAGGTGGGTATCGCCCTGGTCGGTGTCGCCTGCGGGACCGACGAGGAGTCGGTCTACTGGCAGTGCATCGAGGCCATGGACGCGGCGGACGAGTCGGGTGACCGGGTGCGCGGAATGCTGCGGAAGCTGGAGGAGCGGGACGTGGAGAAGTCCCCGGGGCAGAGCCGGAGCCGGAGCGGTTCGGAGTGAGGGGGGGCGGTGGTCTCCCGTCGGAGGCGCGAGGGGATCGCCGGACACCAGCCGGACGGGCACTGCGGGAGGCGTCGGGAGACGGCCGAAGGTGCAGGATGGATGCATGGATCTTCGAATCTTCACCGAGCCCCAGCAAGGGGCCAGCTATGACACTCTGCTGACCGTCGCCAAGGCAACCGAGGACCTCGGCTTCGATGCCTTCTACCGCTCGGACCACTATCTGCGGATGGGATCGGGGGACGGTCTCCCCGGCCCCACCGACGCGTGGATCACCCTGGCGGGGCTCGCCCGCGAGACCCGGCGGATCCGCCTCGGGACGCTGATGACGGCGGGCACGTTCCGGCTGCCCGGTGTCCTCGCGATCCAGGTGGCGCAGGTCGACCAGATGTCCGGAGGCCGCGTCGAACTGGGCCTGGGCGCCGGCTGGTTCGAGGAGGAGCACCGGGCGTACGGGATTCCGTTCCCCAGGGAGAAGTTCGGCCGCCTGGAGGAGCAGCTGGCCATCATCACGGGGCTCTGGGAGACCAGGACCGGTGAGACCTTCAGCTATGACGGCACCTACTATCAGCTCAGCGATTCGCCCGCGCTGCCCAAGCCCGCCCAGGCGAAGGTGCCCGTGCTGATCGGCGGGCACGGGGCGACCCGTACACCCCGGCTGGCCGCGCGGTACGCCGATGAGTTCAATATCCCGTTCGCCTCGATCGAGGACAGCGAGCGGCAGTTCGGGCGGGTCAGGGCAGCGGCCGAGGCGGCCGGCCGGGCGGACGACCTGGTGTACTCCAACGCGCTGGTTGTCTGCGTCGGCAAGGACGACGCCGAAGTGGCGCGCCGCGCGGAGGCCATCGGGCGCGACACGGCGGACGTGAAGGCGAACGGGCTCGGCGGCTCGCCCGCCGAGGTCGTCGACAAGATCGGCCGCTACGGGGCCATCGGCTCGTCGCGCATCTACCTCCAGGTGCTCGACCTCGACGATCTGGACCACCTGGAGCTGATCTCCTCGCAGGTCCTCTCCCAGCTGACGTAGGAGCAAGGGTGCGCCCCGTTCGTACACTCGCCGCCGCGCTGGCCGAGTCCACCGTCGTCCTCGACGGCGGCCTCTCCAACCAGTTGGAGGCGCAGGGCTGTGATCTCTCCGACGCGCTCTGGTCGGCGCGGCTGCTCGCCGACGATCCCGGGCAGATCGTGGCGGCGCACACGGCGTATGTACGGGCGGGCGCCCAGGTACTCATCACCGCGAGCTATCAGGCCACGTTCGAGGGCTTCGCCCGGCGCGGAGCCGGCCGGGCCGAGGCCGCCGGGCTGCTGGCCCGCAGTGTGCGGCTGGCCCGGGAGGCCGCCGGGACGGTGGACCGCGAGGTCTGGGTCGCCGCCTCCGTCGGTCCCTACGGCGCGATGCTCGCCGACGGCAGCGAGTACCGCGGGCGGTACGGGCTCACCGTCCGGGAGCTTGAGCTCTTCCACCGGCCGCGGATCGAGGCGCTGGCCGCGGCGGACCCCGATGTGCTCGCGCTGGAGACAGTGCCGGACACCGACGAGGCCGAGGCGCTGCTGCGGGCGGCCGACGGTCGCGGGACGCCGGTCTGGCTCTCGTACAGCATCACGGGGGAGCGGACCCGGGCCGGGCAGCCGCTGGCCGAGGCCTTCGCGCTTGCGGCGGACCGGGACCAGGTCGTCGCCGTCGGCGTGAACTGCTGCGCGTCCGAGGACGTGGGCCGTGCCGCGGCACTCGCGTCGTCGGTCACCGGCAAGCCCGTGGTCGTCTATCCGAACAGCGGCGAGCAGTGGGACGCGGAGCGCCGCGGCTGGCGTGGCCGCTCCACCTTCGTGGCCGCACAGGTGCACGGCTGGGAGGAGGCCGGAGCCAGGCTGGTCGGCGGCTGCTGCCGGGTCGGCCCTGAGGAGATCGCGGGCCTCGCACGGCTCCGGAAGCCGCCCCGAAGACCATGAAAACCCTCTGGTCGGGCCCGGCCAACCGGGTGATACTCGGACCCGTGTTCCTGACGATCAGCACCACCGGCACCCCAGAGCGCCCCGCCACCGACCTCGGCTTCCTGCTGCACAAGCATCCCGACAAGGCGCAGGCGTTCTCCACCTCGCACGGCACGGCCCACGTCCTCTATCCGGAGGCCACCGCCGAACGCTGCACGGCTGCGCTGCTGCTGGAGGTGGACCCGGTGGCGCTGGTGCGGCGCGGCAGGGGCAAGGGGCGCGGCGGCGCACCCGACGCGGCGCTCGCCCAGTACGTCAACGACCGGCCGTACGCCGCGTCCTCGCTGCTGTCCGTCGCCATGACCACCGTCTTCAAGAGCGCTCTGCGCGGCGTGTGCACCGCACTCCCGGAGCGGGCCGAGACCCCGATGCCGCTGCGGATCGAGGTGCCCGCACTGCCCGCGAGCGGTGGCCCCGGCCTGGTGCACAGGCTCTTCGCCCCGCTCGGCTGGGAGCGGGTGAAGGCCGAGCCGGTCGCCCTGGACGAGAAGTTCCCGGAGTGGGGCGAATCGCGGTATGTGCGGCTCGTGCTGGAAGGCCGGCTGCGGCTCGCCGACGCGCTGCGGCAGCTCTATGTGCTGCTGCCCGTCCTCGATGACGCCAAGCACTACTGGGTGGCACCCGACGAGGTCGACAAACTGCTGCGCGCGGGCGATGGCTGGCTGGCCGAGCACCCCGAGCAGAAACTGATCACCAGCCGCTATCTGTCGCGGCGCTGGGGACTGACCCGGCAGGCGATGGAGGCACTGGAGCTGGTGCGGCTCGCGGAGGCCGACGACACCGAGGTCGAGTCGATCGACAACGCCGTCGACGAGACCACGGACACCGAGGAGAAGCCGGTACCGCTGGCGGTGCGGCGCCGCGCGGCGATCCTGGACGCGCTGCGCACGGCCGGCGCGAGCCGGGTGCTCGACCTGGGCTGCGGCCAGGGCCAGTTGGTGCAGGAGCTGCTGAAGGACGCCCGCTTCACCGAGGTCGTCGGCATGGATGTGTCGATGCGCGCGCTGAACATCGCGGCCCGCAGACTCCGTCTGGACCAGCTCGGCGAGCGCCGTGCGGCCCGGGTGAAGCTCATCCAGGGCTCTCTCGCGTACACGGACAAGCGGCTCAAGCGGTACGACGCCGCGGTGCTGAGCGAGGTCATCGAGCATGTCGACCCCGAGCGGCTGCCCGCGCTGGAGTACGCGGTCTTCGGCGCCGCGCGGCCGCAGACCGTCCTGGTGACCACGCCGAACGTCGAGTACAACGTCCGCTGGGAGTCCCTGCCGGCCGGGCAGGTGCGCCACGGGGACCACCGTTTCGAGTGGACCCGCGAGGAGTTCCGCGGCTGGGCCGGGAAGGTGGCCGAACGGCACGGATACGGCGTCGAGTTCAGGGCTGTGGGGCCCGATGACCCCGAGGTGGGGCCGCCGACCCAGCTCGCCGTGTTCACCATGATCCCGAAGTCCGCCACGGGCCCGGAATCCACCGTGACCCAGGAGTCCACCACGGCCCCGAAGGAGGCGAAAGCGGCATGAGCGGCACCGAAGACACCAGCAGCACCGAAACGCCCACCACCGGCACCGGCACCACCACCGGCACCGGCCCCCGCGCGTCCGCCGGACCGCGCGTCCTCCCGGTGACCGATCTCTCCCTCGTGGTCCTCGTCGGAGCCACCGGTTCGGGCAAGTCCACCTTCGCGCAACGGCACTTCAAGTCCACCGAGGTCATCTCGTCGGACTTCTGCCGCGCCCTGGTGGCCGACGACGAGAACGATCAGAGCGCCAGCGGCGACGCCTTCGACGTCCTCCACTACATCGCGGGGAAGCGGCTGGCCGCCGGGCGGCTGACCGTAGTGGACGCGACGAACGTGCAGGCCGAGAGCCGCAAGCAGCTGGTGCGGCTGGCGCGCGAGCACGACGTGCTGCCCATCGCGATCGTCCTCGACCTGCCCGAGGAGGTGTGCGCCGAGCGCAACGCCGTACGTCCCGACCGGGCCGGTATGCCCCGCCACGTCATCCAGCGGCACCGCCGCGAACTGCGGCGCTCACTGCGCGGCCTGGAGCGCGAGGGCTTCCGCAAGGTGCACATCCTGCGCAGCGTGGCCGAGGCCGAGACGGCCGAAGTCGTCCTGGAGAAGCGGTACAACGATCTCACCCACCTCACCGGCCCCTTCGACATCATCGGTGACGTCCACGGCTGCAGCTCCGAGCTGGACACCCTGCTCACCCGCCTCGGCTACACCGACGGTGCGCACCCCGAAGGCCGTACCGCCGTCTTCGTCGGCGACCTGGTGGACCGCGGCCCGGACAGCCCGGGTGTGCTGCGCCGCGTCATGTCGATGGTCGCCGCGGGCAGTGCGCTCTGTGTGCCCGGGAACCACGAGAACAAGCTCGGCCGTTACCTCAGGGGACGGAAGGTCCAGCACAGCCACGGACTCGCCGAGACCATCGAGCAGCTGGAGAAGGAGGACGCGCGGGACCCGGACTTCCGGGTGCGGGTGCGGGAGTTCATCGACGGGCTCGTCAGCCACTACGTCCTGGACGGCGGCCGGCTCGTCGTCTGCCATGCCGGGCTGCCCGAGAAGTACCACGGCCGCACTTCCGCACGGGTCCGCTCCCACGCGCTGTACGGGGACACGACCGGCGAGACCGACGAGTTCGGGCTGCCGGTGCGCTACCCCTGGGCCGAGGACTACCGCGGCCGCGCCGCCGTCGTCTACGGACACACACCCGTACCGAGCACCAGCTGGATCAACAACACCCTCTGCCTGGACACCGGCGCGGTCTTCGGCGGGCGAATGACGGCGCTGCGCTGGCCCGAGCGCGTGCTGGTCGACGTCCCCGCCGAACAGGTCTGGTACGAACCGGCCCGCCCGCTCACCACCGAGGCGCCGGGCGGCCACGACGGCCGCCCGCTCGACCTCGCCGACGTCAGCGGCCGGCGCGTCGTGGAGACCCGGCACACCGGCCGGGTCGCGGTCCGCGACGAGAACGCGGCGGCGGCGCTGGAGGTCATGAGCCGGTTCGCGGTCGACCCGCAGCTGCTCGCGTACCTTCCGCCGACCATGTCTCCCACGGGCACCTCGCATCTGGACGGCTATCTGGAACACCCCGCCGAGGCCTTCGCGCAGTACAGGTCGGACGGTGTCGCGAAGGTCGTGTGCGAGGAGAAGCACATGGGCTCCCGCGCGGTCGCCCTCGTCTGCCGGGACGCCGAAGCCGCGCGTGAGCGCTTCGGGGTGTCCGGGCCGACCGGTTCGCTGCACACCAGGACCGGCCGCCCCTTCTTCGACGACCCCGCCGTCACCGAGGAGATCCTCGGACGGCTGCGCACGGCCGTCACCGACGCCGGTCTCTGGGACGAACTGGCCACCGGCTGGCTGCTGCTCGACGCGGAGCTGATGCCCTGGTCGCTCAAGGCGACGGGGCTGCTGCGCAAGCAGTACGCGGCGGTGGGCGCCGCGTCGCGCGCCGTGTTCCCCGGCGTCGTCGGGGCGCTGGAAGCGGCCGCCGCCCGGGGCGTGGAGGTCGGCGGGCTGCTCGCCGGGCAGCGCGCGAGGGCCGATGACGCGGTCGCCTTCACCGAGGCGTACCGGAGGTACTGCTGGACGACGGACGGCCTGGACGGCGTACGGCTCGCCCCGTTCCAGTTGCTCGCGGCCGAGGGCCGCTCCCTCGCCGCCGTACCGCACGACGAGCAGCTGGCCTGGCTCGACCGGCTGGTCGAGCACGACCAGAGCGGCCTCCTGCGGACCACCCGCCGGCTGGTCGTCGACACGGGCGACAAGGAGTCCGTCCGCTCCGGCACCGACTGGTGGCTGGAGATGACCGGACGCGGCGGTGAGGGCATGGTCGTCAAGCCGCTCCAGGCGCTGGTGCGCGACGGCAAGGGGCGGCTCGTCCAGCCGGGCATCAAGGTGCGCGGACGCGAGTACCTGCGGATCATCTACGGCCCCGAGTACACCCGCCCGGACAACCTGGCCAGGCTCCGGCAGCGCTCCCTCGGCCACAAGCGCTCCCTCGCCCTGCGCGAGTACGCCCTCGGCCTGGAGGCGCTGGACCGGCTCGCCGACGGCGAACCGCTCTGGCGGATCCACGAGGCGGTATTCGCCGTGCTGGCCCTGGAGTCGGAGCCGGTCGACCCGAGACTCTGAGCGGCGCTCCCCTCCGAAGGCGCGACCGGACACGCCCCGCCCGTCCCTTCAGGGGTGAGCGGGGCGGACCGGGGACAGGATGGGGGGATGGGATTCCATGTCGACTCCGAGACGGGGCCGCTGCGCCGCGTCATCCTTCACCGGCCGGGTCTGGAACTGAAGCGGCTCACCCCCAGCAACAAGGACGCACTGCTCTTCGACGACGTGCTGTGGGTGCGCCGCGCCCGCCAGGAGCACGACGGCTTCGCCAACGTCCTGCGCGAGCGGGGTGTGGAGGTGCATCTCTTCGACGACCTGCTGCGGGAGTCGCTGGAGGTGCCCGAGGCCCGCACGCTCATCCTGGACCGGGTCTTCGACGAGAAGGAGTACGGCCCGCTCGCCACCCACCATCTGCGGACGGTCTTCGACGACCTGTCCGTCGGTGACCTGGCGGAGGTGCTGGTCGGCGGAATGACCAAGCGGGAGTTCCTGGAGCGGTACCGGGAGCCGGTCTCGGTCCGCTTCCATGTGATGGATCTGGACGACTTCCTGCTCGATCCGCTGCCGAACCACCTGTTCACCCGCGACACATCGGCCTGGATCTACGACGGTGTCTCCATCAACGCGATGCGCTGGCCGGCCCGGCAGCGCGAAACCGTCCACTTCGAGGCGATCTACCGCCACCACCCGCTCTTCACCGGCTCGGGCGCCTTCCACCACTGGTCACAGGGGCAGGTCGACTACCCGTCCACGATCGAGGGCGGCGACGTCCTGGTCATCGGCAACGGCGCCGTCCTGATCGGGATGAGCGAGCGGACCACCCCGCAGGCGGTGGAGATGCTGGCCCGCGGGCTCTTCGCGGCCGGGTCCGCGCGCACCATCGTGGCACTCGACATGCCCAAGCGGCGGGCGTTCATGCACTTGGACACCGTGATGACGATGGTCGACGGAGACACCTTCACCCAGTACGCGGGGCTCGGGATGCTCCGCTCGTACACCATCGAACCGGGCTACGGCGACCGGGAGTTGAAGGTCACCGACCACCCGCCGGAGCGGATGCACCACGCCATCGCGGGTGCGCTGGGGCTGAGCGGTATCCGGGTGCTGACCGCGACCCAGGACGTTCACTCGGCGGAGCGCGAGCAGTGGGACGACGGCTGCAACGTCCTCGCCGTCGAGCCGGGTGTGGTCGTGGCGTACGAGCGGAACTTCACCACCAACACGCATCTGCGCAAGGAGGGCATCGAAGTCATCGAGATTCCCGGCAGCGAACTGGGGCGGGGCAGGGGAGGGCCGCGGTGCATGAGCTGTCCGGTCCAGCGGGATGCGGTCTGAGCGGGATGCGGTCTGAGGGGATGCCGTATGCGGGATGCCGTATAGTGATGCGCTCAACCGCATAGAATTCCACTGAATCCCTGTGCCGTCCCTCTCTCCATCCCTCCATCCACTCGCGCCCCAAGGAGCAGCCACCATGGCGATAGACCTCGCAGGCCGCCACTTCCTCAAGGAGCTCGACTTCACCGCGGAGGAGTTCCGCGCTCTGGTCGAGCTGGCCGCCGAGCTCAAAGCGGCCAAGAAGTCGGGCACCGAAGTGCAGCGGCTGCGCGGCCGGAACATCGCCCTGATCTTCGAGAAGACCTCGACCAGGACGCGCTGTGCCTTCGAGGTGGCCGCGGCCGACCAGGGGGCGTCGACGACGTACCTCGACCCCTCCGGCTCACAGATCGGGCACAAGGAGTCCTTCAAGGACACCGCCCGGGTGCTGGGCCGGATGTTCGACGCCATCGAGTACCGCGGTGACAGCCAGCCGCAGGTCGAGGAGCTCGCCGAGCACGCCGGGGTCCCCGTCTACAACGGGCTCACCGACGACTGGCACCCCACCCAGATGCTGGCGGACGTGCTCACCATGACCGAGCACACCGACAAGCCGCTGGAGCAGATCGTCTTCGCCTATCTCGGCGACGCCCGCTTCAACATGGGCAACTCCTACTTGATTACCGGCGCGCTGCTCGGACTCGACGTCCGGATCGCCGCGCCCCGCGCCTACTGGCCCGCCGACGACGTCGTCGCGCAGGCGCGGAAGCTGGCCGCGGCGAGCGGCGGGACCGTCACCCTCACCGAGGACATCACCGAGGCCGTGCGGGGCTGCGACTTCGTCGTCACCGACGTCTGGGTGTCGATGGGGGAGCCCAAGGAGGTCTGGGCCGAGCGCATCACCGCGCTCGCGCCGTACGCCGTGACGATGGACGTGCTGCGTGCCACCGGTAACCCGGGGGTGAAGTTCCTGCACTGTCTGCCGGCCTTCCACGACCTGGGCACCCGGGTCGGGCGCGAGATCCACGCGCAGTTCGGGCTGTGCGAGCTGGAGGTCACCGACGAGGTCTTCGAGTCGGAGCACTCGGTCGTCTTCGACGAGGCGGAGAACCGGATGCACACGATCAAGGCCGTCCTGGTGGCCACCCTGTCGGGCAAGGGATAGTCATACGCCCAATTGGGTGAATATGCGATAGGGCGGCTACTATGTCGTCCATTGGTGGGGTTCGAGCTCGCACGCTCGAACCCCATTTCGCTGTGTGTGCTGCTGTGCGCGCCGCTCCGCGCACGTCCGGAAAGAGACCCGCCCCCATGCGTTCCCCCCACCTCGCAGGACCCCGGCCGCCCCGTCGGCCGGGGCTGCGCGTCAAGTCGCCCGAGCTTCTGATCGCCGAATCCGGCGCGGATCTGGAGGGGCACGGCCTCCGCCGCACGATGGGGCTCTTCCAGCTGGTGTGCTTCGGCGTCGGGGCCATCGTCGGGACCGGGATCTTCGTCGGCCTCTCCGACACGGTGGCCAAGTCGGGTCCCGCCGTCATCGTCTCGTTCGTACTCGCCGCGATCACCTGCGTCTTCACGGCGTTCTCCTTCGCCGAGCTGGGCGGCGCGATCCCGGTGTCGGGCAGCTCGTACTCCTTCGCGTACGCCACGCTCGGCGAGCGCACCGCCTTCCTGGTCGGCTGGTGTCTGTTCCTTGAGTACGGCATCTCGGTGAGCGCGGTCGCCGTCGGCTGGAGCCAGTACCTCAACGAGCTGCTGAACAGCGTCACCGGATGGCAGCTGCCCGCCGTGCTCTCCAGCGGTCCGGCCGACGGCGGAGTGATCAATCTGCCCGCCGTCGTGGTGATCGGACTCGCCGCCGTCCTGCTGGTGCGCGGTGTCCGGGAGAGTGCCCGCGCCACGGCCGCGATGGCCGTACTGAAGATCGGCATCCTGCTGGCCTTCTGCGCCATCGCCTTCACCGCGTTCCGTCACGGCCATCTGGTGCCGTTCGCACCCGACGGCATCGGAGGCATCACCTCGGGCGCCTCGATCGCGTTCTTCTCGTACATCGGCTTCGACGCCATCACCACGGCCGGCGAGGAGGTCAGGAACCCGCGGCGCAACATCCCGCTCGCGATCATGATCTGTATCGGCATCGTCACCGTGCTCTACTGTGCGGTCGCCGTGGCGGCCATCGGCGCGTTCGGAGCGCCCGCCGTCGCCGACCGGCCCGCCGCGCTCTCGCTGATCGTCAACCAGGTCACCGGCTCATCGGTCGGCGGCGGTGTCATCGCGTTCGGCGCGGTCGTCGCCATCGCATCGGTGGTGCTCGCCGTGATGTACGGGCAGACCCGCATCCTGATGTCGATGTCCCGCGACGGGCTGGTCCCCGCGGTCTTCGAGAAGGTCTCCCCGAAGACCTCGACGCCGGTCTCCAACACCTGGATCGTGGCGACCGTGGTCGCCGTTCCCGCCGCGTTCTCCTCGCTCGACGTCGTGGTGAACCTGACGACCATCGGGGCGCTGGCCACGATGGTGGCCGTGAACGTCGCGGTGATCGCGCTGCGCCGCAGCCACCCGGCGCTCCCGCGCACCTTCCGGGTGCCGCTGTTCCCCGTCAGTCCCGTCCTGGGGGTCGGGTTCTGCGCGTATCTGATGTACGGGACCGGCTGGCGGACCTGGCTCCAGTTCGCGGGCTTCCTGCTGGCCGGTGCGGCCGTCTACGCCGCCTACGGGCGCCGCCGCTCCCGGCTCGGAGCGCAGCAGCTCAGTCGCCAGGACCCGCCGGCAGGGTGAACCAGACGGCCTTGCCGTGCTCGGTGGGGCGGTGGCCGTAGGACGAGCTGAGGGTCCGGATGAGCAGCAGGCCGCGGCCGTGCTCCTGCATGGGGTCGGGCGGGCCTGTCGGCGGCGTCCGGGTCAGCTCGCCGGGTGCCACCGGGTCCCGGTCGTGCACCTCGACCTGGCAGCCGGTGTGCAGGACCTCCACGACCAGCTCTATGGGGTCGCTGCCGACCGTGTGCTCCACGGCGTTGGCGACCAGCTCGGACGTGAGGAGCTCGGCCGTGTCGGAGTCCGCGGCGTCCTCGCCCTCCAGGTCGGCGAGCACGGTACGGATCAGCGCACGAGCTATCGGCACCGCGGCCGCGGTGTGCGGCAGTGCGATGCGCCACGAGGCGGGGCGCGAGGTGTCCGGCACGGCTGGTGTTCCGTTCGGTGTGGAGGGGGTTGTCCTGATTTCAACGATACGGAGCCGGAGGCGTTGCGAGTAGAGGCAGCGGCCGGGAGGAAATGGGACCTGTGCCACATTCTGACCGGACTTCCGGCGGGAAGCCTCACCATCTTGTTATCGCGTACTCGTGACGGTAGTCACGTACGAGTGATAATTTAAAGGCGAACGCCGCTCTTTCACCGGGTCTCCGACCGGCCTTCGGACGAGTCCCCCGACCGAAGGAGGCCGCACACCATGAGCCCCTTTTCCGGCTCAGCAGACTCTGTGGAGCACTGGGACCATCTCCGTGTGACCAGGCAGGACGGGGTCGCGACCGTCACCTTCGCGCGGCCCGGGAAGCTGAACGCCCTGACCTTCGGCGCCTACGCCGATCTGCGCGACCTGCTCGCGGAACTGTCCCGCGAGCGGTCGGTACGGGCGCTCGTTCTCGCCGGCGAGGGCCGCGGATTCTGCTCGGGCGGCGACGTCGAGGAGATCATCGGCGCCACCCTGGCCCTGGACACCGCCCAGCTGCTCGACTTCAACCGGATGACCGGACAGGTCGTCCGGGCGCTGCGCGAGTGCCCCTTCCCCGTGATCGCCGCCGTGCACGGGGTCGCCGCGGGCGCGGGCGCCGTCCTCGCGCTGGCCGCGGACTTCCGGGTCGCCGACCCGACCGCCCGCTTCGCGTTCCTCTTCACCCGGGTGGGGCTGTCCGGCGGCGACATGGGCGCCGCCTATCTGCTGCCGCGCGTCGTCGGCCTCGGGCACGCGACCCGGCTGCTGATGCTGGGGGAGCCCGTCCTGGCGCCCGAGGCCGAGCGGATCGGCCTGATCAGCGAACTGGCCGACGAGGGCCGGGCGGGCGAGCGGGCCGCCGCGCTGGCCCGCCGCCTCGCCGAGGGCCCGGCGCTCGCGTACGCGCAGACCAAGGCGCTGCTCACGGCCGAACTCGACATGCCGCTCGCCGCCGCCGTCGAACTGGACGCCACCACACAGGCGCTGCTCATGAACGGCGAGGACTACGCCGAGTTCCACGCCGCCTTCACCGAGAAGCGGCCCCCCAAGTGGCAGGGCAGGTAGCCGTGGCGGCCGGTAAGGGGGAGCGCTCCGCCGCCCTTCGGGTCGCGGTCGTCGGCGGCGGACCCGGCGGTCTCTACGCGGCCACCCTCCTCAAACGTCTCGACCCCGCCAGGTCCGTCACCGTCTGGGAGCGCAACGCCCCCGACGACACCTTCGGCTTCGGCGTCGTCCTCTCCGACGAGACCCTGGGCGGCATCGAGCAGGCGGACCCGGCCGTCCACCGCGCGCTCCAGGACGAGTTCGTACGGTGGGACGACATCGACATCGTCCACCGCGGCACCACCCTGACCTCGGGCGGTCACGGCTTCGCGGCGCTCGGCAGGCGCCGCCTCCTGGAGATCCTGCACGAGCGCTGCCACGAGCTGGGGGTACGGATCCGCTTCCGCACCGAAGCGCCGCCCCCCGCCGAACTGGCCGCCACCCACGACCTGGTGGTCGCCGCCGACGGGGTGCACAGCGCCACCCGCCGGGCCTACGCCGAGGTCTTCGCGCCCCGCGTCACCACCCACCGCTGCCGCTACATCTGGCTCTCCGCGCCCTTCGCCTTCGACGCCTTCCGCTTCGAGATCGCCGAGACCGAGCACGGTGTGATGCAGCTGCACGGCTACCCGTACGGGCCCAAGGACTCCACCGTCATCGTCGAAATGCGCGAGGAGGTCTGGCAGGCCGCGGGACTCGACCGGTGCGACGAGCGGGAGTCCACCGCGCGGTGCGCCCGGATCTTCGCCGACGCGCTCGGCGGCCGGCCGCTCACCGGCAACAACTCCACGTGGACCGCGTTCCGTACCGTGGTCAACGACCGCTGGTCGCACGGGAACACGGTGCTGATCGGCGACGCCGCCCACACCGCGCACTTCTCCATCGGCTCCGGCACCAAGCTCGCCGTCGAGGACGCGCTCGCGCTGGCGGCGAACATCGAGGAGCAGCCCGACCTGCCGTCGGCCCTTGCCGCGTACGAGAGCGAGCGCCGCCCGGTCGTCGCCTCCACCCAGCGGGCGGCACGAGCCAGCCTGGAGTGGTTCGAGCAGCTGGACATGTATCTGGGCCAGCCACCGAGGGAGTTCGCCTTCAACCTGCTGACCCGCAGCCGCCGGGTCACGCACGACAATCTGCGGCTCCGCGACCGCGCCTTCACGGACACGGTGGAACGCGACTTCGGCTGCCGGGACGGCACACCGCCGATGTTCACCCCGCTGCGGCTGCGCGGTCTCGAACTGCGCAACCGCGTCGTCGTCTCGCCCATGGACATGTACTCGGCACACGACGGTGTCCCCGGCGACTTCCACCTCGTCCACCTGGGCGCCCGCGCCCTCGGCGGTGCCGGTCTGGTGATGACCGAGATGGTGTGCGTGAGCCCCGAGGGCCGCATCACACCCGGCTGCACCGGCCTCTACACCGGCGAACAGGCGTCGGCCTGGCGCCGCGTCACCTCCTTCGTGCACGAGCAGTCGCCCGGCACCGCGATAGGCGTCCAGCTCGGGCACTCCGGCCGCAAGGGGTCCACCCGTCTCATGTGGGACGGCATGGACGAGCCGCTCCCGGACGGCAACTGGCCGCTGTCGGCCGCGTCCCCGCTCCCGTACCTGCCGGACGTCAGCCAGCTCCCGGCGGAACTCGACGCGGCCGGACTCAGCGCGGTGCGCGAACAGTTCGCCGAGGCGGCCCGCCGCGCCGCACGGTCGGACTTCGACCTGCTCGAACTGCACTGCGCCCACGGCTATCTGCTCTCCGGCTTCCTCTCCCCGCTCACCAATCTGCGCACCGACGGCTACGGCGGCCCGCTCCGGGGCCGGCTGCGCTTCCCCCTGGAGGTCTTCGACGCGGTGCGGGCCGTCTGGCCCGATGACCGGCCGATGACGGTCCGTATCTCGGCCGCCGACTGGGCACCCGGCGGTACGACACCGGACGAAGCGGTCGCGACAGCCCGCGCCTTCGCGGCCCACGGGGCCGACGCGATCGACGTCTCGACGGGGCAGGTCGTCCCCGGCGAGAAACCCGCCTACGGCCGCTCCTACCAGACCCCGTTCGCCGACCGCATCCGCAACGAACTGGGCGTCCCGGTGATCGCGGTGGGGGCGATCTCCTCCTGGGACGACGTCAACTCGCTGCTGTTGGCGGGCCGTACGGACCTCTGCGCGCTGGCCCGCCCGCATCTGTACGACCCGCACTGGACCCTGCACGCGGCGGCGGAGCAGGGCTACGAGGGCCCGGCCGCCCCCTGGCCCCTCCCGTACCGGGCGGGCAGCCGCGCGCCGAGGACCGGCAGAACGGACGCCCCGAAGCCGAGGCTCACGCTCAAGTGACGGTAGGGACGGCCGTCCTGGTGACAACGGCCCGGTCGGCCACGGGCCGGTATCCGATGCGCCGGTACACGCCGTTGCTGGTCGGGTTGGCGAGGTCGGTGAAGAGCAGTACATCGGCCGCGCCCGCGTCCAGCGCCGCCCGGCTGATGTGCGCGGTGACCGCCGCCGCGTAGCCGCGACCGCGCAGGCCGGGCGGGGTGTACACGGGGGCGACGCGCACCGTGCCCGCGGTGGGGCGGGTCATCCCGGCCATGGACACCGGGACGCCCCGGTGCTCCCAGAGAGCCAGTCCGCCGTACGAGATCCGGTCGTCGACGGAGCTCTCCGCCCGGGCCACCGGCTGTCCGGTGTCGCGACCGAACGCGCGGTGCCACTCCACCAGCAGCTCATGGTCGGCGGTTGTGGCGGTACGGGCCTGTCCGGCCGGGCAGGGCGACGGCGGGGTCAACTCGGCCAGTCGGTGGAGGCGTTGCTCCTGTGCGATGGCCCGATCCGGCCACGAGGCGGTGAGCGCATCGGCCACCGCCCGTTCGGCGTTGACGGCGTTCACCCCCCACTCCTCGAAGGCGTTCGCGAGCGACAGCACGGCTTCGTCGGGCACCATTCCGACCTGCAGAGGGTGCGGCGGCGTCCACACGATGACACCGTCCACCACGCCGGCCGGGGACCGCCACCAGCCGAAGAGCGGGGCGCCGTCCCCGTAGAAGCGCAACCCATGGCGCTTCAGTGCAGCGGTGATGGTCAGCACGAGCGTGTTCCCGGCCGGGTGCAGGGCGGCGGCGGGCTCCGCCGTGGTGAGAAAGCTGTCGAGATCGTGGGTGAAGGTCCATGTCATGCAGCACATGGTGCGCGGCGGCGGCGCGGGAGGCACGCGGGTTTCCGGGCGACGGGCTGCGCCGTCAACCCGCTCACCCCAGCCGGAACCGCTGGAGTTTGCCCGTCCCGGTCCGCGGCAGTGACCCTGCGAACACCACCTCCCGGGGGCACTTGTGCGGAGCCAGCTCGGACTTCACGAACTCCCGCAGCGGTTCCGCCTCCCGCGCCGCCCCCTCGCGCAGCACCACATGCGCCACCACCACCTGCCCCCGCTCCGGGTCCGGGCGGCCCACCACCGCCGCCTCCAGGACGTCGGGATGGCGCAGCAGTGCGTCCTCGACCTCGGGGCCCGCGATGTTGTACCCGGCGGAAATGATCATGTCATCGGCGCGTGCCACATAGGTGAAGTAGCCGTCCCCGTCACGCAGATACGTATCGCCTGTGAGGTTCCAGCCGTCCCGTACGTACTCCGACTGGCGCTCGTCGGCCAGATAGCGGCAGCCCACCGGACCGCGCACCGCGAGCAGGCCCGGCTCGCCGTCGGGCACCGGGCGGCCGGAGCGGTCCACCACCCGGGCCTGCCAGCCGGGCACCGGAACCCCCGTCGTCCCGGGGCGCACCGCTTCGTCCGCGGCGGAGATGAAGATGTGCAGCAGCTCCGTCGCCCCGATGCCGTTGATGATGCGCAGTCCGGTCCGCTCGTGCCAGGCGTGCCAGGTGGCCGCGGGCAGATTCTCCCCGGCCGAGACACAGCGGCGCAGTGCCGAGACGTCGTACGAGTCCAGCTCGTCCAGCATCGCGCGGTACGCGGTCGGCGCCGTGAACAGCACCGACACCCGGTGCGTGGCGAGCGCGGGCAGCAGCTGGCGCGGCCCGGACCGTTCGAGCAGGAGGGCCGAGGCGCCCGCGCGCAGCGGGAAGACCACCAGACCGCCCAGGCCGAAGGTGAAACCGAGCGGCGGGCTGCCCGCGAAGACATCGTCGGGGCGGGGCTTCAGCACGTACCGAGCGAAGGTGTCCGCGACGGCCAGCACATCGCGGTGGAAGTGCATACAGCCTTTCGGCCGCCCGGTGGTGCCGGAGGTGAAGGCGATCAGCGCCACGTCGTCGGCGGAGGTCGCGACGGCCTCGTACACATCGGGTCTGGCCGCGGCGAGCCGCAGCAGGTCCTGTGGCCCCTCACCGCCGTACGTGGTGATCCGCAGCGCGGGGACCTCCGCCTTCACCAGATCGTCGACGGCGCGGATGTCGCACAGCGCGTGGCTGACCCGGGCGAGGGAGCACACCTCGGCCAGTTCGTGCGGGCGCTGGGTGGCCAGCACGGTCACCGCCACCGCGCCCGCCTTCACCACCGCGAGCCAGCAGGCGGCGAGATGGGGTGTGGTGGGACCGCGCAGCAGCACCCGGTTCCCCGGCACGACGCCGAGATCCGATGTGAGGACATGGGCGATACGGCCGACCTCGGCCCGGAGTTCGCCGTACGTCCAGAGCTCACCGGCGCCGGTGCGGAAGGCGGGGCGGTCGGCGCCGAAGCGCTCGACGGTCCGGTCCAGCAGCTCCGCCCCGCAGTTGAGCCGGTCCGGATACGCCGGCCCGGGAAGGTCATCGAGGAGCAGCCGGGGCCACTGGTCGGCGGGCGGCAGCTGGTCGCGGGGAAAAGTGTCGACGTGCGCTGAGGTTTTCAGCTCCATCACAGGATCGCCCCCTTAGGCGGCATCGCACATGGAGCGTATCGTTTGCGTGACGACAGTCAACGGTTCACGATAGAGGGGATCGGGGATGACCGCATTCGCACTGGACCCGGACCAGCGCAAGTGGTGCGCCGAACTGCGCACCCTGGCCGCTGAACGGCTCGGCCCGCTCGCCGCGGCCGGGGAGCCCGGCCGTGTCAACCGCCCTCTGGTCGCCGCCCTCGGTGAACATGGCCTGCTGGAGCGGCTGTTCCGGGCGGGCGCGCTGGACCTCTGCCTGCTGCGCGAGTCGCTCGCGTACGCCTGCACCGAGGCGGAGACCGCGCTCGCGCTCCAGGGCCTCGGGAGTTACCCCCTCGTCCAGGCCGGCACCATGTACCAGCGCGAGCGGCTGCTGCCCGAGGTGATCGCGGGCCGGGCCGTCGCCGCCTTCGCGCTGAGCGAGCCCGGCGCGGGGTCCGACGCCGCGGCCCTGGAGCTCAAGGCCGCACCGGACGGCGGAGGGTGGCGGCTGACCGGCACGAAGTGCTGGATCTCCAACGCCCCCGACGCCGACTTCTACACCGTCTTCGCCCGTACGACCGAGGGCGCCGGTGCCCGGGGGATCACCGCGTTCCTGGTGCCGGCCGACCGCCCGGGGCTGACGGGTTCGCGGCTGGACATGCTCTCGCCGCACCCCATCGGGACGCTGGACTTCGACGGGGTGCCGGTCGGGCCGCAGGACGTCCTGGGCGAGCCGGACCGGGGCTTCCGGGTCGCGATGAACACCCTGAACCTCTTCCGCCCCAGCGTGGGCGCCTTCGCCGTCGGCATGGCACAGGCGGCCCTGGACGCGACCATCGGCCACACCTCCCGGCGTACCGCGTTCGGCGGCCCGCTGAAGGACCTGCAGGCGGTGGCCCACCAGGTCGCCGAGATGGCCACCCGCACCGAGGCCGCACGCCTGCTGGTCCACGCGGCGGCGGCCGCCTGCGACGCGGGCGACCCCGGTATCGCGAAGCGCTCCGCCATGGCCAAACTCTTCGCCACCGAGACCGCCCAGTACGTCGTGGACACCGCGGTCCAACTGCACGGCGCCCGGGCCCTCCAGCGCGGCCACCTCCTCGAACACCTCTACCGCGAGGTCCGCGCCCCGCGGATCTACGAGGGCGCCACAGAGGTCCAGCGGACCATCATCGCCAAGGAGCTGTACCGATGAGTCCCGACCGAGCCGACGCCAAGGAGCTGTACGCATGAGCCTCGACCGAGTCAACCCGCCGGAGCTCTCCCCGCCCACCGGGTTCTCCCACGCCGTCGCCGCCACCGGTACCCGGCTGGTGTTCCTCGCGGGGCAGACTGCGCTGAACGGTGCGGGGGAGGTCACCGGAACCACCCTGGCGGCCCAGTTCGAGGTGGCGCTGTCGAACCTGCTCACCGCGCTGCGCGCCGCGGGCGGCGATCCGGCCGACCTCGCGCGTGTCACGGTGTACGCCACCGATGTGGCCGACTACCGCGCGCACGCCGCCGAACTGGGCCGTATCTGGCGGAAGCTGGCCGGCCGCGACTACCCGGCGATGGCGGTGATCGGCGCCACGCGGCTCTGGGACGAGCAGACGATGGTGGAAATCGACGGAGTCGCCGTACTGTCCTGACATGCCCGAGATCACACTCACCGCCGGCACCGTCGACTACGTGGACACCGGCGGCTCAGGCCCCGTCGTCGTCCTCCTCCATGGGCTCGTGCACGACGCCACCGTCTGGCGCAAGGTGATCGACGGCCTGCGCTCCGACCACCGGGTGCTCGCGCCCACCCTGCCGTACGGCGCACACCGCACCCCCATGCGCCGCGACGTACCGCTGACACCGGACTCGGTGGCGGAGCTCATCGCCGAGTTCCTCGACCGGCTGGAGCTGCGGGACGTCACCCTCGTCGAGAACGACTGCGGCCGCGCCCAGTCCGTCGCAGCCCGGCACCCGGAGCGGCTCGCCCGGCTGGTCCTGATCTCCTGCGAGGCTTTCGACAACTACCCGCCGGGCATCCCGGGCAAGCTGCTCGTACTGGCCTGCCGGATGCCGGGCGGCATCCCGCTGCTGGTCCATACCCTCGCGATCAAGCCGCTGCGGCGTCTGCCGGTCGGCTTCGGAGCGCTCACCAAGCGGCCCGTGCCCGACGAGATCGTCAACGGCTGGCTCCGCCCGCTCCGCACCGACAGGGCGATCCGCGAGGACTTCCGCCGCTACGGTCTGGGCGTACGCAAGTCGGAGCTGCTGGAGGCAGCGGAGGGACTGCGGACGTTCGACAGACCCGCGCTGGTGGTGTGGGCGCTGGAGGACCGCATGATGCCCCGGGCCCACGGCCGTCGTCTCGCCGAACTGCTGCCGCAGGGGCGGCTCCTGGAGATCGAGGACAGCGGAACGCTGATCGCGGAGGACCAGCCGGAGCAACTGATCGCCGCACTGCGGGAGTTCATCGCCGGCACTGGCTGAAGGCGGCTGCGCCGGGAGGGGGCCTGCCCGCGCGGTTCGCGGTGGCGCGGCGCTGCCGCACGGCTTCGCGAGCCGGTGCGTTTCAGCGCGATGGCATGACAAGCCCGGAAGTCCCCGAAATTGCAAGGATTCACCATATCGCCCGAAAGTTGTCCGATCGCTATTTCCTTTACAGGGAATCCTTGTACCTGAGAGTCTAAATTAAAGACGACGCCGGGAGCTACCGCCCCCTGGGTACGGTGCTTTATGCGGCGGGTGAGACGATGTCTCGCACGGCCACAGAGGAGAATACCCTGCGAGGTCCGATGGATAAACATCGCTCGCCACCCGGCGGTATTCGCTCAAAATACCATTTTTGCCCGATCTGTCATCTTACGCACTGGAGTCACGCGAGCGCCGAGGGTAATGGAGGCGTCACCATTGCTCAAGCCATTTCCCCAGTGATCTTCCACTCAAAAAAAAACCACGCGAGACCTGGAGAAGAGATGGCGGCGGGTATTCACTTGTTTCAACTTTCTATTCACTGGCGAAAGCGTTCTTGCGGAGTACTTCGTGACCATGCAGCCACTCCATGACAAGGGTCTCCTTGAAGTCGTGTCGGAACGGAGCCGCCTGCCGGAGGAGCGGGGCGTGGCCCATGCCTCTGCCCGGAGCCGCGAGTTGGCCCATCTCCTCTTCGACGGTGAGGACCAGGCCCGGGTGCATGGAGCCTGGCGGGACCTCATCGCCACGGAGAGCTTTCGGCACCGGCCCGGGCTCTCCCCGGCGGAACGTGTTCAGCTCTCGTACTCACGGCTGCGTCTGGTGAACGATGCGGCCGGTGATGCCGCGGATCTGGCTTTCGACGTCCGGCGGCTGGCCGCGCTGCACGAGTGGACCGGGGTGGTGGACGGCGGCCTCTGCACCGTGGCGAGCATCCACTACAACCTGTTCCTGGGGAGCCTGCTGGATCAGCGTGCCGGCACCGCCGGGCGTGATGTGTCCGATTTTACGTCGATGCGCCGCATAGGGACGTTCCTCTGTACGGAGCTGGACCACGGCAACGACGCTTCGGCCCTGGGGACAACCGCCGAACTCGACTGGGAGACCGGCGGGTTCGTCCTGCACACCCCCACGCCGGGCGCCCAGAAGTTCATGCCGAACACCAGCCTGGCCGGCGGTCCGAAGAGCGCGGTGGTCGCGGCGAGGCTGCTGGTCGATGGAGTGGACCAGGGGTGCTTCCTCTTCCTGACGCCGCTGAGTGATGACAACGGCCGTGTTCCCGGGGTCCATGTCCGGGAGCTTCCGGACCGTACCGGCACCCCGGTGGACCACTGCCTCACCTCGTTCGACCAAGTGCAGTTACCACGTGAGGCTCTGCTGGAGGCGGAGCACGGCCGTCTCGACCGGGACGGGACACTGCACAGCAGCCTGGGCAGCGCGCGAAAGCGGTTCCTGCATTCGATCGGGCGGGTGACCAGCGGGAAGCTATGCATGAGCGCGGGCACCCTCGGGATGTCGCGAGCGGCGCTGACCATTGCCGTGCGGCACGCGCATACCCGGCATATCAGCGGGCCGAGGCTCGGCGAGCGGGTGCCGTTGGTGGCGCATCGCAGCCACCACGGCAGGCTGCTCGACGCGACAGCGACGGCGTACGCCATGACGTTCCTTCACCGGGAGGTCGTCTCTCAGTGGGTCGGGCACACGGCGGAGAACCGGACGGAGACCGAGCGTCTGGTCGCGGTCGCGAAGGGCTGGATCAGCTGGCAGGCCCGGGCGATCGCGATCGAGTCCCGGGAGCGCTGCGGGGCGCAGGGGCTCTTCCCGGTCAACGGGATTTCGGATCTGCCGTTGAACATAGAGGGTGGCATCACCGCGGAAGGCGACAATCTTGTCATCTGGGTGAAGGCGGGGGCCGAAATGATCTTCGGCCATGAGGTGGAACAGGACCACCTGCCCCATGTGCCCCTGGTCCAGAGGTCGTTGACCGACCTCGCCTTTCTGCGTGCTCTCCTCGTGGAGGTCGAGTCCGCCGCACAGGGCCGGGCCAGGACCGCTCTGCGCCGGGGCCCCGCGGGTGATCCGCTCGGACGTTGGAACGCGGCGTCCACGCCGGCTCTGGAGATGGTCTCGGCGCACGCCTGCCGCCGGGCTGCCGACGCGTTCATCGCTGCCGCGGCACGGGCGACGGATCCGACGGCACGAACCCTGCTGGAGGACTTGTGCAGGCTGTTCCTGCTCCGCCAGTTGAGCGCCCATACCGGGGAGTTGCTCGCCGACGGCCATCTGACCGCCGGCCATGTCCGCGCGTTCCCCGATGCCACGACCGACGTCATGGCCGCGCTCGCACCTCATATGCTGACCCTGGTGGACGCCTTTGACCTGCCGGATGAATTCCTCGCCGCCGTGCCGATCGCCAGTGGCGGACGGATCGGAGACGAGGAAGACACCTGGTCCACGTGGCACCTGCGCAGATCAAGCCCTCTGGCGCCCGCCACGCGGTAGTGGCGCGGTCATCCCTTCCACCAGGTCAGGAACCCGCTCCAGAACTTGCCCTTCTGCGCGGCGGCAGGCGCTGCCTCCGCCGGGCGGCCTCCCGGGCTGCGAACCGCGGCTGTGCTGCTGCTGGTTCGGGGCAGCGTGCTCCGGACCGGGGTGAACCGGGCGGGTAGGATGCTGAGTGCCCGGTGGAAGGGGCCCGGCCGATAGGCCAGAGCGTCAGGATCCACCGACATCTCGATATCCGGCAGTTCGTTGAGCAGTTTCTCGATGGCCTGCACGGCGATGATCATCGCCGGGTCCTTGGCCGGGCAGGCGTGCGGGCCCGCACCCCAGGCCAGATGGGCGCGCCTGCTCACCGTCCCACGGCCTGCGGCGAGGCTCGGGTCGGAGTTGGCGGCGGCGAAGGAGATGAGTACGGGGTCTCCGGCGTTCAGCCTGCTGCCCGCCAGATCGACGTCATACAGGGGGAAGTGCGTGGCGTAGTTGGCTATGGGGCAGCTGTTCCAGAGAACGTCGTTGATGGCGTCCTCGACGAGGACGATGCCGGCCTGCGGACCGTCGGCCTGGCCCTGCGAGAGCAGGACCCGCAGGGCGTTTCCGATCAGATTCGACATCGGCTCGAAGCCGCCGCCGATGAGCTGGATGAGCTGGGGGATCATCTCCTCGTCGCTCAGCCCCGCCGGATGCTGGAGCAGGTGGGTGAGGATGTCATCGCCGGGCTGGGTCCGCTTCAGCGTGACCAGCTCCAGCAGCGCCTCTATGAGGACATCATTCGCCCGCTGTGCGTCGGTCCCGTCGAAAATGCCGGAAATGCCGAAGGCGACCCGGTCACCCAGATCGCCCGGGCAGCCGAAGAGATCGTTGAAGACCAGCAGCGGCACAAGGCGCGCATAGTCGCCGATCAGATCGACCTGGCCGCGCCCACTGAACTGACTGATCAGATAGGTGGCGGTGCGCTCCACCATCCGGGTCAACTGGTGTGTATCGAGCTTCGCCAGACTGTCCGTCACTGCCTGACGGAGCCTCAAATGCCGTGCGCCGTCCTCGAACAGAGGGCCCGGCCGGTACGCCATCATCGGCAGCACGGGGCTGTCCAGCGGCACCTCTCCTTCGTTCAGCGCGCGCCAGCGCCGCGAGTCGCGGACAAAGGTGTCGGGGCTCTGGAGCACCTGGAGCGCTGCGGCGTAGTCGGTGACGAGCGAAGCGTCCACACCCGGGGCCAGCTCGACGGGTGCGACGGGGCCGAACTTCCGCAGGTAGTTGTAGTGGCCTTGCGGGTCCTTGGCGAATTCTTGCGTGTAGAGGGCGGTGCGGTGGCCGGTGTCGTGCGCCGGGCAGCCGGGTGGCGGGGAGGACTCCGAGGGGGGTCGCATGGGGTGGAACTCCTAGGTGAGACGGGATTGGAGGTATCGCACGAGGACGATCAGAGCATTCGCGGACGAGCGCTGATCGCGCGCGTCGCAACTCACCAGAGGTGTCTCGGGAAGCAGGTCGAGAGCTTCTCTGATCTCCGTGTCCTCGTGTTTCGTACCGATGTCGAACCGGTTGACGGCGATGGTGTACGGAATGCCGTACTGCTCCACCAGGTCCATCACGGGGAACGACTCCTGAAGCCGCTCGGGATCGACCAGTACGAGGGCGCCGAGCGCCCCGCGCGACATGTCTTCCCATACCTGGACGAAACGCTGCTGTCCCGGTGTTCCGAAGAGATAGAGCACCAAATTCTCACTCAGCGTGAGCCGGCCGAAGTCCATCGCGACGGTTGTCGTGGTCTTGCCGCGCGTTCCCTTGAGGTCGTCTATCTCCTCGCCGGCCCGCGTCATTACTTCCTCGGTCCGCAACGGAGGGATCTCCGACATGGTTCCGATGAATGTGGTCTTTCCGACGGCGAAGTGCCCGACCACCAGGATCTTCGCCGCGGTCTGCACGGTTTCGTTCAGATAGACCCCGCTATCCGAAACGGGCTTGAAGGCCATTCAGCACCTCCTCAAGTATGCGTCGTTCGACACGCTCGGCCCGCGGAATGGGTTTGCGCGTGTAGAGGTATCCCGCATCGGTGAGATCGGCGAGCAGGACGCGGACAATGCCGACGGGCAACTGGGTGTGACCCGCGATCTCGGCGACCGCGAGGTACCCCCCGGAGCACAGCTCGACCAACCGGCGCTTCTCCGGGTCGAGATGGCCGATCGCGGGGCAGTTCTCGGCCACGGTGATCAGCGTGATCAGCGAGAACTCGTGATCGTCCACCAGGCTGCGGCCGTTGGTGATGACGTACGGACGCACTAATTGCGGGGCTTCCGGCTCCTGGTCCGGCTCCTCTGTCGTCGTCATGCGTCGGCGTCGGCAATCTCGCGCGGAGGACTGGTCAGTGCCTTGCCGAGCTGGCCGACCAACTGCTGCATACGGAAGGAGATCTCCGCCATGTCGACCTCGGGGGAGGCCGAAACGGCGAGGTAGGCGCCCTCGCCTGCGGAGATGAGGAACACCCAGCCGTGCTCGAACTCGACCAGCGTCTGGCGCCACTGGGGCCGGCCGTTCGGCGGGCGGCCGCAGAAGTCGGCCACCGTGCGGCTCAGGGACTGCATCCCGCTCATCGCGGCGGCGATGGTGTCGCCGTGGTCCTTGCCGACTTCCTTGGAGCGGGCCATGAGCAGGCCGTCCGCCGAGACGAGGATCGCGTGCCGCGCTTCGGGGACTTCCAGGGCGCTGTCAAGCATCCATGACAGGTCGTAGTTCACTGAGTCTCAGGCCCTTCGCTGCTTGCACTGGTGGAACGGCGTCCCGACTGGGTCCCCCGCTGGAACGCCCCCATCACGGAGGCGATCTGCTCGGTCGACCTGGCAGGGGCGGCCCCGGCGTCGGCTTCCGGCACGATGGAGATCGGCCCCCTTCTGCTGCGTTTCGGGAGGCCGCCGAAGGTGGTCGTGGGAGCCGGTGCCGGTGCTGCCGCCGGATCCTCTTCGGGCGGCATCGGGGAGGACGCGGCCACGGTGGGAATCTCCTTCGCCTGGGGCTGGGGGGCGGGTTCCGGCATCGACGTGAGGAGGTCGTCGGGCAGGAGCACGACCGCGCGCACACCGCCGTAGGGCGACGTGGTGTCCACGGAGACACTGAATCCGTAGCGTGCGGCGAGCACGCCGATCACGGTGAATCCGAACTGCGGCGGGTTGCCGAGTCCCGCGACGCCGGGGGAGCGCTCACTCGAAAGGAGCTTGGCCGCGCGGCTCTTCTCCTCCTCGTTCATGCCGACACCGGCGTCGTCGACGATGATGCAGACGCCCTTGGGAACCGGCCGGATGTTGATCTCGATCATGGTTTCCGGCGCCGAGTAACTGGTGGCGTTGTCGAGCAGCTCCGCGAGTGTCAGCGCGACCGGTTCGACGGCGCGGCTCACGATGGCGAAATGACTCTGGGTCCGGATCTCCACTCGGGTGAAGTGGCGGATACGGCCCTTCGCGCTGCGGACCACGTCGTAGAGCGACGCGTCGGCGCGCTGACGGCCGAGCCAGCCGTCGCAGAGCACGGCAATGGACTGGGCGCGCCGTGCGAACTGGGAATTCATGTGGTCGATGTCCAGGAGGTCCTGGAGAATCTGGAGTTCGCCGTACTTGCCCTGGAGTTTCGAAATGGCGAGCTGCTGCTCACTCGCAAGACCCTGAAGCGTCCGCATGGCGGATTTCAGAGCGGTCTTGGTGGCTTCTTCGGCCCGCTCTTTCGCCTCTTCCACGGATTCCGCGTAGTGTTCTTCCAGGGTGGCGTAGTGGCTTCTGAGTTCTTGCTTTTCCGTACGGAGCTTGGAAATCGACTTTCTTCCGCGAACGATCGCGGTAGCGGCGACAGGAGTACCAGCTATCAAAGCCCAGAGTGCTGGATCCTGGAGGTACTGAGTCATAGGGCTCTCTTCGGGTGGCGGGGCCGCCGGGCTCTGAATGTCTCGGGGGCGCGGTCGAGTGCACTCGTGGCCGCAGACATACGGGATCGGTCGCGCGCGTTCTCCTGCCCGACTGCCTTTAAAGGCCCGGCTGATGGCAAAGTTCCCCCCGGGGTGGCGGAATTCTGGCCCGACGCGCTGCGCAATTAAGCGCCATAGCGGGTTTGGTACCGCCTGGCAAGCGTGATGATCTTAGCACCACGGGATGGGGTGACGATCCCGGGGAAGCGTTATCTTTCTGGCATCTGACGGAAATTCAGCAAGGTGCTCATATGGGGTCTTGTGGGCGTTGACTATTTGCCGGACGTGCCCGATTGATCATGATTGTGAATTCTTCGGGACGAATGTCCGCGGGCATGGGCCGGGCCCGGGGAAGCCTCGGCCGGGGCCGTCCGGCGGCCGTGTCGTCAGGGTGCGGCGAGCCGTTCGATGGCCACCAGGGCCGCGTCGTCTCCCAGGCTGCCGTCGGCGTGACGCAGCAGATCGGCGCACAGATCCTCCAGCAGCGCGTCCGGTCCGTCGGCGCGGCACGCTGCGATCCGGTCGGGCAGCGGGTAGAAGCGGCCTGCCCCGTCGCGGGACTCGATGACGCCGTCCGTGTACAGGAGCAGGATGTCGCCGGCGCCGAAGGGGAACGTCTGGGCGGTGAAGGCCGACCCGGCCAGCGCCCCCAGCCCCAGCGGCGGTGCGGGCTCCCGGACGTCGAGCGAGAGCACCCGGCCGGACCGCAGCAGCAGGGGCGGCGGATGCCCGCAGCTGACCAGACGGAGTTCCGGGTCGGCGTCCGGGATGTCCAGCACGGCAGCGGTCACGAACGCCTCCGTACCGCGTTCCGCGTCCCCCTCCGAGGGCGGTAGTCCGTCGGCGTACGCGGCGACCCCGGCCTCCAACTGGGCCACGGCTTGCGGAAGTCCGGGTTCCTGGTGGGTCAGGGCCCGGAAGGAGCCCAGGACCTGGGCGGCTTCGCCCATCGCGTCGAGTCCCTTGCCGCGTACGTCTCCGACGATCACGCGGGTGCCCCAGGTCGTGCGGGCCGCCGCGTACAGATCACCGCCGAGCTGCGCCTCCGCCTCGGCGGCCAGATAGCGCGACGCGATGCGCAGCGTCCCGCTCCGCTCGGGCAGCGCGGGCATCACCACACGCTGCACCGCCTGTGCCACCCAGCGGAGCTGCGACATCTCCCGTACGTGCTGCTCCCTCACATGGGCGAAGAAGGTGACGAAGACGGAGATCAGGAACAGCGCGGCGATCTGGTACGTGTGATTGAGGTCGTTGATGCTGGTGCGCGCGATGCCCACCAGCGACTGGGCCAGGACCGCGACCGCACCGACGAAGCCGGTCATACGGGGTCCGGCGAACGACGCCGTGATCGCCGGAGCCGCCACGAGAAAAGGGCCGAGGTGGACGTCCGGTGGCGCGAGGATGTCCAGCACCGTGACGGTGGCGATCAGGGCGAACGGCACCGCGATGAGCGCTTTCGGGCGCGGTAGGTCCTCGTGGAGCGGGCGCAGTATCCGCAGCGGGCTCATATCTCTGGATACCGCACACGGGCCGCTCACGCTCCCCGTGGCCGTGCCGCCGTGCCGCCGTGCCGCCGTGCCGCCGCGCTCCGGGGTGAGCCGCTGCCGGACCGAGCGGCTCCCGCACGCAGATACGGGGGAATCACGACGGTATGGGGTTGTATCCCTGTATCGATCGACTGACTCGTTCGCCATGGAGGATGCGCCTTGCCCGCCAGCCCGAGTGTTCCCGTGTCCCCGGCCCGGCGCGCCGAACCACTGCAACGGCTCCTGTTCGGCGGCATCTACGGAACGATCCTCGCCAGCGCACTGGCCGCCGCTCTGGACAACGACAACGGCAGCCCGGACCCCGGGTACGACGCGCTCTGGGTTCTGCTCACGTCACTCGCGTCGGCGGCGGCGCACGGTTACGCCCATGCCATCGCCCACCGAAAGGCCGACGGAGTGCCGGTCACCAGCAGCACCGTACGGTCGGTGCTCACCGAGTGGCCGCTGGCCGCCGCGGTGCTGCCCACGGTGGCCGCCCTGCTCGGCGCGCACGCGGGCTGGTGGGGGGAGGAATCCGCCATCGCGTTCTCCCTCGGCATCAACACGGTGGCGCTGTTCGGCTGGGGGCTCTGGGCCGCACGTGTGGCGGGCCGCAGCTGGGGCAGGGCGTCCCGCACCGGTGGCGTGGACATGCTGATCGGGCTTCTGATCGTGGCGGCGAACATCCTGAGCCACTGAGCGAGCGGCCGTTCGGAAGCCGGGCGTGATCCGCTGCCGCGCTGTGGCTGCCGGACCGGATCGCCGGCCGGCACGCTGGCGACGGCCGCGAACTGGCCGTGTTCCACCGTGATGTGAGGCTGTGGAACGTGATGCTCCAGCCCGGGCTGGGTCGCGCCGGTGGTGCCCCTTACGGTGAGGCATGTGACCCTGAGTGCGAGATCTCTTCTGCCGGTCAACATCACCCTCGGAGTCCTGCTGGTGGTGCTGCTGGCGGTGGCGGCGGGGGTCGCCTGGTTCTTCCGGCTGTCCCCTGATTCCTCTGATTCCCCGGCCGGGCGTCCCCGGGAAATCCTGGTCGCAGGAGTGCGCGCGGCCGCCCAGCTCGCCGTGGTGTCGTTGATCATCACCTGGGCGGTCACCAGGGTGGCCGGGCTGGCAGCGTTCCTGGTCGTGATGTTCACCGTCGCCGTACGCACGGCAGGCCGACGGCTGACCAGCAACCACACCTGGTGGCTCACGGCCGCACCCCTTGCGGCCGGCGTCGTCCCCACGGTGACCGCGCTGCTGCTGACGGGGCTGGTTCCCCTCAAGGGCCTCGTACTCATTCCGATCACCGGCATTCTCATCGGCGGCGCCCTCACCGCGACGGTGCTCGCGGGACGCCGCGCCCTGGACCAGCTGGAACAGCGCAGGGGAGAGGTCGAGGCTGCGATGGCGCTGGGCTTCTTCGACCGGGATGCGCGGATGGAGATCGCGCGTCCCGCGGCATCCGACGCCCTGCTTCCGGGGTTGGATCAGACGCGTACTGTCGGGCTGGTCACCCTTCCCGGGGCGTTCGTGGGCATGCTCCTTGGGGGTGCGAGCCCGATGATGGCCGGCGCTGCGCAGCTGTTCGTCCTGATCGCCCTCATGGCTGTGCAGGCCGTCGCCGTTGCCGTGACCGTCGAACTGATAGCTCGTCGGCGCCTGTTCCGCCCGGCGCGGGCGGAGACCGGGCGAGCCTCCTGACCGTGCGGAATTGCTGGAGCCCGCTGATCCGTCCAGGAGATCCGGCTGCACAGTCGAATTACCTCGAACGGATCAATGCCGTACGCCCATTCAGGAGATCGCGCTGTGTGTTGAATTGCGTGTTCGGACGGTTGCTGTGGTGGTGGCAGTAGCTTCCTCTTGCTGAGGCGATTCATTTCCCTCTGTGGGCCGTTCGACGGCGGATTGTGCGAGCAGTGAGCCGTTCGTGTCGGCGCATGTACGGGGACGTCGCCTCACGGCATCTACCCATCGGTCTGTGACCTCGTGGAGGCAATGCGTGTTCCCCAAGCCCAAGACCAGCAAGCTCGTCATGGCGCTGACTGCCGGTGTGATGGCCGTCGGCGTGGCCGCAGGTCCCGCTCTGGCCGGCGACCTCAGCAACGGCACGGCCAGCAACGGCCAGATGACTGTCGCGGCCAAGTCCTTCTACAAGGGGCGTGTGATCTCCCCGACGGGCGTGCTGGTGCGGAGCGGCCCCAGCCAGCGCTTCCGGGTCGTCGGTTCCTACTCGCACAACTCGATCATCGAGATCGTGTGCAAGGTGCACGGCCAGAACGTCGCGGGTAACAACCTGTGGTACAAGACGCCCCGCGGTAACTTCGTGTCGGCGCGGTACATCACCAACATCGGTGCCATTCCGCGCTTCTGCTGAACCCGAGCGGAAACACCCCTTGTGCGGTGACATTCCTGCTGTCGCGCCATATTGCGCAAGGGGCTTGATCTGCCGCTGTTGCATTCGTCGCCGGCCCTGTGCTCCAGGGGGCCGGCGACGAAGCGTTTTTGATACGGAATTCTCCGACGAGGGCGTTCGCCGCCCGCACCGTGCGGTCCGGCCGGGCGAGGGCCCCAACGGCGGCATCGAGTTCTGTGGTCAGAACCCCGCTTCGGCACCGATGAGAAGGTGCCAGGGCCAGTCGTCATCGCGGGTCACCGGCTCCGGGTCCGGGGGGAGAAGGCTTCGCGTGGCCTCGGACACGGGTGCCCGCAGGATTCCGATGGTGCTGTCGATGAGGTTTGCGGTGAGCAGCGCGACCCGCCGCGCGTTGTCGGACCCGCTCTGTTCCATGGCGTGCTCGCACGCGGCCAGGGCGCGGACGGTGAGCATCATGGCCAGGGCGAGCCGCGTGCGCAGGATGGTTTCGGGCAGGTCGTCCAGGAGGCGGGCGATTGCGCTGAAGACGGTCTGCACGCTCTGTGTCGCCGCTGGATCGGCCGGTACGAGGGCCACCGTCCATGGGGGAGTGGCCACTTGGGCGAGGAAGCGCGCGTAATGGCTGTGCTCCTGCTCGATGAGCGCGCCGGCCAGCGGACGGATGAGGGCGTCGGCCAGTTCTTCCAGGGAGGGTTCCCGGCCGTTCTCGTACAGGGTGGCCAGCAGGTGCTGACGGCGGATGTCCACCTGCCCCGTATGGCGTTCGAAGATCTCCCGGACTAGCTGTTCCTTGCTGCCGAAGTGGTACTGGGCCGCCGACTTGTTGCGCTGACCCGAGGCCGCGGTGATCTCCCGGAGCGATACGGCGTCGATCCCCCGCTCGGCGAACATGTGCAGGGCCACCTCGGCCATGGCCTCGCGTGTCGTGCTTCCTCTGGTCATGGATCCTATTATAAGGCACCCGCCTTAAAGATTGGTGTACCTTGCTAAGGCACTCGCCTTATTTCTGAGCGCCAGGGAAGGATCCCCCATGAAATCCCCCACCTCGAAACTGCGTCGCGTCGCGACCCTGGCCGCATCGGCTGCCGGTGCCGCCGCGCTGGTGCTCGCCGGCACCGGAGCGGCGCAGGCCGGGCCACTGCTGAGCGGCCCCGGCCCGAGCCGGGCCCCCGGTTCCACCGGCCGCCCGGCGAGCCCGCACGCGGTGCCGGGCAGCGAGGTCCACAACCCGTTCATGGCGCAGGACGGCCGGAGCGCCATGCACGGCGACAGTTATGCGAGCAACACCCAGCCGCAGGGGGGTCCGTTGGGACGCCACCCCGGGGTGACCGGTTCCAGCAAGGTCACCGACCCGAAGGACCCGGCCCAGTGCGCCACGGCCACGTTCCTTCGCAACGGGCTGATGGTCCTCAACTGCGGCGGCGCCTCGCACCATCCGACCCTGCGGCTGGAGGACCCCGCCACCCTCAAGGACCTGGCCTCCTACCCGCTCCCGGTGCGGCCCTCCACCTACCAGGCGGCCGCGACCGGCAACCCCGCCCTGATGTTCTCCGACACCTCGGGCTCCTACTACTACCTGGACAACCGCGACCGGATCGTCATCGCGAGCGCCGACCAGCACATCCAGCGACTGACGGTGAATCACATATCCTCCGGTCGCTGGGAGTTCAAGCAGTCGGACAACTGGGACCTGCGCCCGTACCTGTCGCACACCTGCGCCACCGCAGCCGACCCGGACCCGAAGGGCGAGTGCGACCCGGTGACCGCGGTCCAGGTGGACTACCAGGGCCTGATGTGGTGGGTCAGTGACCACGGCCGCGTCGGTACGGTCGACGCGGACACCGGCACCGTCCGGACGGTCGACCTCCACGGCGAGCAGATCGAGAACTCCTTCTCCACCGGCCCCGACGGCGCATTCATCGCCACCGACCACGCCCTGTACAAGATGCATGCGGGGCCGGACGGTACGCCGCGGACCGACTGGCGCGAGACGTACGACCGCGGGACCCGCACCAAGCCCGGCCAGATCAACCAGGGCACAGGCGCGACGCCCGCCCTGCTCGGCAACAAGTACGCAGGCATCACCGACAACGCCGATCCCCGTATGCACGTCCTGGTCTACCGGCGCGGCAACCACGTCAACGGCAACCGCCTGGTCTGCTCCGTTCCTGTCTTCCGGCCCGGCGCGGGCGCCACCGAAAACTCGCTGACCGCCTGGGGCAACGGTTTTTCGGTGGAGAACGACTACGGCTACACATCCACCAAGAGCACCCAGGGCGGCCGGAGCACCCCCGGCGGGATCACCAAGATCGAGGTCAACAAGGCGGGCACCGGCTGCAAGGTCGCCTGGACCAGCAAGGAACAGTCCCCCACAGTCGTCACCAAGCTCTCCCGCTCCAACGGCCTGCTGTACGCCTACTCGAAGCCGGAGAGCAGCAAGGGGGTCGACGCCTGGTACCTCAGCGCCATCGACTGGCGCACCGGTAAGACGCGCTTCCGCATCCTGACCGGGACGGGCGACGCCTACAACAACAACTGGTCCCCGATCACCCTCGGTCCGGACGGCTCCGCCTACATCTCCACGTACAGCGGCATCGTCCGGGTCCACGACAGGACCGGCCGCTAGTTCCACTGGGTTTACAAGGTGGGCGAAGGCCCGGATGACGGGTAGGGCCGACCGCCGTGGCCGGCCCTACCCGCGCGTTCCGGTTACCCGCCGAAGGTCTTCGTCGCCGGATGGGTCGACAACGCCGCCTGGTTGAAGGTGACGGCCACGCCGTGTCCCCGCAGCCGGGAGGCGCGCTGGTCGATCTTCCAGCCGTCGATCCGCACCCCGATGTTCTTGTGGTCCCGGACCTGACCGGTGTCCAGTTGGACCCTGGCAGTGCGCGACTCACCGCCCACCAGGTTCAGGTAGTTGTCGTCGAACGTCGCCGGCAGAATGCGTTCGCCGGTCCGGGTGTCGTACACCTGCAGGTGCACCATCAGTGCCACGGCCCCGCCGGTGTTCTCGACCTCCACGGTCAGCTCGGTGTTGTCCCTCCCGTGCTTCACGTCGGCCGTGACGGAGACGGCGGCCGGGGCCACATCGTTCAGGCTCAGGAATCCCGCGGCCCGGGCCGGGTTCTCGATCCAGTAGAAGTTGCGGACCGGTTCGGCGCCGTGCGCATCCTCGAACGAGAGCCGGACGAAGGCGACATCGGAAGGTGCGCCGTTCAGCTGCGCGGCGATGTTGCCGGTCACCGTGTGGTCGGACGCCGCCGCCCCGCCGACGCGCCAGGAGGTGTTGGCGAACGCCTTCCCGTCCAGGTCGTAGAGCGTGACGGCTACGGTGCCCAGCACGGCCTCTCGGGTGTGATTGGCCACCACCACGTCGTACGTCTTGCTGTTGAGGATCACGTTGACCCGCCTGCAGGCGTGCTGGACCGCGTAGAACGACGAGTGTGCCTCAAGGTCGTGCGTGTACATCTGCCAGACGAAACTGGGCTGCGCGGGATTGGTCATCCACATGATGACGCCGGTGCGCGGGTACGGTTTGCCCGGCGCGGCGCTCTCCATGTTCGCGGCGTGCGCCTCGTAGATCGCCTTGATGCACTCGTAGTTCATCAGCTGGGACTTGCGGGCGAAGTCCGGGAGATTCTGCAGATCGCCGTAGCGCTTCGCGGTGATCTGGAGGTAGCCCGCGCCGCCGCCGTTGCCGCCGTTGCCGTTGACGTCCCGGTCGGCCCAGGAGTCGTCCGGGTGCTCCCACGACGCCTCGGGGATCATCTTCTTGATGAACTCCAGCGTGGGGATCGAGTACGAGCCGACCTCGTTGTGGAACGGCGGCCAGTGGGTGCCGTCGTTGAGGTCGAAGTGGGTGCTGGGGGTGACCCAGTGGTACGGCCCGCCCGAGCTGTAACCGCCAATGGGGTTCTTGCCGGTGTCGCCGGCCGAACTGGTCAGCGAGGCGCGCTTGGGGTCCAGCTCGGCGACCAGCGCGTCCAGGCCGTCGACGAGCTGCTGCGGCGGCGGGCCCTCGTTGCCGCCGCACCACAGCAGGACCGACGGGTGGTTGCGGAACCGCACGATGCACTCCCGGATGTTGTCCAGGTCGCGGGTGACGTTCGCCGGGGCAGGACCTTCCGTCGAGCAGAAGAAGTCCTGCCAGACGAGGATGCCGTACTCGTCGCACGCCTCGTAGAAGTCCTCGGTGCTGCTCTGGCCGTTCCAGTTCCGGATCAGGTTGAGGTTGGCTTCGCTGTGCAGCCGCACCTGCTCGCGGAGCCGTTCCCGCGGAATGCGCTTGAGTGCTTCGTCCAGGCCCCAGTTGCCGCCCATCACCAGGATCGGCTGGTTGTTGACGGTGATCGCAAGGCAGTCCGTCGGCGTGCCGGTCTGTGACTGGATCGGCTTGGTGTACTCGATCCGCCGGACGCCGAAGTCCACCGTCCGCTCGTCGTGGACCTGGCCGCCGGACTCGACGCCGATCGAGAGCCGGTAGCGGTGGGGGTCGCCGTACCCGTTGGGCCACCACAGCTTCGGGCGGTTCAGCCGCAGGCAGTCGATGTCCTTCGACGTCACCGTCACCGTGGATGCGCCGGCCGGCACGGTCACGGTCCGGGCGAACTCGTGGCCGTCCAGGGTACCCCTGACCACCACGGACCGGGACGAGTCGAAGGCGCTGTCGAGGGTGAGTCCGATCGCGATGTCGGCCGTGCTCAGATCAGCGGAGAGCGTCGGATCGACGTGCACGTCGGTCAGCCGGATCTGCCCCGTCGTGGACCAGGTGACCGGCTGCCAGATGCCCAGGTCCCGGTCGGGGATGGTCGGCAGCCAGTCCCAGCCCGCCGTACAGAAGAACGTCGGGCCGTTCTTCAGAGTGATCCCGGTCTTGCCGCCGTTGCGCCCGCCGCGGGTCACGCCGCTGGCGTAGCTCGGCAACGCCGGAGGGTCGGCGTAGTCCAGCTTGCCGATCAGCACCGCGAGGTGAGCCGTGCCGTCGGCCTTCGCGATGATGTCCGTGACATCGAAGACGCCCCGTTTGAACGCACCCTCGATGGTGCCCACCTCGGTGCCGTTGAGCCAGATCGTCCCGAGGTAGTTGATGCCGTCGAACCGCAGCCAGAACCGCTGGCCCGGGATCAGCCGCGGCACGGGGAACGCGACCCGGTACCAGTAGTCGGTGTCCTTGAGGGTGTCAGGGATCGTGTCGGTCACGATGTGGCCGTACAGCGGATCGGGGTACTCGCCGTTGGCGATCATGCTCGTGAGCGGCGTGCCCGGCACGACAGCCGGCTTCAGGCCGGTGATGCGCTGCGCGCTGGCCATCCGGTTCCCGGGCGGCGTCGTGCCGTCCGCCGCGGTGAAGGTCCAGCCGCTGGTGATCTCGCGGCCGTCGGTGCGGACGAGATGGGTGCTCTGGGAGTTCGGGGTGCCTGTGGTGCCGCCGCCCGGCGCTGCGTCGGCGACGCCGGACAGCCCGAGCGCGCCGAGAACACCACCACCGGCGGTGGCGATCCCACTGGACAGGAAACGCCTGCGATTCAACTGGGTCACGTCGCTCCCGGTGCGTCGTTCGACAACGTTGTCAGTGCCGATGTGAGTTCCATGGTCGGCAGGCCCTGATCCCTTTGTCAACGGCCTTGGGACCAGGGCTCGGTACCGACGGGCTCCCACCTGCCGCCGACGGCCGGCCCGCAGACGCCACCACCCCTCCCTGAACCGGCATGTCGCAGGTCGGGGTGGTGGCGGTGGCGTCTCTGGTCAGCCCAGCACACCGCCCATGGCGGCGAGGAACAGCCCGAGAGCGACAGCGCCACAGGCCGGCGCGAAGGTGATCGAGCCCCGATTGCCGGACCGTAACGGGCGTTGTCCGTGGGCGGGCGTGGCCGGGTCCGCAGGTGCGGTGCCCGTGGTGGTGTCCACCGTTTCGAGCAGCAACGCACGGCAGTGCGCGGCCAGTTCGGTGATGTCGCCGTCGAAGGGTGCGGTGGTCTCGGCGCGGGCCGGGGCGGAGGTGCCGCCATCGAGCAGCCGCCCGGCGCGGATGTGTACGTGGCCTGTTCCGCGGGCTGTCAGGCTTATCCACTTTCCGACGTGCTCGCCGCGGATGACGGCGCTGCCGCCGCGCTCCCGGTAGACGGTGTGCTGACGCCACAGCAGGGCGGCGAGTTGCCGGCTGATCGTATGGATCTCAAGGCTGTTCAATTCGGTCCTGTCGAATCTGACTGGCGAGATGGCTGGGCTTGCCGGTATCCGCCGCGCGTTGCTGTTTTCGGGAGGCGATTCAGGGGGCGCTGCGCTGGGTGGCCCAGGCCGGGTCGGCCTCATGGACTTCGGCCGCCGCAGACGGCTGCCGGGCCCGCGGCTCGCTCCCCGCGACCGCGGTGGCGACGGGCTCGGCGGCTGCCGCCCGACCGTCGGCCGGACCGATGCCGGCGGCCAGTAACAGCGGTGCGAGTGAAGGGACGTGGGCCCTCCTTCGTCCGGATCGGGCCGCGCGTCCGGTGATGTGTGTACTCAACTTGTGTGTCCCTTCCGGATCGCTCGTCGCGAGCGATCATCAAGGGACTGTAAATGCAGAGTAAACCCGTTGCTTCCAGCGGAAGTTGACGGCTATTGAGACATGGTTCACGGTTGCTTGGAGGAACACCCATAACTCGAAACCCCCTTACGGAGGACGGGGAGGGGGTTGTGCGGAAAGGTGTGACATGTCCGAGTGAAGCTTGTGAGGAGATGGCGACGCACCCCTTCCCGGCCGCACGAATGCGGGCCAGGAAGGGGTGCGGCGGGCAGGACCGGTTCAGATGTCCCGGAAGAGACGAGCGAGTGTCGTGACCTGCTGTGATAGGCGTGCGATGGCCGCTGACCTGGGCGAATGACCTTTCGGCTATTTCACGTTCGTGCCGCTTGATGGGGCCGGAAGTCCCAGAAAAGTCCCAGGGGACTCCCAGGGCTGACGGGCGCCTTTCGGCTCTACACGGCGGTACGGGCTCATCGAACGGCCTCGTTTCCTGCGCGGGCGTTGGAGCCCAGTGCCGCCTCAGGCAACGCTTGCCTCGTCGTGACGTGACGGACCGTTTGGGTCCTGTCCTGGTCGGCGTGCGGCGTCAAGCTGTGCGGGTGGCCGAACGAGTACGCCTCCGTGAGATCGATGAAGGCCAGCGGTTGTCCGGGATCGTCCGCCGCGGCACAGGGTCGGTGGTGACCTGGCGCCGGGCCACGCGTTCGGGCAGCAGGTGGCGGTTGCGCAGCGGCTTCCAGCCCAGCTGGTCCATCAGGTCGACCCAGCCCTGGGCCTCGCCGCGGCGGTCGCGAGGCGGACGGGTCCCTCGGCTGTGACTGCCCAGTCGGCCCCGCCACTCGATGCATTAACCCTGGGTATTCAGCGGAATTGGGTGATCTGACGCCCCGCTAGCAGAAAGGTGCCGTTGACCTGCGAGAACGCGAGTGTCTAGATCGTATCCGCTGGAGGGAGCAAGGCGCCTTTCTGGTGGTCGAGAGTACAGGGCGGGACCGTCGGCTGTCCGTGGTGGCTGACGGGAAGAGGCTGGTCGGGCATGCGGGAGCGGTGCTGCTGCGCCGGTGCGCGGACCGCATGGGGCTGACGGGTGCGCTGGCCGGGGTACTGCCGTCCAGCGCAGCAGCTGGCCGGCGGGAACGCGCCGGGGTACTGGTGCACCTGGCGATCGCGATCGCGCTGGGGGCTGCGAACCTGTCGGAGGCTGAGCAACTTCAGTTGCTTCACCGGCCGTTGCTCGGGACCGCAGCCTCGGACTCCACCGCCCGCCGGATGCTGGCCGCGCTCGACGAGGCCACCCTGGCGAAGATGGCAAAGGCGCGGGCGAGGGTGCGCCGGCACGTGTGGAGTCTGCTGCGTCTGCCGGCTGGGCGGCTTCCCCTGGCTGACCGTGGCGGGCAAGTGGCTGACCGGCTGGATCGTCATCGACCTCGACGCCACCATCATCACCGCAGCCTCGAAGAAGACCGGGGCTGCGGTCACCTTCAAAAAGACGTTCGGGTTTCATCCGCTGGCCGCGTGGTGCGCGAACACCACCGAATCGCTGGCGATGCTCCTGCGGCCGGGAAACTTCGGATCGAACACGGTGGCCGACCATCTCACCGTGCTCACCGAGGCCCTCGCCCAGATCCCCGGCTCCTCCACGTCGAAAATACTGGTGCGGGTGGACGGGGCCGGAGCCACCCACGGGCTGCTGGAACACCTGGAAGCCTTGAACACCACGCGGCGCACGGTCCGCTACACGGTCGGCTGGAAGGTCACCGAGGACGACGAGAAGGCCATTGCCCAACTACCCGACGCCGCCTGGGAGACCTCCGTACACCAGGGCGGCAGCCTCCAGGAAGGATACTTCGTCGCCGAGTTGACCGGGCTGAACATCCGCGAAGGCTGGCCGGACGGCATGCGGCTGATCGTGCGCCGGGTCAAGCCCACCCGGCGGCATCTGAAGAAATTGACCGCCTTCGAGAACAAGACCGGCTGGCGATACTGCATCACCGCCACCAACATCCGCCACATGTGGGGCATCGCCGGCTCGGGCCACAGCCAGTTCCTGGACGTACTGCACCGCTCGCAGCCCGCGGGCATACGCCTCGATCGTCCGGGGCGCCCGGCGTCAGCCCCGCCGAGTACGAGACCGCACTCGCAGCCTGACCACCACACCAAAGGCGTCCGTCAAACCGGAACAAGCTCACGTCGAGCTGGCTGGGTAGTACGGAGCGTGACGTCATGGCGGAGCCTTGGCGGCGATCGTTGGGCAGCGGGAGAGGTGCCCGGGCCGCCCGGCCCATCCGGCCTGGAGCCGCCGGCGATCACGATGTACTGCCTCCGCGTGTGGATCTTGAGACGTCCGATCCGGATCCAGTGTCTCGTGTGTTCAACATCAGGAGTCAAGGAGCTCGGAGTACCTGACCAGGCACGACAGGCCGTGGGTTCCCGGTCCGGTCCCGTCGTGATCTGGCCAAATGCTGCCGATGTTGTGCGCATTCCAGCCGATCGTACGCCTCTGAGCACTGCCCGCTCAGAGCTGCGGGTGATCCGATTATCGGCCTTCTTCGCTGACGCGCAGCACGATGACAGTTGAAAGGCGTCGGATACGCGAAATTTATGGGCCGGTCAGGGGGATGACCGAAGACGCACCGGCATGGGGAGTGGCCAGAGACCGTTTTTTTCGAGTGGCGGACTGCGGCGCATGTCGTAGGTTGATCCCCGGGCAGAGTGAAGCGGACGGCCGGCCTGGTGGGGGCTTGAGCCTGTGCACTATCTCGGGGGAGGGCTGTTGCATGCTCGGTCAAAGGATGGGGTGGTCTTGGGGGCGCCGCCATGATCTTCGTAGCAACCGCTTGCGTGATGCTCAGCTCCGCGCTCACAGTCGCCGCTTGATGCGAAAGCTCGCGCCGCCGCTGCCACTGAATGTCGTCACGCTGTGTCACTTGCTGGGCGATCTGCGGGGTACGCCGATCCGCCTGCTCGAATGGGATCTTCCCGCCGACGGACCTTTCGGTGTGCTCATCTCGCGGGAGGATGAGGATGTCATTGCTTATCAGGCCAGGACCACCAAGGCGCATCAAGCGCACATCATTCTGCACGAGGTCGGACACATAGTGGCCTACGACCTCGCGGGAGAGCGGCCGGCGGAGTTGCAGCTTCGGACGTGCTACGCGGACCGGGACGAGCGCGACGCCGAGATCATCGCTTCGACGGTCATGCATCACGCGATATCGATGAGTCGCCGGGCGCAGCGCTACGGCCTCGACGAGCCGTGGCGTCCGTCCGTATACAACAGCCTGGTCCTGACGGATGGGCTCAGGTGAGCATGCTCAACCTGGTTGCCATCGTCACCCTGCTCGGGGGCGCGGCATGGACCACGCCTGCTCTGATTCAGCGGCGCTTCCGTGATTCGATGCGGGTGCACCTGTGTTTGGCGCTGTTCCTGATGGGGACGGGGAACACGCTGAGCCAACCGGTCGTCCTCCGGTTCGTGGACCAGTACACTCTCGTCGGTTTCACCAAGTTCGCCTACAACGCGGCGGTTCTGATCGGGCTCTGTCTCATGGTCGGATTCCTGCGGGAGAGCCCGCTGAACAGCTTCAGGCTGCCGTGGCCGTGGGAGCTCGGAGCCTGTCTGACCTGCTTGGCGGGCATGCTCGTCGTCACGCTGCTGCTTCCACCACCGTTGCGTAACCACGACCTGACATCGGTCTTTCTCGTGGACTGGCGCACCCGGGTTTTCTACAACCTCGGCAACTTCTACCTGCTCTTCGGGTACACCGCCTGTGCCGTTCTGGCCGGGCGGCACGCGCGGCATGGACACCCGCTGCGCAAGCTCTCTCTGAGCGCCATCACCGTAGGGCTGAGCGGACTCGCCTTCACCTGCGTCTTGCGCTTCTTCTGGGTCAACCTGCCCACGCTCCGGGAGCCCGGGAGGCCGGTCGACTACGTAGACGTCTTCGTCTTCGGCCAGATCGCCACCATCGTGGTGTGCGCCGGGCTGACTGTGCCCTGCGTCGTGAGTCTCGTGCAGATCGCGCAGGAGAGGATGGACTGCCGGGCCCAGTACCGAGGCTTGGAGGAACTCTGGAACAGGATGATGGAGTTCCATCCCGAGCTGGCCCTCGACCGTGGGAGCCGGCGCCGAAGCGCAATGCCCGCCAACGCCTCGGCCGTGTACCGACGCTATGTGGAGTGCCGGGACGGCCTGACCCGCCTCGGCCCCTATCTGCAGTGCGCAGCCGACGACGGGCCGGCCCCCGCACGCGACGACACCAAGGCATCCGCCCGACTGGTCGACCGTGCGTTGCACCTGCTTCGTGGCGAGCGTGCCCGGGACACCGAGCTGCCGACGACAGCGGCGTTCGTCATCGCTCCCGAGGAGCACCGCCGTTCCACCGGCCGCGACTACGAGAACGATCTCGAAGCACTCATCCGGCTGTCCGGCGAGCTGAGTGAACTGCGCTCCGGTGCACGGAACGACCTCCGGAGTCCGTGACCGGAGGATGCTTCTCAGGCGTCGCTACCGGGTGTGTCCGGTGATCCCTTCGACGCGTCCAGCACATCCATGATCGACAGCAGTTGGTCGCGCAGACCCGGCGTGAGCTGGCCCGCGCGCATCGCAATCGAGCGGACCTGCCGGTCGGAGAGGGCCGTCGCCCATTCGTCCTTCTCCTCGGCGGGGGCCTGAGGTGCCTCGTTGACAAGTGTGCTCACCGACACCGGAAGGGTCATGTCGCGGGACTGGAAGTACTTCACGATGGCGGAGAGAACGTTGACCGTCGGATTTGTCTGCGACCCGTTGCGCAGCGCCGTGAGGTAGCTCCTGGAGATGGTCACCTCGTGGCTCGTGTCGTTCGAGATCGCCTGAGCGACCTCCGACGTCGACGGTTCACGAAGGCGGCCCACGGCATCCGCGGTCGCTGCGTCGGTGAACCAGGCATTCAGGCGTTCCGCCAGCGTTGCCATGGTTCGACCTCCTTTGGTCTACGGCGATTCGGGGCACGGCAGACGGGCGTGGCGGGCCTCGACCTCGGCCCAATGTTCGTTGCCACGCTATATCGGTCGATGCGTGAGAAGTGTAACACGAATGTCACCCACGAAGCTCTGCTGCTATTATATTGGTCTCGACGCCGTTAAATAGGCCTGCCGCCTAGTTCATCGGCGCTCACAACTGGAGGGGAAATGCGCAGCGGTACTGCTTTCACTCAAGGACTCCGCCAGGCCGTCGACAACGGTCCGGTATGGACGGTCGAGGCCGTCCGGCAGGTGCGCTACCACGTCGTCAGCTCCGACGGCCTGTTCGCCCCCGACAACACGACTCTGCTGAACGGCTGCCCGGATGTGCCGTTGCGCCCGGGGGACAGGCGTCTCGTGGTACTGGACGAGAACGTCGACGCGCTCTACGGCGCCACGGTGCGCGAGTACTTCGCCTGTCATGGGGTCGACGCGCAGGTCGTGTCGCTGCGCGCGGACGAAGCGGTCAAGCAGTGGGATGCCGTGACGCGCGTCGTCGACGCCATGAACGACTTCGGCATCGACCGCCGGCGTGAGCCGGTCATCGCCGTCGGGGGCGGAGTGCTGACCGACATCGTCGGGTTCGCCGCGAGCCTCTACCGGCGCGGAACCCCGTACATCCGGATCCCCACGACCCTGATCGGGCTGGTCGACGCCGGAGTCGGTGTCAAGACCGGAGTCAATTACGAGCTGGGCAAGAACAGGCTCGGGACGTACGCGCCGGCCACAGCCACGTTCCTGGACCGGTCGTTCCTGCGCAGCCTCGACCTGCGGCACATCAGCAACGGCCTCGCCGAGATCCTGAAGATGGCCCTCATTCGTTCCGAAGACCTGTTCGCCCTGCTGGAGTCGAGCGGTGCGGCCGTGCGCGCGGACCGGTTCCAGGGGACCACCGGCGCGCTCGGCGCGGCGGCGGACACGATCATCGCCGAGTCCATCCACCTCATGCTGGAGGAACTCCAGCCCAACCTCTGGGAGTCCTCGCTGGAGCGCTGTGTGGACTACGGGCACACTTTCAGCCCGACCATCGAGATGCACGCGCTGCCCGAGCTGCTGCACGGGGAGGCCGTCGTCGTCGACATGGCGCTCACGACGGCCTTGTCGGCCCTGCGCGGCTATGTCAGCGAGACCCAGGCCGACCGGATCTACTCCGTGATCCACTCGCTCGGTCTGCCGTTGTGGAATGAGGTCCTGGACGAACCGGACCTGCTGGAGAACGCCCTGGAGGACACGGTGCGGCACCGTGACGGAAGGCAGCGTCTGCCGCTGCCGGTCGGCATCGGACACCACCGGTTCGTCGACGACGTCACGCCGAAGGAACTGCGCGAGGCCGCACGGCTGGTGCGCGGCTATGGGCAGCAGCCGCCCTCCGGGTTCCCCCTGGAGACGTTCGTGTCCGCGCGGGTGGGCGTGTGACCGGGGCGAACCGCGACCCGGCCACGGCGGTCGTGGTCGGCGGGTCGACCGGAATCGGGCGGGGCGTCGCCGACGCGTGGGCTTCAGCCGGATTCGAGACACACGTGTTCAGCCGCAGCAGGCCGGCCGGGACCGGGGCCGATCGACTGGTCTGGCACCGGCTCGACCTCCGAGACGCCGATGGTTCCGGGGCGGCTCTGCGAGCCGGTCTGCCGTCCCGGATCGATCTGGTCTGCTACTCGGCGGTCTACTTCACGTCCAGGCGCGAGCCGTTCCTCCGGACGGACGAGGCGGACTGGGACGACCAGTTCGCCGTCAACGTGCACGGCCTGGCCCGGACGTTGCGTGCGTCGCTGCCGCTCCTGAGCGCAGCGGGTTCCGGAATGTTCCTGCACATCTCGTCCGAGGTCGTCTACAACGCCGGTCCGCAGAGGTCCGGTTACGCCGCGACCAAGGCAGCGGCCAGCTCGCTGATCGGATCCGTCGCCCAGGAGACCGACCCTGCCGAGGTCGCCTTCGTCCAGGCGCTGCCCGCCGGCATGGTCGACTCCCCGGGGATCCGGGCCCGGCGGTCGCCGGACTTCGACTACAGCGACTACATGACCCCTGTCGCGTTCGCCCCGCTCGGCATCGAGCTCGCCCGCACCCGCGGTGTTCCGTACGCCGGTGACGCACTCGTCGTGCACGAGGACGGCACCTGGACCCCTATCGGCGACGGACTGCCGGTGTCCCAGTCGCTGTCCCCGGCCGACTCCCGTCCGTAGGACCGAGGCGATGAAAACCCGCCCGTCACAGGCTCTCCCGCCCCACTCGTCCCAGGAGGACCCCTTGCCCCAGATACAAGCCCAGGCGCTGCTGTTCGACATGGACGGCACCCTGGTGGACTCGACGGCACTCGTCGAGTCCACCTGGGGTGGCTTCTGCGACCGGCACGGACTCGACCTCGGCGAGGTCCTGGCCTTCGCGCACGGCCGCCCCACCGCGAACACCGTCAGTCAGTTCCTCCTCGACGCGGAACTGGCCGCGGCGGAGACCCGCAGGCTCGTCGCACACGAGGAGTCGGAGACCACCGGGATCAAGGAGATCCCCGGTGCAGGAGAGTTCCTCGCGGCACTGCCGCGCGCGTCCTGGGCGGTCGTCACGTCGGCCGGGCGGAAACTGGCCGAGGTGCGGCTCGCAGCGGCGGGGCTTCCCGTGCCCGAGGTGCTGCTGAGCGCGGACGACGTGACCCACGGCAAGCCGCATCCGGAGGGCTACCTGCTGGCCGCAGCCGCGCTGGGGGCGGACCCGGGGTCCACCGTCGTCTTCGAGGATTCCGAAGCCGGTGTACGGGCGGGCCTGGACACCGGCGGGCGCACGGTCGTCATCGGCGCCCTCGCCACCTTCGACGGCGTCGCCGAGAGGTATGCCGATTTCCGCGGCTTCCGGATCACCGAGGCGAGCTCCCCGCGCCCCGGCGTGGTGCTGGACGTTCCCGCGCCGATCGCCGTCCCGGCGGCCCGGCCGTGACTAGCGCCGTCGCGACACCTCCGGCGGGCCCCTCGGCGGCGACGACGTTCGCCGCGGACATCGGAGGCACCTGGGTGCGGCTGCGCTCCGGCGGTGCCGACGCTCCCGTCGAGCGTCTCCGTTCCCCGAGCCGGCTCAACCACCCCGACCGGTCGGTCGAGGACTTGCGGGAGGACATGGCCGAGCTGTTGTGCCGGGCCGCCCCGCCCGGAGCCCGCACCGCGATCTCCTTCGGCGCGGCCATCGACCACCTCACCGGCATGGTCTACGGTTCGGCGCCCCTGTGGGGATCCGAGGCGTCGCCGTACGAGCTGGGAGGCGAGCTGCGGCGGCGTCGGCCCGACGTCGACTGGGTCCTGGTCAACGACGTGACTGCCGGGCTTCTGGATTTCGCCGCCACGAGCGCCCGGAGCGGCACCCGGCGCATCGGATACCTGACCATCAGCAGCGGTATCGCGATGCGTGTCGCGGACCTGGACCGGACACGGATCGCCGTCGACGAGTGGGGCCTGCAGGGGGAGATCGGCCACCTCCCGGCCATGGCAGGACCGGGGTCCCGGCTCGTGGGGCTGCCTTGCGCGTGCGGAGCGCCGGATCACCTCGCGTCGATCGCCTCCGGGCCCGGTATCGCGAACGTCGCCCGCCGGCTCGGCGTCCCCGAGGCCATGGCGGCAGAGGAATGGCTCCCCCGCGCGCTCGGTGTGCGCGACCCCGAGGCGGTCCGGCTGCTCGAGCTGTGCGTCGAACCAATCGCGCACATGATCCGCACCCTGTGGTGCCTCGACCCCCACCTCGATCTGCTCGGTCTCGGTGGGGGAGTCGTCGAGGGACTCGGCATCCACTACTTCACCGAGCTGCGGCGGCAGCTCGCCGAACCGACCTCGTACGCGGACAGGGGGCGCAGCGAGACATGGCTCGACGACCGGCTGGTGTTCTGCGCACCCGGCCAGGTCGACGCGCTGCGCGGGGCGGAGCGCCTCGGCGGCTGGGCGTCGGGAATCATGCCGTGAGCGCCGCGACACACCTCGCGTTGGTGCGCCGACCACCGGATGCCCTCGGCCGCACTCCGGTCGACGTCACCGAAGTGAGGACACCGGCGCTCGATCCAGGTGACGCCCTGCTGGCACCCTTGACCGTCGGCGTCTGCGGAACCGACTGGCAGATCCTCCGGGGACTGCGCGACGACCCGAGCCCCGTCCTGGGGCACGAGGGCGTGGCCCACGTCGTCGAGCCCGGTGACACCGGCCTGCCGACCGGCTCACTGGTCACCGTGAACCCCACCCACCCCGACGACCCCGCGTTCCTGCTCGGCCACAACCTGCCGGGGCTGTGGGCGGAGCGCACCCGGATACCCGCCGGTGCCGTCCGTGCCGGACTGGTCGTCCCGGTGCCGGACGGTGCGGACCACCCACGCGTCGCCGCGCTCGCCGAGCCGCTCGCCTCGGTCCTGTACGGCCTGCGGATCGCACTCCACACTCTGCGGCCCGCAACCCTGGTGGTGTGGGGTGACGGCATCGTCGGACGGCTGGCCCGGGAGGCTTGGACGCGCGAAATTCCCGGCGTCGAAACTCTCTTGGTGGGGCGTGGGAACGATGCGGTGGACCCGCACGACGAGGATCTGCCGCAGAGACTGGCCGGCCTGCCGTCACCGGTCGCGGCAGTGATCGCCACGCCCCGTACCGGCACACGGGAGGCATTGTCCGCGCTGGACCGTCATGTACGGGGTGCGCTGTTGGTCGACGTGCACGCGGGCCTGCCGTCCGGTGCCATGCCCCTGGCCGGCCGCGACATCGACGTGGCGGCCTTACGCGCGGCCAACTGCGGGGGCGTGCCGTGGCCGCCGGAGATCTTCACCTTCGACCGTCCGGCCGGTCCTCTGCTGCTCTTCGGCCATCGCGGCGTGGCACGGGACCATCTGCGCCAGGCGGTCGACCTCCTCCTCGCGACGCGGGCCGAACCGCTGGGGCGGCACGCGCTGACCCATGAGTCGGATCTGAAGTCCGCGGCCGGCCTGATCAATTCGGTGCTCACCTCCACCGGGCGGCACTTCGACGGGCGCCGGGTGCTCAAGGCCGCCATCCGGGTCGGGGAGCGGCCATGACCGCTGCCCTGGCCGTCGCCGCCCCGCAATGGCGGATCGGCACCGACCGCAGTGACGCGGCCCGCGTGGCCCTGGCAGCCGGCGCCGACGAGCTGCACCTCGACTTCGGCGGCGCCCACCGCGGCGCCCTGCTGAGTGAGCCGGGCGAGCTGCGTGCGGCCATGGCGTTCGCCGGGGACATCCCGGTACCCGTGCTCGCGGTCAACCACGTGAACGACATCGGCCTGGCGCACCCCGGGGGAGTCGCGAATGCGGCGGCCCTCGCCCTCGTGGAGCGGGCCCTGGAGAGCGCATCGAGTCTCGGGGCGCGGGTGCTCCACGTTCCCGGTTTCCGGCGGAGCCTGCCGGACACCGAAGGAATGCGGGCCGGCACGGTCGAGGCACTGCGCGTCCTGTGCGGGAGCGTCTGTGCGGCGGGTCTGACCCTCGCCTACGAATCCCCCCTCGGGCCCGGCGCCTCCCTCGCGCTGGCCCGGGCGGTGGGCCGGCCGGAGCTGCGACTGGTGCTGGACATCGGCAACCTCCTGGACGCAGGTGAATCACCCATGGAGTTCGCCGCATCGGTCGGCGCTGCCGGGATGCTCCTCCCGGACCTTCACGTGAAGGAGCCCACCGCCGGCGCCGAGGGAGACGGGGTGACGCCGGCCCACGACGAGCTGCGGAACCTGCTGCGGCGCACCGGCGCCCGTTCGGTGCTCGTCGAGAACGACTACCGGTGGGCAGTCGCCCGACTGCGCACCGACATCACGCTCTGCCGAGCCGCGGCCGAGCCCAGCCCTTCCAAGGACGATCGATGAAATCCATTCAGCTCACCGGTCCGCGCGCGGTGTCGGTCACGGAGACCGACGTACCCGAACCGGGCCCTGGTGAGGCGCTGATCCGGGTGGCCGTGCTCGGTCTGTGCGGGACTGACCTCGGCTTCTTCGACGGGAGCAGCAACTATCTGCGCGACGGGCTGAAGAGTTACCCCTTCGTCGTCGGCCACGAGTGGCTCGGCACCGTGGTGAGCGTCGGCCCCGGCACCGGCCCGGCGATCGTCGGCCGGCGTGTTTCGGGCCACAACTTCCGTGGTTGCGGCCAGTGTTCCCACTGCGCACAAGGCCGGATCAGATACTGCCCGGACCGTAGCGAGATCGGGGTACTCGGCCCCCGGCCGGGTGCGGGCTCGGAGTTCCTCACCGCCCCGCGGGAAACGCTGACACTGATCCCCGACGGGCTGTCCGACGCCGCAGGGGTCCTCCTGGAGCCGACAGCCGCAGCGGTCCACGCCGTGGACCGGCTCGCCGTGACGGGGAAGGACCGGGTCGCGGTGCTTGGCGCGGGGACCCTCGGGCTCGCCGCGGCCCAGATCGCCACCGCTCTCGGAGCCGCCACCGTCGTGTTCGATCCGCAGCCCGCCGCCCGAGAGTTGGCGGGCCGGCTCGGCCTTCGCTCCTCGGTGGCCCCCGCCGAGGCCGACGAGGCGTCCTACGACGTCGTGATCGAAGCGTCCGGCAGCACCGCCGCTGTCCGCTCGACCGTGGAGCTGATCGCGCCGGGCGGCCGGGTGGCCCAGCTCGGGACTCCGCACCGCACCACCGACGGGTTCGACGCGGCCACGCTGGTGATCCGTGACGTGACGCTTCACGGCGTGTTGTCCGGTGTCGGCCACTGGGACCGGCTCGTCGGTCTCGTGCAGTCGGGCGCGGTGAACCTGGACGCGCTGGTCGACCGGATCTTCCCGCTCGACCAGCTCGACGCCGCCTTCGCCCACCTGGCGTCCGGTGACCGCGCCCGCCCCAAGGTGCTGGTGCGCATCGACCTGGACAGTCGCGAAGAGCCGGCCCGCGGCGACTCCGGCGCAGAGGGGACCGATTGCCTGTGAGTGCCACCGAGGCGTCGACGACTTTGACGGCCGGGATCGACGGGCGGACTGCCGTCCGTCTGGCGGTACTCGCCGCTGCCACGTTCGTCTACGTCACCTTCGAGGTCTTCCCGGTCGGGCTCATGCAGGAGATCGCCCACAGCCTTGACGCGACGCCCGGTCGGGTCGGGCTCCTCGTCACGGGATACGCCCTGGTCGCGGCCGTCGTCACCATCCCGACCGTGGCGCTGGCCTCGCGGGTCTCCCGCAGCACGGCGCTGGTGGCCTCCCTGGCGGTCCTGGTCGGGGCGGAGTTGCTCGCCGCGGCCGCGACCGGGTACACAATGATGGTGGTGAGCCGGGTCGCGGCAGCACTGACCCATGGGGTGCTGTGGTCGTTGATCGCGCCGGCGGCCGCGACCCTGGTGCCGCGTGACCGGGTGGGAACCGCGACCGCCGCGGTCTTCGGCGGGGCGTCGCTCGCGGCGATCGTGGGGAGTCCGGGCACGACCCTGATCGGCGGACTCATCGGCTGGCGAGCCACCGTCCTGGTGCTCGCGGCCGCCACGGTGGCGGTGACCCTGGCCCTCGTCTGGGCCCTCGGGCCGCGTACGGGCGGAGGGGCAGCCCGGAAGGAAGGGCCGGCGTACGACGCCACAGCCTCTCCCGCGCGTGACGCCACGGCCTCTCCCACAGGCGGGACCGCGACCGTGGCGCGAGGGACCGCCACCGTGCGGGAGGGGGGAGACGCCTCCGTGAACTGGCGAGGGGTACTGATCCTGTGCGGCGTGGCGCTGGTACTCGTCACGGCGCACTTCCTGAGCTACACCTATTTCGCCGTCATCGTCACCGACGTCACAGGAGCTTCGCGTGCGATGGTCACGCTGCTCACGGTCTTCGGTCTCGCCGGAGCCGCGGCGACCTATCTCGTCGGGCGCTACAACGACACAGTGCCGCAGCAGACCGCGGCCGTCACCATGGCGGCCTTCCTGGCGGGCGTCGGTCTTCTGGCCCTCGGGTTCGCCCCGGTTCCGACGGCGGTGCGGTACACAGCTGTCGCTGTCGCCGTCGCTCTGTGGGGCGGCGCGTTCGCCGCGGCGGGGCCTGTGTTCCAGACGGGCGTCATGCGCCTGGCGGCCAGGGACGCCGACCGGGCGTCGTCGGTCTACGTCACGGTCTTCCAGATCGGGATCGCCTGCGGATCGGGTTCGGGAGCGATCCTGCTCGGCGTCTCGACGGCTTGGCTTCCCGCGGTTTCGACGGCGCTCGCCCTTCTGACGCTGGCCGTCGTCCTCCTGTGGCGGCCCGTTCCGGCTGTGGGTGACGAGCGGTGAACGGCGCGAGCAGCAAGCTGCTTGTATATTAGCCAAATAACTTCTATAGTTACGTTGACGCTTCCAGGGAAGCACTTGTGCGACATAGTCAACTTCTGGCTTGTCGTTCATCGATTCGGACCCCGCGCCTTCGGCCCGGCCGCAACGGTGCGGGCCAGGGCAGCCGTCGGCGCCCCCCTTGCCGCGCCGTAGGTGCTTGTCGAGCCGGCCCGGCCGCGTCCACCGTCGCCCGTAGTCAATGAGAGGCAGCCCATGCGGTTTCGTATGGCGGTACTGATTCTGGCCATCTTCTGCGTCGGTACTGCAGAACTGGCGCCGAGCGGGATGCTGGGAGACCTGTCCCGGGACCTGTCGGTGACCGTCCCCACCGCGGGCCTTCTCGTCACTGTCTACGCGCTGACCGTGGTGATCGGCGGCCCACTCGTCACCGCCGTCTCCACCCGGATCCGCCGCAAGTACCTGCTGGCGGCGCTCCTTCTGGTCTCCGTCGCCGGCAACGCCGTCTCGAGCCTTGCGCCGAACTTCGGCGTGCTGGTCGCCGGCCGCGTGCTGACCGCTGTCATCCACGGCACCTTCCTCGCCGTCTGCGTCGTCACCGCGAGCAGCATGGCCGCCAAGGGGCGGGAGGGGTCGGCGGTCGCGAACACGCAACTGGGCATCAATCTTGCGACCGTGCTAGGCGTTCCCCTCGGCACACTGGTAGCGCAGCAGTTCAACTGGCGGGCCACCTTCGGGGGCGTCGCCGTGCTCGCCCTGGTCGCCCTCGTTCTCATCCTGTTGGTGATCCCCGATGACGACGCCACCGCCGATGCGCCCCCCGCCCACCAACTGCGGGTGTTCCGGCAGTGGCAGGTGATCGGCACGGTCGTGGCCACCATGCTCTGCTCGGCCGGAATGTTCACGCTGATCACCTACATGGTGCCGCTGCTCACGGACGTCGGGAACTTCCCGTCCGCCTGGGTCCCGGCCGTGCTGCTGGCGTACGGGCTGGGCTCACTCGTGGGCAACGCCGTCGGCGGCCGGATCGCCAACAAGTCCGTCGACACGGCCGTCCTCACCCTGTCCTGGGTACTCGCCGCGGTCTGCGTCCTGTACTGGTTCGTAGCCCCCTCGGCGGTCGGTGGGGCGGTGTTTCTTGCTCTGTTCTCCATTGCCACGTTCGCTCTGATCCCCGGACTCCAGACCAAAGTCCTCACCGCGGCGGCGGACGCCCCGACACTCTCACTGACCGCCAACATGTCCGCCTTCGGTCTCGGCGCCGCACTGGGCTCCTGGGCGGGCGGGCAGGTCATCGACCAAGGCTTCGGTACGCGCTCCGTGACGCTCGGCGCGGCGGTGTTCACCGCCCTCGGGGCCCTGCTGATCGCCCAGATCGTCCACGTCGAGCGGCGCCGGAAGGCGGTTGCGGAATCCGACGCGGACACCGGCTCGCGGGTCCCCGCCTGACCGGTGGCACGACCCGCGCCGAGCCCGCGGCCTCCGCCGCGCCGACCCCGTGAACCGCTGTCCCTACCGAGAGAGCCAGACGTATGCCTGTTACCTCAGCGCCGTCCGCCAGGCCCCAGCTCCCGTCCCTGACGGGGCTGAGGTTCATAGCCGCCGCACTGGTCTTCTTCTTCCACGCCTCGCTGATCTTCATTTCCATGAACCCCTTCGCCGACGAGGACGTCGCCGACGGTTTCCGCTGGCTGTTCAGCAAGGCCGGGTGGATGGGGGTCTCGTTCTTCTTCGTGCTGAGCGGATTCGTCCTGACCTGGTCGGCCAAGCCCCATGACACGATCACGGGGTTCCTGCGCCGTCGTCTGCTGAAAATCTTCCCCAACCACGTCGCCACCTGGGTGATGGCGATGTTCCTCTTCGGCGGGACGGCCATCCCGCTGGGGGTCTGGCTGCCGAACATACTGCTGGTCCACTCGTGGAATCCCGACCCGACGGTCCACATGGGCCTCAACGCCCCGGCCTGGTCGCTCTGCAGCGAACTGCTCTTCTATCTGCTGTTCCCGTTCCTGATCCGGCCCGTCCTGCGGATCAGGGAGCGCTTCCTGTGGGTGTGGGCGGGGGGCATGACCGGCGGCATGCTGGCCGTGCAGCTGGTCACCGACTTCCTCGCGCCCAGCAGCCCCGATGCCCCTGGTACGGACGTGACGGTCTGGCAGTTCTGGTTCGGTTACAACTTCCCGCCGGTGCGGATGTTCGAGTTCGTCCTCGGCATGATCCTGGCGCGGCTGGTGCTGTCGGGAGCGTTCACCCGGATCCGGATTCTTCCGGCGGCCCTGCTGTGCGTGGTGGGGTACGCCGTGGCGATGGTGGTGCCATTCCTGTACGGCCTGAACCTGGCGACGATCGTGCCCGTCTCCCTGCTGATCTGCGCGGTCGCCCGCGCCGACATCGAGCGCCGGCCCACCGTGCTGCGCGGACGCACGATGCAGTGGCTCGGCACGGTCTCCTTCGGCTTCTACCTCGCCCAGCAGATCGTTCTCACCTTCTTCCGCGACACACTGATGGATCTCCAGACGTACTCCACTCCGGTCGGCATCGCCATTGTGGCTGCGGAGTTCGTCGCCGCCCTCGCGGTGGGCTGGCTGCTCCTGACCTGTGTGGAGCGTCCCGTGATGCGGCGCTGGGCCAGGCCCCGCGCCAAACCCCCGTTCCTGCCCGCGGAATCCACTTCCGACCGGCAGCTCACCCCCGCCTCGTGAAAGGCAGTTCGCTTCCCATGCCCTCGTCGTCCCCTCCTGCCGGCGCGGTCGGATCTGCCGAGCGCCCGAGAGTCAAACTCCCCTCGTTGACGGGGCTGAGGTTCATAGCCGCCGCACTGGTCTTCTTCTTCCACGCCACCTTCAGCGACCCGCCGATGAATCCGTACGCCGACGAGAACTGGCAGGAAGGTTTCCGCTGGCTGTTCAGCAAGGCCGGGTGGATGGGGGTCTCGTTCTTCTTCGTGCTGAGCGGATTCGTCCTGACCTGGTCGGCCAAGCCCCATGACACGATCACGGGGTTCCTGCGCCGTCGTCTCCTGAAGATCTTCCCCAACCACGTCGCGATGTGGGCCCTCGCCATGGTGCTGTTCGCCGGCGCGATGACTCCGGTCTCGGCCTGGCTGCCGAACTTCTTCCTGCTCCACTCCTGGTTCCCGCAGCACGGTACCTACATCAGTGTGAATCCGCCGAGCTGGTCGCTCTGCAGCGAACTGCTCTTCTATCTGCTGTTCCCGTTCCTGATCCGGCCCGTCCTGCGGATCAGGGAGCGCTTCCTGTGGGTGTGGGCGGGGGCCATGGCCGGCGGCATGCTGGCCGTGCAGCTGGTCACGGACTTCCTGGTGCCCCAGCAGCCGGAGGGACCCGAGGGCTTCGGCATCTCCGTGGCGCAGTTCTGGTTCGGTTACAACTTCCCGCCGGTGCGGATGTTCGAGTTCGTCCTCGGCATGATCCTGGCGCGGCTGGTGCTGTCGGGAGCGTTCACCCGGATCCGGATTCTTCCGGCGGCCCTGCTGTGCGTGGTGGGGTACGCCGTGGCGATGGTGGTGCCATTCCTGTACGGCCTGAACCTGGCGACGATCGTGCCCGTCTCCCTGCTGATCTGCGCGGTCGCCCGCGCCGACATCGAGCGCCGGCCCACCGTGCTGCGCGGACGCACGATGCAGTGGCTCGGCACGGTCTCCTTCGGCTTCTACCTCGCCCAGTACGTGGTGATGTACTTCGGCCGCACCGCGCTGATGGACGAGCGGCTCTTCGACCCGTTCCCCGGAACCCTGGTGCTGATCGGGTTCTTCTTCGCCACCCTGCTGGTCGGCTGGCTGCTCCTGATGTGTGTCGAGCGTCCCGTCATGCGCCGCTGGGCGAGACCGGACAGGGGCGCGGGCGCCGCACCGGAGCCAGGACAGGAAGAGCGCCGGCCCGCCCCGGCTCTGCGCTGACCCCGGCTCCGCCCGCGGTGTCTCCCACGACCTCTCACATTTCCCGTACATCCATCCCCGATCCCTCGGAGGCACTCGTGTCCAAGATCGACGTCAACGGCATCGCCGTCCACTACACCGCCCAGGGCAACGGCCGCGGCCTGCTGTTCGTCCACGGCACCGCCGCCGACGGCGAAACCAACTTCGGCCATGTGCGGGAGCACTTCACCGACCGATTCACCGTCATCACCCCCGACTACTCGGGCAGCGGTCACACCCCCCTGCACGAGGGAGAGCTGAGCCTCGACGAGCTGGTCGACCAGGTGATCGGGGCCGCCCGCGCGGCGACCGACGAGCCGATCGACATCGTCGGATTCTCGCTCGGCGCGGTCGTCGCGGCGGCTGCCGCCGCCAAGCACCCCGAGCTCGTCCGCCGCCTGATCCTCATCAACGGGTGGGCCCGCAACGACGACCCCCGCCAGCAGCTGGCCCTCGACCTGTGGCGACGCCTGCCGGACATCGACGAGGACGCCTTCGCCGCATACAGCGCACTGCTGATCTTCTCCCCGCCCTTCCTCGCCGGGTTCGGCAGCGAGGGGGTCAAGAGCACCGTCGCCGGGATCAAGGCCGAGCTGGGCACCCTGCGGCAGATCGAACTCGACGGCCGGGTCGACATCCGCGACCGCCTGGCGTCGATCACCGCCCGCACCCTGGTCATCGGCTCCACCCGGGACGTGTTGATCCCCGTCGAGCACTCGCGTGAGATCCACGCGGCCATCACCGGCAGCGACTACGCCGAACTCGAGAGCGGTCACATGGTCGTCTTCGAGAAGACAGAGCAACTGGTCGAGCTCGTGGGCGAGTTCCTCGACCGCGACTGACCGGACACACAGCGCCTCCACGGCCGGCGTGGGCGGCACGATCCCGCCCGCGCCCGCCGGCCCCTTCCCGCTTCCCGTATTCCTCCGGAGCCACCTTGTCCATCACCTCGGAATCCTCCGCGATATCCGCGGAGCGCACTGCCCAGACGTCCCGGACGTCCGAGGCACCCCCGGCGCCCCCGACGAACCGGGCGGTGCACGGAAGGCTCCCGTCCCTCACCGGGCTGCGCTTCATCGCCGCCCTGCTGGTGTTCGGGTACCACTCCTCGCTGGCCCTGCCGGCCCTCAACCCCTTCGCCTCGGACGACGTCGCGGACGGCTACCGGTGGCTGTTCAGTAACGCCGGCTGGGCCGGCGTGACCTTCTTCTTCATCCTCAGCGGATTCGTCCTGACCTGGTCGGCACGGTCCGGCGACCGGCCCCGGCACTTCTGGCGCCGTCGCTTCTTCAAGGTCTACCCGAACCATCTGGTCACCTGGGTACTGGCCCTCGTACTCCTCACCGGCGCCGCCACCCAGTGGTGGCAGGCCGTGCCGAACCTTTTCCTGGTGCATGCGTGGGTGCCGGAGTTCTCGGTGTTCCTCGGGGTCAACCCGCCGAGCTGGTCACTCGCCTGCGAGCTCTTCTTCTACCTCTGCTTCCCGCTGTTCCTGCGCTGGATCAAGCGGATCCCGTCCGCACACCTGTGGCGCTGGGCCATCGGGACCGCCGCTGCGGTGATCGCCGTCCCGGCGCTCGCGTACCTGCTGCTCCCTGGCGACCCGCCCATGCCGGAGGGCTCCCCGGCCTCCGTCTGGCAGTACTGGAGCGTGTACATGCTCCCTCCGGTACGCGCCATGGACTTCGTACTCGGCATGCTGATGGCACGCATCGTCCTCACCGGGGTCAGGTTCCGCGTGAAGCCGCTGCCCGCCGCACTTGCCTGCGTGGCGGCCTACGCGCTCTCCCTGTACATTCCTTGGCTCTACGCCCTCGACGCGGTCTTCGTCATCCCGATGGCCCTCTTGATCCCGGCAGTCGCGATGGCCGATGTCGAAGGCAGGCCGTCACTGTTGCGCAACCGCTTCCTCCACTGGCTCGGCGAGGTCTCCTTCGCCTTCTACATGGTCCATCTGATCCTGCTGAACGTCGTCCGGGAGCTGCTCGGACCCGACTTGTTCTTCGGAACCGCAGCGGGCTTCTGCGTGCTGCTGCTGGAGGCCGTGGCGACGCTCGGAGTGGCCTGGCTGATGTACGTGGCGGTCGAACGGCCTGCGATGAACCGCTGGGGCCGTCCCCGGAAGAAGGTGACCGCATGAGGGCCGTGACCTTCGACCGGTACGGACCGCCGGAGGTCCTCACCGTGGCAGAGCGGACCATGCCACGGCCCGGACCCCAGGACATCCTGGTCCGGGTGGCCGCGGTGGCGGTCAACCCGGTCGACGTGGCAGTACGCCGGGGTGACATCCCCTCCCCGCTGCTGCCGGCCGTCGTGGGCTGGGACGTCTCCGGCACCGTCGTCGAGGCGGGACCCCGTGCGACCCGCTTCCGGGCGGGTGACCGTGTGATTGCCGCGCGGTCCCCGCTGTCCACCGGAGCCGGGGTGTCCGCCGAATTCGTCGCCCTGGACGAGTCGCTCGCGGCGCACGCACCCGTCGGCGTTCCGCTGGAGGAGGCCGCCGCGCTGCCACTGGCCGCTCTCACCGCGGAGCAGGCACTGGCGCAGCTGGGTCCCGACTGCGGCCGTCTGCTGGTGGCCGGCGCCGGCGGCGCGGTGGGAGGCTTCGTCGTCCAGCTCGCGGCACTGCGCGGATGGCGGCCGAGCGGCCTGGCTCGCGGCGGCGACGCGGCGGCCGTGGCCGCCCTCGGGGCCTGCGAGGTCTTCTCCGACTTGGACGCACCTCCCGCCGGGGCGTTCGATGTCGTCATCGACGCGGCCGGCCGGCCGGAGACGGTGGCGGCGGTGCGCGAGGGGGGACGCTACCTGTCACTGACGCCTTTCGCCGTGCCGGAGCCCGAGAGGTCCGTAACGGTGGACATCTACGGTGTGCGGACCGACGGCAGCATGCTCGGCACTCTGGCACGCACGGTGGACGCGGGGCATCTGACCCTGCGCATCGCCCATGTCCTGCCCTTCGAGGACGCGCAGAAGGCGCATGCCCTCCTTGAAGGGGGCGGTATCCGCGGCAAGATCCTTCTGACACCGGACACCTGATCCGTACGGCTGCGGGGCGGGGAGGAGAACAGAACCCGTCCCCGCGCTCAGCCGACTGCGACGGACCTCCGCAGATGCCGGGGACGGCAGTCGTCCCCGGCGCCGGGCAGCTGTCCCCCGCCCCCACGAGCCCCGGGCCGCTCTTCGACTGCTCGACAGCGCGTCCACCGCCCTCCCGCGCCCACCGGGCGGCAGGCGCCGTCCGCCATGGCCCGGAACGAACCATTCCCACTGCTGAACAAGGTATCGGAGCGGAAGAGATGCACTGGTCAGGGATGTACACCGACACGGTGTCCGCCGCACACGGCGAGCCGGCGGGCACTGGGCAGGAGGCGAACCGACGGGCAGTACGCGCTCCGAGGACCCCGCGCGTGGCATGGACGACTCGGCGGAGGCGGTGATGCCGTTCACCGAGGCGCCCGTGGCCGACGAACGCCCGCCGTTCCACGTCCTGCTGGGTCCGGACGGCGCGGGAAAGTCCTCCGTCATGGTGGAGATCGCCACCCGGCTGCCCGGCTGGCGGACCCTCTCCACCGACCACGGCCTCCTCGAACCAGGACACGAACTCGTCGGAACGCTGCGCCGGCAGGTCGTCCAGGACGTCCTGCCGCACCTGGGCACCCACTACTCGGCTGACTTCCTGGCCAGCGTGCTTCAGACCGCCGTGGTCCATCTCAAGGACGAACTGGCCCGGCACGAAGCCGGTGTGCCACTGCTCGTCGACTCCTATTACTACAAGATCCTCGCGAAGTGCCGTCTGGCCGGGATCCGGCACAACCCCATGTACGACTGGTGGCGTTCCTTCCCCCGGCCCCGCTCCGTCGTCTACGTCGACGTCACGCCCGAGTCCGCTTGGCGGCGCTCGGACGACGGCGCACGGCTCAACCCCCTGGAGTACTTCGGAGACCGCCCCGAATGGCTGGGCTTCGAGAGCTATCAGACGAGTCTTCGCAAACTGATGCTGGAAGAGGTGCGGGACGTGCCAGTGACGATCATCGAGGAGCAGCCGAGTGCGGCCAGGGCCGCCGAGGCCGTGGTGGAGGTGCTCGCGCCATGACCACGGACATGCGGAGCGCCGCGAGCGCCGCCGACGACGGACAGGGCTGGGCGGCGCCCGGGCACGCGGACCGCTACCGCCGGCGGGTCCTCGACGAACGGTCCCGGCTCGCCCACGCACTCGGCGACATGCGGGGCTGGCAGCACGATGTCCTCGCCGATCTGCTCGATTTCAACAGCGGCACCGAATTCGGCAGGCAGCACGGATTCGGCCGAGTGCGAGACATCGACGATTTCCGCAAGGCCGTCCCCGTGCGGGACTACTCCGCCCATGCACCACTCATCGAGCGAATGGCGGGCGGCGAGCCGAACCTGCTCTCGGCCGACCAGCCCGTCGTGTACTTCACCAGCAGCGGAAGCACCGGCGCCCACAAGAAGATCCCGGTCACGCCGCAGTTCATGCGGACCACCTTCTTCCCCTTCTACTACGCGGCCTGGGCTCCGCTCATCGAGAACTTCCCCGATGTGACGCACCGGCCCGACGCCGTCCTCAACCTCAAGCACGATCCACTGACCGCCCCACCCACCACGTCGGGGGGCCGGCCCCACGTCGGCGCGAGCCAGGTGGACTTCGGTGCCCAGTTCGGCGAGCCGTTGTCCGCCGAACTGGGCACCGCCGCCCCCTGGGGCACCCTTCCCGTGGACGTCGCTCCCGACGACCACGCGGAGAAGATGTACCTGCGGCTGCGGCTTGCCGTGCAGAGCGACGTACGCTGCCTGATCGGCATCAATCCGGCGATGATCGCCGCTGTGCCGTACCAGCTCACCCTGTGGTGGGAACGGATCGTCAAGGAGGTACGCGACGGAACGCTGGGCGGTATGCCGTACGGCAGCCCGGACCCGGCGCGAGCCGCCGAACTGGCCTTCATCGCAGACTACTTCGGCGCAGTGGACCCGGCCCGCGTGTGGCCGCGGATCCGGGCCCTGTTCGGCTGGACGACGGGTGTAGCCTCCCTGTACCTGCCCTCCCTGCGTGAGCGTTTCGGGATCGGCGTCGCGGCGCTGCCGGCTCCTGTGGCCGCATCGGAGGGGCCGGTCGGGGTGCCGCTGGACCGGCACGGCTCGGCGGGCAGCCTGGTCGTCACCGCGTCCGTGTACGAGTTCGTCGACGCCGACGCCGATCTCACTCCCGACACCGAGACGCTGCTGCCGAGCGAGCTGGAGGCCGGACGCGAGTACCACGTGATCTTCAGTCACGTGGGCGGCCTCTACCGGTACGCGGGGGGCGATGTCGTGAGGGTGGTGGACATGCCCGGCGGGGTGCCCAGGGTCGCCTACGCGGGCCGTTCCGGCCGGTCCGACGCGGCGGGGGAGCGTCTGCGTGAGTCGCAGGTGCTCAGGGCCCTGCGCTCCGCGCTGACTGCCACCGGCCTGGGACTCGTCAACGTGTGCTGCCGGACCGAGCGCAGGCCCGGAGAGGACGCGGCGTACTACGTCTTCGCCGTTGCTCCGGAGTCCCCCTGGCAGCCGGCCGAGATCGTCCGTTTCACCGAGCTCCTCGACGAGGCACTGGCGCGTGAGTCAGCCGGCTACGCCGGGGCCCGGACCCAGCGCCGTCTGGCAGCCCCGGTCCTGCGTCTCCTGGACCGGGACGCCTTCCAACGGGACTGGCACGCCGCAGTCGCCACCGGAATCCGTCCCACCCAGGTCAAGGACCGTCTGTTCCGCCAGGACGACGCGCTCTGGCGCCGCCTGACAGGCGGCGTCTGAGACGTACGGGAGAAGCGCCGCCTGCCACCATGCCCGGCCTTCACGGCCGTGCGCTGTCGCGCCACGCCCAGTTCCACCCCGAGCATCCACGCACAAGGAGAGCCCCAGATGACCGAACTGCTCAACCCGGTCGAACGGACCGCACTGCTCACAGCGGCGCTTCGGGCCGCCGAGACGCGGCGGGAGGACCGGCTCTACGAGGATCCGTACGCCGCGCGGCTCTGCGGTGACGCCGGGCCCGAACTGCTTGCCGAGGTGCGGGCCGCCACATTTCCACCCGACCGGCCGCGGTCGCTGCCCAGCACCCCCGACTACAACGCCATCCGTACCCGGTTCTTCGACGAGTTCCTGCGCGGCGCCGCGGAGGATCCGGGCATGACGCAGATCGTTCTGGCGCCCTCCGGTATGGACTCCCGTGCCTACCGCATGGATTGGCCCGCCCACATCCGCTACTTCGAGGTGGACCGCCCGGCGGTCCTGGAGTTCAAGGCCGACCGGCTAGAAGGTGTGCCTCCGCGCGTGGCACACCGTACCGTGGCCGTGGACCTTACCGCCGACGACTGGGAGCACCGGCTCATCGACAGCGGGTACGACCCCGCGCTGCCGTCCACCTGGCTGCTCGAGGGGCTGCTCTACTACATTCCGGAAGCCGACACCCACCGCATGCTGGAACGGGTGGCGGCAGTCTCCGCGCCCGGCAGCCGTATCGCCGCCGACCTCGTCAACAAGGCTGCCCTGACGTTGCCGCACATGCGGGGCCTGCTGGACGTCTTCGCGGGATGGGGCTGCCCCTGGCTGTTCGGCAGCGACGAACCGGAAGCCCTCTTCGCCCGTTTCGGGTTCGATGCCGTGGCAGACCAGCCCGGCGACACGGGAGCGGACTTCGGCCGTTGGCCCGACCCGGTTCCGGCACGCGGCGTCAAGGACGTGCGCCGGGTCTTCTTCGTCCACGGGCGGCGACGTTGACCGCGTGGGGGGACGGGCCGGGGACGGCCGCCGCTCCCGTGGTCGTCGTGGGTGGCAGCTTTGCTGGCCTCGCCACCGCCCTGGCCCTCGCCGGACATGGTTTCCGGGTGATGGTCCTGGAGCGTTCCGCCCCGCCCCCGGAGGGCCCGGTCGCCAAGGCCGCCGGGCTCTGGGACCGCCCCACCGTCCCACAGAGCGACCATTCGCACACACTCACCTCGCTCGGGGTGCGCGTTCTGCGCCGGTCCGCCCCATGGCTCCTGGAGAGAGCCGTGGCGGAAGGCGCGCGACTCCTCGACATCACGGAGGCGGCGCCCGTCGCAGGGCCAGGCGAGCCGGCCGACGACGACCTTGTGGCGTTGGCCGTGCGCCGTACCTTGCTCGAACTGCTTCTGTACCGCGCGGTACGCGACCTGCCGGGCGTCATCCTCGATCACGGGACGACGGTGCGGAGTCTGCTCTTCGACCCACCCCGGTCCCGTGTGACGGGCGTGGTGACCGAGCGCGGCGAGCGGCTGCCCGCGCGGTTCGTGGTGGACGCCACGGGCCGTCGGGCCGCCTCTCTCTCCTGGCTGGCGGACGCCGGGGTACCCGTGGGCGAGGACCTGACGGCCCCCACCCAGCTGCGCTGTTTCTCCCGCTTCTACCAACTGTCCACCCACGGCCACACGCTGCCAGGCCCCCTCAACCGAGGAAACGCCGCCGGGGGCATCTGGGACCACTACGCCGCGGTCGTGCACCCCGCCGACAACGGCATCTTCGCGATCTCCATAGGGGCGCCGACCGGCGACACCGGCACGAATCCTCTGCGCACACCAGCGGGCTTCACGGCTGCCGCTCGTCTGTCGCCGCACGTGGCGCCGTTCGCCGACGAACGGATCGCGACACCACTGACAGGTGTACGCGCCATCACCACGCCTCCCAACATCCTTCGTTCCACCGCCCGGCCGGGCCGCTGGCAGGTGGCCGGCCTGTTCCCCGTCGGGGAAGCCGCGTGCGTCACCGATCCGCTGTACGGGCGTGGCATGTCGCTGGCTCTCCAGCATGCCTTCGCGCTTGCTGAACTCCTCGCGTCGTACCCGGAGGCGGGTGCAGCGCAGAGCGAGCGGGCAGTACGGATCGCCGACAGAATCCACCGCCCCTGGTTCGAGCAGGCCGTCCACGACAGCCGGGCGCGCACCCGGCTGTGGCGGGCCCGTGCCGAGAACACCGGGCCGGCGCCGGTGCCGCCCGTCGCGCCCGGCCGTCCCGCCTTGTCCGAGGTGGCGAGCGGGGCGGCCGGCGACGCCACGCTCTGGCGTGGCCTGGTCCGCATCCTGATGGGCCTCAACACGCCTGCGGAGATACTCGACTCGGCCGATTTCAGAGTACGGGTTCGGGCGGCCGACGCCGCTGGTGGTGTGCCGGCCGACTTGCTGCCCCCCACCCGCGCGGAACTGCTGTCCGCTCTGGGCACAGGCGGGCGGGACTGATGGCCGACGCGCGGCGCAAGGTGCTGCTGGCACCGGTCACCGTCACCCCGTCCAAACCGCTGACCCCCAGCCATCTCAAGGGCCTGCTCTGGGCGGACGTGATGTACCGGGCCACCAAGGCGTACGCCGAGGTGACCTACCGCTACAGCCACACCACGTACCACCGCACCGAACAGACTTCCGGTTTCTGGGAGTTCCTCGACCGCGTCCGACCCGGCGCCGACTACGCGGCACTGTCGGAGTCCGACGTCGGGGAGCTGTATGTCCGCTACCGCGCCGAGGGCCACGCTCCCACCGCCGGCGCCCTCCGCCCCTACGCCGAGGCCATCGAGAACGACGGCTTCGTGCACCCAGCCGGGGCTCGCGTGCTGAGGCTGTGGGCGGGTCACTACGAGCGGCTCGGACTGCACGACCCTGGACTGCTCGCACACCAGCCCCCCGGATTCGGCTTGGAGGAGATGATCGAGGACCTGCTCGCCACAGGGCTGGGCCTCGACCAGCGGGACGTGGGCGGGCCGGTGTACCTCGACGCCACACGGTACGGGCTGCCGCTGCGGCAGATCGTCACCGCCGACGGGCGCCCCAACTACGTTGCCTGCGCGCTTCGCGAGCTCCTGCCGCTCGCGCCTCGGTACGACGAGATCGTGCTCCTCTACGACCGGGAACTCGACCCCGACTACCGGGCGTTGGAGCGCGTACTGAGCCTCAAGGGGCCGACCGTCCACCGAGTGCCGATCGGTCGGGTCCCCATCGGCGGGAAGATCAGCTCGGCCCGGCGCGGTGGCTGGGGCGACCACACCGTGGAGGCACTGCTGCGTTCGTTCGCCGACGCCGCCGATCCGGCGGCCGTCCGGCTCGCCATGCGGCTGTACTTCATCGCCTCGCTCGGGCCGGGGCAGCAGGATTCGTTCCGGCGCGACCTGCTCGGTAGATACCTGGTCCGTGCGGAAGGGCTTCTGAGCCGGGCCGCCGAGGCGCCTGAAGTGGGGCCCGAGGCCCTGTCGGCGCTGCTCCGGCGGCACAGGCGAGGTCACATCCACACCTATGTGGATCCCTACCGGCTCACCTCGTCCCTGCTCGGCCGACGCGGTCCGGCCGTCGGCCGCTCCCTGCTCGCCACGGTGTCTCCATGAATTCCGCCGGCTCTGTTCCCTTGAGCGCTCCCGGCAGTCATGGCGCCTGTCGGGTTCCCACCGAGCTTCTCGGGCCCGAGCAGCTGCTCACGGTCGCGGCCGGACGGCTGCGTGCGGCCCGGCCCGCCTTGGCCGCGCGGTTCGACCTGACCAGCCCGGCCGGCCTTCTCGCGGCCAGGACCGCGCTCGCCGCCGACGACACGGATCCGACGGGAGGCCCTCTGACCGTCACGGTTGTGGACCGCTTCCGCCTCCCTCAGTGGGTGGCCGAGACCTGCGCTTTCGCGCTCTCCGTTCCGGCGGAGCGCGCCGAGCCGTGGTGGCGCGCCTTCACCCGCACGGTCTTTCTGGCCGGCCGGCCGGTCAACCTCACCGACCGGTTCTTCTTCGACCACGTGGCCGGGAACGGCTCCGTAGCTTGGGCGGGCCCTGTTCCCGGCGGACAGACCGCCGCACTGCGCCGACTGCTCAAGACGTTCAGCGGCACCCGGGAAGTCTCCGCGTGGGCCCCCATGGACGTGGAGGTGCGGGCACCGTCCCACGGCGTCGCGGAGCGTCGGCCCGTTCACCGCGACCTGTATGTCGCCACCGAGCAGATCACCGTCTCCGAGCTGTTGGTCCAGGTGAACCACCTCCTCGTCGAGGCGGTTCTGGACGGTCTGATCGCCCACGGGGACCGGCTGACCCTGCGGTCCGTCGACCGGCTGACCGGCCCGGCGGTCCCCTTCGCCGCTCTGCGTGTCGACACGGATACCCACCGGCCGGAGGAACTCCGCGCCTACGCCGGCCTGACCGAGGAGATCTGAATATGCCCGACACACTGCCCACCGCCACGGCCCCGGCGCGCACCGTCCGCCTGGGTGTCCATGGCGCTCCGCACCTCGCAGCCCGCATCGTCACGGCAGCAGGACACAACCCGCGGGAGGTGGAGTTCGTCCCTTACGACGTCGCCGATCCGTTCGGGCCACTACGCGAGCACGCCATGGACATGATGATCGTCAAATATGATCCACGGGAGCCGGACATCGCCGTGAGCAGGCCGGTGGCCTTCGACGGCCGCGCGTTGATCGTCGGCGCCCACCACCCTCTCGCCGGCCGCGACACGGTCTCCATCGAGGAAGCCGCCTGTTACGACTCCTTCTCCTGCCCGGGTGGCTTCCCCTCGTACGTCTGGGACGAGGTGGTCCCGCCTCGCACACCCTCCGGCACACCGATCCGCCGCCCGCACCCGATGACCACCGTGGAAGGCATGGCCCGGATACTCGCCACCACGCAGGCCGTCCACGTCTCGTTCCGATCGCTCGACGCGGTGCTGCCACCCCATATCCGTGCGGTTCCCATGCACGACCTGCCCCCCGCCCCCGTGGCCCTCGCCCGGCTTCGCGGCCTGGAGCTCCCACCACGCGCCGCAGCCCTGCTGGCCGATGCCGAGCGAGGTGCGCGGTGACGAGCGCTGTCGGGTCCCGGCTCCATCCCGTCGTTCTCCTGCACGCCCTGCCGCTCAACTCCGCGATGTGGCGCTCCCAGGCGGCCGCGCTGCGCGCTCGCGGCCACCTCGTCCTCACCCCCGACCAGCGTGGCTTCGGCACCACCCCGCTGGGCTCCGGGCCGCCGTCCCTCGACATCGTGGCCGACGACCTCGCCGCCCTCCTCGACGAGCGTGACATCGATGGTGTGGCCCTTGCCGGATGTTCGATGGGCGGCTACGTGGCGATGGCGTTCTTGCGCCGCCACCCCGGCCGCGTCCGCGCCCTCGCACTGCTCGCCAGCAGGGCTACCGCGGACACGCACGAGACGGCGGCCGAGCGACTGCGGTTCGCCGATCTGATGCTCGACGAGACACTCCACGGCCAAGTGGTGCGCCGAACTGCTCCGTTACTCCTCGGTGCCAGTACCCGAGCCCAATGCCCGGACCTGGTCGAGGAGGTCCTGGCCATGGCCGAGGACGCCCCGCCCGAGACAGTGGCCTGGGCGCAGCGCGCCATCGCGGCACGCCCCGACTCTCTGTCCGTCCTGCGGGCCACCGGCGTACCTGCCGTCGTCGTTACAGGGGCGGAGGACGAACTCGTCTCCCTCCAGGACGCGGCGCGTACGGCCGACGCCCTGCCGCGCGGGCGGTTGGTCGTCGTGCCGGGGACCGGTCACCTCCAGCCGATGGAAGCGTCCGCCCAGGTCACCAGCCTCCTCACCACGCTGCTCGACGATGCCATGACGGCAGATCGGAACAGGTAGAACTCATGCTGACAAAGGATCATGCGTCGTGGGGGCACACGGCGTCGACGGGTCTCGGCTTCACCCACGACGAGATCGTCGACGCACATTTCGCCGCGTGCGCACCGCACTACCAAGCGGCCCTGGACCAGGCGGGCATCCGCTCCGGCTGGCATGTTCTCGATGCCGGCTGCGGTAGCGGCGCCTTCCTTCCCTGGCTGTCCGACCTGGTCGGTCCCGCTGGTCAGGTATCGGCGATCGATCTCGCTGAGGAGAACGCGGCGCTCGCCGCCGGGCGAATGCGCGAGGTCCGTACCCACTGCACCTTCGATGTCAGGCAGGGCGACATACTCGACCTTCCCTATGAAGACGACACTTTTGACGCAGTCTGGTGCGCCAATACCACGCAGTACCTCGACGACAGTGAACTCGGTTACGCAATAGCGCAGTTCCGCCGCGTTGTGCGACCTGGCGGGATCGTTGCCGTCAAAGACCTGGATGCCTCGCTCATCACCGTGGGCCCGGGTGACCCCTTCTTGTACACGGACTTCTTCCGGCATGCTGCCCGCACCTCCGGCTACGCGCGCCAACTGCTGCGCACCCGCCGGCTGCACCGGGCGTTGGAAGAGGCGGGACTGGTGGCGGTGCGGCAGCGGACGATGCTGATTGAGCACCACGCACCGCTGGACCGGGCGACCCTGGGGTTCTACGCACAAGCCTGCGCCGCTGTCGCCCGGCAGGCGGTCGGCATGGGGCTGGCGGGCAGCTGGGAGCCCTTCCTTGATCCGGACGACGCGGCCAACCCGCTACGGGCACACGACGGTTACATCAGTGAGGGCAATAGCGTCGCTGTGGGCATCGTCCCAACGGCCTCCTGAAGATCGCCGCCCATGTCGCACCGGATACGGTGAAGAGGAGCAGAGCTGCCACTCGCCCTCGTCAGGCGACGAGCTGGTCGAAGGGGGCGACGCCCTTCCACGAAACCACCGCGGGTCGGCACGAGGCGGGTGGGTACCTCGTGCCGGCCTTCCCGCCAGGTGTCAGCTGCGGGCGGGCCGTTCGAGGACTGTTGTCGATGCGAGAACGGCCCTCATACGCCGGTGCCGCTGCACCGACCCGACGGCAAGCAAACGAGGGTGGGAGAAAGCTGCCCGCGTGATCCGGGCACAAACGAGGCCCGGCACCACAGGGGTCGGGGCCGTCCGTCGAGTTCCGGCGAAGGGCGACGGCTGTCGTACAGCCCAGCGGCCGGGTGTGGCCGGCGCGGCTGCGTACCCGGCGACGATCGACCGAATACTCTGTGCGCCGCCCCGCGCAGGGAACGCTGGCGTCGGGTAGCTCACCGCGGCCGCGGATTGCACGGTGCCGAGAGAGCAGACCGCATGCACGATTACGCAGAAGCACGCGGCCGGCCGGCGGTCCAGCAGGTGAGCGGAGCTGTCGTCAGTCCGAAGGCGGAGTCGTACACGATGACCAGCAGCCCATCCGTGATCGCGCGACTCGCAGCTCGTCGGCGATCGGCGTCAGCAGTCCGACCGACGGGGGCTCCGTGGTGACGACGACGCAGGTCGTGGCGGCGAGAACGAGCAGGCCGGCCCGACGCCGCGGCGACGTCGTGGGCGGACGGCCTGATCCGGAAGGAGCGTTGCTCACGGTGACGTGGCGGGGAGGGCGGCGAGGAAATCGCGGACGTGGCGGAGCCAGGTCGCTCGGTCTGCCGGGTTCAGGAGGTGCGCTGCGCCGGGCAGTTCGATCAGCTGGGCGCCCGGGATGCCTCCCGCTAGGCGGTACGAGCTCTCCGGCAGCACCAGCCGGTCGCCGGTCGGCGCCACCACCAGGGTGGGGGCGGACACCGTCGCGAGGTCGGCCCGGACGTCCACGCGGGACACCAGGTCGAAGTGGTCCAGCATGCCCGGCGGCATTGCGGTCAGGGTCTGGGCGACCGGTTCGTCGAGGGCGGCCGGTTCGAGGTCCGCCAGGTCCGCCGGCGACATGCAGGACAGGAGGGCGAGCCGTGCCACGTCCTCCCACTGGCCGGCCGCCGCAAGGGACTTGATCAGCTGGGCGCCGAGTGCCAGGACGGGGTCGGCGATAGAGAAACCGGCTGTGAGGACGAGGGCCCGGACACGGTCGGGGTGCCGTGTGGCGATCCGGACGGCCACGGCACTGCCGAGGGACTCCCCGAGGACGGCGAATGAGTCCTGGCCGGCCGCGACGGCTGCTGCGACCAGGCGGTCGGCGAGGTCGTCCAGGTCCAGGGGTTCGATGGCTGCGGGGGAGCCACCCGCTCCGGGGTAGTGCGGGCCGACGAGGGTGTGGTCCTGGGCGAGGTCGTCGAGGACGAGGCCGAAGTTTCCCTCGATGCTGCCTCCGGCACCGTGGGCCAGCAGGAGCGCGGGGCCGCGCCCCTGCACGAGGACATCGAGGTGAGGGATGGGAAGCACGTGATCAGTGGTCATACACCGACGTTAAACTCCGACATCAGTGTCAGAGTCAAGTCGTGGTGTGTGCAGGGGAAGCGGGAATGGGGCGAGCGGTATGCGCATGAACGAAATGGTGCAGCGCACCACGGTGCATGAGCGGCTGCTGCGCTACTACGAGCAGCAGGGACTGCTGACGCCTGAGCGGTTGCCCAGCGGTTACCGCGTCTACGCCGAGTCGGACGTCGAGACAGTTCGCCGCATTCGCTGTCTGCTGGCGGCAGGTCTTTCCACCGCGCTGATCGCTCAGGTTCTACCGTGTATCCGGGCGGACGACGAGCGCCTCGTGCCCACCTGCCCGGACCTGCTCGCCCAACTGCGCCGGGAGAGCGAGCGAATCACCCGCGCCATCGAGGATTTACAGGCGTCCCACGCGATCCTCGACACCATCATCGCCGCTGTGCCCCCTGAGGGAGCCTGGAAGCCGAGGTCGTCTCAGCCGGGCGTTGCCGAGGCAAGCTGACAGAAAGCCCCGGATCGAGTGGCTTGCTGTTGCGAGGCGCATGGTGGGGTGCGGGTAGCCCCCGGAGGGGTGACACGGTCCGGCACGTCCCTCGGCGCCCGGACCTCGATTCTGGCGACCAGCGGAGACCTGGACTTCATGGAGATCTCCGGCACCACGGACACCGCAACGGTCCAGCTCACCCTCCGACGGGAGGGCCCCGTGCTCACAACGGCGGATCCGGCCTCTTCCCCCTCCTCGGGGCTGGACGGACAGTACGCGCCGGTCGGAAAGCACTTCTGGCACTCCCACCGTCGGCAGCGCCACACACCACATCAGCGGACGCCCCCGGTTCGACCGCCAACTGCGCACCCCGGACGGCGAACCCTCGCGCGTCACCTGGCTCGGACCCGACCTGAAGGGGCCCGCACCCGAGCGTCTGGCACCACCGGAGATGGCCCCCTGGATCACTGAACTCAAGGACGACGCAGACACCCTCACCCACTTCCAGCACACCGACCACGGAAGCGGCGATTGGAAGTTGACCGTGCCCAGCCTCGACGCACCCTTGACCGCCGCGGACTGCCGACTTCCACGACGGTCTCTCCGCCCCGTGCGGCACGTTCGAACGACAAGACGTAGCCGGCCACGGCTACACCGGCGTCTTCGGGTCAATCGCGCAAGCACCTGGGAGTGGCCGCGTCCGAGCTCCGTTCGCCCGCCTGGGGGACGCTCACAGCCGAGCTCGGCTGTGAGCGCGTCCGGCTGCAGTAAGCGTGCCGAGTGGCGGAGGCGTGACTTCCCGCGTGGAGCGAGGAAAGCCGCCCCTTGGCACACCTCAATGGTGGCAACGGCAAGCCTACGGTGACCCGGAATGCAGGGCAGGCCGTGCCGCTCGTTTGACGCTATGGGTCGCGAGATGTTGCCTACCGAGAGGGGAAACCATTTCAGACCTGCGGCTTTCGATGCCTCGTTCCCTGTGACGTGATTTCGATGACTCATCATGTGAAGAACGCTGTGCCGGAAGTCGTCGCTCCTGGCTCAAAGTCCCAGAGAAGTCCCAGAGACTTCGTCACGCCCCACCTAACCTCGCATTTATGCAGGTCAGGAGAGGTGTGACGGAACTACTTCTGCGGGCTTTCAGATGTCCCGGAAGATCTCGATCTGTGCGCCAACGGAGTTGAGGCGCTCCGCCAGCTCCTCGTATCCGCGGTTGATCACGTACACGTTGCGCAGCACCGACGTGCCCTCGGCCGCCATCATCGCCAGCAGCACCACCACCGCCGGGCGCAGCGCCGGCGGGCACATCATCTCCGCCGCGCGCCAGCGGGTCGGTCCTTCCACCAGTACCCGGTGCGGGTCCAGGAGTTGGAGTCGGCCGCCCAGCCGGTTGAGGTCCGTCAGATAGATCGCGCGGTTGTCGTAGACCCAGTCGTGGATCAGGGTCTGGCCCTGCGCGACCGCCGCGATGGCCGCGAAGAACGGCACGTTGTCGATGTTGAGCCCCGGGAAGGGCATCGGGTGGATCTTGTCGATCGGGGCTTCGAGCTTGGAGGGCCGTACGGTCAGGTCCACCAGCCGGGTCCGGCCGTTGTCGGCTGCGTACTCGGCGCTGCGGTCGTGGTCGAGGCCCATCTCCTCCAGGACCGCGAGCTCGATCTCCATGAACTCCACGGGGACCCGGCGGATCGTCAGCTCCGACTCCGTCACGACGGCGGCGGCCAGCAGGCTCATCGCCTCGACCGGGTCCTCGGAGGGGGAGTAGTCGACATCCACGTCGATGTCCGGCACTCCGTGCACGGTCAGCGTCGTCGTTCCCACGCCGTCCACCCGTACGCCCAGCGCCTCCAGGAAGAAACACAGGTCCTGGACCATGTAGTTGGAGGACGCGTTGCGGATGACGGTCACGCCGTCGCTGCGCGCGGCCGCGAGCAGCGCGTTCTCGGTGACGGTGTCGCCGCGCTCGGTCAGCACGATCGGGCGGTCGGGAGTGGCGCCCCGCTCCACCTGCGCGTGGTAGAGCCCCTCCGTCGCCGTGATCTCAAGACCGAAGCGGCGCAGCGCGATCATGTGCGGCTCGATGGTGCGGGTGCCCAGGTCGCAGCCGCCCGCGTACGGCAGCTTGAAGTTGTCCAGGCGGTGCAGCAGCGGGCCGAGGAACATGATGATCGAGCGGGTGCGGCGGGCGGCCGACGCGTCGATGGCGGCCATGTCCACCTCGGCGCCCGGGGCGATCTCCAGGTCCTTGCCGTCGTTGATCCAACGGGTGCGTACACCGATGGAGTTGAGCACCTCCAGCAGGCGGTACACCTCCTCGATGCGGGCGACTCTGCGCAGCACCGTCCGCCCCTTGTTGAGCAACGAGGCGCAAAGCAGCGCCACGCAGGCGTTCTTGCTCGTCTTGACGTCGATCGCGCCGGAGAGCCGGCGTCCGCCGACCACCCGCAGATGCATCGGCCCGGCGTAGCCCAGCGAAACGATCTCGCTGTCGAGAGCCTCGCCGATCCGGGCGATCATCTCAAGGCTGATGTTCTGGTTTCCGCGCTCGATGCGGTTCACGGCGCTCTGGCTTGTGGCGAGCGCATCGGCCAGCTGAGTCTGTGTCCAGCCCCGGTGCTGACGGGCGTCACGGATGAGCTTGCCGATGCGTACGAGGTAGTCATCTGCCATACGGCAGACGTTATCTCACATATGAGATGCCGACTCGTCGGGGTGGGCCATTGGAGTGACGGGTGTGGCGACGGCCCGGACGCGGACGCCTTCCGCGACGCGACGCCCCGGCTGCCGACCGGGCCCGCCACGCATCCGGCTGGGCGCCCCGGGGTCGGAGGTATGGCGGGCGGGCGGGCGCGTCGTCTGTGAGTCGCATGTGAGGCGGAGGCGGCCCGGCTGGTTTGTCCACTTCTGGGCGGAGCGGGGGTGCCGGGAGGTTGGTGCTGCTCAGGCGGAGCTGGTGGTGCCGGTCGGCGGAGCCTGCTGGTAGAGCGCTACCAACACACCGTGCACGGGCTGGTCCTCGATATCTTCCTCGGCCCCGTCGACCAGTTCGGCGAGGGCCTCGCCGAGCTCTCGTGCCTTCGCGGGGCTGAGGCGCAGGTGGCGCAGTGCCAGGTGGGTCTCGGCGGGCGAGCGGTCCAGTTCCTGGGCGACCGCGGCGAGCATCGCGGCGGTGCCTGCCGCCCGGGGTTCGGCGACGACCATGTGGCGGGCCGTGCGCTGGTAGTACTGCTCGGTGCCGCCGCGGACCTGGCGGGTCTCGGCGATGTGGACCAGCCCGGCTTCGCGGAGCACTTTGAGGTGGTGGGCCACATTGCCCTTCTTCGCGTCGAGTTGCACCGCAAGCTGGCTGATGGTGGCAGGCCGGTGGCCCAGGGCGAAGAGCAGCCGCTGACGCAACGGGTGGGCGAGCGCCGCGAACTGCTCGGGCGCACCGATCTCCTGGACGTCCTCAGGAGGTGGCGGATAGGGAGGCTGGTCGGGCATACCGAAAGTGTCTAACTCTCTTGACGCTTTCGCAAGGGCGGTGCTCTACTCCCAGCCATGACGACGCTTACGCAGTTTCGGCCAGCACCTGTCATCGACGAGACGGCCCGGCTCCTGATCGAGCACTACGTTTTCCCGGAGACAGCCGAGCAGCTTGCGGGCCTGCTGCGACGGCGCCTCGCCGAGGGCGCCTATGACGTCGACGGCGCCGAAGAGCTCGGTCGGCTTGTCACCGCGGACCTGCAGTCCGTCAACGGCGACCGACACCTGAGGCTGAAGTACCACGCTGACCGGGTGCCTCCGGAGCAGGGGGCGGCCACCCTGGCCTCCATGCGCCGGGACTTCGACACCTCGCTGGGCGGCGCGCCCCGGGTGGAGTTGCTCGACGGCGGGGTCGCCGTGGTGGAGCTGGCGCCGATGCTGTTTCCGCTGGAGTGGGCCGCTGAACCGCTGAGCGCCGCGCTCACCCTGGCGTCCCGCGCCCAGGCGCTGATCGTGGACCTTCGTGCCAACCGGGGCGGCGACCCGGACACGGTCGCCTTCGTCTGCAGTTACCTGTTGGACGAGCGCACTCACCTCAACACCATGTACTGGCGCGGCGGTGAGCGCAGCGAGCAGTCCTGGAGCCTGCCGCACGTACCCGGCGCCTGCTTCGGTGGCAGCAAACCGCTGTATGTGCTCTCCAGCGACAGCACCTTCTCTGCCGCTGAAGAGCTGGCGTACGACCTCCAGCAGCTCGGCCGCGCCGTTGTCGTCGGCGAGCGCACCCGCGGTGGCGCACATCCGTGCCAGGGCTGGACCGTGCACCCGCGCCTGGAAGCCACCGTCCCCGTGGGTCGCGCGATCAATCCCGTCTCCGGCACGAACTGGGAGGGCGCCGGTGTGCAACCGGACATCCTTTGCGCTGCCGCCGACTCCCTCGACCGTGCGCACGCGCTGGCCCTCGCCCGGCTGACAGAAACAGCTGGTTCGCAGTCGAACGCCTCGATGGCATGACAAAGGACAGGGGCGGCCGGGCGGCTGTCCCTTCGCACGCAATCGAGCCGTCATCTCAACGACCCAGCCATTCGGGCTTCCATCCCGGCGAACCTGGTCGCGCGGCTCAGTGCACTGGGGGGTATCAGTGCGGATGCGGCGGCGTCGGCGAGCCTCCACCGCTTCCCGGAGACTCAGAACGACACGGTGAGGGCGATGACGACGATGTTGGCGATGAGGTACAAGCCCGTCGAGATGGCGAAGGTGCGGTTGTTGAAGCGCCGCGCCGCCGGTTCGGCCATGGGATCGGTCAACAGCTTCATGACGTAGGTGGTGTTGGCGACGCCGACCAGTACGTAGATCAGGCTCATGAAGTGGATCTCTTCGACCAGCGTCACGTTCAGGAAGGTGCCCAGCGCCTCGTCGACCGCCCGCAGGTTGAGCATGATCGTGAAGAGCGCGGTACCGAGAATCCCGAGCCGTGCGACCATGGCGACCTCGTTGTCCTTCGACCAGATCAGAAACGAGACCAGGGCGACCAGGAGAGCCACATAGACCGGCAGGATCTGCTTGCCGAAACTCGTGATGTCCACTCGGGTGAGCTGGAAGTCGATCACCAGCTGGGAGTAGTGACTGCTGCCTCCTCGCTTGAGCCGGGGATCGCCGAAGCTCGTCCGGTAGGGCGCGTCACCGACACCGATCCGGAATCGCGTGATCTTGAAGTCGCCGGGATGGATCCTGGGGCTGTACGTGGAGTTCTTCACATCCGCCCGGTAGACGAACCGTGACTTGTCCAGTTTGTTTTCCTCAACCTGGATCCGGACGACCTGTTTGTCGAACGGGAAGTCCGTCAGGTTCAGGGTCTGCCGGAAGGTCCCGGCCACTTTGACCTGGGTCCAGTACTCGTTGTCCACCTTCTCGCTGGAAGGCGCGGTCAGCATGGTCTTCGTCGCGTTGGTGAATTCGAGACGCTGGAGAGCGTCAAGATCCTTGCGTGGGCATACGCTCCACAGCCACAGCTCCGCGTTCACGGTGCCCTGGACCGGATCCACCGCGTAGAGGTCGGTGACGTAAGCCCCGACGCTGCAACTGGGCACGGCCGCAGCGGCGGGCGTGGCGATGATCAGCGTGCTCAGCACCGCAGCGACCGCTGCGAGCAGGGCGGCCGCTCTCGACGGGAGCCCGGCCAGGAAGTCACGTCGGCCGTTCGCTGGCCCGCCGTACGAACGGGGCATACCTGCGAGCCTCCAAGGACGCCGGCGGGAGCAGCGGGAACTGCCTCGGGGGAGCGTTTCCACGCGGACCTTAACCCGGCGGCCGAGGCGAGATCGCGATCACAGCGGCCCAGCCCGCAGAGCGGCTCAGATGCACCCGTTCGGCCCATGCCCAGGGCCGCGGCGCGGCTGTCGACCATGCAGGCGGCATGCTCGTGATCGCCCGGGCGGTGACCCCTGTCATTGAGACAGGACAGTGGCCCCACATGACCTCCGAGCGGACGTGTACTAGAGTTATCTCGACATCGAGATATCTGCCGAGGCGCATCGCGGCCGTCACTCGGTAAGGGTTACCTAACTAATCCTCACTGTAGCGGATGGCCGAGCAGCCGCAGGCGGCACCACGCGGCGCCGGCGCTCATGAGGCGCGGCGCGGTAGAACGCGCACTTTGATGAAGGAGACTGTCGTGTCGGCGAACAGCTTCGACGCCCGCAGCACGCTGCGCGTGGGCGACGAGTCGTACGAGATCTTCAAGCTGGACAAGGTCGAGGGCTCCGCTCGCCTCCCTTACAGCCTGAAGGTCCTGCTGGAGAACCTGCTGCGTACCGAGGACGGCGCGAACATCACCGCCGACCACATCCGGGCGCTCGGCGGCTGGGACTCGCAGGCCCAGCCGAGCCAGGAGATCCAGTTCACGCCGGCCCGCGTGATCATGCAGGACTTCACCGGCGTGCCCTGCGTCGTCGACCTCGCCACCATGCGCGAGGCCGTGAAGGAGCTCGGCGGTGACGCGGCGCAGATCAACCCGCTCGCCCCGGCCGAGCTGGTCATCGACCACTCCGTCATCGCCGACAAGTTCGGTACGTCGGACTCCTTCGCGCAGAACGTCGAGCTGGAGTACGGCCGCAACAAGGAGCGCTACCAGTTCCTGCGCTGGGGCCAGACCGCGTTCGACGAGTTCAAGGTCGTCCCCCCGGGCACCGGCATCGTCCACCAGGTGAACATCGAGCACCTGGCCCGCACCGTCATGGTCCGCAACGGCCAGGCGTACCCCGACACCCTCGTCGGCACCGACTCGCACACCACCATGGTCAACGGCCTGGGCGTGCTGGGCTGGGGCGTCGGCGGTATCGAGGCCGAGGCCGCGATGCTCGGCCAGCCGGTCTCGATGCTCATCCCGCGCGTCGTCGGCTTCAAGCTGACCGGCGAGCTGAACGCCGGCACCACCGCCACCGACCTGGTCCTCACGATCACCGAGATGCTGCGCAAGCACGGCGTCGTCGGCAAGTTCGTCGAGTTCTACGGTGAGGGCGTCGCCGCGACCTCCCTCGCGAACCGCGCCACCATCGGCAACATGTCGCCGGAGTTCGGCTCCACCGCCGCGATCTTCCCGATCGACGCCGAGACGCTGAACTACCTGCGTCTGACCGGCCGTGACGAGAAGCAGGTCGCGCTCGTCGAGGCGTACTCCAAGGAGCAGGGCCTCTGGCTCGACCCGGCCGCCGAGCCCGACTTCTCCGAGAAGCTGGAGCTCGACCTCGCCACGGTCGTCCCCTCCATCGCCGGCCCGAAGCGCCCGCAGGACCGCATCGTCCTCGCCAACGCCAAGGCGCAGTTCGCCCAGGACGTCCGCAACTACGTCTCCGAGGACGAGGAGTCCGGCAAGGAGTCCTTCCCGGCCTCCGACGCCCCGGCCACCCACAACGGTGTGCCGAGCCGTCCGACCACCGTCACGGCCCCCGACGGTTCGACGTACGAGATCGACCACGGCGCCGTCACGGTCGCCGCGATCACCTCCTGCACCAACACCTCGAACCCGTACGTCATGGTCGCCGCCGCGCTCGTCGCGAAGAAGGCCGTGGAGAAGGGCCTGACCCGCAAGCCCTGGGTCAAGACCACCCTCGCCCCGGGTTCGAAGGTCGTCACCGACTACTTCGACAAGGCCGGGCTCACCCCGTACCTCGACAAGGTCGGCTTCAACCTCGTCGGCTACGGCTGCACCACCTGCATCGGCAACTCGGGCCCGCTGCCCGAGGAGGTCTCGAAGGCCGTCAACGACCACGACCTGGCCGTGACGTCGGTGCTCTCGGGCAACCGTAACTTCGAGGGACGCATCAACCCCGACGTCAAGATGAACTACCTGGCCTCCCCGCCGCTGGTCGTCGCGTACGCCATCGCGGGCTCCATGAAGGTGGACATCACCAAGGACTCGCTGGGCACCGACCAGGACGGCAAGCCGGTCTACCTCAAGGACATCTGGCCCACCGAGGCCGAGGTCAACGACGTGGTGGCGAACACCATCGGCGAGGACATGTTCAACAAGTCCTACCTGGACGTCTTCGCGGGTGACGCCCAGTGGCAGGCGCTGTCGATCCCGACCGGCAACACCTTCGAGTGGGACCCCGAGTCCACCTACGTCCGTAAGCCCCCGTACTTCGAGGGCATGACGATGGAGACCACCCCGGTCGAGGACATCACCGGCGCCCGGGTCCTCGCCAAGCTGGGCGACTCGGTCACCACCGACCACATCTCCCCGGCCAGCGCGATCAAGGCCGACACCCCGGCCGGCAAGTACCTCACGGAGCACGGCGTCGAGCGCCGCGACTTCAACTCCTACGGCTCGCGCCGCGGTAACCACGAGGTCATGATCCGCGGCACCTTCGCCAACATCCGCCTGCGCAACCAGATCGCGCCGGGCACCGAGGGCGGCTACACCCGCGACTTCACCCAGCCGGACGGACCGGTGTCGTTCATCTACGACGCCTCCCAGAACTACCAGGCCGCAGGCATCCCGCTGACCGTCCTGGCGGGCAAGGAGTACGGCTCCGGATCGTCCCGCGACTGGGCGGCCAAGGGCACCGCGCTGCTCGGCGTCAAGGCCGTCATCGCCGAGTCGTACGAGCGCATCCACCGCTCGAACCTCATCGGCATGGGCGTCCTGCCGCTCCAGTTCCCGGAGGGCAAGACCGCCGAGTCGCTCGGCCTGACCGGCCAGGAGACCTTCTCCTTCACCGGTGTGACCGAGCTGAACAACGGCACCACGCCCCGCACGGTCAAGGTCACCACCGACACAGGTGTCGAGTTCGACGCGGTCGTCCGCATCGACACCCCCGGTGAGGCGGACTACTACCGCAACGGCGGCATCATGCAGTACGTGCTGCGCAACCTGATCCGCAAGTAGGCGGACGGGCCGCGAGGCCGCGAAAGGGCCGTACCCCAGCCGGACATCACGGCGGGGTACGGCCCTTTCCCATGCGCCCCCGTACCCGCGGGTCAGCGGACGCCGAGCAGATGCTCCATGGCCAGCTGGTCGAGCGCCTCGAAGGCCATGGAGCGCTCCGCTGCCGCGCCGGTGTCGAACTCCTCGTACGCGGAGCGGTCCGCCAGCAGCCCCTTGACGCCGTCGGCGGCGGTGGGCACGGCCAGCTCGTCCAGGCGCGAGGCGGCCAGCGCCTCCTGGACGGCCGGGTCGGCACGGAACGCCAGCGCGCGCTCCTTGAGGATCAGGTAGTTGCGCATGCAGTTCTTCGCCGACTCCCAGACGCCGTCGAAGCCGTCGGTGCGGACCGGCTTGAAGTCGAAGTGGCGCGGTCCGGTGTAGCCGGCGCTCTCCAGGAGGTCGACGAGCCAGAACGCCTGGCGGAGGTCGCCCGCCCCGAAGCGCAGGTCCTGGTCGTACTTGATGCCGGACTGGCCGTTGAGGTCGATGTGGAAGAGCTTGCCCGCCCAGATCGCCTGGGCGATGGAGTGGGTGAAGTTCAGCCCGGCCATCTGCTCGTGGCCGACCTCCGGGTTCACCCCGTACATCTCCGGGCGCTCCAGCCGCTCGATGAAAGCGAGGGCGTGGCCGACGGTGGGCAGCAGGATGTCGCCGCGGGGCTCGTTCGGCTTGGGCTCGATGGCGAAGCGCAGGTCGTACCCCTGGTCCACGACGTACTCGCCGAGCAGGTCGAAGGCCTCCTTCATCCGGTCGAGCGCCACCCGTACGTCCTTGGCGGCCCCGGACTCGGCGCCCTCGCGGCCGCCCCAGGCCACATAGGTCCGCGCGCCCAGCTCCACCGCCAGATCGATGTTGCGGATGACCTTCCGCAGCGCGAAGCGGCGCACATCGCGGTCGTTGGACGTGAAGCCGCCGTCCTTGAAGACGGGGTGCGTGAACAGGTTCGTCGTGGCCATCGGGACCTTGAGACCGGTGCGGTCCAGCGCGTCCTTGAAGCGCGCGACGAGCGCCGAACGCTCGCTCTCCGACGCGCCGAACGGGATCAGGTCGTCGTCGTGGAAGGTCACACCGTGCGCGCCCAGTTCAGCCAGGCGCTCCACGGACTCGACGGGGTCCAGGGCGGGGCGGGTCGGGTCGCCGAAGGGGTCGTTGCCCTTCCAGCCGACGGTCCACAGACCGAAGGTGAACCTGTCTGCGGGCGTGGGGGTGAAGCGGTCCGGCATGTTCAGCCTCTTGTCGACGAGGGGTCGGGCGGGGTCGCGGACTGCCGCCCGATCGATTTGTTTGCCGACATTACTAATACGGCATCGCCGGGGATGTTTCCAGAGGTCGGCGGTGATCCGCACGGAACCCGGCCGTGGGTACGGGAGCGCACGGCCCGGGACCGGCGTGGCGGCCGGGCCCCGTACGCACCGAGGGGCGGGGCCAGGAAGTCCCGGCCCCGCCCCCGCAGTTCACTCCGTGCGGTCGATCACCCGCGGATCAGGAGAGCAGCTCCACCTCCGCCAGCGTCGCCGTCCCGGTGCTCACCAGGCGGTACTTCTGGTACGTGCCGGGGTGGGCCACGGAGAAGACCCGGGTCTGCTTGTCGTAGCCGAACGACTCACCCGAGCGCTGGTCCAGAGTGGTCCACTTCGTGCCGTCCGTGGAGCCCTCCAGCTTCCACCCGGTCGGGGCCTTGGCCTTGTCCGACGAGGTGAGGGTGTACTGCACGGTCCGCGTCGCCGACTTCACGGGGAGGTCGGCCGAGGTGAACGTGGCGTCCGTCTTCGACGTGTTGTCGAAGAGTGCACCGGAACCACTCGTCGCGTCCTCGCGCGGCGACGGCACCTTGTCGTCCTTGGCGATCGAGACCGGGGCCGCGTTCTTCCCGGTGCCCCACTTCGACGGCTGCGGGCCCATGGCGAAGTCCAGGGTGCCGCCGTGCTGCAGAACGTCATTGGGCAGCGCGGTGGAGTTCCAGGCCTTGCCGTTCACCTTGAGGCCCTGCACATAGATGTTCTTGGCGCTGTTCTGCGGAGCCTTGACCACCAGGTCCTTGCCGTTGTCCAGGTGCACGGTGGCCTTGGTGAACTGCGGTGAGCCGACGGCGAATTCGCCGCTGCCCATCACCAGGGGGTAGAAGCCGAGCGAGGAGAAGATGTACCAGGCCGACTGCTCGCCGTTGTCCTCGTCGCCGTGGTAGCCCTGCCCGATGTCACTGCCGGTGTACAGCCGGCCGAGCACCTCGCGGATCTTCTCCTGCGCCTTCCAGGGCTGACCCGCCGCGTCGTACATATAGGTGACGTGGTGCGCCACCTGGTTGCTGTGCCCGTACTGGCCCATCCGTACGTCGCGCGCCTCGGTCATCTCGTGGATGACACCGCCGTACGAGCCGGTGTACTCGGGGCCCGCCGTCTCCGGCGTCGAGAAGTAGGTGTCCAGCTTCTTCGCCAGACCCGCCTGGCCGCCGTAGAGGTTGGCCAGACCGCGCGAGTCCTGCGGAGCGGTGAAGGCATACCCCCAGCCGTCGGTCTCGGTGTAGTCGTAGCCCCAGACCCTCGGGTCGTACTTGTCGGCCGGGAGCCGCCAGCTGCCGTCCGGGGTACGGCCCTGGAAGAAGCCGACCTCGGGGTCGAAGAGCTTGACGTAGTTCTGCGCCCGGTTGAGGAAGTACTCCGACTCCTCCTTGTAGTGGGTCTCGTGGGTCTTCTTGTAGAGCGCCTTGCCCATCTGCGCGATGCCGTAGTCGTTGACGTAGCCCTCCATCGACCACGACATGCCCTCGTTGGTCGCGGTGGAGGCGTAGCCCGTGAAGGGCGAGGTGTCCATGCCCTTGCGTCCGACGCCCGAGCTGGGCGGGACGACCGTGGCGTTCTTCAGGGCCGCCTCGTACGCCGCCTTCGCGTCGAACTTCACGCCCTTGACATAGGCGTCGGCGAACGCCACGTCCGAACTGGTGCCGGTCATCAGGTCGGAGTAGCCGGGGGAGGACCAGCGGGAGATCCAGCCGCCGTCCTTGTACTGCTGGACGAAGCCGTCGACCAGCTTTCCCGCCTTCTTCGGGGTGAGGAAGGAGTACGCCGGCCAGGTCGTCCGGTAGGTGTCCCAGAAGCCGTTGTTGACGTACACCGACCCCTTCACGACCTTGGCGCCCGTGTGCGTCGGGGTGTTGTCACCGGCCTTGGCCGAGAAGGGGCTCGCGTACTCCGTCTTCGAACCGACCTTCTCCGAGCCCGAGTTCGGGTAGAGATACAGCCGGTACATGGACGAGTAGAGCGAGGTCAGCTGGTCGTGCGTGGCTCCCTGCACCTCGATCTTGCCGAGGATCCTGTCCCACTGGGAGCGGGCCTTCGCCTCGGTCCCGGCGAAGGTGGACGACGCGGGGAGCTCCTGGGCGAGGTTGGACTTCGCCTGGTCCACGCCGATGAGCGAGGTGGCGATGCGCAGGGTGACCGTGCGGTTCTTGCCCGGCTTGAAGCGCATGTAGCCGGTGACGTTGTCGCCGCCCCCGCCGGTGAGCTTGGAGCTCGCGGTGACCGGGGTGTCGACCACGCCGTAGACGAACATCCGGGTGGCCCCGGTGGAGCCGCCGCTCTTGACGTCCGAGTAGCCGCTGAAGGTGCCGGTCTTCGGGTCCAGCGTGAGGCCGCCGTCGTTGGAGATGTTGTCGAAGATCATGCTGGCGTTGTCACCGGGGTAGGTGAACCGCATCATCGCCGCGTGGTCGGTCGGCGTCATCTCGGCCTTGAGGCCGTTCTCGAAGGTGACCCCGTAGTAGTCGGGCTTCGCGACCTCGTTCTCGTGCTTGAAGGGGAGGGCGCGCTTGGTCCGGGAGGCGTCGGGGGTGCCGGAGTCCACCGACGGCATCACCTGGAAGGTCTGCCGGTCACCCATCCAGGGGCTCGGCTCATGGCTGGCGCTGAAGGCCTGGAGTGTGGGCAGATTGTCGGCGTTGTTGCCGTTCGCGTAGTTGTAGAGCCAGCTGGTGGAGCCTGCGTCGGTGACCGGCGTCCAGAAGTTGAAGCCGTTCGGGACGGCGGTCGCCGGGAAGTTGTTGCCGCGCGAGAAGGAGCCGCTCGAATTGGTGCCCCGGGTGGTCAGGGCGTAGTCGGAGAGGTGCGCGGACGGCTTCTCCGCCTTCTTGGCCGCCAGCGAGATGTCGTCGATCCAGCCCCGGAACACCGCCGGGCCCTTGGGGGAGTCGTACGCCACCAGGATCCGGTCGACGGTCTTGCCGGCGGCGACCGTCCCGATGTCCGCCGAGACGGCGTTCCACTGGTTGACATACAGCCGCTTGGCGGCCCCCTGCCCCTGCGGCGTCAGCAGCCCGCCATTGGAGTCGGTGGCCTTCAGATCGCTCAGATAGGTGCCGTCCGTGAAGGCGAGGTCGACCGCCACATTGGTGGACGGGTAGTTCAGGTCGGTCTTGCCCATCTCGGGGAAGACCTTGTACGACAGCTCGGTGTTCCGGCTGATCCGGGTGTTGACGTCGAAGACCTTGTTGTACGAGTACGCGCGGCCCGTGCCCTTCTGCGTACCCTCGTACCGCAGCGACCTGGTGCCGGTGAACCCGGCGCCCGTCTTGGCGGTCGGCGACGAGGTGGGCCCGCTGTCCACCCGGGTCACCATGTCCGACGGCGGAGGCGTGCTCGTGTCGCCGTCAGAGAACTGGACGTCGGCGAGCTGCACCGCGTCGGTGGCTCCGTGGTTGGCGGTGATGTCGAGGCGGTAGTGCGCGTACGCGGTGTCCGCGCCCGCGATGTCGTACGACTTCGTCTGGAACCGCTTGTCGAAGTCCTGGCCCTGCTGGGTGCTGAGGGTCTTCCAGTCCTTGCCGTCGGTGGAGCCCTGGAGGGTCCAGTCCTTCGGGTCGCGCTCGTCGTGGTCGTTGGCGGACGTCAGCGCGTACGTCTTGAGCTTGACCGCCTCGTCGAGATCGAACTCCACCCATGCCGTGGGGTGGAATGCAAGCCATTTGGTGTCCGGGTTGATGTCGATGAGGCTGCCCTTGCCCTCACCGCTTCCGGCGTTCTCGTCACTGGCCCGCACGGTGACGACATGGTCCGTGACATTGCCGGGTATTCCCGCATTGATGGTGCCATCGATACCGGAGGACCTTTTATGGCCGTCCTGGTCCACTTCAACGGTATTGCGCCAGTCCGGCTGCGGCTGGTCCGCTTCGAACGAGGAGCTGAACCCCTTGTCCCCTACATGGGGTTGGGCGGGCTGGGCGACGGCCGCGCCCTGCCCCGCCACGACGAGCACAAAAGCGGCCGCCACCAGGGCGGCGGCCGGGCCGGCCCTGTGCCGAGGTCTGGTCTGCATGAGGGTCTTTCCTCTCACCTGAACGTTATGGACAACGTTGTCATTCTGCTGCGCAAAGTCCAGTAGGAAGGTAAGTGACAGCTGAGTCAAGGGTGTTGACGGCGCGCGGCAGGAAGAATTGGACGCGCTCTCAGGAGTGGGTGTCACTCCGTGGGCGGAGTGCACCAGATGTCTGTGAGGTCTCAACTCGGGAAAGACTGACGTTCAAACCTGCATTCGATCTTGCCCAGTCGAAGGGAAGTGGACTATACCTGTCGACGTCCGCCTAGCCGTGTCTTTGGCGGCGGACCAGGGGGGCGGGGATCGGGGCGGGGGCTTCACGGCACCCCGGCCGTATTCCCAAGCTTTCCCTCCTGCAGCCAGTGCAACCCCAGCGTCAACTGACCGCGGTGGCGGGGCCCTTCGCCTGAGGCGAATTCTCAACGGGCGACCGGTACACCGCCTGAGTCCTGTAGAAGGCGAGGACTTGAGCATGGGATCCACCTCCGCCCGCACCAATGAGGGCCTCGGCCGTCGTGATCTGATCAAGCGGTCTGCCGCTCTCGGCCTGATCACCGTTCCGACGATGAGTTTCCTCTCTGCCTGCGCGAGCAGTGACAGCAGCGGCGACAAGCAGGTCAAAAAGGGCAAGACGACCGCCAGTAACCCGCTGGGTGTGAACGAGACCGCCCCGCTCGACATGGTCGTCTTCGACGGTGGCTTCGGCACCGACTACGCCAAGGCCGCCAACGCGCTGTACTCGAAGGCGCACCCGAAGTCGAAGGTGAACTTCTCGGCCACGCAGAAGATCCAGTCGGAGCTGCAGCCGCGCTTCAACGGCGGCACCCCGCCGGACCTGATCGACAACTCGGGCGCCGAGCAGATGGACATGGGTGTCCTGGTCGGCAAGAAGCAGCTGACCGACCTCACGCCGCTGCTGGACGCGCCGTCCGTCGACGACCCGGCCAAGAAGGTCAGGGACACCCTGCGCGCGGGCATCGTGGAGATGGGCCAGTACGAGGGCCAGGCCTGCTACATCATGAACTACGCGTACACCGTCTACGGCGTGTGGTACTCGCAGACCAACCTGGACAAGCTCGGCGTCGAGTACCCGAAGACCTGGGACGACATGCTCTCCGTCTGTGCCAAGGCGAAGAAGAAGGGCATCGCCGGCTGGACGTACGCGGGCAAGTACCCGTACTACCTGCCGTTCTCGCTCTTCCCCTTCATCGGCAAGATCGGCGGCCGCAAGGTCCTCGACGACATCGACGACCTGGCGCCCAACGCCTGGAAGCACCCCGCGGTCAAGGCCGGGTTCGAGGCCTACTACGAGCTCTTCAAGAAGGGCTACATCCTCAAGGGCACGCCCGGCATCGACCACATCCAGTCCCAGACGGCCTGGACCGCGGGCAAGGCGCTCTTCATCCCCAACGGCTCCTGGGTGGAGAACGAGTCGGCGAAGACCACGCCCAAGGACTTCGAGATGCGGGTCGGCGCGCCGTCCAGCCTGGACTCCTCCGACAAGATGCCGTTCGGCACCCTCTGGGCCGGTGGCGGTGAGCCCTTCATCGTGCCGAAGAACGCCAAGAACCCCGAGGCGGGCATGGACCAGCTGCGCATCATGCTCAGCGAGGCCTCCTCCAAGACCTTCACGTCCAAGGTGAAGTCGCTGTCCGCCTTCAACGGCGGCACCGACGGTCTGACGCTGACGCCGGGCCTCAAGTCGGCCCTCGGCGCTCTGAAGGCTGCGGGCGACAACGTCCTCAACCCGCGCCTCCAGGACTGGTACGTGAAGCTCCAGAAGGAGCAGATCGGTGTCTCCGTACTCGGCGAGATGATGGCCGGCCGTATGACCCCGGCCGAGGCCATCAAGAAGTGTCAGCAGTACACGGACGCGGCGGCCAAGGACACGTCGATCACCCACTACAAGCACCAGTGAGCACGCGTCACCAGCGGCGGCACCCGCCGGAAGATCGGGGTCGGTAACCATGCAACAAGGTAAGTACCGGTTCATTGTGGGATTCTTGGTAGTCCCACTGGCGTTGTACGCAGTCTTCGTCATATGGCCGTTCATTCAGTCGATCTATTACTCGTTCACCGACTGGACCGGCTTGAGCCCGGACTTCAAGATGGTCGGCTTCGACAACTACAGCCGGATGCTCCACGACTCCACATTCTGGAAGTCCCTGGAACACAGCGTCCTTTTCGTGCTGTTGCTGCCGCTGGTGACGCTCGGCCTCGCGCTGTTCTTCGCCTTCATGCTGAATGTCGGCGGCCGCCGCCGTAAGGGCGCGGCCATCGCGGGCGTACGCGGCTCGGGGTTCTACAAGATCGCGTACTTCTTCCCGCAGGTGCTGTCGATCGCGATCGTCGCCCTGCTCTTCAGGTTCATCTACAACCCCGACGGGGGCATCCTCAACGGGGCCCTGAGCGCGGTCCATCTCGACAGCATCCAGCCGGACTGGCTCGGTGACCCGAAGCTGGCCCTCTGGTGCATCTTCGCGGTCCTGGTCTGGTCCCAGGTCGGCTTCTTCGTGGTGCTCTTCTCCGCCGGTATGGCGTCCATCCCGAAGGACTTCTACGAAGCGGCGCTGCTGGACGGCGCCAGCCGGGTCACGACCTTCTTCCGGATCACCCTTCCGCTGCTCTGGGACACCGTGCAGTCGGGCTGGGTGTACATGGGCATCCTGTCCCTCGGCGCCGAGGCGTTCGCCGCGGTGAACATCATGAGTGTGGGCCCGGGCGGGCCCGCCCAATCGACCACCGTGCTGCCGCTGTTCGTCTACCAGACGGCGTTCCGCGACGGGCAGGCCGGATACGCGACAACGATCGGTGTCGCCCTCCTCGTACTCACCATGGTGTTCGCCGCCATCGTGATGCGACTGGGCCGGCGCGAGCGGCTGGAGTTCTGAGATGACCACTGACACCCCTCCGGCCGAGCTCACCAAGGACCGCGAGCCCGCGCCGCCGGCCAAGCCCACCGCGCCCCCGGCGAAGAAGAGCGAGGGCGGCACCCTCAACGTCTTCTCGCACGGCGTGCTCATCATCTGGGCGGTCCTGGTCGTGGTGCCGCTGCTGTGGGCGGTGATGTCCTCGTTCAAGAACGACCACGACATCCTCGCCAAGCCGTGGAAGCTGCCCGACCGGCTGCATTTCGAGAACTGGTCCCGTGCCTGGGGCCAGGCGCACATGGGTCAGTACTTCGGGCACACCATCGTGGTCGTCGGCGGTTCGCTGATCGGCACGCTGCTGCTCGGCTCCATGGCGGCCTATGTGCTGGCGCGCTTCGACTTCCCGGGGAACCGGTTCATCTACTACCTGTTCGTCGGGGGGATGAGCTTCCCGATCATCCTGGCGCTGGTGCCGTTGTTCTTCGTCATGAACAACATGAGTCTGCTGAACACGACCCAGGGCCTGATCCTGGTCTACATCGCCTACTCACTGCCGTTCACCGTCTTCTTCCTCACCTCGTTCTTCCGGACCTTGCCGGGAGAAGTGGCCGAGGCCGCGACGCTCGACGGCGCCTCGCACACCCGGACCTTCTTCCAGGTGATGCTGCCGATGGCCAAGCCGGGCCTGATCAGCGTGGGCATCTTCAACTTCCTGGGCCAGTGGAACCAGTACCTGCTGCCCACGGTGCTGAACACCGACCCGAAGCAGCGGGTGCTGGCCCAGGGCCTGGTCGAACTGGCCACCAGCCAGGGCTACAAGGGCGACTACTCCGGCCTCTTCGCCGGTCTGGTGATGGCGATGCTGCCGGTCCTCGCGGCGTACATCATCTTCCAGCGGCAGGTCGTGGCGGGGCTGACCGCGGGAGCACTGAAGTAGAACTTCCTCTTCCGTTCGCCCCCCCGGGTCTCCAGCCCGGGTCCCAGCCCGGATCTTCACGCCGGATCTGTGCTCCGAACCGTCCGACGGCATCCGCTGTCGGGCGGTTCGTCCGTTTCACCCCGGGTGTCGCCCGCTCATCCGTGTCGGCCCTTGCTCAAGGTCTTGCTCAAGGTCTTGACGGGAGAGAGGGCCAAAGGGTCAGCTGAGGGTTCACATGTTGGAGATAGGGCGGGGCTCAATACACGCGCCCCGCGCGGGGGCGGCCGTCGTGCCGTCCGCCAGTGGCAGGAGTGGATGAGTCGATGGAGACTCCGGGGTCGCAGACATCTCTGCACCGGGCCAACCTTGAGCGGGTCGTACGCGCGGTGCGTATGGCGGGCTCGCTCACTCAGGCGGAGATCGCCCGCAGCACGGGGCTCTCGGCAGCCACGGTCTCCAATATCGTCCGCGAGCTGAAAGAGGGCGGCACGGTCGAGGTCACCCCGACATCGGCCGGCGGCCGCCGCGCCCGCAGCGTCTCGCTGAGCGGGTCCGCGGGCATCGTGATCGGGGTCGACTTCGGGCATACGCATCTGCGGGTGGCCGTGGGCAACCTCGCCCACCAGGTGCTCGCCGAGGAGTCCGAGCCGCTGGATGTGGACGCCTCGGCCGCCGAAGGCTTCGGCCGGGCCGAGGAGCTGGTCAACCGGCTGATCGAGGCCACCGGCATCGGCGCCGACAAGGTCGTCGGTGTGGGGCTCGGGGTGCCGGGGCCGATCGACGTCGAGTCGGGCACCCTCGGCTCCACGTCGATCCTGCCGGGGTGGTCCGGGATCAACCCGAGCGACGAGCTGGCGTCCAGGCTCGGAGTGCCGGTGTACGTCGACAACGACGCCAACCTGGGCGCGCTCGGCGAACTGGTCTGGGGGAGCGGGCGCGGGGTCAGGGACCTCGCCTACATCAAGGTCGCCAGCGGGGTGGGAGCCGGTCTGGTGATCGACGGGCAGATCTACCGGGGCCCCGGCGGCACGGCGGGCGAGATCGGGCACATCACGCTCGACGAGTCGGGCCCTGTCTGCCGCTGCGGCAACCGCGGGTGCCTGGAGACCTTCACGGCGGCCCGGTACGTCCTGCCCCTGCTGGAGTCCAGCCACGGCACCGGTCTGACCATCGAGCGGGTCGTCCAGCTCGCCCGCGGGGGCGATCCGGGCTGCCGCCGGGTGATCGCGGACGTCGGCCGGCACATCGGCAGCGGCGTTGCCAACCTCTGCAACCTCCTGAACCCCACCAGGGTGGTGCTCGGCGGGGATCTCGCCGAGGCCGGTGAGCTGGTGCTCAACCCCATCCGGGAGTCGGTCGGCAGGTACGCGATCCCCAGCGCGGCGCGGCAGCTGTCGGTGCTCCCCGGGGCGCTCGGCGGCCGGGCGGAAGTGCTGGGCGCGCTGGCGCTGGTCCTCAGTGAAATGGGCGATTCAAGTCTTTTGGACACGGCGCTGCCCACCGGCACTCCTGCCTTCACTTAGATAACGAATGACACCGTTGCCATCTCGTTAAGGATTTACTCCTTGACGCTGGCCTGGCAGCCGAGTTGACTCCAGGCACCTCGGCCGCAATGTCGCGGCCTCGTCAGGGAGGTTTCTGAAGTGAACACGCAGATGCGTCGTGCCGCCGTGGCCGTGGCCGTCACCGCTATGGCTGTCTCTCTCGCGGCCTGTGGCAGCGCCAAGGAGTCGGGCGGGAAGGACAAGGCGTCCTCGAACTCCGCCAAGAAGGGCGATGCCCTCAACATCGGTCTGCTCCTGCCGGAGAACCAGACCGCCCGGTACGAGAAGTTCGACAAGCCCCTGATCGAGAAGAAGGTCAAGGAGCTGACGCACGGCAAGGGCAAGATCACCTACGTCAACGCCAAGCAGCAGGCCGACACGCAGAGCCAGCAGATGGACACCATGGTCACCAACCAGGTGGACGCCATCATCGTGGACGCCGTCGACGCCAAGTCGATAGCCTCCTCGGTCAAGAAGGCCAAGGAGGCCGACATCCCCGTCGTCGCCTTCGACCGCCTCGCCGAGGGACCGATCGACTCGTACGTCTCCTTCGACAACCGGACCGTCGGCAAGACGCAGGGCACCGCGCTGCTGAAGGCGCTCGGCTCCAAGGCCAAGTCCGGCAAGATCGTCATGATGAACGGCTCCTCGACCGACCCGAACGCCGCCGACTACAAGAAGGGCGCTCACTCCGTCCTCGACGGCAAGGTGAACATCGGCAAGGAGTACGACACCAAGGAGTGGAAGCCGGAGAACGCCAACTCCAACATGGAGGGCGCGATCACCGCCATCGGCAAGAAGAACGTCATCGGCGTCCTCTCCGCCAACGACGGCATGGCGGGCGGCGTCATCACCGCCCTCAAGTCCGCCGGTGTCTCCCCGATCCCGCCGGTCACCGGTCAGGACGCCGAACTCGCCGGTGTGCAGCGCATCGTGGCCGGTACGCAGTACATGAGCGTCTACAAGCCGTACCTCCGTGAGGGCCCGGTCGCGGCCGAGATGGCAGTGGCGCTCGCCAAGGGCCAGAAGCTCGACTCGATCGTCAAGACCAAGGTCGACAGCTCCAGCGAGAAGAACATCCCCTCGGTGATCTTCCCGGTCTACTCACTGACCAAGGCGAACATCAAGGACACCGTCATCAAGGACGGCATCTACACGGTCGCCGACATCTGCACCCCGGCCTACAAGGCCGCGTGCGACAAGATCGGTCTGAAGTAATCCCCCTGCCCCGCAAGGGAATTACGCCTCACTGAAGCCCGTCCGGCGCCCCGCCCCCCAACCGTCCCGCTACCGGGGCCGGGCGTCGGACGGTACACCCCGGTCAAGGGGTCCTTTACGCCACCGCGCTCTCATGGCAGCGCGGTATCCCCGCCGGTCAGGCGGCGAAGGAGATGGTTCAAGTGTCCGCTACGCCCGTGCTGGCGTTGCGTGGGGTCTCCAAGCGATTCGGTGCCGTCCAGGCGCTCACCGATGTGGAGCTCGAAGCCTACGGCGGTGAAGTGCTCGCCCTGGTCGGCGACAACGGAGCCGGAAAGTCCACGCTGGTCAAGACGATCGCAGGCGTGCACCCCATCGATGACGGTGTCATCGAGTGGGAAGGCAAGGCAGTACAGATCAACAAGCCGCACGACGCGCAGAACCTGGGCATCGCGACCGTCTACCAGGACCTCTCGCTCTGCGACAACATCGATGTCGTCGGCAACCTCTACCTCGGCCGGGAGCTGCGCAAGCGCGGCATCCTCGACGAGGTCGAGATGGAGCGCCGCTCCCGCGAGCTGCTGACCACGCTCTCGATCCGCATCCCCAGCGTGCGCATCCCGATCGCCTCGCTCTCCGGCGGTCAGCGCCAGACCGTGGCCATCGCGCGGTCCATGCTCGGTGAGCCCCAGCTCGTCATCCTCGACGAGCCGACCGCGGCCCTCGGCGTGGAGCAGACCGCGCAGGTCCTCGACCTCGTCGAGCGGCTCCGTGAGCGCGGCCACGCGGTCCTGCTCATCAGCCACAACATGGCGGACGTCAAGGCCGTCGCCGACAAGGTCGCGGTGCTCAGGCTCGGCCGCAACAACGGTGTCTTCGACGTGAAGACCACCTCGCAGGAAGAGATCATCGCCGCCATCACCGGCGCCACGGACAACGCTGTGACCCGTCGTGCGTCGCGCGGTGTGGAGGTTCAGAAGTGAGTATCGACAAGACCTCCCCCGCGCCCGCCGCGGTGGACGCCCCGGCTCCGGCCGCCGACGCGGTGGCCGCCGTCGACCCCCGGCTGCTCGTCCGCGAGCAGGGCTTCGCCGGTTACCTGTCCGAGTTCCGGCGCAAGATACGCGCGGGTGAGCTCGGCTCCATCCCGGTGATCGTCGGCCTGATCGTCATCGCCGCGATCTTCCAGAGCGTGAACTCGCGCTTCCTCACCGCGGGCAACCTCACCGACATCTCGGTGACCATGGTCGGTACCGGCATGATCGCCGTCGGTATCGTCTTCGTCCTGCTGCTCGGCGAGATCGACCTCTCGGTCGGCTCGGTCTCCGGTGTCTCCGGTGCGGCCTTCGCCGTGCTGAACGTCACACACGGGATGAACCAGTGGCTGGCCCTGGTGCTCGCCATCCTCACCGGCACGGTCGCCGGCGCGATCCACGGCTTCTTCTTCGCCCGTATCGGCGTTCCCGCGTTCGCGGTGACCCTGGCCGGTCTGCTGTTCTGGAACGGCTTCATGCTCCAGATCCTGGGCGACAACGGCACGATCAACCTGCCCGACGACGGGCCCATCGCGAACATGACGGGCTACTTCTTCTCCGACGTGGCGGTGGCCTACGCCGTCGCCGTGGTCGGTGTGGTGATCTTCTTCCTCACCTCGTTCCTCGACGCCCGGCGCCGTGAGGCCGCGGGCGTGCCGTCCCGGCCGCTCAGCGAGATCGTGCTGCGGACCGCCGTGCTTGCGGTCGTCGGCCTCGCCGTCGCCTACATGTACAACCAGTACAAGGGCCTGCCGCTCGCCGTCCTGATCTTCCTGGTGGTACTGGTCGGCACGGACTTCGCCCTGCGCCGCACCACGTACGGCCGCAAGGTCTTCGCACTCGGTGGCAGCGTCGAGGCGTCCCGGCGGGCCGGTATCAACGTCACGATGATCCGGATCTCCGTCTTCGCCATCGCCGGTACGTTCGCCGCCGTCGGGGGTCTCTTCCTGGCCTCCAAGATCGCCACCGCCAACCAGGGCGCCGGCAGCGGTGACCTGCTGATGAACGCCATCGCGGCGGCCGTCATCGGCGGTACCAGCCTCTTCGGCGGCCGCGGCCGCACCTGGAACGCGCTGCTCGGCGTACTCGTGATCGTCTCGATCCAGTACGGCCTGTCGCTGCAGGGCATCGCCTCGCCCATCCAGTACATGATCACCGGTGGCGTCCTGCTCGCCACGGTCGTGATCGACGCCGTGACCCGCAAGACCCAGAAGTCCGCCGGCCGCGCCTGACCGCGCGGCGGACAACCCGCACATCGGACGCCCGGCCGGGACACTCCCGCGCCGGGCTCCCGTGCGTCCCGTACGCCGAACGGGTGACGTACGACGCACCGCCCGATGACGACTGTCCCGGATGGAACATTAGACTCGACAGACCCGGCAAAGCTCGATCACAGTTCGAACGCAAGGAGGCACGGGTGCCGCTGCTGACCCGCATCAGGGGACCGCGCGATCTGGACAGGCTGGGCCCGGAGCAGCTGGAACAGCTGGCCGGGGAGATCCGGACCTTCCTCGTCGACGCCGTGTCCAAGACCGGTGGCCATCTCGGCCCGAATCTGGGTGTTGTCGAGCTGACCATCGCCCTGCACCGCGTCTTCGACTCACCGAAGGACCGGGTGCTCTTCGACACCGGTCACCAGAGCTACGTGCACAAGCTGCTCACCGGCCGCCAGGACTTCGGGATGCTGCGCACCAAGGGCGGCCTCTCCGGCTACCCCTCGCGCGCCGAGTCCGACCACGACGTCATCGAGAACTCGCACGCCTCGACGGTGCTGGGCTGGGCCGACGGCCTCGCCAAGGCCAACCAGGTACTCAAGAAGGACGACCACGTCGTCGCCGTGATCGGTGACGGCGCGCTCACCGGCGGTATGGCCTGGGAGGCGCTGAACAACATCGCCGACGCCAAGGACCGCCCGCTCGTCATCGTCGTGAACGACAACGAGCGCTCCTACGCGCCCACCATCGGCGGGATGGCCAACCACCTCGCCACGCTCCGCACGACCGACGGATACGAGCGCTTCCTGGCCCGCGGCAAGGACCTCCTGGGACGCACGCCGGTCGTCGGCAAGCCGCTGTACGAGACCCTGCACGGCGCGAAGAAGGGCCTCAAGGACTTCATCGCCCCGCAGGGCATGTTCGAGGACCTCGGCCTGAAGTACGTCGGCCCGATCGACGGCCACGACATCGCGGCCCTGGAGTCGGCGCTGGAGCGCGCCAAGGGCTTCGGCGGACCCGTCATCGTGCACTGCCTCACGGAGAAGGGCCGCGGCTACCAGCCCGCCGAGCAGGACGAGGCCGACCACTTCCACGGCATCGGCCCGATCCACCCGGACACCGGTCTGCCGATCAAGGCGTCCGCCGCCAGTTGGACCTCGGTCTTCGGCGACGAGATGGTCAAGCTCGGCCGGGAGCGCGAGGACATCGTCGCCATCACGGCGGCCATGCTCCAGCCGGTCGGCCTGACCAAGTTCGCGAAGGAGTTCCCCGGGCGGGTGTACGACGTCGGGATCGCCGAGCAGCACGCGGCGGTCTCCGCCGCCGGGCTCGCGACGGGCGGGCTGCACCCGGTCTTCGCGGTCTACGCGACCTTCCTCAACCGCGCCTTCGACCAGCTCCTGATGGATGTGGCCCTGCACAAGTGCGGTGTCACCTTCGTACTGGACCGGGCCGGGGTCACCGGCGACGACGGCGCCTCGCACAACGGCATGTGGGACATGTCCATCCTCCAGTGCGTCCCGACGCTGCGCATCGCCGCCCCGCGCGACGCCGAGCAGGTCCGCGCCCAGCTGCGTGAGGCCGTCCGGGTCGAGGACGCGCCGACCGTGGTGCGCTACTCGAAGGGCGTGGTCGGCCCGGCCGTCCCCGCCGTCGGCAGGGTCGGCGGGATGGACGTGCTGCGCGAGGCGGGCACCACCGCGCCGGACGTCCTGCTCGTCTCCGTCGGCGCGCTCGCCCCGATGTGCCTGGAGATCGCCGAACTGCTCAACAAGCAGGGGATCTCCACCACCGTGGTCGACCCGCGCTGGGTCAAGCCGGTCGACGAGGCGCTCGCCCCGCTCGCCGAGCAGCACCGGGTGGTCGTCACCGTCGAGGACAACAGCCGGGCCGGGGGCGTCGGTTCAGCGGTCGCCCAGGCGCTCCGCGACGCCGGGGTCGACGTCCCGCTGCGGGACTTCGGCATCCCGCCGCGCTTCCTCGACCACGCCTCGCGCAAGCAGGTCATGGCCGAGATCGGGCTGACCGCGCCGGACATCGCGCGCCAGGTCACCGGCCTCGTCGCGAAGATCGACGGCCGGTACGACAGCCCGTCGGCCGCGTCGGCGGAGCCCGCCCGCGACTGACCGCACCACCCACGCGCGCGGCCGCGCGGCACCGGACGAGCCGGTGGGGCCTACCTGTACGGGTGGTCCCACCGGCTCATTCGTGTGAAAGGTCCTCACCTGCGGGTACATCGCACTCACGCGCTCCGATCATGGCGAGGACTACAAGCGTGGAGGTACGCCCGTGAGCACCAGTCTCTTCCGGACGAAATCCGTGGAGCAGTCGATCCGGGACACGGAGGAACCGGAGCACGCACTCAGGAAAACGCTGTCCGCACTGGATCTGACGGTCTTCGGTATCGGGGTCGTCATCGGTACCGGGATCTTCGTCCTGACCGGTCTGATCGCCAAGGAGACTGCGGGCCCCTCGGTGGCGCTGGCCTTCGTGGTGGCCGGTGTCGTCTGCGCCCTTGCGGCTCTCTGTTACGCAGAGTTCGCGTCCACGGTGCCGGTCGCGGGTTCCGCCTACACCTTCTCGTACGCGTCGCTCGGTGAGCTGCCGGCCTGGATCATCGGCTGGGACCTGGTCCTCGAACTCGCCCTGGGCTGTGCGGTGGTGGCGGTCGGCTGGTCCGGATATGTGCGCTCACTGATGGACACGGCCGGGATCGGTATGCCGCAGGTCCTCTCCGGGACGCATAACGGCAAGTTCGGCTTCGATCTGCTGGCGGCCATCCTGGTCCTGGTGCTGACCGGAATCCTGGTCCTGGGGATGAAGCTCTCCTCGCGCGTGACGACGATCATCGTGGCCGTGAAGGTCACCGTGGTCCTGCTGGTGATCATTGTGGGCGCGTTCTACATCACCGGATCGAACTACCACCCCTTCATCCCGCCGACCGTGAAGGGTTCGGCAGGCAGCAGCCTCAGCGCCCCGCTCGTACAGCTCTTCGGGTTCGCGCCCGGCTCCTTCGGTGTGATGGGCATCTTCACCGCGGCCGCCGTCGTGTTCTTCGCCTTCATCGGCTTCGACATCGTCGCGACCGCGGCCGAGGAGACCCGCAATCCGCAGCGCGACGTGCCGCGCGGCATCCTCGGCTCGCTGGCGGTCTGCACCGTGCTGTACGTGGCGGTCTCGATCGTCGTCACCGGGATGCAGAAGTACACCCAGCTGTCCACGGACGCCCCGCTCGCCGACGCGTTCAAGTCGGTCGGACACCCCTTCTGGGCGGGCGTGATCAGCTTCGGCGCGGCCGTCGGCCTCACCTCCGTCTGTATGATCCTGCTGCTCGGCCAGAGCCGGGTCTTCTTCGCCATGAGCCGTGACGGACTGCTGCCCAAGGTCTTCTCGCGGGTGCACCCAAGGTTCGGTACGCCCTACCGCTCCACGATCCTGCTCGGTCTGATCGTGGCGCTGGTGGCGGGCTTCACCTCGATCAGCGTGCTCGCCGACCTGGTCAATATCGGGACGCTGTTCGCGTTCGTCCTGGTGGCTGTCGGAGTCATCATCCTGCGCCGGCAGCGCCCGGATCTGCCGCGCGCTTTCCGGACCCCGCTCGTGCCGCTGGTGCCCATCCTCTCGGCGCTCGCCTCGTTCTGGCTGATGCTGAACCTGCCGGCCGAGACCTGGATCAGGTTCGGTATCTGGATGGTCGTCGGCGGTGTCGTGTATGTCTGGTACGGGCGCGGGCACAGCCGGATGTCCGAGCGGGCGCAGAAGTAGCCCGGCCCGGTGCCCGGGCCCCGGCGGGCTCGGGCACCCACCGCTCTCACCAGGCGGAATGTTATTCTCAGCGGTACCGTTCGACCGGTTGAGGGAAGGCTGGCAGCCAGCCATGTCGTCGCGTTCCGTACAGGCCGCAGGCCCCGCCACGAGCTGCTGGCTGCTGCGGGGCAAGGACGGCAGCCTCAGCGCCTACGCCCCGGCGGACGGCGGTCTGCTCCGCTGGACCGAACAGCGGCCCGGCGGGCCCGACTGGACGGGGCCGGATTTCATCGAGGCCCCCGGTCTCACCCACGCCACCCTGGCCCAGGGCCCGGACACCTATGTCCATCTGATCACCCGGCGCACCACCGCCAAGGGTGTCGAGCTGATGCACACGACGCAGTACCAGACGGGCCGGCCGTTCGGCCCCTGGCACTCCCTCGGCAATCCGCACAAGGAGGAGGACCGCGCCCGCGCGGTCGGGGTCCCGGCGGCGGCGGTCGCCGACGACGGCCGGGTTCATGTCTTCGTACGCAACGCGGCCGGCGGCGTCAGCCTGCGCAGACAGGGCAAGTCCGGCAAGTGGGAGGGGTGGAAGGACCTGAAGGGCAGTCACCTCCTGGACGGGATGCCCGCGGCGGTCGCCGTCGGCGGCCGGGTCGAGCTGCTGGTCCCCGCCGATGAGCAGCTGTCGCGCTGGTGCCAGGAGGAGCCCGGGGGCGACTTCACCGAAGCCGAACCGTTCACCGCCACGGCCGCCGCCGGATCCGTCACCGGGCTGTGCACGGCGGACGACCGCGCCACGTACTACGGCTGCGCACCCGGCGGCGCCGGGGTGACCGCGCACCGCCGGGGGACCGGAGCCCTGGCGCTGGGCGGCGCGCCGGACGGCGGTCCGGTGGCGGTGCTGCGCACCTCCATAGAGGGCTATGACTGCACGGTCCTCGCCCACCGCGCCAGGAACGGCCGCCCGGCCATCGCGGCCTGCCCGACCGAGGGCGAGGCGGACGGCCTGTGGTGGACGGAGACCGGCGAGCCGTCGGTCGGCGCGCCCGCGCTGGCGGTGGACGCGGAGGGGCGGGTGGTGCTCGCCGCCATCGCCGGGGACGGCACCCTGCGGGTGGCACGTCAGAAAGCGGAACCGGGCCTCGCACTGGCGGCATGGACCAGGGCCTGAACTGCCGTTCCTGCGGCAGGTGGTACCGGATGACAGCCGGAAACGGCGGTCCCGTGGCCGGCTCCACGGACTGATTTCCGGCACCGCCCCTCGAATTCGCCGAAACGGGGCCGTGCCGGAATCAGAACCGGTCCGTACGGAGCCGGACCAAAGCGGTCAACCGCCGTGCGCCGGTGACTTCTTGGCCGACTCGGGGATCTCCGTGTCCGTGTGGATGGCCTTCCACAACTGCGTGGCCTGTGGCTCGGCCGCCACCACCCGGTTGGGGTCGGCCTTGTCGTACGCCACCGGGAGCATGATCGTCTCCATGGTGTCCGGGTTGACGCCCTTCATGCTGCGGGCGAACTCCGCCAGCTTGGTGAGCGACGCCAGATCCGAGTCGGTGGTCAGCGACTTGGTCGCGGAGTTGGCGATCTTGTACGTCTTGGTGGGGCTGCTCAGCACGTCCTGCTTCTGCACCTCGCTCAGCAGGTCGAGCAGGAACTGCTGCTGGAGCCCGATCCGGCCCAGGTCGCTGCCGTCGCCTATGCCGTGCCTGGTCCGTACGAACTCCAGCGACTGGGTGCCGTTCAGCTTCTGCGGGCCCGCCTTGAGGTTGAGGCCGCTGGCCCCGTCGTGGATGTCCTGCGGGACATCGACGGTGACCCCGCCGAGCGCGTCCACGAGGCCCTTGAATCCGGCGAAGTCGACCTCCATGTAGTGGTCGATCCGTACGTGGGACATCTGCTCCACGGTCTTCACCACACAGGCCGGACCGACCTGCGAGTAGACCGAGTTGAACATGACCCGGTTCGCGGAAGGCACCGACGAGCCGTCCGACTTGGCGCACTCGGGCCGGGTCACCAGGGTGTCGCGCGGGATGCTGACCGCGGTCGCCCTGCTGCGCCCCTCGGGCACGTGGATCACCAGCGCGGTGTCGGAGCGGGCGCCGCTGACGTTGCCGCCGGCTATCTTCCCGTTCTCCCCGGCGCGGGAGTCGGAGCCGAGCACCAGCAGGTTCTGTCCGGTGGTGGGCAGCTTCTCCGGACGGTCCTTGCCGAGCGACTTGTTGATGTCGACGCCCTTGATGTTGCCGTTCAGGTTGCTGTACAGCCACCATGCGGTTCCGCCCGCGGCGAGCAGCAGCACCAGGAGTACGAGCAGAGCGATGCGGAGCCCACGACGGCGCTGCCGGGGGGCTTTGCGCGAGTGGGGCGGTGTGGTGGTGGCCTGAGTCATGCCGTAGTTGTCCTCTGATCCCGGTAATCGGCTTTGTGGCGGGGTGACGACCGCGTCTGGCATGGGGGGACTGGCGGTCGGTCGAGTGCGACAGCGCGAAAAAAGGGGGGCGTCGTTGCCGCCGGTTTCGATTGGCACCAGAGCATATAGGCAAATGTGTGCGTCTTGTGTGCGTCTATCGTGCTGGTGTGCGTAAGAGCCTGACGGGCGGCCACCCGGCCGGAGGCCGTCCAGCAGGCTCAGGGGCGGGAACCGCGGATTCCGCGGCGGAAGGAGCGACAGCGCGATGGTGGCATCAACCGGGCCCCGTGCCGAGGAGTACGGGCGGGACCCGCGGCCCGCGGAGTCTGCCGGGGCCCGGCGGGAGGCGGGCGCCGTCCTGCTCGTCGCGGCCACACCCGCCGACGCGGCCGTCCTGCTCGCCGGCGCCAGCGCCGGCGGTCCCGGCGAGGTCGCCGTGGTCTGCCTGGAGAGCGGGGGACCGCAGGAGCGGCAGATGTTCGACCGGGCCGTGTCCGACGCCGTACGGCAGGGCCGGCGGGTCCGGGGCGAGCCGCGCGTCCTCGCGTCACGTGGCGACGGTACGCAGGCGGTCCTGGGCGAACTCCGCGCCGTACGACCGGCGGTGGTCCTCACTACCGGCCCCGACGCACCCTCGGGAACTCCCGCCGGGGACCCCGGTACGGAGCAGCGCCGCACCGCAGCCGCGAGCGCCGCTCTCCGGGCGGCCGATGCCTACCAGCGCGAGAGCGGGCAGCCGCTTCTCGTCGACTGCCGGGAGGCGGCGCCCACCGACGCCGTCGGCCCGGTGCTCCGCCCCCGATACGCGCCGCCGGGCACCTGGCTGATCAGGGGCAACGACGGCCGTCTCTCCGGCTATCTGCCCACGGCCGGGGCGGTGCTGCGCTGGACCGAGGGCGTGACCGGCGGGTGGTCGGGCCCCGAACGGCTGGAAGCCCCGGGCCTGTTGCCCGGGCTGACCGTGGTGCAGGGGCCGGACGGCTACGTACGCCTCGTCGGTCTGCGCCGTACCGAAGGCCGCGGTGGCGCGGTCACCGTCGACGTCGTGTGCGCGACCCAGTACCAGACGGGGCGCCCGGCCGGGCCGTGGCACTCGCTGGGCAATCCGCACCGCGCCGAACCGGAGCGGGGCCGCCATGTCGGTTTCCCCGTGGCCGCGTTCGACGACGACGGGACGCTCCATGTCTTCATCCGCAACGACGAGCACACCGTGAACACCCGCCACGAGAAGCCCAATGGGTCGTGGTCGTCCTGGCAGCATCTGCGCGGCGCCAAGACCGCGGACGAGCTGGTGGCCCTCCGGGTGCCGGACGGCAGGGTGGAGCTCTTCGCCCGGCTGCGGGACGCCCCCGGGACGGCGCGCTGGAGCCGGACGGGGCGCGACGGCGCCTGGGCCGAGGACACCGGCTCCAACGTCCATGCGGCCGCGGACAGTCTGGCTCCCGCGCCGGAGAGCGGAGCACTGCGCTACCGGTACGCGGGGACCGGCGAGCTCTGCCAGTGGCAGTGGAACGCCCCGGGCCCCGTGACGCTGCACAGCTCCGATGCCATGGGAAGGGTCGCCGGTGCGACCGGTGCCGACATCGGCGGCTGGGCCTGTACCGTGCTCGTCTCGACCGACGCGTACGGGTACTGCCTGGCCGGTTTCCATGTCGACGGACGGCCCGATTCCGGTGTGTGGTGGTCGAGTACGGAGCAGTGGTGCCTCGTTCCGCCCGCCCTCGTCCGGGACCGGCTCGGCCGGATCACGATCGCCGCGCTGGGGCCCGATGCCCGGCTCGCCGTCACGCGGCAGCTGCCCGGCGGGCAGGGGCTGGATCTCGCCCCCTGGGCCTAGTTGGGCCAGGTCCGGGCGTCCGGCGGCTCGCGGGGGCGGCCAAAACCTGCCGGTACGTAACGTACTGGTGTCTTGTCCGTAACCTGGTTCCGGGTACTATTCTGACCCAAGGTAAAGCTCAGGTTAACGTTTTGGGTGGGTCCCCTGAAGCTTTGCCGTCACTGTGGTGCCGCTTTTGCGTCCGCGCTCTGTCGCGCACGCATGCCCTGGGGGGGGAAATGCGGGTCCGGGTGTGCGTTTCGACGATGAGAAGAGGACGAGATTGATAGCCGCACTGATCCGCCATGCCGAAATAGGCAAGGGCAAGAACGTTCTTGTCCTGTTCCTGCTGCTGGCAAGCTACTTCGGCATGCTGGTCTCGGGCGCCCTCGGTCTCCTCTGGGCCTTCACTGCAACCCTGGTCCTCAGCTACGCGACCGACTTCTACCTGCACCGCGCCGAACCCGACCTGATCCGCTTCCTCGGCAAGCTCAAGTGGGGCCTCAGCATCCGTGTCCTGACACGGGAACTCGGCGTGCTGGTGCTGCTGCGGGACACCGTCGGCGACGACCGCGACATCTTCACGGTGGTCTTCCTCGGCTTCGCGGCCGTGCACTCACTGCGCCTGCTGTACACGTTCCTCTGCATGTTCATCAAGCGGCGCCGCGCCCTCCCGGTGCGCGTGCGCAACCTGGATCTCAGCGCCCTGAACATGCCGGAGCCGCCGCCCCCGATCGCCTTCAAGTCCTACGAGCGGAAGCTGCTTCACCTGGACAGTGCGGTCATCGCCGGCGCCATCGCCTCCCGTGCCACACATGTGATCGGCTTCAGCGTCCTCGGCGGCGCGCTCGCGGTGACCGTCGCCGTTCTCGGCATGGTGATCCTGCTGCCGACCATCAGGCAGTGCCGCCGGGTGCCCAGCCACGAGCGCACCTTCCGCATCCTGAACAAGCAGGTCGCCAAGTACCGCCCCGAGGTCGTCCTTTACTTCACCTACGCGGCCGGCGCGCGCGACTCCGCCTACCAGGTCAACATGTGGCTGGACACTCTCTCCCGGCTCGGCAGGCGGCCGTTGATCGTGCTCCGCGAGGTCACCACCCTGCGCTTCCTCGCGTACACCTCGCTGCCGGTCGTCTGCCTCCCGAAGGCCGATGACCTCAGCCTGCTGGAGCTGCCCGAGGTCCGGGTGATCCTCTATCCGGCGAACGCGGGCAAGAACGTCCACATGCTGCGGGTGGCGGAGGCCAAGCACGTCTTCATCGGACACGGCGACAGCGACAAGCTGGCCAGCAGCAACCGGGTGAGCAAGGTCTACGACGAGATATGGACGGCGGGCCAGGGCGGCGAGGAGCGCTACCAGCGGCTGCGCGGCACCATCCCCGGCTCCGCCCTCGTGCCGGTCGGCCGCCCGCAGCTCAGCGCGGTCGAGTCGGTCTCGGCCCGGCCGGGCGGCCGGATGACCACCGTGCTGTACGCGCCCACCTGGGAGGGGTGGACGGCCGACCCGTTCCACACCTCGCTCATCCTGATGGGCGAGAAGCTCATCCGGATGCTGCTGAACCAGCAGGAACCGGTCCGGATCCTCTACAAGCCGCACCCGTTGACGGGCAAGCGGTCGGCCGAGGCGACCCGGGTGCACCGGCGCATCGTGGCTCTCCTCGACGCCGACAACGCCAAGCGCGACCGCACCAAGGACGGCCGGAGTTCCCGCGCCTCGCAGGCGGACGGCGACAAGAAGCTGGCCGGCCTTGAGAGCCGGATGGCCCGGCTGAAGGCATGGACCGTGGTCGGGGTCTACGGCCTCTGGCACAAGGACAGGTCCGTGCTCGCCCGGCCGCCGAAGGAGACCTGGGAGGAGTTGCAGACCCAGTGGCACGAGACCTTCTGGGCCGCGGGCGGCGGTGAGCGCCACCAGGTGGTCACCGGGCAACTCCCGTCCCTCTACAGCTGTTTCAACGAAGCCGACATGCTGATCAGTGACATCTCCAGCGTCGTGTCCGACTTCGTGGCGAGCGAGAAGCCGTACGCGGTGTCGAACCCGTCCGACTCGGACCCCGAGCTCTTCAAGCAGCTGAACCCGGCGGCGTCCGCCGCGTACATCCTCGGCCCGGCCTGCGAGGAGCTGGCCGTCTGCGTCGACGCCGCACGCTCCGGCGGCCGGGACCGGCTGGCCGGTCACCGGGAGCACCTCAAGCGCTATCTGCTCGGCGACGGGGACTCCATGGTCCGCTTCAACGATGCGGTGAACCAGTTGTTCGCGCGGGGCATCGCGGAATTCCCGGCCGGGGACACCGCGGAGCCGATCCTCGCCAACCCGTTCACGCAGGGGGCCGCCGCGGTACCGGACCAGCTGCTGGAAAACACCGCGCCCATGCCGCAGTTGGGGTGGATCGGGCAGCAGCTCGGGCCGCAGGAATCGATGGAACAGTACTTCTGACCTGTGTTCCGGCCTGCGGGCGGTGACACGATCCGATGGAGGGTACGGCGATGTACGGGCAGGAGATGCCTCGCAGACGGATGTTCGTCACGGGCGATTCCACGGTGGTGACGCGCTCCGTCGACTACCTCCCGATGGCCGGCTGGGGGCAGACGCTCCCGCTGTTCCTCGGCCCGGCGGTGGAGGTCATCAACTGTGCGCGGGCGAAGGCGAGTTCCAGGAGCTTCTACGACCGGGGCCGCTTCCAGTGGATCCTCGAACGGGCCGCCCCCGGTGACTACGTGCTCATCAGCTTCGGCCAGGTCGACTGGGAGCCGGCGGACGGCCTGCACACCGAGCCCTTCGAGGCGTACCAGCAGTACTTGCGGCAGATGGTGCACCTCACCAGGGAGGCGCAGGCGCACCCCGTCCTCGTACTCACCCACGAGCGGCGCAAGTTCGACGCGTACGGCAATCTCCGGCGCTTCCTGCGCACCTACCCGATGGCCGTGCGGGAGGTCGCGGAGGAGATGTCTGCACCCCTCGTCGACCTCTACGCCCAGAGCCTGGCCTGGTGGGAGGAGCTCGGCAGCGACGCCGCCAAGGAGCTCTTCGCGCATCTGCGGCCTTACGAGAACCCCGTCGCCAATCTCAAGGGCGCCGACGACACCCACCTCCGCGCCGAGGCGGCGGTGGAGTGCGCGCGCTTCATCGCCCGCGCCCTGCGGGACCAGGGGCTCGTCCCCGCGTCCTGGGTGCACAGCCTCGACCGGTCGGACTTCACCACCGACGAGATGGGCTGGCTGGACACCGCGACGTTCGACCGGCTGACCAAGGAGCGAGTGGCACAGGTGCCGGACGCGGCGCGGATCGGAGCCGGGCGATGACCTTCCTGCTGGGCGTGGTCCGCATCCAGGAACCGGGCTTCCCGGACAGCGCGACCCAGGCGGCCGTGCACTGCGACGCGCACCCCATGACCTCCGTCGCTCCCGGGCAGACCGTCCGGATCGCCCTGACGGTCCAGGCGGGACCGGGCATCGGACATGCCTACGGCTACCTCGCCGAGGACTCCTTCGCCGGGGCCGCGGACGTGGTGGCGGTCCAGGGCGCCGAGTACTCCTCCCTCCTGCGGCACTACCGGTCCCGCGCCGAGAGCGGCGGTTCGGAGAGCGCCGTCCTGACCCTGCGGATCCGCCAGGACAGCACGGAGCACGTGCTGCGTCCGGCGGTCTCCGCCGCCATCCCCGGCCGGGACCCCCGCAGGCTCCTGCGCACCGAACCACTGGCCGACCTGGGGGTGCGGATCAGGGGCTTCTCCGCCCCCGGCCGCGCCCTGAACGTCTCCGAGCACGCCGCGTACGCGCCCGCGCTCGTCGATGTACGGGACGGCCTGCCGCAGGGCACGGTCGTGGTGGGACACAGCCAGCCGCGCTCCGGGCAGGTGACCGTCACCCACGACGGTGTGCTGGCCTTCCAGGCGGCTCCGGGCGCGGTGGGCTACGACCACTTCCAGTACGCCGTGCAGTCGCCGTCGGGGGAGCGGGCCGAGGGCCGGGTGGTCATCCACATCGGTGATCTCTCCGAAACCCCGGGGCTGCTGACCCCGCCCGGCTTCAACGGGGCCGGCACCACCGCGCACGCGCCGTGGACCCAGCCGAAGATCCACGGTCCGCTGCCCTGGCCGCACGAGGGCGCAGCCCTCCCCGGCTGACCCGCGCCCCCGCTCGCACCACCCCCGTACGCAATGAAGTCTGGTGATCAGCGTCGTGAACCCCGTGTCCCTCCACCCCAAGGAACAGCCCGACGTCAGCGTGATCGTCGACGTGGCCGACGCCGTCGGCCGGATCGGCGGCTGCCTCGAATCGGTGCTGGCGCAGGGCGATGACGGATTCCTGGTGGAGGTGCTGGTCCTCGACCGCGGCTCCCAGGACGGCACCCGCGAGACGCTCCAGCAGTGGGCGGCCCGGTACCCGGCGCTGAAGTGCTCCTCGTCGCCCACCACGACGGACACTCCGGCACAGGCGCGCAACGCGGGCATCGAGCAGGCCACCGGCCGCCATCTCCTGTTCCTCAGCGGTACGGACCGGCTCGCCCCCGGCGCGCTGAAGAGCATGGTGCGGGCAGCCGACGAGAACGACGCCGATGTCGTCCTCGGCAAGGTGGCGGGCCTGGACGGGCAGAAGGTCGGCACGTCCATGTTCACCCGGAGCGTGGCCGACGCCGATGTCGCGGCCTCACGCGTGTACTGGTCGCTGAGCGCCGACAAGCTGTTCCGCCGTTCGCTGGTCGACCGCTGCGGTCTGCGCTTCCCCGACGACTGGTCCCTCGGTGAGGACCAGGCGTTCACCGCGCTGGCCTATCTGTACGCGGACCGGATCTCGGTCGTCGCCGGCCAGGTCTGCGTCGAGCAGGCGCGCCGGGTCGCCGGGGTGAACACCTCGCGGTTCAGCGGTTCTCTCGCCGACCGGATGGCGCTCACCCGCCGGATGGTCTCCCTCGTCACGGAACGGGTCCAGCCGGGCCCCCTCCGGGACCAGCTGCTCGCCCGCCACTTCGAGCTGGAACTCGGCAAGGCCACCGGGTCCGCCTATCTGGCTTGCGAGGATCACGAGTTGCGCCGGGCCGCGCTCACCGAGTGCCGTGGGCTGCTCGAACTCCACGCGGGTCCCGAGGTGTTCCGGAAGCTGCCCCGGCCGCTCTCGGTACGCCTGGAGCTGATCCGCCGGGGCCTGTTCGCCGAGGCCGAGCGGATGATCGCGTTCGAGCAGGGCAAGGAGAAGGCCGCGCTGCTCGTGGAGGAGGGGCGGGCGTTCCGCCGGTACCCGTTCTTCCGGGACCCCGAACTGGGGCTGCCCGACGAGTACTTCGAGATCACTCACACCTTGCGGGCCAAGCACCGGCTGACCGGGCTGAGCTGGTCGGGCACCGTGCTCAGTGTGCACGGCCACTGCTACATCGAGCAGTTGTCCACCCGCGATCCTGCCGTCCGCGTGGTGCTGCGCGAGCGGGCGAGCGGCGCCGAGTACCGCTTCCGCGTCTACTCCACGCCCACCCCCAAGCTGGACGCCGCCACCCGTGCCGACCGTGCGCAGGCCGGGTTCGAAGCGCGGCTCGACCTGTCGGCCGCCGACGGTTCCCAGCCCGTCGCCCCCGGGCTCTGGGACATGTTCCTGCACGTCTCCTACCAGGGAGCGGGCAAGGAGGTACGGCTCGGCGGGACCCGTGCGGACACGGTCACCGACCGGACGCGGCAGGGTGTCGTGGTCGGCCGGGCGGACGCGTCAGGGCTGGAGACGGTCTGCCACCTCTACGCCACGAAGGCCGGGAACCTCACCGCCGAGGTCTCCGCGAGGCGCCCGCTGCCGCAGTGACGGCGGGGCGCGGGTCTGTCACACGGTCTGTCACAGGGGTCTGTCGCACGGGTCTGCCACACGGGTCCTTCACGCGGCTCCCTCAAGCCGGTCCTCCCCGCGGATCTCTCACACCCTGCCGCACGAGTGGATCGCCAGCATCCTGGCCCGCGAGCTGCCGGTAGCGAAGCCCACACAGAGCCGGGGGCCGCCCGTCAGCCTGACGGCGAGCCCTTCCGGCTCCCGGTAGGCGAGGTCCGCCGCCACGGTGATCCGTCGCGGAGCGGGGACCTGGCCACCCCGCAGGCCGACCGCGGTGACCCGGGCATTGCCCCCGGAAACGGCCGGGTTGGCGCCGGACGACGGTGTGTACGCGTTGCCCGCGAGCTGGTACACCCGGTCCCCGTACAGCACACACCCCTGGAACGTCTCGGCCGCAGCCCGTCCCCGCTGGCGCACCGTGTGCAGCGGCTCGTAGCGGCCCGCGAGGAAGTCGGCCATGCCGTACACCGCGTACCACTGCTGCCGTCTCCCGTACGCCGGGACCGTCCAGTAGCTCACCATCACCCGCCGCGCGGTCATGTCGACACTGGGCTGGTTGGCCACTGAGCCGGGCACCGGGCGGTGGTGGCGCAGTCCGGGGTGGTCGCTGTCGAGCACAGCGCCGTCCCGGAACGCGAACCGGGTGATGGCCTGTCCGTACCCGGTCTCCGGGTGGGCCTGCGACTCCGTCCAGAGGAGCGCGCCGGACGCCGACGGCTCGACCCCGAGGGAGACACCGTGGCCGAACCCGCGCAGGAACATATGGCCGCGCGTCCGCCCGTCCGCGGACAGCCGCGTCACACAGAGATCGCCCCGCTTGTCCCGCTCCGCGCTCGACAGCCGGCGCGGCTCACCCGGAAGCCGCATACCGCCCTGGACCAGCTGCACCGCGTAGATGTCGCCCCGGCTGTCGTCGAAGGCGAACGACTGGGGCACCGTGGTCTGGTGCAGCGCGGTGGGGGCCAGGATCTGCGAGGGGTCCGCCGCCTCGAACGTGCCGTCCCCGTGCGCCCGTTGTTCCGCATACCACCGGCCGCCGGCCAGGCCACCGGCCGCGGCCGCCGCCGAGACGCCCGCCCACAGCGCGGTCCTGCGTGAGTACTTCCGCTGCCGTTCCACGAACCGAATTGCTCCCCAGCGTCCGCCGACCGGCAGGTACTCGACTCCCAACCCCCACGAACCCGGGGAAAGGTCATTTTGTCACACCACGACCGCGGGCCCTCAACGGCGAGTGCCCGCCCCGGGACGACCGGGACGGGCACTCGCACGAAGGGGCTCCGGACTGCGGGAGCCCGCGGGTCAGGCCGGAACGCTCGCCACACCCTGCGCGAGGAACGGCTTGCCGTTCACCCGCTGCGACACACCCTCACGGTCCAGGTACGGCGTGATGCCGCCGAGGTGGAAGGGCCAGCCGGCGCCGGTGATCAGGCAGAGGTCGATGTCCTGGGCCTCGGCCACGACACCCTCGTCCAGCATCAGACCGATCTCCTGCGCCACCGCGTCCAGGACACGGTCCCGGGTCTGCTCGGCGGAGAGCACCGACGTGCCCTGCTTGAGGAGTGCGGCGACCTCCGGGTCCAGCTCGGGCGTGCCCGACTCGTAGACGTAGAAGCCGCGCTTGCCCGCCTTGACGACGGCGGCCAGGTTCTCCGAGACGGTGAAGCGCTCGGGGAAGGCGCGGTGCAGCGTCTCCGAGACGTGCAGACCGATGGCCGGGCCGACCAGTTCGAGCAGCACCAGCGGGGACATCGGGAGACCGAGCGGCTCCACGGCCTTCTCGGCGACCTCGACGGGGGTGCCCTCGTCGATGACGTTCTGGATCTCGCCCATGAAGCGGGTGAGGATGCGGTTGACGACGAACGCCGGGGCGTCCTTCACCAGGACCGCGGTCTTCTTCAGCTTCCGCGCCACGCCGAACGCCGTGGCCAGCGAGGCGTCGTCGGTCTGCTCGCCGCGCACGATCTCCAGGAGCGGCAGGATCGCGACCGGGTTGAAGAAGTGGAAGCCGACGACCCGCTCGGGGTGCTTCAGCTTCGACGCCATCTCGGAGACCGACAGCGAGGAGGTGTTGGTGGCGAGGATCGCGTGCGCCGGGGCGACCGCCTCGACCTCCGCGAACACCTGCTGCTTGACGCCGATCTCCTCGAAGACCGCCTCGATGATGAAGTCGGCGTCCGCGAAGCCCTCGGCCTTGTCGAGTACACCGCTCACCAGAGCCTTGAGGCGGTTGGCCTTGTCCTGGTTGATACGGGACTTCAGCAGCAGCTTGTCGATCTCGGCGTGCACATAGCCCACACCCTTGTCGACGCGCTCCTGGTCGATGTCGGTGAGCACCACCGGCACTTCGAGGCGGCGCAGGAAGAGCAGCGCCAGCTGCGAGGCCATCAGACCGGCGCCGACGACGCCGACCTTGGTGACCGGGCGCGCCAGGTTCTTGTCCGGGGCGCCGGCCGGGCGCTTGGCACGCTTCTGGACCAGGTTGAACGCGTAGATGCCGCTGCGGAGTTCGCCGCCCATGATCAGGTCGGCCAGCGCCTGGTCCTCGGAGTCGAAGCCCCGGTCCAGGTCGCCGTCCTTGGCGGCGGCGATGATGTCCAGCGCGCGGTAGGCGGCCGGGGCCGCGCCGTGCACCTTCGAGTCGGCGATGGCCCGGCCGCGCGCGACCGCAGCGTCCCAGGCGTCGCCGCGGTCGATCTCCGGGCGTACGACCTCGATCTCGCCGCGCAGGACGGCGGAGGTCCAGATCAGCGACTGCTCCAGGAAGTCCGCGCCCTCGAAGATCGCGTCGGCGATCCCCAGCTCGTAGACCTGCTTGCCCTTCAACTGACGGTTCTGGTTCAGCGAGTTCTCGATGATGACCGAGACCGCGCGGTCCGCGCCGATCAGGTTGGGGAGCAGCGCGCAGCCGCCCCAGCCCGGTACCAGGCCGAGGAAGACCTCGGGGAGCGCGAAGGCGGGCAGCGACTTGGTCACCGTGCGGTACGCGCAGTGCAGACCGACCTCGACGCCACCGCCCATCGCGGCGCCGTTGTAGTACGCGAAGGTGGGGACGGCCAGCGTGGACAGCCGTTTGAAGACGTCGTGGCCGCCCTTGCCGATGGCGAGCGCGTCCGAGTGGTTCTTCAGCAGCTCGACGCCCTTGAGGTCGGCGCCGACCGCGAAGATGAACGGCTTGCCGGTGATTCCTACACCGACGACCGTGCCCTCGGCGGCCTCCTTCTCGACCTGGTCGATGGCGGCGTCGAGGTTCGCCAGCGACTGCGGGCCGAAGGTGGTCGGCTTGGTGTGGTCCAGGCCGTTGTCGAGCGTGATCAGCGCGAACCTGCCCGCGCCGCCCGGCAGTTCGAGGTGGCGTACGTGCGCCTGTGTGACGACCTCGCCGGGGAACAGCTCGGCCGCGCCCTTCAGGAGATCGGAGGTGGTGGTGCTCACTTGGTGCCTCCGGCGGTGGTGTCGAAGTGAGGGTTCTCCCAGATGACCGAGGCACCCATGCCGAAGCCGACACACATCGTGGTCAGGCCGTAGCGGACCTGCGGCTGCTCCTCGAACTGCCGCGCCAGCTGCGTCATCAGACGCACACCGGAGGAGGCGAGGGGGTGGCCGAAGGCGATGGCGCCGCCGTACTGGTTGACGCGCGCGTCGTCGTCGGCGATGCCGTAGTGCTCCAGGAACGCGAGCACCTGGACGGCGAAGGCCTCGTTGATCTCGAAGAGGCCGATGTCGTCGATGGAGAGACCCGCCTTGGCGAGGGCCTTCTCGGTCGACGGGATCGGGCCGTAGCCCATGACCTCCGGCTCGACGCCCGCGTACGCGTAGGACACCAGGCGCATCTTGACCGGCAGCCCGAGCTCGCGCGCGGTCTCCTCGGACGCGAGCAGCGAGGCGGTGGCGCCGTCGTTGAGCCCTGCGGCGTTGCCCGCGGTGACCCGGCCGTGCGCCCGGAACGGCGTCTTGAGGCCGGCGAGCGACTCCATGCTGGTGCCGGGGCGCATCGGCTCGTCGGCGGTCGCCAGACCCCAGCCGGTCTCCCCGGCCTCCGGGTTGGTCCTGCGCACCGACACGGGCACCAGGTCCTGCTGGATCTTGCCGTTGGCGTACGCCTTGGCGGCCTTCTCCTGCGAGCGCACGGCGTACTCGTCCGTGCGCTGCTTGGTGATCGTGGGGTAGCGGTCGTGCAGGTTCTCCGCGGTCATGCCCATGAAGAGGGCGGACTCGTCGACCAGCTTCTCGGAGACGAACCGGGGGTTGGGGTCGACGCCCTCACCCATCGGGTGGCGTCCCATGTGCTCGACACCGCCCGCGAGGACGATGTCGTACGCGCCGAAGGCGATCGAGCCGGCGGTCGCCGTCACGGCGGTCATCGCGCCCGCGCACATGCGGTCGACGGAGAAGCCGGGCACCGACTGCGGCAGCCCGGCCAGAATGCCCGCGGTGCGCCCGAGGGTCAGGCCCTGGTCGCCGATCTGCGTGGTCGCCGCGATGGCCACCTCGTCGATCTTCGCGGGGTCCAGATCCGGGTTGCGGCGCAGCAGCTCCCGGATCGCCTTCACGACGAGATCGTCGGCGCGGGTCTCGTGGTAGATGCCCTTCGGGCCCGCCTTGCCGAACGGGGTGCGGACGCCGTCGACGAAGACGACGTCCCGGATGGTACGAGGCACGATGGCTCTCCTCCAGGGTGCGGGATGGCACTGCTGCTGCGGGCGCGCCGGAGCGCGCTGCACAAGGCCATGCTACCCACGGGTAACCATGCTGCCCAGTCCCTGGGCCGGGAGCGTCGTAGGTCACACGCCGGGCGGGCCCGCGAACGGGCCCGCCCGGCGTGCCCGGGTGCCGGTGCGCTCAGCCCGTACAGCTCACCGAAGCGTTCCCCCAGTCGCCGTGGTCGAGCCCGTTGCCGTCCCCGCCGTCCCCGACGACCAAATCCACCACCTGGGCGCCCGACACATCCGCGTCGAGCGCCACGGCCGCCTGCTTCCCCTTGAGTACCGGGGTGGTGGCGACCTGTTTCCCGTCGGCCAGCACCGTGAAGGTCACCGAGCCGCCGCCGTTCGTCTCGTCGTCCACCCCGGCCGACGCGGTGAACCGGGTGCAGGCCCCGCCCAGATAGGCGGTGATGTCGCTGTCGGCGTTCGTCCCGATGCCCTTCGCGTACGCAGTGCCCGCGACGGACATCGGTCTGCCGTCCCCTGCGGCCTCCTCGCCGTTGGAGGTGTCGCGCTCCACCGGACCCCATCCGTTGGTGGCGGTGAAGTCCAGGGCGGCGAGGTCGTGTTTCCCCGCCCCCGGCGCGGGCGGCGGCGACGCCACACTCACCGCGGCTGCCGCCGAGCCACGACCCGAGTACCGGGCCGCCGCCGACAGCACGGCCGACCACGGCTGCGAGCCCTCGGGAGCCGTGACCCGCCAGCTGCGCGTCACCGTCCGCCCGGCCCGCACGTCGCCCAGCGGCTGTCGCAGCGCCGTGTCCGCCTTCCAGCCCTCGGGCAGCCGCAGCTCCAGCGCGGCGTCGCGCGCGGTCTTCGCGCGCGGCGTGAAGGAGGCGGTCACCGAACCCGAGCCACCGCGCCCGACGGTGTCCGGCGCGGTGATCCGTACATCCGCACTCGCCTTCGGGTCGTGGTTGACCGCGGCCGACCACCCCGGCGACGAGATGTCGCCGTACCGCAGCGGCGTCGTGTGGTTCCCGTACTGCTGGAGCGAGACCTTGCCGAGCCCGTCGCCCGCGGTGTCCTCACCGATGACGGCGACGGCGACCGTGTTGTGCCCATCGGTGCGGAGCATCCCCGGCTGCACCGGGAAACTGGTCTGCGGCCCCAGGTCGTTGATGTAGAGGCCCACCATCCAGCCGTTGACGTACACCAGAGCCCGGTAGTTCTTCGCCTTGTCGTCGGAGAAGGTCAGCCCCATCGGGACGTCCTGGTCCTTCGGCAGCCGCAGGTCGAAGCCCGTGCGGTACCAGGAGACGCCCGGTGCGCCCTTGCGGGTGTCCGGCAGTGAGACGTCCGGCCACCCGGCGTCCGGGTAGCCGGGCAGGTGCATGCCCTGGCGTTCGCCGTACAGACCACCGGTGTTGAGCGGGCCGCGCACCGGGTCGACCAGGTTCTCGCCGCCGAGTGCGCCCTGGATCCGCCAGCCGATCTGCCGCGCCGAGCCCACCAGACGTACCGATGTCAGACCGCGCGGCTGCTTGTGGCCGTCGTCCGCCGACCAGTCCTGCTCGTGCGCCATGTCCGCGGCCAGCACGGCGAGCACATTGTCCTCGCCGGGTTTCAGCGTGCCCGGCGGGACGGTGAAGGTATGCGTGGCGGAGTCCGAGCTGCCGAGGTAGTGGCCGTTGAGCCAGGCCAGATACGAACCGCCCTTCCCCGTACTGGCGTTGACCTGTACGGCGCTCTCCGTGCCGGTGGCCGAGAAGTGCCCCCGGTACCAGACGGAGCCCGCGTGGAAGCCGTAGCCGTCGGCCGCAAGCGCCTGCCCGCCGGCGGCCCGCCAGGCGGCGTCGTCGAAGCCGGGCTGCGCCTCCGGGGTCTCGCGCTGGAACTTCCACTTCCCGAGCGTCGGCAGGGTGACCGGCTTCGGCCCGGGGAGCGCGGCGCCTGTGGTGTTCAGTGCGCCCTTGGCGGGGTGCCCGTTCCAGCTCACGGCGGTGGCGGGGGCGCCGGTGATGACGTTCAGCTGGGACGCCTTGCCGGTGTCGCCCGTCAGCTTCAGCACGCCGTTCGCGTACGCACTGGTGCGCAGCAGTTCGGGACCGGCGGCCAGCACCGGGCCCTGCGGGGTGTCGAGCCGCCAGTAGGTGTCGGCGGTCGCGTCGTCGGCGAGCAGGAGCAGCAGCGGCGTCTTCGCACCGGGCGGGGTGATCAGCACCTGCGCGAGCCCGTCGTGCCGGTAGTCGAGACGCAGGTCGCCCGTGGCCGGGTCCCAGCTCTGCTTCACCGTCCCGCCGGTCACCTTGACGTCCGGCTTCGCGGCGTACCGCAGCACGGTCTCGCCGTCCTGGCTGTGCCGTCCGTACAGCAGCGCCACATCACGCTGTCCGAAGGTCCCGTGCGTCATCAGCTCCGACGTCGAGTACCGCAGCTGCTGGTGGTCCATGGCGTAGTCGGAGACCAGCAGCTTGGAGTCGCGCCCGTCGACGGTCAGCGCGGTCCCCGGCTCCTGCGGCACCGAGGGATAGCCGCCGAGCGCCAGATGCGTGGTGTCCTTCGCCTTGTCGTTGACGTCCTTGTGGCGTACGACGGTGATCGTCGTCCCGTCGTCGGGGTTGCGCCGGTCGCGGCGCTGCACCGCGGAGTTCTCCGGCGCGGCAGCCGTCAGCGGCTCGGTCTTCGTCATCGGTGCGAGCGACTGCACGAGGTAGCCCAGCCGTTTGTCGGTCAGGTACTTCTCGCCGAGCTGCCGGTCCTCCTGGATCGGCGCGCCGTAGTCGTACGAGCTGTAGACCGCGCTCGGTGAGGGCAGCCAGCCCCAGGAGGTGCCGCCGTACGCCATGTAGAAGTTCTGCATGGTGGCGCCGGAGGCGATGTTGTTCTCGTACGCGGCCTTTTCGAAGTCACCGTCGGTCAGCTGCCGGCACTTGTCGTAGCCGGGCCCGCCCCAGGGGTCGAACGAACCGCCCTGGAATTCGGCCAGAAATAGCGGTTGCCCAGCCGTCTTCGCACCGGAGAAATCGGGCAGTCCACTCCACTTGTCCGGACTTGAGCAGTTGAAGCCCTGGGGGTACGAATCGTGCCCGTCGATGTCCAGTTCCTTGGCGAAGACGCCGTTGTGGTTGCCGGTCAGCGGGACGGTGATGCCGTCGGCGCGCGCCTTGTCCGCCAGGTGCTGGATGTAGGCGTGGCCGTCGGGGGTGTCCTGGTAGTACTCGTTCTCGACCTGGTAGGCGATCACCGGGCCGGTGCCGTTGGTCAGCTGGTGCCTGGCGATGATGGGGTCGATCTTCGACAGCCACTCGTCGGCCGCCGCCAGATAGTCGGGCGCGGTCGTACGGGCCTTGCCCTTCTGCTGGGTGAGCCAGCCGGGGAAGCCGCCACCGTCCGTCTCCGCGTTGATGTACGGGCCGGGGCGGGCGATGACGTAGATGCCCGCTTCCTGGGCGATGTCGAGGAGCTTGTCGACGTCGCGGATCCCCTTGAAGTCGTAGACGCCGGGCTTGGGGGAGTGGAAGTCCCAGTCGAAGTAGATGGACGCGGCGTTGAAACCGCCCGCCTTCATCTTCTGCAGGACGTCGCGCCAGGCGTCGGGGCTGGGCAGCCGCCAGTAGTGGAACTCGCCGGACCAGATGTTCAGCGGTTTGCCGTCGATGGTCAGGGCGGTGTCGTTGTGTCCGACGGTGTGGGCGGTGGGGTGTGCGACGGCCCTGGCTCCGGCGGGGTGTGCGGCGTCCCGTGCGGGCCGCTCCGCCCCCGCGGCCGGGGTGAGCGCACCGGCGCTGAGCGCCAGCACGGCGAGTGCGGCGGTGAGGGGGCGTCTCAACAGGTTCAATGGCGTGTGCATGTCATTCCTGCGCCTTCAGTCGCATGGGCATGCTGAAAGAATCTGATGCGACGCACAGCCTAAAGCTGTTGGTCCGTGTTGGATACGGTCCGGTCTTGGTGTTTTCCGGGTCTGCGGCGGGGCTGCCGCAGACCCGGGATGTCAGTTCTGGCCCGGCGGGTCCTGGACCGCGGCCGTCAGCAGCGGAGCGACCTGCTCGATCTGCCAGTTCCGGGCGCCGAGCTCGGCGAGCACGGCTGAGACCTTCTCCGCCGTCCGCTCCCGCGGCGGCTCCCAGCACACCCGGCGCACGGTGTCGGGGGTCATCAGATTCTCCTGCGGCATGTTCAGCTCGTCGGCGAGGGCCGACACGGCCGCGCGCGCCGCGGAGAGCCGGGCGGCGGCCGCCGGGTCCTTGTCCGCCCAGGCGCGGGGCGGCGGCGGGCCGGCCACCTGCTGGCCCGGCTGCGGAAGCGCGGTGTCGGGGAGCGCCTTGGCCCGGTCGACGGCCGCCTGCCACTGCTCCAGCTGGCGCTTGCCCATGCGGTGGCCGAAACCGGGCAGCGCGGTGAGCTCCTGGAGATTCACCGGGAGGCCCAGGGCGGCCTCGACGATCGCACCGTCCCCGAGGACCTTCCCGGGGGAGACGTCCCGCCGCTGCGCCACCGCGTCGCGGGTGTTCCACAGCTCCCGTACCACCGCCATCTGACGGCGCCTGCGCACCTTGTGCATCCCGGACGTACGGCGCCAGGGGTCCTTGCGCGGCGGGGCGGGCGGTGCCGATGCGATGGCGTCGAACTCCTCCATCGCCCAGCCCAGCTTCCCCTGCCGGTCCAGCTCCTCCTCCAGGGCGTCCCGGAGATCGACCAGCAGCTCCACGTCGAGCGCGGCGTAGCGCAGCCACGGCTCGGGCAGCGGGCGGGTCGACCAGTCGACCGCCGAGTGGCCCTTCTCCAGCGTGAAGCCCAGCACGCTCTCGACCATCGCGCCGAGGCCGACCCGCGGGAAGCCGGCCAGTCGCCCGGCCAGCTCGGTGTCGAAGATCCGGGTGGGAATCATGCCTATTTCCCGCAGGCACGGGAGGTCCTGGGTCGCGGCGTGCAGCACCCACTCGGCGTCGGAGATGGCCGCGCCGAGCGAGGAGAGGTCGGGGCAGCCCACCGGATCGACGAGGGCGCTGCCCGCGCCCTCGCGGCGCAGCTGCACCAGATACGCGCGCTGTCCGTAGCGGTAGCCGGACGCGCGCTCGGCGTCGACGGCGACAGGCCCCGTCCCCGCGGCGAACGCCGCCACGACGGCGGCCAGTGCTTCATCGGTGGCAACCACCGGCGGAATGCCCTCGCGGGGCTCCAGCAAGGGGATCGGCGCCTGTTCGACGTCGTCCGGGGGAGCGCCCCCAGTGGTTCGCAGTGCTGTCTCTGCTGCGGTCTCTTGAGCGTCGGTCACCCGTCAAGGGTATCGGTGAACGCACAGCACCCGCCGACGTAACGCTGCGTCGGCGGGTGCTGAGGGGGCTGAAACCAGTCAGTGCCGTGTCGTGGCCGGCCCTGTCGGACGGGTCACGTCAGTGGATGATTCCGGTACGGAGTGCCACCGCGACCATCCCGGCCCGGTCACCCGTGCCGAGCTTGCGCGCGATGCGGGCGAGGTGGCTCTTGACGGTCAGGGCCGAGAGCCCCATGGAGACGCCGATGGCCTTGTTGGACTGGCCTTCGGCGACCAGCCGCAGCACTTCGACCTCACGGCCGGAGAGCTCGCGGTAGCCGCCCGGGTGGCTCGGGGTGCCCGGGGGGCGGCGCTGCATCCGGGCGGCGCCGATGGGTGCGGCGCCGGGCCGGGTCGGGTGGCCGATGTTGTTGCGGGTGCCGGTGACGACATAGCCCTTGACGCCGCCCGCGAGGGCGTTGCGCACGGCGCCGATGTCGTCGGCGGCGGAGAGGGCCAGACCGTTGGGCCAGCCTGCGGCCCGGGTCTCGGACAGCAGGGTCAGCCCGGAACCGTCGGGCAGGTGGACGTCGGCCACGCAGATGTCACGTGGTTTGCCGACGCGGGGACGCGCCTCCGCGATGGACGACGCCTCGATGACGTCACGTACTCCAAGGGCCCACAGATGGCGGGTGACGGTGGAGCGGACGCGTGGGTCGGCCACGACGACCATGGCCGTCGGCTTGTTCGGGCGGTAGGCGACCAGGCTTGCGGGCTGCTCAAGGAGAACGGACACCAGGCCTCCTGGGAAGGTGCGGAACGAACGCCGGCCGGGGGAAGAGCCGGGGCGAACCGTGCTTGAAGGGTCACAGACTTCTTCGGCAGCAAACCCGCCCGCCTTTAGAGAATGATCACGATTTAGTGAGTAACAATTCGGGCAAATCGGATGCCTGACCGATCGTTCGAAAGATGCCCGTGTTTGCGAAGATGCTGTTCGTGCCGTCGGCGCGTCAGCCAGTGGGTCCGTCGAATGCGCCGGCCGGCAGCTGCGCCAGCGCACGAGCCCGTCAGCGCATGGAGCGCGTCAGTGCGCGCGGGGCCCGCGCCGCTGCGGCAGCGAGACCACACCGGCGTCCGGCGGCCCGACCGGCGGCAGCCCGGCGATCTGGCAGAGCAGATCGCACCAGGCCGCCAGATGCGCCCCGGTGTCCGGCACTCCGCTCAGACCCTCGCGCGGGGTCCAGGACGCCCGGATCTCGATCTGGGTCGCGGGTTTGCGCTCCGAGAGCCCGCCGAAGTAGTGCGACCCGGCGCGGGTGACCGTGCCGCTGGCCTCCCCGTACGACAGTCCGCGCCCCTGGAGGGCGCCCGTCAGCCACGACCAGCAGACCTCGGGCAGCAGCGGGTCGGCGGCCATCTCGGGCTCCAGCTCCGCGCGCACGAGTGTCACCAGACGGAAGGATCCCTGCCAGGCGTCATGGCCGGCGGGGTCGTGGAGCAGGACGAGCCTGCCGTCCGCCAGGTCGTTGTCGTTCTCGACGACCGCCGCCTCCAGGGCGTAGGCGTACGGGGCGAGCTTGCGCGGCGGCTTCGTCGGGTCGATCTCCATCTCCGGCCGCAGACGGGCTGACTGCAAGGCGTCGACCGCCTCCCTGAACGCGGGCGGGACGGAGTCCGTCTCCGCGCTGGTCATACCGTCAGCGCCATCTGAAAATCGTCCCTGAGCCGCAGCCATGCCGGGAAGACTAGGCGGAACGAGGCAGTTGCGGGGGGAAGGACACCCGGCCCGGGGCATCCGCTTCCCCCGCACATGCGAAACTTCTCGGCGTGAGTGCCAACGACCGCCCCATGGGCGCCCAGAACCCGACAGCCGACTCCGCCTTCCTCAAGGCGTGCAGGCGAGAGCCGGTGCCGCACACCCCTGTCTGGTTCATGCGGCAGGCCGGACGCTCACTCCCCGAGTACCTGAAGGCGCGGGAGGGGATCGCCATGCTCGACTCGTGCATGCGGCCCGACCTGGCCACCGAGATCACCCTCCAGCCGGTCCGCCGCCACAAGGTGGACGCGGCGGTCTACTTCAGCGACATCGTCGTGCCGCTCAAGGCCATCGGGATCGACCTCGACATCAAGCCGGGTGTCGGGCCGGTGATCGCCAGCCCGATCCGCACCCGCGCCGACCTGGCCCGGCTGCGCGATCTGGAGCCCGCCGACGTCTGGTACGTCACCGAGGCGATGGGCATGCTCACCGCCGAGCTGGGACAGACACCGCTCATCGGGTTCGCCGGTGCGCCCTTCACGCTCGCCAGCTACCTCGTGGAGGGCGGTCCGTCCCGCAACCACGAGCACACCAAGGCGATGATGTACGGCGACCCGGAGCTCTGGGCCGACCTGCTCGACCGCCTCGCCGGGATCACCGCCGCCTTCCTCCGGATCCAGATCGAGGCGGGCGCGAGCGCCGTCCAGCTCTTCGACTCCTGGGTGGGCGCCCTCGCCCCGGCCGACTACCGGCACTCGGTGCTGCCGGCTTCGGCGAAGGTCCTGGACGCGGTGGCGCCGTACGGGGTGCCGCGCATCCACTTCGGTGTCGGCACCGGTGAGCTGCTCGGGCTGATGGGCGAGGCCGGTGCGGACGTCGTCGGCGTCGACTGGCGGGTGCCGCTGGACGAGGCGGCCCGGCGGGTCGGCCCCGGCAAGGCGCTCCAGGGGAACCTCGACCCGGCCGTCCTCTTCTCCACCCGGGAGGCGGTCGAGGCCAAGACCGACGAGGTGCTGGCCGCGGCGGCGGGGCTCGAAGGCCATGTCTTCAACCTCGGCCACGGCGTCCCGCCCAACACCGACCCCGACGCGCTGACCCGGCTCGTGGAGTACGTCCACACCCGCACGGCCCGCTGAACCGTCCCGCCCTCGGTGCGCGGGACGGTCCACAGGCCGACCCGCGCACCGGGAGCGCACACCGCACCGCTACCCGCCCGCCCGGCGCACCGCTGTGACCGCCTTCCGCGCGGCGACCAGCACCGGGTCCCAGACCGGTGAGAACGGCGGCGCGTACCCCAGGTCCAGCGAGACCATCTGCTCCACCGTCATGCCCGCGGTGAGGGCGACGGCGGCGATGTCCACCCGCTTCGCCGCGCCCTCCCGCCCCACGATCTGCGTGCCGAGCAGCCGCCCGGTCCGCAGCTCGGCGAGCATCTTCACCGTCATCAGGGCCGCGCCCGGGTAGTAACCGGCGCTGTTGGTCGACTCGATGGTCGCCGTGACGTACCGCAGCCCGGCCGCGTGCGCGTCCTTCTCGCGCAGCCCGGTCCTGGCGATCTCCAGATCGCAGACCTTGCTCACCGCGGTGCCGACGACACCGGGGAACGTGCCGTATCCACCGCCCGCGTTGGCGCCGATGATCTGGCCGTGCTTGTTCGCGTGTGTGCCGAGCGGGATGTGCCGGTCCCGGCCGGAGACCAGGTCGAGGACTTCGACGCAGTCGCCGCCCGCCCAGATGTTCCGGTGGCCGCGCACCCGCATCGACAGATCGGTCAGCAGCCCGCCGTACTCGCCCAGCGGCAGCCCCGCGGCGGCCGCGAGGCCGGTCTGCGGCTCCACGCCGATCCCCAGGACCACTACGTCAGCCGGGTATTCGGCGGCGTCCGTCGCGACGGCGCTGGCCCGTCCCCGCTCGTCCGTGCGGACCGCGGTGACCTCCGCGCCGGTCACCGTGGTGATGCCCATGCCGTCCATCGCGTCGTGGACCAGCTTCCCCATGTCCGGGTCGAGCGTGGACATCGGCTGGGCGCCGCGGGTCAGGACCGTCACCTCGTACCCGCGGTGCAGCAGCGCCTCCGCCATCTCGACGCCGATGTAACCGGCCCCGACGATCACCGCGCGGCGGCCGGACGCCGTCCGCAGCGAGTCGATCAGGGCCTGGCCGTCGTCCAGCGTCTGCACGCCGTGCACGCCCGGCGCGTCGATGCCGGGCAGCTCGGGGCGTACCGGACGCGCGCCCGTGGCGATGACGAGCTTGTCGTACGCAGTCCAGCCGGCCGCCCCCGATTCCAGGTCGCGGGCGTGCACCCGCTGCCCGGCGACGTCGATCTCCGTCACCTCGGTCCGCATCCGGAGGTCGATCGACCGTGCCCGGTGCTCTTCGGGGGTGCGGGCGACGAGGTCGTCGCGCTCGCCGACCTCGCCGCCCACCCAGTAGGGGATGCCGCACGCCGAGAACGAGGTGAAGTGGCCGCGTTCGAAGGCGGTGATCTCCAGCTCGTCCGGACCCCTGAGCCTGCGGGCCTGGGACGCTGCGGACATGCCCGCCGCGTCCCCGCCGATGACCACCAGTCGCTCCGCTGCCATTGCGCGTACCTCCGTGGCTGTTACCGCTGTTGCCGCTGTTGCCGCTTTCCGTGCGGGCGCTTTCCGCTCCGTCGCCCTCTGGGAAGGTACGTGTGCGGACCCCGGAACATTCCCCCGCGGCGCGGGAGGCCGTACCCGGGTCGCGCGAACGCCCCCCGTGATCCACCGGACCACGGTGACGTTCGGGCCCCGGAAAGGATTTGAGAGAGTGGGGGCATGAATGCGGACACGCGTACGGCTCATGTCGTCGTCATCGGAGGTGGGATCTCGGGTCTCGCGGCAGCGCTCCGGCTGACCGGCGGCGGGGCACGGGTGACGGTGCTGGAGGGCACCGGCCGGGTCGGCGGCAAGCTCCACACGGGCGAGATCGAAGGCGTACGGGTCGACCTCGGCGCCGAGTCGATGCTCGCCCGGCGCCCCGAGGCGGTCGCGCTCGCGCGTGAGGCCGGTCTGGGCGACGCGCTCCAGCCGCCCGCCACCAGCGGCGCCGCCCTCTGGAACAGGGGCGCGCTGACCCCGATGCCCACCGGCCACGTCATGGGCGTACCGGCCGACGCGGGCCGGCTCGGCGGTGTGCTCTCGGACGAGGGGCTGCGCCGGATCGGCCAGGACGCCGAACTGCCGCCCGCCGAGATCGGCGAGGACATCGCACTCGGCGAGTACGTGGCCGGCCGGATGGGCCGCGAGGTCGTCGACCGGCTCGTCGAGCCGCTGCTCGGCGGGGTCTACGCGGGCGACGTCTACCGCACCTCGATGCGCGCCGCGGTCCCCGCGCTCTACGAGGCCGCCCGCACCCACCCCACGCTCGGCGCCGCCGTGCGCTCGCTCCAGCAGCGCGTCACCCCCGCGTCGGGCCCGGTCTTCATGGGACTGGACGGGGGCATCGGCACCCTGCCGCCCGCCGTGGCCGACGCGGTCCGCGCCCGGGGCGGCGAAGTCCTGCTGCACCGGCCCGCGCTGGAGCTGCGGCGCACCGCGGACGGCTGGCTGATCCGCACCGGCGGGCAGGACGGTGGCCGCCCCATCGAGGCCGACGCCGTGGTGCTCGCCGTACCGGCCTGGGCGGCCTCCGCGCTGCTGGCCGACGAGGCGCCCGCCGCCTCCGCCGAGCTGGCCGCCGTCGAGTACGCCTCGATGTCGCTCGTCACCCTGGCCTTCCGCCGTACGGAGCTGAACCTCCCCGACGGCACGGGATTTCTCGTACCGCCCGTGGACGGCCACTCCATCAAGGCGTCCACCTTCTCCAGCCGCAAGTGGGCCTGGTCCGACGCAGACCCGGAGCTCGTCGTGCTGCGGACCTCGCTCGGCCGCTACGGCGACGAGGAGCATCTGCACCGCGAGGACGCCGACTTGGTGGATCTCTCGCTGCGCGACCTGGGCGAGGCCGTCGGGCTCACCGCGAAGCCGGTCGCCACCGAGGTGACCCGGTGGATCGGCGGACTGCCCCAGTACCCCGTCGGCCACCTCGCCCGGGTGGCCCGGGTACGGGACACGGTGGCCGCGCTGCCCGGCCTGCGGATCTGCGGCGCGGCCTACGACGGAGTGGGCATTCCGGCCTGTGTCGCCAGTGCCGAGCGGGCTGCGAAGGAGATCACAGCAACCCTGGCGTCGGGCACCACCGGCGGCGCGGGAGAATAGCGGCATGACTGATGCTCCGGAGACCGTGACGTCCCCCAAGGCCCCGAACGCGGGCAAGAAGGCCAAGGACCTCAACGAGGTCGTGCGCTACACGCTGTGGTCCGTCTTCAAGCTGCGCGACGTGCTCCCCGGCGACACCGACCGCACCGCGGTGGCCGGTGAGGTCCAGGAGCTGTTCGACCAGCTCGCCGCCAAGGACATCACCGTCCGCGGCACGTACGACGTCTCCGGGCTGCGGGCCGACGCCGACGTGATGATCTGGTGGCACGCGGAGACCTCGGACGAGCTCCAGACCGCGTACAACCTCTTCCGCCGCACCCGTCTCGGCCGCGCCCTCGACCCGGTCTGGTCGAACATGGCGCTGCACCGCCCCGCCGAGTTCAACAAGTCGCACATTCCGGCGTTCCTCGCCGACGAGACCCCCCGGGACTACGTCTCGGTGTATCCCTTCGTGCGCTCCTACGACTGGTACCTGCTGGCCGACGAGGACCGCCGCAGGATGCTCGCCGAGCACGGCAAGATGGCCCGTGGCTTCCCGGACGTGCGCGCCAACACGGTTGCGTCGTTCTCGCTCGGGGACTACGAGTGGCTGCTGGCCTTCGAGGCCGACGAGCTGTACCGCATCGTCGACCTGATGCGTCATCTGCGCGGCTCCGAGACGCGGATGCACGTACGCGAAGAGGTTCCCTTCTTCACCGGCCGGCGCAAGTCGGTGGCCGACCTGGTGGCCGGGCTCGCCTGAGGCGGACCCGGTCGTCCATGACCCGGAAGATCAGAGAGCGGGCCGCGGCCTCGGCAGCGTCCGCTTCTCCAGCGACACCGGGTCCGGCAGCGGGTGCGGCGCGCAGGTAGCGCGCCGCACCGGCGTCCGCCCCGTCAGCAGGTAGTCGTCCAGATACGCGTTGACGCACTTGTTGGGGCCGCCGGCGATGCCATGCGTACCCGCGCCCCGTTCAGTGATCAGTACCGACCCCCGCAGCCGCCGCTGGAGCTCCAGCGCACCCGGGTAGGGGGTGGCCGCGTCCCGCTCGGCGGCCAGGATCAGCGTCGGCGGCAGCGCACCGCCGGAGCTGCGGACATCGAGCGGCTGCTGCCGCGGTGCCGGCCAGTAGGCGCACGGCAGGTTCATCCAGACGTTGTCCCAGGTCTCGAAAGGTGCCCGGCGCGCCAGCGCGGTGTTGTCCGTGTCCCAGACGTGCCAGTCGGCAGGCCACTGCGCGTCGTTGCACTCGACGGCCGTGTAGACCGCCGTGCTGTTCTCGTCCGCCTTCGCCGCCGCCGGGTCCGGAGCGGCCAGCTTGATCAGCGGCTTCGGGTCCCCTTGCAGATAGCGTGCGAGCGCACTGGCGGTGGCCGGCCAGACGTCGTCGTAGTAACCGGCCTGGAGGAAGGTGCTCTGCAGCTGCGCCGGGCCGACACCGCCCGCCGGCCGCTCCGCGAGCCGGGACCGCGCCGTCTCGTAGCCCGCCAGCACATCCGACGCGTCGCGCCCCAGGTGGTACGTCTTGTCGTGGAGCGCCACCCAGGTGCGGAAGTCGGTCCAGCGCCGCTCGAAGGCGAGTGACTGGTCGAGGTTGTCGCGGTACCAGATCTTGGCGGGGTCCGGGTCGACCGCCGAGTCGAAGACCATCCGGCGCACGTGCGAGGGGAAGAGCGTCGCGTAGACCGCACCGAAGTACGTGCCGTACGAGGCGCCCATGAAGGTCAGCTTCCGCTCGCCCAGCGCGGCCCGCAGCACATCCAGGTCCCGGGCGTTGTTCAGCGAGTTGTACTGCCCCAGGGCCGCACCCGCCCGGCGGGCGCAGCCCTGGGCGTAGGCCTTCGCCTGGGCGATCTTCTTCTGCTTGAACGCCTCCGACGGGTAGATCGGCGCCGTTTTCGAGGGCTTCGCGTAAGCGGCGGGGTCCTCGCACGAGAGCGGCGCCGAGCGGCCGACGCCGCGCGGCGCGTACCCCACCAGGTCGTACGCGGCGGCCAGCGGCTTCCACGCGGGGACCGCGGCCGCCATCGGGAAGTACATGCTGGAGGCGCCGGGGCCGCCCGGGTTGTAGATCAGTGCGCCCTGGCGGTCGGCGGGCTTGCCGGTGGCGTGCGCCCTGCTGACGGTCAGGGAGATCTGCGCGCCGTCCGGCCGGGCGTAGTCGAGCGGGACCCGGACGCTGCCGCACCGCACGGACGCGGGCAGCGACTCGCTCGTCGGGCAGATGCCGAAGGCGATACCCGCGGCGGCGGCCCGGGCGGCCGCGGTCAGGGTGCCCGCCGCCTCGGCCGCCCGGGTGCCCGGGGCCGTGGCTGTCCCGCCGCCCGGGCCGCCGACGTCCGCGTACGTGCCGGCCGGGGCATCCGCGCTGCCCGGCGGCGCGGCGGCCAGGGCGGCCAGTCCGGACAGCAGCAGAACACCGGCCGTTCCGTACAGCGCGACTGCCTTCATCGGGACCCCTTCGTCCAGCTGCTTCCTGCAGCTACTGAATAAAAGGGATAATTCGTCCGGCGGCTGACGTTGTAAAGGACCGTTCGGCGGTGTCGGTGTCAATGACCCCGCCGACCCGTGGCGGACGGGCCGGGAGTCACCGGTACGCGCGGCCGAACCGGGTCCGGGCCGCACGGGCGAACCTGGCCGCCCTGGTCGGCCGGCGCGGGGCCGACCGCTCCTGCCACCACAGGGCGAGCCGGCGCCGGGCCGCGGCGTCGGCGGGGAGCCCGGCGCGGAGCAGCTGTTCCGCGAAGTCGAGCGCGTCGCGCCGGTAACCACCGGTCATCGGGCGGGACTTGGCGTACGCCAGGAAAGCGGTCCGGTACCCGGCGCCGAGCAGGGCGGGCAGCTCGGGGGCCACCTGCGCCACGACATCGGCGCGCTTGGCGGCCAGCGCACGGCTCTGCACCCCCAGCCGCCGGGTGTCGAACCCCTCGGGCGAGGGGGTGCCCGCGACCAGGGCGGAGAGCAGCGCGGTCTCGGCGAGGCCGAGCCGCTGCCGGGGGCCGGTGGTGGATGCGGGGGCGGTCCCCCGAGCGGTGGCGGACTCTCCGGCGGTGACAGTTTCCTTGACAGCCGCAGCCTCCCGGGCGGTGGCGGACTCTCCGACGGTCACAGCCCCCCTGGCAGTCACAGCCTCCCGGGCTGCCAGGGTTTCCCGTATCGCGGACAGCTCACCGGCCAGCTCGGCCGCGGGAGGGAAGTCGTCGTCCCGCTCCAGCAGCACCCCCGGCGGGTCCACCCGGTCCCGCAGCTGTGCCAGCACGTCGAGGACCGGCGCGGTCACCGGGTGGGCATGGGTGTCGTGCCAGACGCCGTCCTTCTCCACACCGCCCGCGACATGGACGTACGCGATGGCCTCCACCGGGAGTTCGTCCAGGGCGGCCGCGGGGTCCTCGCCGCGGTTCACGTGGTTGGTGTGGAGGTTGGCCACGTCGATCAGCAGCCGTACGCCCGTGCGCTCCACCAGTTCCGCCAGGAACTGCCCCTCCGTCAGCTCCTCGTCGGGCCAGGAGATCAGCGCGGCGATGTTCTCCAGGGCGAGCGGGACCGGCAGGGCGTCCTGGGCGGCCCTGACGTTCTCGCACAGCACATGCAGCGCGTCCCAGGTGCGCGGGACCGGCAGCAGATGGCCGGCCTCCAGACCGGGGGACGCGGTGAGCGGGCCGCCGGCCCTGACGAAGGCGATGTGCTCCGTGACCAGCGGCGACTCCAGCAGGAGGGCCCGCTCGGCCAGCGCGGCGAGCCGGTCGGCAGCCGGGCGCTCGGCGCCGCCGACGCCCAGTGAGACACCGTGCGGAACCACCGTCACCCCGCGCTCGCGCAGCCGCAGCAGAGAGTCCGGGAGATGGCTGGGGCAGAGGTTCTCCGCGACCACCTCGACCCAGTCGATGCCCGGCAGCTCCTCCACCGCCGTGGCGATCTCCGGCCGCCATCCGATACCGGTGCCCAGCTTCTCGATGGTTCCCATGGTTCCCCCTCCGCCGCCGCAATCGCGGCGCGTGCGGGGGTGATGACCCCGCGGGGCCGCGGTGAATCCACCCGATGGGACGTTCAGAGCTTGATTTGAGGTTCCCGGCGGGCGGGGTGAAGGCCGGACGGGGGCTGCTGCGGCCCGTGCGCCGGCCCGGCGATGCGCTGCGGCATACGGAGCGACCGGCCTGCGCCCCGCGGGCGCTGCCACCTGGCCCGGGGCCCGGGCACCGCGTGCCGCGTTGGGTACGATGACGGGCCACCGAAGGGGTCGAGGATGGCTACCATCAGGGACGTCGCGCAGCGGGCAGGTGTCGCCCCGAGCACCGTCTCGTATGTGCTCAACGGCTCCAGGAGCATCTCCACGGAGACGCGCATACGTGTCCAGGAAGCGGTGGACACCCTCGGCTACCACCCCCGGGCCAGCGCGCGGACGCTGCGCAGCAGCCGTACGCAGGTGATCGCGCTGGCCCTGCCGCGGGCGGCCGGTGTGCAGCACTCCGTGGACGGCAGATTCGCCATCGACGTCAGCGACGCCGTCAACAGCCTTGGCTACGACCTGCTGCTCACCACCTCCCAGGACAAGGCGGGAGGGCTGCGGCGTGTGGCGCTCAGTGGTCTCGCGGACGCCGCGATCCTGATGGCCGTCGACATGGAGGACGCGCGGATCGACGTCGTACGGGAGCTGGCCTTCCCGTCAGCCCTGATCGGGCGGCCCGCTGACGAGGACGCCCTGCCGTGGACCGACCTCGACTGGGAGGAGGCCGCCGTCCTCGCCGTACGTGAACTGGCTGCCGCGGGACACAGTGACATGGTGTATCTCGCGCCCAGCGAGGCTGAGGTCAGGGCCCGGCGCAGCTACGCGTTGCGCGGTATCGCCGGGGCGCGGCGAGGGGCCCGCGCGACAGGCGCTTCTGTCAAGCTGGTTCACTCCGTGGACGATGCGGCGAAGCTCGCCCGCAGGCTGCGGACCTTGCTCCCGGCTCCCAGGGGTAACGCGAGCCGAAGGCCGCCGACCGCTCTTGTCGTGCAGCATCCATCAGCGCACCACCACATCATGGCGTCCGTGGCCGCGGCCGGTCTGCGGGTACCGGAAGACCTCAGTGTGGTGGTCATCGGTTCGCTCCCGGGCGATCCGTCGAGCCGCAGGCTGCCCCGTGTCGAACTGCCCGTCGAGACGTTGGCAACCGAGGTCTCCCGGCTTGCCGTGTCCGCCGCCACCGCCTTGCGCGAGCGTGCCGCGGGCGACTCCGAGCCCAGCGGGCAGCTGCTCGCCGCCTCCATCGGGCATCTGCTCATCGCGCCTGTCCTGCTGCCGGGGGCGGCGCCGTTCACCGCGCCACTGCGCTGAACTCCTGTCCCACCGGGACCACTTCATTGCGTTGCCGCACCTCTTGTCGGCGTCTCTGCGAGGGTTTAGCATCACTGCGATCTGTCGAATCGATTCGACAGATCGACCGCGTAGACCGGGTCGACCGGATCGACATGTCGGCACATCGAACCTCCGTCCTCTCACAGAGCCGCAGACCGAACGGAGAGCAGCCACCATGCACCTCCTCCGCCGACGCCCGCCGGCGTCGGTCGCGATCGCCACCGCTACGGCCCTCCTGACCGTGGCCGGCCTCGCCGGCTGCGGGAACGTCCCCGACCCGGGCACGATCACCGTGCTGAACTCGGCCACGGACACCCTCGAACACGATCAGGAGCAGAAGTTCTTCGATGTGTGCGCGAAGCCGCTCGGAGTCAAGGTCAGACAGACCAGCGTCCCGGCCGACCAGGTGGTCTCGAAGGCGTTGCGGATGGCCTCGTCCCGCTCGCTGACCGACATCCTGGAGCTGGACGGCTCCGATGTGCCGCAGTTCGCGGACACGGGCGGCCTCGTGCCGCTGAAGAACACCGGTGTCGACGTGTCCGGGATGTCGGGCAGCGCCATCACCATGGGCAGCTTCGGCGGCACCCTTTACGGCATCGCGCGCTCGGTCAACTCGCTCGCCCTGATCTACAACGTGGACCTGCTCAAGAAGGCCGGGGTCGAACCCCCCACCACCTGGGACGAGCTCAAGGTGACGGCAAGGAAGCTCACGCACGGCAAGACGTACGGGATGGCCTTCAGCGCGACGCCGGACGCCGACGGGGTCTATCAGTTCCTGCCGTTCTTCTGGTCGGGCGGTGGCGACGAGGCCCATCTAGACAACGGCAAGGGCGCGCCTGCGCTGCAGCTGTGGACGGACCTGGTGCACCAGAAGTCGGCGTCGAGCGCCGCGGTCACCTGGAACCAGCAGGACGTCAACGACCAGTTCATCGCGGGCCGCACCGCGATGATGATCAACGGTCCATGGCAGGTCCCGGTGCTCAGTGAGCACAAGGATCTGCACTGGGCGGTCGCCGCGATACCGGTGCCACGGGCCGGCGGCACGCCGGTGCCGCCGATCGGCGGCACCGTGATGACGGTTCCGCAGACCAAGGACAAGCAGCGGCAGGGGACCGCCGCGAAGATCATCAACTGCCTCAACGAGCGGAAGAACCAGGTCGCCTGGGGCGAGGCCGTCAACAACGTACCCACCCGCACTTCCGCGGCTGCCGCGTACAAGGCCCGGAACCCGAAGCTCGGAGCCTTCGCCGACGAGGTCGCGACGGCGCGCTCGCGCACCGACCGGGTCGGTGCGCACTGGCCGGCCGTGTCCGACGCCCTGGCCGGCGCCTTCCAGTCCGTTCTGACCGGCCGCTCCACACCTGAAGCGGCTCTGAAGCAGGCCCAGTCACGGGCCACGGCCGGCGAGTGAGAGACGACTGCCATGACGATCACCGCCGCCGTCCAGGCGCCACCGGCAGGAAGCACCGCGGCCGGAACACCCGGGGCCCACAGGCGCCGTGACACGCTGCTGCGCTGGGGCTTCGCCGCTCCGGCCGTCCTGTACATGCTGGCCTTCTTCGGATACCCGCTCGTCCGCAACGTCGTGATGAGCTTGCAGCACTACACACCGCGTTCCTTCTTCACCGGTGAGTCGCCCTTCAATGGGTTCGACAACTGGCGCGCCGTGTTCGACAACCCGCTGTTCACCGGCTCCCTCTGGCACACCCTGGTCTTCACGCTCGGCTCGCTGCTCGGCCAGTTCGTCCTCGGCCTCGCACTCGCCGTGTTCTTCTCCCGCCGTTTCCGGCTGTCCGGATTCGTCCGTGCGGTGCTGCTGTTGCCCTGGCTGGTGCCGATGGTGGTGTCGGCGGTCGTCTGGCGCAAACTCCTCGACCAGGACACCGGTGTCATCAACAGCCTGCTGACGAATCTGCACATCGTCTCGTCGCCGGTGCCCTGGCTCAGCAGCCCCGGTGTCGCCCTGCTGTCGGCGACCCTGGTCAACATCTGGATCGGCATCCCGTTCAACATGGTGATCCTCTACGGCGGGCTCCAGGAGATACCGCGCGATCTGTACGAGGCGGCGGCCCTAGACGGCGCCGGAGCCTGGCGTACGTTCCGCAGCGTCACCCTGCCGCTGCTGCGTCCGGTGGTGACCGTCGTCCTCGTGCTGGGCTTCATGTCGACGGTGAAGATCCTCGACCTGATCCTCGCACTCACCGGTGGCGGCCCCGCCGACTCCACCCAGACCCTCGGCACGGTCACCTACCAACTCTCCTTCCAGGAACTGGACTTCGGGCAGGGCGCGGTGGTCGGCGACATCCTCATTCTTGTCAGCGCGGTGTTCGCCGTGCTCTATCTGCGGTTCAACCGCGCCAACCTCGGTCAGGGGAAGTGATCGCCATGTCCACCCGCCGACTGCGCCGGGGCGGAAACACCGTCATCGCACTGATCATTCTGGTCATCCTGCTCTTCCCGCTCTACTGGATGCTCAACATCGCCCTCCAGCCGGGCGAGAGCCTGGCATCGACCGACTGGATACCGACGGCGCCCGGCTGGGAGAACTTCCACCGCGCGCTCAGCAGCCAGGGCGGGCCGCTCGGCACCAGCCTGGTGGTCGCGCTCGGCGCCGTGGTGGTGTGTCTGGCGCTCGCCGCACCCGCCGCGTACGGCCTCGCCCAGCTCGGGCCGCGGGGCAGCCGCACCGTTGTCTTCGGCACCCTGATCACGCAGATGGTGCCAGGCATCGTGATCGCCAACGCGCTCTACAGCGCCTACGTCGACCTGGACCTGGTCAATTCGACGTTCGGTCTCGTCCTCGCCGACGCCTCGCTCGGGCTGCCGTTCTCCATCGTGCTGCTGCGGGCCTTCATGGTGTCCATACCGCGGGAGGTCGTAGAGGCGGCGCTGGTCGACGGGGCGAACCGGTTCACCGCGTTCTGGCGCATCGTCCTGCCGATGAGCCGCAACGCCCTGATCACCTCCGGCCTCTTCGCATTCCTCTTCGCCTGGTCGGACTTCATGTTCGCGCTGACCCTCAACACCACCGACGACGTCAAGCCGGTCACGCTCTCCATGTACGAGTACATCGGCGCACACGTCAGCGACTGGGGCGCGGTCATGGCGACGGCGGTCGTATCCGCCGTACCGGCCGCGGTCCTGCTCGTGGTGGCCCAGAAGTACGTCGCGGCCGGGATCACCGGCGGCTCCGTCAAATAGCTCCGCATGCACTGCGGAACCGGCCGGCTTCACCGAACAGACCCGGAAGGGCCTCGGAGCGATGAGCACTGCCGGTCCGGACACCTCGCACCCGAGCAGGAGAACCGATGAAGTTCACCGACGGCTACTGGCTCATGCGCCCCGGCGTCAGTGCCCACCACGCGGTCTCCGTGGCGGACGCCGTCGTCACGGACGACCGGTTGACGCTGTACGCGCCGGTGAGCCGGGTCACGAAGCGTGGCGACACCCTCAACGGGCCGCTGCTGACGGTGGATTGCTGGTCGCCCGCCGAAGGCGTGATCGGCGTCCGTACCACCCACCACGGCGGACGGGCCCCCCGGCGACCCGAGTTCACCCTCAGCCCATCCGGGGAATCCACGGTCAGGATTGTGCGCGAGGGACCGGCCATCGAACTCATCTCAGGTGAGCTGTCGTTGAAGGTGGACACCGAGGCGCCCTGGCAGCTGGACTTCAGCGGCGGCGGCCGGGCTCTGACCTCCGTCGGCCCGCGCGGCACCGGCTTCGCGACCGACGGTGACGACCGGCACTTCATGCTCACACAGCTGTCGCTGGGCGTCGGTGAGAGTGTGTACGGACTCGGCGAGCGCTTCACCCCGCTCGTACGGAACGGCCAGAGCGTCGACATCTGGCAGGCCGACGGCGGGACGAGCAGTGAACAGGCCTACAAGAACGTCCCGTTCCACCTCACCGACCGGGGGTACGGAGTCTTCGTCAACCACCCCGGCCAGGTGTCCTACGAGGTCGGCTCGGAGTCCGTCGGGCGGGTCCAGTTCAGCGTCGAGGACCAGTCGCTGGAATTCTTCGTCGTGTACGGCCCGACGCCCAAGGAGATCCTCGCCCGCTACACGGCGCTGACCGGCCGGCCCGCGCTGCCGCCGGACTGGTCGTTCGGCCTGTGGCTGTCCACGTCCTTCACCACCTCCTACGACGAGGCGACGGTCACCCGGTTCGTCACGCGCATGGCCGAGGCCGATATCCCGCTGAGCGTCTTCCACTTCGACTGCTTCTGGATGCGCGAGTACCAGTGGAGCGATTTCGTCTGGGACCCGGACGTCTTCCCCGACCCGGTGGGCATGCTGGCCCGGCTCAAGGCGCAGGGCCTGCGGATCTGCGTCTGGATCAACCCGTACATCGCCCAGAAGTCACCCCTGTTCGCCGAGGGCATGGCGCTCGGGCATCTGCTGAAGAAGCCGGACGGCGACGTATGGCAGTGGGACAGGTGGCAGGCGGGTATGGCGCTGGTCGACTTCACCAGCCCCGCGGCGCGGGACTGGTACGCGGGCAAGCTGCGGCTGCTGCTCGACCAGGGCGTGGACTGCTTCAAGACCGACTTCGGCGAGCGTGTACCCGTCGACGTGGCCTGGCACGACGGCTCGGACCCGGAGCGGATGCACAACTACTACACGCAGCTGTACAACGAGACCGTCTTCGACCTGCTGCGGGAGGTGCGCGGCGAGGGGGAGGCCGTGGTCTTCGCCCGCTCGGCGACCGCCGGGGGCCAGCGGCTGCCGGTGCACTGGGGCGGCGACTGCGAATCGTCCTTCGAGGCGATGGCCGAATCGCTGCGCGGCGGCCTGTCGCTGGGCCTTTCGGGCTTCGGATTCTGGAGCCACGACATCGGGGGCTTCGAGGGCACGCCGACACCGGCACTGTTCAAACGCTGGGTCCAGTTCGGGTTGTTGTCGTCGCACAGCCGGCTGCACGGCAGCAGGTCCTACCGCGTCCCGTGGGACTACGGCGACGAGGCGGTAGCCGTCACCCGCTCCTTCACCCGGCTCAAGCACCGGCTGATGCCGTACCTGTACCGGGCCGCCGTCCAGGCGGGCGAGGCGGGTACACCGGTGATGCGCGCCATGGTGCTGGAGTTCCCCGACGACCCGGCCTGCCGGTTCCTCGACCGGCAGTACATGCTCGGCGACGATCTGCTGGTGGCGCCCGTCTTCACCGAGGGCGGCACCGTCGAGTACTACCTGCCGGCCGGCACCTGGACCAACGTCCTCACCGGGGAACGGATCCCGGGGCGGGGCTGGCGGCGGGAGACGCACGGCTTCGACACCCTTCCGCTGCTCGCCAGGGAGGGCGCCGTCGTGCCGTTCGGAGCAGTCGCCGACAGGCCGGCGTACGACTGGGCGGACGGTGTGACGCTGGGCGTCCACGCCCCGGCCGACGGGTCGACGGCAGTGACGGCCATCCCGCTGCCCGACGGCTCGGGAGAGGCGGCGGTCTTCACCACCCGGCGATCGGGGGACGAGATCGTCGTGGAGACCGCGAGCGAACTGCCCTGGAACGTACTACTCGTGGGCGCGAGCACGGCCAGGGGCGGCACTTCGCATCCGCTCGGCGCGCTGCACTCCTGCCCGGCCGGCACACCCCGGCTGACGGCCCACTGGTCGTAGCAGGCTGCCGGTCGTGGCGACCGGGACATCCGGCACCGGGAGGTCTCAAGGAGAACAGCTGGCTCGACGGCCGCCGGGTGGTGCCGGCGTGGAGCAGCCGCCTACGGCCGTCGTCCCTGCGGGAGCGGGCAGAAGCGGCTGCCCCCTTCGACCGCGACGGTCTCCCCGGGCGCGATCTCGGTGAACCCCGCGTCATGTACGACCGGCAGCCCGCTCGCGGTCAGTTCGCCCCAGTGCCCAGGAGCCGCCGTCCGAACCGACAGCGGGAACCCGGCGGCCCGCCACGCGTCCCGCTCGGCGTCGGAAAGCTCCCACCAGGCGAGCTGTGCGCCATGGCCGGTCTGTGCCATCGACTTGCCCGCCGACATGTCCAGTTGAGGGTTGAGCCAGATGACCGGCGCGGTGCGGTCCGGCGCGGGCAGCAGCTCGGGATCGTCCAGGTCGGTGCCGCTGACCTGGAGCTTCGCCAGCTCCTTCGGCCAGCCGTCCAGCGGCACCGGAGGGAAGACCCGTACCTCGGCCGCGGAACCGGTGACGGTGATGCCCGGCAGCGCCGAAGCCTTCCGCCACTCGGCGCCGCGTGCCCGCCGTACGACCTTGCGGATCCGGGCGTCCTGCCAGTCCGCCATCGCCTGCGCCCACTCGCCGTCACCCAGCGAGCGTTCGTCCGACAGCATCACGAGCACCGCACGAGCCGCCGTCTCCAGCGCGTCCGTACGGGCCGGGGGTTCGGCCTTCTCGATGTGAACCACCAGCGGAAGGACGAACTGCGGGGCCTCGTCGCGTGCCGTCGGCTCCGCGCGGAAAGGGCTGTCGTTGCTGCTCACCCGCCCCAGTCTGCCAGTCGGGTGCCAGCGGATTTCCCGCGGATTCCCCCTGGATTCCCGGCGGTGCTCCACCGATTCTTGGCGGAGGGGAATCTTCCGGGTGAGGATGCCCCCATGAAGAGCGATCTTTTCCAGACCGAGTACATGGCGCAGCAGGCGACTGCCCCCGGCATGACCCTGCAGAACGCCAAGTCGATCAAGTACACCGTCAACGGTGACATGCTCGCGCGGCAGGGCGCGATGATCGCTTACCGGGGGAATCTCCAGTTCGAGCGCAAGGGCCAGGGCATAGGCGGAATGCTCAAGCGCGCCGTCACCGGCGAGGGGCTGCCGCTGATGTCCGTCACCGGGCAGGGCGAGGCCTGGTTCGCCCACGAAGCGGCGAACTGCTTCATCGTCGACGTGGAGCAGGGCGACGCGCTCACCATCAACGGCCGCAACGTCCTGTGCTTCGACTCCACGCTCTCGTACGAGATCAAGACCGTGAAGGGCTCCGGCATCGCGGGCGGCGGGCTCTTCAACAGCCTCTTCACCGGTTACGGCAAGCTCGGGCTGATCTGCGAGGGCAACCCCATCGTCATCCCGGTCACCCCGCAGCAGCCGGTCTACGTCGACACCGACGCCGTCGTCGGCTGGTCCGCCCACCTGCAGACCTCGCTGCACCGCTCGCAGTCGATCGGCTCCATGATCCGCGGCGGCTCCGGTGAGGCCGTCCAACTGATGCTCCAGGGCGAGGGATTCGTGATCGTACGGCCCAGCGAGGCCAAGCCCGAGAAACCGCAGCAGCACTGAGGCTCGAAGCGGTGGGCCGCCGGTACGGCCTCGGCGGCCCCTGGGTGCTGCGCGGGGTGGTCCTCGACCTGCCCGCACGCGCGCTGGTCCGGGTCGAAGGCCCCAACGGCAGCGGGAAATCCACCCTGCTCCGGCTGCTCGCCGGGATCGACACCCCGACGGCGGGCCGGATCACCGGCCGTCCCCGTACCGCGTACGTCCCCGAACGCTTCTCCGCCGCTCTGCCGTTCACCGCCACCGGCTACCTCGTCCACCTCGGCCGGATCCACGGCCTGCGGCGGGCGGACGCTGCGGCGCGCGCCGAGGAGTGGCTGACCCGCTTCGGGGCGGTGGGCCATGCCCGTACACCGCTCGGTGAACTGTCCAAGGGCACCGCCCAGAAGGTCGCGGTCGCCCAGGCGCTGCTGGCCGGGCCGGAGTTGCTGATCCTCGACGAGGCCTGGACCGGCCTGGACACCGCGGCCCGTGCGGAGCTCGACCGGGCGGTCGCCGAGCGGGTCGCGGCCGGTGCCACGGCTGTCTTCGTCGACCACGATCCGCAGCGTCTGGCGGACGCGGTCGACCTCCGACTACGGGTCGAGGGGGCCTCGCTCGTCCAGGTCCCGGCGGTGCCGCGGCAGTCGGCCGCGGCCCGGGGGAGCATGGTCCGGATCGAGGCCGGCGGGCCGCCGGGAGCGGTGGTACCCGCCGGGCTGCCGGGAAACCCGGTGCACGAAAGCCGGGCGGACACCACGGTGTTCACCGTCTCCGCCGCGTACTCCGACGCCCTGCTGCGCGCCCTGCTCGCGGCGGGCCCGCCCTGGCACATCCGCGCGGTCACCGCCGCCGGTTCCCTCGCGGAGCCGCTCACCGACGGGGAACGATGACCGCACTCCTCCGCTACCAGGCGGCTCTGCTGCTCCGCTCCCAGCGCTGGCTGGCGCCCGTCCTGCTGTACGGGATCTTCCTCGCGGTGGGCGCCGGGAGCGGCGATCCGGTGCTCGACTCGCTCGGTTACGCCGCCGCCGCGCTGCTGCCGGTCGCGGCCTGGCTGGTGCGGATCTGCGTCAACCAGGAACCGGCGGCCGCCCGCGACTGCGTCGCAGCCGCGACGAGCCCGCGCCGGGGCCATCTCGCCTCGCTGGGCGTCGCCGCGGGGTGCGCGGCCCTGCTCGGCTGCGCGGGCACCCTGGTGATCACGCTGATCAGCTCGCCGACCGACACCAGCCACCAGGTGGCCGTTCCACTGTTCCCGGCCGGGGTGGCCGGGCTGCTCGCCTCGTTCGTCTGCGCGCTGACCGGCGCCGCTGCGGGCGCGGTCCTCACCCGCCCGGTGCTGCACGGCAGGGGCTGGTCGGTCGCGGCCACCTCACTCGCCGCGCTCCTGCTGCTGGTCACCGAGGGCTCACCCGCCAGGTCGGCGGTGTACGGCCTGGTCTCCGGGTCGCGGACCGGCACTGTGCACACCCCGGTGCTGCCCCTGCTCTTCGCGGTGCTGGTCGCAGCCCTGGCGGCCACCGGCGCGAGCGCGCTCGCCGCACGACGGGGCTGAAGCAGGGGCCCGGCCGGACAGGGTCCGGCTGAGTGCGGCCGGCCCGATGGAGCAGGGGCCCGGCTGAGTACGCTCGTACGCATGGACGAGTCCTACTGCGAGACCCCTGCGGCACCCGCACCCGCAACACCCGCGGACGAGACCGTGCCGGGCGGCCCTCCGTATGCCGAGTGCGTGCTGTGCCGCAAGCCGACCGAGTACCCGGAGTCGACGCGCGGTGCGACGCTCTGCCCCGTCTGCGAGTGGCAGGAAGCGGGCCGGACCGCCTGCTCCGGCTGAGCGCGGGCCGGCCGGGGTGCGCCCGGCCGGCGGTGCGGGCGGCTCAGCTCAGCTTGGCGGTGAGCGTGATCTTCGTACCCGTGAGGGCCTGGCTGACCGGGCAGTTGGCCTTGGCGTCCTCGGCCGCAGCGGTGAAGCCGTCCGCGTCGATGCCGGGAACCTCGCCCTCCACGGTGAGGTGGATACCGGTGATGCCCTCGCCCGGCTGGAAGGTGACCTCCGCCTGCGTGGTCAGCCTGGCGGGCGGATTGCCCGCGCCGGTCAGGCCGTTCGAGAGGGCCATCGAGAAGCAGCTGGAGTGCGCGGCCGCGATGAGCTCCTCCGGGCTGGTCCTGCCGTTCGCCGTCTCGGCGCGGGAGGCCCAGGTGACCGGGTAGTCGCCGATGCCCGATGTGTCGAAGGTGACCGTGCCCGAGCCCTTGAAGAGCTCGCCCTCCCAGACCGTGTGAGCGACACGCGTGGTGGCCATGTTGATTCCCTTCAGGTGGCGGATCCGGTGGCGGATCTCCAACCTACTGGCCCACCAGCGGCTTCGCGTCGCGTGCCAGCGCCGTCAGCCGGGAGATCGCCCGGAAGTACTTCTTCCGGTATCCGCCGTTCAGCATCTCGTCACTGAAGAGCCGGTCGAAGGGGAGCCCGGAGGCGAGAACCGGGACCTCGCGGTCGTAGAGCCGGTCGGCGAGTACGACCAGACGCAGCGCCGTCGACTGGTCGCCCACCGGCTCCACACCGGTGAGGCAGACCGCGCTGATGCCCTCGGTCAGTGCGCCGTAGCGGCTCGGGTGGATCCGGGCGACATGGTCGAGGAGAGCGGGGAAGGGGTCGAGCGAGGCCCCGGCGGTCGCGTACGCCGCCTTGGTGACCTGCTCGTCGTCGTACGGGGCCGGGGCCTCGGGCAGGCCCCGGTGGCGGTAGTCGTCGCCGTCGATCCGCAGCGGCCTGAAGTGGGCCGAGAGCCCCTGGATCTCCCGCAGGAAGTCGGCTGCCGCGAACCGGCCCTCACCGAGCTTGCCCGGCAGTGTGTTGGAGGTGGCGGCGAGCGCGACACCCGCCTCGACCAGCCGGCTGAGCAGCGAGGAGACGAGGACGGTGTCGCCCGGGTCGTCCAGTTCGAACTCGTCGATGCAGAGCAGCCGGTGGCCGCTCAGCGTCCGTACGGTCTGCTGGAAGCCCAGCGCGCCGACCAGGTTCGTCAGCTCGACGAAGGTGCCGAACGCCTTGTGCTCCGCCGGGGCGGGCGTCGCGTGCCAGAGGGAGGCGAGCAGATGGGTCTTGCCGACGCCGTAACCGCCGTCGAGATAGACACCGCGCGGCCCGGTCGGCGCGGCGGGCTTGCGGCCGCCGAACCAGCGCTTGCGGCCCGAGCCGCTGGCCGTCGCCCCGCCGAGTCCCGCGGCGAAGGCGCTGAGCACGGTCACTGCCTCGCTCTGGCTCGGCTGGTTCGGGTCCGGTACGTACGTATCGAAGCGGACCGAGTCGAAGCGCGGCGGCGGCACCATCTCGGCGACCAGACGGTCGGCGGGGACGCGCGGCTCGCGGGCGCAGAGGGACTGGGGGACCACTTCAGCTATGGGCGACGACACGACCCCAGGGTAATGGCCGTGCCACACTGCCTGACATGCGACGCCTGCTCCCTGTGACCGACCAGACAGCTGCCGCTCCCGGAACGGAGCAGCCCGGCGGGGCCGCTCGTGAGTGGAGCCTGGACGAGCTTGCCGAGGCCTACGCGTATCCGGTGGACGCCGGACAGGACCGTGGGTGGCTGCGCGCCAACATGGTCTCCTCGCTGGACGGCGCCGCCCAGCACGAGGGGCGCTCCCAGCCGATCTCGACCGAGACGGACATGCGGATCTTCGGCACGCTGCGCGCGCTCGCCGATGTGGTGGTGGTCGGCGCGGAAACGGTACGTCTGGAGGGGTATCGCCCGGCGCGGGCGCGGGCGGCTTTCGCCGAGCGGCGCGAGGCGGCCGGGCAGGCCCCCGCGCCCGCCATCGCGGTGGTCAGCGCGAGTCTGGAGCTGGACTTCTCGCTCCCGCTGTTCACCGCTCCGCTCGTGCCGACCCTGGTGGTCACCGGCGCCGGGGCCCCTTCGGACCGGCTGGAAGCGGCCCGGCAGGCCGGTGCGCGGGTCGTGATCGCGGGGGACGCGAGCGTGGTCGACCCGGCCAGGGCCGTGCGGGAGCTGGCCGCTCTCGGCTTCCGGCGGCTGCTGACCGAGGGCGGGCCGCGGATGCTCGGTCAGTTCGTGTCGGCCGGGGTGCTGGACGAGCTGTGCCTGACGCTCTCGCCGATGCTCACATCGGGTGACGCCCAGCGCATCGTGGGTGGTCCGGGGCTCGCGGTGCCCGACCGGTTCGCCCTGGCATCGCTGCTGGAAGAGGCCGGGTTCCTTTTTGCCCGATACCTTCGGATCTGACAATCTGCGGAATCTACCGTTCCGCTTTCCGTTCATTGGGCAGACTTAGATCGCAGACCCCGTGCGGGCACGGGGAAGGATGGTTTCAGCAGAAGGGCCCTCAGTTGTTCACGAGCGTATTGATGATCGAGAAACCACTGACGTCCGAGGACGTGGAGTTCGTGACCACGCTGCACGGGGACGAACCCGTCTCCTTCATCGTGCTCATGCAGCCACGCGGTGACCAGGCGGACTTCCTGCTCCGGGCGATCGACGACGTGGCCCTGGGCGAGCTCGACGAGGCGGGACGCGAGACCGAGGTGCCGGAAGGGCAGGAGGCGCGGGTCCCGGCGGAGTCGGCGCTCCTGCAGTCGCTGGAGGCGCTGCGGGCCACCGGCTGCAAGGCGACCGGGCGGGTCGTCGAGGAGCATCCGCTCGATCTGCTGCAGTCCGTGGTCGCGGAGCAGTCGGCCGATGAGGTGATCGTGCTGACCGCGCCGCACTACGTGGAGGAGTTCTTCCACCGGGACTGGGCCTCGCGAGCCCGTCACAAGGTGGGCGTACCGGTGCTCAAACTCTTCGCGCACAGCGAATAGGCTGGGGCCTTCCATTACGCACGTACAGCTTGGGGAGACACCCGTATGGCACCCGGTAGCCCGACCGCCATGGACCGACCGCACTTCATCGGCATCGGCGGCGCCGGGATGTCGGGCATCGCGAAGATCCTCGCCCAGCGCGGCGCCCGGGTGGCGGGCAGTGACGCCCGTGACTCGCCGGCCGCCGAGGCGCTGCGCGGGCTGGGTGTGACGGTGCACGTGGGCCACGCGGCCGGGCATCTGGCGGAGGACGCGACCTGTGTCGTCGTGTCCAGCGCCATCCGCGAGGACAACCCGGAGCTGGTCCGCGCCGCGGAGCTGTCCATCCCGGTGGTGCACCGCTCGGACGCGCTCGCCTCGCTGATGACGGGGCTGCGCTCCATCGCGGTGGCCGGCACGCACGGCAAGACGACGACCACCTCGATGCTCGCGGTGGCCCTGACCGAGCTGGCACTCGACCCGGCGTACGCGATCGGCGGCGACCTCGCGGGGCCGGGCACGAACGCCCGGCACGGCGCGGGCGACATCTTCGTCGCGGAGGCCGACGAGAGCGACCGCAGCTTCCAGAAGTACGACCCCGAGGTCGCCGTCGTCCTCAACGTCGAGCTGGACCACCACGCCAACTACGCCTCGATGGACGAGATCTACGACTCCTTCGAGACCTTCGTGGGCAAGATCGTCCCCGGCGGCACCCTGGTGATCAACGCCGACCAGCCGGGTGCGGTCGAACTGACCTCCCGGGTCCGCGACCTCTCCACCCTGAAGGTCGTCACCTACGGGGCGTCCGAAACCGCCGACGTCCGCGTCCACAAGGTCACCCCGCGCGGTCTGACCAGCGAGGTCACGGTCCTGCTCAACGGGAAGTTCCTGACCTTCACGGTCTCCGTCCCCGGCCGTCACTACGCCCACAACGCGGTCGCCGCTCTGGCGGCCGGTGTCGCCCTCGGCATCCCGGCGCACAACCTGGCGTCCGCGCTCGGCAAGTACACCGGGGTCAAGCGCCGCCTCCAGCTCAAGGGCGAGGCGGCGGGGGTCCAGGTCGTCGACTCGTACGCCCACCACCCCACCGAGATGACCGCCGACCTCGAAGCCATGCGCGGCGCGGTCGGTGACGCGCGGATCCTCGTGGTCTTCCAGCCCCACCTGTTCTCCCGTACCCAGGAACTGGGCATCGAGATGGGCCAGGCGCTCCGTCTCGCGGACGCCTCGGTGGTCCTGGACATCTACCCGGCCCGCGAGGACCCGATCCCGGGCATCACCAGCGAGCTGATCATCGACGCCGCCTGTGCGGCAGGCGCCGACGTCACGGCCGTCCATGACAAGGAGCAGGTCCCCGCGACCGTCGCGGGAATGGCGAAGCCCGGTGATCTCGTTCTCACCATGGGAGCGGGCGACGTCACCGACCTCGGCCCGCGGATCCTGGACCACCTGTCGAGCTGAGGGAGCCCCATGCCGTACGACATCGAGAAGCCGGACGAGCAGTGGCGGGCGGAGCTGTCCGAAGCGGAGTACGCCGTGCTGCGCAAGGCCGGCACCGAACCCGCCTTCGTCGGCGAGTACACGGACACGAAGACGACCGGTGTCTACTCGTGCCGGGCCTGTGACGCCGAGCTCTTCCGCTCGGACACCAAGTTCGAATCGCACTGCGGCTGGCCGTCCTTCTACGACCCGAAGGACACGGACGCGGTCGAACTGATCGAGGACCGCTCGCACGGGATGCGCCGGATCGAGGTGCGCTGCGCGAAGTGCGGCTCACACCTCGGGCACGTCTTCGAGGGGGAGGGCTATCCGACCCCGACCGACCAGCGGTACTGCATCAACTCCATCTCGCTGCGGCTGACACCGGACGCGGGCTGAGAGTTACCGGGCAGGGGCCCGCGGCCGTCGGCGCCGCGGGCCGGGCCCCTGCCCGTGTCCGTCCCCTCCCGGCCGGGACCGCGGAAGCGGCCCCCGAGGTGGCCGGCCGGGGGCCCGGGCACGGAGAATCACCGGTATGAGCCCCACGGAGACCCCGACCGCCTCTGCGACGCCCGCTCCCGGGCTGCGCGAGCGCAAGAAGCTGAAGACCCGGCAGACCATCCGGCGGGAGGCGTACCGCCTCTTCGCCGAGCAGGGGTACGCGGCGACGACGGTCGACCGGATCGCCGAGGCGGCCGAGGTCTCGCCCAGCACCTTCTTCCGGTACTTCCCCACCAAGGAGGACGTGGTCCTCGTCGACGAGTACACCCCGGTGCTCGCCGAGGCGCTGAAGTCCCGGCCGGCCGGCGAACCGGTCGTGGACGCCCTCCGGCACGCGTTCACCGGCTCGCTGGCCCAACTCCTGGGCGCCGACCGGGAAGAGCTGTTGTTCAGGACCCGGCTCGCCTTCGCCGTCCCGGCCATCAGGGTGCGTGCGGCGGACGAGCAGCTGCGCAGCCAGGACGCCGTCGCCGCGCTGATCGTGGAGCGAACGGGCCGCGAACCGGGCGACCTTGAGGTGCACTGCGCCGCCGCGGCGATCACCGCTGTCTTCTCGGCGGTCGTCCGGTACTGGACGGAGGGCGGCGGCGCCGAGGACCTCGCCGAGCTTTTCGACCGCCAACTGTCCCTGCTCTCCGATGGTTTGAGGATCTGACCGTGCGGATGACACAGCCGGGGGGCACCCCCGGGCCCGGTCTGAGGACCGGCAGGTTCGGGCCGTTCGCACCGGGCGCGGAGGAGTCGCGGTCCGGTCCGGTCGTGCTCGTCGAGTCCTACGGCGACCCCGCGGAGACAGCCCCGCTGCTCCCCGGGGAGGAACAGCTGGTGGCGCGCGCGGTGCCCTCCCGCAGGGCCGAGTTCGCGACGGCGCGGGCCTGCGCCCGCGCGGCGCTGGCCCAGCTGGGTGTGGCGCCCGCCGCCATCCTGCGCGGTGCGCGAGGCGAGCCGCTGTGGCCCGCCGGGATCGTCGGCGCCATGACGCACTGCGCCGGGTACCGTGCGGCCGCCGTGGCCCGCGCGGCCGACGTGGTCTCGCTGGGCATGGACGCCGAACCGCACCTCCCGATGCCGGGGGAGGGGGAGTTGCGGCTGGTCACGGTGGCCGAGGAGCGTCGGCATCTGCTGGAGCTGGCCGCCCGGCGCCCGGAGGTCTGCTGGGACCGGCTGCTCTTCAGCGCAAAGGAGAGTGTGTACAAGGCCTGGTACCCGATCACCGGCCGGTGGCTCGGTTTCGAGGATGCCGTGATCACCCCGGACCCGGACACGGGCACGTTCACCGCACGGTTGCTCGTGCCCGGCCCCGTGGTCGCCGGGAAGACGCTCGCCGGGTTCGACGGAACGTGGACGATTCAGGACGGACTGATCCGTACCGCGGTCGCCGTCGGCCACTGATGCCGACGCCCGCGCGTACTCCGGTTCTCTGAAGCGACAGTTCTCGGACACTCCGCCCGCGCGTGTACTCCGTTCCTCCGCAGCCCAGTTGGGGCGGGGGCCGCTGAGGCGACCCCGCGCCCCCGCCGCCGTGCAGGTCAGAGACCGTTCCGTGCTCGAAGAGTGCGTGAAACGTGCTCGTAACTGCGCTGTCAAAGGTTTTTCCGAGCAGCTCTTGTCATTTCCGGCCATGACAGTGCAGGATCAGTGCATCTTGCAGGCCAGAACACCAGATTCCGCTTTTGGACGGGGTTCGGCAGGTCTGCGTCCCCTGACCACCCTCTACGCGGAGGTGACTGTGTCGGCCGCTGCGCCCACTTCGCCCCGTCCGGACACATCTCAGTCGGAAGCCCCTGACGACAAGCCGTCTTCCCCGGTCGCAACCCCGGCCGGGCGCCCTCGCGGGCGGACGTCGTTCCGTCAGCGGTTCCGGCGTGACCGCATGCTTCTGCTGCTGTGTGTGCCGGGCGTCCTGTACTTCGCGGTGTTCTTCTATCTGCCGCTGGCCGGCAACGTCGTCGCGTTCCAGGACTACCAGCCGTTCCTCGGCTTCAAGTCGAGCCCGTTCGTCGGCTTCCAGAACTTCACCGCACTGCTCGCACAGCCGGAGTTCTGGTCCGCCGTGCGGAACACGCTGGAGATCACCGTCCTCCAGCTGATCCTCTACTTCCCGGCCCCCATCGCCCTGGCGCTGCTGCTCAACTCCCTGGTCGGGGAGAAGGTCAGGCGGCTCGTCCAGACCGTCGTGTACCTCCCGCACTTCCTGTCCTGGGTCGTGGTCGTGGCGATGTTCCAGCAGGTGTTCGGCGGTACCGGCACGGTCACCAGCCTGCTGCAGAACCACGGCCTCGCGGTCGGCAACATCATGAGCAACCCGGACACCTTCAAGGTGCTCGTCACCTCGGAGATGATCTGGAAGGACTGCGGCTACGGCGCGATCATCTTCCTCGCCGCGATGGCTTCCATCGACATGACGCAGTACGAGTCGGCCGCGATGGACGGCGCGGGCACCTGGCGGCGCATGTGGCACGTCACCCTGCCCGGGATCCGGCCGGTGATCATCATGATGCTGATCCTGCGCCTCGGCGACATCCTCTCGGTCGGTTTCGAGCAGATGCTGCTCCAGCGCGACGCGGTGGGACCCGATGCGTCGGAAGTGCTCGACACCTACGTCTATTACCACGGCGTGATCGACGGGGACTGGGGCATGAGCACGGCCGCAGGGCTGATGAAGGGCGTGATCGGCCTCGGGCTGATCATCGCGGCGAACAAGCTGGCGCACCGCTTCGGTGAGCAGGGGGTCTACCGATGACCACGTCAGTCGCTCCGAAGCGAGAGAACTACCTGGCCCGGCTGCGGTCCGGCGGGCAGCGGCCACCGTGGATGGAACGCCCCAGCTGGTTCGGCCAGGGCGCGAAGGCGCTCGCGCTCGCCCTGATCGTGGTCATGGTGACGTACCCGTTCCTGCTGGCGCTCGGCACCAGCCTGGCCGGCCAGAAGGAGCTGGAGGCGCGCGGCGGTTACGTCCTCATCCCGCACCACCCGACGTTCCAGGCGTACAACGTGCTGCTCCAGGGCGGTGTGGTGACCCGGGCGACGCTGGTGAGCATCGGGATCACCCTGATCGGCACCGCGCTCAGCCTGCTCTGCACGGTCACACTGGCCTACGGCCTCTCCCGGCCCGGAATGCTGATGGGCAAGCCCATCCTGCTCATCGTGCTCGGCACCTTCCTCTTCGCGCCGGGCATCATCCCCACGTATCTCGTGGTGCAGCAGCTCGGTCTGCTCGACAGCTATGCGTCGCTGATCCTGCCGGTCCTGCTCAATGTGTTCAACGTGATCGTGGTGCGGGCGTTCTTCCAGGGAATTCCCACCGAGCTGTACGAGGCCGCCCGCCTCGACGGCGCGGGTGAACTGGCCATTCTCTGCCGCATCGTGCTGCCGCTGTCCAAGGCCGTCATCGCGGTGGCGGGTCTCTTCTACGCGGTCAGTTACTGGAACAGCTTCTTCAACGCGCTGCTGTTCATGAACGACTCGGGGAAATACCCGCTCCAGGTCATCCTTCGCTCGTATGTCGTCCAGGGCGAGACGATCAACGCCCACGCACTCGGCGTGAATGTGCTGCCGCCCTCGATCTCGCTCCAGATGGCCGTGCTGATCATCGCGCTCGTGCCGATCCTGCTGGTCTATCCCTTCCTGCAGAAGCACTTCGCCAAGGGTGTCCTCACGGGCGCCGTCAAGGGCTGACCCCTCTCACCGATCCTGCCTTTCCAGGAGAATCATGTCTTCTCAGCACGTCAACAGGCGTACGTTCCTCGGCGCAGCGGGCGTCATCGGACTCGCCGCCACCGGAATGTCGACGCTCACCGGGTGTTCCACCGGGACCGCCGCCGCGGGCAAGGGCGCCGAAGCGTTCAACAAGGTCAAACTCCCGACGTACGTGCCCGCCAAGGTCGCGGCGCCGGACCTCGCGGGCAGCGCCGAAGGCCTGGACGCCGCCTACCTCCGCTACCCGAAGAACCTCGTCAAGTCGGTCGCCGCGCCGCCCGGTGACGGCTCCCCGATCACCGCGCTGACCGAGACCTTCACGACGCCGGCCCCCGCGATGGGGAAGAACGCGTACTGGAAGGAGCTCAACAAGCGCCTGGGCTCCGAATTCAGGATGAACATCGTCGTCGAGACCACCGACGACAGCTACTCGTCCAAATTCAATGCGGCGATAGCGGGCGGCGAGATCCCCGATCTCGTATGGATTCCCCCGAACCAGGGGCTGCGCAGGATCCCCGAGCTGCTGGACGCGAAGTTCCAGGACCTCACAGCGCACCTCTCGGGCGACGCGGTCAAGAAGTACCCGAACCTCGCCAACCTCCCGGAATTCGCCTGGAAGACGGCCGTCATCAACGGCAAGATCTTCGGCATCCCGGTGGCGTACGGCCGCATGGGCCAGGTCTATGTCACCAATGAGGACTTCTGGAAGCCGGTCGGCGGTGCCACGTTCACCAGCGCCGAGGACTTCCTCGCCAAGGGCAAGGAACTGCTGGACGCCAAACGCCACAAGTACGTTCTGGAGCCCGCTTATGTGAACCACGTCGGCATGTACGCCCAGTGGTTCGGCGCGCCGTCTGCCTGGTCCCTGAGGAACGGCAAGCTGACCCACCAGTTCGAGACCGATGAATTCCGTGAGGCGCTGGAATTCGGCGTCAAGGTGAGCAAGGCCGGGCTGTTCTGGCCGGACCCGAACCTCACCACGACCCGCGAGAAGATGGCGCAGGGCTCCCTCGGTGCGTACGTGCAGTCCTTCCCCTCCTTCCTGGTGGACGTCAAGACGTACAACTTCCCCTTCGGGATGATCCTTCCGTTCGCGGCGAAGGCCGGGGTGACCCCGCACTTCTACTACGGTCTGGGCTCGGTCGGCTTCACCGCGATCAACAAGAAGGCCGACAAGAAGCGTCTGGACATGCTCCTCAAGGTCCTCGACTACCTCGCTGCCCCGTTCGGCACCGAGGAGCGGCTTTTCCTCGACAACGGGATCGAGGGAACGCACTTCCACCGCACCGCGAAGGGCGACGTCGAGCTGACGGACAAGGGCAACGCGGAAGCCGTGACGACGGGTATGCCGGTCTCCTTCCTGGCCAACGCGCCCGAGTACCTCTACCTGCCGGGCCAGGCCGGTCTGACACGCCGGATCCACGACTGGCAGAAGAAGCTCATCGCCATGGCCGTTATCGACCCGACGGTCGGCCACTACTCGGACACGAACGCCAGCCAGGGTGCCTCCCTGACGATGGCCGTCCACGACGGCATCAAGGACATCGTCGCCGGACGCAAGCCGATCTCGGCGTACGACGGCCTGGTGCGCACCTGGCGCTCCGGCGGCGGTGACAAGATCCGCGCCGAGTTCGAGAAGTCCATCGCGCTGACCACCAAGTGACCGGCCGTACCGCCACCGCATCCGCACAACTGCGTTCAAGGAGCACCATGCAAGACCTCCGTATCGGTGTGGTCGGCCTCGGTCTGCGGGCCAATCTGGCCGATGCCGCCCACCGTCCCGGCGCCGGGTCCGTCGTGGCCGCCGTCGCCGACACCGACCCCGCCGTGCGGGCCAAGGTGGCGGACCGGTTCGCCGGGGCGGTCGCCGTGGACGACTACCGCAAGCTGCTCGACGGCAACCTCGTTGACGACATTGATGCCGTCATCGTGGCCACCCCCGACGACACCCATGAGGCCGTCGCCTGCGACATCCTGCGTGCGGGCAAGCCGGTGTACGTGGAGAAGCCGCTCGGCATCACCGTCGAGCAGTGCGACACCATCCTGCGCACCGCCCACGAGACCGGCACCCGGCTCTATGTCGGCCACAACATGCGCCACATGGGTGTGGTGCGGCTGATGCGCGACATCATCGCGCGCGGCGACATCGGTGAGCCGAAGACCGTGTGGGTGCGGCACTTCGTCTCGTACGGCGGCGACTACTACTTCAAGGACTGGCACGCGGACCGCACCCGCACCACCGGGCTGCTGCTCCAGAAGGCCGCCCACGACATCGACGTGGTGCACTGGCTGGCCAACGGCTACACCTCACGCGTCAACGCCATGGGCGACCTGATGATGTACGGGGACCTGCCGCGCCGCGAGCCGGGCACGCCGAGGCCCGACGGCTGGCTGCGGGAGTTCGACTGGCCGCCGGCCACCCGCAAGGACCTCCACCACGTGGTGGACGTCGAGGACGTGTCCGTCATGAACATGCGGCTGGACAACGGCGTGATCGCCGCCTACCAGCAGTGCCACTTCAGCCCCGACTACTTCCGCAACTACACGGTCATCGGGACCGAGGGCCGGCTGGAGAACTTCGGCGACCGGCCGGGCGACGAGGTCAAGGTCTGGAACACCGGTCCGACCGGCTACCGTGCCGACGCCGACGTGGTCTACAAGGTGCCGGATTCGAAGGGCTCGCACGGCGGTTCGGACGAGCGGATCATCGGTGAGTTCTGCCGCTTCGCCAGGGACGGCGGAGTGACCGACACCTCGCCGGTCGCCGCCCGGATGAGTGTGGCCGCCGGAGTGATGGCCACACAGTCGCTGCGGGCCGGCGGGACGCCGTACGACGTGCCGCCGCTCGACCCGGAACTGATCGCCTACTTCGAGTCGGGCCAGCAGCGGGGCGCGCAGGACGCGGCCCCGGCGCTCACACCGCGATGACCTCGACACCGGCATCGGTGAAGAGAGCGGTCATCTCCTCACTGATGCCGGTGTCCGTGACCAGGGTGCCCACCTGGTCGGTGGTGCAGATCCTGGCGAAGGCGCGGGTCCCGAGCTTGGTGGAGTCCGCTGCGACGACCACCCGCTCGGCGCGCTCGCACAGCAGCCGGTTGATGCCCGCCTCGTCCTCGTGGTGCGCGGCGGCGCCATGGACGACATCGAAGCCGTTCACCCCGAGCACGGCGGTGTCCATGGTGATCTGGCCGAGTACGCCGTCGGCGAGGGGGCCCGTCAGCTCGTACGACTGGGGGCGGGCCACCCCGCCGGTCACCACGATCTTGAACTGGGGCCTGATCGCCAGCTCGTTGGCGATGTTCAGCGCGTTGGTCACGACCGTGAGCGCCGGGGTGCCGGACGCCAGGTCGGGCCGGACGGCGAGGGCGCGGGCCACCTCCGTGGTGGTGGTGCCGCCGGTCAGGCCGACCGCCTCGCCCGCGGTGATCAGCTCGGCCACGGCCTGCGCGATGCGCTGCTTCTCGGAGGCGCGCCGGGCCGTCTTGTAGCGCAGCGGGAGTTCGTAGCTGACACCGTGGACCACGGCGCCGCCACGGGTGCGCACCAGCATCTGCTGCTGGGCGAGTTGGTCGAAATCGCGCCTGATGGTGGCGGCCGAGACGTCGAGCGCGAGAGCCGCCGCTTCGACATCGAGACGGCCCTGCTCGACGAGCAGTTCCAGGAGTGCCTTCCAACGCGCGTCGCGGGACTGGGACATCTCTCGCACTCTCCTCTTCGGTGGAACGCTGTGACCTTAACCCAGAAACGTCTACGTGCTTGATTGTGCTTGAAACAACGCAGTATCTTGCAGAAACAATCATTACCTTGAGGGGTGGATCAGCATGAGCCATGTCCAGAACGAGCTGGCCAGTCAGCCCGAGTGCTGGGAGCGCGCAGCGGCGCTGGCCGGGAGCCAGGCGGCGGCGCTGCCGGCCGCCGGGGAGCGCGTCGCGATCGTCGGCTGCGGTACCTCGTGGTTCATGGCGCAGGCCGTGGCCGCGCTGCGGGAAGGGGCGGGCCAGGGCGAGACCGACGCCTTCGCCGCGTCCGAGTTCCCCTTCAGCCGCAGCTACGACCGGGTGATCGCGCTCAGCCGCTCGGGCACCACGACCGAGGTGCTCGAACTCCTCGGCAAGGTACGCGGACAGGCCCGGACGACCGCCGTCACCGGTGACCCCAAGACGCCGGTCATGGAGGCCGCGGACGACATCGTCGTCCTCGACTTCGCCGACGAGCAGTCCGTCGTCCAGACCCGGTTCGCCACCACCGCGCTCACCCTGTTCCGCGCCCACCTCGGCCTGCACACGGACGCCGTCGTGGCCGACGGGCGGACCGCGCTCACCGAGCCGCTGCCCGAAGGGCTCGTCGACTGCTCGCAGTTCACCTTCCTCGGCCGCGGCTGGAGCAACGGCCTGGCGCAGGAGGCCGCGCTGAAGATGCGGGAGGCGTCGCTCTCCTGGACCGAGGCGTACCCGGCCATGGAGTACCGCCACGGTCCGATCAGCATCACCACCGAGGGCACCGCCACCTGGATGTTCGGCGAGACCCCCGAGGGCCTGGAGGAGCAGGTCCGCGCCACCGGCGGGATGTGGGTGGCGGGCGGTCTCGACCCGCTCGCCGAGCTGGTACGGGCGCAGCGCCTCGCCGTCGCCATCGCGGCCGCGCGCGGCCTCGACCCGGACTCGCCGCGCCACCTCACCCGCTCCGTCATCCTCGACGAGGGCTGAGCGATGGCCCTCGCCGAGAGCGGAGCGCTGGTCGCGGGCGCGGCGGCGCAGCGCGGCGCGGTGGCCGCGTTCAACATCATCACGCTGGAGCACGCGGAGGCCGTGATAGCCGGGGCCGAGGCCGCGGGCGCCCCGGTCATCCTCCAGATCAGCGAGAACGCGGTGAAGTACCGGCAGGGCCAGGTGCTTCCGCTGGCCCGCGCCGCCGCCGAACTGGCCCGGGCGGCTGCCGTACCGGTCGCCCTCCACCTCGACCATGTGAAGAGCGACGCCCTGCTGCGGCAGGCCGCCGACGCCGGGTTCAGCTCGGTGATGTACGACGCCGCGCACCTTCCGTACACGGAGAACCTCGCCGCGACCCGGTCCGCGGCCGACTGGGCGCACGCCCATGGGCTGTGGATCGAGGCCGAGTTGGGCGAGGTCGGCGGCAAGGACGGGGCGGCGCCGCTGGACGCGCACGCACCCGGTGCGCGGACCCGTCCGGAGGAGGCCGCAGCCTTTGTGGCCGAGTCCGGCGTGGACGCGCTCGCCGTCGCGATCGGCAGCTCGCACGCGATGACCTCGCGCACCGCGGTCCTCGACCACGAACTGCTCGGCAGGCTGCGGGACGCCGTCGGTGTGCCGCTGGTGCTGCACGGCTCATCGGGGGTGCCGGACACCGAACTGTCGGCGGCCGTCACCGGCGGTATCGCCAAGGTCAACATCGGTACGGCGCTCAACATCGCCATGACCGCGGCGATCCGTGAGGTGCTGACGGCCCAGCCCGATGCGGTCGACTCACGGAAGTACCTCAAGGCCGGGCGGCAGGCCATGGCGGACACCGTCACCGGTCTTGTCAAGCTGGTCGGCACCACCGCCTGACGAGGCGGCAGCGGGCCGGTGGCGGTGCCGGAAGGGGGAACCCTGAGCCGGGCGCGGCATCGCGGACACGGCTTGCGCCGGCGGCAGGTACGGAAGCGTGCCTGCCGCCGATGTCCGGACTGCCGATGTCCGGACTGCCGATGTCCGGTCCGCCGATGTCCGGACTGCCGAACCCCGGACAGCTGAACCCCGGTCCGTCGAACCCCGGACCGCTGAACGGCGCCGCGACCGGCTGGCGCACGGTGCTACTTGAGCCGGGCCACGGCCCACTTCGTCTCCTGGGCCAGCATGCCGAGGCTCCGCTGGGCGGACTTGCCCATTCCGGCGTGCAGTTCCCTGGCGACGGCCAGCGACTCCAGGGCGATCGGCGCGAGCCCCGCCCCGGCGGCCGCCCGGGCGAGCTCGAAGTGCTCGGCGGCGACCATCCGTCCCAGGCCCAGCCGCCGCCACCGAAGCTCGGAACCGTCCGTGTCGAGGATCTCCGGGGCCGGCCGCAGAGTCCGCCAGGCCGCCGGCAGATCACCGGTGCGCCGCTGGAGCTCGGCGAGCCTGCGGCACGCCACCCCCCGGTCGCGCGGCTCGTCCACCAGAGCGGCGTGCCCGGACTGGGCGCGCGCCGCCTGGCCGAGGTCGCCGAGCGCCTCCAGCTCGACGCTCAGCACCCGCAGCAGATCGGCCTGTTCAGCCGTGGCGGCCTCTTCGGCGGAGTCCAGGATGCGCAGTAGCGCCGCCCGTGCGAGCTCGGTGCGGCCCTGCCGCCTGGCCAGCCGTATCCAGGTCAGCTCCGGCTCCCGTGCGGGGTCCTCGCCCAGGTACGAGCCGTCGAGCCCGCGCGCCCACTCCACGACGGCCCCGGGCTGCTCGGGCACCTCCGGCAGGCCCCACCGGACGGCCTGCGGCGCGGCGTGGGCGGCCCGCAGCAGTGGCAGATCCTCCGCGCTGCCGTGCAGCGCGACCAGCACTGCGGCGAGCCGCAGCTCCTCGCTCGTCCCCGCATCAGCGGTCTCGGCCGCCAGCAGACGCCGCAGCAGCGGCAGATCGTGTTCCTGCCGGTCGAACTGCGCCGCACGCAGCACCGTGGCGCGCCGCGCCTTGTCGCCCGCCACTTCGGTCCACTGCGCCGTGTCGTCGCGCAGCCGTGCCAGATCCGCCAGACCGGGACTCAGTACGGTCTCGCGCAAGGGCGTGCGCGGATGCGGATCGAGCCGTGCACGGGCCCGGCCGCCGGCCGTGTCGAGCAGCAGATGGTCCGGCTCGGTACGGAGCAGGGCCGCGTGCAGCCGGGCGAACAGCTCGGCGGGGGAGTGGACGGGCAGTCCCAGTGCCCCGCGCAGTGCGGCCCGCCGGGCGTCGAGATCCGGCTGCGACTCCCGTATCGCCTCCTCCGACGCGGTCACCGCGGCCGGCAGTCCCGCCTCGGCCCCGGCGGGGGACAGGTGCAGCAGACCGAGCCACCCGGGCAGCCCGATCGCCATCTCCAGCGCCTCGTCGGCGCTCGCGGCGACGAGCCCGGCCGCGCCGTCGCCCGAGGCGTACAGCACGGGGCCTCCGCCACACACGAAGAACGTGCCACCCGTGCCGTCCCCGGCCACCGCCTCCAGCGGGGCGCCCGACGCCAGCCGGACCGCCGCGCCGTGTGCGGCCCCGGCCACGTCGAAACCGAAGGGGTACGCGGCCACTTCGGCCAGCTCCGGCCGGTCCACGAGGAGAGCGATGGCACGTCCGTAAAACGTCATACGGGAAACGTAACAGCCATGTCCGACATGACTCTCACGCCGGTTGCAGAAGGTCCCACCGGTTCCCGTAGAGGTCCTCGAAGACGGCGACCGAACCGTACGGCTCATGGCGCGGCTCCTCCAGGAAGCGGACGCCCGCGGCCCGGGCGCCGGCCCACTCGCGCGGAGGCGGCCGCTGTGGCGACAATGGCCGCCATGACTGAGCAGCACCTCATCGACCGGGCCCGGCTGCTCGCCGGGACCGGGCACCGGCGGATCCTCGGCATCGCGGGCCCGCCGGGTGCCGGGAAGTCCACCCTCGCCGCCGGTCTCGCCGGCGCGCTCGGGGCGAGCGCCGTCGTGGTCCCGATGGACGGTTTCCACCTCGCCGGGGCCGAGCTGCGCCGCCTCGGACGCGCCGACCGCAAGGGCGCCCCCGACACCTTTGACGAGGCCGGGTACGTGGCTCTGCTCGCCCGGCTGCGTACGCCAGGCAGCGACGTGGTGTACGCGCCCGCCTTCGACCGCGCGCTGGAGGAGCCCGTCGCGGGATCGGTGGCGGTCGCCCCCGACGTTCCGCTGGTGATCACCGAGGGGAACTATCTGCTGCACTGGCCGCGCGCGAGGGCCCTGCTCGACGAGGCGTGGTTCATCGGTGACGAGAACCCAAGGAGCCCCGGGAACGAGGCACGCGTCCGCAGACTCATCGAACGTCACATCCGGTACGGCAGGACCCGTGCGGAGGCCGAGCGCTGGGTGCACCGGTCCGACGAGGCCAACGCACGGGTCGTCGAGCGCACCAGGGACCGGGCGGACCTGCTCGTGCCGCATCCCTGAGAGGAACATCCCGCAGCTCCGCGTCGCTTGACGAGCACCGCGTCGCATCCCCGGACGCGGCCCGGCAGGATGGGGCCATGTCCACCGAACCCGTACCGTTCACCGCCGACGACTACCGCGCCCGTATGGCCCGTGCCGCACAGAGCGCGGCGGACGCCGGACTCGCCGGAGTACTCGTCGCACCCGGCCCCGACCTCGTCCACCTCACCGGCTACCGGCCGACCGCCGCCACCGAGCGGATGACCATGCTGGTCATCAGGGCAGGCCAGGACCCGGTCCTCGTCGTACCGACACTGGAGGCCGCGGACGCCGAGCACGCCGTCGGCGCCCCCGCGCTCACCCTGCTGGACTGGACGGACGGGAAGGATCCGTACGGCATCACCGCCGCGCTCCTCGACCCGGACGGCCGGTTCGCGGTCAGCGACAACGGCTGGGCGATGCATCTGCTCGGGCTCCAGCGTGCCCTGCCCGACAGCTCGTACCAGTCGCTGACGGAGGCCCTGCCGATGCTGCGCGCCGTGAAGGACGCGCCCGAGTTGGCCCGCCTCGAAGCGGCGGGCGCCGCGGCCGACGCGACGTACGAGGAGATCCTCAAGGTCCGCTTCTCCGGGCGCCGGGAGACCGACGTCGCCGCCGATCTGGCCGCGCTGCTGCGGCAGTTCGGGCACTCGCAGGTGGACTTCACGGTGGTCGGCTCCGGCCCGAACGGCGCCAACCCGCACCACGAGGCGGGCGAACGGGTCATCGGGTCCGGCGACATGGTCGTCCTGGACTTCGGCGGGCTCAAGGAGGGCTACGGCTCCGACACCTCCCGCACCGTCCACGTCGGCGCCCCGGGCGCCGAGGAGCAGCGGGTGCACGACATCGTCCGCGAGGCGCAGGACGCGGGCTGCCGGGCGGTGCGTCCCGGCGTCGCCTGCCAGGAGATCGACCGGGCGGCGCGCGCGGTCATCACCGAAGCCGGGTACGGCGAGCGGTTCATCCACCGCACCGGTCACGGCATCGGCGTCACCACCCATGAGCCCCCGTACATGATCGAGGGCGAGGAGCAGCCGCTGGTGCCCGGTATGTGCTTCTCCGTCGAGCCGGGTATCTATCTCCCCGGCCGCTTCGGCGTGCGGATCGAGGACATCGTCACCGTCACCGGGGACGGCGGACGACGGCTGAACACCACCCGCCGTGAGCTGGCGATCGTCGAGTAGTCGCCTCCGCACACCTGTTGGAGGGCCGTCAGGAGTCCGTCAGTACGACACACGATTCCGGCGGCAGCAGCAACAGACCGTCGGGGCCCGGCGGCCGGACCGGCTCCCAGGAGGCCAGGATCCGGCTGCCGCGCCCGTTCAGCGGGATCCTGGCCTCCCCGTCGCCGAGGTTGACCGCGATCCGCAGATCGCCCCTGCGGAACGCCAGCCACCGCGCTTCCTCGTCGTACGCCACCTTGACCGAGGCCAGATCCGCGTCGACCAGGTCCGGGCAGGTGCGGCGCAGCGCGACCAGCTCGCGGTACCAGGCGAGCAGCCGTGAGTGGTGGCCGCCGTCCAGCTCGCCCCAGTTCAGACAGGACCGCTCCCTGGTGGCGGGTGACTGCGGGTCCGGGATCTCCCCCTCGGCCCAGCCGTGTTCGGCGAACTCCCGGCGCCGGCCGTTCCGTACGGCCTCCGCCAGGTCCGGATCGGTGTGGTCGGTGAAGAACTGCCACGGGGTGGCCGCCCCCCACTCCTCGCCCATGAACAGCATCGGCACGGAGGGCCCGGTGAGCACCAGGGTCGCCGCGCACGCCAGCAGACCGGGCGACAGGGTCGCCGAGAGCCGGTCGCCGAGCGCCCGGTTGCCGATCTGGTCATGGGTCTGCGAGAAGCCGACGAAGCGGTGCGCGGGCGTCGACGCACGGTGCACGGGACGGCCGTGGGTCCGGCCGCGGAACGTCGAGTACGTGCCGTCGTGGAAGAAGACCCGGGTGAGCGTCTTGGCCAGGGCGGCCAGCGGCGCGCGGGCGAAATCCGCGTAGTACCCCTGGGACTCGCCGGTCAGCGCGGTGTGCAGGGCGTGGTGGAAGTCGTCGTTCCACTGGGCGTGCAGGCCAAGGCCGCCCGCCTCGCGCGGGGTCGTCGTCCGGGGATCGCAGAGATCCGACTCGGCGATCAGGAAGAGCGGGCGCCCGAGACCGGCCGAGAGCGCGTCGGTGGCGGCCGACAGCTCCTCCAGGAAGGTCAGCGCCCGCCCGTCGGCGAGCGCGTGGACGGCGTCAAGACGCAGCCCGTCGATCCGGTAGTCGCGCAGCCAGGCCAGCGCGCTGCCCAGCAGATACGCCCGGACCTCGTCGGAGCCGGGCGCGTCCAGGTTCACCGCCGAGCCCCACGGCGTGTGGTGGGTGTCGGTGAAGTACGGGCCGTAGGAGGGCAGATGGTTGCCGGACGGGCCGAGGTGGTTGTGGACCACGTCCAGCACGACCCCGAGTCCGCGCTCGTGAGCCGCGTCGACGAAGCGCTTCAGCCCCTCGGGGCCGCCGTACGGTTCGTGCACCGCCCACAGCGAGACCCCCTCGTACCCCCAGCCGTGCCGGCCGGGGAAGGGACAGACCGGCATCAGCTCCACATGGGTGACGCCCAGCGCGGCCAGATGGTCCAGCCGCCCGGCCGCCGCGTCGAAGGTGCCCTCGGGGGTGTACGTGCCGATGTGCAGCTCGTACAGCACGGCGCCCGGCAGCGCCAGGCCCGGCCACTCCTGGCGCCACTGGTATGCGTCGTGCCTGACGACGGCGCTCAGGCCGTCGGGGCCCGCCGGCTGGCGGCGCGAGCGCGGGTCGGGCAGCACGGGGCCCCCGTCGAGCCGGAAGCCGTAGTGGTCGCCGTCCTCCGCATCCGCGGTGACGGCCCACCAGCCGTCCCGCAGCGGATCACGCTCCATGGCAGACCGGCGCCCGGCCAGCTCCAGCGTGACGTCGCTCTTCTCCGGTGCCCACACCTCGAACAGCACAGCATCCCCTCGGTCGTCTCTTCGGGACCAGATCGTGCCGTCGGGACCAGGTCATGTCGTCGGGACCGCCATCGGCCGGCCGGCAGGCTCTCATCTTGACAAGATCAGGGGCTGGAGCGTGCGCACTCGGGCCATTAGGGTCGCGAGCCATGACGATTCCGCCACTGCCAGCCTTCCCGCCCGGTTTCCTGTGGGGCGCATCCGCCTCCGCCTTCCAGACGGAGGGCTCGGCAGGCACCGACGGCAAGGGCCCGTCCGGCTGGGACGCCTTCGCAGCGCTCCCCGGCCGTATCAAGGACGGCGCCGACGGCTCACGCGGCACCGGCTTCTACGACCGCTACCGCGAGGACGTGGCGCTCCTCGCCGGGCTCGGCGCCGGGGCCTTCCGCTTCTCGGTGAGCTGGCCGCGCGTCGTCCCGGACGGCTCCGGCCCCCTCAACCCGGCTGGCCTGGACTTCTACGACCGGCTCGTCGACGAGCTGTGCGGCCGGGGCATCACCCCCGCGCCGACGCTCTACCACTGGGACACCCCGCTCGCGCTCGAACAGAGCGGCGGCTGGCTGAACCGCGACACCGCGTACCGCTTCGCCGACTACGCGGGCGCCGTCGCCGAACGCCTCGCCGACCGGGTCCCGATGTGGATCACCATCAACGAACCCGCCGAGGTGACGCTCCTCGGCTACGCGCTGGGCGAGCACGCCCCCGGCAAGAAGCTGCTCTTCGACGCGCTGCCCGCCGCTCACCACCAGCTGCTCGCGCACGGCCTCGCCGTGGGGGCGCTGCGTGCGGCAGGGGCATCGAACATCGGGATCGCCGTCTCGCACACCCCGGTCTGGACGGCGGGCGAGAGCGAGGAGGACCGGTTCGGGGCCGGGCTCTACGACACGGTCTCCAACTGGCTGTTCGCCGACCCGCTCCTCACCGGCGCCTACCCCGACGAGAACTTCGCGGCGCTGATGCCGGGACCGGTCGCCGACGACCTGGAGATCATCTCGGCCCCGCTCGACTGGTACGGGGTCAACTACTACAACCCCACCCTCGTCGGCGCGCCCGCCCCGCAGGCCCTCGACACCTTCGCCGGGTTCGGGATACCGGCCGAACTGCCCTTCGGGATCAGGGAGATAGAGGGGTACGACCGCACCGACTTCGGCTGGCCGGTGGTCCCCGACGGGCTGCGCGACATGCTGATCCAGCTGGAGAGCCGCTACGGTGACCGGCTGCCGCCGCTCTACATCACCGAGAACGGCTGCAGCTACGACGGTCTGCGGGACAGCCGCAGGATCGACTTCCTCGACGGCCATCTGCGCGCCCTGCACGCGGCCATGGCCGAGGGCATCGACGTCCGCGGCTACTTCACCTGGTCGCTCACCGACAACTTCGAGTGGATCGAGGGCAACGCCCAGCGGTTCGGCCTGGTCCATGTGGATTACGAGACGATGCGGCGCACCCCGAAGGACTCCTACCGGTGGTACCGCGAGGTGATCCGCAGTTCACAGGCCGGACACCCTGACGAAGACCCCGAGAAATGATCAATACTTCAACCATGGTCGCTCCGTGGTGGCAACAGGCTCAGCTGGGGATCTTCGTGCACTGGACGCCCGCGTCCGTGCCGGGGTGGGCCCCGCCGTACGACCCCGCGGGTCGCGCACACCTCGGCTGGACGTCGTACGGCGAGTGGTACGAGAACTCCCTGCGCTTCCCCGGCAGCCCGGTCTCCGCCCACCACCGGGAGACCTACGGCAGCCGCCCGTACACGGAGTTCGGCGGGGACTTCGCGGACGCGCTGAGCGGCTGGGACCCGGCGGAGTGGGCGCGCCGCTTCCGCGCGGCCGGGGCCCGTTACGCGGTCCTCGTCACCAAGCACCACGACGGCTACTGCCTCTGGCCCTCCGAGGTGCGCAACCCCCACCGCCCCGGCTGGCACACCCCGCGCGACGTCGTCGGTGAGTTCGCCGAAGCGGTCAGGGCCGAGGGGCTGCGCTTCGGTGTCTACTACTCGGGCGGCCTCGACTGGACGTTCCAGCCGCGCCCCATCGCCACCGCCGCTGACACCGTCGCCGCCGTCCCGCGCGGCGCGTACCCGGCGTACGCGGACGCCCAGCTGCGGGAGCTGATCAGGCGCTACCACCCGGACATCCTCTGGAACGACATCGCCTGGCCCGCGGGGCGCGCCGCGATCCGGAACCTGGTGGAGTACTACCGGTTCACCGTCCCGCACGGTGTCGTGAACGACCGGCTCTATCCGTACACACCGCTCTGGCGGGCGCTGCGGCTGCCCGGTCTGCGGGCCGCGTACAACAGCTGGGAGCGCCGCACGGTCGTCAGCGACGAGGGCTTCGTACCCAAGAAGCCGCCGTACTACGACTTCAGGACACCGGAGTACTCCCACTACACCGGCCCCGACCCCTTCGAGATCACCCGCGGTGTCGACCACAGTTTCGGCTACAACCGGAACTCGGGCGATGACTCCTTCATCGGCCGTGACGCGCTGGCCGCGCTGCTCGGGACGGTCCGGTCCGACGGCGGCAATCTGCTGCTCAACGTCGGTCCGCGCGGCGAGGACGCCACCATCCCGCCCGAGCAGCAGCGCCGCCTGGACTGGCTCGGCGAGGCCGCGGGGGTCGGCTCGGCCCCGTAGACCCCCGTAGACCCCGGCGAGCGGCACGCTCCAACTCACCTGCTGTTCCGGGCAGATCGGGTCAGGCCGGATGCGATCGGATCAGTCCCACACCATGTTGACCGCCCGCTCGAAGTTCACATAGCCGGCCCGTTCGAAGGCCCGCGCCATCGGGACGTTGCCGACGTCCGTCGACGCGCGGATGCGGGGCACGTCCTGGCCGGCGAGGATCCGGGTCCCCTCGGCGAGGATCTCGTCGATGTACCCGTGTCCCCGGTGGCCGGGCAGCACCCCGATGTACGCGATGATCGCGTGGTAGTTGTTGCGTGCGGGGATCACGAAGCCGACCGGATCCCCGTCCGGCAGCTCCGCGATCCGCCACCAGCCGTCCGGGCTCCGGTAGCCCGCCAGCTCCTCGTCGTACTGCGCCTCGGACACCGCACGCGGGCTCAGCCCGGACTCCAACGAGGCCCGGGTGTGCGCGTCGAGCGAGCCCTCGGCGACCTGCGTCATCAGCGGGACGAGATCCTCCCGGTCGCGCACCGCACGGAACATCAGCCGGGCTCCGGGCGCCGGAGCCGCCGCCGCTCCGGGGGTCCACTCCAGCCGCAGCCGCTCGACCAGCAGCCGCGCCCCGGTCCGCTCCACCGCCCGCATCCGCGCCTCGACCACATCGCGGGCGACCGGGTCGGTGCGCCAGTCCGGCGGGATGTAACGGCCGTACTCGGGGCGCTCGGCCCCCGCCGGGAAGAGCCGTGCCATCGCCGTCTCCAGCAGCCGTACGCCGGTCTCGACGCGCTCCGGTGCGGGCAGGCTGTCGTCCAGATCGAAGAAGTCGAGGGTGTACGGGGCGCCGCCGGACGAGAGGGCCCACCAGGCGGCCCGCGCCAGTACGCGGTCGCCGCGCAGCGCCACCCACATCCACTCGGGACGGCGCAGACCGCCCGCGAGGTCGTCGGCGAGTTCATGGTCGAGGACGTAGGGCAGCGTACGGAAGAGAGGGAGCTCTTCGGGCCCGGTCAACGGGCGGATCACCAGCTCGTGGGCGTGCGGCTGCTCGGGCAATTCGGCTCCTGGGACGGGGGGATGTCCGCAGACCGTAACAATCGGCGTCCGGCCTGGTCACATGGATATCGCAAACCCGGGGTCCGCCTGGACACCTGGATCGGGTCCCACCGACAATCAGTCCTGTGATGTCCTCTCCAGAGCCCCCGGCGCCCGCCCACGAGCCGCACGCGGTTCCTGCCCGGCTGTCCGACGCCGAGCGTGACCGGGTGCTCAGCGTGCTCAAGGAGGGCGCGGTCCAGGGCAAGCTCTCCCACGACACCTTCATGCGCCGGATGGAACTGGCCCTGGCGGCCCGCAGGTCGGACGAACTGGCCGCGCTCACCGCGGACCTGGAGAGCGGGACCGGCTGGTCGCAGCGGCTGCTGGGCGCGGTGGGCCAGGTGTCGGCCTTCCCCGGCCGGATGCGCAGGGCCTGGGCCGCCGAGCGGCTGCCGAAGCTGCTGCTGCCCATGGCCGGCCCGTACCCACTGCGCATCGGCCGCGACCCGGTCAACGGCCTGCGGCTGAACCACGAGACGGTGTCCCGGCTGCACGCCGAACTCGGTGCGCAGGCCGGGGTGTGGGTGCTGCGCGATCTGGGCTCGGCCAACGGGACGACGGTCAACGGACACCGGGTCACCGGCGCGGTCGTGGTCCGCGACGGCGACATGGTCGGCTTCGGACGGATCCACTTCCGGCTCGCGTCGCAGTGACCCCGGTGGCCGCCCGACCGCCGTGCCGCGCACAGCGGTTCAGCGCTGGTACGGCTCTGCCGCCGCCGGTGCCACCCGCTTGAGCAGCGCCACCGGCCGTGCCGCGAACAGCTCGCTCAGGGCGACCCGCCCGGTGAACTCCCGCTCGGGCGCCAGCAGATCGAGCCACACCCCGGCGGGCAGCGGCAGTTCCGTGTCGCGCCAGCCGCCCTCCTGTTCGAGCCGCAGCGACAGCCGGGTCACCGCGGTCACGGCCTCGCCCGAGCGGCAGAAGGCCAGGCAGTGGGAGGCGGCGGGGCCCTCCGCCGTCAGCGGTGTGTAGGTGCCCGACTCGCCGAAGACATCCGGGCAGTCGCGGCGCAGCAGCAGCGCCGTGGTCGTCAGGGCCAGCTTCTCGTCCGAGGGGTCGACGGGCACCGGCGGCCTGCGGTTGTCCGGGTCCACCAGCGCGATGTACGTGCCCTCCGTGCCCTGATAGACGTCGGGCACGCCAGGCATCGTGAGGTGGACCAGCGCGGCGCCCAGCACATTGGCCCGTACGTACGGGGCCAGCCCGCGGGCGAACGCGGCGACTGCCGACTGCGGCGGACCCGCGGGCCCCGCAGCCGTGAAGTCGGCGACCGCCTGCTCGTACGCCTCGTCCTGCTCGGTCCAGCTGGTGTGCAGCCCCGCCTCCCGCACGGACTTCAGCAGCGCGGGACCGAGCCGGTCCCGGTCGGGCAGCCCGAAGCCGAACGCACTCTGCCAGGCCACCCAGGCCAGCTGCGGATCGGGCGCCGGAGTGGTCAGCCGGTCCAGCAGCGCGGCCCACTGCCCGGGGCACTCGGTGAGGACCGTGATCCGCGCCCGGACGTCCGCGCTGCGCTTGGTGTCGTGCGTGGTCAGTACGGTCCCGCCGGCCGGCCAGTCGCGGGCCGCCCGTGCGCAGAACGCGTGGAACCGTGCCGGGCTCACCGCCGGAGCCCCGGGGTCGCCGCCGACCTCGCCGGCCGAAACCAGCGGCGCGTACCGGTAGAAGGCGGTGTCCTCGACGGACTTGGCGCGCAGCGCCGACGCGGTCTGCGCGAACCGGGCGCAGAAAGCGGCGCGGTCGGGGCCGCCACCCAGCCTGCCGAGCGCCAGGTCCCGTACGACCCCGACGGCGGCCGACTCCTCCGGCACGGCGAAGGACGCGGCGGCCTGCCGTACCGTCTCCGGATCCAGCGTGGCCTCCGCGGTGTCGGGCGTCGGCCCGCCCGCGGTCACATACGGCCGGTAGACGGGCACCCGTACCAGCAGCTCGTGCAGCGCGGCCCGCAGCGCCCACGGCGCGTGGTCGCGCAGCGCCGGGTCCGCCGCGCAGATCCGTTCGGCGGTGCGGACCAGGAAGGCGGTCTCGGCCGCCAGCTCATGGGTGATGACCTTGTACGCGGCCCGGCGGACCGTCGACTCCCAGTACCCGCCCCGGTCGCCCGGGGGCCCCGCGTAGTCCCGGTAGCGGCGCACCAGTTCGTCGGCGCCCGCCGGGTCGGTGAACAGGCCGTCGATCCGGTGCAGTGCGTCGTAACCGGTGGTCCCCGCCACCGCCCAGTCGGCGGGCAGCTGCTCCTCGCCGGTGAGGATCTTCTCCACGACCGTCCAGCGGCCGCCCGTCGCCTCGCCGAGCCGCCGCAGATACGCGCCGGGGTCGGCGAGTCCGTCCGGGTGGTCGATGCGCAGCCCCTCGATGACGCCGTCGTCCATCAGCTCCAGGATCTTGGCGTGGGTGGCGTCGAAGACCGCCGGGTCCTCGACGCGCACCCCGATCAGGTCGGAGATGGTGAAGAAGCGGCGGTAGTTGAGTTCGGTGCGGGCGAGCCGCCACCAGGTGAGCCGGTACCACTGGGCGTCGAGGAGTTCGGGCAGCGGCAGCTTCGCGGTGCCCTCGCGCAGCGGAAAGGCGTGGTCGTAATAGCGCAGCACGTCCCCGTCGACCCGCAGCCGCTCCAGCTCGTCGCCGAGCCGGTGGCCGAGCACGGGCAGCAGGACCTTGCCGCCGCCCGACTCCCAGTCGATGTCGAACCAGCGCGCGTACGGCGAGACCGGGCCCTCGCGCAGTACGTCCCACAGTGGCCGGTTGTACCGGGGGGCCGCCGCCATGTGGTTCGGCACGATGTCCACGACGAGCCCGAGTCCGTGCGTGCGCGCGGTGTGCGCCAGCGCCCGCAGCCCGGCCTCGCCGCCCAGCTCGTCGCGGACCCGGGTGTGGTCCACGACGTCGTAGCCGTGCGTGGAGCCGGGGACGGCGTCAAGGACCGGCGACAGATGGAGGTGCGAGACGCCGAGGGCGGCCAGATACGGCACGGCTGCCTCGGCGGCCGAGAACGGGAACTGCGGCTGGATCTGGAGCCGGTACGTCGCAGTGGGCGTCATGGGAACCTACGTACCCCGTTTCGCCGGCTCCCTGTCACCCCGCAGCCGGTCAGGCCGGCCGTTTCAGCACGGCCAGACTCCGTCCGATCAGCGCCAGCCGGTCGCCGGCGTCCACCTTCGGGCCCGGTCCCGGCGGCACACCGTCCTCATGGGCCGTGTCCACGACGACCTCCCACTGCCTGCCGTGGTTCACCGGCACCAGGAACTCGATCTCGTCCGCGCTCGCGTTGAACATCAGCAGGAACGAGTCGTCGGCGATGCGCTCGCCGCGCGTCCCCGGCTCCGAGATGGCGTTCCCGTTCAGGAAGACCGACAGGGCCTTGGCGTGCGCCGCCTGCCAGTCGCGCTGGACCATCTCCTCGCCCTCCGGGGTGAACCAGGCGATGTCGGAGAGGTCGTCGTGGGTGCCCTCCACCGGGCGGCCGTGGAAGAAGCGCCGCCGCCGGAAGACGGGATGCTCACGGCGCAGTGCCACCATCGCACGGGTGAAGGCCAGCAGGGTGCTGCCCCCGCCCGGGCCGTTCGGAGCGGAGCCGTCCCGGCCCGAGCTGTCCTGCTCCGGCCCGACCCCGTCCTCCGGCCCGGTCCCTTCCGGGCTGGGCCAGTGCACCCAGGCCAGCTCGCTGTCCTGGCAGTACGCGTTGTTGTTGCCGTGCTGCGTACGGCCGAACTCGTCGCCGTGGCTCAGCATCGGCACCCCCTGCGAGAGCAGCAGCGTGGCCATGAAGTTCCGCATCTGGCGGCCCCTCAGCTCCAGCACACCGGGGTCGTCGGTGTCGCCCTCGACGCCGCAGTTCCACGACCGGTTGTGGCTCTCGCCGTCCCGGTTGTTCTCGCCGTTCGCCTCGTTGTGCTTGTCGTTGTACGCCACCAGGTCGTGCAGCGTGAACCCGTCGTGGCAGGTGGTGAAGTTGATCGAGGCGAGCGGGCGCCGCCCGTCGTCCTGGTACAGGTCCGACGAGCCGGTCAGCCGCCCGGCGAACTCCGCGAGCGTACGGGGCTCGCCCCGCCACAGGTCTCGTACGGTGTCGCGGTACTTGCCGTTCCACTCGGTCCACAGCGGCGGGAAGTTCCCCACCTGGTAACCGCCCTCGCCCACGTCCCACGGCTCCGCGATCAGCTTCACCTGGGAGACCACCGGGTCCTGCTGCACCAGGTCGAAGAAGGACGACAGCCGGTCCACCTCGTGGAACTGACGGGCCAGGGTCGCCGCCAGGTCGAAGCGGAAACCGTCGATGTGCATCTCGGTCACCCAGTAGCGCAGCGAATCCATGATCAGCTGGAGGACGTGCGGGGAGCGCATCAGCAGGCTGTTGCCGGTGCCCGTGGTGTCCATGTAGTAGCGCGGATCGTCCGTCAGCCGGTAGTAGGAGGCGTTGTCCAGGCCGCGGAAGGAGAGCGTCGGGCCCAGGTGGTTGCCCTCGGCCGTGTGGTTGTAGACCACGTCGAGGATGACCTCGATCCCGGCCTCGTGCAGCGCCCGTACCGCCTGCTTGAATTCGAGCACCTGTTCACCGCGGTCGCCCCAGGAGGCGTACGCGTTGTGCGGGGCGAAGAACCCGATGGTGTTGTAGCCCCAGTAGTTCGAGAGCCCGCTGTCCGCCAGGCGGTGGTCCTTGACGAACTGGTGAACGGGCATCAGCTCCAGCGCCGTGACCCCGAGCCCGGTCAGATGCTCGATGACCGCCGGATGCGCGAGCGCCGCGTACGTCCCGCGCATCTCGTCGGGGAGCGCCGGATGGAGCATGGTCAGGCCCTTCACATGGGCCTCGTAGAGCACGGTCTCGTGGTACGGGGTCCGCGGCAGCCGGTCGTCGCCCCAGTCGAAGTAGGGGTTGACCACCACCGACGTCATGGTGTGCGGGGCGGAGTCCAGGTCGTTGCGCGAGTTCGGCCGGTCGAAGTGGTAGCCGTACACCGACTCGTCCCATTTGACCTCGCCGCTCACCGCCTTGGCGTACGGATCGAGGAGCAGCTTCGCCGAGTTGCAGCGCTGCCCGCTCTCCGGCGCGTACGGACCGTGCACCCGGAACCCGTACCGCTGGCCCGGCATGATGCCGGGCAGATAGGCATGGCGTACGAAGGCGTCCGTCTCCCTCAGCTCCACCGCCGTCTCTGAGCCGTCGTCGTGCAGCAGGCACAACTCGATTCGGTCGGCGGCCTCCGAAAAGACCGCGAAATTGGTCCCGGCGCCGTCGTACGTGGCACCGAGCGGGTATGTCTGTCCCGGCCAGACCTGCATGGGCACGACTCTTCCACATCAGGCACCGAGTCACGCGTGTCAGCGCGTCCTCGCCACGAACCACTATGAATCCCCTCACTCGGCCCCGTACGGCCGAGGGGAACGGTCACCACGAATACGGGAGTTGGGAAAGGAGCCTGTGCATCCGGCTGCACCGGCTCCCGCGCGCGGAGTACCCTTCCTTGATCGTTGCAGGGGGAGTGAAAGGCGGTACGCGGGTGGGCTCGGGAGGGCTGGAGTTGCCCCCAGGTGACCCGGGTCACGACGGGGGCTCCGCAGGTGTCCCACCCGGGGCGGTCTCCCTGGCGAGGCCCATGGAGATCGGGGCGGAACTCGACTGGGACGCCGGCGCCTGGAACGAGGTGCGGACCCGTGCGCAGCGCGCCGGACGCGCCTACATCTGGCTGAATCTGGTCGAGCAGCGCCTCCGCGCGGTGGTGGCCGCCGTGCTGCGCCCCATCTACGAACCGGTGCACGCCGACGACTGGGTGGTCGCGGCCGCGGGCCCGGCAGGTCAGGAGTGGGTGCAGCGTGCCGTTGCCGTACGGGAGGTCTCGCGCCGCAAGGGCTATCTGCTGGACCCGGCCGACGACAACGTCCTGAGCTTCCTCACCCTGCCGCAGCTGCGCGAGCTGATGGTCCAGCACTGGCCGTGCTTCGAGCCGTACTACGACGACCGGCGCGATGTGGAACTGGCCCTGGACGAGCTGGAGGTCACCCGCAACGTGGTCTCCCGCAACCGGGCGCTCTCCGAGGCGGTGCTGGCCCAGGCGGAACGGGCCTCGTCGCGCCTGCTGAACATCCTGGGCGCGGGGTCGGGCGCGCCGTCCGCCGACCGGCTCCCGGTGGACGCGGTCGAGGACCTGGTGGGGGACCGGTACGCGGACGTCATCGGCGTCCACCCGGACCGCGTCCGACTCCAGCGGCAGATCCCCGCCGAGGACCTCTTCGGCGGGGCGCGCAGGCTCGACGCGATAGGGATAGGCCTGAACCTCCTCGTCCAGAACTTCTCGGGCCGCAGGCTGGTCCGGCTGGCCGAGTCGGGATGCCGGGTCCGGCTGCTCTTCCTGAACCCCGCCAGCAGCGCGGTCAAGCGGCGCGAGCGGGAACTGGGGCTCAAGAAGGGCGAGCTGAGCCGGGCGGTGGAGACGAACATCCTGCACATGCGCCGGGTGCGAGCCCGGCTGCGGGACCCCGGGGCCTTCGAGATCCATGTGTTCGACGAGACGCCGCGCTTCATGGCCTGTCTGGTCGACGGCGACGGTGCGGACGGTCTCGCGGTCGTCCAGTCGTATCTGCGCAGGGCGCGCGGGATGGAGGCGCCGGTCCTGGTGCTCCGGGGCGGCGGGCGTGCGGTGGTCCGGCACGGGCAGGACTCGGAGCACGGCCTCTTCGAGACGTACCGGGACGAGTTCGAGTCCGTGTGGGGCGATTCGCGGCCGGTTTCCTGACCGATTTCTGACCGGGCCTCACCGCGGGCGCCACCGACCCGGTGGACCGGGCGGCCGGACCGGTTGTCAGTGGCGCGTGCGAGGGTGGTCACGACCTGGGGGACTTACCACGACGCACCACGGCACACCACGAGGAGGGCCGCCATGAGCTGGCACCGGGGACCACTGGTCGGCTTCGACCTGGAGACGACAGGCACCGACGTCGAGACCGACCGCATCGTCACGGCGGCGGTCGTGCGGCTGGGCGCGGACGGTGGCATCGAGGAGCAGCGCACCTGGCTGATCGACCCGGGGGTGGCGATACCGGAGCAGGCGGCGGCGATCCACGGCATCTCGACGGACCACGCCCGCGAGCACGGGGCCCGGGCGGCCTCCGCTGTCGAGGAGATCGCTCACACGGTTGCCGGGGTGCTGCGCTCGGGGGTGCCGCTGGTGGTGATGAACGCGCGGTACGACCTGTCGCTCCTGGACCGTGAGTGCGGGCGTCATGGGGTGGCGTCGGTCAGCGAGCGGCTCGGCACCGTGCCGTCGCCCGTCATCGACCCGCTGGTGATCGACAAACACGTCGACAAGTACCGCAGGGGCAAGCGCGCCCTCCAGGCGCTGTGCGCCTACTACGGGGTGGCGCTCGACGACGCGCACGACGCGAGCGCGGACGCGGTGGCCGCCGCCCGGGTGGTACGCCGCATGGGGGAGCTGCACGAGCCCGTGGGGAGAATGCCGTTGGCGGACCTGCACGGCCTCCAGGTGCGTGCGGCAGCGGAGCAGTCGGCCTCACTGGAGGCGTATCTGCGACGCACCGCCGACCCGGCGGCGGTCGTGGAGGCGGCCTGGCCGGTCATCCCCCGGAGCCGGTGACACGGAGCGGGACGGGGGGATGACGCGGACCGGGCCGGCACCCGGACGGGTTGGCCAGTGTTCACTTCATGCCAGTGGAAGCATCTCGGACGGGGTGCAGAAGCCGTCGGGCACCGCGGTCCGCCCGTCAGCCATGGTGTGCGCCTTCTGCCGCGGTCAGTTCTTGGCGGGGGCCTGGACGCTCCAGTGGCGCCCGTCGGGGTCGCGGATGGTCATCGCCCTGGTTCCGAAGTGGGTCTCCTCGAACGGCGTGACGACCTCGACGGCAGGATCCGGACTGAACGCGTCCGCGTCCGGCACCTTCAGCACCATCTGCGTCTGGGGCTCCTGGTCCTCGGGGACTTCGGCGATGAAGAGGTACGGTCCGTCGACGCTGCGGAGCCGGCCGGAGTTGTGGTCGGTCGAGAACTCCAGCTCGTAGCCCAGCGCCTGGAAGAACTTCGCCGCCCTGCCCCAGTTGTGGGTCGTCAGGAACACGGCCTCGATTCCTTCGGTCGCCATGTCAGGTGTCCTTTCCGGTCGATTGCTGTTGGTGTCCGTTCGGCGTCGCCGAGTCAGGCGCGCAGGCCGTCAGCGACCAGCGCCGACAACGACATGCCCGACTCGATGGTGCGTTACTTGACCTTCTTGATCAGCCCGATCGGCAAATCCATGCCGAATTTCCGGAGCGCCCCGGTATCGGACTCGTCCGTCTAGAACGGATACCACCGGACCCCGGGGTCGTTCTCGCGCAGTGACGCCACCCTGCGGCGGAACTCGTCGAGCGCCCGGGGGTTCGCCGGGGCGTGCTGGGCGACCCAGGCGCAGCTTGCCGTCTCGCGGGCGCCGCGCAGGACCGTGCAGCCCTCCCATTCGCGGACGTCCCAGCCGTAGGTGCGGACGAAGGAGTCGTACGCCTCCGGGGGCACCCCGTAGCGGTCGCGGGACAGGGCCATGACGACCAGGTCGTGCTCCCGCAGGTCCGAAGAGAACGTCTCCAGGTCGACCAGGACCGGTCCTTGCGGGGTGATGTGGACATTGCGCGGGAGCGCGTCGCCGTGGATCGGGCCCGGGGGCAGGTGGGGCGTCAGTGCGGCCGCCGCCGAGGCGAAGCCGTCGCGGCGCTCGCGGAGGTAGTCCGCGTCCGCCGGGTCGATGGCGTCCCCCGCGAGCCGCAGCCAGCGCTCGACCCCGCCCAGGAGTTCACGCCGGGGGAGCGCGAAGTCCGGTGCGGGCAGCGTGTGGACGGAGCGCAGCAGCGCCGCGAGGTCCGCCGGCTCGGCCGGGCGGACCGCGTCGGGGAGCCGGTGCCAGAGCGTGACCGGATGCCCGTCCGCCAGCCGCGGCGACGGCTCGGCCGCGCGCACCGAGGGGATGCCCGCCTCCGCGAGCCAGCCCGCCACGGAGAGTTCGCGCTCCGCGCGCTCCAGCAGCTCCGGGGCCCTGCCCACCTTGATGACGAGCCCGCCGTCCGCGAAGACCGCGTTCTCACCCAGCGCCAGCAGCTCCGCGTCCTTCGCCAGACCGGTCGTGCGCAGTATGTCCCGCGCCGTTGACTCGTCCATGTGGTGTCTCCCGCTCTCGTTGGAACGGGCCAAGTTTCGCATCCGTGCAGACGGGGCCCGGCATCTGCGGGTGGTCACCGGGTCCGTCGAAATAAGTTGCACGAGACGTCTCGTCTCGCCTACCGTCATCGCATGACTTCACCCAAGCGTGCTCATATCGCCATGTTCTCCATCGCGGCTGCCGGGCACGTGAACCCGAGCATCGAAGTGATCCGGGAACTCGTCGCCCGCGGCCACCGCGTCACCTACGCGATCCCGGCATCCTTCGCCGAGAAGGTCGCGGAGACCGGTGCCGAGCCCGTCGTCTACACATCGACCCTGCCCACCGACGACGACCCCGAGGCCTGGGGCACCGAGGTGATCGAGAACATCGAACCGTTCCTCCGCGACGCCATCTCCGCCCTGCCGCAGCTGATCGAGGCGCACGAGGGACCGGACGGCGTGGGCGTACCCGACCTGATCGTGCACGACATCACTTCCTACCCGGCCATCGTGCTGTCCCGCCGCTGGGGCATCCCCGCTGTCTCGCTCTCCCCGAACCTGGTCGCCTGGCAGGGGTACGAGGAGGAGGTCGGCGAGCCGGTGGTCGCCCAGCTCATGGCGACCGAGCGGGGCCGGGCCTACTACGCGCGCTTCCACGCCTGGCTGGAGGAGAACGGCATCGACGAGCACCCCGACCCGTTCGTCGGCCGCCCCCGCCGCAGCATCGTCCTCATGCCGCGCGCGATGCAGCCCAACGGCGACCGGGTGGACGACACCAGGTACACCTTCGTCGGCGCCTGCCAGGGCGACCGCAAGGAACAGGGGGAGTGGCAGCGTCCGGAGGGCGCCGAGAAGGTGCTGCTCGTCTCGCTCGGCTCGACCTTCACCAAGCAGCCGGGCTTCTACCGCGAGTGCATCGAGGCCTTCGGTGGCCTGCCCGGCTGGCATGTGGTGCTCCAGATCGGCAAGTACGTGGAGGTGTCCGAACTGGGCCCGGTCCCGGCCAACTTCGAGGTGATGCGCTGGACCCCGCAGCTCTCCGTGCTCCGGCAGGCCGACGCCTTCATCACCCACGCGGGCGCGGGCGGCAGCCAGGAGGGACTGGCCACGGCGACGCCGATGGTCGCCGTCCCGCAGGCCGTGGACCAGTTCTCCAACGCGGACATGCTCCAGTCGCTGGGCGTGGCCCGGCACGTACCGATGGCGGACGCCAACGCGGCGACACTGCGCGAAGCGGTGCTCGCGCTGGCCGATGACCCGGAGGTCGCCCGGCGGCTCGCGCGTATCGGCGCCGGGATGGCGACGGAAGGAGGCACCCGGCGCGCGGCCGACCTCATCGAGGCGGAACTGCCCGCGGAGTAGGCCCTGCCGGCCGGGCACTGCCGGGGTGAGCAGCTACCGGCGCGGGCGCGCGGTCTATGTTCGTCCCCATGACGACCAGATACGCGGTACTGCTGCGCGGGATCAACGTGGGCGGCAACAGGAAGGTCCCCATGGCGGACCTCAGGGAGCTGCTCACCGGACTCGGCCACGACGACGTCCGTACGTACCTCAACAGCGGGAACGCCGTCTTCAGCAGCGCGACGGCCGGCGAGGACAAGCTGGCGGCGGCAGTGGAGGAGGCCATCGCGAACCGTTTCGGCTTCACGGTGGCCTGCCTCGTCCGCAGCGGAGCCTATCTGCGGGCCGTGGCCGACAACTGCCCCTTCCAGGCGGCCGGACTCCAGGGCAAGCAGCTGCACGTCACCTACTTCTCCGGCCCCGTCGAGCCCGAGCGGTACGCCGCCATCGACCAGCAGGCCTATCTGCCCGAGGAGTTCAGGCTCGGCGACCGGGCGCTCTATCTGTACGCCCCGGACGGGCTCGGCCGCTCCAAGCTCGCTGAGGCCCTGAACAGGCCCGCCGTGAACAAGGGCGTCACCGGCACCTCCCGCAACTGGAACACCGTGCTCAAGCTGGCTGAGCTGACCGGCGGTTGACCGGCGGCAGGCGGCCCGCCGTCAGTGCTGGGCGGCCCGCTCCGAACGGGCCGCCCAGCGGCCGTCCGTGCGAGTGATCCGTACCGGATGGTCGAAGCACTTGCTGACCTGGTCGGTGGTGAGGACCTCATCGGCCGGCCCCGAACCCAGGCACGCGCCACCGCGCAGCAGCATCGCGTGCGTCGTGGACGCGGGCAGCTCCTCCAGATGGTGGGTGACGAGGATCGTCGCCAGCTCCGGGTGCTCGGCGCGCAGCTCGTCCAGGCTGGTCAGCAGCTGCTCACGGGCTGCCAGGTCCAGTCCGGTGGCCGGCTCGTCGAGCAGGACGAGCCGGGGGCTGGGCATCAGGGCGCGGGCGATCAGGGTCCGCCCGCGCTCGCCCTGCGAGAGCGTCGGCCAGCGCGACTCGGCCTTCTCGCCGCCCATGCCCAGCATGGTCAGCAGCCGGTCGGCCCGCTTGACCTGCTCCTCGGTCGGCGACCAGCGTGGCACGGGCTCGATGGAGTTGGTGAGACCGGTCAGCACGACGTCGCGGACCCGCAGCGGTGAGTGCAGCGGATGGCGCGGGTTGATGTGGCCCAGATGGGAGCGGAGCTCCCGCAGGTCCACCCGGCCGAGCGTCCGCCCGAGGATCTCCACCTTCCCGCGGGTGGGGTGCGTCACCGCGCCCAGCAGCCCGAGCAGGGTCGACTTGCCCGCGCCGTTGGCACCGAGCAGGGCCCAGTGCTCCCCGCTGTGCACGGTCAGCGAGACCGAGTCCAGCAGCAGGTTTCCGTCCCGTACGAAATCGACGTCGTCCGCACGGATCACGACGGTGCTCACAGGTCGTTCAGCTCCTTCATCTCTTGCATGCCCTCCGGCAGCGGGAACCAGGGCAGAAAGGCGAGGCCGTGCGTCTCGCACACCGCTCGTACGTCCGCCGACGCGTGGTCGAGGAGGGGGAGGCGGCTCTGCACCGAGGCGGTCCCGGTCGGGGACAGCGCCTGCTCAGGGTGGTCGGCGGTCATCGTGTCCAGGCCGACGTACCGGATCCTACTCTTCTGCCACAGCGCGCCGACGGCGCCCGACTACTCCCGGTCCGGGCTCCCGGTCCGGCCGGCCGCGCGGCGCCGGAACGGGACGTCGTACGGGAACCGGGACAGTACGGGAACCGGGACAGCGGGACAGTACGGGAACCCCGGCACCGGGCCGAGAGGTGTCCTGGATCATGGCCCGGCGCCGTCCGGCTGTGCCAGAGTCCCGGTATGCGCTACATCATCATCGGAGCCGGCGCCGTCGGCGGCATCATCGGCGGGCGGCTGTCCGAGAGCGGCAGCGAAGTGGTTCTGGTGGCCCGTGGGGCGCACTACGAGGCGCTCCGGGACGGCGGGCTGCGGATCGCGACCCCGGAGGGCACCCGCACACTCGCACTGCCGGTCGCCGACGGCCCCGCCGCGGTGGAACTGCGCCCCGATGACGTCCTGGTCCTGACGGTCAAGACGCAGGACAGCATCGCGGCCCTCGACGCCTGGGGCCCGCGGCCGGTGGCCGGCACCGGCGCGACGGCCGCCGAAGTGCTCCCGCTGGTCTGTGCGCAGAACGGCGTGGAGAGCGAACGCCTCGCGCTGCGCAGCTTCCGCCGGGTGTACGGCATGTGCGTCTGGCTGCCCGCGACCTTCCTGGAGCCGGGCTCCGTCGCCGCGGCCGGTTCCCCGCTCTCCGGGATGCTGCACATCGGCTGCTATCCGGCGGGCACGGACCGTACCGCCCGGCAGATCTCTGCGGATCTGGAGAAGGCTCCGTTCGAGGCGCCGGTCGTCCCGGACGTGATGCGCTGGAAGTACGGCAAACTCCTCTCGAACCTGGTCAATTCACTCCAGGCGGCCTGCGGAATCCACGGCACGGACCCCGCGGCGGACGCCATCATGGCGGAGCTGCTCCAGCAGGCGGAGGCCGAGGGGTGCGCCGTGTACGCGGCAGCCGGGATCGAGGCCGCGAGCGCCGAGGAGCAGCAGCGGGTGCGCGGCGACAAGATCACCCAGCTGCCGGCCGAGGGGCGGCCGCGCGGCGGCGGTTCCTCCTGGCAGAGCCTCAGCCGGGGCACGGGCACCATCGAGGCCGACTTCCTCAACGGCGAGATCGCCCTGCTCGGCCGGCTGTACGGAGTGCCGACCCCGGTGAACGACGTACTCCAGCGGGTGGCCAACACCTTCGCGCGCGAGCGGCGCCCAGCGGGCTCCATGCCGGCCGCCGAGCTGGCCGCGCTGGTTGCCGACGCGGCGCAGTAGTGGGGTGAGCCGCCGGTCCAGTGCTGAGAGGGCCGGGTGGAACCTCCGATGACTTGAATCCTCCGATGACCTGAAGGGGTGTCAGTCGAATCAGATCGGATCAGAAGGGCATTTCTTGTCCGATCCGTTGACCGTTGCATCACAACCCTCCTACCTTTCTCCTGCCTTATGAACCTGATTCCATGGGAGGGAAGATGCTCGCACCCCGAAGAGCCACGCTCGCCGCGGCTCTCTCCGCCGTCCTGGCGCTCGGCGTCCCTGGCGGCGTGACCGCGGCCGGAGCCGACTCCGGCGCCGGCGGCTCCGCCGGTTCGCACTCCGCGGACGTATATGTCACCCCGTCCGGCGACGACCACGCCCGGGGCACCGCCCGACACCCCGTCAGAACCCTTCGGCGCGCCCGGGATCTGGCCCGGGTGAACTCCGCCCACCAGCACGGGGACCTCACCGTCCACCTCGCATCGGGTACCTACCGGACGGCGGAGCCGCTCGTCCTCGATGCCAGGGACTCCGGGCACGACGGCCACCGGATCATCTGGCAGGGCACCGGCTCCACCGTCATCAGCGGAGGCAAGCAGGTCCAGGGCTGGAAACCGGTTCACGGGCGCCCCGGTCTCTACGCGGCGCCCGCACCCCAAGGCCTCACCGACACCCGCCAGTTGTACGTCGACGGAGTCCGGGCCCAGCGTGCCCGGGGCGAGGTGCCCGTCGGGCTGACCGCCACACCGACCGGGTACACCACGACGGCGGACACCATCGCCCACTGGCGTCACCCCTCCGACGCCGAATTCGTGTACTCCAGCGGCGAGGAGCTCTGGAACGTCGAGCGCAACGGCCTGGGCCAGTGGACCGAACCCCGCTGCCGGATCGCCGCGGCGAAGGGCACCACGCTCACCATGGCCCAGCCCTGCTGGGACAACTCCAACAAGCGGGTGGAGTTCCCGGACATCCCCGGGCGCACCGTCTCCATGGTCGGGCCCGGACATCTCACCAACAACGGCAAGGCGTCGTACGTGGAGAACGCGTACGAACTCCTCGATCAGCCCGGCGAGTGGTACCTGGACCGCACGGCACACACGGTCTACTACCTCCCGCGCAAGGGGGAGGACATCCGGCACGCGGATGTCGAGGCCGCGGCGGCGCAGAAGCTCCTCGACGGGCGGGGCACCGCATCAGCCCCGGTCCACGATGTCGCCTTCCGGGGGGTGCGGTTCAGCTACGCGACCTGGCTGACCCCGTCCACACCCGAGGGCTTCTCGGAGATCCAGGCCGGCTACACCATCACCGGTGCGAACGGCTGGGCCACTCAGGGACTGTGCGGATTCGTCAAGGGCGGCACCTGCCCGTTCGCCTCCTGGACCCCGATGCCGGGAAACGTCTCGTTCACGTACGGCAAACGCATCGAGTTCAGCGACGACGACTTCACCCACCTGGGCGCCGCCGGTCTGGAACTGGGCACCGGAACCAGCGACTCCAGGGTCCGGGGCAACACCTTCACCGACATCTCGGGCAACGGCCTGGAGATCGGCGGAGTCGACGGCCGGACCCCCGCCGACCACGTCGAAGTGACGGACAATCATCTGTACGCCCTGCCACGCGAGTTCCACGGCTCGGTCGGCATCCTCAACGGATACACCCAGCACAACACCATCGCGCACAATCAGCTCGACCACCTCGGCTACAGCGCGATCTCCATGGGCTGGGGCGGCTGGCCCGACAAGGTCGGCTCACCCGCGACCCCCAACCCCAGCCATGACAACGCGGTGAGCGACAATCTCATCTTCGACTACATGCAGATGTTCGACGACGGCGGCGGGATCTACACCCAGGGCCTGACGGGCACCTCGCAGGCCGACGGCGAGAAGGTCACGGGCAATGTCATCCACGACCAGTGGGGCCTGGGCAAGAGCGTCTACACCGACAACGGCTGCACGTACGAGACCGTCGAGGGCAACGTGCTCTACGGCGCCTCGTACGCCAATGTCGCCAGCCGCCACACCGACTACCGCGACCAGCTCGGCAACAACGACCCGACGCTCGTCAAGGACAACTGGTGGGAGGAAGGCACCGCCGACGGCGACAACAAGGGTCTGGTGACGACCGGCAACCACATCATGGCCTCGCCGTCGGACGCCCCCGCGGCGATCGTCGCCGCCGCGGGAATCGAGCCCGCTTACCGGAGCGTTCTCAGCCGCACCCCGGGAGCCGTCTCCGTTCCCGAGGCGCCGTCCCGGGTCGGTACCAGCACCGCAGGGGCGGACGCCCTGTACGCCATCTTCAACCCGGTCTTCGCCGACGGTGGTTCACCGGTCCGCAGCTACACCGCGCACGCCCTGCGGCCGGACGGCACCGAGGCCGCGCGGCAGACCGTGTCGGCAGCCGACTACAAGCGGCTGGCGTACATCCGCATCGGCGGACTCCCCGCCGGCGGCGGCCCCTTCACCGTCACTGTCACCGCTGCCAACGCGCACGGGAGCAGCGCCCCGTCCCTCGCATCCGCCCCGCTCGTCCCGACGGCGGCCACCGTGCTCCCCGACGCGCCGACCGGCCCGAAACTCCGTACCGAGGAGACGGCCGCGACGCTCGCCTGGACGCCGCCCAAGAACATGGGGGACGCCAAGGTCACCGGCTACCGCCTGACGGTCTCCGACGGCCGCACCATCGAGGTCACCGGCCGGGACGCGATGGTCGGACAGCCCTCGGGCAAGGGGATGTTCCGGGTGATCGGCGGCCTCAGGCCCGGCACCAGCTACACGGTGACAGTCGCCTCCGTCACCGCGGCGGGCGTGGGCCCGGCGGCCACCGTCACGGCGACCACCACGGCCGGATAGGAACCGGAACGGACAGCAGAACCCGCCGCACGCCGGCGGGCACCGCGCACCGCAGTGCCCGCCGACATGCAGGTGACTGTTACGTCAGCGGCAGAAGTTCGGAGTGGCTCTTCCCCGGCCACCGGCCCGGACAGGAGATGAATCCGGACAGTCTCCAAGTCCACCTGCGGGAGATCGGCGTCCCGCCACAGCGTGGCAGGGCCCCCGCGATCCGCCAACTCGTCACCTCAACATGCGAGCCCACCGGTCCCGAGGCCGGATCACTTGCGAAGTCGAGAACGGTACTCGCCAGGGGCTGTGCCTCGGGCACGTCTGAAGGCACGGCTGAAAGCGTGCGGAGAGCCGTATCCGACCGCGCCGGAGATCGACTCGACCGGCTCATCGGTATCGCGGAGCCGGACGGACGCCAGGTCGATGCGCCACTGCGTCACGTACGCGCCCGGTGTCTGTCCGAGGGCGGACCGGAAGCGCCTGGACAGCGTCGCCCGGGAGACGCTCGTCGCAGCGGCCAGGGTCTCCGTGCTCCAGGGGTGTTCCGGTTGGGCGTGGACACATGCCAGAGCGTCGCGCACGACCGGATCACGCATCGCTCCCAGCCATGAGCCGGACTGTTCCTGCGGGTGGCGGGCCAGCCAGGCGCGTACGAACTGGACGAGCAGAAGGTCGATGATGCTGTTGATGGCGGCGGTGGTGCCGATCTGCGGCTGTGCGAGCTCCGCGGCGAGAAGTTCGACGGTCCTTCTGAGCTGCGCGTTCTCCCGGGCTGTGACATGCATCGGCCGAGTGAGGGAGGTAAGCACCGGTGTGCGCACCTCCGGGTCCTGCTCGTAGTGCAGCACGATCACTTCCGTCTGCACCGGCGCCGAGCCCAGACGCAGGGCTCGGCCATCGCCAAAAGACCGGGCCGCTGCCTCACGGTCGCAGGAACCCATCGTCACGCCGGCCCCGCCGGCTATCCCGTGTGCGGTGCCCGGCGACACCAGGACGGCGTCTCCGGCCTGCGCCTGAAGAGGTTTCTCGCCTGGGACGTGGAGCCACATGGTGCCGCGGGACACCACGTGCAGTGCCGCTCCTGGAGAGGAGTCCAGCCGCAGGCCCCAGGTTCCTCCGGCCTTCAGCACGACCCCGAGCGCGCCTCGCGCACCCGAAACACGCAAGACCTCCGCCAGCACATCCATGGGTCCATCCTCGTCCACCACGGCGAACCGCCCACCGGCGGGCGAGGCGCATGTGTCCTCGTCCACAGCGTCAGGCGACGTCAAGAACGGCCTTTCCGTGCACCTTCCGCGCGAACAGCGCGTGGACGGCGTCGTCCACGTCCTGCCAGTCGCCTCGCAGTCCGACCGGTGCCGAGAGCCTCCCGGTGGCCATGAGGCCCAGCAGGTCCGTCAGCTCCCCGCTGGTCGGCGTCATGTCGCCGTAGGTGGCGATGCTGCGGGGTTCACCGAAGCCGAACAAGGCCCCTGACGGGAACGTGGTTTCCTGCCCCGAGGAGTAACCGACCAGGTGGATGGTGCCCCCCTCGGCGAGGGAACTCCAGGCCTGGGCCACCAGTGGTCCGCCGACCGTGTCCAGGACGAGGTCGAACCGGTCCCCGGTCTCGGCCAAGTCGGTCAGGACCTTGTCGGCGCCGAGTTCACGGAGTCCGGCGGTCCGCTCCGGCGAACCGACGAGTGCCGTCACCCGGGCGCCCGCCAGCGCCGCCAGCTGGACGGCGAAGTGCCCCACGCCCCCGCTGGCGCCGGTGATCAGAACGTTGCGCGCCAGCAGGGAACGCTTGCGCAGCACCCGGAATGGGGTGACTCCGGCGATCCCCAGCGCGGCGGCGTCGGCCAGGTCCACGCCCTCGGGGACGGTGCCGATCGAGGCCGGGCTGACTGCCACCCGCTCCGCCCACGCGTGGGGAGCCATTCCCACTGCGACGCGCGTACCTTCGGGCGGCCCCGAGCCGTCGGATGCGGCGCGCACCACGACGCCGGCCGCGTCGTGACCGTGTACAGCGCCGGCTGGCCACTGGTCCACGTAATTCAGCTCTCCGAAGTTGAGACCGATGTGCCGTACCTCCACCAACGTCTCACCGGCGGACGGTACGGGCTCATCGACATCGGCGAACCGGACAGGTCCGGCCTCACTGTGATCGACCACAAGGGCGCGCATAAGGGGTGTGTTTCCTTCTCTGGTGGGTGCGCCTGAACTCTCGGCGCAGCAGATCGAGTGCGCAAATGCCGCACTGCCGTCTTCTTGAAACCCTACGCAGGACCGGGACAGCGACCAGACCCGTGAGAATCAATCAGTTGACGATCTGTGTCATTGCGACTCGCGGCGCGTCGAACCCTGCACCCGTCCGGTGGATGACGCTGTGACGGGCACAGACACGCCCGGCAATGTAATGATCTTGAGGCGTCAGCTCCGGGGAGGGAGCCCCAAGACCGTTACGCTCCTTCGTCGTTCGGATGCGCAACGTGTACCGGCCAGGCCACGCGGGTGAGGCACAGGCCTCCGGCGTGTCTTCTCGTGGTCCGGTCAGTAACTCAGTGCCGCCGGCGCCGGCACCCGGGCCTCGTCGTATCTGGTCAGCAGCAGCCGGGCCAGCTCACCGCAGGGGCCCAGTACGCCGGACAGCACATCGGCGCCGGCCGCGCGGGCGCCCGCCTCGATACGGTCCGGCAGGCGGCCCGGAGCGATGACATAGGGCGCCACCGCGACGCGGCTGACGCCGGAGGCCCGCAACTCCCGTACCGCGTCCTCGGTACGGGGCAGAGCAGCGGAGGCGAACGCAGGCCGCACGGCGCACCAACCGGTGTGCCGCAGCTCCCGCGCAATTTCAGCGATCACTGCGATCGCCTCCGGGTCGGTGGAGCCCGCCGAGGCCAGGACCAGCCCCGTCGAGCGCTTCCGGGACGGGGAGAGCCCCGCCTCGTACAGCCGTCGTTCCAGTGCGGTCAGCAGCAGCGGGGACGGGCCCAGCACCTCTGCCTGGCGCACCCGCATCCCGGCCGGTGCCTCGCGCAGCACCCCCGGGATGTCCCACTTGGCGTGGAAGGCACGGGTCAGCAGGAGCGGGAGGGCCACCACGTCCCGTACGCCTTCGGAGGCCAGCCGTTCGAGCAGCCGCGGGACCGACGGTGCGGCGAAGTCCAGGAACGCGGTCTCCACCCGCACCCCGGGGCGCAGCGCCCGCACCCGCCCGGTCAGCGCGCGGACGGCCGCGGCATGGCGGGGGTCACGGCTGCCGTGCGCCACGACGAGCAGCACCGGACGGTCGTCGTACATCGCGGTTCAGCTCCTGACCAGCAGACCGCGGCTGCGCAGCACGCGCCGCTCCAGCGGGCTGAAGATGAGCAGGTCGATGGCGATACCGACGATGAGGATCAGGAAGATGGCCAGGAAGACCATCGACATGCTGCTGGTCTCCCGGCCCTGCTCCAGCAACTGGCCGAGCCCCACGCCCAGATCGGGCGAGGACGCGATGATCTCCGCGGCCATCAGCGAGCGCCAGGAGAACGCCCAGCCCTGCTTCAGGCCTGCCAGATATCCGGGCAGCGAGGCGGGCAGCACCACATGCCAGGTGCCGCGCAGACCCGACGCGCCGAGGGTACGGCCCGCCCGCAGATAGAGCGGCGGGACCTGGTCGATGCCGGAGACGAGACCGTTCGCGATCGAGGGGACCGCGCCCAGCAGGATCACCGCGTACATCATCGTGTCGTTGAGCCCCAGCCAGATCACCGCGGGCGGCACCCAGGCGACGGACGGCAGGGACTGGAGGCCCGAGAGGATCGGGCCGATCGCCGCGCGGACGAACTTCACCCGCGCCACGAGCAGACCCAGCGGGGTGCCGATCACGAGCGCCAGCAGGAAGCCCAGCAGACCGCGCGAGACGCTCGTCCAGATGTAGCCGAGCAGGGTGCCCTGCGCCCAGGCGTCGGTCACCTCGCCCCACACCTGGGCGGGCGAGGGCAGCTTGTAGCTGTCGGTGACCTTCGCCCAGATCAGGATCTGCCAGACGACCAGCACCAGCACCACCGCCACGGCGGGCGGCAGTACCTTCCCCACCAGCACCTGGCGGACCGGGACCCGGTCCACCCGTACGGTGTCGAGCGCGTCCAGGCCCGCTTCCAGGCCGGCCAGCTCGTCCGTCCTGATGTCAGTGTTGGCCATGTCGGCGGATCTCCCCACGCAGTTGTTCAGTGATCTCCACCGAGAGCTCCGCGACCGCGGAGTCCTCGATCCGGCGCGGATGCGGTATGTCCACCGCCCACTCGCGCGCCACCCGGCCCGGCCGCGAGGAGAGCAGCACCACCCGCTCGGCGAGCCGCACCGCCTCGCGCACGTTGTGGGTGACGAAGAGGACCGAGACGCTCGTCTCGCGCCAGATCCGGGTCAGTTCGTCGTGCAGCACATCGCGGGTGATGGCGTCGAGCGCCGCGAACGGCTCGTCCATCAGCAGCAGTTGGCTGTCCTGGGCCAGCGCGCGCGCCAGCGCCACCCGCTGGCGCATCCCGCCGGACAGCTCGTGCACCCGCTTGGCGTACGCGCCCTCCAGCCGTACGAGAGCGAGCAGCCGCTCCGCCTCGTCCCGCCGGTCGGCCTTGGGCACGCCCCGCAGCCGCAGAGCCAGTTCGATGTTCTTGCCCGCGGTCAGCCACGGGAACAGCGCGTGCTCCTGGAACATCAGCGCGGGCCGGCCGCCCGGGGTGGTGATGGTCCCCGAAGACGGCGCGTCGAGTCCGGCCACCAGATTGAGCAGGGTGGACTTCCCGCAGCCGGACGCCCCCAGGAGCGTGACGAACTCGCCCGGCGCGACGTCGAGGGTGATGTCGTCGAGGACGAGCTGCCCGGCGGGTCCGCCGAAGGACTTCGAGACGTGGCCGATACGGGCCGCGTGTGTCACCGCGGTCCGGTCGTCGGCCTTGGCGAGTGCTGTGGCCATGGTCGTCACCTCCTGGGAACGGGGTCTGGATCAACGGGGTCTGGATCAATGGGGCGCTGGGTCAGCGGGATCCGGGTCCGGATCAACGGGTCCGGATCCGGGGCTACTTGACGCCGAGACCGGCGTCGGGGACAGCCGGCTGTCCGGCGGCCTTCAGGACCTTGTTGAGCGGTCGCAGGTCGTAGATGCCCTTGAGGTCGGGCTTCTCCAGCAGACCGGCCTTGACCGCGTGGTCCGCCTCCGCGCTGAGTGTCGACGCGAGCGGGTCGTCCGTGGTCTGGATCGACTTCCACGCGGGGTCGAGCACATTGGCCGGCAGCGCCTTGCCGGACAGCTTCTTCAGCGCGGCGTTGGCCGACGCCTTCGCCGCGTCCGGGTGGGCCTTGATCCAGGCGTTGGTCTTCACCGAACCGCGCAGCACGGCCTCGACGACGTCCGGGTGCTCCTTGAGGAACTTCTGCGACACCACCATGTTCGTGATCACGAACTTCTTCTGCGGCCACAGGTCGCTCTCGTCGAGCAGCACCTTGCCACCCTGCGCCACCAGCTTGGACGCGGTCGGCTCCGGGACCCAGGCACCGTCGATGGAGCCGGAGGCGTACGCGTCCGGGGTCACGCTGTTGTCCGTGCGGACAACGGAGACATCGCCCTTGCCGCTGGTGGCATTGGTCTTCCACCCCTTGCCGGCGATCCAGTTGAGGAACGCGACGTCCTGGGTGTTGCCGAGCTGCGGGGTGGCGATCTTCTTGCCCTTGACGTCGTCCAGGGTCTTGATCTTCTTCGGGTTGACCACCAGTTTGACGCCACCGGACGCGGAGCCGCCGATGATGCGCAGGCTCTTGCCCTGGGACTTCGTGTACGCGTTGATCGCCGGGGACGGGCCGATCCAGCCGATGTCGATCGAGCCGGAGTTGAGCGCCTCGATCTCGGAGGGCCCCGCGTTGAAGGTGGACGCCTTGAGCCGGGTCCCGCCCAGCTCCTTCTGGAATATCCCCTGCTGGTCGCCGACCAGCGCGGTGGCATGGGTGAGGTTCGGGAAGTAGCCGATCTTCACCGAGTCGGCGGAGAGCTTCTTGGCCCCCGCCGCGACCTGGGACGTGCCCTGGTCGTCCTTGGCCTTGGCCGATCCGTAGCCGCAGGCGCTGAGCGCCACGGCCAGCAGCGGGAGGGCGGCGGCAACCGCGAGGCCGCGGCGCAGGGGGAGAGTGGCAGGCACGGGAGGGTTTCCTCTCGATGGCCCGGTGCGGGCGTCCCTCAGGACACCGCCGGGCGGACGGCTGGTTTTCCAGGTCTTCGCCGGGTCGGGCGCGGCGAGTGGTGCGTCCGGGCGCGCAGGCAGTGCGCGTACGCCTTCACGCACATCGCCCGACCCCGCCCTGACCGCTGCCGAGGGCGCCGCTGCCGATCCGGCCGCCCTCCTTGGCGAAGGTGGCGTAGATGTCCAGGACGTAAAGAGCCATGGCTAGAAGTCCCACCCGGTCTCGTCCGGTGCGGTCCCGTCCGTCTCCGCCGCGGTCCGCGCCGTGGCGGCGAAGGCGTCGCCCGCCATCCCGGCGGCCAGCGTGGTGCCGTCGGCCGGGTCGATCAGCAGGAACGAGCCGGTGCGCCGGGAGTCCGCGTACGCGTCGAGCGCCAGCGGCTCGGCGGTGCGGATGACGACCCGGCCGATGTCGTTGGCGACCAGCTGACCGGGCGCCGGGTGCTGCGACAGATCGTCCAGGGTCAGCCGGGACGGGATGTCCTTGACGATCGCCTTGACCGTGCGGGTGGTGTGCTTGAGCAGTACCCGCTGGCCCACCGAAAGCGCCGAGTCGGCCACATGGCAGACCGTCGCCAGGACGTCCTGGGTCGGCGCCGGGGCGTGCGCGGTCGGTGCGATCAGATCGCCGCGCGAGATGTCCAGGTCGTCGGTGAGCCGCACGGTCACCGACTGCGGGGCCCAGGCGATGTCCGCGCTCTGCCCCAGTACGTCGATGCCGGCGATCGTCGACGTACGGCCCGACGGCAGCACCGTAACGGCCTCGCCGACCCGCAGCGCGCCCGAGGCGATCTGGCCCGCGTATCCCCGGTAGTCGGGGTGCTCGGCGGTCTGCGGGCGGATGACGTACTGGACGGGGAAGCGCGCCTTGCAGCCGGTGAGGTCATGGCTGGCGGGGACCGTCTCCAGGTGTTCCAGGACGGTCGGGCCGCCGTACCAGTCCATGTGGGCGGAGGGCTCCACCACATTGTCACCGGCCAGCGCGGAGATCGGGATCGCGGTGATCTCCGGGACACCGAGCGAGGCCGCGTACGCGGTGAACTCCTCGGCGATGGCGGCGAACACCGGCTCGGCGTAGTCGACCAGGTCCATCTTGTTCACGGCGAGCACCACATGCGGCACCCGCAGCAGCGCGGCGACGGCGGCGTGGCGGCGGGTCTGCTCGACCACGCCGTTGCGGGCGTCGACCAGCACCACGGCGAGCTCGGCGGTGGAGGCGCCGGTCACCATGTTCCGGGTGTACTGCACATGGCCCGGGGTGTCCGCGAGGATGAACCGGCGCCGGGGCGTGGCGAAGTAGCGGTACGCGACATCGATGGTGATGCCCTGCTCGCGCTCGGCGCGCAGCCCGTCGGTGAGCAGGGCCAGGTCGGGGGTCTCCTGGCCCCGGCCTATCGACGCCTGCTCGACGGCCTCCAGCTGATCCGTGAAGATCGACTTGGAGTCGTGCAGCAGCCGTCCCACCAGGGTGGACTTGCCGTCGTCGACGGAGCCCGCGGTGGCGAAGCGCAGCAGCGTGGTGGCCGACAACTGCTCGGCCGACGGGTTGGTTGACGTGGTCATTTAGAAGTACCCCTCGCGCTTGCGGTCTTCCATCGCGGCCTCGGACATCTTGTCGTCGGCGCGGGTAGCGCCCCGCTCGGTCAGCCGGGAGGCGGCGATCTCGGTGATCACGGCGTCGAGCGTGGTGGCGTCGGAGTCGACGGCGCCGGTGCAGGACATGTCGCCGACGGTGCGGTAGCGCACCAGCCGGGTCTCGACGGTCTCGGTGTCCTTGGGCCCGCCCCACTCACCGGGGGTCAGCCACATGCCGGACCGCTTGAACACCTCACGCTCGTGCGCGAAGTAGATCTCCGGGAGGGCGATCTGCTCCCGCTCGATGTACTGCCAGACGTCCAGCTCGGTCCAGTTGGAGAGCGGGAAGACCCGGACGTGCTCGCCGGGCGCGTGGCGGCCGTTGTAGAGCTGCCACAGTTCGGGGCGCTGGCGGCGCGGGTCCCACTGGGAGAACTCGTCCCGCAGCGAGAACACCCGCTCCTTGGCGCGCGCCTTCTCCTCGTCGCGGCGTCCGCCGCCGAACACCGCGTCGAAGCGGTGCTGCTGGATGCCCTCGGTCAGCGGGACGGTCTGGAGCGGGTTGCGCAGCCCGTCGGGCCGCTCGCGCAGCTTCCCGGCGTCGATGTACTCCTGGACGGAGGCCACATGGAGCCGCAGCCCGTGCTCGGCCACCACCCGGTCGCGGTAGGCAAGCACCTCGGGGAAGTTGTGCCCGGTGTCGACGTGCAGCAGCGAGAACGGCACGGCGGCCGGGGCGAAGGCCTTCAGCGCCAGATGCAGCATGAGGATGGAGTCCTTGCCGCCGGAGAAGAGGATCACCGGCCGCTCGAACTCGCCCGCGACCTCGCGGAAGATATGAACGGCCTCGGACTCCAGGGCGTCCAGGTGGCTCAGGGCGAACGGGCTGTCGGTACCTTCGGTGACAGTGGCGGCGGTCGTCATCGGGCCAGGCCCCTCTCGGTGAGCAGCGCGTGCAGCGCGGCTGCGGACTCCTGCACGGTCTGGGTGTGCGACTCGATGCGCAGGTCCGGGGTCTCCGGCGCCTCGTAGGGGTCGTCCACCCCGGTGAGACCGGAGATCTCGCCCGCCGCCTGCTTGGCGTACAGGCCCTTCACATCGCGTACGGAGCACACCTCGACCGGGGTCGCGACATGCACCTCCAGATACGCGGTGCCGGTGCTCGCGTGCCGCTTGCGTACGGCGTCGCGGCTGTCGGCGTACGGCGCGATGACCGGCACCAGCGCCTTCACGCCGTTGGACGCCAGCAGTTCGGCGACGAAGCCGATCCGCTGGACGTTGGTGTGCCGGTCCTCGCGGCTGAAGCCGAGGCCCGCCGAGAGGAACTCGCGGATCTCGTCGCCGTCGAGCACCTCCACCCGGTGGCCCTCGCCGCGGAGGGCGTCCGCGAGTTCGTGGGCGATGGTGGTCTTGCCCGCGCTCGGCAGACCGGTGAGCCAGACAGTGGCTCCCTGGTCCGTCGTCATCTCGTTCTCCTGATCCTTCGTCATCAGCCGTGCAGCCCGCACTCGGTCTTGTTCCGGCCGGCCCAGCGGCCGGCGCGGGCGTCCTCGCCCTCCGCGACCCGCCGGGTGCACGGTGCGCAGCCGATGGAGGGGTATCCGTCCATCAGCAGCGGGTTGGTGAGGACGCCGTGCTCGGCGACGTACGCCTCCACGTCGTCCTGCGTCCAGCGGGCGATCGGCGAGATCTTGGTCTTCTGCCGCTTCTCGTCCCAGCCGACGACGGGGGTGTTCGCCCGGGTGGGGGACTCGTCGCGGCGCAGTCCTGTCGCCCAGGCCGAGTAGTTCCTGAGCCCGTCCTCCAGGGGTTTGACCTTGCGCAGTGCGCAGCACAGGTCGGGGTCCCGGTCGTGCAGCTCCGGGCCGTACTCGGCGTCCTGCTCGGCGACGGTCTGCCAGGGCAGCAGCGTGATGACGTTGACGTCCATCACGGCCTCCACCGCGTCGCGGGTGCCGATGGTCTCGGGGAAGTGGTAGCCGGTGTCGAGGAAGACGACATCAACCCCGGGGAAGGCGCGGGAGGCCAGGTGGGCGACTACCGCGTCCTCCATGGAGGAGGTCACACAGAAGCGCTTGCCGAAGGTGCCGGCCGCCCAGGTGAGGATCTCCAGGGGCGACGCGTCCTCCAGTTCGCGGCCCGCGCGCTCGGCGAGGGTCTTCGGATCTTCGGTCTCCAGAGTGCCGGTCATATCCCGTCGCCTTCAACGCTGTTGGTCGAGTGGTGCTGGAGCCCGCGGGCCAGCAGCCCGAGGAACTTCAGCTGGAATGCGCGGTTGCACGCCGCGCATTCCCAGGCGCCGTGCCCTGTTTCGTTGGGGCGCAGGTCCTCGTCGCCGCAGTACGGGCAGAAGAAGGGCGCCGCCCGCTCGGTCATGAGAGGGACTCCGCGTCCGCGCGCGCGGCCCAGGTCGCGAACCGCTCGCCGTCCTCGCGCTCGGCCTGGAAGTTCTTCAGTACCCGCTCGACGTAGTCGGGCAGTTCGGCCGCGGTGACCTTCAGCCCGCGGACCTTGCGGCCGAATCCCGCATCGAGGCCCAGCGCGCCGCCCAGGTGCACCTGGAAGCCCTCGACCTGGTTGCCCTCGCCGTCCAGCACCAGCTGGCCCTTGAGGCCGATGTCGGCGACCTGGATACGGGCGCAGGCGTTGGGGCAGCCGTTGATGTTGATGGTGATCGGCTCGTCGAACTCCGGGATGCGGCGCTCCAGTTCGTCGATGAGCAGGGCGCCGCGCGCCTTGGTCTCGACGATCGCGAGCTTGCAGTACTCGATGCCGGTGCAGGCCATCGTCGAGCGCCGGAACGGCGAGGCGTTGACCTTGAGGTCGAGCGCTTCGAGAGCGGAGACCACCGAGTCGACCTGCGACTCCGCGATGTCCAGCACGATCATCTTCTGCTCGGCGGTGGTCCGCAGCCGAGCGGAGCCGTGTGCCTCGGCGACCTCGGCGATCTTCGTCAGGGTCGTGCCGTCGACCCGTCCGACGCGGGGCGCGAACCCCACGTAGAAGCGGCCGTCCTGCTGCTTGTGCACTCCGAGGTGGTCACGCCACACGTCGGCGGGCTGCTCGGGAGCGGGGCCGTCGGTCAGCTTCCGCTGGAGGTACTCGTCCTCCAGGATCTGCCGGAACTTCTCCGGGCCCCAGTCGGCGACGAGGAACTTCAGCCGGGCGCGGGTGCGCAGCCGGCGGTAGCCGTAGTCCCGGAAGATCGAGATGACGCCCTCGAAGACGTCGGGCACCTCGTCCAGCGGCACCCAGGCGCCGAGCCGGACACCGAGCTTCGGGTTGGTGGAGAGCCCGCCGCCGACCCACAGGTCGAAACCCGGGCCGTGGTCGGGGTGGTCGACACCGACGAACGCGATGTCGTTGATCTCGTGCGCCACATCGAGCTGCGGGGAGCCGGAGATCGCGGTCTTGAACTTCCGCGGCAGGTTGGAGAACGCGGGGTTGCCGATGAAGCGGCGCTGGATCTCGTCGATGGCCCAGGTGCCGTCGATGATCTCGTTCTCGGCGACGCCCGCCACCGGGGAGCCGAGGATCGTACGGGGGGTGTCACCGCACGCCTCGGTGGTCGACAGGCCGACCGCCTCCAGGCGCCGCCAGATCTCCGGGACGTCCTCGATCCGGATCCAGTGGAACTGGATGTTCTGCCGGTCGGTGAGGTCCGCGGTGCCGCGTGCGAACTCCTGCGAGATCTCACCTATGACGCGCAACTGCTCGGTGGTGAGGCGGCCGCCGTCGATGCGCACCCGCATCATGAAGAACTCGGCGTCCAGCTCCTCCGGCTCCAGGATCGCGGTCTTGCCGCCGTCGATCCCTTGCTCGCGCTGGGTGTAGAGACCCCACCAGCGCATCCGGCCGCGCAGATCGCCGCCGTCGATGGAGTCGAATCCGCGCTTGGCGTAGATCGTCTCAATGCGTGTCCGCACATTGAGACCGTCGTCGTCCTTCTTGGTCTGCTCATTGCCGTTCAGCGGGGTGAAGTGGCCCTTGGCCCACTGGCCTTCGCCACGGTGACGGCTTGCCTTGCGTCGGGGCGTGGCTGGCGGGGGCGTTCCAGGGCTGGCGGCCATGATGCTTCGTCCTTCTGTGGCGGCTCAAGGGGGCGGTTGATCAAGCTGAAGGGACCCCTGTGACCTGCCGGTTCAGGGCAGGGCACGGTGGCGGTGGGATTGCAGGACCCCAGCGGGGGGCTTCGCTCGTCCGCTACGACGGGGACGGCGGGAAAACGGCGTGGCTGGTGGAGATCAGCGCGCCGGACAGATGGCGCTGGACATGCGGCCGAGATCGACGTGGCGTCGACTCACCAAGGCAATTCCAGTTCCAGACATGACGGAAGCGTGTCACGACGATCTCGCGCCAGTCCACTACTATCCACTATCTGGACGAGATAGTCTCGCATCGTGGAATATGTGGTGTCCGTCACGCGGTGGGGCTCACGCGGTGGGTGTCATGCGGTGCGGGCTCAGGCGCCCGCACCCGGCCACGGGCCCGGCGTCTCGACGTCCGGCTCTTCCCCGGTCTCGGTGTTGAAGAGGCGGAAGCCCCGGCTCAGGTAGTTGTCCATCGCGTGGGCGCCGTCCTTGCTGCAGGTGTGCACCCAGACCCGCTCGGTCGCCGCCCGCCCGGGGGCGCGGTCGGCGAGGTCCCAGGCCCGCCGGATGCCGTAGGTGAGCAGGTGGCCGCCGATCCGCCTCCCCCGGAAGGCAGGGATCAGCCCGAAGTACATGATCTCCACGGCCCCGTCGTCGTGCGCGCACAGTTCCACGTATCCGGCCGGAGTGCCCCGGTCGTACGCCACCCAGGTCTCGGTGCCCGGCCGGGCAAGCACCTCCTGCCACTGGGCGTACGACATCGAGAGCCGGTCCGTCCAGCGGATGTCCCCGCCCACGGAGGCGTAGAGGTACCGGCTGAACTCGGGCGAGGGGACCTCGGCCCGGACGATCCGGATGTCGCCGCCGGGCTCGGCGGCCGGGCGCAGATCGGCCGGGGAGGTCTGCTCCAGATACCAGGTGGTCACGGTGACGGTGCGCTCGCTCTTCATGAGGGCCAGCGAATCACGCGGCGGCGCGGTGGCTCACAGCAGCCCCGCGGACCCCCGGCGCAGAAACGCCAGCCGGGCCCGCTTCTCCGGTTTGTCGATCTCCGGACCGAGTTCGAAGCCGAAGCCCGTCAGCCGGTCGATCACCTTCTGGTTGCGGGCGTCCGGTTCGACGACGATGCGCTGCCGGGAAGGGTCCGCGAGGACGAAGCGCAGGAAGACGCTCAGCAGCGTGGTGGTGAAGCCGTGCTCGGGCCTGCCGTCGGCGGGGCCGATCAGCAGATGGATTCCGTGATCGCCGGGCTGGACGTCGTAGCAGTCGCCCACCGGGTCGGCCTCCGGCTCGTAGCTCTGGAAGAGCGCCGCGGGTACGCCGTCGCGGTACAGCAGATAGGCGTGGTGCGTGGTCAGCGAGTCGACGTACTCGTATGTCTCCAGGACGTCCTCGGGGCTCGCGTCGCCCATGCCCCAGAAGCGGGCCCGCTCCTGGCTGACCCAGCTGTGGATCAGGGCGCTGTCCCGCCGCGGGTCGACCGGGCTGATCCGGACGGTCCCGAATCCGTCGATCCGCTGCTCGTGCACGGTGGTCATGGAGCTCCTCAGCTGGTTCCAGTCGGTGATCACCGGGACGAGCCCGCCGCGTACCCACAGCGGCAGCTGATCGAGCCGGTGGGGATCGCCGGCCACGCCGGACGCCCCGAGCGGGACCGCCCAGAGGCTGTCGTCGCGCCGGGCCAGATCCCAGACGTAGCGGGCGGCGGAGGCCCGGCCGGTGCGATGGGTGAGTCCGGGGACGCTGGAGGTGGACAGGACGCAGTCGTGGTCGCCGGAGAGGCCGGGCCACCCGCCGGGCGGTGGTCCCGACGGGCCGCCCGGCTCGTCGGGCAGTGCCTGCCACGGGGCGAGCCGGTGCAGTTCGCCCCACGGGACGTCCGGCGGCGCGGTCTCCTCGGCCGCCGCCCGGACGACCGCCGCCCGTTCGGTCTCCGGCAGCAGCTCCGACGTGAGCAGGCCGTCCAGCGCGAAGGCGACCCGGGTGACCAGGGCCAGCCAGGGGCGGAAGACCTCCGGATATTTCCCGGCCACCTCGGGCCCGGCCAGCGCGGCGAGCGCCGGGTGTCCGGCCAGCCGCCGCACCACGACCGCACGGAGCGCGGCGTACGCGGCGGCCTCCGTGCTCCCGGCGTCCATCCTGCGGTCCCAGCCGGCCAGCCGCTCCCGCAGCGCGGCCGCAGCGGGACCCGGCTCGTCGAGCCCGTCCAGCAGGTCGAGCAGGGACTGCTCCAGGGGCAGTTGGGTGTCCATGTGCACCGCCGCCATGTCCGGCGCCGACCAGTTCTCCGTCCCGGCCAGCAACTGCCGTATCCGCCGGGCCCGGTGCGGGGGAGCGAACTCGACCCCGAGCGGGGCGGCCAGCTCCCGCTGATTGGCCATCACCGCCATCCCGTCGGCCGCCGCCCCGTCGACCGCCTCGCGCGGCAGCGGCGCACGCGTACCGCGCCAGGCGTACCGCGCTTCCCAGGCGGGGACGACACGCAGCCCGTTCTCCCGGTCGCGGACCGGAACGGCCCCGGCGACCCGGTGCAGCAGACCGCCCCGGGTGTCAGCGGCCTGGACGACGTTGACGGGCTCGGCCCACCGGTCGAAAGCCCGGTCCACATCGGTGACCGTGCGGGCCCGCAGCAGCAACGGCAGTGCTTCGAAGCCGAGTTCACCGGTGACCCGCGGGGGATACCGGAGGCTGATCGCCGAAGGGGAGTCCGGGCCGCCGGCGATGACCGGGCCGCGTGCGGTCTCGGTCACCTCCACCACGACCGGCTCGCCGCCCGCCACCTCGATGGTCTCGGTGTGCGACAGGGCGGGCTCCCAGCCGTCCGGGCCGTACGCCTCCACGCCCGCGCCGGTGCGCCGCAGACGCTCCCGGTAGAGGTCCTGATAGTCGGCCATGGCGTTGGTGATCGACCAGGCCACCGTCGACGCGTGCCCGAAGTGCGCGATGCCGGGAACGCCCGGCACGGCGAGGCCCGCCACGTCGAACTCCGGGCAGGCCAGGTGGATCTGCTGGTAGATGCCCGGCGCCTCGATGAAGCGGTGCGGGTCGCCCGCGAGGATCGGCGCGCCGCTCGCGGTGCGTTCCCCGGTGACCAGCCAGCCGTTGCTGCCCGAGGTGTGGGGGCCGTCGGTCGCGAAGAGGCCGATGGCCCGGTCGCCCAGCGCGGCGGCCGCTTCCTCGCGCCACAGCTTGGCGGGGAACCCGGCGAAGAGGATGTGGGTGGACAGCCAGACCGCCAGCGGCGTCCACGGCTGCCAGCTGCCCGGCTCCAGACGGGCGGTGGTGAACTCCGTCGCGTTCCGGGCCCCTTCGGCCAGCCCGGCGTTGACGCCGTCGGTGTACGAGCGGACCCACTCGGCGGTGTCCGGGTCGAGGTGCGCGTAACAGCGTCTGGCGGTGTCCGCCAGCCTGACCTGCCGGGCGAAGCTGTCCCAGGCGACGGCCTCGGGGCCCAGGAAGGCGGCGCTCGTTCCCTGCGCCCGGTGCCGCTCGGTCTCCAGCTGCCAGGCGCGGTCCGTCGCCGCGTTGCGGCCCTGCGCGTGGGCCAGGGCCTGCGCGCTGTCCGCCCGCAGATGCGGAATGCCCCAGTGGTCGCGGTGCAGTTCGGCACTCACCCTTGCCCCCATTCCATTAGGTTAGGCTCACCTAAGCTAATACATGCCTGGTCAGGAGGCAATTCCCGGCTGCGGAACCGACCGGCGCACGGCGGGCGCTGTCGAGTACGGAAGCAGCTCCGCCGGGTCGTCCGGGCAGGTCACCTCCACCTCGACCCCTTCGGCGAACCGGTACGGGCGGTGCGCCAGCACCTCGGCGAGACCGCGGCGCACCCGCGATATCTCCGCGCGCACGGTCACTGTCCGGGTCGCGTCGCCGAACAGGTCGTCCGCCAGCTCGGCCGCGGTGCGGCCCTCGCGGTGCAGGCTCAGCACATACAGCAGCTCCGCGTGGCGGGGCGTCAGATCCTGGGTCCAGCTGCCGGACGCTCCCGACACGGTCACCGACCAGCGCCTGCGCCCGCTCAGATCGAGTACGACGCGGCTCACCGCCGCCCCCTCGGCCGGCTGTCGCACCCCGGGCCTCTCCTCGTCCGGCCGGATCAGCCAGCCCCCGGGCAGCGGCTCCACCGAGCACATCCCGAGCGAGGGCAGCCAGACCCGCCCCGGGCCGAAGGACTTGGCCAGTGCCAGCCGCCCGGCCGGCGGCATCCCGGTCACCGCGGCGGGCCAGCCGTGCGCGTCCACCACCAGAGCCCGGCCGCCCACCCTGCTCAGGATCGGCGCGGCCACCGACCGCAGCCGTTCGACGGAGTCGAGATGCCGGTCCCGCAGCTCCGCCGCCGCCAGCCGGGCCACCGAGTCCACCAGCGCGAGCATCGCCGGATGGAAGGTGGAGTCGGGGCCGCTGACGTCGATGACCCCGAGCAGCCGCCCGTCGCGCGGATCCTGGACGGGCGCGGCGGCGCAGGTCCACTCCTGCAGCGTACGGACGAAGTGCTCGGCGGAGTGCACCTGGACGGTCTGGCCGGTCGCCAGGACGGTGCCGACCGCGTTGGTGCCGGTGGAGCCCTCGCTCCAGGCGGCGCCCTCCTGCAGCCATATGCCGTCGGCCCGGCGCAGGACGGCCCGGTTGCCCTCCCGCCACAGCACCCGGCCGTCTCCGTCGGTGACCACCATGACCTGCATCGACGCGTCGGCGACCGAGGCGAGTCCGCTGCTGAGCGTCGGCAGCAGCTCACCGAGCACGGTGGATCTGCGCCGGTGCTCCAGCTCCTCCGCGCCCAGCAGCACACTGCTGGTGTCCCGCTCCGGGTCGAGGCCGATCCGGAGCATCCGCTGCCACGACGCACCGATGACGGGGCGCGGCGCGACCTCCGGACGGTCCCCGGAGAGCGTCGCCTCACGTATGCCGTGCAGGGTGCGGGCGCTCTCCCGGGTGTGCCGGGCCGGGGGGCCGGCCGCGTTGAAGGCTCCGGTCCTCATGGGTACTCCTGAATGTGATCCACGACGTCGGACTGATGGGCCGGCCGGTCCGGTCGAGCCGGCCCGGTTGATGCGGTGCCCCATGGTGCATCCCGGAGGGGTGCGGCACACCGGAGTCGACAGAACCTTGTGCAACCGTCTGCAACCCTGGCGCAACCACAGCCGGTTGTACGAAGGTGGGGGCTGCCCAGCCGGGGAGATGCCGTGTCGGCGCAGCATCAGCCCCGGCTGGCCCCCCCGGTGCTGCCCCGCGCCGCCGGCCGGTGCCCCGGCCGGACAGGACCTCAGCCGCCGGCGCGTGCCCGGTCGACGACCGACCCCAGATCCAACGTGTGCGGCAGGGTGCCGAACGCCGTACCCCAGTCACCGCCCAGCCGCGATGCGCAGAACGCGTCGGCGACCTCCGGCGGCGCCCAGCGCACCAGCAGCGAGCCCTGGAGCACCAGCGCGATGCGCTCGGCGACCCGGCGCGCACGGGCCTCGATGCCGTCCAGATCGGCGAGTTCGGTCAGCAGGTCCCTGATCGCCCGGTCCAGCCGGTGGTCGGCGCCGCGCGCCCGGCCCACCTCCTGGAGGAACGCGTTGAGCGCCTGCGGCTCGCGCTGGAGCGCCCGCAGCACGTCCAGCGCCTGTACGTTCCCCGAGCCTTCCCAGATGGAGTTGAGCGGCGACTCGCGCAGCAGCCGGGGCAGCCCCGACTCCTCCACGTAGCCGTTGCCGCCCAGGCATTCGAGAGCCTCCGCCACCACCGGCGTACAGCGTTTCGTCACCCAGTACTTGGCGGCCGGCACCGCGAGCCGGAGGAACGCCCGCTCCTCCTCCGTGTCGCTGTCGTACGCGGCGGCCAGCCGCATCGCCAGCGTCGTCGCCGCCTCCGACTCCAGCGCCAGATCGGCCAGGACGTTGCGCATCAGCGGCTTGTCGATCAGCTCCCCGCCGAACGCCCTGCGGTACGTGGCGTGGTGCACCGCCTGCGCCACCGCCTGCCGCATCAGCGCGGCGGAGCCGATCGCGCAGTCCAGCCGGGTCGCCGCCACCATCTCGATGATGGTGCGCACCCCCCGGCCCTCATCGCCCACCCGGCGCGCCCAGGTCCCGTCGAACTCGACCTCCGCCGACGCGTTGGACCGGTTGCCGAGCTTGTCCTTGAGCCGCTGGATCGCGAAGACGTTGCGCGTCCCGTCCGCCAGTACCCGGGGCACCAGGAAGCAGGTCGGCCCGTCCGGTGCCTGCGCCAGCACCAGGAAGCCGTCGGACATCGGCGCCGAGCAGAACCACTTGTGCCCGGTGAGCAGATACGCGCCGTCGTCGCCCGCGGCCGGTACCGCGGCGGTCGTGTTGGCGCGGACGTCGCTGCCGCCCTGCTTCTCCGTCATCGCCATGCCGAACAGCGCCCCCGGCTTCCGGCCAGGAGCCCCCAGCTCACGTTCGTACACGTGCGAGGTGAGCCGCGGCTCCCACTCGGCGGCGAGCGCGGGATAGGCGCGCAGCGCGGGCACCGCCGCATGGGTCATCGACACCGGGCAGCTGTGCCCCGCCTCGACCTGCGACCACACCAGGAACCCGGCCGCACGCCGCACATGCCCGGCCGGCCGGCCCCAGGCGTCCGTCAGCCCGGCCGACACGGCCTTGCCGAGCAGCCGGTGCCAGGCCGGATGGAACTCGACCTCGTCGATCCGGTGCCCGTACCGGTCGTGGGTCCGCAGCCGCGGCGGGTTCTCGTTCGCCTGGAACCCCCACTCGCGCGCCTGCGAGGACCCGGCGCTGTGGCCCAGCAGAGTCAGCTCCGCCCGTACGCCGTCGACGAGTTCCGGCGCGGTATGCCGGTCCACGGCCTCGGCCAGGACCCGGTCGGTCGTGAAGACGTCATGTCCCACCAGCGGCGGAGGCTGGTTGGTCACTGTGTGAGTGCTCGGTGCCATGGGGCTACGGTATGGAGGTGCAGGCAGCAAATGAAACAGGGGAGCAGCATCCGGGTCTGCTCCGTCGGGCCAGAGCCCTCTATCGAAACGTCTCCAAACGCAGAATGGCGTGGCTGCTCCTCAAGGACACCGTCAACTCGTGCATGGAGTACCGGATCCTGGGGCTCGCGGCCGAGGCGGCGTTCTTCACGCTGCTCTCGCTGCCGCCGCTGCTGCTCAGTCTGATCGCCCTGCTCGGCTACGTCGACGGCTGGACCGACACACACACCGTCGCCAGCCTGGAGAAGAACATCCTGCACGCGGCGAGCACCGTCCTCTCCGACCGGGGCGTCCACGACTTCGCCGAGCCGCTCCTGGAGAACGTCACGCACGGCAAGCGCCCCGATGTCGTCTCCATCGGCTTCGCCTTCGCCCTGTGGTCCGGATCGCGGGCGGTGAACGTCTTCATCGACACGATCACGGTGATGTACGGGCTCGACGGCCGGCGCGGCATTGTCATGACCCGGCTGCTCTCCATCGTGCTGTACGTCGTCGCGCTGGTGATCGGGGCGGTGGTGCTGCCCCTCGCGGTCGCGGGCCCCGACCGGGTCGTGCAGTTCGTGCCCGGCGCCGAACAGGTCATCTCGGTCCTGTACTGGCCGGTCGTCATCCTGCTGTCGATCGCCTTCCTCACCACGCTCTACCACGTGTCCGTACCGGTGCGCTCGCCCTGGGTCGAGGATGTGCCGGGGGCCCTGGTGGCGCTGGGCATGGGGTTCCTGGGAAGTCTGCTGCTGCGTATCTACCTCACGAGCACGGTCGAGGGACCGACGATCTACGGTTCACTGGCCGCGCCGGTCGCGGTGCTGCTGTGGATCGGGGTCTCGGCCTTCTCCGTCCTGGTCGGCGCCGCGGTCAACGCCGCGATCGACCGGATCTGGCCCTCGGTGGCCACCGCGGCGGCACGCGCGGCGAACGAGCGGCTCCGGCTCCAGCAGACCGCCCGCCCGGAGGGCGGAGCGCACACCGCGGACCACCCGGGTGCCGGAGCCCCCGAGGCCGACGACGAAGAGTCGGACATGCCGTCCGAATTCCCCGAGCGCTGGTCGAAATTCCTGCCCCCCGAGGACGTCACGGCCCGGCTGCGTACGAAGAAGCCCGAGGACAGACGCTCCACCCCGGACCAGGACTGACGGCGGACAGGCACGCGCCCGGCAGCCACGGAACCCGACAGCTGCCGAGCCCGACGGCCACCGAGCCCGGACCGGACCGCCTTCGCCAACCCTCCGCGCCCCGGGAACTCTCCAATGGACGGCGTCAGGTGCCCACCAGGCGCACCGATCGGCTTGTGAGCCGCCGCCTCGGTCAGCCGCCATCGCGCGCGGGCCCTCACCACCGCGGAGAAATGATGGATGACCTCTCCGCCGCCCGCCGTGAAACGGCCCCGCCTCGGTGATCAGCCAGCAGCAGCTCGAAGATCCGCTTCACCGTTGGTGCGAATCACGGCGGATCGCCGCGTGCAGACCGACCTCGGACTTCGGCAGCACTCCGGTCCCCTCATCGTGCAGAGCACAACCATGGTTCAGGGGGCGGCTGACGGAACCGAATCCGGTCTCCATGCGTGGCCCGACCGCCGGTCGAGCGCGGCACCGACGTCGGGACAGTTCCGGCGGACGGTGTCGAGGAAAGCGCCCAGCACGGGGGAGCGGTCCTGGCCGTTGAAGGACAGGATCAGTTCGGGCAGTGCCGTGCGCGGGGTCACCTCGCAGAACCGGGTGCCCGGGCGCGGGGCCGACAGCATGCGGGAGGGCCCGAGGCCCACGCCGACCCCACAGGCGGCCAGGCCGATGATCGTGTGCACGTCCCTGGCGACGGACGCGCCGTCCACCGCGTCGTCGCCCAACAGGGTGCGCAGCCCGGCGATCACCGCGGGCTCGTCCTCCCCGGCGGCCACGATCAGCGGTTGCCGCCGCACCTGGTCCACGCTCACCGACGTCTGACCTGCGTAGGGGTGCGTGCTGCTGACGACGGCGATCAGGTGGTCGTGCCCGACCGGGACGGACACCAGGTGCTCGGCCCCGGCGCCCCGTGGCGGTCCGAGGGTGACGGCCACATCCAGTTCGCCCGAGATGAGGGTGGCGGCGCTGCGGCTGGACGCCATCTCGTGCAACTCCAGCCTGACATCGGGACGTTCGCGGCCGAACCGGCTCAGGACGTCCGGCAGCGGGTTGAGCAACGCGGAGGCGATGAACCCCAGGCGCAGCCGCCCCGTCTCGCCGCGCGCGGCCCGGCCGGCGTCCACTGTGGCCGCTGTCATTTCCTCCAGAGCCCGCCGCGCCCGGGCGAGGAACGCCTGGCCCGCCGCAGTCGGGAACACGCCCTGGCGCGTGCGGTCGAACAGCCGGGCTCCCATTTCGCGCTCCAGGTCGGCGATCTGTTTCGAGAGCGGGGGCTGCGCGATGCCCAGCGCGTGGGCCGCCCGGCCGAAGTGTCCGTGCTCGGCGAGGGTGAGCGCGTACCGCAGATGCCGCGCCTCCATGACCACCCCTTCATACACGAAAAGTATCGCCACCCAGCGTGCCATATCTTCTGCTGGATGAAGCGGCCGTCGCCGACTGGGATGGCGGCCATGACGACCTCCCCGAACACCGAAGTGAACGACACCGTCCTGGTCCTCGTCCACGGCGCCTGGCACGGCTCATGGCAGTGGGCGGCGACGCAGCGCGCACTCGCCGGTCTCGGTGCCGCGAGCCTGGCTGTCGACATGCCCGGGCACGGCTTCGATGTCCCCCTGCCCAGCGGGTACCTGCTGCCCGGTCAGCCGGGTCTGCTGACCGAGAAGTCGCAGCTCGCCGCCGTGACGATGGACGACTGCGCCGATGCCGTCCTGGACACGCTGCGCCGGGTCCGCCGCTACGGCCGTGTCGTGCTCGTCGCCCACAGCGCGGGCGGCGGACCCGCGTCGCTGGCCGCGGAGCGCGCCCCCGAGCTGGTCGACCGCATCGTCTACCTCTCCGCGTTCGTCCCCGCCGGCCGCCCCCGGTTCTTCGACTACCTCAGCACCCCCGAGAACGCCACCGCACAAGGACAGAGCCTCAACCTCGGTGATCCCGGGGCACTGGGCGCCGTACGCATCAACCCGCTCTCGCCGGACCCCGCTTACGTCGAGGAGCTACGGCAGACCCACTACCACGACACGCCGGCCGGCCGCTTCGACCGCTGGCGCTCCGCGCTCAGCCCCGACCTGCCACTGGCCATCCCGACAACCCCGGTCACCGTGACCGCGGCGCGGTGGGGCCGCATCCCACGCACCTTCCTGCGCTGCGCGCAGGACCGGGCGCTGGCGCCGGCCGCACAGGACCTGATGATCGCCGAGGCCGACCGGGCCATGCCGGGCGAACCGTTTACCGTCCACACCCTGCCGGGCAGCCACAGCCCGTTCGCCGCCCGGCCGCGGGAACTCGCCGAGGCCCTGGTCCGGTGACCGGCGGTCGGTTCATGAGCCCATCGTGCGAGCACTCGGTCAGTGCGTCTCGACCGGGCCCTGGGCGTCGAGCCGGTATGCGGGGGCAGGGCTCGGAGCCCGGGGCGCGCTGATGTGCAGCACCGTGTAACTGCCGTGACTCAGGCCGCTGACGGTCACCTTGGCCGGGTAGGGGACCTCGGTGCCCTGCGCGCAGGACGGCACGCAGCTCACAGCCAGGTACTTTCCCTTGGCGACGGCTGTCGGCCGCCCCCAGTCCGACCAGACCAGGTCCTTGAGACCCACCTCGCCGTCACCGCAGGCGAGAGTGAAGTCCGCGGGCGAAGCGACCGGCTTCTGGTCGCAGCCATACACCACAGCGGACTTCGCCGACGTCACCGCACTGGGCGTGGCGGCCGGTGGTGGTGTCGTCGCCGCGGACGAGCCCGGCGCAGTGGCCGAATGAGTTGCCGCGGCCTTCGGAGCGGATACTGAACCGCCGCACCCCGACACCGCAGCCAGAACAGCCGCCGCAACGCCGAGGCCGAACACGCTGCGGGGCCGGCCGTTGATCCTTCGCGCCATCCGCTTGCTCCTCGTGTGCTCGCCGATATGCCTTCGAGTGAAATCCGAGCGGAACCCGAGCGAAAGCAGAAATCAGGATACGCAGTCGGCGTGATGAAGCCCTGAACCCGGTCACCCCCGGCCAGCGCCGAGGAGACCCACGAGGCGGTCGCCAACGGCCAGGGCGTGGCCCTGCTGGCCGGCGGCAACGCCCCGCTGGTCGTCCGCGACGAGGTGACCGCCGTGCCGGTCCGTGGCATCTCCCCGTCCCGGCCGGCGGTGGCCGCCCGCCGGGACGACGCGCGGCCCCTGGTGCTGGCCTGCCTGGCCGCGGCGTCGAAGGTGACAGCAGGCACCGCCTGACCCGGGCTCAGCCGGCTCACCGGGCCAGGGCCTGCGAGGGGTGGTCCGTACGGCAAGCCCGGCCTGATCGCCGTCGCCGCGCATCTCGGCGCCGGGTGGTCGGTCGCCGCCACCGCGGACGCGGTCGGGCTCGGCGCCCGCCGGCTGCACCGCCGTTCGCTGGACGCCTTCGGCTACGGACCGGACGTGCCCCGGCCCCGTGGGCGGTCCGTACGCCGTCCCGGGGCGAGGGCGCCATCCCCGCCCCGGACCGCGCGGCGTCGTACCCGGGGCAACCGTCCGCGGGGCCGCCGGTTACGGCCTTTTACGGCCTTGGGGAAAGGCTTGGGAAGGCCCTTACGGAATGTTCCCGCCCGGCCCGCCGGGGTCGCTCGTCCGGTGGCTCTGCCGGTCGTCCGGTGTCACTGACCGTGGCGCACCCCGTACGCTGAGGTGCGCGACAGAGACGCGCGGTGTACGCAGAGACGTTCAGGAAGCGCGGCGGGGGCGGTATGGCACTCGGTTACAGCCGGCGCACCGGCGAACTGCCCGTGGAAGTCACCGGATTCGTCGGCCGCTCCGCGGAACTCGACCGGATCCGGGAGCTGGTGGCGCGGGCGAGACTGGTGACCCTCGTCGGCCCCGGCGGAGTGGGTAAGAGCCGGCTGGCGCTGCGCGCCGCACTGACCCTCAAGGGGAACTACACGGACGGCGTCGTCCTGACCGAGCTCTCCCCGCTGCACGACCCCGAACTGCTGCCCCAGGCAGTGGCGAGCGCGCTGGGGCTGGCCGAGCAGTCCGGGCGGCTCGTGCTGGACGTCGTCATGGAGCACCTCCAGGAACGCCGGCTGCTGCTCGTCCTGGACACCTGCGAACACCATCTCGACGCCTGCGCGTTCCTCGCCGACCTGGTGCTGCGCGAGGCACCCGGCGTGACGGTGCTGGCCACCAGCCGGCAGCCGCTGGACGTCCCGGGTGAACACACCCTGCACGTACCGCCGCTGGCCTGCGACGACGCGGCGACACTCTTCGAACAGCGGGCTGCGGCGGTGGTGCCCGGCTTCCGCATCAACGCGGGCAACCACCAGGACGTGCTGGCGCTCTGCCGCCGTCTGGACGGCATTCCGCTCGCCATCGAGCTGGCCACCGTACGGCTCAGAGCCATCCCGCTGGACCAGCTGACCGCCCGGCTCGAACACCGCTTCCGGCTGCTCACCGGTGGCCGGCGCAGCGCCGTGCTGCCCCGTCATCAGACGCTGAGCACCGCGATCGACTGGAGCCACGACCTGTGCTCGGCCGAGGAACGGCTGCTCTGGGCGCGGCTGTCGGTGTTCGCCGGGCCGTTCGACCTGGCGGCCGTCGAAGAGGTCTGCTCGGGCGCCGGGCTGCCGCGCGACGAGATCCTTGAGCACCTCGTCGGCCTGGTCGACAAGTCGGTGGTGCTGCGGGTGGTGCGGGGCGGCGACACCGGCTCCCGCTACCGGCTGCTCGACACCATCAGGGAGTACGGAGCGGACCGCTGCGCGGCTCTGGGCGATGAGCAGGAACGCTGCCGCGCCCGCCACCGCACCCACTATCTGGCCCGGGTCCAGCACTTCTACGAGACCGTACTGACGTCCGAACAGGTCCCGCTCTACTGGGAGTTGTACCGCGATCTCGCCGATCTGCGGAGCGCACTCGACTACTCGCTCTCCCGGCCCGACGGCATCAGGCCCGGCCTGGAGATGGCCGCGAGGCTCTGGCCGTTCTGGCTGACGGCCGGGCTCTCCAAGGAGGGCCGCTACTGGCTGGGCAAGGGCATCGACGCCGACCCCGAGCCCTGCCCCGAACGGGCGCTCGCGATGCTCTGGCGCAGCCTCCTCGCCCTGGTGCAGGGCGATCTCGAACCGGCACTCGCCGGATTCGAGGCGACCAGGGAGGTGGCAGGGCAGGCGGGATCGGAACTCGATCTCGCCCTCGCCACCGGCTACACCGGCGGCGTCCGCTGGCTCCTCGGCGACCCCGAGACGGGACAGCGGCTTCTCGACGAGGCGCTGGACCGCCAGCACCGCATCAACGACCGGCTGAGCCTGGTCGTCTTCCACTACCAGAAGGGCTATATGCACGCGGTGCTGCGCGACTCGGACGCAGCGGTCGAGGAGTGCGAGAAGGCGCTGCTGCTGCTCGGCGACGAGAGCGGCGAATGCATCATCAAGGGCCAGATCCTGGTCATCGAGGCCATGGCGGCCTGGGGACGTGGGGAGCCCGCGGAGTGTGTGGCGCTGGCCCGCTCCGGTCTGCACCGCAGCCGCGAGGTCCGGGAGATGTTCGGCGCGGCGAACAGCCTGGAACTGCTTGCCTGGGGGGCTGCCGAACTGGCCAGCCCCAGCAGGGCGGCCTGGCTCCTCGGTGCCGCCGGGGCGCTGTGGCGCAAGGTCGGCTCCCCGATGATGGGCGCCGCGGTGTATCTGGACGACCACGCACGGGTGGAGCGGGCCGTCCGCGCCGAGCTGGGGGACACGGAGTTCGCCCGGCTGTTCGCGCAGGGTGCCGAACTCCCGCTGGACCGGGCCGTCGAGCTGGCGCTCATGGACGCCGACAGCCCGGCCACCCTGCTGCCCCGGCAGCTGGACTCGGCACCGGGCGACATGCTGACCCGCCGGGAGCGGCAGGTCGCCGCGCTGGTCTCCGAAGGTCTCACCAACCGGGAGATCTCCCAACAGCTGGTGATCTCCAAGCGCACGGCCGACGCCCACGTCGAACACATCCTGGCCAAGCTCGGCTTCTCGTCCCGCGCGCAGATCGCGGCACTGGCGGGGCGGCCCCAGGTCACGGACACGGAAGCGGCGCCACCGCAGTAGCCGCCCGGTTCCGTACGGAAACAGACCGGACAGCACCCGGGCTCCGGCCGGGCCGTAGCCGCCCGCCCGGTTCCGTACGGAAGCAGACCCGAGCGCACCCGGCCCGCGCCCGAGCGGCCCGCGCCCGGGCCTCGCCCGTACGGACCGCGAGCCCCGACGGTGCCGCCCCGCGCCCCGGCGCAGCGCCCGCCGGCGGCAGCGGCGTCAGGGCTGCCGGTCGCTCTGGCCGCAGATCCAGGACAGCGCGTCGTACAGCCCGCGCGCATGGTCGTCCGGGACCCCGCGCTGGACGGCGTCCTCCAGCTGTACGGTCACCGCGTCCACCTCGGCGGTCAGCCGCCCGAGATCCGGCGCGCCGCCCGTGATGCCGGTGGCCGGCGCGGCGTCCGCCCGGCCCAGGGCCCACAGATACCCGGTCAGTACACCGAGCGAGAGCTGATTCCGCGCTTCGGGAGCCGAGGCCGCTTCCACCTTCCGGTACGCCGCCTCCACGTCGGCGCGGTACCTCGTACCCACGCGTTCGTCGTCGAATGGTTCTCTCTCCGGGGTGCTCATACCTGTGAGTGTGTCCGATTCCTTCGTGGTGATGTCTCCGCGGTAGTTCCGCCGGGACGATTTCCCGCGCCCCGCCGCGTCCTGCGTCCGGTCAGACGGAGGACGCGGTGGCGGCGTCGAGATGGCGGTTGAGAGACCGCCCGATGTGCGCGAGCGGCGCCGCCTGGGTCATGGCGTGATGGGTGCACGCGATGTCGTGCGACTCGATCCGGCCGGTCACCCAGGGGCGCCACGCCTCCCCGGTGAGGGCCTGCGCCGACTTTCCCTGGGTGGCGTGGAAGTACAGCAGATCCCCTTCGAACACGCCCTCGACGAAAGTCGGCTGGAGCCGGACCGAGTTGGTCAGGACCGAGGTCATCGCCGCCACATGGTGCTCGGCGAGCCCATGGCGCTCGGTGAGCGGGGCGGGGCGCCCGTTCCCGCCGTCGCTGCTGAGGATCGCGGCGACATCCGTGGCGGTCAGCGCCGACAGACCGGGGCCCCGCGGGGTGTGCCCGGCCGCTTCCAGCAGCAGGGCCAGGGCCGCGTGGTCGTCGGGCAGCGACCTGAGCCGGCTGCGCGGGTCGATGGGCCGGGAGTCCAGCATGGCCAGCAGGGCGACCTCTTCGCCCCGGTCCTGGAGCCGTACCGCGATGGCGTGCGACAGCGCGCCGCCCAGGGACCAGCCCAGCAGGTGGTAGGGGCCGGACGGCTGTACGGAGCGGATGTGCGCCACATAGTCGGCGACCATCTCCTCGAAGGTCGCCGGCAGCCCGCCCGGCCCGGAGAGCCCCCGCGCCTGCAGCCCGTACACCGGGAGATCGGCCGCGAGATGGCGCGGCATTCCCGCGTAGCACCAGCTCAGACCACCCGCCGGGTGGACGCAGAACAGCGGCGGCCGGGAACCGTCGGTGCGCAGCGGCAGCAGCATCGCGAAGGGGTCCTGGGCCCCGCCGCTGTCGAGCAGCCGGGCAAGTCCGGCCACCGTCGGCGCCTCGAAGACCGCGCCGATGGAGAGGGCGGCGCCCAGCGAGGAGCGGATACGGCCGATGAGCCGGGCGGCCAGCAGCGAGTACCCGCCCAGGGCGAAGAAGTCGTCGTCGATGCTGACGTCGCCGACGCCCAGCACCTCGGCGAAGAGCGCGCAGAGCGTCCTCTCCTGTGCGCTGCGGGCGGGCCTCCCGGACGGTTCGGCCGCCGCCTCGGGCGCCGGCAGCGCGGCCCGGTCCAGCTTGCCGTGCGGCGTGAGCGGCAGCGTGCCGAGCAGCAGGTACGAGGCGGGGACCATATAGCCCGGCAGCCGCTCCGTGGCCCAGGCCCGCAGTGCGGCGGTGGACAGGGCGCCGTCGGCCGCGGTCCTCGGCGCCGGGACCGCCGGCGGCGCCTGCAGGCCGGCCGGCACCACGTACGCGGCCAGGACCGGTTCGCCCTGCGGAGACCGGCGTACCGCGACCGCCGCGCGAGCCACCCCGGGGTGGCGGGCGAGCACCGCCTCGATCTCACCCGGCTCGATCCGCAGCCCCCGGAGCGTGAGCTGGTCGTCGGTGCGCCCGAGGTACTCCAGCGCGCCCCGGCCGGTCCACCGCACAAGATCGCCGGTGCGGTACATACGGCTGCCCGGTGCACCGAACGGATCAGCGAGGAAGCGTTCGGCCGTCAGCTCGGGCCGGTTGAGGTAGCCGCGCGCCACCTGCGCACCGGCCAGGTGCAGTTCGCCGGGCACCCCGGGCGGCACCGGGTTCAGGGCCTGGTCCAGGACATAGGCGCGGACGTTGTGACCGGGCCGTCCGATGACCGGCAGATCACCCTCCGCGTCCAGCCGGCAGTACACGGCGTCGACCGTGCACTCGGTCGGGCCGTAGTAGTTGTACGCGACCGTGTCCCGGCACTCCCGCAGCGTGTGCCACAGCGCCTCGTCCAGCGGCTCCCCGCCGACCATCAGCAGCCGCGGGCGGTGCCGGGCGCCGGTGAGCAGCCCGGCGGCGATGAGCTGGTGGAGATAGGAGGGCGTGACATCCAGGAAGTCGATCCCGTGCCGGTCGACATAGCGGGCCAGCGCCGCCGGGTCGAGCCGTACGGCGTCGTCGATCAGATGGAGCTCCTGGCCCGCCGCCAGGAAGAGCGGACCCTCCCACGCGGTGTCGAAGGTGAACGTCGCGGTCAGCGCGGACCGCAGCGGCCGGCCCGCCGCCGCGACCGCCGGTGCGATCAGCTCGCTGTGGTGGTCGGCGCAGAGATTGCTGAGCGAGCGGTGCTCGACGACCACGCCCTTCGGCGCTCCGGTGGACCCCGATGTGTAGCTGACGTACGCCGGGTGGTGCGGCAGCAGCCGGGCCCGGCGGTCGCTGTCGCAGGGGTCGGTGCCGGGCACGGCCGCCAGTTCGCGGACGGTACCGGGGGCGTCGACCAGCAGCGCGGGCACGGTGGCGGGCAGCCCGGGGGCGGCAGCGGCGGTGGTGACGACACAGAGCGGGGCAGCGTCGGTGAGCAGATACCGGATGCGCTCGGCGGGGTGCTCCGGATCCACCGGTACACACGCCGCGCCGGACTTGAGCACGGCGAGCAGCGCGACCGGGTAGTCGGCGGTGCGCGGCAGCGCCAGCGCGACGAAGGTCTCGGGACCGGCACCGCGCGAGATCAGCAGCCGGGCCAGCCGGTTGGCCCGCGCGTTCAGTTCGCCGTACGTGAGGACGCTCGCGCCGCACACCAGCGCGGTCGCCTCCGGGGTCCGGTGGGCCTGGGCCTCGAACAGCTCGGTCAGTGTGGCGGTGGGTACCGGGCGCCCGGTGTCGTTCCAGCCGCTCACCACCCGGTGCCGCTCGTCGGATGTCAGCAGCCCGATCTCCGCCACGGGCCGGTCGGGACCCGCCGTGGCCAGCGTGTCGAGCAGGGCCAGGAACCGCCGGTGGTGTCCGGCCGTGACCTCCGCGCTGTACAGGCCGGGGTCCGCGTTGAAGTCGATCCGCAGTGAACCGTCCGCCGGGCGGTCGTACACGTTCACACCGAGCCCGGTCACCGGGCCGTTGGAGAGGTTGTGCAGGACGGCGGGGTGCCGGCCGAACGACAGCTGCGGGTCGTATCCCATGATGTTGATGCCCCAGTCGCCGAGATACCCGCCGGTGGGGATACCGCCGAGGTCCTTGACGAGATACGGCGCCGGGTAGCGCTGGTGGCGCAGCAGCTCGCGTGCCTGCCGCGCGGTATGGCGTACCAGCTCGGACACCGTGGAGCCGGGCTCCGGACGTACCGACAGCGGAAGCACGTTGGCCAGCATCACCGGGACCGTGCGGGCCACTGCTCCGGTGCGGCCGGTCACCGTGAGATCGAGTGACACCTCGTCCCGCCCGCTCAGCCGGTGCACGTACAGCGCGAGCGCCGCCATCGCGACCGACGGCAGGCTCGTCCTGGCCTGCCGGGCCAGGGCCCGCAGTCCGGCGGCGGCCGGGGCGCCGACCGGGCCGCTCTCCCGTACGAAGCGGTGCGGGACCGACTTCAGCCGGCCCGCCGCGTCGGGCGCCGCCGGGTGGTCGGCGAGCTGCGCCGCCCAGTACTCCCGGTCCTCGGCGAACCGCTCCGACGCGTGGTACGCGGCCTCGTCGGCCAGCAGTTCCTCCAGCGTCCCCCAGGCCGGGTCCGGGCGGAACCGGCCGGACTCCAGCGCGGAGTAGAGCTCGGCCACCCGCTGGATGAAGAGCGAGAAGCCGTAACCGTCGAGCGCGATGTGGTGCACGCTGATGTAGAGCAGGAAGCAGTCATCGGCTGTCCTGAGCACCGCGAAGGTGAAGAGCGGCGGACGCCCGAGGTCCAGCGGGCACCGCATGTCGTCCCACATCCAGGTGTGCGCGGCGGCCCACGGGTCGTCCGCGCCGCGCAGGTCCACCAGCGGCAGCGACCACCGGGGTGCCGGCCCGACGCGCTGCCAGGTGCGGCCCTCGCCGTCGGTCTCGAACCCGGCCCGCAGCGCCTGCGTCTCGCCGACGGCCTCGCGCAGGGACTCCTCCAGCAGCTCCAGGTCGAGCGGGCCCCGGATCTCGACGAACTCGGCCGCGCGGTAGTTGGGGTTCTCCGCGTCCAGCTCCTGGGAGAACCACATCCCCGTCTGTGCGGCGGTCAGCGGCAAGCGACCGTTCCGGTTGCCGGACTTCCTGTTCATGCGTGCCGTCTCCTGACGCAGGTGCTTGGTCTAAGGGCCATCAGGGCCAACGAGCGTCACCGGACAGGTGTATTGGTCCGGGGCGAAACTCTTTGGACCGGCGTTCCCGGACGGGCCGCGCTCCGAGTGGCCTGTTCCGTACCAAGACTTGGCCTGCGCTTTACGAGATTCTCTGCAACCGCTGCGCACGGACTATTGTCTCTACGGGTGTTGTATCCGGCGGGAAGTAGTGTGAGCGGAGCATGAGCATGGGGCGGGTCAAGGGCAGCATAGGGATCGCACTGCTGGTCAGCGCGGTACTGGCCGGCACGAGTGCCTGTGGGGGAAATGCCTCGGCGTCCGCCTCGGGCGACTCGGCCAACGGGGGGTCGCCCAAGGCGTCGGCCGCCGCACATCCGTCACCGACGCACCCCGCGGGTCCGCCGATGCTGCTGGAAACGATAGCCCCGAAGACCGGTACGACCGTGGGGGTCGCGATGCCGATCTCGGTGGTCTTCACCAACCCGGTCGCCACCTCGGCCCGCGACAAGGTCGAGAAGCACCTCAAGGTCTCCACGTCCGCGCCGGTCACCGGCGCCTGGCACTGGTTCAGCAGCACCCGCGCCGACTGGCGGCCCGAGAAGTACTGGCAGCCCGGCACCAAGGTGACGCTGAACGCGGACCTGAAGGACGTGAGCAACGGCAACGGCCGTTACGGGACGCACAACTACCAGCACAAGTTCACCATCGGTGATGACGTCGAGGCCACCGCGTCGGTGCCCGGCCACTCGATGAAGGTGACGCGCAACGGCAAGCCGGTCCGCACCCTTCCGATCGACGCGGGCAGCCCCAGCTTCCCCTCCTGGGACGGCACGATGGCCGTGATGGACAAGGCGAAGGAGGTCCACATGACCTCGTGCAGCGTCGGCATCAGCTGCACCAAGGGCAGCCCCGACTTCTACGACCTGACCCTGCCGTGGGACGTGCACCTCACCAACTCCGGTACCTACATCCACTACTCGACCGGCGACCCCTACCCGGGCCACAGCTACGGCTCGCACGGCTGTGTGCACCTCTCGATGGCGGACGCCAAGTGGTTCTACGACTTCGTCAAGCAGGGCGACCCGATCACCATCACCGGCTCCCCGCGCGGCAAGGCGGCCGGTGACAACGGTTACGCCGACTTCAACCTCTCCTGGCAGGAGTGGCTGAAGGACAGCGCCACCGGTCAGCAGACGACGACCACCGGCTGACCCACCGCACCGCACCGGCCCGACGCACGCGCCAGGCCGACCCGCGTTTCCCGGCCCGCAGTTCTCGCTGCGGGCCGGTTCGCGTGTCAGGGTGAGCTGCTGAGCGGCCCCGGGACGGGACCGGTGCCGGGTGTGAGCGGAGGAGCGGCGCGCTGATGAACGAAGAGACGGCGGCGTCCGGGGCAGGACGCGGCGGGCTCCCGCTGCCAGGGGTGCGGATGCGGGCCCGGGATCCCGGCGAGCCGCACCGTGCCTCCACCCCGCTGGAGCTCTTCTTCGACCTGTGCTTCGTCGTCGCGGTGTCGCAGGCGGGCAGCCATCTGGTGCACGCGCTGGCCGATGGCCACCCGGCGCACGGGATCACCGGCTATCTGGTCGTGTTCTTCGCGATCTGGTGGGCCTGGGTCAACTTCTCCTGGTTCGCGTCCGCGTACGACACCGACGACGCGCTCTACCGGGTCGCCACCCTGGTCCAGATCGCCGGGGTGCTCGTCCTCGCCGCCGGGGTCCCGCGCGCCTTCGACCACGCCGACTACGGGGTCGCGATCGTCGGCTATCTGATCATGCGCGTCGTGCTGACGCTCCAGTGGCTCCGGGCGGCGCGCGGCGAGACGGGCGCCGCCAGGACCACGGCCCTGCGGTACGCGGCCGGGCTCGTGGTCGTACAGCTCGGCTGGGTCGTTCTGCTGCTACTGCCCGACGCCGCGTGGGAGTGGGGCTTCGTGCCCATGGCCGTCGCCGATCTGTCGGTGCCCGCGTTCGCCGAGCACCGTCAACGGACCCAGTGGCATCCGCACCACATCGCCGAGCGCTACGGCCTCTTCACCATCATCATGCTCGGCGAGACCGTCGCGGCCGCGACGGTCGCTGTGCAGTCGGCGGTGGACGAGTCGGCCGCACTCGGCGAACTGCTGCCGATCGCGGCGGGCGGTCTCGTCATCGTCTTCGCCGCCTACTGGATCTACTTCGCGGTGCCCATCCACGAGCACCTGGCCTCCAACCGGCAGGCGTTCCTCTGGGGTTACGGCCACTATCTGGTCTTCGCGTCGGCCGCCGCGATCGGCGCCGGCATCGAGGTCACCGTCGAGCAGGTGACGGGCCACGCGCACATCCCGGCGGTCGCGGCAGCGGCGGCGGCCACCGTGCCCACCGCGCTGTTCCTGCTCACGGTGTCGCTGCTGCACACGCGCCACTTCAAACGGGGTGCGGCCCAGCGAGCGGTGCTGCCGGTCAGCGTGCCACTGGTGCTCGCGACGACCTTCGCCGGCCACTGGGCGGTGCCACTGGCCGGCCTCGTCGCCGCCGCCACCGTCGCGGTGGGCGTCGCGCTGGCCCACCGGGATCCGGGTACGGCGGTCCTGCCCGCCTGACCGCCGGCGCCGGCCCCTCGCGGGCCGGCGGCGTCAGCGGCGGGATTCCGCGGCACACCCTTGCCCGGCGCAGAGTCCTGGACGGCCTCGCGCGGCGTGAGTCACGAGAACAGTCCGGAGCCCTGGGCGTCAAGAGTGATGCGCCCTCTTGTTCCTGAAGCATTCCCGCCTCAAGGCGCATACGTAGCGGGCTAGTTCGGAGCCATTCTGCGAGCCGACACGGGGTGGACGGCGGGTAGGACGTGGCCGCCGGGCGGGGATCGATCGGCGCGGCGAAGAGTGAATCGCCCCTGGGTGTCGCGGAGTTGGCGGCGAGTGAAGTGAACCGTCCATGTCTCCACCGGGGTTCATCCGAGCTCCGGTGGAGACCGGAAACATGTCGCTCGGCGTTGACAGGATGTCTCCGACCCCTCACCATCGGCACGACTGCGCGTCTGTGTTCGTTCGTGTTGCAGATTGCGCGTTTGACGGTCGGTCCTCCCTACTCTCCCGGAGTCGACATGACACCCCTGCTCAGACGCAGACCAACTCTCCTTGCTCTTCTGCTCCTTGTGATCGGTGGCCTCGTGTACGGGCCCACGCCCCACGCCCGGGCGGCCGCCCCGAGTACCTCCATCACGGTCGACGGCACGAAACCCGGCCGCACCTTCGACGGGGTCGGGGCGATCAGCGGTGGCGGCGGCAACTCCCGGTTGCTCATCGACTATCCGGAGCCGCAGCGCAGCCAGCTGCTCGACTACCTGTTCAAGCCCGGATACGGCGCCTCCTTGCAGGTCCTGAAGCTGGAGGTCGGCGGCGACACCAACTCCACCGACGGCGCCGAGCCCAGCCACGAACACACCCGCGGCCAGGTGGACTGCGGCCAGGGCTACGAGTGGTGGCTCGCCGAGCAGGCGATGAAGCGCAACCCCGACATCAAGCTGGCCGGCCTCGCCTGGGGCGCCCCGGGGTGGGTCGGCGACGGCGACTTCTGGTCCCAGGACATGATCGACTACTACCTGTCCTGGTTCGGCTGCGCGAAGAAGCACCACCTGGACATCGACTCCATCGGCGGCTGGAACGAGCACGGCTTCAGCGCCGACTGGTACAAGAAGCTCAAGTCCACGCTCCTGGCGAAGGGGTACCACACCAAGGTCGTCGCCGCCGACTACGGCGACTGGGGCGTGGCAGACGCCCTCAAGAACGACCCCGAGTTCAAGGACGCGGTCGACGTCGTCGGCGTGCACTATCCGTGCGGCTACCAGACGGCCTTCACCTCGTGCCCCAGCACCGACACCGCGCAGGGTCTCGGCAAGCAGTTGTGGGCGAGCGAGAACGGATCCCTGGAAACCGACACCGGCGCTCCCGCGGTGGCCCGCGCCATCAACCGCGACTACATCGACGGCCGGATGACCGCGTACTTCAACTGGCCGGCCATCTCCGCGCTCTACCCGAATCTGTTCTTCTCGACCGACGGCATGTCGGTCGCCGCGCAGCCCTGGTCGGGCCACTACAGCACCGGCACGACGACCTGGATCACCGCGCACACCGCGCAGTTCACCAAGCCGGGCTGGCACTACATCGACTCGGCGAGCGGCTATCTCGGTGGCGACCGGGCGAACGGCAGCTACGTCTCACTGAAGTCGGCGAACGACCGTGACTACTCCACGGTCGTCGAGACCGTGGACGCCAAGGAGGACCAGACCGTGAACGTCGCCGTCGGCGGCGGTCTGTCCACCGGCACTGTGCACGTGTGGTCCACCGACGTGGCGTCGGACAGCAGCGCGGACGACTTCGTGCGCGGCCAGGACATCACACCGGCGCAGGACGGCACGTACAGCCTGACCCTGAAGCCGGGGCACGTCTACTCGCTGACCACCACCACGGGCCAGGGCAAGGGCACGGCCAAGGCCCCGGCGGGCGCCGCGATGAAGCTGCCCTACACCGACACCTTCGACAAGCCCGGCGCATCCACGGACGCCACGTACTTCTCCGACATGAACGGCGCCTTCGAGAAGGTGGCCTGCGGCGGCGGGCGCTCCGGGAAGTGTCTGCGGCAGATGGCCCCGACCACCCCCATCCGCTGGACCGACGAGCCGTACCACGCCCCGTACTCGTTCATGGGCGACGCCTCGTGGTCCAACTACACGGTCTCCGCCGACGTCATGCTGGAGCAGTCCGGCAGCGTCGAGCTCCTCGGCCGGCTCGGTATGCAGGGACGTAACAACAACGGCCTGGACGCCTACCACCTGAGGCTCGGCGACGACGGATCCTGGTCGATCGACAAGAGCGACCGGACATGGAACTACGTGACCCTGGCCAAGGGCAAGACCCACGTCGTGGGCCTGAACACGTGGCACAAGCTGGCGTTCACGATGCAGGGCCCGACGCTGACGGCGTACCTCGACGGCAGGAAGCTCGGCGGCGTGGAGGACTCCACCTTCACCCGCGGCCAGGCGGGCCTCGGGGTGACCGGCTACCGGACGGACCAGTTCGACGACTTCAAGCTCACCCCGGGTGCGGCCCCGAAGGCCGGCACCGGTCAGGTCGCCTCAGGCCTGAGCGGCAAGTGCCTCGACGACGCCGGCGGCGCCACGACGGACGGGAACCGCATCCAGCTCTGGGACTGCGACGGGTCCGGCGCGCAGAAGTGGTTCTCGTACGGGAGCGCGCTGCGGCTCGGCGGCCGGGCGGGGAAGTGCGTCGAGGCCGACGCCAGCAGCACCCGGAATGGCAGCCCGGTCCAGCTCGCGACGTGCGACCGGGGCGAGAACCAGCGCTGGGTGTCCCGCTCCGACGGAACCCTCTGGAACGCGGGCTCCGGACGTTGCCTCGACGTCCCGGGAGGTGCCGCGGGCAACGGCGCGGTGCAGTTGGCGCTGTGGGACTGCAACGCCAAGGACAACCAACGGTGGACGCTTCCCTGAGCCGTGACCATCACCCGCACGGGCACTGATCACAACAACCAGGAGGAATCATGGACAGGCGGAGGTTCCTGATCGCGGGCGGGGTGGGTTCGCTCGCGACGGTCGCTCTTCCGAGTTCGGCAGAACCTGCATTCGCGGCACAGGAATCCGGGATATCCGGGGTATCCGGCGCGTCCGGAGCGCTGCGTATCACGGCGGGCTTCCTCGGCGTGGGTCTCGACGGGACGGGCCGGGTGACCGGCCTCGTGGACCTGCGCAACGGCACCGACTACCTGGCGGCCGACAGAACGGGCCCGCTGGTGTCCGTCGTGCTGGCGGACGGACAGCAGGAGGTCCCCACCCGGGTGCGGGTGTCGCGACGTGATCCGCGGGTGCTGGTGTTCAGCAGCGCCAGGGTGACCGTCGAGGTCCGGGTCACCGCGCACGCGACGTACTCCACGCTGGAAGTCGTCGATCTCAGCGCAGCCCCGGGTGTCGAGGTGCAGACACTGCTGTGGGGGCCGCTGGCGTCGCGCGTCAACGAGACGGTCGGCGAGGGCGTCGGCGTCGTCGGCGACAGCCGCTTCGTGTTGGGCATCCACCCGCTCAACGACAAGACCGTCGGGGCCTGGCCCAAGGAGTTCGCCGCGTTCGGGTTCGGCGCGGACGTCGAGGCGAAACCGTACGGGCAGAGCGGGACACAGAACGACTGGAGCGCCGGTGCGAAGACGTCGTGGGGCGGCATCCTGCGCGCCTACACCTACGACTACACGAAAGCGAGGATCAGGGACGGGCAGATCCCGACCGGCCCGCTCGCCGGATCCGAGGCCGAGATCGTCGGCTCCGGGCTCGCGGTGTACGGCAGTGCACCGGATCTCGTGCTCACCGTGCTCAGCCAGGTCGCGCAGGCCGAGAAGCTGGCGTATCCGACCATCGACGGGCAGTGGCAGAAGGTGGCCGAGGCGACCCGGCAGCCGTTCTTGACGCTGCACGACCTGAGCACCACGAACCTGGCCGCGGCCGTCGCCTTCGCCGAGCAGGCGGGGATCAGGAACGTCTACTCCGTCGAGAGCGCCGCCGGACCCTGGAAGTCGACGGGCCACTACGAGTTCAACGGCAACTTCGGCGGCTCGGACGCCACCGCGACCCGGATGGCGAGGACCGCCGCCGCGAGCGGGATACGGGTCGGTGTGCATACCCTGTCCAACTTCATCGCCGCCAACGACCCCTATGTCGTACCGGCGCCGGCCGACGAGCGGCTCACGACCGGCAAGACCGTCAAGCTGACCCGCCCGCTCGCCGCGGCCGACACGACGCTGTACGCCGACGGCGACTCGGGCGGCGGCGGGTACGTCCTGGGCCGCAGGCTGCGGCTCGGCGACGAGTTCGTGACGTTCTCCGGTGTGACCCGGGCCGGCGACGGCGAATGGCAGTTCACCGACGTCAAGCGCGCGCAGTGGGGTTCCGCCGCGGCGTCCTGCCCCAAGGGGGCCGACGCCGTCCGGACATCGGAGAACCAGTACGGCGGCGCACGGGGCGACCTGCCGATCATCGACGAGATCGCCAGCCGCCTGGCCACGGTCTGCAACACCACCGGCATCAGGAACATCTCGTTCGACGGCCTTGAGGAGGTGGCCTGGAACGGTTGGAGCGGGCAGGGCTTCGCACACATGATCAACGGCTTCCACCGCCGGCTGAAGTCGCAGGACAACTTCATCGCAGAGGCCTCCAACCCGTCGACCAACTCCTGGCAGGCTCAGTCCCGGGTCAGCTGGGGTGGCATCGGATGGTCCGACTCGAACTACGACCAGATGTCCAGGAACGTCGGCTTCTACCGGGCCAACTACCTCCCGTTGATGGGTGGTTCACTCCCGATCGGCAGCGACACGAAGACGCTCGACGTCGAGACGAACCTGGCGCGGGGCGCGTCCCTCGGCGTGAACTTCGGCTGGTTCGAGACCAGCATGAGCAGCCTGTCCCAGGGTGGCAACACCCAGGCGGTCCTCGCCGCCGTCAAGACGTGGAACGCCGCGATCGCGGCCGGTGCCTTCACCTCCGCCCAGCGGCAGCTCATGGCGGACCAGGGCACGTACTGGCACCTGAGCGAGGAGGCCGAGGGTAAGCGCTGGTCGCTCCAGGAGACGGACGCGGACGGCAACCCGGTCGGTTCGGCGCAGACCGTACGGGCGCCGCGGCCCGGCTTCGTCACGGCCGCCCCGCCCGAGGCCAAGGCCGGTGAGCTGTACGCGTTCAAGGTCACCTCCAGCACACCGCAGACGGTCGGCTACGAGATCACGTCCGGCGCCCTGCCGAATGGGCTGACCCTGAACAAGGACACCGGCGGGATCACCGGAGTCCCCACGGGGCCCGGCGCCAGGACGTTCACCATCACAGCCCGTGGCGGTGCCGGTGTACCCGACGCGTCAGTGACGTATCGGATGAACGTCTCGGAAAATAAGGTGAGTTGATCACTCGTCAGACATGGCAGGAAGGCCGCTCTCCCGATACGGGGGAGCGGCCTTCCTGGTGTCACGGGTTGTCATGGGTTGTCACGGGCCGTGCTCACCGCTTGGTCGTCACCCGGTAGGTGATCTCCGCGTCGTCGACGCCCTCGCCGCCCCGGGCGGTGAGGGTGAACCTGCTGGGTCCTGCGGCGGTCGGAACGCCGGTGATGCCGCCGGTGTCCTGGTTGAGGGTGAGCCCCTTCGGCAGGTGGCCGGACGTGACCTCGTAGCGGATGGTCCGCGGCGTCGCCGAGGTGACCTTGAACGCGTACAGCTCACCGACCCGGGCGTCCGGCGGCTGCGGCGTGGTGAAGCCAGGCATCGGGGCCCTGGCCGGCTGCGGTTCGCCGACCGGATCGCCCTCCGTGTCCACCTGTTGCAGTGACCATTCCTGATGTGGCGTCACCTCGCTCAGGTGCCACCGCTTGTCGGGGTCGCCCAGCAGCTTCTTCTGATCGGCGGTGAACGCGCCCGCCTGGCGCGCGGACTCCCACGTCCTGACGGCCTCCAAGAGGGCCGCGGTGTTCCTCCCGGATGCCAGACTCTGCACGCTGGTCTCGAAGTTGACTCCGGCGTCGAGAGACGCGGCGCGCGCCATGGTGACCTCGATGGTCCCCAGGTCGTCGTCGCCGGAGAAGCCCTGCTGGCCCATCATCCCGGGCAGGTAGTTGGCCCGGTAGAAGGTGTTGCTGCGCAGCAGCTGGGCGTAGTCGGTCTTGCCGATCTCGCCCCAACTGGCCCTGGACTGGGCGTCCCAGGTGTTGGACGCGAGATTGCTGCACTCGGTGATGAACTCCTTGGTGGCCAGCTGCCGGTACACGCCGTTGACCAGGTGCGCGAAACCGTAGCCGCCCCAGCCGTTGTAGCCCGCCGACTCCAGGCCGTCGTAGGACGTGGCGTGCACACCGGTGTCGTTGTACGCGGTGGCGAGGCGGGTCGCGATCTCGTCGATGATCGGCAGGCTGCCCAGCGCGCCGCCGTAGCCGTTCTGGATGAGCCGGGCGGCACGGGTCCCGGCCGGGTACGACTGTGCGGCCGATCCCCACTGCGCCCGTGCGAGGCCGTCGACCCGCCACTCGGCGTCACCGGTCTTCGTGACGGCGGTGTAGGTGAGGAACTCGTCGCCGATGCGCAGCCGTTGGCCGTCGACGCCGGCGGCGAGCGGGCGGTCGCCGTCCACGTACAGGGTGGTGTCCGAGGTGCCGAGTGCGCGGGTCAGCCTGACGTTTCCTCCCTCGGCGAGACGCGGGTCGGCGGGGGCCTTCACATACGGGTCACTGGCGTCGATGAAGGAGGACAGGGTGTGCACGCCGACTTCGATGCCCTCCCGGGCCGCGGCGGCCACCAACCGGGCGGCCGCGGCGTCGGATCCACCGAACGCGCTGTTGAACTGGTAGTGCCCGTGCGACACCCAGGGCCCGTCGCCTGAGATGGCGTAGATGTTCCTGACCCCGGCCTGCTTGGTGTAGCCGGCGGCGGCGGTGACGTTCTCCGTGGTGAGATCGTGGATCCAGAAGTGGGACTGCGCGGTGCGCTGGGCCACCTTCTGCCACTGGCCGTCGAGCGTCGGGTACGCCAGCCCGTGTTCCCTGGCGATGTGGCTCAGCGTGGTGAGGGACAGGTCCGGAGCGCTGCCGAAGAGCGCGATCCTCGAACCGACGATCCGGCCCTCCGGCGCGGGCAGCGGCCCGAGCGGGATCTCGTACCCGGTGGTGCGTTGCCGGATCCGCTCCCGGCTGTAGTCGTAGGTGGTGGCGCGCAGCACGCTGCCCCATGTCGTCTTCGCCGCGACGTTGCTCGCCAGCCACTCGTCCTTCTCGCCCGTCTGCAACCCGTACGGATTCCAGACGAGATCCGGACCGAACCCGTACGCCAGGTGCTCGTTCGGCCAGCCGCCCACGGTCTTGTCGTTGAGCGGTCGCACTCCCAGGAGGAAGTCGCCGTCCGTCACCACTCCGGCGGTCTCACCGATGGTCCGGTCGAGCTTCGTCGGCAGCGGTCCCCACAACAGCGTCTGCACGTCCACACCAGGAGCAGCCGTCAGGCCCACCACCTCAAGTGTGCTGTGCGTCGGGAATCCGACGACTTTTACCTCGATCGTCACCTTCTCGCCGCTGAACACCAACACGCGCCGGTCCCGCGGCGAGACCTTCATCGTGGCGGGCACCTCATGCCCGCCGTCGGCCACCACACTGACCAGTGGCACCGAAGTGCCCGCCGCCAGATGGTCGGTGCCGCTGCGCAGGTCCACCAGACCGGTCACCCGGCCGGACGCGTCGAGGCTCAGCGACAGGAAGCCCGCGGTGATGCGCCGCGCCCGGGACGCCGCCCCGCCTGCGGTGGGCGGTTCGGCCTGAGCGGGGGCTGCGGTGAGCCCCATCGCTCCTGCCGCCGCGACCGTGCCCAGACCACTGACGACGAGAAATCGCCGTCTGTCCATAGTTCCTCCTCAGAGGGAAGCCTTGATAGTTCGTACTCTTCGTCGGCGTACGGAAGGCAGAAGGAGTGGCAGGCGGACGTCTTCACGTCCTCGCCAGGAGGGGAAATTCCTTGCCTCTTGTGGGTAGACGCCCAGTACAAGTGCGATCTAGCGTGCAGCTGACCGCGGAGCGAGTCAAGAGATAGATGAGATCTATTGCACCCAGTTGGGGTAAATAGTTGCGCTTCATCTCTTGACAGTGTCGTGAGCGGACTTTGATACTCAGAGCGCTTTCGCCGGGGGAGCGTTCTTGGATTCGGCGGGTAGGGGAAGAGACGCATGACACGCAATCCGATGCTGCTGAGGGTCGCGGCCCTCGCGGGTGCTGCGGTACTGACCGGATGTACGGCTGGTGGCACCAGTGGGAGCGCGTCATCGGGTGGCAAGGTGACCTTGACCTTCCTCACCTTCGAGACGCCCAACCTGGATGCGAAGTACTGGGACGCGGCGATCGCCCGCGCCTCGGCGAAGGTGCCCGGAGTGACCGTCAAGAAGCTCGTTTCGCCCAGTGCCGACCGCACCGGGTACGCGAAGCAGCTGGACAGCACGGGCCAGTTCCCGGACATCATGATCGGCCTGAACCCTGCCGGGTTCGCCGAGGCGGGCAAGCTGGCGCCGTGGTCGGACAAGGAGCTCGCGAAGTACGCGGATCCGCATGCCAACACGTACGACGGCAAGGTCTACCAACTGCCCTATGCCGCCCAGACGACGCTCGTCTACTACAACAAGGGTGACTTCGCGAAGGCCGGTATCAAGGCTCCACCGCGTACGTATGCCGAACTGGTCGACGACAGCGCAAAGTTGAAGTCCAAGGGAGTCAACCCGTTCGTGGTCGGTGGTGGCGGCAAGGACTCGTGGGCCGACATGTTCCCGCTGATCTGCACCGTGGCGACCGATGTCTACAAGAAGACGCCGGACTGGCTCTCCCAACGCGGCTCGGGCAAGGTCAAGTTCACCGACCAGGCATTCGTGACGGCCGCTCAGAAGGTCGCCGACCTGGCGAAGAAGGGCTACATCGACCGGGCGGGGCTCTCCCGTTCCTACGCCGACACGGAGCAGGCCTTCCGCGACGGCAAGGGTGCCATGTACCCGATGGGCAGCTGGTTCTCCGCCTCCGCCGACGCGAAGAAACCGAACTTCGACACGGGTGTCTTCGCATGGCCCACCGATCAGGGAGCGCCGGCACTGCCGGGCGTCACCGGCGGTGGGATGACGGTGAGTTCGAAGGCTCCGGACGTGGCGCTGGCCAAGAAGTGGGCGAAGGCGTTCATGGAGGACGAGACGAACCTCGACGCCGCCGTCAAGGCCGACGGGCTCATCATCGACATCAAGGGCTATACGCCGCCGAAGAACATGGGCCCCGTGTACAAGGAGACCGCGGACGCCTACCGGCAGGCCCAGAAGTCCGACGGAGTCGTCAACTCCTTCTCCCAGGAGACCGGTGACGGTTCGATGCCGCCGGGCCTGTCCGACAAGGCCGCGGCAGGTGTGCAGAAGCTCCTGAGCGGCCGGATGACGGCCACTCAGTTCGGTTCGTACATGGACGAGCAGTGGGAGAAGGCCACCCACTGATGCGACCTCGTACCCTCACTGCCGTGGAGCCGGACGCACCGTCCGGGCGGCAGGCGCCCACGGGCTCGACACCACGATCGCCGGAGCGGGCCCGGCAGGCACGCTCCCGCGACGGCGCGACCCGCTTCGCCGTCTTCGCGGCGCCGGGCCTGCTGGTCTATCTGGCCCTCGTGCTCGTGCCCATCGGTATCACGATCGGCTACAGCCTCACCAACAAGAACCCGTTCAACCCGCCGACCAAGTGGGTCGGCCTGCACAACCTGACCAGCCTCGCCTCCGACGACGAATTCCTCAAAGCGCTCAGCAACACCGTCCTCGTCACCGTTCTCGTCACCCTCGTCACGAACGCGGGCGGCCTGGCGATCGCCATGCTCCTCGACCGGCGCGGCTGGCTCTACAACGTCCTGCGCAGCGTGTTCTTCGTCCCGGTCGTCCTCAGCGCCGTGGTCGTCAGCGTCATCTGGCAGGCGATCCTCGTCGACGACGGGCTGCTCAACTCCATGCTGCGGCAGCTGGGGGTGAGTCATCCGCCGGGGTGGCTTTCCGATCCGAGCCTCGCCCTCTACACGGTCTCGTGGGTCATCGCCTGGCAGGGACTCGGCTTCTGCGTCGTCATCTACCTGGCCGGACTCCAGTCCATTCCCCAGGAGTTGCACGAGGCGGCGGCGATCGACGGCTGCGGCCCGGCGACACGCTTCCGCCATGTCACCTGGCCGATGCTGGCGCCCGCCGTCACCATCAACACGGTCATGTCGCTGATCGGCGGCTTCAAGGCCTACGACCAGGTCCAGGTCCTCACCAACGGCGGCCCGGGACCCGGCACCACCTCCACCCTCGCCTTCCAGGTGATCCAGACCGCGTTCAACGGAAACCACGTCGGCTACGCCTCCGCGATGGCGGTGGCGATGCTGCTCCTGGTCGCCGCCGTGTCGGTGATCGCGCTCGGCCTCCTGCAGAAACGCGAGGTGTCCTCCTGATGGTCAACGCATCCAGGGCCTGGCTCCGTCCGGTCGTCGCGCTCCTCGCCGGCCTCCTCTTCTTCCTGCCGATCTACCTCGTGCTGGTCAATGTGTTCAAGGACGGTTCGGCGATCGTGTCGGACCCGGTGGGGCTGCCGGTCCCGCCGACCACGGCCAACATTGAGAGCGTGCTGTCCCGGCCCGACCACCTCTTCTGGTACGGGCTCGTCAACAGCACGGAGGTCACCGTGATCTCCATCCTCGTCACCACCGCGATCTCCGCGATGCTCGGCCACTACCTGGCCCGGGCGAGCGGCACCCCGGCCAAGGTCGCCATGGTCGTGCTGCTGTGCGGGCTGATGGTGCCGCCGGCGGTCATCCTGACCCCGATCACCGATGTACTGAGGGGACTTGGCCTCATGGGCACCGTCCCCGGCCTGATCCTCGCGTACGTCGGGTACTACATGCCGTTCGGCGTCTTCGTCTTCGCCGGGTTCGTCAAGACGATCCCGAGGGAGATCGAGGAGGCGGCGGCGATCGACGGCGCCGGCGCGTTCCGCACCTTCTGGCAGGTGGTCTTCCCGCTGATGCGACCGGCGTCGGCCAGCGTACTGATCTTCCTCGGCGTCTGGATCTGGAACGACTTCCTCAACCCGCTGATCGTCCTGGGCCCGGCCACCGGCACCACGGTGACCGTCGGCATCTACCGGGCCATCGGTGAACACCAGGCGGACTACGGCGCGGTGTTCGCCCTCATGTTCCTGGCGACCCTGCCCATTCTCGTCTTCTACCTGGCCTTCCAGAAGCAGTTCGTCAAGGGCCTCACCGGAGGTGCGACGAAGGGCTGAGCGGCCGCCCGGCGTCGGGGCGGGGGTGCTGACCGGCACCCCCGCCCCGTTGTGCTGTATCCCCGACCACCCGGCAGAGCCAGCAGCGGACCACCGGACCCGAACTGAGCTTTGTGCGGCGGGGCTTCACCCTCGGCGACCCCTGCCCGCAGGCCTCGGCCGCCGGAGTCGACGCCACCGTACCGGTGCAGACGATCTGCGTACCGGAGGAGACCCCCGAGTACCTGGCGCTCGCCGCCGCCGACCCGCTGGTTGCCGGGGTCGTCGGCCGGACCGACCTGACCTCGCCGGCGGTCGCCCAACCCCTGGCCGAACTGCGTGCCCTGCCCGGCGGCGACCGCCTGGTCGGCATCCGCCATCAGGCGCAGGGCGAGAACGAACCGGACGGGCTGCTGCGCCCCTGATGACCTGGGCGGACACTCATTCTCATGACCGGACGCCTGAGCCGCAACGGCCCCCGCGCCGACAACTGGACGGAAAAACGCCCTGCCTACAGCAGCCGGGGCACCAAGGAGTTCTACCGTCAGACCGGTTTCTTCGAATAGTTCCCGCCCGGCCGCCTCTCGTGGAGTCTCTCCTGGATCCACCTTGCCGCCCGGCGCCACCCACCTACGCCAGCGGTGATCCACCATCAAGACGTGCGTCAAGTTCGAATCGAACACCCACACCTCAGTCGCCAGCGGACCGTCCTGGGCCGCGCCAGGACGGAGCAGCCACTTCAGGGCATTGTCGTACTCAGCCAGAGCTTCCTGCGCATCACGGATGGCAGCTTCGAGAGTGCGGGGATCTACCAGATGGTGTGTCACCTGCGGCAGAGTACGACGGGCCTCTGACGGTGAGCCACCATTGGCATGGAGTTCGACGACGTAGCGCACATCGCCGTTTCCAGGGCAGCAGGCATCACCCGCTTCGCCACGACCGTGCTCCGGCATCAGCAGCAGGACCGTTCAGTTCCGCTCTCCCAAGAGTCGCAGGCACCAAGTGTCGGTGTCGATTGTTGAACTTCCAGGCGACCAGGTCCGCGCAGGTGTGAACGCTGGATCCCAGGTCCAGGTTCCGGCGGGCAGCGACCCACTCGACAAGGGCCGCGGGATCCGCGGGCAACCGGGTGAGGTGCACCAAGTTCGAGTACCAGATGTCGCGGTTGAGTCCGGCTTCGAACCAGGCGTCGTCCGCCAGCTCTTCCGCCAAGTACTCGGCGAACCGCTCGGCCGTGGGGCCTGACGGAGAGGCGCACAGCATGACACTCGCAGGAGTGAGGGTCAGCCCTGACAGCTCCAGCCGGATGCTGCCCACCCGGACAGATGCCTGCCGAAGCGCTGTCTGATATCGCTTGACCCGCTCATCCCCCGTAGGGACGAATGACCGGTAATTCTCCAATGTGCGGATGGTGAAATGCGAGGAGATTGCGGAACCTGTCGCCCAATGGGAGTTTCCCGCTACAGCCATGGCCTCTGCGGTAACGCGTTCCATGCGTCGCGCAGCCGATGGGTCCGGTCGCAGAACCACGGTGATCCCCCAACGTCCGCCACCGTCCAGGGGCGGCTCCTGACAGGGGACTTCCCCGGACAGGAGTGCATCCCGTCCTCGTTCGAACAGCTCCGTGAACCGCGCGCTTCCCATGCGCCTCATCCTGCCCTGCTGTCAGTCCAGAACGGATTCGCTCGCATGGGGATCCGCCGGACCTGACACTGCTGCCCGAGCATTGTCACGGGCACGGAGCGATGTACCGACGCCACCCCGAAACTCCGCACTCCCGACGCCGCGGGCCGCTGGACCTGGATCCTGAGCGTCGCCCACACCCAGCTCCGACTCGCCCGGCCCCTCGCCGCGGGCCGCCGCCGGCCCTGGGAGACACACACCGTCCCAATCCGGGTCACGCCGCCCCGTGTCCGCCGAAGGTTTCGGAACATCCGCGCTCACCTCGCCTGCCGGACCCGTGTTCCCCAACCCCAAGGAACCGGCCCCGGACGGCCACCCGGTGCCAAGAACAAACACCGGGCACCCCGCTACGACGTCGGCAAAATCGCCAAACGCCGCGAGACCCTCAAAGCCATCGGCAAGCCTGGAAGATCTTGGTAGATAAACAACAAGCCTGAGCTTGTTGTTTAACCTTCGGTCGCTGCGGAATCGGAAGCCATCGACGTCTGCAGGACGCGTAGCCATCGTTGGCAGACTTCACGGGTGACTGGTTCGAACAGTTCGGGAGTCGAGATCTCGAAGAGGAACTGAGTGAGAAGGTCCTGGTGCGCCGCCCGGCACAGGAAAGGTCCGGGCGGACGGTCACCAGCCGGGCGCGTCGAATCCGATCCCCGGAGCGCAAGGAGCCCGGACCAGACCGTCGGCACCGACCGACGGCTCGCGCACCACGGGGTTCGTGTACACCAGGGACTCGTAGGACGTGGTGTTCGGTATCGCCATGCACAGATGGGCGTTGACCACGCCGCTGCCGTGCACCTCGGCCCGCAGCTGGTAGCTGTCGGCCAGATGTGCGATGCGCAGCGCCCCGGTGATCCCGCCCTTGAGCTGCGCGCTCGTCCTGACCGCACCCGCCGCACCGGCCGCGATGAAGTCACCGGCGTTCAGGTGCGCGCCGTCGGAGGTCTCCGCGACCAGCAGGGGTACGTCGACCCGCTCGGCCAGCCAGCGGTACGAGGTCACGCTGAACTCGCGCATCGGCTCCTCGTACCAGAGGTACCCGGCCTCGGACAGCGCGCGGCCGACGTACACCGAGTCGGCGAGGTCGAAGCCGGCCGAACCGTCGTACATCAGCGGGACGTCGTCACCGACGTGCGACCGCAGCTTCCGGCACAGCTCCGCGTCCGCCTTCGGGTCGCCCCAGCCGTGCAGCTTGATGCCGACGTACCCCAACTCCAGGCACTGGTCGGCCACATCGAGATACTCCTCGGTGCTGCCGAAGGTGACCGTGCTCGCGTAGGCGGGAATGGCCTCGCGGTACGGGCCGAGGAGCCGGTGGACCGGAAGACCGGCCGCCTTGCCCGCGAGGTCCCAGAGCGCCACGTCGACCAGACCGAGCGCATAGATCGGAAGCTCCTCGATGCGGTCCAGCTCCCACAGCCGCTGCCACAGCAGTTCGCGCATCAGCGGATCGCGGCCGGTCAGGTCCGTGCGGATCCGCCGCTCCACCAGGTCGGAGACGATCACTCCGCGCCGTGTGTGCGCCTCGCCGGTCAGGCCCTCGTCGGTGTGGACCCGCAGGATTCCGCCCGTCACCGCGGGTTCCGAGCCGGGCAGTCCGGCCCGCCACCGGAAGGGCGGCTGAGCGGGCAGGTCGACCAGTTCCACCGTCACATCGGTGATTCGCATGGATGTCCTTCACGGCTGGAGGTCCGGGGTTCAGGAGTGGCCCGCACTCTGGCCTCGGTGCCATCAATGTTTCCTATACATGGCTCAATTCGTGGCCAGTGAATCACATCCAAACTCTGGACGCCAGGACTCGGCAACCCCGGACTCCTCCCCTCCCGTTTGGCCTGTTCTTACCAGGACTTGGGTGCGGAGATGCCTCCAGCTGACTGCCGTCGAACCCTCCGCACCCTCGGTGGTTCTGCACGCGGGGCGACACCGCTCCGCCTCTCGGAGCCCTGTCATGCATCAGATCTATCGACTGCTTGCTCGTGTGTCAGTAACGGAGCTGGTGGTTCTGCCCCCACCGCCGGGTCACCTCGGTGGCCGGCGCCCTGCCGGCGGTCTCACCGCTGACCGTGTGCGAAGTACGAGGCCAAGTCGGCCGGTACGGGCGCGACATCGACGGCGCCCCCGCCGTCCCGCAGCGAGAGGGTGGCCGCATACCCGGCGGCCACCGCCTCCCGGGCCGCCACCGGCGAGGTGACGGTCGCCCCGCCCTCGCGTACGAACCTCAGGAATTCGGCGGCCAGAACCGGATCGGCACCACCGTGGGTGCCGGTGGGAGTGGGCACGGGCACCACCAGATCGGCCTCGGCCCGGTAGTCGGAGCGACGGTTCCACACCCGGACCTCCGCCCCCTCGGAGTCGCCGAAGTTCTCCAGCCGGCCCTCGGTGCCGATCACCGTGTAGTTGCGCCAGTAGTCCGGTGTGTAGTGGCACTGCTGGTAGCTGGCGAGAACCCCGTTGTCCAACTGCATCTGCATCATGCTGAGGTCCTCCACGTCCACCACCGGGTGGAGACCGGTCAGGCTGAGCGGCGGCCAGTTGTCGTGCGACAGCCAGTCGGTCATCCGTTCCCCGCTGCGGTCCCTTCGGTCGCTGATCCCGCCGTAGACGGTCAGGGCGCCCATGGCGTTCACGCGCCGGGTGTATCCACCGGCGAGCCAGTGGATGACATCGATGTCGTGAGCTCCCTTCTGCAACAGCAGACCTGTGGTGTTGCGTCGGTCGGCGTGCCAGTCCTTGAAGTAGAAGTCCCCGCCGTGGCCGACGAAGTGGCGGCACCAGACGGCCTTCACCTGTCCGATGGCCCCGCTGTCGATCAGCTCGCGCATGGCCACCACGACCGGCATGTGCCGCATGTTGTGGCCCACGTACAGCGGGGTGCGGTGTGCACGGGCCGCCGTGAGGAGCCGGTCGCAGCTCTCGGTGGTGATCGCCATCGGCTTGTCGAGGAAGACCGGGACGCCGGCCGCGAGGAAGTCGAGACCGATCTGCTCGTGCGTATGGTCGGGAGTCAGGACGAACACCCCGTCGAGTCCGGCATCGAGCAGTTCGTGATGGTCGGCAGCTGTCCGCACGTGCTTGCCGAAGCGATTCTCGGCGAGCGCGAGTATCCGTGGATCTCGGTCGCAGGCGGCGGCCACCACGGAACCCGAGTCCGGCCGATGGACCAGCTCGACCAGGTCGCTGCGAATGCCCAGGCCGATGACGCCGAGCTTGATGTCGTTCAACGTGCTGTCCTTTCAAAGGGGGTTGACGGGGTTCGGAGTTACGGTTGCCGCTGGGGCTGTGCGGCCGGTGAGGGGCGTGAGGAGAGTCGAGTGCATGCATGTGGAGGTATCCCTGCCTGCGAGGGCCACGGAGAGGAGATAACTCAGATACATGCGAGGTTCTGTCGGTAAGATCTGTGCCAGTAGAGGTGGCCGACCGGGAGGGCTTCCGTAGCCGCCTGGGACGGAATGTCTCAGGTGAGGCGGCACGAAAAGAACAGGGAGAGTCTGCGGTTGCCGGATCCTGGCGTCAAGAGTTTGCGTGTGATTCACTGGGTTGGCGGCGTATGATGTATTGGAAACATCTGGCCGGCGTCGGGGCTGGGGTCTGCCGGACCGGGGGTCTCGAAGAGGGAAGCGAGGAGAGCTGTTGATCCACTCAGAGAGGATCGCCGCGCCCGCGCCTGTGCCGACGGGCACGGGGGGCGGCTACCGACCCGGGTACGAGGTCGCGGCCGAGCGCGTCCTTGAGTACATCGTCCGGGAGGGGCTGCAGCCCGGTGACCGGCTGCCCACCGAGAAGGACCTGGCCGAAGAAGTCGAAATGAGCCGGACCGTGGTGCGGGAGGCGGTGAAGATCCTCTCCGCCCTGGGGCGACTGTCCGTGCAAAAGGGCCGTGGCATCTATGTGTCCGAGCCGGAGCAGTCCTCCTGGCAGCAGTCGCTCGCCAACTTTCTGCCCGCGGACCTGCGGCAGGTGGACGAACTCTTCGAGTTCCGCCGCCACTTGGAGACCACCACCGCGAACCTGGCCTCGCAGCGCGCCACCCCCGCGCAGGTCAAGACGGTGCGCGAAGCCGCGCAGCAGTCCACTCAGGCGGCACAACAGGGCGACATCGACGCCTTCACGCTCGCCGACGAGGCCTTCCACACCGGCATCGCGGCCGCCGCCTCGAACATGTTCTTCGCCTCGACCGTCGACGCGATGCGGCGCCTGCAGCGCCAGGTCACGACCATAGGGCTGGCCGGTATCGCGGGTGGATCCCTGCGCGTGGCCGCCGAACAGCACGAGGCCATCGCCGTGGCCATCGCCGCCGGAGAAACCGCTCGGGCCGAAGCACTGATGGCCGAGCACATCGACATGACCGCTCAGCAATTCCAGCAGGAGATCTGGCGCCGCGTCGTGCCCGGCGACGATCCCCACGCCTGAACCACACGGGCCACCGTGTCGCCGGCCGTCAAGCCGTCTCCTCCAGTCAGTCCTTCGCGGAGATACGGAATTAACACGGGGAATTCGTCCGGCGCGACCAACAGCTTCCACACCGGAGCCCATCACCCCGGGTACCTACAACTGCCGGTCGCCCCGGGGGACTTCAACCATGGGATACGAGGGAGGACTGTCGGCGGAACGCGGTGGGCGGGCCCGCAGCGCAGTCCGCCACCGCCTCAGAGCTTGCGGGCCACCGCTCCGTACATGGCGATGGCCGCGTCGTCGATGCCGTCCTGTTCGGGCCCGGGCCGCCACTTGTGGACCTGGGTGACGCCGGGCCCCACCAGTTCCATGCCGTCGAAGAACGAGGTGGCGGTAGCCAGGTCGCGCAGCACCATGGGCATGCCCTGCTGGGCGTACTCGTCGGCCACCCGCCCGACCTCCTCGGGCGCGAAGTCGGCGGTGCCGATCGTCATCGCCAGGTAGCTGCCCGACGGCAGCGGGTCGAGCAGCCGCTGCACCAGGCGCCGGTCCTCCGGCGACTGGATGAAGTGGAGGATCCCGATGATCATCAGGCCCACCGGCTTGTCCAGATCGAGCAGCTCATGGAACTCCGGGCTGTCCAGAATGGCGTCCGGATCGTGCATGTCGGCGTCGACGTAGGCCGTCGCGCCTTCGGATGAGCCCTGCAGGAGAGCACGGGCGTGGGCGAGCACGATGGGGTCGTTGTCGACGTAGACCACGTGCGTTTCCGGTGCCACCTCCTGCACCACCTCGTGCAGGTTCGGTGCGGTGGGGAGGCCGGTCCCGATGTCGAGGAACTGCCGGATGCCCCGTTCCTGAGCAAGGTAACGTCCGGCGCGGTGCATGAACCGCCGGTTCTCTCCCATGTGCACCGGCAGCGCGGGCCAGTGCTGACACATGGCGTCGCCCGCCTCGACATCGACGAGGTAGTGGTCCTTGCCGCCGAGGATGTAGTCGTACACCCGGGCGGAGTGAGCCGTTGAAGTGTCGATCCGATCGCGCGCACTGCGCACAGGCCGCTCCGTTTCTCGCTGCCGAAAGTGATCTCAGACGGTACAGGGCCGAACCAGTACCCGAACAGCGAGGCGACGCCGGCCGGTGGGCTCCCTACGCGGCAGGCGATCGCGGTGATGTCGAGCGCGAGGCGTGGTTCGGGCTGATCCTCTGGAAAACCTCAAGTCCCTTGCCATACGAGGAGCACGGCCGTCACGGTGATCCCATGGCAGTCATTGCAGGACTGAGCGGAAAGCACAACTTCGTGCCGGTCATCCGGGACGCGGACGTGGTCGCGGCGACCCTGCGTCAGGCGTTGGCCGAGGCATCGCCCGAGGAGCGCCCGGGTCTGGAACGGGCCGCCGCAATCGTGGAGTCCACCGCCGCAGCCACCGAGGGCCGGCTGCGTGCCCGCTGGGTCCGCTCCCGGCTGGCAGCCGTCGGCTTCACCGGAGACATCGACTCGGTCGCGGCGGTGAAGGCGCTGCGCCAGGCGGAGCCGAAATTGAGCCTGCTGGCGGCGGTGCAACTGCAGAAGGCAGCACTCGATCATCCGGAGTGATCCGGCACGTGATGGCGCCTGCTTCCGTGTGGGCGGACCGTCGACCGGTCGTCCATTTCCGGTCCGAGGGCGAAGAAGGAGCTGCCGCAGACCGGCGGGCCGCGAGCCCAGCCAGGGCAGGCGCCGTGGCAGCCGTCAGCTGCCGATGGTCTTCCAGAAGCCACACTGGTGTTCCTGGGTGAGATCGGCCGGTTCCGTCTTCCCCGGTTGCAGCGACTGGACGTGCTGGCCGGTTCCGAACCGGGGCCAGGGCGCCGCGCCGTGGCCGTTCGGGTCGCCCGTGTGGGCGAACTGGGCCCAGTAGCGCACCATCGTGTCCGCGAGTTGGTGCTGAGCGGGTGTGGCCGGGCCGGGGAGCTGCTCGTCGTCGAAGAGATACTCCAGCTCGCTGCCGTGGAACGCCCCGGTGGGGAAGTTGGGTTTCTTGAGGGTGCTGAACCAGGGAGCTTTCTCGTCGGCGAACTCGTAGGCGTAGGTCGGCACGTGCCGGTCCAGGGTCCGGTCCCGGTCGAGGACCGTGCACCCCCAGGCCCAGTCGGTGATGACGGCGGACAGCGCCTCGCCAGGGGACTTGAAACGGTCGGCGGGGTAGCGGGCCAGGACGCGGGCCGCGTCGCTCGGGGCGAAGAGTGTCCGGATCTGTTGCCGGTAGCCGGCGCCGGTCGTCGTCCGGCCGGTCGCGGCCTCGATGGCCGCGGTGAACAGGCGATGTTCGTCCCGGGTGGTTCCCTGGATGATGGGGACCCGGTTGAAGTGGCCGGTGGCGAACCCCTGTTCGGGGCTCACGGGCAGTATGCCGGCGCCGACCGCCGGTCCGGACCCGAGTCCGTAGTCAGACCACTTGAGGAGTTCCTCCACGGATTCGGCGCGTAGGCAGGCCGCTGCTGTCCGGGGGTCGGAGCAGCCGAGCTTGGCCGCTACGTCAAGCCCGTGCCGCTCGCGCTCCGCGCGCGGCAGCGGGAACCAGGTCGGCGGACCCGGTGACCATTTGCGTCCCGTGCACTGGGCGCTCTGCAGGATCGCCTTCTGGAACAGGCCCGCTGACCCCGGTGCCACGAGATGCGCGCAGACGCTGGTGCCGCCGGCCGACTCGCCGAAGAGTGTGACGTTCGCCGGGTCGCCGCCGAATGCCGCCGCGTTGCGCCTCACCCACCGCAACGCGGCCTGCTGGTCCTCCAGGCCGAAGTTGCCCGACAGGTGCTTGGCCGGACCGTGGTCGAGCGCGGGATGGTCGAGGAATCCGAAGATACCGAGCCGGTAGTTGAAGCTGACCACGATCACCTTGCCCATGCCGGCCAGGCGCTGTGCGTCGTAAAGGCTCCCGGCGCCGTTGATGTAGCCGTTGCCGTGGATCCACGCCATCACCGGCAGTTTGCGCGCGCTGCTGCGCACAGGCGTGGTGACGTTCAGATAGAGGCAGTCCTCACTGGTGCTCTGCTGGTCGATGAGCCCTGCTGCCTGTGCACACCGGTGGCCGGGTGCGGTCGCGGTCCGTACGCCCGACCAGGACGCGGCCCGCTGGGGCGACGCCCAGCGCAGCTGCCCGACCGGCGGGGCGGCGTAAGGGATTCCCTGGAACATCCGGGTGTCCGTGCCGAGGCGGCCTTCGACCGAGCCGGCGTCCGTCCTGACCACGGTGGCAGGACCGCCTTGGCCACCTTCGGCGTGCTGTGCTGCCTGCGAGGGTCCGGCTGCGCCGCTGATCATGGCGCCGCAGAGCAGAGCGGCCAGCAGGGTCCGTAGGCGCGGCCGCGCTGTGACCTGCGACCTGCGATGCCCCGGTAACAGATTCCGACCTAGGCAGTGTCTTCAAATGATCACCGCTGGTGGATCATGGTGTCGTGATACGTCGCCATGAACTGTCGGATGCCGAGTGGGAGTTCGTCCGGCCCCTGCTGCCCAGGCCGCTGCGGGGTAGGAAGCGGCTGGACGATCGCATGGTGCTCAACGGGATCGTGTGGAAGTTCCGGACGGGGGTGGCCTGGCGGGATGTGCCCGACCGGTACGGTCCGTGGGCCACACTGCACACCCGGTTCCGGCGGTGGGCTCTGGACGGAACGTTCGAGCGAATGCTGCAGGCCGCCCAGGCCGGGGCGGACGCGGACGGGGACGTCGACTGGCTCGTGTCGGTCGACTCCACCGTCGTCCGCGCCCACCAGCACGCCGCCGGGGCACGAAAGGGGCTCCGCAGCCCCGCACTCGGACGTTCCCGAGGTGGCCTGACCAGCAAAATCCATCTGGCCTGCGACGGTGCCGGCCGTCCGCTCGCTTTCACGCTCACGGGCGGCAACACCAATGACTGCACCCAGTTCACTGCGGTGATTGAAGCGATACGAGTGCCTCGCATCGGCCCGGGGCGGCCCCGAGTACGACCCTCCCACGTGCTGGGCGACAAGGGCTACAGTTCCCGGGCCATCCGCACCTGGCTGCGACGACGCAGCATCGGTCACACCATCCCCGAGCGGGCCGACCAGGTCCAAAACCGGCTCCGGCGCGGCAGTCGCGGCGGGCGCCCACCGGCCTTCGACAAGCAGCGCTACAAGCAGCGAAACGTGGTGGAACGCTGCTTCAATCGGCTGAAGCAGTGGCGCGGCATCGCCACTCGCTACGACAAGACCGCGGAGTCCTTCCATGCAGCCGTCACTCTCGCGTCGCTCCTGATGTGGGCGTGATGTTCTGACGGTGAACGCCGGGTCATCAGAGATGGAGCTCCGTCTCCCAGGCATCGAAGGGCGGCTCGACCCGATAGCTCGGGTCGCAGCACACTCGGACCCACTGCGCGACCCGGTACTGCGCGTCTCCGTCGTTCAGCACCATGCCGTCGGTGTCGATTTGCAGCACATTGCTATAGATCGCGAAGACCTGTTCCAACGAGGAGCCGGAGTGAAAAACGGTCGAGCGATAGTCAAACCCTTCGAGCAGGTCCAGGTCGAGGGTGCCGTTCGCCAAGTAGAAAGCGAAGAGCCGGAGCGAAGCGCGCACGTCGACAGAAAGATGTTCCACCAAGGCATCATGCTCAGCTACCGCGCCATCTTGGCAAGATCTTTGAAGACACTGCCTAGGGGATTCACCGGCGTTCACATCCTCAAAGAGTTCGTGTGGGGTCCACACTAATATAAAGTGCGAGGCACCCACAAAGTCAATGACCCGTGGACGAGAAGGAGACGAGCCCGATGCCGGCAAGTGACGATGAGCGGCTGCCACCTGGCCTCGCTCTGGCGTGGGGGCTGACCGCCAAGACGGGGCGACTGGGCCGGAAACCCTCGCAGAGCGTTGAGGGAATCGTCGAAGCGGCTGTCGGGCTGGCCGACGCGGAAGGCTTCGCGGCCCTGTCCATGCCGAACATCGCCAGGCGGGTGGGGCTCACCGCCAACGCGGTCTACCGGTACGTCAGTTCGCGGGACGAACTGCTGGTGCTCGCCGCCGAGGCCGCGTGGGGCCCGGCGCCGGACCTGGAAACCGGCACGGACCAGTGGCGAGCCGCGGCCGCCAGGTGGACCAGGGCCATGATCGAGCGATGCGACACTCATCCATGGCTGCCCGACCTGCCCATCCGGGGGGCGCCCGCGACCCCGAATCTGCTGCGCTGGACAGAAGTGCTGCTGGAAGCGCTTACCGGCGCCGGGCTGAGCTCTGCCGAATCGCTGGGGTGTGCGCTGCTGCTTGACGGCTACGCGCGGCGCATCGCCAGTGCCCGCCGCGACGTGCGCGACAGCAGTGCGGCGCCGGTTCAGTCGGCCGCGGTGACACGGTTCCTGCAACCGCTCCTGCATGAGCACGGCTATCCCATTCTGGCGTCCATGATGACGCACAACGAATACGACGATGCCATCGGCGACGACGAGGTGGACTTCGGCCTGACCCGGATCCTGGACGGAATCGAGGTCCTGATCGCCCGACGAACGAAGGCGCGCTGAACTGTGGCTCAACAAGCGGGAAATCGGCCCTCCGGCAGTCGGCACGGCCACGCGCCCAGGCAACCCCTGACCAACCTGTTGACCCGCCGGCAGTCCTGGCGGGCGGACCGTTCGGACAGGCCGGCCGGCCCGCCGGGGGAGGGGGGGCACTGCGTCGCGGCCCCCTGCCGTCTACATGCGTGTAGTAGCTTGCATCGCGGGGGTAACCGGGCTGTCCGGATCATGGAGGGCGACAGGTCAGGTGGCAGAGCCAAGGAGCCGGCGACGCTCCGCCCGGCGCCGAAGGCCGCCAGAATGCCCCGCCCTTGATGCCTTAGACGTACATGAGTGAGAGAACGAGCGTGACGACCGACGAGCAAGCACCGGCCACCTCCCGGACTCAGGGAGGGACGCGGAGCAGCCGTTCGATGAGAATGACGGTCCGTCCGAGGCAGAGTGAAGCCGCGGATGCGAAGAGGTTGCCGGCTGCACACGACATCGAGTCCGAGGCGAAGGCGGTCTCACCCCACCGTCACTGGTTCCGGCCGTTCACCCGGCCGGGGGTTGCCGTGACGATGTCGGTGACCGGCATGGTCCTGCTGATTCTCGTAGGCGCCGGTGCGCCCAACAACAACACACTCAGGTTGCCTCTGCCGATTCCGCCGCAGGCCCTCATGCCGGACCTCGCCGCCACCCTGGCCACCTTCGCTTCCATCACCCTGTCGTCCCTCGGAACGATGGGCATGCTCGGGGCTCACCGCCGCGGCTGGAGCCCCAGTCCACGAAAGCTGTTCGGCCTCGGCGCTCTGGCCGTGGCGGTCGTCGTCAATCTGACGCCGGTCGGCTCCTCCGACACGGCCAGTTACGCCGCATACGGCCGGATCTCCGCCCTCGGCGGCGATCCCTACACGACCACACCCGCACAACTCGGCGGGACCTACGCACACTGGGTCGGCAACGCCTGGCTGAACAGCCCTTCGGTGTACGGGCCGGCCGCGACCTGGTTGCAGACCACGGCGGCCCAAATCGGTGGACACAGGCCATGGTTGACCATCTGGCTGTTCATGCTCGCCAACGGTGCCGTGTTCCTCACTGCTGGATACGTTCTGCTCCGCATGGCTCCCGATCCGGTCCGGGCCGGCTTGATCTGGGTCGCCAATCCCGTGCTGATCGTGGAACTGGTCGCGGGCGGGCACCTGGATACCCTCGTCGCCGCACTCGCGGTCGGCGCCATCGCCGTGGCCGGCCAGGCCCCCCGGCTGCGCGGTGACCTGCTCATCGGCCTGCTCGTCGGCCTGGCCTGCAGCATCAAGATCAGCGCAGCCCTGCTGGGACTGGCGCTGCTCTGGCCCCTGCTGCGCGAACGCGCCTGGGGCCGAGCCACCCGGCAGACATCCGTCTGCCTGCTCGTCCTGCTCTCCGGATACGGCTTCTACGGGCTGCACGCGCTCGTACCACTCTCCGCGGCCTCGCACATGGTCTCCGCCCCCACGCTCTGGGCGCCCATTCAGCAGTTGGGCCAGGCAACTGTCGGCCGAGGTGCGACGAGCACCGTCATCAGCGTCGCCTGGCCCGTTCTGATGCTCGCCCTCACCCTGCTGATCCACCGCAGGATCCCCCCGGAAACCCCACTGACCGTCTCAGCGCCCTTCGCGCTGGCATTCGCGTGGGTCCTGGTGGCTCCGTATTCGATGCCCTGGTACACGGCGATAGTCTGGAGCACTGCGGCGCTGCTTCCCCGCGGCGGCCCGCCGGACCGCTGGTTGGTCCTGACGACCACCATCCTCGCCCTGGGCCACAACGGCGGTGGCCATGGCACGAAATGGTGACCACGGATGAACGGCTTGGCACTGTTCCTGACGGTGTTTCTGGCCTGCGCGGTCGAAGCGGTCGAAGCCCTGACGGTGGTTCTCGCCGTCGGTACAACCCGGCAGTGGGCCTCGACCCTGCAGGGAAGCGTCGCCGCCCTGGCGGCCCTGGCCGTCGTGGTGGCAGCCCTGGGCCCCGCGGTAGGGGCCATCCCACTCGGCGCGCTCCGTCTGGTCGTGGGCGCGCTGCTGCTGGTGTTCGGCCTGCAGTGGCTGCGCAAGGCCGTGCTGCGCGCCGCCGGGCTGAAGGCCCTGCACGACGAACACGCCATCTACGAGCGGGAAGCAGCCGGTGCACGGGGCGCATCCGCATCCCGGAGGGGGAGGGTTCGCGACTGGTACGCCTTCACCCTGGCGTTCAAAGGTGTTTTCCTCGAAGGACTGGAGGTCGCGTTCATCGTCGTCACCTTCGGCAACAACCAGCGCAACCTGCCGCTTGCGGTACTCGCCGCCGGCTGCGCGGTACTTGCGGTGGCCGGTGTGGGCATCGCGGTGCGCACACCGTTGGCCCGCGTGCCGGAGAACGCCATGAAGTTCGCGGTCGGCACCATGCTGACCGCCTTCGGTACCTTCTGGGCCGCCGAGGGTGCCGGGGCCACCTGGCCCGGCTCGGACGCGGCCCTGCTCATCCTCGTCCCCACGATTGCAGTGCTGGCCGCCGCAGCGGTCGTATGGCTGCGCCGCACCGCCACCCCGACGACGGGGCCGCCCGACAACCAGGGTGACGGGGATCCCACCGGCCCGGAAGGAGACGCTCCGTGAACCGCCTCCGTACCTTCGCGCTGTTCTGGTACGACTTCGTCGTCGGGGACGACTGGCGCATCGCCGTCGGCGTCGCACTCGCGCTCGCCGCGACCGCGGGACTGGTCCACATCGGCATCAACGCCTGGTGGCTTCTGCCGATCACCGCGGTCACCGTCCTCGGCCTCTCACTGCACCGGGCCGCACACAGCACCCGCCGCTGAGCCACTCTCCTTCGCCGGGCAGTCGGCCGTCAGCGAGATCCCGGACGTGCGGGGCGCGGCGCCACGTATGCCGTGTAGGGGCCGAGTTGCTGTACGTCCGACAGCCGGTGGCCGGTCCACGTCCGGGCGTACGCCGGCGGCTGTTGACCTGCCGGGACGAGGACAGCAGTCGGCCGCTGCCCAGCCGTGTCGGTGATGCCCCGGACGGTGATGTTGGCGTTGTTGCCCGAGGTCGCGCCGGAGGCGCAGCCCGCGTAGTAGGCGATCGGGATGGCGTTGGTTCCGGTCACCAGACAGGGCCGGCTGAGGCCGAGACCGAGCAGGTCGGCAGCGACCCGCCCGTAGTCGGCGTGGGCCGTCACGTTGCGGTTGACGGTGTGGGCCAGCACGGCGTACTGAACGGCGAGGTGGGCGGCGAGGACCAAGGTCACCAAGCCTGTGGCGACCGGACGGAGCTTCGGCCGGCCCGCGCCCGCGGCCAGCCACCACAGGCAGTCGGCGACCGGAAGCGCCAGCAACGCATACGTCGGCAGCAGGAAGCGCGGCGCCGCATAGTTGACCAGCAACAGATAGGGCACTGCCATCGACACCCCGCACAGTGCGGGCAGCAGCACGGACGGCAGGCGGCGGCCCTTTCGGGCGACGGCCACCCCGCCGGCGGCGAGGACAGGCAGAGCGAACCACCACAGTGAATCCGCCTTGTCCGACCACGGCACGTTGCACGGCCGGCACAGCGTGCGGCCGCTCAGCGCCCGCAACTGGTCGGCGAAGGCCAGATGCCAGCTGAAGCCACCCTCGACGTGGCCGGAGGTCTGCAGCCGGGACACCACCCCTCCGTAGCGCAGGTACGACTCCGCCACCCATTCCGCACCGCCCGCCACCAGCCCGGAGGCGATCGCGGCGAACACGGCCCAGTGACGCCACTCGCGAACCAGGAACGCAGCGCCGACAAGGGGGAGGGCGAGCCAGAAACCGTCGGGAGGGCGCAGCAGGACCACGGCGGCGAGGCAGAGCGCGGCGCCGGACAGCGCCCGGCGGTCCGTCCGCCCGGCGCCACGGCTGACCACCGCCCTCAGGAAGAATCCGGCACAGGACAGCGAGCCGAGCGCGACCCACAGATTGGGCATCGCCTGCGGCCCGTAGAACTGGGTGACCCACAACCCTGCGAACAGCACGCCCGCCAGGGCCAGCCGGGGCGCGGGCTGAAATCGCCGCCATACCCACAGTGCACCCAGCAGGCCGGCACCGGACAGCACCGCGAGGTAGCAGCGCAGCACCACGGTCGACGAGGTCAGCGCAGCTACGGGGGCCACCAGGTACGAGATGCCGCGGGCGCGCGGAGCGCTGAAGAAGGCCGCCGGGGCGTGGGAGCTCACCTGGCTCACGTACACGGCCTCGTCCCAGCCGAGCCCCAAGTGCGGCAGTACGAAGGCGAACTGCAACGACGTGAAGGCCACCGCAACTGCTACGAGCCATCCGACGCCCACACGGTACGAGGCGGGGGAAGAGAGGTCACTCGGAATTCCGCTGCCCAATTTGTCCGCATAAGCGTCATTCATCCAGGTACCCTACAAGCCGCCGGCCGGGAATCCGGTGAAGGTGCTGAATCCGGCCGAAAGGGTCAACGCGGCCTGCCTGGAGCGGAGTCAGGGGTGGCGACTCTCGTGCCGGAGCGGCGGCCTCTGGCTGCCGGGGGCCTGGAGCGCAGCGGCGCCGCCGCTCCCGCCGTGCGCATGCAGCCCGCCCCGGACGTCCTGGACGCCGCTCAGCCGGCCGGACAGCCAGCGGAAGACCTCGGGAAGCAGCGGCTTCCACACCACGTTCAGATGGCCGCCGTAGGTCCGCTGCACCCATACCTTGGTGGGCGCCTTCGCGGCCTTGCGGAGCGCGAGCCCGTCCTCGTAGCCGTCGCCGTGCTGCCCGGTGAGGAAGAGCGAGGTGCGTGGCGGGTGCTTGGCGTGGGTGAGTATCCACAGCGGGTTGGTCTCGCGGCGCAGCACCGGGTCGTTCGCCGTGATCGAGTCGGATTCGGCGGCCGGGTCGTTGTAGCCGGAGAGTGCGACCCCGGCGCGGTAGCGGTCGGGGTGCTCGATGGCGAGCTTGGCGGCACAGTGGGCGCCCGCCGAGATCCCGGCGACGCCCCATCCGCGGGCCCCGGTCTCGGCCCGGAAGTTGTCGCTGACCATCTTGCGTACGTCCACGCTGAGCCAGGTGTCGGCGTCGACGACGCCCGGCACATTGGCGCAGCCGGTGTCCTCCCCGCCCAGCAGCGAGGTGCGTGGCGCCACCAGGATGAAGGGCTTGACCTCGCCCTTCGCCATCAGCGGCCGGAGCTGGCGGTTCACATCGAGGTTGGAGAACCAGTCCTTGGCCGAGCCCGGGTAGCCGGGGAGTATCTCCACGACGGGGAAGTCCTTGGCCTTGAACGCAGGGTCGGAGTACTGCGGCGGCAGCCAGACGTACACCTCACCGTCCGCCCCGGACACCCGGCCCGTCAGATGCGTGACCCGTACGCCCGGCCCCATTCCGGAGTCGTCGACCGGCACAAACGTCTGCTTGACCCGCGGCCCTCCGGAGACGCCCCGCCCGCCGGTCCCGTCGACGCCGAGGTCGGGGGCCGCGCCGACGTGGCTGGCGGTGCCGAGCAGGTCACCCCAATTGTCGTAGAGCCCGTTGGCGTTGTTGACGGCGACGAATACGGCGACTACCGCCGCCGCCTGCGCGAGGAGCACCATGCCGAACCGCACGGCGCCGCGCACCACGACGGGTCCGTCGACCTTGTGCCAGAGAAACAGCGGCACCGTAACGGCGAGGGCGGCCATCAGGACCGCGGTCACGAAGAAGGGAGTTCCGGTCAGGCTCATCACGGCAGGCAAGAGCAGCATGAGAGCCTGTCGGTTGCCCGTTTTGCCATGGATTTACGCAGGCGGGCGGAGGCCATGGGCCTGCGCGGCTGGACCCGGTGGCAGGCGGTGGCCGGGCTGGTCGGTCAACTCGCGTACACACTCCGTACGTTGTCCTTCGGCGCGGCCCGGGCTTTCGCCGCTGGGCCGGCGGCGAAGCCCCGGAGTGCGTTCTCGGTGGTGCGGGTGACGAAGGCCCTTGTCCGGGCGTCCATCCCGTGATCACGGCAGCTGTCCCGGGTCCCGGCCATCAGCCCCTCGACCCACCGCATCGTCCCGGTGGAGAAGACGCCGGCCCCACTCGGGACGGTGTAGTACGCGGAGTCCGAGTGGCTTTTCCGGCCGTCGCAGACCAGCGGGGAGTGGGCCAGGATCTCCAGGGGCGCCGGGGTGGGCGCGCCGGGGGTGACCCGGTCGTACTCCACACCCACCAGGTGTTTGAACGAGTCGCCCCGCTTCACCCCGGTCCCCTCGAAGAGCCAGTGATCCGCGCTGTGGACGACATAGGGCGCGTCCGTGGGAAACCCCTCGTACAGGACGCCGGTCAGTGTGGACTCCGGGTCCGCGGCGGGCGGTTGGCGGAAGTCGTGGGTCGGCAGGCCGTGGTGGTCCGCGAAGTGCGGGTCGTCGGGGTAGGCGGACTTGTAACAGACCACGGTGCGGCCGGCGCCGGACGGTCCGTGTTCGAGCCTGACCCGGCGGAAACAGGTGTTGGCGCCCAGGAAGACCAGATTGGTGCCCGTGTCGCGTGCGCGGGTGACGTGTTGACGCTGTTCCGGGGTCCAGTACTCGTCGTGGCCGAGTGAGACGGCCGAGGTGGCCCCGTGGAGCACCGACGGGGTGAGGTGGATGTCCAGTCCGGTGGTGTAGGCGAGCGGGATGCCGAGCCGCTCCGCGAGGACGACCGCGGCCCGCTCGTAGACCATGAACTTCTCGGCCCCGTTCCTGTCGTACGGCCGGTCGAAGCCGACGGCCAGCGAACGCGTGATGTACGCGCCGTCCTGCCCCCGGTAAAGGCTGTACCCGCCCCAGGCGTTGTACGCCTGCCAGGTCGTCGGTGCGTGCATCAGCAGGGTCGCGCCCGAGGCGCTCGCCGAGCGGACGATCAGCGGTACGTATCGCTGGTGCCCGTTCTCCGCGTCGAGTCTGAGCAGATACGCACCGGCCGGCCAGCCTTCGGTCCGGACGCCGAGGGTGCGCTGCCAGTCCGCCCGAATGCTGCGGGTGCTGGAGATCATCCGGGACTGCTGCTGGTGCGCTCCGGCGACCCGGCCCGACCGCCAGACCAGCCGGGCCTGTGCTCCGTCGTACCAGCCGACCCGGTAGGCCGAGACCCGGAAGCCGGGGGCGGTGGTGGAGACGTGCAGCCCGAACTCCTCGCCGGGCAGCACGCTCACCTTGTCGGTGTAGCCCTCGACTGCCTCGGGCGGGCCCTGTGAGCGGATCCGCCAGTCGGGGCTGCCGGGCCTGGCCCGTTCCGCCGCGGCGGCGGCCTTCACCCCACCGGCCGACGCGTCGGGGTGGGGCAGGGCGCCGGTGCTGACGTCCGGCGACGCGTCGCATCCGGCCAGCAGGCCCGCCGTGAGGCCGGTGGCACCCACTGCGGCGGCCGTCCCGAGGAAGTGCCGGCGGTCCAGGCCCGCTCCGGCACCGTCCGGTGCGCGGCCCCGACGGCGGCCCTCGCGCTCCGTGTCCTCGCCCATCCGAACCTCTCACCAGTCCGCCCTGCCCGGTGCAGGTGTGCGTGCGTCGGAATCATCATGAACCGGCAGGGGATGCCCCACGAGCGCAGGACGTCCGTTCGCGGGGGTAGTGGTCCGGCTCGATGAACGCACGGGGAGCGGCGAAAACCACCGCGGCAGAGCAGGCTCGCGCGCGTCTGGCCGCGTGACGGGGTTCGGCGGGGTTCGGCGGGAGAAAAGAGCTGGCGCGCGGTCGGGCCTGTGTCTAAGGTTTGCGGTGTTCCTCCGGCGGCCTGCTGCTGCCGGTATTGGCTGACGCAAGGCAGGAGGTGTGACCGATGGCTGTCGTCATGTTGGGTGCTGTCCGCACCCGGAAGCTCATCCACTCCACCTCTGTGGCCTCCGGCTGATCCCTCTCTGATCATTCTTTCTCCGCGCCAGTGAGCGCGGTGCCGGGGCCACCCTTGTGAAGGGTCACCCCTTGTCTTTCTCTTCTTTCTCCCAGGCTTCCTCCGCTTCCGCGCACCCGCTCGCCGCTTACGGCTGGGACGCGGACTGGGAGGCCGAGTTCGCTCCGTACGCCGAGCAGGGCCTCCTGCCCGGTCGTGTCGTACGCGTCGACCGCGGGCGGTGCGATGTCATCACCACGGCCGGACCCGTCCGCGCCGACACCGAGTTCGTCGTACCGCGCGACCCCATGAAGGTCGTGTGCACCGGTGACTGGGCCGCCGTCGATCCGGCGGGCGACCCGCAGTTCGCGCGGGCGCTGCTGCCGCGCCGGACCGCTTTCGTGCGCTCGACGTCGTCCGAGCGGTCCGAGGGCCAGATCCTCGCCGCCAACGTCGACCACGCGATCATCGCCGTGTCGCTCGCCGTCGAGCTCGACCTCGGCCGGATCGAGCGGTTCCTCGCCCTGGCGTGGGAGTCGGGCGCCACGCCGCTGGTCGTCCTCACCAAGGCCGACCTGGTACCGGACCCCACCGGGCTCTCGTATCTCGTCGACGACGTCGAGACCACCGCACCCGGCGTACAGGTGCTGCCCGTCAGCTCCGCCACCGGCGACGGCGTGGACGTCCTGGCCGCCGTGGTCGCCGGGGGGACGAGCGTGCTGCTCGGAGCCTCCGGCGCGGGCAAGTCGACCCTGGCCAACGCCCTGATCGGCGCCGACGTGATGGAGGTGCAGGCCACCCGGGATGCGGACGGCAAGGGCCGGCACACCACCACCACCCGCAATCTGCTCGTCCTGCCCGGCGGCGGCGTCCTGATCGACACCCCGGGACTGCGCGGTGTCGGACTCTGGGACGCGTCGAGCGGGGTCAGCCAGGTCTTCTCCGAGATCGACGCGCTCGCCGATGGGTGCCGTTTCCACGACTGCGCCCATGAGTCGGAGCCGGGGTGCGCGGTCCTCGCGGCCATGGACGACGGCTCGCTGCCGGTCCGCCGCCTGGAGAGCTACCGCAAGCTGCTCCGGGAGAACCAGCGCATCCTGGCGCGGACCGACGCCCGGATGCGCGCCGAGATCCGGCGCGACTGGAAGCTGAAGGGTGCGGAGGGCCGGGCCAACATGGAGGCCAAGCGCGGCAAGGTCCGCAAACCCTGAACCAGCCGGGTCCCCGGCCCCGGGTGCGCTGTCCGTTTTCCGCCAGCCGGGGCCCGGAGACCGGGGCACACTGGTCTCGTGATGGATGAAGAGACCAGGTACGAGGCGGTGAGCAGCCGCGACGCGCGCTTCGACGGGGAGTTCTTCTTCGCGGTGCGCACCACCGGGATCTACTGCCGGCCCAGCTGCCCGGCGGTGACCCCCAAACGCCGGAACGTCCGTTTCTACCCGACGGCGGCGGCGGCCCAGGGCAGCGGATTCCGCGCCTGCCGCCGCTGCCGGCCGGACGCCGTGCCCGGTTCCGCCGCCTGGAACATCCGCGCCGACGTCGTCGGCCGCGCCATGCGCATGATCGGGGACGGGGTGGTCGACCGCGAGGGTGTGCCGGGCCTCGCGGTACGGCTCGGGTACAGCACCCGGCAGGTCCAGCGGCAGCTGACCGCCGAGGTCGGCGCGGGTCCGGTGGCGCTGGCCCGCGCACAGCGCTCGCACACCGCGCGCGTCCTGCTCCAGACCACCGGACTGCCGGTCACGGAGATCGCGTTCGCGTCCGGTTTCGCGAGCGTGCGGCAGTTCAACGACACCATCCGGAAGATCTACGCCCGCACGCCGAGCGAGCTGCGGGCCGAGGCCGCCACCGTCGTGCCGGGGGCCGCCGCCGGGACGGCTGCCGGTATCCCGCTGCGCCTCGCCCACCGCGGCCCCTACGCGGCACGGGAGGCCTTCGACCTGCTGGCACGGGAGACGATCCCGCGGATCGAGGAGGTGCTCGGCACGTCCGGCTCCCGCACCTACCGGCGCACCCTGCGGCTGCCGTACGGCTCGGGCATCGCCGCTGTCAGCGAGCGGTCGGCCGGGCGCTGGCTGGACGCGCGGATCCACCTCACCGATCTGCGGGACCTGACCACCGCCGTGCAGCGCCTGCGCCGGCTCTTCGACCTGGACGCCGATCCGTACGCCATCGACGAACGGCTCTCCGCCGACCCGCGCCTCGCACCGCTCGTCGCGCGCCGCCCGGGGCTGCGCTCGCCCGGTGCCGCGGAGCCCGAGGAGTTCGCGGTACGGGCGCTGGCCGGGCGGGAGAAGTCGCAGTGGCTGGTCGAGCGCTACGGCACAGCACTCGACCAGCCCTGCGGCGGCCTCACCCACCTCTTCCCCGCACCGGCCGAACTCTTGGCCGACGAGCCGTCGCTGGGCGCCGTGTCCGGCGTACGTCTCGACCCGGGGGCCGACCGCGACGAAGCCGAACAGGCGCTTCTCGCGCTGCCCGGCATGACCCCGCGGGCGGCGGCACTGATCCGGATGCGGGCGCTCGGCGACCCCGATGTGGCGCTCGCCGGTGAGCCGGGCGCGGAGATCTGGCGGCCCTGGCGCTCGTACGCCCTGCGGCACATCTGGCTCGATCAGCCGTGAGCACCCGGTCAGCCATGAGCACGTGAGCATCTGGCCGGCCGCGGGCGGCAGGGTGGCGGTGCGCCGGGGGAGTGCCTACCGGGTCACTCCAGGCCCCAGCTGTGGATCTTCGTGGGGCGGATGCGGATCAGCTCGTCGCTGAAGTGCGGGCCCAGCTCGTGCGGCCCGGTCAGCAGCTCGGCCTCACCTCTGATGTCCACCCCGCGCACCGACCACGGCTGCACACTCACGATGTCGTCCACGACCAGCGCGACCTTCGGGTTGGCCTGCAGATTCCGCCACTTCTTGGTGGTGCCGAGGGCGTACCCGCCGATCAGGATCGTCCCGTCCTCCTGCGGAAAGAAGCCGACCGGGTTCGCCTGCGGCTGCCCCCTGGGGTCGACGGTGGCCAGCCTTCCCAGGCGCTGGGTGGCGAGATACGCGCGTTCGGCATCGGTGAATTCACTCATGCGCCAAGCATCGCGCGCGGACCCCGCCACCGCATGGGTGGCGCGGCCCGGGTGCTGGTGGTGCCACGTGGTGTCACGTGGCGCCATGCGGTGCCACTGGATGCGCCACAGGAGGCGAGGCGTCACGTGGCATCGCATTGACTCGGATTGATGCCAGTGCGTTTCCGCAGGTCAGGGGTGTTCGACTAGCCCCGGCCGACAGTTGCCCCGCTTACGGCCTTGCGTATGGCGCCATAGTGGTGCCACTATGACGTCATGGACCTCACGCCGTATGTCGACACACTCCGCCGCGAACTCGCGGTGGCCGCCGAAGCCGGCGGCGAGGAAGCCCGCGAGCTGGCCGAGCGGCTCACCGCTCCCCTGGAGTCGGCGACCCGACTGGCGATGCTCAATGTGCTCTCCGCCGCGATGGACGAGATCACTCGTGAACTCGCCCCCGGGTCGGTCGACGTACGACTGCGCGGGCTCGACCCCGACTTCGTGGTGACGCGGCCGGCGGGCGGCGAGGCGTACGAGGACAGGAGCGGGCCCGCCGAGCTGCTCAAGGCCCCGGCACCCGCCGACGGCGACGACGGCGGCACCGCCCGTGTCAATCTGCGCCTGCCCGCCCACCTCAAGGCGCGGGCCGAGGAGGCCGCGAGCCGCGAGGGTCTGTCGGTCAACGCGTGGCTGGTACGAGCCGTGTCGGCCGCGGTCGACGGCGGCGCCCCGTCGCGTACGACGGAGAAGACCCGCACCACCCGGAGTACCGGACAGAGCTTCACGGGCTGGGTGCGCTAGCCCCGCCCAAACCACCGCAGAGCCACACCACTTCAAACCCAACCCACTTCAGACCCACACCACGTCCCACCAGCGGGGACGCCATGAAGACCCAAGAGGACGGGACAGCCATGCCTACTTTCGACGCTCCTTTCGCCACCCCCGAACCGATCTCGGCCACCGCCCAGGTGGACGCCGGATCCATCCGGTTCATCGCGACCGACCGTGTCGACACCGTCGTCGATGTGCAGCCCCGTGATCCGAAGAGGAACCAGGACGTACGGGTCGCCGAGCAGACCGAAGTGCGGTACGCGAGCGGTCTGCTGACCATCAGGACGCCCAAGCAGCGCTACATCATCGGGCGCACCGGCAGCGTCGACGTGACGGTCGAACTGCCCACGGGCTCGCGGGTGGACATGACCGGCGCCTGGGCCCAGGTGTACGGCGAGGGCCGGCTCGGCGAGGTCCGTGTGAAGACCTCGTCGGGCGACGTCCGCTTCGACACCACCGGGCCGCTGCATGTGGCGGCGTCCCACGGCAGTATCACCGTGGACCGCGTCGAGGGCCCCGCGGAGATGGCCACCAGCTCCGGCAGCATGCGCATCGGCACCATCGAAGGCGCCGCCGTCCTGAAGAACTCGCACGGCTCCACGACCGTCGGTGACGCGATGGGCGAACTGCGGGTCAACGGCTCCAACGGCGACATCTCCATCGAGCGCGCCCGGACCTCGGTCACCGCGGCCACGGCCAACGGCGCCGTGCGCGTCGGCGATGTCTCCTGCGGCACCGTCAAGTTGGAGACCTCCCACGGTGCCATCGAGATCGGCATCCGTGAGGGCACGGCCGCCTGGGTCGACGCCGGCTCGGGTTTCGGCAAGGTGCACAACGCGCTCGGGGCGTCCGACAGCCCGGACAAGACCGAGGACACCGTCGAGGTCAGGGCCCGTACGAGCTACGGCAACATCGACATCCGCCGCGCCCGGGCCTGACCCGTCCGATCTCCTGAGGATCACGGCCACTTCACCGTTCAGCACGCCTTCGAAGGGGAGGACCCCATGCATTCTGTTGTCATGCCCACGCTCAGGCGGGGAGGTCAGCAGCCGGCCGCCGCCGTCTTCGCCACCGATCTGTGCAAGTCGTACGGCGACAAGACCGTCCTCGACGGCATCGATCTGCGGATCCCGCCCGGCACCGTGTTCGCGCTGCTCGGGCCGAACGGCGCCGGCAAGACCACCACCGTGCAGATCCTGTCCACGCTCATCTCCGCCGACAGCGGCCGGGCCCAGGTCGCCGGCCACGACGTCGTCACGTCGCCGGACGGTGTGCGCGCGGCGATCGGCGTCACCGGGCAGTTCGCCGCACTCGACGACCTGCTCACCGCCGAGGAGAATCTGCTTCTCATGGCCGACCTGCTGCGCCTCGGCAAGCGCGAAGGACGCAAGCGGGCGGGGGAGTTGCTGGAGCGGTTCGAGATCGCCGACGTCGCGCACAAGCGCGCCGCGTTCTTCTCCGGAGGGATGCGGCGCCGGCTCGACCTCGCCATGACGCTGGTCGGCGACCCCCAGGTGATCTTCCTCGACGAACCGACGACCGGTCTTGACCCGCGCAGCCGCCGCACCATGTGGGAAACCGTGCGATCGCTGGTCGCCGGCGGCGTCACCGTCTTCCTCACCACCCAGTACCTGGAGGAGGCCGACCAGTTGGCGGACCGGATCGCGGTGCTCGACCGCGGGCGGATCGTCGCCGAGGGGACGGCCGACGAGCTCAAGGCACAGATCCCCGGCAGTCATGTACGCCTGCGGTTCAGCGGCCCCGACGAGTACGAGCGCGCAGCCGCCGCCTTCCCCGGCGCGGCCCGGGACGACGACCAGCTCGCCCTGCGCGTCGCGGGCGACGGCGGCCTCGATGCGCTGCGCGCCCTGTTCGACCGGCTCGACACAGCCGGTATCCGTGCCACCGGCTTCTCCGTGCACACCCCGGACCTCGACGACGTGTTCCTCGCGCTGACCGGCGGCGGCAGCACCAACACCGCGCTCCATGTGAAGGAGACCCACGTGAACGAGGCCCATGTGAAGGAGACCGCGCGATGAGCACCCTCACCTACGCCGTGCACGACTCGATGACGATGCTGCGGCGGAACGTGAAGCACGCGATCCGCTATCCGTCCGTGGGGCTCGGCAGCGCCATGACGCCGATCCTGATGCTGCTGCTGTTCGTGTACGCCTTCGGCGACTCGATCGGCGCCGGCATCGGCGGCGGCCGGGACGCGTATCTGAACTATCTGACGCCCGGCATCATCATCATGGGGGTGGCCGCCGGCTCGATGTCGACCTCGATCGCGGTCTGCACCGACATGACCGAGGGCATCATCAACCGCTTCCGCACCATGAACATCACGCGCTCGTCGTTCATGACGGGGCATGTCATCGGCAGCGTCGTCCAGACGATGCTGAGCGCCGTGCTGGTCGTCGGTGTCGCGCTCGCCGTCGGCTTCCGGTCCGGGGCGACCCCGCTGGAGTGGCTGGCCGCGGCCGGCCTCCTCGCGGCCATCGCCTTCGCGGTGACCTGGCTGTCCACGGCGCTCGGTCTGATCTCCAAGACCGTCGAGTCGGCGAGCAACAAGCCGTTGCTCGTCCAGTTCCTGCCGTTCCTCGGCTCGGCGTTCGTGCCGGCCGGGTCGATGTCGCCGGGCTTGCGCTGGTTCGCCGAGTACCAGCCCTTCACGCCGATGACCGAGACGCTGCGAGGCCTGCTCTCCGGCTCGGAGATCGGCAACGACGGCTGGATCTCGCTCGCCTGGTGCGCCGGTATCGCCCTGGTCGGCTACGTCTGGGCGCGGTCGCTCTTCAACAGCAGCACCAAGCGCTGAGCATCCGGCCGCGCGAGGGCGGGCCGCTCACTCACCGGCAGGGAGTGAGCGGCCCGCCCTCGCGTCCGTACTCGGGGTCTGTACGGGCTCCGGGTCTGTCCGCGCTCAGGGCCTGAGTACGGACAGCAGGCCGTACCCGTCGCGGTGGCCTCCCGCTGTTTCAGGCGGGCAGGCCCCAGCGGGCGGCCTGTTCGTTCGGTGTGACCGGCCGCACCGTCAGATCCGGGCGGTCGCCCGCCGCGGTGATGAGCGCCGACTCGCCCCTGCGGAGCGTGATGACGACGGTGCCATCGCCCGCGTCCTCGTAGCGCAGCGCGTGCCCGTGGCCGTCGCGTACGTCGACGGGTCCCGTGATCCCATGGCGCACGGCACATGGTGCGCCTGCCTCACTGGTCACCCTGACCCAGCGGTTCACCCCCTTCTCCCGTACCGCACTGAGCAGGAACGCCCCCTGCGTACGGAAGTCGTGGAGTACGAGGTCGCGCCAGGCCGCCGGGACCGCCGGGAAGACCCTGATCACACCGCCCCACGACTGGCAGAGCATGTCGTGCAGCGACTGCGCCGCGGACAGCGGCGTCTCGATGACCGGACCCGACTCCTTGTACATGGTGTTCGCCTGGATGAAGCGGGCCATCAGCTCGCCCAGGTACTTCAGCGCGTCCTCGCCCTTGCCGAGCAGCGCGGACATCGACGTGGCACCGGTGAACGTGTAGCCCTGGAGGGCCCCTTCGAAGCCGACCCAGTGGGCCAGCGACTTCTCGATCAGCGCCCGTTCGTCCGGGGTGCGGCCGGTCAGCTCGTAGAGCGGGTAGACCGCGAGGAGATGCGAGTAGTGGCGGTGGGACATCGCGAAGGGGACACCCGCACCGATCATGAAGCCGTTCTCGTCGACCGGGTACGGCGTCAGTTTGGCCAGCACCTCCTGCCAGCGTTCCTTCAGCGGGTCCTTGATGCGCAGGGTGTCGGCCGACTCGACCAGGGTGCGGCAGCCCCAGCGCAGCAGCATCAGGTCGTAGTTGGTGTCCGGGGCGTCGACGCCGTACTCCGGCGAGAAGGTGGCCGGCAGATGCAGCTTGCCGTCCTTGCCCGGGGTCAGGAAGTGCAGGTAGTAGTTGACGGCCTTGCGCAGCAGCGGGAAGAGCGTGTCGCGCAGGATCCGCTCGTCCATGGTGTGGCGGTAGCTCAGCCAGACGTTGTGCAGTGCCCAGGTGAGGTTGCCGACCTCGGGCGTCGGCGGGTCCTCGCCGGGGATGCCCACGCCGTAACCGCCGTTGGCGACGGCCGCCCCGTTGACCAGCTGGGGGTCGGTGGTGCGCGGGATGCCCGCCGAGTCCTTGCGGTACGGCGCCGCCAGCTGGTTCGACAGGTTCTCCCGGAACTCGCCCAACGCCCGCGTCACCGCGTCGAGTTCCAGATGGTTCGAGCCGTGGATCAGCCAGTACTCCAGCTGGACGTTGAGATTCCACCAGGTGTTGGGCCAGGGCGTCGGCTCCAGCCAGGGGCCCGACGTCGCCATGACGGGCGCGTCGGCACGGGCGGCGGACGCGACCTTGTAGAGCTGGATCCAGTAGAAGCGCTGGATACGGGCGTCGGGTACGGAGAGGAAGCTCTTGCGGTAGTAGCCGTGCCACCAGGCGCGGTGGGTCAGCGCGTGTACGTCGAAGGGGACCGGCGCCACACCGCGTATCAGCCGTACGGCCCGGTCGAGTGCGGTGTTCTTCGGATGGGAGTGCGCCACGGTGACGTACAGCGTGCGCCGTGTGCCGTGGGCGCGTTCCTGCCACGCGGTCACGTGCTGGCCGCCCGCGAGGAGCGGCTGCACGGCGGTCGTCACCCCGCTGTGCTCCTCGGTCACCGCGGGCGGATTGGCCGTGTAGCCGTCGGGGAGCGGCTTCGACGCGGCACGCGGGCTGATCGACTCGGCGGGGTGGAAGACCCAGCGGAAGTCCTTCTCGCCGCTGCTCGGAGTGATCTCGACGGCCAGTACGGAGAGCGAGTTGTGGACCAGGGCACGCAGGGTGAGGGTGCCGCGGTCGGTGGTCAGCGTGCCGGTCAGCTCGGCGTCGCGCAGGCCCAGCCGCCAGTCGATGCCGGTGATGGTGCCGGCCGGTTCCAGCGTGAAGTAGCCGATGGGCAGCCGGGCGAGACCGAAGAGCGAGCCGAACTCGGGGCGGTGGTCCGTGACCTCGGAGTGCTGGACGTTGAAGCGGACCGCGTTCCGGCCGGGCTCGGCGTAGATGCCCGAACCGAGGTAGCCGTTGCCGAGGTACGGGCCTTCGTACCAGGTCTTCGGCATCTTCTGCCAGACGAGGTCGGCGTCGTCGAGAATCGCCTTCCAGCTGTCGTCCGATGACTGGACGGCCGTCGGCGTGATCCGGGGCGTGGCAGTGGCGGCGTCGCGCGGGGCGGCCTGTGCGGGTACGGCGGCCAGGCCCCCGGTGAGCAGGGCGCCGCCGATGGCGGTGCCTGTGGCGAGAACGGTTCGTCGTTTCGGTGGTTCAGGTACAGCGGCCATGACGCCTCCCGGCGGCTCGTAACACCATGAATTCATCCGAGCTATCCACCGTAGAAAGGTAGACACGGCACTGAGGTGCGTCAATGAGTCGGGAGAGATCCCATGTATTGCTGTCCGTCGGGGCGGAAAGGTGCTAGCCCCAGATGACGGCGCCGAGCCAGGTGCCGATGACGGTGAGGCAGGCGAGCAGTTCGACGAGAATCGCTGTCCCGATGGCCCGCATGACCGTACGGGTGGACGCCCGGCCGGCCCGGTGGCTGCCGAGCCGCACCCGCTCCGCCCCGTAGATCCCTCCGATGAAACCGGCGATACCGCCGAGCACGGGCACGATGAAGAAGCCCACGATGCCCGCGGCCCCGCCGATGTACACCGTCTTGCGCGGCGCCCCGGACTCGCGCGGACGGCGCGTGGGCAGCAGCGGACGGAGCGCCTGGTTGAGCAGCAGCAGAGCCGTGGCACCGGCGAGGACGCCCCAGGCCAGGCCGGTGGTGTCGGTCAGTGCCCACCACGCGGCGGCGGCCCAGACGATCGCCGGCCCCGGCACACCGGGAACCAGGACCCCCACCAGGCCGAGCAGCATCACCAGGCCCACCGCGACGAGCTGCCACAGACTCATCTGCCAAGCGTGCCGGAAGCGACCGGCTCCCGCAGCGCGGCGCCGGGCCGCCAGCCGGCGGCGCCGTACAGCGGAAGCGGGCCGGACGGATCCGGCGCGGGCGACCGGCAGGTGCGCGGGGTGCGACCCACCCGGCCCGGTCAGCCGCTCCCGTCGGCGGAGCCGACCGGCGCTTTCCGGCCCGGCGTGTTCCGGTCGGGGGTCCTGGCGACCCAGCCCTTTTCGTACGCGTGCCAGCCCAGCTGCAGCCGGGTGGTGACCCCCGTCAGTTCCATCAGGCCTTTTACCCGCCGCTGCACCGTCCGCAGCCCCAGCTCCAGCTGTTTGGCGACGCTCGCGTCGGTCATCCCGGCGAGCAGCAGCGAGAGGATCTGCAGATCCGTGGCATCGGGACCGGGCTCACCGTCCTCGGCGACCTCTCCACCGGGACCCAGCCGCAGGGGCAGCGCTTCCCGCCACACTGCTTCGAACAGTCCCCGCAGTGATTCCAGGAGCCCGCTCTCGTGGACGACCAGCGCGGAAGGCTGCGCGCCCCGGCCGGTCAGCGGCACCATCGCCAGGCTCCGGTCCGCGATCACCAGCTTCGTCGGCACCCGGTCGACGACGCGCACCTGCTCCTCGCGGCCGAGCGCCTCGGCCAGCGCGGCTGTCCCGCCCGGCTCCTCCAGGACCACTCGCTCCAGCACGACCCGGTACGAGACCCCGCGGCTCGCCGCCCGCTCCTCGGCATCGTTGTCACCGCCGGACACCGCGATCGGACTGCCGCCGGTCACCAGCGCGCAGACCTCGTCGGCCGCGCCCAGCTGCAACTGCAGGAAACGCTGGGACACCGCGTTCGCCCCGGTGACCACCTCCACCAGGTCGAGTACCGCCGGCTCCCTGGCCTCCGCCCTGAACTCCTCGACCAGCAACGCGGCTGCCAGCTCGGCCTGTTCCAGCTCATGGCGGTGCTGGGTGAGCAGGGCTCCCAGCGCGACACCCGGCGGCGCGGCCACCCACCTGCCGGTCCTGGCGGACGACTGCGCGGCCAGTCCGTGCCGTTCGAGGCGGCGAAGGGCGCGTTCCGTGTCGGTCTCGGAGAGCTGGAGCCGGTGCGCGAGATCGGCCACATCGGCCGCGCCCAGCGCGACGAGTGAGCGGTACGCCGACTCCTGGAGGTCGTCCAGACCTATGACACCGAGCAAGGGAACCTCGATCCGCTGGCGGTTTTGAGTCACGGCGGGTTTCCGCCGCGGCACATCATCGCCGCTCAACTCCGGTTTCTGCCAGGGTGATCGAACTGGTGTAACAGAACCCGGCTTCCGGGCAGGTCCGGTTGACCGTATCGGGCGGTTTGCGGCGGCTCACTCCGCAACTCCGTTGGGCCGCACCCCCGTGGGGGGCGGTGCGGCCCAACGGGCAATTCCACGCACCCTGTACCTGGACCACCCCATCCGTGGACAATAGGGGCATGAGTCAGCAGGGGGAGCAGCCCGCCACCGCCGACGACTGGTGGGGCCGGCTGTACGACGAGACCGCAGAGGACCAGACGACCGCCGACAAGGGCGACAGCCTGGACGACCGCTTCGACTCCGCGGCAGGGACGCTGGGCGCCGTACGGGGGGTGGATGCCGGTGCGGCTCCCGGTGCGGTCCGGCAGGAACCACCGGGGACAGAGGCGGAGTTGCCGCCGTCGGTGGACCCGCGGTACGGGACCGTTTCCTCCTCCGTCCCCGAGCCCGCTCCGTGGCCGGTGGCCGAACCGAGGGACCGGGCGCCGTGGGAGCCGCCCGTGGAGGGCGTACTGCCCTCCCGGACCTTCCCGTTCCAGCGGGGGAGGAGCGGCGGTGCACCCACAGCCCCCACACCATCCGCGACGCCCGCTCCATCACCGTCACCATCCCCGACACCCGCGCCGCCCTCCGCTCCCCGTACCGCCCCCCACGCCACCCCGGTCACCCCTGCGCGCCCCGCCGTCGCTCATGTGGGTGACGGGCCGCCCACCTACGACGCCGAGCCCACTGCCCTGCCCGACGCGCACCCCGACGCCCTCGACGAGCTCGTCGCCGACACCGTCATCGACGGCGCCTGCTACGGCTCCTACACCGTGCGCGCCACCTCCGTACGCGGTGACTCCGCGCGGTACCGGGGTGAGCCCCGCAGGGACTCCCTGCTCACCGCCCGCTTCGGCAGCGGCGACAGCGCGCTCGTGCTGGTCGCCGTCGCCAGTGGCGCCCGGGCGGCGGAAGGCGCGCACCTGGCAGCGGCCGACGCCTGCCGCTGGATCGGCGGGGCCGTCGGGCGCAGCAGGCTACGGCTCGCCGAGGACATCAGGGCGGGCCGCAGGGGCGATCTCAAATCGGGGCTGCACCGGCTCACCGGGCGAGGCTTCGGCAAACTGCGTGCCCGCGCCGTCGAACTGGGCCTCGAACCCCACGAGTACACGGCGTCCCTGCGCTGCCTGCTGCTCACCGGAGACCCCGAATGCCGCACCCGGGTCTTCTTCGGCGTCGGGGACGGCGGGCTCTTCCGCCTCCGAGACGGTGCCTGGCAGGACCTGGAGCCCGCCGCGCACCCCGGCACCCCGCAGCTGCCGCCCACCGAGCCGTTCCGCTTCCGTGCGTCGGTGGCCCGGCCGGGAGACACCCTGCTGCTGTGCAGCGCGGGCCTCGCCGAACCGCTGCGCGGCGAGCCGGCACTCTCCGACGAACTGGCCGCGCGCTGGGCGCCGCCCGAGCCGCCGGGGCTCGCGGAGTTCCTGGCCGATGCCCAGGTACGCGTCAAGGGGTACGCCGACGACCGCACCGCCGCCGCGGTCTGGGAGACCTGAGGTGCACCGGTGGCCCCCACCCCAGCGCCCGGGGGCTCCTCGGAGCCGGGCTCATGGAAAGGCGTAATAGCGCAGGCGAGACCGTGGCGCCCATGGGTTGATGGAGGCATGGCCAAACAGAACGTTGCGGAGCAGTTCGTCGACATCCTCGTCCGCGCGGGCGTGGAGCGCCTGTACGGAGTCGTCGGCGACAGCTTGAACCCTGTCGTGGACGCCATCCGGCGTAACGCGGCCATCGACTGGATCCAGGTCAGGCACGAGGAGACCGCCGCGTTCGCGGCAGGCGCCGAGGCCCAGGTCACCGGGAAGCTCGCGGCCTGCGCCGGTTCCTGCGGCCCCGGGAACCTGCATCTGATCAACGGCCTGTTCGACGCCCACCGCTCCATGGCGCCGGTCCTCGCCCTCGCCTCGCACATCCCCTCCAGCGAGATCGGCCTCGGGTACTTCCAGGAGACCCATCCCGACCGGCTGTTCCAGGAGTGCAGCCACTACAGCGAGATGATCTCCAGCCCGCAGCAGATGCCGCGGCTGCTCCAGACCGCCATCCAGCACGCCATCGGCCAGAGCGGTGTCAGTGTGGTGACCCTTCCCGGTGACATCGCGGGCGCCCCGGCCCCGGACCGGACCGGTGAGACCGCACTGGTCACCTCCCGCCCCTCGGTCCGTCCGGGCGAGGCGGAGATCGAGAAGCTGGCCCGTCTGATCGACGAGGCCGACCGGGTGACGCTCTTCTGCGGCAGCGGTACGGCCGGTGCGCACGCCGAGGTGATGGAGTTCGCCGAGCGGATCAAGTCCCCGGTGGGCCACGCGCTGCGCGGCAAGGAGTGGATCCAGTACGACAACCCGTACGACGTCGGCATGAGCGGCCTCCTCGGCTACGGGGCCGCCTATGAGGCCACGCACGAGTGCGATCTGCTGATCCTGCTCGGCACCGACTTCCCGTACAACGCCTTCCTGCCCGACGACGTGAAGATCGCCCAGGTCGACATCCGTCCGGAGCACCTCGGCCGCCGTACCAAGCTGGACCTCGCGGTCTGGGGCGATGTGCGCGAGACCCTGCTGGCGCTGACGCCCCGGGTGAAGGCGAAGACCAGCCGCAAGTTCCTCGACAAGATGCTGAAGAGGCACGCCGGCGCCCTCGAAGGCGTCGTCAAGGCCTACACCCGCAAGGTCGAGAAGCACACCCCGATCCACCCCGAGTACGTGGCGTCAGTCCTGGACGAAGTGGCCGACGACGACGCCGTTTTCACGGTGGACACCGGGATGAACAACGTGTGGGCGGCCCGCTATCTCACCCCCAACGGCCGCCGCCGGGTGATCGGTTCCTTCAGCCACGGCTCGATGGCCAACGCCCTGCCGCAGGCCATCGGCGCCCAGTTCACCGACCGGCAGCGGCAGGTCGTCGCGATGTCCGGCGACGGCGGCTTCTCGATGCTGATGGGTGACTTCCTGACCCTCGTGCAGTACGACCTGCCGGTGAAGGTCGTCGTCTTCAACAACTCGGCGCTCGGCATGGTCGAGCTGGAGATGATGGTGGGCGGCCTGCCCGCGTACGGCACCACCCACCAGCACTCCGACTTCGCGGCCATCGCGCGGGCGGCGGGGGCCTACGGCGTCCGGGTGGAGAAGCCGAAACAGCTGGCCGGGGCGCTCACGGACGCCTTCAAGCACAAGGGCCCCGCTCTGGTGGACGTGGTCACCGACCCGAACGCGCTGTCCATCCCGCCGCGGATCAGCGCGGACATGGTGAGCGGCTTCGCGCTCTCCGCGTCCAAGATCGTGCTGGACGGCGGCGTGGGCCGGATGGTGCAGATGGCCCGCTCCAACCTGCGGAACGTGCCGAGGCCGTAGCCGGGACCGCCAGCACGCCAGCACGCCAGCACAACAGACCGCTCAGGTCCCGGCCGCGGCGAACGGCAGGGACGCGTACCGCCGTACGTAGTTGCCGTCGGCGAAGGTGCCCGCCGCCGAGTCGACGTCGAAGTCCGGGAAGCGGGCCAGGAGTTCCTCCAGGGCCGTTCGGGAGACGAGGCGGGCCGCGGCGGCGCCCAGGCAGTGGTGCGGTCCGTGGGTGAAGGCGAGGTGCTGGGGGCCCTCGCGGGTGAGGTCCGGGTCGTCGGCGGTGGGGCCGAAGGCGCGCGGGTCGCGGTTGGCGGCGGCGTAGAGGAGGAGGACCTTGCGGCCGGCGGGGACGGTCCGGCCGTGGAGGGTGGTGTCCTCGGTGACGGTGCGGGCCAGGCACTGCACGGGGGAGGTCAGCCGGAGGAATTCCTCGATGGCGGAGGGGAGCAGGGCGGGGGTGTCCAGGAGGGCGCGGCGTTGGCCGGAGTGGGCGGTGAGGAGTTCGGCGGCGCCGCTGAGCAGGCCGGTGGTGGTGTCGTTGCCGCCGGCGACCATGGTGAAGGCGAAGCCGAGGATGCGCAGCAGGGTGGTGGTGTCGTCGGACGGCATCAGGGCGACCAGGTCGGAGACGGTGTCGTCGGCGGGTTCGGTGCGGCGGCGTTCGATCAGCTCGCTGAAGTAGCCGAAGAGGCTGGTGACGGCTTCGGCGGCGGCGAGCGGGTCGCCCAGCGCGTTGGCCTCGACGATGGCGTGGGTCCAGCCGTCGAAGTGGGCGCGGTCGTGTTCGGGGACGCCGAGATAGCGGCCGACGACGTAACTGGGCAGCGGTTTGAAGAGTTCGGCGACGATGTCGCAGCTGCCGCCGAGATCGGCGATGCGGTCCAGGCGGGCCCTGACGAAGGCCCGGACATGCGGCTCGATGGCGGCGACCCGGCGCGGGGTGTAACCGCGGGTGATCAGCCGGCGGAAGGCGGTGTGGTCGGGCGGGTCCAGCATCACCATCGGTGCGGCGTCGGTGATGCCGAGGCGTTCGCGCTCGCCGTAGGTGATGGTCAGGCCGTCGGCGGAGGAGTAGCGGTCGGTGTCGCGGGCGGCGGCGAGCACATCCGCGTAACGGGAGAGGACCCAGTAGTCGCCCTCGGCGACGTGGTGGAGGGGGTGCGCGTCGCGCAGTGTCGCGTACATCTCCCACGGCGAGCGCCAGCTCTCGCCGGCGCACGGGGCGAACGGGGCCTGATGGGATGGGGTCATGCCGGGAGGGTGGGGGCGGCGCCCGCAGGAGTCAATGGCGTCTGCTCCCTGCCCAGCCGCTGCGCAGTGCAAGACGCCCGGGGCCTGTCGTCTGGATCAGGCAGGCTCGCAGGGCGGGTGGTGTCCGGGGCGGGAAGCGGCGCCGCCCGCCCCGGGACCCACCTCGGGGCGGGCGGCGGCGGTCAGGCCGGGCGCAGCCGCAGGGTCAGGATCTGGAAGGGGCGCAGCGCCACCGCGAGCGTGTCCCCGTCCGCTGTCACCTCCCGCAGTGGACGTTCCAGCAGGTCGGTGATCTCGGCCCGCCCCACCGGGAACCCGAACCTGACCGCGGCGTCCGCGCGTCCGCCCGCCGACTCGTAGAGCCGCACCACCACATCCCCGCTGCGGTCCTCGGCGAGCTTCACCGACTCCACCGTCACGGCCGGATGGTCCGTGGCGATCAGCGGTGCCAGGGCGGGGGCGTCCGCCGTCCGCAGCGGCAGATTGACCGCCAGCCCCTCCCGTACGGCGTCGGTCACCCCGGCGCCCGGATACAGCGAGTAGCTGAACCGGTGGGTCCCCAGGTCCGTCTCCGGGTCCGGGCTGTGCGGGGCGCGCAGCAGCGTCAGCCGTACGGTCGTGCCAAGACCGTCCCGGTGCTCGGCCCGTGTCACATCGTGGCCGTACGTCGAGTCGTTGAGCACCGCGACCCCGTACCCCGGTTCGGCGACCCGCAGCCAGCGGTGCGCGCAGATCTCGAAACGGGCCGCGTCCCAGCTGGTGTTGGTGTGCGTGGCGCGGTGCACATGGCCGAACTGGATCTCGGCCGTGGACCGTTCGGCGTGCACATCGAGCGGGAAGGCCGCCTTGAGGACCTTCTCGGACTCCTGCCAGTCGGCCTCCGTGAGGATGTCCAGCCGGGGGCTCTCGGCGTCGAGGCGCAGCTCCTGAGTGATGCGCGAGGCCCCGAAGGTCCGTACCACCCGCACCGCGGCCCGCAGTGGCCCCGTAGCGACGAACTCCACCGATTCGGCGGCGGTGAGATCGGTGCGGCTGCGCCGGTAGTGCCGGTCGATGTCCCAGGCGTCCCACTGGTTGGGGTGGTCGGGGTGCAGCTGGAGCAGGTTGCCGCGGCTGCCGGGCGCCAGGACCTCGCGGTCAGCCGCCAGATCGCGTACCGAGGACAGCAGCCCGTCCGCGTCCACCGTGACCCGCAGCAGCCCGTTGTCGAGCACGATCGCCGGCCCGTCCTCCGTCACCGTCACGGGCGCGCCGGGCGCCGTACCGCTGAGCGGCGCGGAACCGAGCGGCGGTACCTCGGCGAAGGCGAGGGCGCCGTCCTGCGAACCCCCGGTGCTGAACGCCGTACCTCCGGTGCTGTCCGCCGTGCCGCCGGTTCCGGCTGCCGTACGGACGACCTCTCGGCGCCCGTACGGTGAGGCGTTGAGCACGGACCTGGGGGAGTGGCTCTCACTCAACGGCCGGACGTCCGGGCCCAGTTCGAGTGCGGAGACCGCCCCGGCGATGATCGCCTCCAGCTCCTCCCGTACCCCGGCGTAGGTCTCACGCGCCTCCCGGTGCACCCAGGCGATCGACGAACCCGGCAGGATGTCGTGGAACTGGTGCAGCAGCACGGTCTTCCAGATCCGGTCCAGCTCGTCATGGGGATAGCTGTACGTGTCCGACCGGAGCGCGGCCGCTGTCGCCCACAACTCCGCCTCCCGCAGCAGGTGTTCGCTGCGCCTGTTGCCCTGCTTGGTCTTCGCCTGCGTGGTGTACGTGGCGCGGTGCAGCTCCAGATAGAGCTCGCCCGACCAGACGGGCGCCTGCCGCCCGTACTCCTCCTCGGCCGCCGCGAAGAAGGCCGACGGCTTCTCGATCTCCACGCGCGGTGAGCCCTCCAGGTCCCGGAGCCTGCGCGCCTTCTCCAGCATCTCGCGCGTGGGGCCGCCCCCGCCGTCACCCCAGCCGAACGGCACCAGGGAGCGCGTCGCACGCCCCTTGTCGGCGAAGTTCCGCTCAGCGTGGGCCAGTTCGGCACCGTGCAGCTGGGAGTTGTACGTGTCGACGGGCGGGAAGTGGGTGAAGACCCGGGTCCCGTCGATGCCCTCCCACCAGAACGAGTGGTGCGGCATCCGGTTGGCCTGGTTCCAGGACAGCTTCTGGGTGAGGAACCACCTGATCCCCGCGAGCTTCGCCAGCTGCGGGAAGGCAGCCGTGTAGCCGAAGGAGTCCGGCAGCCAGATCTCCTCGGTCTCGACGCCCAGCTCCTCGGCGAAGAAGCGCCTGCCGTGCACGATCTGGCGGGCCAGCGCCTCACCGCCCGGCATATTGGCGTCCGACTCGACCCACATGGAGCCGACCGCAGCCCAGTTCCCGTCCGCCACCGCCTTCTTGATGCGTTCCCAGATGTGTGGCTGGTGCTCCTTCACCCAGGCGTACTGCTGGGCCTGCGAGCAGGCGAAGACCAGCTCCGGGTAGTCGGCCGCCAGCGCCGTCACATTCGCGAAGGTCCGCGACGCCTTCCGCACGGTCTCGCGCAGCGGCCACAGCCAGGCCGAATCGATATGGGCGTGGCCGGTGGCCGAGATCCGGTGGGCGCCCGCCTCGGCGGGCCTGGCCAGCGCGGGCGCGAGCGCCGCCCGCCCGGCCGCCGCCGTACCCGGTACGTCGTGCAGGTCCAGCGCGTCCAGCATGTCCTCCAGGGCGCGCAGGATCTCGTGGTGCCGGCTGCGGTCGGCCGGCAGCTCCCGCATCAGCTCGGAGAGCACCTCGATGTCGATGACCAGCTGCCAGACGTCCTCGTTCAGCACGGCGAGATCCGCGGAGGCGAAGCGGTACACGGGATCGTCGCCCGCGGTCAGTACGTCGCCCAGCGGTGTCGGCTCGAAGCCGTGCCGCAGTACGGCGGGATTGGCGGCGGCCTCCAGCAGCAGACGTACCGGCTCGCCGCCCGCGGCCGGCGCCGCGACGGGCACCTGGCGGTTACGCGGATGGATGCCCTTGACCGGCACGCCTTCGGCGTCGTAGATCATCCCCTCGGCCTGGAACCCCGGCCCTTCGCCGGTGAATCCCGGGTCGATCACGGCCTCGACCCGCCGCCCGGCCCAGGCGTCGGGGACGGCGCCCTCCAACCGGAACCAGCTGGTCGACCAGGGCCTGCCCCACTCCGTCCCGGCCACGAAGGGCTCGTACATGCCGCGCAAGGCCTCCGCCACGGGCACCGGCTCGCCCGGCGCGTGCCAGACGGACAGGGTGAGCCCCACCCGGTCCGTGTACTGAGCGGGGCGGATGAACTGGTTGAGGGCCCGCTCCAGGCGGCCCTCAACCAGCGATCGGTCGTCGTGCATCGCGGCTCCTACGGGATCGGCTCGGCGTGACGTTCCCCGCTTGCCTTCCCCGGCGGAGCGCACGGCACCCGCCCGTCATGCGTGAGCACCCGCCTGCCGGGCATGCATTCCGGGAGGCTGTTCGAGCACGACAGAGCACCACGACTTGCAGGCGGGGGATATGACGGGGCGTCACAGTGGCACGAGTACCGCACCCGACCGGTGCGGCCAGGGATCCGGCATGCCAGGGGGGCGCCGGACCGGGCGGCTGCGCCGCAGACTGGGCCGGGGGGATCTGCCCGCGGTGAAGGACGTACGGCACGGGCTCAGGGAGCTGCTGCGCCGGTGCGGAAGCCAGAGCAGCGCCGATGTGGCCGAGCTGCTCACCAGCGAGCTGGTGACGAACGCACTGATCCACACGGACCGGGGGGCGGTCGTCACCGCCGGGGTCGGCCCGGCCGGACTCCGGGTGGAGGTAAGGGACTTCACGAACGGGCAGCCGGAGCCCCGCGGCGCCACCGACGAGAGCACGCACGGCCGGGGGCTGCTCCTGGTGCAGGCGCTCGCGGACGCCTGGGGCGTACGGACGCACGAGGTGGGGAAGTCGGTCTGGTTCGAACTCGAAGGCGGCCAGGCATGACTCACACCTGACCGCCTCCGGACCACTCAGCCGAATTGCTGTTCGAGATCCTTCAGTTTCTGCTCCAGGGAGTCGAGGCGGGGGAGCGTCTGGGTGTCGTCCTCGGCGGTGAGGTCGACCGTTACGGCATCGGTTCCCGCCGCGGCCCGGTCGGAGTCAGGACTCGTCACGGCCTGGAGGGAGGGCCTGGCGCGTAAGGGCAGTTGTCCCGGCTCGGGTATGGCAGGCTCCGATACCGCCTTCGGCGCGCCCGCAGCCGGAGCCGTGCCCGCCACCTCCACCTGACGGCTGCCGCGGCCACGGCCCAGCGACCGGTGCTGCCTGTTGATCGCCTTGAGGTGGGCCCGCTCCAGCTTGTCGTGCTCCCGCTTCCGGAGCCGGTTCTGCTCCTTCTGGCGCCGGTCGTCACGGACCTCGTCGACCGCCTCGTCCAGCGTCCGCACACCCTCCAGGAGCATCAGCGACCAGGCGCCGAAGGTCTCCCGGGGCGCGCGCAGCCACCGTACGATCCGGATCTGCGGCAGCGGGCGGGGTACGAGCCCCTGCTCGCGCAGCGCCGCCACTCGGGTCTGCTTCAGCGCGCGGTCGAACAGCACCGCGGCCGAGAGCGACATCCCCGCGAAGAACTGCGGGGCGCCCGCGTGGGCCAGGCCGCGCGGCGCGTGTACCCAGTTGAACCAGGCCGCCGCTCCGGCGAACGTCCACACCAGCAGCCGCGAGCCGAGCGCCGCGTCACCGTGGCTGGCCTCCCGCACCGCCAGCACGGAACAGAACATGGCGGCGCCGTCGAGGCCGAACGGGACCAGGTACTCCCAGCCGCCCGTGAGGTTGAGGTTCTGCCGGCCGAAGCCGACCAGTCCGTGGAAGGACAGCGCGGCGGCGACCGCCGCGCAGCAGAACAGCAGCAGATACGAGGCGGTCCCGTAGACCGCCTCCTTGTGCCGTCTGCGTTCCTCGCTGCGCTCCCAGGTGTCGTCGGCCGCTCCCTTGTCGGCGGAGCGCCTGCCGCGCACGAGCACCGCCACAGCGACCAGGACCCCCGCGATCATCACGCCACCGGGAAGCAGCCAGTCCAGAGATATGTCGGTCAGTCGCATGCGGTGTCCCTTGCATCGCGTCAGTGCATTGCGGCCGCAATATTGGCTCAGATCCCGGGGCGCTCAGAGCGTTTCGGGACAAGAGCACGCCAACGGAGTGCAGGGAGCACCGGATAGGGGCGATCTGATCGAACTGCCTTGCGTGCGAGCCGTGTTGGGTTCGAATTCAGTCAGCCGAAAGAGGGGTGTCAGCGCTGAGCCTGGCCACTCGGTCGGCGTCGCAGGTGCGGGGGCAGGTAACGCAGGTGTCCCCGGGGCGCACGGTGTAGAAGAGACAGCAGCTCGCGCGGTCGCGGGTCGGCAGCGGCCGGCCCTGCGGCCCGGCCAGCTCCCGGAAGCCCGCCCCGCCGGCGTACGGGGCGGTCGCGCCCGGCAGCAGCAGCTCCAGCTCCGCCACCCCGCGCGACTCCTCGCCGAGCAGATGGGCGACGTACCAGAGGCCCTCGACGATCTCGTCGGTCGCCATCCCCCACAGGGCCCGCCGGCCGCGGCGCATCCGTGGACCGAAGCCGTCGAGCACCGGTTCCAGATGCTCGGCGACCGCCGCCCGCACCTCGGCGCGCAGCGCGTCCTCGTCCGCGACCACATACGCGCCGGGCTCCCCGGCGGCCGGGTCGTCCGGCAGACAGGCGAAGGCGCCGGTCCGTACGGCCATCCGGCCCAGCGCGCGCTGGAAGGAGACGGCGCCGACCGGGAGCCTCGGCACCCTGCGGTGCAGGAACCACGGGACGGTGATCAGCAGACAGGCGGGCCAGGCGTACCGGTGGAAACCGAAGCCGGCGATGACGTCCGGCCGGGCCCGCTGCCCGTAGTCGCGCTCCACCTGCGCGCTGTCCCAGCCGAGGAAGGCGTCGAGCGCGCTGCCGCCCTCCGCGAGGCCGGTGGCGGTCACCCAGCCGCCGCCCGACGGGGTGAGTCCGTCCGCGGGCTCGGTGACGGACAGGCCGGGGAACACCTCGGTCAGTCGCTCGTAGGCGGCGGTCACGGGGGAGCGCAGCAAGGTGGAGACGGGCATGCAGGGACCACCGAATCGCGATCGTTTGCAGGTAAGCCTTACCTTATCCGATCCGATCGATGTTTGAACTGGGGCCCCGTCCGCCTATCGTGCTGAACAGGACGCCGGAGGAGGACCCAGGTGGAACAGGGCAGAGCACGCGATGCGGTACAGCCGTACGCGCCCCCGCGCCCGTCCGGCCCGGCCCGGATCCCCGACCCCGCTCGCAGCCCGGAGCGGCGGGAAACGGCGGAACCGGCCCCCGGCGAGCACAGCCGCTGCGAGCAGCCCGCGTCCGCCGTACGGCCGGTGCCCGACGGGCCGTACGCGCCTGCGTCCGGGGCGAAGCAGGTGCGGCGCCACTCGGTGCGCGGCCAGATCCTGCACGCGCTGCGCACCGCCCTGGTGGACGGCGAGCTGGTCCCCGGTGAGGTCTACTCCGGACCGGCGCTCGGCGAGCGCTTCGGCGTCTCCGCCACCCCGGTACGGGAGGCCATGCAGCAACTCGCGGTCGAGGGCGCCGTCGAGGTCGTGCCGAACCGGGGCTTCCGGGTCGCCGAGCGCAGCGCCCGGGAACTCGCCGAGCTGGCAGAGGTGCGGGCCCTGATCGAGGTCCCGGTGATGCTGCGGCTGGCGCGCGCCGTCCCGGCGGACCGCTGGACCGAGCTGCGGCCGCTCGCCGAGGCCACGGTCTCCGCCGCCGCGGTCGGCGACCGCGCCCGCTACGCCGAGTCCGACCGTGCCTTCCACGGGGCCGTGCTCGGGCTCTCCGGGAACCAGCAGCTGGTCGCCGTCGCCGACGACCTGCACCGCAAGGCCCAGTGGCCGCTGGTGAGCGCGCCCGTCACCCGGCGCGCCGACCTCCTCGCCGACGCGTCGGAGCACACGGCCCTGCTGGACGCCCTGATCGCCCGCGACCTCACGGTCGTCCAGTCACTCGTACGGGAACACTTCACCGGGGCGCCCGGCTGAACCGGAGTACCGGCGGGGGCCGCACCGACCGGCCCTGTGCCACCGGTGAAGCACCCAGCACCGCACCCCCCGCGCCGCGGCTGAGCTCACACCGCCGCGGCCGGTGGTGTGAGCTGCGCGGCCAGCCAGGTCGGTACGCCGTCGAGCAGCCGGAACAGCCGGGCCGCCTCGGCCCGCAGTCTGGTCGCCTCCGGTTCGGGCTCCGCGTCGGCGAGCGCGGCGAGTGCCGGGGCCGTACCGACGAGGTAGCCCAGCTCCTCCCGTATCCGCAGGGACTCGGTGAACCCGTGCCTGGCTTCGGCGAGTTCGCCCTCCCGCAGGGCCAGCGAGGCCAGATGGCGCCAGGTGAAGGAGAGCAGCAGCGTCTGACCGTGCGCCGTGGCGCCCGCGTGGGCCCGGCGGTAGGCGGCGCGCGCCGACTGGGCGGAGTCGGCCAGGTTCTGGGCGATCAGCCCGCGGCGGAAGTCCAGGAGCGGCCGGCCCGCCGAGCCCGGCGCGATCAGGGCGGCGGCCCTGCCCATCGCGGCCCGCGCCTCGTCGGCCCGGTCCCGTACGCCCAACAGTGTTGACGCGTAACCGAGCTGGCCGCGTTCACAGGCCGCGGCACCCCGTGCCTCGTCGCTGCGGGCGAGCGCTTCGGCCGTCCGCAGGGCGTCCTCCGCGTCCGTCCAGCCCTGTTCCGTGTAGAGACACCGCTCGATCAGCAGCGCGGCCCGGTGCAGGGCCGCCTCGGCGTCGTGCTTCGCGTGTGGTTCCAGCAGGGCGGCCGCGTCCGCCCAGCAGCCGCGCGAGCGCAGCCGCCATACCGCGGTCTGGAGTGGAGGATCGTCATCAGCTGTCGTTCCGTAACCAGACATGGCGGTATAGGCCACATTGCCCTCCCCGAGCGCACCATTGAGCTGTTGAGTCTGGGCGCATCTCAGCACGGATTGGCATGCCGGGCCAAGGGGTTGGGTGAATCAATTCACAATGTGCGGCTCCGCGTGGGCCCCCCGCAGGGCCCGCGCGTCAGCTCATCCGCAGGGCCAGGAAGAAATCGAGCTTGTCCTCCAGGCGCGAGAGGTCACGTCCCGTCAACTGCTCGATCCGGCCGACGCGGTAGCGCAGCGTGTTGACATGCAGATGCAGCCGGGTCGCGCACCGGGTCCATGAACCGTCGCAGTCCAGGAAGGCTTCCAGGGTCGGGATCAGCTCCGCCCGGTGCCGCCTGTCGTAGTCCCGCAGCGGGTCGAGCAGCCGGGCGGTGAACGCCCGCCGTACGTCATCGGGGACGAACGGCAGCAGCAGCACGTGCGAGGCCAGTTCGTGGTGGCCCGCGGCGCAGACCCGGCCCGGCCGGGCCGCGGCCACCCGCCGGGCGTGCCTGGCCTCCTCCAGGGCGCCGCGCAGCCCCTCGGCCGAGTGCACGGATGCGGAGACCCCGAGCGTCAGCCGCCCGTCGTCGGCGAGCCCGGCCGTGAGCGGTTCGCGTACGGAGGTGAGCAGCTCGTCCGCGTGCAGCCCGGTGTCCGGCGTCCGGTCCGCCTCGTCGTCCCCGGCGTCCGGCGCGAGCGGCGGCAGGGGCACGAGCGCGATGGCCTCGTCACCCGTGTGGGCCACCGCGATCCGGTCGGACGAACCGGGGCCCGAGCCGCCCGGCAGCGCCTGCTCGACCAGGATCTCCTCAAGCAGGGACTGGGCCACCGGGCCCGCGTCGATGACCGGTCCGTCCTGCTGGTCCCAGTCGACCCGGGCGACGACCACCTGCCAGCGCGGAGCCGCCCCGATCCCGGGCATCAGCACCGGCGCAGCCACCCGCAGCCTGGCGGCGATCTCGGCGGGCGGCGCACCCGTCTGGACCAGTTCGAGAACTTCCTGGGCGAGCCTGCGCCGTACGGTACGGGCCGCATCGCGCCGGTCGCGCTCGACGGCGATCAGCTGGGTCACACCCTGGAGCAGATCCAGCCGGGCGGCCGGCCAGTCACTCGCGTCCGCCTCGACGGCGAGCAGCCAGTCGGAGAGCACCGTCTCGCGCACATCGCGGAGGCCGGAGGCCGCGCCGCGCCCGCCGCCCCGCACCGGGAACAGCGAGTACGAGGTGGAGTGCACCGTCACCCGGTGCGGTCCCCGGCGCCCGGTCCGGGTCGCGGCGAGGTGCCCGGCCGCCAGCACGGCGCCGGTCCCTTCCGGCAGCGGGTCGCCCGCCCCGGCGATCTGCCGGCCGGTGGGGGAGAGCACCCACGCGTGCAGATCCAGGTCGGTGGTCAGCAGGTCGAGCACCACGTCGGGGCCGCCGCCCGCCGGGCCCGACGTCATCAGCCTGCGGTGCCGGTCCACGACGGCGGCCAGGTCCCCGGCCCGCTCGCCCGATACCTGCCGCACCACGTACTCGGTGACGACGGCGAAGGCGACCGACTCCTCCACCGCGAAGATCGGCAGCCGGTGGCGCACACAGGCCTCCACCAGGTCGTCGGGGATGTCCCCCAGCTCCGCCTCGCCCGCCGCGAGCCCCACCACCCCGGCGCTCGCCAGGATCCGTACGAACGGCTCGGAGTCCTCGGCGGAGCGCCGCCAGGCGAGCCCCGTCAGGACCAGTTCACCCCCGGTGAGGTACCGGCTCGGATCACGCAGATCCGTCGTCATCACGCCCCGGACCGTGCGGTCCAGCTCGTCCTCACCACCGAGCAGGCGCAGGCCCAGCGCGTCCGTGTCCAGCAGTGCGCGCAGCCGCATCTCGTCGCCGCCGATCCGTATCGTCCGCCGTCCCGGTACAGCCGGTCGGCGGAACTAGTCGTTTCCAGAGGAAAGCCAAGAGGTAACTGAACCCCGTCTTTCGTTCGAACATACAAGACGACCAAGGACACCAGCCAACTCCTTCATGGTTTCGGTGACTGCACCCCGCGCGGCCCGGCTTGTGTACTTGTGCCGTCAAGCGTTAACAGCAGATGAACGTCCAGTCGAGGGCCGGCCGTCCCGGGCCCCAGCGAACAACCCCGAATGAGAAGAAGAGAGCCGCTACATGGACTTCCTTCGCCCCGCCAGCTGGGAGGAGGCGCTCGCCGCCAAGGCCGAGCACCCCACGGCTGTGCCGATCGCCGGTGGCACCGACATCATGGTGGAGATCAACTTCGACCACCGCCGGCCCCAGTACCTCCTGGATCTGAACCGGATCGGCCTCCTCAGCGAGTGGCATGTCGGCGAGGAGACCGTCCAGCTGGGCGCGTCCGTCCCGTACGCCAAGATCATGCAGCATCTGCGCACGGAGCTGCCCGGTCTCGCGCTCGCATCGCACACCGTGGCCTCTCCGCAGATCCGTAACCGCGGCGGTGTCGGCGGCAACCTCGGCACGGCGTCGCCCGCCGGTGACGCCCACCCGGCGCTGCTCGCCGCCGGCTGCCAGGTCGAGGCCGAATCGGTGCGCGGCTCCCGGCTGATCCCCATCGACGACTTCTACACCGGTGTGAAGCGCAACGCGCTCGCACCCGACGAGCTCATCAAGTCGGTCCACCTCAAGAAGGCCGACGGCCCGCAGCAGTACTCCAAGGTCGGCACCCGCAACGCGATGGTCATCGCGGTGTGCGCCTTCGGTATCGCGCTGCACCCCGAGACCCGCACGGTCCGCACCGGCATCGGCTCGGCCGCCCCGACCCCGATCCGGGCGAAGGCGGCCGAGGACTTCCTGAACGCGGCGCTCGACGAGGGCGGCTTCTGGGAGAGCGGAAAGATCATCACCCCGTCGATCGCCAAGCAGTTCGCCCAGCTGGTCTCCGGCGCCGCGAACCCGATCGACGACGTCCGCGGCACGGCCAACTACCGCCGTCACGCCGTCGGCATCATGGCCCGCCGCACGCTCGGCTGGACCTGGGAGTCGTACCGCGGCAACGGCCGCAGCACAGAGGGAGTCGCATAATGCGCGTGAACTTCACGGTCAACGGCCGTCCGCAGGAGGCCGACGACGTCTGGGAGGGCGAGAGCCTGCTCTACGTGCTCCGCGAGCGCATGGGCCTGCCCGGCTCCAAGAACGCCTGCGAGCAGGGCGAATGCGGCTCCTGCACGGTGCGCCTCGACGGCGTCCCGGTCTGCTCCTGCCTGGTCGCCGCCGGGCAGGCCGAGGGCCGCGAGATCGTCACGGTCGAGGGCCTGGCGGACTACTCCAAGCACCGCGACGGCGCCCACCCCGGCACCGGCTGCTCCTCGTCGGGCTGCGGCACCAGCCTGGACGCCGCCAAGCGCTGGCAGTCCAAGCCGACCGACGGCCGTTCCGGCGAGGCCGGTGACCTCTCCCCGATCCAGCAGGCGTTCATCGACGCCGGCGCCGTGCAGTGCGGTTTCTGCACCCCGGGTCTGCTGGTCGCCGCCGACGAACTGCTGGAGCAGAACGACTCACCGTCCGACGCGGACATCCGTGAGGCGCTCTCCGGCAACCTCTGCCGCTGCACCGGTTACGAGAAGATCCTCGACGCGGTCCGCCTCGCGGCCGCTCGCCAGGAAGAGACGGTCTGATCATGGGCGTCACTGGTTCACCCACCAACATCAAGCAGGGCTCGAAGACCAAGGGCGGCATCGGCGAGTCCACGCTCCGCCCCGACGGCACCCTCAAGGTCACCGGCGAGTTCGCCTACTCGTCCGACATGTGGCACGAGGACATGCTCTGGGGCTTCACCCTCCGCTCCACCACCGCGCACGCCGAGATCAAGTCGATCGACATCTCCGAGGCGCTCGCGACGTCCGGCGTCTACTCCGTGCTCACGTACGACGACCTGCCCACCGAGGTGAAGAACTACGGCCTGGAGATCCAGGACACCCCGGTTCTCGCCCATGGAAAGGTCCGCCACCACGGCGAGCCGGTGGCACTCGTCGCCGCCGACCACCCGGAGACCGCGCGCCGGGCCGCGGCCAAGATCAAGATCGAGTACGTCGAGCTGCCCGTCATCACCGACGAGGCGTCGGCGACCGGGCCGGACGCGCTGCTCATCCACGAGGGCCGCGACGACCACCACATCGGCCACGTCCCGCACCCGAACATCGTGCACCGCCAGCCGATCTTCCGCGGTGACGCCGACGAGGCCGCGAAGCGCGCCGACGTCATCGTCACCGGCGACTACTACTTCGGTATGCAGGACCAGGCGTTCCTCGGCCCGGAGTCCGGCCTCGCCGTGCCCACCGAGGACGGCGGTGTCGACCTGTACGTCGCCACCCAGTGGCTGCACTCCGACCTCCGGCAGATCGCGCCGGTCCTCGGCCTGCCCGAGGAGAAGGTCCGGATGACGCTCTCCGGCGTCGGCGGCGCGTTCGGCGGCCGCGAGGACCTGTCGATGCAGATCCACGCCTGCCTGCTGGCGCTCCGCACCGGGAAGCCGGTCAAGATCGTCTACAACCGGTTCGAGTCCTTCTTCGGCCACGTCCACCGCCACCCGGCGAAGCTCCACTACGAGCACGGCGCCACCAAGGACGGCAAGCTCACCCACATGAAGTGCCGGATCGTGCTGGACGGCGGCGCCTACGCGTCCGCTTCCCCGGCGGTCGTCGGCAACGCCTCCTCGCTCGCCGTGGGCCCGTACGTCATCGAGGACGTCGACATCGAGGCCCTCGCGCTCTACACCAACAACCCGCCCTGCGGCGCCATGCGCGGCTTCGGCGCGGTCCAGGCGTGCTTCGCGTACGAGGCGCAGATGGACAAGCTCGCGGCGAAGCTGGACATGGATCCGGTGGAGTTCCGCCAGCTCAACGCCATGGAGCAGGGCACGCTGCTGCCGACCGGCCAGGCCTGTGACTCGCCGGCGCCCGTCGCCGAACTGCTGCGCCTGGTCAAGTCGCGTCCGCTGCCGCCCGAGCAGCAGTGGCTCTCGGCCGGCGAGGACGCGGACGTCCGCGCCCTGCCCGGCGGCCTCTCCAACACCACGCACGGCGAGGGCGTCGTACGCGGTGTGGGCTACGCGGTCGGCCTCAAGAACGTCGGCTTCTCCGAGGGCTTCGACGACTACTCCACCGCCCGGGTGCGGATGGAGATCATCAACGGCGAGCCCGTCGCGACCGTGCACACCGCGATGGCCGAGGTCGGCCAGGGCGGCGTCACCGTCCACGCGCAGATCGTCCGCACCGAACTCGGCGTCAACCAGGTGACCATCCACCCGGCCGACACCCAGGTCGGCTCGGCTGGTTCGACATCCGCCTCCCGGCAGACGTACATGACCGGCGGCGCGGTGAAGAACACCGCGGAGGCCGTCCGCGAGAAGGTCCTGGAGATCGGCCGGGCCAAGCTCGGCACGTACCACCCGGCCTGGGCGACGGCCGAACTCCTCCTGGAGGGCGGCAAGGTCGTCACCGACGGCGGCGAGGTCCTGGCGGACCTGGTCGACGTGCTGGAGGACGAGGCGGTGGACCTGGAACTGGAGTGGCGCCACCGTCCCACGGTCGCCTTCGACCTGGTGACCGGCCAGGGCGACGGGCACGTCCAGTACTCGTTCGCCGCCCACCGCGCGGTCGTCGAGGTGGACACCGAGCTCGGCCTGGTCAAGGTCATCGAACTCGCGGTGGCCCAGGACGTCGGCAAGGCGCTCAACCCGCTCTCCGTCGTCGGCCAGATCCAGGGCGGTACGACCCAGGGCCTGGGCGTCGCGGTGATGGAGGAGATCATCGTCGACCCGAAGACCGCGAAGGTGCGCAACCCCTCCTTCACGGACTACCTGATCCCGACGATCCTCGACACCCCGACGATCCCCGTCGACGTACTCGAACTCGCCGACGAGCACGCCCCGTACGGTCTGCGCGGTATCGGCGAGGCTCCGACGCTGTCCTCCACCCCGGCGGTCCTCGCGGCGATCCGCAATGCGACCGGACTCGAACTGAACCGGACACCGATCAGGCCGGAGCACCTCACGGCCACCTGACCGGCCCCAAGCTCTCCGGGCGGCGCTGTGCCTCCTAGGAACGTCACACTTCCCAGCGCGCGCCGCCCGGAGTTACCAGTACCGCCCCGCTCGCGGTCCTTGCCCCCACAGTCCCCACAGAGCAGTACCCCCTTCGTCTCGGGCCGTCCCCCGGGTCGTGCAGCCCACGCAGCATCCCAAATCCCGCGTCTCCAATCTCCAGGCGGGTGCCCCTTTGAACCTTGGGAGTAGGCACCATGACCCAGCAGTCCCTTGAGCCAGACACCGTGCCGGAAGACGCCGGCGCGGGCACGCGCCAGCCGGCCGGCAGGTCCTGGCTGGACCGGTACTTTCACATAACAAAGAGAGGATCGACGGTCGCGACGGAGGTGCGCGGCGGCATCACCACCTTCATGGCGATGGCGTACATCATCCTCCTGAACCCGGTGATCCTCTCCGGCGCCGATGTCACCGGCCACCATCTCAACGGCGGCCAGATCACCACCGCCACCGCGCTCGCCGCGGCCGTCACCACCCTGGTGATGGGCTTCATCGGCAACGTGCCGCTGGCCCTCGCGGCGGGGCTCGGCGTCTCCGCGGTCATGGCGTACCAGGTCGCCCCGGAGATGACCTGGGGCAACGCGTTCGCGATGTGCATCATCTACGGCGCCATCATCGTGCTGCTGGTCGTCACCGGCTTGCGCGAACTCATCATGAACGCCATCCCACTGGCGCTGAAGCACGCCATCACCATGGGAATCGGCCTCTTCGTCTGCCTCATCGGCCTGGTCCAGGCAGGCTTCGTCACCGGGATGAAGGGCCCCGGCGGCGTCTCCGGAGCCAAGCCGCTCCAGCTGGGCACCAGTGACATGCTCACCGGGTGGCCGGTGGTCTGCTTCGCCGTCACCCTCCTGCTGATCTTCGCACTCCAGGTCCGCAAGGTCCCCGGCGCGATCCTGATCGGCATCGTCGGCGGCACCGTCTTCGCCGCGATCGTCAACCAGGTCGCCGGGCTCAGTCAGAAGGACTGGGGACTCAACGCCCCTGCGCTCCACGGCTCGCCCGTCAGCGCGCCGGACTTCGGTCTCTTCGGCAGTGTCTCGTTCAGCGGTATCGGTCACGTCGGCGGCATCACCGTCGGTGTCATCGTCTTCACCCTGGTGCTCGCCGGGTTCTTCGACGCGATCGGCACGATCATCGGTGTCGGCCAGCAGGCCAACCTCGTCGACAAGGACGGGAAGATGCCGGGCCTCAACAAGGCCCTGACCATCGACGGCGCCGGCGGCATCGTCGGGGGTCTCGCCGGGGCGTCCGGCCAGACGGTCTTCGTCGAGTCCACCGCGGGCGTCGGGGACGGTGCGCGCACCGGCCTCGCCAGCGTCGTCACCGGCCTCGGCTTCGCGCTCTGCCTGGTCTTCACCCCGCTCGCCCAGCTCATCCCCACCCAGGTCGCGTCCGCCGCGCTGGTCGTCATCGGCTCGATGATGCTGACCAACGCCAAGCACATCGACTGGAACGACCAGGCCACCTCCATCCCGGTGTTCCTGACCACCGTTCTGATGCCGTTCGCCTACTCCATCACCGTGGGCATCGCGGCCGGCGTCATCTCCCACGTCCTCATCAAGGCCGTCCAGGGCAAGTTCCGGGAGATCGGCTGGCTGATGTGGGTACTCACCGCAGTGTTCCTGGCCTACTTCGCACTCCATCCCATTGAGAGCTGGCTGGGCGTCAGTTAGTCGCCCGCCCCCTTTCACATATCCGTGAGGAGACCGACATGCTGGACATCGCCGAAGAACTGAACCGGTGGGTCGAGCAGGGACGCGAATTCGCCGTCGCCACCGTGGTGGCGGTCGGCGGAAGCGCACCGCGCCGCCCCGGAGCCGCACTCGCGGTGGACACCGAGGGCACCGCGATCGGGTCGGTCTCCGGCGGCTGTGTGGAGGGGGCGGTCTACGAACTCTGCCAGGAAGCCCTGGAAACCGGCCGCAGCGTCGTCGAACGCTTCGGCTACAGCGACGAGGATGCCTTCGCCGTAGGCCTGACCTGCGGCGGAGTCATCGACATACTGATCACCCCGCTCCGGGCCGGCGCACCGTCGCGCCAGACGTACGTGGCCGCGCTGGCCGCCGCCGCCGCCGGCACGTCGGCAGCCGTGGCCCGGATCACCGAAGGCCCCGACGATCTGCTGGGCCGCGCCGTGCTGGTCCACACCGACGGATCGTACGAAGGAACGCTGGGCGGCCAACGGGAGCTGGACCGCACCGCCGTCTCCCAGGCGCTGGCCATGCTGGACGCGGGCCGTACCGAGACCATCACGATCGGCGAGGACGGCTCCCTCTGCGGGCGCCCGCTGACGCTGCTGGTCGAGTCGAGCGTGCCGCCGCCCCGGATGATCGTCTTCGGTGCGATCGATTTCGCGTCGGCCCTGGTCAGCGTGGGCAAACTGCTCGGCTACCGGGTCACCGTCTGCGACGCACGCCCGGTCTTCGCGACCGCCACCCGCTTCCCGGACGCCGACGAGATCGTCGTCGACTGGCCGCACCGCTATCTGGAGTCCACCGAGGTCGACAGCAGGACCGTGCTCTGCGTCCTCACGCACGACGCGAAGTTCGACGTGCCGCTGCTGAAACTGGCTCTCACCCTGCCGGTCGCCTATGTGGGCGCGATGGGCTCACGCCGTACCCACCTCGACCGGAACACCCGGCTCCGCGAGGTCGGCGTCACCGAGATGGAACTGAACCGCCTCCGCTCGCCCATCGGCCTGGACCTCGGCGCCAGGACCCCCGAGGAGACCGCCCTGTCCATCGGTGCGGAGATCGTCGCCCACCGGCGGGGCGGCACCGGTGTCCCGCTCACCGGCGCACACACACCCATCCACCACGACGGCTCGACGGGCCCGGCAGGCCGGATAGGCTCCGTCGCCTGACACCCCCGGGCAGTGCGTCCCCCGGGCGCGCACTGCCCGGCTTCACCCGATCGGGGCAATTAGGTGTCCTGAGGGGGTACGGGATGGAACGCGCGGGCATCGCAGCACGTCTTCGGGGCTGACCGGCAATAACCCCGAGAGGCAGTGGTGAACATGGCCGTCGACGCATCGAGCGTCACCGTCCCCAGGCAACCGGGCGACGGAGACCGGACGTCGAGAGGCCCCGGGCGCGACGGACCGCTCCGGGAACTGGCCAGGTCCTGGGCGCTCGTCCTCTCCCTGGTGCCGCTCGGCCTGCTCACCGTGGCGGTCTGGTACGGGCAGTATGTGCGCCCCAGCGCCGACGAGTGGTGCTTCCTGCCGTACGTACGTGACCACGGCATCTCCGGGCTCACCGGCAAGTTCTACTTCCACGACAACGGCCGGATCGCCAACGGCTGGCTCGTCGGCCTCTATGCCGAGCCGGGAGTCCCGGGCCACCAGTGGTTCGGACTGGTCAGCGGCGTGCTGATGGTGGGGCTGCTCTGGGCGGTGATCGCCCTGGCCGTCCGGGCGGGCCGGCTCACCGTGCCGCGCGGCGTACCACTGCTCGTGGCGTCCGTCACCGCCGTGGTCTTCCTCCTCGCCACCACCAACACGTACAAGACGTTCTTCTGGCCCGCGGCCTCCGTCTCGCACACCGTGGCGCCCGTGCTCGCCCTCGCCGCGGTCATCCCCGCGCTGCTGGCCCGCAGCCCCCGGGCCCGGATCGCAGCCCTGGTCATCACCGTGTTCGCGGGCACCTTCATCGGGACCCTGTCCGAGGAGACCTCGGTCGTGCTCCTCGTGGTCCTCTCGGCCGTCGTGCTCTTCGCCGGTCAGGTCTTCTCCGCCGAAGCACGGCGCTACGCCCGCCACTGGTCGCTCGCCACGATGGCCGGAGTCGTCATCGGTGTACTGCTCCTGGTGACCTCACCGGGCTCGCGTGAGCGCCGTCAGAAGTTCGGCGCCGGGACCTCGATGGTGGCCCCCGACTCGCTGACCACCTCCCTGCACCTCTACGCCCACATCATCTGGACGGTCCTGTCGACCTGGCAGTACCTGGGCGCGGTCGCGGCCGGACTGGTGCTCGGTCTGGTGGCTCGCCGGGAGAGGCCGACGGCCCTGCTGCCGTGCCGTCCGTTCCTGCTGACCGGCGTCGGTGCGCTGGCCGTCCTGGTCTCCGGCTTCCTGTGCACCGTCATCACGTACCCGGTGTTCGGAAAGCACGTCCTGACCACCCAGCGGACCTGGAACGACTATCTGCTGCTCTACGTCCTGCTGCTCGTCGGCGTCGGCGCGCTGCTGGGCCGCGCGATCCGGCAGCGCCCGCGTGGGGCGCTGGCCGTGACGGCCGCGGCGGGCGTCATCTGCGCCGGAGTCTGCGTCTCACTGGCCGTACCGCTGCACACCCTCGGGCACCAGATGCACGTCAGGGCCGAGAAGTGGGACCGCCAGGACCAGTGGATGCGGAAGGAGTCGGCGGCCGGGGCGAAGGTGCTGCCGTACAAGCCGCTCCATGTGGCCAAGATGCTGGAGCCGTTCAGCAAGAAGCCGCACGGCTGGCCGGCCAGCTGCGTCGCCGACTACTACCACGTCGACCGCGTCACCCACGCGAAGCGGCTGCCCTGACCGGGTCCTCGCCGGGCGCGGGCGCCGTGCCCGAGTCGATGGCCCAGCGGGCCAGCAGGAAAGAGAGGGGAGTGACGAGGACACCGGCCGCGATGGCGGCGATGTCCTCGTTCATCCCGAGCATGCTCACCGCCAGGTAGAGCAGGATTCCGCTGCCCACGACATTGACCAGGCCGGAGAGCGGGTAGCGCGCGAAGGCGCGCCAGGTGGGGCGGGTGCGGCAGGTGATGTACGAGTTGAGCAGGAACGACACGGTGATGCCCACGGCCCAGCCCAGCACATGGGCCGCCAGATACGGCAGCCAGTGGTTCAGCGTGGCGAACACCGCGTAGTAGACCGCGGTGTTGGCGACCCCGATCGCCGCGAACGTGACGAACTGCCCGAGCGTGCGGGCCTTCTTCGCGGGCGCCGGGGACGGGACCGGGGGAGGTGCGGAGGACGTGCGCGTTTCGTCGGAGCTCATGAGGTCGGCCGCACCTGACCCGCGGCCTCCAGCGGGGAGCGCGCCGAGAAGTCCCTGGCGCGGTCGTCGGTCTCGCTGACCACGTAGTGCGGCCTGCGCTTCGACTCGTGGTAGATCCGCCCGACGTACTCACCGATGACGCCGAGGGTGGCGAGCTGGACCCCGCTGAGCGCGACGATCGCGGTGATCAGCGTGGTGTATCCGGGGGTGTCGACCCCGTCCAGCACGACGTTCCCGATGATGTACAGCGCGTAGACGAGCGCCGACAGGAAGAGGCAGAGGCCCGTGTGGATGGCGAGCCGCAGCGGCTTGCTGTTGAACGAGAGCAGCCCGTCGATGCCGTAGTTGAGCAGGTGGCGCCCGCCCCACTTGGACTCTCCGGCCGCCCGCTCGACGTTCTGGTAGGTGAAGCTGACGGTGTCGAAACCGATCCAGGAGAAGATCCCCTTGGAGAAGCGGTTGCTCTCCGGGAGCGACAGCACACTGTCCACCGCGCGCCGGGACAGCAGCCGGAAATCGCCCGCTCCGTCGATGACTTCGACGTCCATGCAGCGCCGGACGAGCCGGTAGTACATCCGGCTGAGAGCGGACCGCAGCGCGCCCTCGCCCGTACGGTCACGCTGGGCGACGACCTGGTCGTAACCGTGCCGGTGCAGGTCGAGCATGCGCGGCAGGAGCGTGGGCGGATGCTGGAGGTCGGCGTCCATCAGGACCGCCGCGTCACCCGCTGTCATCCGCAGGCCGGCGAGCATCGCCGACTCCTTGCCGAAGTTGCGGCTGAAGGAGGTGTAGCGCACTCGTGAATCGTCGGCTGCGAGCCGGCGGAGTTCGCTCAGGGTCCGGTCTCCGCTGCCGTCGTCGACGTAGCAGATCTCGAACGTCTCCCCGGTCGGTTCGAGTGCGGCGACCAGCGCGGTGTGAAAGGCGCCGACCACCTCCGCTTCGTTGTAGCACGGTACGACAACCGAAAGGTGCACCATCGTCATTCACTCCGTGTCTGTTGCGAACGGCGATCTCCCTCCGGAAATCGCTACCCATGAAGAACGGTGCTGAGAGCGAAGGGTTGCCTGTCGTGACCAAACCGATTCAGACTTTGCGTCACCGGGCCATCACGATCGAAAAGGATCCGAACGGTAGCGAGTCGGACCCGCCCCGGAGATGCGGGCCGGTGTACGGCTCAGCCCTGCGGGACCTTCCCGGACGTCCGCCGGTGGGGCAGCGCGCCCTGCCAGTACTGCGCGGGGTCCGCCTGCTGGAGGGCTTCCTCGGCGAGCTTCCGCGCCTCGGCGAGGACGTCGCCCTGCTCCTGGACCAGCTGGTCGTATATCGGCGAACCTGGGGTGGAGGGATAGCTCACGGTCGTACGTTCCTTAGAACTCGGGTTCCTGTCCAGCCGCTGGTGCCCGGAAAGCGCCGGACCATGCACGATCGGCTGCTCCGTGCCCCGGCGACCTCGCCGGGGCACGGAGTACCCCGGACCCGCCCCGAACCAGCCAGGAGTCCCGAGATGACCACCTCACCCGTCTCCCCGCACCGGATGGACCCGTCCGGCGGTTGCCCGCACGCCGCCAACGCGCTGCTCCTGGCCCAGGGCGCGGTGGTCCCGGTCGTCCTGCCCGGCGAGGTCGAGGGGGCGGCGGTCCTCGGACACGCGGCGCTCAGGGAGTTCCTGGCGCACCCCGACGTCGCCAAGGGGTCGCAGCACTTCACCGCACTCCAGGAGGGGCGGATCGAGGAGGGCTGGCCGTTGCGGACCTTCGCCACCGTACGGTCCATGACAACGGCCGACGGCGCCGACCACCGCAGGTTGCGCTCCCTGGTTAGCCGGGCGTTCACCGGGCGCCGGGTGGAGTCGCTGCGTCCGCGGATCGAGACGCTGGCCGCGGGGCTGCTCGACGGCGTCGCGGCCGCGGCGGACCGCGACGGCACGGTCGACCTCCGTCGGCAGTACGCGCTGCCGCTGCCGATGGGCGTCATCTGCGAGCTCCTCGGGGTCGGTCCGGAGTACCGGGAGCGGCTGCACCACCTCTCCGACCAGGTCGTCTCCACCGGTATCGGTCCCGATGAGGTGGTGGCCGCCAACCAGGAGATGGTCGCCGTGCTGGCCGCCGTCGCGGCGGGGCGGCGTGAGCGGCCGGGCGACGATCTCACCAGCGCGCTGATCGCTGCCCGCGAGGAGGACGGCGACCGGCTGAGCGAGCCGGAGCTGATAGGCACCCTGCTCCTGATGATCGTCGCCGGTCACGAGACCACGCTGAACCTCGTCGCCAACGCGGTCCGGGCGCTCTGCGCCCACCGGGACCAGCTCGCCCTGGTCATGGCGGGCCGGGCCACCTGGCTGGACGTCGTCGAGGAGACGCTGCGCTGGGACAGCCCGGTCAGCTTCTTCCCCTTCCGCTACCCGACTCGCGATCTGCCCGTCGCGGGCACGGTGATCCCACGCGGCACCCCGGTGCTGGCCGGGTACTCGGCGGCAGGCCGCGACCCGGCCGTCCACGGACCGGACGCCGACCGGTTCGACATCACCCGGGACGCCCGCCACATCTCCCTCGGGCACGGCCCGCACTTCTGCCTCGGCGCACCGCTGGCCCGGCTGGAGGCCACGGTCGCCCTGGAACGGCTCTTCACGCGCTTTCCCGGACTGGAACTGGCCGTTCCCGAAGAGGAGCTGGCCCGGCACCCGGGCTTCGTGGGGAACGGGGTGCGCGAGCTTCCCGTACGACTCGGGCCCGACCGGGCTGCGCCGCCCCGCTGAACCGGCGGCAGGCGGACCCGCGCTGGGACCGGGGCGGCGGTCACTCCACCGGGCCGCCCAGCCGCCCTTCGAGCAGCACCAGTAGTTCGCTCAGCGCATCGGACAGCTCGGCGCGTCCCCGGGCGTCGATACCGTCGAGCAGGGCTGCCTCGTACCGCAGCTGGACGGGGAGCAGCCGGTCCAGAAGCGTGCGGCCCTCCTCGGTGAGGGAGAGGTGCGAGACACGGCGGTCGCGGTCGTCCGGCCGCCGGGCGACGAGCCCGCGCTCCTCCAGCTGCCGTACGCGCTTGGTCACCGCGGCCCCCGAAGCGAAGGTCTCGCGGGCGATCCGGCCCGGCGTGAGCTCCCGGTCCACCCTGCGCAGTGTGCCGAGTACGTCGAACTCCGGCCGGGAGAGACCCTCCTGGCGGAGCGGTGCGTCGGCGGCCTGCTGCAGCAGTGCGGAGCAGCGGTTGAGCCGTCCGATCACCGCCATCGGGTCGGTGTCGAGCCCGGGCAGCACCTGCTCCCATTGCCGGATCACCCCCGCGACGATGTCCTCGGCCATGTACACCCTCCTCGCTCTCGGTCCGGATCGATTCTGCCCTCTCTGGAGCTGTCTCCCTAAGCGGCCGGTACCGGCGGCGCGGTGCGACGTACCAGCAGCCCTTCGCCGCGGCTGTCCATGATGTGGTCGGTGGTTTGACCGGGTTCAGCCGTGCCGGATACGTTGCGCGCCATGCAGCCTTCCGCACACCTGACGACGCGTGGTCATGTCGACCTGAAGCGTGTGTGCTCCGCGGCGTGTAACCGGGCCTGAACGCCCTGGCTGTACGCGCCGCCCGCTGACTTCACCTCCCCGCACCCGTCTCGCCGGGCAGCGCGGCGCCCTTCCCGGAAGAAGCAGAGCTCCACCGGCCCTCGTCGGCGGCGCCTGCCGTGTGGCTCCGCAGCGGAGCCCCGTACTGGAGTGCCACCCCACCGAGCAACGGGATGCCATCCGTGGACCGTCCGCCCGCGCCCGCCCGCCGCCCCGTCCCTGTCCGCCGTCCCACCCCCGTCCGCCGCTCCGACATACCGGCCGCCGGACCGCAGCGCCGTGCTGCCGGTGCCGCCACCGGCGCCGTACTCTCCGCGATCCTCGACCACGGTCCGGTCGCCCGCTCCACCGTCGCCCGTCTCACCGGCCTTTCGCCCGCATCGGTCACCGGCCACACCAGGCAGCTGCTGGCACGCGGGCTGATCCGGGAGGCAGCGGAGACCGCGGGGCCACGCGGTCTGGGTCGGCCGCACATTCCGGTCGAGATCGACACCGGCCAGTGCCTGGTGGCCGGTGCGCACATCGCCGTGGCGCACTCGACGCTGTCCCTGATGGATCTGCGCGGCCGGATCGTGGCCGAGGACCGGCAGCCGCACCGGGACACGGACCCCCGGCCGGTGCTGCGTGCACTGGCCGCGCGGCTGCCCCGGCTGGTGGCCGCGCACGCCGGCGGCCGCACCGTGCTCGGGCTCGGCGTGGCCACCGGGAACCGCGTCGACCCGGCCGCCGGGACGATCGTGCACCATCCCCAACTGGGCTGGCGCGATGTGCCGGTACGCGAGCACCTCGCCGCGGCCACCGGGCTGCCCGTCCATGTCGACAGCCACGCACGGGCGTTGGCGCGCGCGGAGCAGATGTTCGGTGAGGTGACCACCCGTACCAGCGCGGTCCTGCTCTTCGTCGGTGCCGTCATCGACGCGGCGTTCACCTCCGCCGGAACCGTCCATCTGGGGCCGCGTGCCGGGGCGGGGAGTGTGGCGCATCTGCCGGTCGGCCCGGACTGCGGGACCGGTGCCGCAGCGGTCTGCGCGTGTGGCAGGCCGGGCTGCCTCCACTCCATGGCCTCGGAGTCCGCACTGCTGCGCCGGGCCGCCGAACAGGGCCTGCATGTCAGGGTGTTCAGTGAGCTGCTCGATCTCGCCCTGGCCGGGGAGCCCCGCGCGCGGGAACTCTTCAGGCGCCGGGCACGGTACGTCGGCCGGGCGGCGGCCCTGCTGCTGGACACCTTCGACCCCGAGATCCTGGTGGTCGCCGAGCCGGGGGCTGCCCGGCTGCCGGAGTGTCTGGCCGTGCTGCGGGCGGAGGCGGGCGAGCGCTCCCTGGTCTGCGACGACCCCGAACGGGCCGTGGTACCCGGCAGTTTCACCGGATCGGTGCTGGCCACCGCGGGCGGCGCGGTGGCGCTCGGTGCCCTGTACGCGGACCCGCTCGGCCCCTGGCCCGCGGTGACCGCGGCCTGCTGACGCTCCCGGCGGTACACCGAATTAATTCAGAAGGTTGCATTGTTGACCCGGCGGGAAAGAGGACGCGAGGATGGATTCATGACCGGAACGCAGCGGATTTCCCCGTACATGCCCCTCGGGGTGTGCGACTGCTGCGCGGCTGCGTCGGCCGGCCTCTTCGCCCGCCTTTTCTGTTGTCGCTCGGCTCGGGTGTCCCGATAGCCGCTGGGCGTCTCGTCCGCTCCCGTTGAAGAGCGCACGTAGTCCCCGCTTCCGGGGTTCGCATTTTCCGCGATCCCGCGATCCCGCTTTCCTTCTTCCGTTCTTTCCTGCCCTGGGTATGCCGTGTTGATCCGTCATGCCTGAGGGCCGATTCCTCCTGGGGAGATCATGACCGTCACCGCCACTCCAGCCGCTCCGTCCCCCGTGCCGTCCGCGCACTCCGCGCCCGGAATTGCTCCCGGAATCGCTCCCGAGCGGTTCCGGCAGGTGTTCCGCCGTTATCCCGCCGGGGTGGTCGCTGTCACCGCCGACTCCGGCCGGGGGCCGGTCGGGTTCACCGCGACCTCACTCACCTCGCTCTCCCTCGAACCGCCGCTGGTGTCCTTCGGTATCGCGGTGACCGCCTCCAGCTGGCCGCACATCGAGCGCGCCACGACCGCCGTCATCAACTTCCTCAGCTCCGACCAGGAGCCGCTGGCCAGGACGTTCGCGAAGAGCGGCATCGACAGGTTCGCCGCGCCGACCCAGTGGCGGAGGCTGCCGGGCGGCGAGCCGGTGCTCGGCGGGGTGGCCGGCTGGCTGCGACTCGGCGTCGAGCAGATCGTGCCGGCCGGGGACCACCGGATCGTGGTGGCGCGGGTCGAGGAGTCCTGGCTCGACGAGAGCCGGGGCCCGCTGGTGTTCCACGACGGCAACTACCTGTCGCTCTGAACCCGTTGTCCGTGCCGCCGTCCGCCACCGCCCACTGATCAGGAATCACCATGCCAGCTTTTCCGCCATCGGCTCCCGCCGGCCGCAGGTCCTTTCTCGCCCTCATGGGCGGAGCTGCACTCGGCCTCGCCGGCTGCGCCCCGCAGACCACGACGGCCGCCAGCGGGAAACCGCTCGGAAAACTCCCGTCCGGCGCCCCGCCGCCGGGAACGAAACTCTCGGTGGCCGTACGGACCACACAACTCCAACTCGCCCCGTCCGGGCTGAAAAAGGATCTGCGGTTCACCGTCTCAGACTGGCCCAATCTGAATGCGGGCCCCGACATCATCCAGGGATTCCGCGCCCACTCCATCGACCTCGCGGTCAATGCGGGAATTCCCCCGATCCAGGCCGCCGCGATCGGGGTCGGCGCGCGGATCGTGGCGGTCCAGGAGCGCAATCACCCGTTGTACGTCTTCGCCACAGCGCCCGGCTCGTCGATCAGGAGGACCGGAGACTTCCGGGGCAGGAAGATCGGCTTCTCGCAGGGGCAGGCCCAGGGCGTGGTCGTCCTGCGGGCGTTGCAGAAGGCCGGTCTGCGCAACAGCGACGTCACCCTCGTGGCCCTGCCCAGCACCCAGTTCCTGACCGCACTCCAGTCCGGGCAGGTCGACGTGGCCCCGCTCGCGGAGCCCACGCTCACCAAGTACCTCGGCCAGTACGCCAAGGACGGCGCCCGGGGCGTGCACACCGATGTGGTCGACCTGCTCACCGTTCTCTGGGCGCCGGACGAGGTGCTGGACGACCGGGCCAAGGCCGCCGCTGTCCGTGACTTCATCCCGCTCTGGGCGCGCGGCCAGGTCTGGGCATGGGAGCACCCCGGCCAGTGGATCGACCGGTACTACGTCAAGGACCAGGGCGTCACGGCGGCGGACGGCAGGCGCATCGTCGCCTCGCTGGCCAGACCGGTCTTCACGACGAACTGGGACCGGGCGATCGCCTGGGAGCAGGAGACCGCCGACCTGATGGCCTCGGGCGGCTTCGTACCCCGTCAGGACGTCACCAAGCTGTTCGACCGGCGCTTCGAGCGGCTGGCCGCCGAGGCCGTACCCGCCGCCTACCGGGAGGGATCATGACCGAAGTACTGCCGAACGCCCGCGTCCGGGAAGCGGCGGACGCAGAGTTGCCGCATCTCGACTCCACGCACGCCGACTCCACGCACGCCGACTCCACGAAAACCGACCCCGCGCACCCCGAGTTGGCACAGCGGCCTCCCGGCCGTGCCGCCCGCAGGCGGCTGGGGCCCGGGCGGGCCGTGCCCTTCGGCCGGCTGATCGGTCCTGTGCTGGTGGTCGTCGTCTGGTGGGCCGCGTCGGCTCTCGGCTATCTCGACCCGAGGATCCTCTCGGGGCCCGGCACCGTGCTCTCCACCGCCGGCGATCTGGCCGCCGACGGACGGCTCCAGGCCAACGTCCTGATCTCGCTCCAGCGTGCCGGGCTCGGTCTCCTCTTCGGAGTGGCGGCCGGTACGGTCCTCGCCGTGGCGGCCGGGCTGAGCCGCACCGGGGAGTATCTGCTCGACGGCCCGCTCCAGATCAAGCGGGCCATTCCCTCGCTGGCGATGCTGCCGCTGCTGATCCTCTGGCTGGGCATCGGCGAAGAGATGAAGGTCACCGTCATCGCCCTGGGCGTCGCGGTGACCGTGTACGTCAACACGTACGCCGCGCTGACCGGTATCGACAGCCGGTATGTCGAGCTCGCCGAATCCCTCGGGCTCAGCCGCCTCCAGTTCATCCGCAAGGTGGTCGGCCCCGGCTCGCTGCCCGGCTTCTTCGTCGGGCTGCGGCTGGGTGTGACGGCCTCCTGGCTCGGCCTGATCGTGGTCGAGCAGATCAACGCGACCAGCGGAATCGGCTACATGATGTTCCAGGCCCAGCAGTACGCCCAGTCCGACGTCATCATCGTCGGTCTGGTGGTCTACGGGATCTTCGGCTTCGCATCGGACGCCCTGGTCCAGACGATCGGAAGGAGGGCGCTGTCGTGGCGACGCACCCTGGCGGGCTGACCGGTACGCCTCCGGCGGCCGTACGGATGACGAAGCTGGTGCGCCGATTCGGCGACCGGACCGTCCTGCACGAGCTCGATCTGACGCTGGCCCGGGGCGAGTTCACCGCCCTGCTCGGCCGCAGCGGCTCGGGCAAGTCCACCCTGCTGCGGGCCGTGGCCGGCCTCGACCACGCGGTCGACGGCTCAGGCGGGCTGAGCGTCCCCGAGCGGGTGTCGCTCTCCTTCCAGGACTCCCGGCTGCTGCCCTGGCTGCGCCTCCTGGACAACGTGGTGCTCGGGGTACGCGGTCCCGGCGCCCGGGAGCGCGGGCTGACCGCGCTCGACGAGGTCGGCCTGGCGGGCCGTGAGCGGTCCTGGCCGCACGAACTCTCCGGTGGCGAGCAGCAGCGGGCCGCGCTCGCCCGCGCCCTGGTCCGCGATCCCGAACTGCTGCTGGCCGACGAGCCGTTCGGCGCGCTGGACGCGCTCACCCGGCTCAGGATGCACGGGCTGCTGCGCGAGCTGTACGAACGCCACCGGCCCGCCGTGCTGCTCGTGACCCACGATGTCGACGAGGCGGTCGAACTCGCCGACCGGGTGCTGGTCCTGGAGGGCGGCCGGATCTCCCTCGACCTGACGATCGGCCTCGACGCACCCAGGAGCCGGCGCGATCCCCGGTTCCAGGAGTACCGGGACACCCTGCTCACCGCCCTCGGCGTGACAGAACCCCAGCTTCAGCCCCAGCCGTAACCCCCGCCCCGGCCCTTCCGAGCACCTGTCCGAGTGTCAGGGGCGCCCCTGCGCAAGCGCCCCACGCGCGAACACACCCGCGTACCTCTACACCCGCGAACCATCCGAGGAGACGACACCGTCATGCCACGCACCCCCGGCGCCACCCCCGGCCGCGCCCCGCTGCATCTCAACGCGTTCCTGATGTCCACCGGCCATCACGAGGCGTCCTGGCGGCTCGCCGAGAGCCCGGCGCGCGCCAACTCCGACATCGAGCACTACAAGAACCTCGCCAGGATCGCCGAGCGCGGCAGACTCGACTCGCTGTTCCTCGCCGACAGCCCGGTCCTGATGGGCGACCCGGGCAGGCGGCCCTCGGCCAAGCTGGAGCCCACCGTCCTGCTCACCGCGCTGGCGGGCGCCACCGAGCACATCGGACTCATCGCCACGGCTTCCACCAGCTACAACGAGCCGTACAACCTGGCCCGCAGGTTCGCCTCGCTCGACCATGTCTCCGGGGGCCGGGCCGGCTGGAACATCGTCACGACCGCGGGCGCCGACGCGGCCCGTAACTTCGGCCTCGACGACACTCCGCTGCACCGCGACCGGTACCGCAGGGCCGCCGAGTTCGTCGAGGTGTCCACCAAACTGTGGGACAGCTGGGCCGACGACGCCGTGGTCGCCGACAAGGAGCGCGGGGTGCACGCGCTGGCGGACCGCGTACGCCGGATCGACCACAGCGGCCCGTACTTCCGCGTCGACGGACCGCTGAACGTCCAGCGTCCGCCGCAGGGTTATCCGCTGCTGGTGCAGGCGGGCTCCAGCGAGGACGGCAAGGACTTCGCCGCCCGCTACGCGGAGGCGGTGTTCACCGCCCAGCAGACACTGGAGGAGGGCATCGCCTTCTACCAGGACGTCAAACGGCGCGCGCAGGCCGTCGGCCGTGACCCCGGCGGCATCAAGATCCTGCCGGGGATCGTCCCGGTCATCGGCGACACCGAGGCCGAAGCGCGTGAACTGGACGCCGAACTGGACCGGTTGATCGTGCCCGAGTACGCCAAGCGGCAGCTGGCCGAGCGGCTGAGGATCGCCCCGGACGACCTGGCGCTCGACGAGGAACTGCCCGATGACATCCCCACCGAGGACGAGATCGAGGGGGCGAAGAGCCGGTACACCCTCGTCGTGGAGCTGGCCCGGCGCGAGCGGCTGACCGTGCGGCAGCTCATCGGACGGCTGGGCGGCGGCCGCGGCCACCGTACCTTCGCGGGGACGGCGGAGCAGGTGGCCGACACCATCGAGCACTGGTACGACAGCGGAGCGGCCGACGGGTTCAACATCATGCCCGCCGTGCTGCCCTCCGGCCTTGAGACCTTCGTGGACCGGGTGGTGCCGATCCTCCAGGAGCGCGGACTGTTCCGCACCGAGTACACGGGGCGAACGCTGCGCGAGCACTACGGCCTGCCGCGCCCCGCCAACCAGCTGTTCGACCCTCCCGCCGGGAGCGGCGGACAGACACCTGTGGGCCGGCCCGTGCCTGCGCGGGCACGGTGAGGCGCCGGCGCGGCTACTGAAGTGCGTGGACGGCCGCCGTGAAGACGGCGGGCAGCCGGGCGGCCGCCGGTACGACGAGGCCGGCGGTCCGCGGGCTGCCGCTGAAGGACAGGAGGGCGCCGGTCAGCAGCCGGTGACGGCGGGTCAGACGCTGCCAGGCGCCCTCGTAGTCGGCGGGCCGGCCGGCGGCCAGACAGCGCACCGCCGCCCCGGCGCTCGCCAGGGCCAGGGCGATGCCCTCGCCGGTGAGGGCATCGACGTACCCCGCCGCGTCCCCGACGAGCAGGACCCGCCCGGCGACCCGGCGCCGTACCCGCTGACGGAGCGGTCCCGCCCCGCGCACGGTGCTCGCGTGCGGCCCGCGCAACGCCGCGTGGAGCGCCGGGAACCCGGCCAGGTGTTCGTCGTAGCCGCGACGGCTGCGGCTGAGCACCGCGACCCCGACCAACTCCTCGCCGACGGGGGTCACATACGCCTCCCCGTACGCGGACCAGTGCACCTCCACGAAGTCGGTCCACGGAGCGCACCGGTAGTGGCGGCGCAGCCCGTACCGGCCGGGGGAGCGGCCGGGCAGATCGAGCCCCAGACCGCGCCGCAGCGGTGAGTGCAGGCCGTCGGCGGCCACCAGCCAGCGCGCGGTGAGCCCGGCCGCGCTGACGCTGTCGGTGCGCTGGCGCACTTCGCCGACCTTGCCCGTGACCATCCGTACGCCCAGCTCGCGGGCGCGCTCGTGCAGCGCGGCGTGCAGCACCGTACGGCGGATCCCGAGGCCGGTACCGCCCCGGAACGCCGCCTCGACGCTGCGACGGCCGTCGAGATAGCGGATGCCGCGCAGGTCCCGCCCCTCCGCTTCCACCCCCAGCGCACGCAGCGCGGCGACACCGCCGGGCATGACTCCCTCACCGCAGGCCTTGTCCACCGGCGAGGTCCTGGGCTCCACGACGACCGCCTCAAGACCGGCCAGCGCGGCGTGGACGGCGGTGGCGAGCCCGGCGGGACCGCCGCCCGCCACCAGTACGTCGATCACGCGGTGACGTTCCCCGCCGGACCGGACCGCGCAGGCCGGGCGCCGTCCAGCGCGGCGTTCTCACAGCGGATACGGACGGCCAGCAGTACGGAGTTGAGCGCGGTGAACGCCAGCGCGGTGAGCCACGCGGTGTGCACCAGCGGCAGCGCGAACCCCTCGGCGACCACGGCCACATAGTTCGGATGCCGCAGCCACCGGTAGGGGCCGCCCTGCACCAGCGGCAGGCCGGGAACGACGATCACCCGGGTGTTCCAGCGCGGACCCAGGGTCCCGATGCACCACCAGCGCAGCCCCTGGGCGGCCACCAGCACGGCAGCCATCGACCAGCCGAGCGCGGGCAGGAACGGCCGGCCGCCCAGCCAGACCTCGGCCACGCAGGCCGCGAGGAGACCGGTGTGCAGCGCGACCATCGCCGGATAGTGGCCCTGCCCGGCGACGGTCGCACCGCGCGCCATGCTCCAGCGCTCGTTGCGCCGGGCGACGACGAGTTCGGCGATGCGCTCGGCGGCGACAGCGGCCACCAGCAGCACGTACCAGATCATGGAGTCCTCCGAATCACTGCGTCCTCCGGAACATGGCGTCCTCCGGCTCGGTTGGGCTCGGTCCTGCTCAGTCCGGCTCGTCCGTCCGGCCCGGGCCTGCTGATGGGGAGCAGCGGCCTACCAGCGCAGCAGGACCAGTTCGCAGCTGAACCCCGGGCCCATCGCCATCAGCAGCCCCGGTGTGCCCGGCGCCGGGGGGTCCCCTGCCAGGGTGTCGCGCAGTACGTGCAGCACCGACGACGAGGACAGGTTTCCCACGTCGGCGAGGTGGCGCCAGGTGACGCCGAGCGCATCGTCGGGCAGTCCGAGCGACTCGGTCACGGCCTCCAGCACCTTGGGCCCGCCCGGGTGGCAGACCCAGGCGGCCACGTCCTTCGGCTTGAGCCCGTGGTCGGCGAGGAAACCCGTGACGTCCGCCCCGAGGTGACGGCGGACCACATCGGGCACGGACGCGTCCAGCACGACCTGGAAGCCGGAGCTCCTGATGTTCCAGCCCATGACATGACCGGTGTCGGGGTAGAGCCTGCTGCGGGTGTCCACGACGGTCGGGCCCGGCAGTTCCCGCTCTCCGGCGGAGCGGTCCGGGCCGCAGGCGACGACGGCCCCCGCGCCGTCCCCGAAGAGGGCGGTGGCGATCAGATTGGCCATCGAGCTGTCGTCACGCTGGAAGGTCAGGGAGCACAGCTCGACCGAGAGCAGCACCGCGACCTGGTCCGGATGGCCGACCAGGTAGTCGTGCATCCTGGCCAGCCCCGCCGCGCCCCCGGCGCAGCCGAGCCCGAAGAGCGGCAGCCGCTTGACGTCGGGGCGCAGCCCGAGCCGCCCGGCCAGCCGTGCGTCGACCGAGGGGGCGGCGATTCCGGTGACCGAAGTGAAGATCAGCAGGTCCACGTCCTCGGGGTGCAGCCCCGCCGCGTGCAGCGCGCCCCGCACCGCCGTGGCGCCGAGCTCCGTCGCGCCGGTGATGAACGCGTCGTTGGCGGCCCCGAAGCCGTCCAGCTTCTCGTACGCGTCGAGCGGCAGGGTCATATGGCGGGAGCGGACCCGGGCGCTGCGGTGCAGCCGGTCGAGGACCCGCCGGTCGGTGCCTTCGGGCAGACAGACGCGGGCCACCATGTCGGTGATCTCGTGCTGGGCGTGACGGTTCGGTGCCAGGACACCGTGGACAGCTGCGATCCGGGTCAATGTGTTCTCCCACCTCGGGGATGACGTGCCCTGCATTGCAGCATCCCTGCCCCGGGCACGGCCCCCGACACCCTGGCCGGTGTCCCGGCACCGCCCGCCGATTCGCCCGTACGTGTGGAGGGCGCGGGGAACCGCGCAGTGCGGGCGCCCGCGCCTACGATCACCGGGTGGGAACTCCCGAACAGCCTCTGGCAGATGGACCCGCCGTCCGGCGGGGCGGTGTCGTGGCTGCCCTCGCCGGGTCGTGCCACCCGGGTCCCGTCGTGGCGGTCACCGTGCTGCTGGCGGCGCTCGCGGTGTCCGCCGGGCAGAGCCCGGCACGCTGTGTGCTGACCGCCGCCGCCGTGCTCACCGGGCAGCTGTCCGTCGGCTGGTGCAACGACGCGGTCGACGCCCGCCGGGACACCGCCGCGGGCCGCAGCGACAAGCCGGTCGCCGACGGCGCGGTCGGCGTACGCACCGTGTGGGCCGCGGCGTTCACCGCGCTGGCGCTCTGCGTGCCGCTGTCGTTCGGCTGCGGGCCATGGGCGGGCGCCGTCCATCTGACCGGGGTCGCCTGGGCCTGGGCGTACGACCTCGGGCTCAAGGCGACCGCCTGGTCCTGGCTGCCGTACGCGGTGGGCTTCGCCGCACTGCCCGCCTTCGTCGCACTCGGGCTGCCGGGACAGCCGTGGCCCGTCTGGTGGATCGTCACCGCGGGCGCATTGCTGGGAATCGGCGCCCACCTGGGCGACGTCCTGCCGGACATCCGCAGCGACCTGGTACTCGGAGTACGCGGCTGGCCGCACCGGCTCGGCCCCGACGGGGCGCGGCTGCTGCTCCCCGTCCCGCTGGTCGCGGCGTCCGCCGTCCTCGTCCTGGGGCCCGCGGGACCGCCTTCCGGCCGGTCCCTGGCGGCGCTCACCGCGGCGACCGCGGCCGCCGTCGCGGGGACGCTGCTGGGCCGGCGCAGGGAGCGGGCGGCGTTCGCCGCGGCGGTCGTCGTCGCCGCGGTCGATGTGACGCTGCTGCTGTTCAGCGGCGCCGCCATCGTCTGAACGCGCCATGTGTGACGGCTTCGGCGCCTGACCGCCCCAGCGCCTGACGGCCTGACGGCCTGACGGCCTGACGGCCTGACGGCCTGACAGCTTCCGGCGCCCGACCGCCTCAGCGCCGCATCCGCCGCCGCAGCAGCCAGAGCGACGCGGAGAGCGAAGCCAGCAGGGCCCCGACCGCCGCGAAGCCTCCCAGCACCGAAGCCTTCCTGGTCGTGGAGTGGTGGGTCGCCACGAGCGCCGCGCCCGCCTGCGCCGGGCCGGCGGCCGACGCCGAACTGGTCCTCGCGACGGGGGGCCGGAGCGAGCCGACCGGCCGCACCTTGCCGGACGCGGCGAAGCCCCAGTCGAGAAGCGAGCGGGCATCCTCGTAGACCGTGCCCTCCTGAGGGTTCATCACCGTCACGATCAGCGTGCGGCCGCCCCGGTGCGCCGCGGCGATCAGGGTGTTGCCCGCCTCAGTGGTGTAGCCGTTCTTGACGCCGATGAGACCCGGGTAGGGGCTGACGTCCTGCGTACCAGCCAGCAGGCGGTTGGTGTTCTGGATCTCGAACGGTGCGTCGGTCCGGCCGGACTTCTCAAGGCCGCCGGGGAACTCCGCGACGCTCGTCGAGCAGTAGCGGGCGAACGCCGGGTCGGCCAGGCCGGTGCGGCCGAAGATCGCGAGATCGAAGGCCGACGAGTACTGGCCGGGTGTGTCGTAGCCGTCCGGGGACATGACACGGGTGTCCTGGGCCCCCAGCCGGACGGCCCGCTTGCGCATCTCGTCCCTGGTCTTCTGCCAGCCGCCGTTCATGGACGCCAGCACGTGCACCGCGTCGCCGCCCGAGCGGAGGAAGACCCCGCGCCACAGGTCGTCGACCCGGTAGGCGCGCCCCTCGACCACTCCGACGCGGCTGCTCCCCTCACCGAGGCCGTCCAGATCCGCGCGGGTCACGGTGTGCAGCCGGTGCGTGGCCAGATGGGGTAACACCGTGAGGGCGAAGAGTGTCTTGAGGGTGCTGGCCGGGGGCAGATGGCGGTGGGCGTCCTTCGACGCCAGCACATCGCCGGTGGTCGCGTCGGCGACCACCCAGGACAGAGCCGAGACCTCTCCCGGCAACGCCGGGGCCTGGGTCCCGCTCCCCGTCGTGCTGCCGGGCGGGCGGTAGCGGGGCTGCGGGGCCGACGCGGCACAGGGAGCGATCGCGGTGACGCCGGCGGCCAGCACCACAACTCCGGTGCAGAGGCTTCGTACCACTGGTCTGAAGATCATTCAGTCACGTTAAAAACACTGTGCGTCACCCGCATCTCAGGCGTACGCCGAGGAGTCCGAACGGCCGAAACGCGGCTGCTCACGGCGCCGCACCGGCCCCGCGAGCAGCCGGACCGCGTGGCTGGCCTGTCCGGCGCAACCCGACGCCCCGTTCGGGTGTCAGGGCTCGCCAGATGACGGTGGATCCGCCTACCGTGGCCCGGCAGTGGTGTGCGTTTCCCGCTGAGCGCGTGGCCGCTGCACCGGCAGGTCCGTGCGCGTGTTCCTCTGCCGCGCACCCCTGTTGGCCGCAGCCCGGTCGTCGCAGCGCCCCGCACCGGCCTGCTGCCGCGGTCCTGTACCCGCATCGTGTGTCCGGAGGTACCCCATTGCGCTTGACGAGTATCGGGTCTGCCGCCCTGCTGAGCGCCGCCGTGCTGTCCCTGGCCGCCCCGGCCGCGGCGGCGGGCGACGACGGCGGGGCCCCGCCGTCGGGGTTCACCGTGTCACCCGGATCGGTTGCCCCCGGGGGCACGGTCACCCTCGGCGCCACCGGCTGCCGGGCACCGGGCGTCACTGTCTCGTCCGGCGTCTTCGGCCCGGTCACCCTCCACCACGGACACCCCGCGACCGTGGTCGTCGACCCGGGCGCGCAAGCCGGGAAGCGGTACGACGTGACGTTCGCGTGCGCGGGGCGGCGGAGCAGCGCCCCGCTGCTGGTCTCCGGCACCCCGGACAAGCGCATCAGAGCGGTCCTCAGCGGTTCGCTCACCGACCTGGACACCACCGAGCTGGTCGCGGGCGGTGTCCTGATCGCGGCGGCTCTCGGCGGGGTCCTCCATCTGCGCCGGCGCACCGCACACGGCGCATCCTGATCCGGAACGCCGTACCGGGGGCTGCCCCGGCGGCGTGGCTGCCGCCGGGGCCAGGGCCTCAGTGGGCCCGGCACTCCGCCCTGATCAGCTGCGCGGCGTAGCGCGCGTCGAGGGCCGGGCTGATGAAGCTGTCCGGATGCGCGCACATACGGGCGCGGCCGGCCGCCGTGGTGCCCTTCCAGCTGAGCCGTACGGTCTGCTCGGTGAACGCGCGCCGGTCGTACGGAGGCGGATTCGTGTCGCCCTCGGTCCGGGGAGCGGCCTGGGGAGCCGCCCGGGGCGCGGTCCGGGGCGCCGACGGCTGCGCGGCAGTCGGGTGGAGCACACTTCCCGGGGTGATCGCGCCGGCGGTGAGTGTGATGGCCAGAGCTGCCGTGGCCAGCGCGGTACGCATCAGTGTGGATTGCATGGCGGGGCTCCTTCGGCTCGTCGAAGGCAGGTCCGGGGCGAGCCGCCCCGGGGCCGGCCGCGGTGGTCCTCACACGGCCTGCACGGCGACGACGACATCAGAATCTGTCGCGCCGATGGAGATGTCGCTCTGCCGGGGCGGTGGAGACGCGGGCGGTCGGGGCGCATGCGGTCGGGGCACAGGGGGCAGAGCCTGCAGAAGCCGTTCCAGCATGGCCGTGGGGCGGCGGCCCCGCAACCGGATGCTTCCTCCGGTCCGAAACACCAGGTCGGCGGGGCGCCCGGTAGTCCAGGCCCAGTTCGGTCAAATGACAGGTATGAAGCATTCAAAAGACGTTCAACCTCTTACCAAGACTTGCGGCCGGGCCGACAGGGGGCAGGTCGCGGTGGGCCGGTGGAGCACCACATCCCAACAGCGGTTATGTCGTACCGTACCGCCCCGGGCACGCTCGGTGTCCGATCTTCCGGACGCTGCTCCCCTTGAGCCGGGCGTACGGTTTTCAACAGAAAGTTGATCTAGTGCCAATCCCCCCTGATCTGGGGGTATCTGGCCAATTCGCCATGTCCTCAAGGGAGTAGACATGTCTGCGGCGGAACAAGCGGTGCAGGCAAGGAGCCGGGCACCGTTCCGGATCGGGCAGGTACAGCTGCGGGGCATCGCACAGGTCACCCTCAGCGCGAACCCGTGGACCGGATTGCTGTTCACCGTCGGGCTGTTCGCCGAAGGGTGGCGTACCGGCGTGTACGGGCTGCTCGGCGCGGGCGTGTCCGCCGCGACCGCCGCCCTGCTGGGCGCCGATCGCGGAAATCTCGTCAAGGGGCTTGAGGGCTACTGCGGTTGCCTGACCGGTCTCGCCCTTCTCGTCACCTTCGGCTCGTCGGGACGTACCGTCCTGCTCACGGTCCTCGGCGCGGCGGTCTGCCCCATATTGAGCGCGGCGGCCGGCCGCGTCCTCGGGCGCGTCGGACTGCCCGTGCTGACAGCCCCGTACTGCCTGGTCGCCGGAGCGCTGATGATCGCGCTGCCGACGGCCCCGGCCGCGGCCGCGGCCACCGCGCGGGTCGGCGGGTTCACCACACTGAGCGCCGCAGAGGCCGGCCGGGCCTTCTGCGACAACATCGGGCAGATCTTCTTCCTCGACAAGTGGTACGCGGGCCTGATCCTGCTGGTCGGGATCCTGGTCACCTCGCGGGCCGCCGCCGTCGCAGCGGCCGGCGCCAGCGCTCTCGCGCTGCTGACCGCCTGCGTCGCCGGGCTGCCGGCCGACCGGATCACCGAGGGCCTCTACGGCTACAACGGGGTGCTCTGTGCCATTGCGCTGGGAGCCACCTTCCTGACACTCACTCCGTGGACCGCCGGGTACGCCGCACTCGCCGTGGTGGCCTCCGTCCCCTTCACCGCCGCCTGGGAGGCGTTCACCCGGCCGTCCGGCGGATCCCCCTTCACCTGGCCGTTCGTTGTGACGACCTGGCTCTTCCTCGCGGCGGGTCCAGCGCTGGGCCGGCCCGGCATCTCATTCGAGAAAGCAGAGTGACGCCATGAATCTCGCACCACGCGAAATCGACAAGCTCCACGTCTATGTGGTGGCCGACCTGGCCCGCCGCCGCAGGGCCAGGGGAACCAAGCTCAACTACAGCGAGGCCGCCGCGCTGATCACCGAGGCCGTCCTGGAGGCAGCACGCGACGGCCACACCGTCGCCGAGTGCATGGAGCTGGGCCGCAAGATCGTCGCCCAGGACGACGTGATGCCCGGCGTGCGCGAGATGCTCACGGTCCTTCAGGTCGAGACGGCGTTCGTCGACGGGACGAAGCTGGTCACCTGTCACGACCCGATCAGTGCCTGAAGCCTGAAGCCTGAACCACCGAGGAGACAGAGATGTCGGGCGGAGCCCACTACCTCTACGGAGATGACCCCGTAGAGATCAACGCCAACCGGGCCACGGTCAGGCTCACGGTCGCCAACACCGGCGACCGTGCCATCCAGATCGGGTCGCACTACCACTTCTTCGAGATCAACCGCGCGCTGCGCTTCGACCGTGAAGCCGCCTTCGGTATGCGCCTGGACATCCCCTCCGGCACCGCCGTGCGCTTCGAGCCCGGCGACAGCCGGGAGGTCGGCCTGTGCGCCTTCGGCGGCGCCGGGCGGCTCGTCGGATTCGCCGGGCTCGTCAACGGCGGCCTTTCGGCACCCGACACCAAGCGCGACGCGCTGCGCCGCGCGTCGGAGCTGGGATTCACACACGCCGACACCGCCGGTACGGACAGCACAGGGAACACGCCCGGCGCCGACAGCACCGCGGGCACCGAGGGGACTCAGCACTGATGGCGATCATTCCGCGCAAGCAGTACACGGACCTGTTCGGCCCCACCGTGGGCGACCGGTTCCACCTCGCCGACACCAACCTGGTCGTCGAGGTCGAGTACGACCACAACGCCGGTTCCTACGGGGAAGAGGCCGTCTACGGAGGCGGCAAGGCCATCCGTGACGGCATGGCCCAGGACCCGTCCGCGCTCAACCGCGAGGGCGCCCTCGACCTGGTCATCACCAACGTCGTGGTCATGGACCCGGTGCTCGGCGTCGTCAAGGGCGACATCGGTGTCCGCGGCGGTCTGATCGTCGGGGTCGGCAAGGCCGGCAACCCGCAGCTCCAGAACGGCGTGGACCCCAAGCTCGTCATCGGCCCCGGCACCGAGGTGATCTCCGGCGAGCACCTGATCGCCACCGCGGGCGGCGTCGACACGCACATCCACTTCATCTCGCCGCAGCAGGCCCAGGAGGGCCTGTCCAACGGCATCACCACCTTCTTCGGCGGCGGCACCGGGCCGACCGACGGCACGAACGGCACGACCTGCACCCCCGGCCCGTGGAACATCCACCGGATGCTGGAGGCCGTGGAGGACCTGCCGGTCAACGTGGGTCTGCTCGGCAAGGGCAACGGCAGCCGGCCCGAGGCCCTGCGCGAGCAGATCGAGGCGGGCGCGGCCGGTCTGAAGGTGCACGAGGACTGGGGCGCGACCCCGGCCGCCATCGACACCGCGCTGCGGGTCGCCGATGAGCACGACGTGCAGATGGCCATCCACACCGACACCCTCAACGAGGGCGGCTTCTTCGAGGACACCCTGTCCGCGATCAATGGCCGGACCATCCACACCTTCCACACCGAGGGAGCGGGCGGCGGCCACGCCCCGGACATCATCCGGGTCTCGGGCGAGGCCAACGTACTGCCCGCCTCCACCAACCCGACGCTGCCGTACACGGTCAACGCGGTGGACGAGCTGCTCGACATGGTGATGGTCTGTCACCACCTGTCCCGCGACATCCCCGAGGACGTCTCGTTCGCCGACAGCCGGGTGCGCGCCGAGACGATCGCGGCCGAGACCGTACTGCACGACCTCGGCGTGATCAGCATCTTCTCCTCCGACTCCCAGGCCATGGGCCGGGTCGGCGAGTCGTTCGTCCGGGCGTTCCAGACCGCGCACCACTGCAAGGAGCTGCGCGGCCCGCTGGCCGAGGACAGCTCCCGCAACGACAACGCACGCGTGCTGCGGTACCTGGCCAAGCTGACCATCAACCCCGCCATCGCGGTCGGCGCGGCCGATGTGATCGGCTCCCTGGAGCCCGGCAAGCTCGCCGACATCGTGCTCTGGCCGATGCACTCCTTCGGCGCCAAGCCGAAGCTGATCATCAAGGGCGGCATGGTCAACTGGGCGCTGATGGGCGACCCCAACGCGTCGCTGCCGACGCCGCAGCCCGTCTACTACCGCCCGATGTTCGGCTCGTACGGCCGCGCCAAGCAGCAGACCTCGGTCACCTTCATGTCGCAGGCCTCCATCGCCGCGGGCGTCCCCGCGGAACTGGGTCTGCAGCGGCGGACCGAGCCCGTGCAGCGCTGCCGGACCATCGGGAAGCAGCACATGGTGCGCAACGACGCGCTGCCGCGCATCGAGGTGGACCCGGAGACGTACAAGGTCACCGTCGACGGCGAGCCCGCGACGATCGAACCCGCCGAGAAACTCCCGCTCAACCACCTCTTCTACATCGTCTGACCCCCCCGCGGTCTTCGACAGCCGGATCACCGCGAACCACCCCCTCGCACGAAAGGAGCCCCGGCGTGAACGACCCGATGCCCACAGCCGCGCTGCTGACCGGGCTCCAGCTCACCGACTCGGCCTTCCCCAGCGGCTACTACACGCTCTCCCACGGTCTGGAGGGCTTCCAGCAGGCCCGTGCGGTGACCCCGCGCACCCTGCCCGGCCTCCTGAACGACCTGCTGCGCCACAGCGCGGGGCCGTCCGACGCCACCGCGCTCGCGCTCGCGCACCGCGCCGTCACCGCCGGCGACTGGGCGGAGGTGACGGCCGTCGAGCAGCGGCTGCACGCCACCAAACTGGGCCGTGAGGCCCGGCAGGCCTGTGTCCGTACCGGGCGGCAGCTCCTCGACCTGGCGGCGGAGGTGTACGGAACCCCGGAGATCGAGCAGTACCGCACCCTCTACCGGGACGGCGCCGTGCGCGGCTGCCAGCCGGTCGTCGCCGCCGCGGTCCACGCCGGCAACACGGTGTCCGTACGGCAGGCGGTCACCTGCGAACTGTTCGCCTTCGCGGCAAGTTTCGTGGGGGCCGCCCTACGGCTCCGGCTGACCGACCACCGCCAGGCGCAGGTCGTACTGCACCGGGCGGTGCCGGTCATCGAGGAGACCGCGGAAGCCGCCCTGGAGCGGGAGCTGTCCGACATCGGCGGCTTCGTTCCGGTGGCGGACATCATGGCCGGCCGTCATGAGCGGGCGGAGGCCCGGCTGTTCGCCAGCTAGGCGGAGCGCGGCACGCGGTGCTGTCCCGGCCGTGCGGCCGTACCGCCGGGACAGCACCGGGCGCCACCCACCCGAAGACACCACACCAGAGAAGGATCATCATGCACGACCCCATGCAGGCCCGGCACCACCACAGCCACGACGAACTCCTGCGGCGCCCGAAGGACGGCGTCCTGCGGGTAGGGATCGCAGGTCCGGTCGGCTCGGGGAAGACGGCTCTGATCGAGGCGCTCGTCCCCGTACTGTTCGCGCGCGGCCGTACCCCGGCCGTCATCACCAACGACATCTTCACCTCCGAGGACGCCGCCCACGTCCGGCGCACGCTCGACGGGATCCTGGACGCGGACCGGATCGTCGGCGTCGAGACCGGGGCCTGCCCGCACACCGCGGTCCGGGACGACCCGACGATGAACCAGGCGGCGGCCGACGAGCTCCTGGAGCGCCACCCCGACGTGGACACGCTGCTCTTCGAGAGCGGCGGCGACAACCTGACGCTCACCTTCAGTCCCGCACTGGTCGACCTCTTCCTGTTCGTCCTCGACACGGCCGAGGGCGACAAGATGCCGCGCAAGCGGGGCCCCGGCATCACCGAGTGCGAACTGCTCGTCATCAACAAGGTCGACATCGCCCAGTACGTGCGGTGCAACCTGGAGACCATGGAGTCGGACGCCCTCAAGGTCCGGGAGGGGCGGCCCGTGGTGCTGACCAACTCCCTCACCGGCGACGGCCTCGACACCATCGCCGACTTCATCCTGGCCCACGAAGCCGCCCAGGAGGCGGCTCCCGCGTGACCACGGCGCCCGCGCGGCTGGATCCCGCGCACTACGAACCCCGGCGGACACCGGCCCGGCTGCTCGGCCTGGCCGGTCCGGCGGACACCCTGGCCGCCGGGCGCCCCGGCAAGGTCGGCCTGCTCGAACTGCGCTACGCGCGCGTCGGCGACCGCACCGAACTCGTCGACCGCTACCAGAAGTCGCCGCTGCAGATCATGCGGCCGCTGTACATCGACCCGCACCGGCCCGACCTGCCGGTGACCTATCTGATGTCGACCGGCGGCGGCATCCTCCAGGCCGACCGCAACCGGATCGACATCGACTGCGGCCCCGGCACCTCCGTGCACCTGACGACGCAGGCCGCCACCAAGGTGCACCGCATGGAGTTCGACCACGCGACCCAGATGGTCAACCTGACTGTGGGGGAGGGCAGTTACGTCGAGTACTTGCCCGATCCGCTGATCCCGTACCGGGACGCGCGTTTCTACCAGCACACCCTGGTGACGGCCGATCCGTCGGCGACCGTACTCCTCGGCGAGACGATCGCGGCCGGGCGGCTGGCCCGGGACGAACGGCACGCCTACCGGATGCTCTTCAGTGACCTGGAGGTCCAGCGCCCCGACGGCACGCTGCTGGCGGCCGACACCGTACGCCTCGAACCGCACGGCCCGGGCGGGGTGACAGGACCCGCGGTCTTCGCGGGTCATGACCTGATGGCCTCGCTGTATGTGCTCACACCGCTGGCCCCCGCCGCCCTGGTCGCCGACACCCTCCACGAGGCGCTGGCGGCCACCGGCCTGGTCTTCGGCGTGAGCGTGCTGCCCGACGACACGGGCGCGTGGGTGCGCGTGATGGGAAGCGACTCCCCGGCCGTCACCCGTGCGCTGCGTGCCGCGTGGGATGCCGTACGCCGCCTGCTCATCGGGGTGCCGGCGCCGGACCTGCGCAAGACCTGACGGCGGCTACGGAATGAGACGCTGCTCCTTCGCCGTCGCGACGGCCCCCGCCCGCGTCTCGACGCCCAGCTTGCTGTAGATACGGCCCAGATGGGTCTTCACGGTCGCCTCGCTGATGAACAGGGCACGGGCGATGTCGCGGTTGCCGAGGCCGTGGGCGAGCTGGCCGAGGATGTCCAGTTCCCGGGGGGTGAGCGAGGGCCGGGGGCTGCGCATCCGGGCCATCACCCGGCTGGCGACCGGAGGGGAGAGCGCGGTGCGGCCCTGTGCTGCCGCGTGGATGGCGTCGAAGAGTTCATCGGGGCGCACGGCCTTCAGCAGATAACCCGTCGCGCCGGCCTCGATGGCCCGGGTGATGTCCGCGTCCGTGTCGTACGTGGTGAGGACCAGCACATGCGGGCCGCCCGGGGGGACCGCGGCGGACGTGATGCGGCGGGTGGTCTCGACGCCGTCGATACCCGCGCCCAGCTGGAGGTCCATGAGGACGACATCGGGGACCAGCCCGGCGGCGAGCGTCACGGCCTCCTCCCCGGTGCCGGCCTCGCCGACCACCTCGATGCCGGGGGCGCTGCCGAGCAGGGCGAGCACGCCCGCGCGGACGACGACGTGGTCGTCGCAGACGACGATCCGCACCCGCCCCGAGACCTCGGACGGGGTGCTCACGGGCTCTCCGGTGGAGCCGTCGGCGCGGGTGTGGCCAGGGGGACCGACACGGACAGTACGGTGCCGCGGCCCGGAGCCGACTCGACGGTGAGGGTGCCGCCGAGCTGCCGGGCGCGCGCCCGGATCGGGGGCAGGCCGTGCCCGCGCAGATCCTCTCCGCGCCGATCCTGCCCGTGCGGATCCTCTCCGCGCCGACCCTGCCCGTGTGCGGACGACCGCGCCCCGGGCCGCTCGGGGTCGAAGCCCCGGCCGTCGTCCGCGATGTCGAGGACCACCTGGTCGTCCAGGCTGGTCAGGGTGAGTGCGGCGGTGGTGGCACCGGAGTGCTCGCGTACGTTGGCCAGCCCGCCCTGGGCGATCCGCAGCCCGCACTTGACAGCCCGTCCGACCTCGGGCGGGCCTCTCCTGCACACCGTGCCGGAGGGCTCCCGGAGGATCTTCCGAGCATCCGGGCCGGGCAGGCCGCCCCCGTACAACCAAACCCCTGCGACGTTTCCCTGGAGGTGTCCACAGGATCACATCTGCGAGCTTTTTGGTTGATGGGACGAGCATTAGCCAGCTGATTTACGTCAAGGCTATGGCAGATGCAGTATGTGGGGTGACGGATTCCCGGTAGGTGCGGAGGCGAAGACGGTGGCTGGTGTCGCGGAGAGGTCCGAGGTGCGGGAGCCGTCGGGCGGATTCACCGCGTCCGCCGGGTGGTCCGGCCTTCCCTCCTTCCCTGATTTCCTGCTCACGAGGCGAGGTTTGGATCTTCATGGATGTCCGCAGCTCTGATGGCAGCGCCGGTGATGTCGACTACGGCAGCTTCGGCACCGGCTACGCGAACTACCGGCGGCCCGATCCCCGGATCGCCCAGGTCATCGCCGACGCTCTGGGCGGTGCCCGGAAGGTCGTCAACGTGGGTGCGGGAGCGGGTTCGTACGAGTCCGCCGCAGTGGCCGTCACGGCGGTCGAGCCGTCCGAGTCGATGCGGGCGCAGCGGTCCACGGGTCTGCCCAGGGCGGTGGACGCGGTCGCGGAGAACCTGCCGTTCGCGGACGGGGAGTTCGACGGGGCGATGACTCTCTTCAGCGTGCACCAATGGTCCGACGTCGACGTGGGTCTGCGGGAGATGCGCCGGGTGACACGTGGCCCGGTGGCCGTACTGACCTGCGATCCGGGACTGGTCAGGGACTTCTGGCTGTACGAGTACGCCCCCGAGGTCCTGGATACCGAGGCGCGGCGCTACCCTGCGCTCGGGACGATGGCCGAGGCCCTCGGCGGCACCGTCGACGTACAGGCCGTGCCGATCCCGCTGGACTGCACGGACGGGTTCAACGAGGCGTACTACGGCCGCCCGGAGATGCTGCTCGACCCGGCCGCCCGGCAGGCGTGCTCGGCCTGGAGTTTCGTGGACGACGGGGTGCGCGAGCGGTTCACGGACCGGCTGCGCGCGGATCTGGACTCCGGAGCGTGGGACGCGCGCTTCGGTCACCTGCGCAGCCAGTCGCACTACGAGGGATCGCTCGTTATCGTGCGTGCGACACCGCAAGATGCCCAGGAAACAGAGGAACAGCACCATGGCGGTACCTGATCGGATGGACGAGCAACTGCGCGCGCTCGGGCTGGTGGAGGCGCAGCGCAAGGCGGTGGCCCTCTTCGCGGAGGTCGAGACCCGGCGCCTGGTGGCGCCGGGCGCCGGTGAGCGGGAGGTCAGCGACCGGATCCGGGACCTCGCGAACGAGATGTTCGGGACGACGAAGCACTGGCACAAGCGGATCGTCCGCTCCGGCCCGCACACGATGTTCCCGTACCAGGAGAATCCGCCGGACCGGATGATCGGTGCGGACGACATCGCGTTCGCCGACTTCGGCCCGATCTTCGAGGAGTACGAGGCGGACTTCGGACGCACCTTCGTCCTCGGCGGCGACCCGCACAAGCAGCGGCTGCGCGACGACCTGGCGACGGTGTTCGCGGCGGGCCGGGAGGCGTTCCGGGCGGACCCGGACATCACGGGGCAGCAGCTGTACGCGCAGGTCGAGCGGCTGGCCGCCGAAGCGGGCTGGACGCTGGGCGGCTGGCACGCGGGCCATCTGGTCGGCGAGTTCCCGCACGAGACGATCGACGGGGCGAAGGCGGAGTCGTACATCACGCCGGACAACGACACCCCGCTCCGCCGCACCGACCGCGCCGGGTGGCGCTGCCACTGGATCCTGGAGATCCATCTGGTCGACGAGGAGAACCGCTTCGGTGGTTTCTACGAGCAGCTTCTCGACCTCGCCTGACGCCAGGAACAGAAGGAACTGCGTTCATCCGCAGTGAAGTTGGTGTGGGAAGCTGTCGGCAACCGCTCGCCGGCGTGGAGCCGGGGCGGTCGTCGAGAGGGGCGCAGCGTGACACAGGGCGGCTTCCGTGCCGAGGGGATCGACACCAGCAGGCCGCACCCCGCGCGGATCTACGACTACCTGCTGGGCGGCAAGGACAACTACCAGGTCGACCAGCAGGCCGCCGAGGAACTCGCCGCCGCGGCGCCCGAGGTGCGGATCGGGGTACGGGCGAACCGTGCCTTCCTGCGGCGCGCCGTCAGATATGTGCTCGGCAGCGGCGTCCGGCAGATCCTCGATATCGGCACCGGGCTGCCCACCTCGCCCAATGTGCACGAGACCGCCCGGGAAGTGGCGCCGGACGTGCGCATCGCGTACGTCGACAACGACCCCATCGTGAACGCACATGCCAACGCGCTGCTCAGCCGCTCCGGCGCGACCAGCGTCGTGCTCGCCGACCTGCGCGACCCGCAAGCCATCCTGCACCACCCCGACATCCGCCGGGTCATCGACTTCGACGAGCCGGTCGCCGTGCTCCTCATCGCCATCCTCCACTTCCTCACCGAAGCCGAGAAGCCCGAGCAGGTCGTCGCCACCCTGCGCGACGCGCTGCCGGCCGGCAGCTTCCTGGTGCTCTCGCACGCCACGAGCGACTTCGCCGACCGAAGCGCGGCCCAGGCCGTCTACAACAACGCCACCGCCACCCTGAACCTGCGCTCCCGGGCCGAGGTGGAGCGGTTCTTCGACGGCTTCGAACTCGTCGGACCCGGCCTGGCCCAGGTGCCGTTCTGGCGCCCGGACACCCCGCCGCCGGCCGGGTCCGACGAGATCGGCTTCTACGGCGGGGTGGCCCGCAAGACCGGCTGACCTGCTGGCCCGTTGGCGCGTTGAACCGTCGAACCGGCTAGTGGGGAAGGGGAGTTCACCGCACTGACCCCGCCTGCCCGCCGCCGCCGTTCAGCACGGCGGGGGATGTCGCGTCGTGGATGAGGATGTGCGGGGTGCCGGTGCCGTCGGCCGGGGTCGCCCATACGTCCCAGCCGCCGCCGGAACCGCGTGGCCGGCCGTACATCACGGTGTGTCCGTCCAGCCAGGCCGCCTGGTCGTCGATGCTGTGGATCTCGGCGAGTGGGGTCTCCCGCATGGTTGCCAGGTCCAGGACGTACAGCCGCCAGGGGCGGTTGGCGCTGGCGTTGACGCGTTTCTTGAACACGATGCGGGTGCCGTCGGGTGACAGGGACGGGCATTCGGCGTTGGTGCGCAGGGTGCGCGCCGCCCACTTCCGGTAGTCGCCCTTGACCAGGTAGGTGCGGCCACCGGTACGTACCGTGGCGTAGAAGGTGTTGTCGTCGGCGGCGAAGTTGACGCCCCAGTAGTTCACGTCCGCCGCGTGGTACGGCTTGCCTTCGAGCGTGAGCGGGATCCGTTCGATGTTGCTCCGGAGCCTGCCGGTCCTGGTGTCCAGGATCGACGTACGGGTGGAGAAGTCGTCGCGGAGGTAGGAGTCGCCCTGGACGAACGTGGTCCAGGACAGCATCGCGCCGCTGGCGGAGACCCGGGCGCGGTTGGGGAAACCGGCGGCCTTGATCTGGCGGGTCCGGTGCATGTCGCGGTCGAGGACACTGACGTAGGTCGCCGGCACCGGCCCTTTGCGCTGCAGGCAGATGCCGGTGCCGTGGGCGGTGTAGAGGCGGTCGCAGCGCGCCGCCCCGGTTGTTCTGGCGCCGCCGGGGCGCGCGGTGGACACGGTCGCGGCATGGCCGAAACCGGCGCCCGGCGCGGTGTCGCGGAACAGGATCCGGCCCGGCCTGTCCAGTTGGATGCGGCCGGCAGGACCGGCAGCGGTGTCGTCCCGCGAGTGCATGACGTAACCGGTGATGGTGGTGGCCAGGACCAGAGCGGTCACGACCAGGACCAGCACCCTCGTCCGGGTGCTCATGCCTGGATCCTTCGGGGAGTTCGCGGCGTTCGTCTGCGGGCTCATGTGCGGCTGCCTTCTTCACGGAGCGGGAGGATCCACAGCGCGGCGAGTACCGCCGTCACCAGGGCGGCGAGCGCCAGCGCGAGCGCCGCGTGCAGCCCCCAGAGGGTCCAGGCGGCGCCGAACAGTACCGAGGAGGCCAGCATCGCCACGGACTGGCCCGTCTGGATCAGTGCCATGCCGCTGGCGCGCAGTTCCACCGGCAGCAGCGGTCCGACGGCGGCCATCAGAACCCCGTCGGTGGCCGCGTAGAACAGGCCGTGCAGGACGAGCGTGGTGATCAGCAGAGCAGCTCCACCGACCGGGCCGAACAGCAGCAGATACGCGCCGAGCAGCGCCACGTACCCGCCGGTGAACACCCGTAGCCTGCCGAGCCGGTCGGCCAGTTGCCCGAACGGGACCGCCAGCAGCAGATAGGTGGCCGTCGTGCCCAGCGGCAGCAGCGGGAAGTATTCGACGGCGATGTCCAGGCGCTCCTGGAGCAGCAGGTAGACGAACGAGTCGCTCAGCGCCACCGTGCCCAGCAGGGCCGCGCCGATGCAAACCCGGCGGAAGCGCGGCAGCAGGAGGAGCCGGAGCGCGGCGCGGACGGTCACGCCCTGCGGGCCGACCAGGGCCTCGCGCCGGTCGCGGACCGTCAGGGCCAGCACCACCACCGCGAACGCCGCGATGCAGAAGCTCGCGACGAACACCGTGTCGTACCGGTCCGGATCTGCCATGAGCAGCGCGAACGCGACCAGCGGACCGAGGAAGGCGCCGGTGGTGTCCAGCGCACGATGGATGCCGAACGAGCGGCCCAGCGTCCCGGGGGTGCTGCTGAGTGAGATCAGCGCGTCCCGCGGTCCGGTGCGCAGGCCCTTGCCCGTACGGTCGGCGGCGATCACCGCGCCCAGGGCGGGCACGGACGCGCCTGCGGCGAACAGGCCCAGTTTGCACAGGGCGGACAGGGCGTACCCGCTGCCCGCCACGAGTTTGCGCCGCTGCCAGCGGTCCGCGGCGTGCCCTCCGGCCAGGCGTACGAGAGCGGTGATCCCGAAGTACATGCCGTTGAGAGCGCCGAACTGGAGGGGGCTCAGGCCGAGGGTGAAGATGACGTACATCGGCAGGACCGCGGTGATCATCTCCGACGAGATGTCGGTGATCAGGCTGACCGACCCCAGTGCCACCACATTGGGTGCCACGGCCGCCCGCGCCCGTCCGGGCCCCGGCCGCGCGACCCCGGCGGTGCCGGGCGCCGGGGTGGACCGGCTCGATGAGACGTACATGGCTGTCCTCCCTGCTGGCTTCTGCTGACTGCGCCGCGCCGGGCCTGAACCCCTGCGCCGGCTGAACTGCCGTGCTGCTGGGCTGTTGTGCCCGCTTTCTGAGCCTGCCGGCCGGCACGCCGTACACCGGTGTGTGCCGGCTGGCAGGGGTTCATGGACCGGTCGGAGTTCCGCCGGCCCGGTGGGTCACGCCATCACTGCGCGATCGTGTACGGGTCCCCGTACGTCTTCCAGGACAGCGGCGGGTTCAGATCGAGGTTGCCGGCGGCGAGGAACACCCGCTGCTCCGTGTCGACCCGGCTGGTGTCGTCGTGCGCCGCCTCGGTGAGCATCGCGGCCTTGCGGGCGTCGAGGAAGGCGTGGAGATACGTCGTCTCGTCGCCGCCCTGTGCGGGGATCCTGGCATGCTTCATCGCCGTGGCGCGGATCCCGCCGAAGCTGACCGGGTCCATTCCGGGGCCGTGCATGACCATCGCGTCGTAGTAGCTGAACTGCCCCAGCGCGTGCAGCCCGTCCTGCTTCGCCCGGTCCACGGACGGGGTGAAGTACACCCGGTCCCGTTCGTCGTTCTGGGCCTGCTGGAACGCCGGGTCCGACGCTGCCGTGTGCCAGGCCGAGACGAAGCCCGATCCCAGACCGGCGTGCGAGTCGCTGCCGTTCACCGTGCGCAGCGCGGGCAGATACGCGGCCAGCGGGTTGCCCGGCTCGCGCTGCGTGTACAGCTGGACCAGGTCGAGCATGTCACCGGTGCCGGAGCAGAACCCGACGATCCCGCCCGTGTAGCCGCGCCCGTCCCCGATGTCCTCGACATAGGTGTACTGCGCTTTCCAGTCGAGCGAGGAGTTCTCCGCACTGGAGACCAGCTCCATCGCGATGTCCTTCTTGCGCGGGTCCGTCAGGTCCGCTGCCGAACCGGCCGCTCTGCCGGCCGGGGCACTGGCCGGCGGGCCTGCCGGTGCCGGCGCAGGGGCGGCTCCGTAGCCCTTCGGGGGCGCGACGGAGGTGTCCCAGATGTCCGTGACGGGCTTCGCCGACGCGGCCTTCCCCAGCGGAGAGAGCGCGTACATGTCCTCCAGCGTGCGGAGCAGCGAGTAGTGGTTGTAGTGGGCCTTCGACTTGGCGCCCTGCTGCACATGGTCGCCGACGATCATGGTGGCGATCTGGTTGTCCGAGTCGTCCCCGTCGTCCTCGTCCCAGGTCAGCATGAGGGCGCTGTTGTGCGTCCTGGCCCACTGGACGTAGCCGTCGAGGTTCTTCTTCAGCCAGCTGTCGCCCTGCTTGACGCTGCCGTCGTGCATGTCGTTGTCCAGGTTGGGCGTCACGAAGGACACCGTGGGCAACTTGCTGTAGTCCGAGGGGAATCGGTCGAATCCCAGGTTGGACGAGGCCGGGGTGCTGGCGAAGTCCACCCATCCGTTGTGCTTCCGGGCGTACCCGCTGTCGCCGTCGTCACCGCAGTCCTTCGAACCCGCGGACGGCAGGTCCTCGGAGTATCCGGTGAAGCTGTGGCCGCTGCCGATCAGCTGGTGGCCCAGGTTGTCGGCGCTGAAGTCGTGCGGGCAGTCGTCGTCGGCGACTCCGTGTGTGGAACCGGAGTACAGCGCCACGTAGTTGCCCTGGCTGGGGTGTGTGGTTCCGTGGAAGTCGGAGAACGAAGCCCCCTGCTTTGCGAGGGAGTTGATGTACGGGGCGTCCTTGCTGCCCACGATGTCGTCGTAGAACTTGTTCTCCTCCATGAGCACCACGACGTGGTCGTACTGGGGTATCCCGGATGCGGTGGTGGTCAGCGCCTTCGGCGGGGGAGGCGCTGTCTCCGCCGATGCGGCGGATCCGGCCATTCCGAGCAGGCTCAGCGCCACCGTTGTGCCGGCCGCGACAACGGCGCGGCGGGTACGGCGCGTTCCGGCCAGAATCCAGGTGGCCGGGCCGTCGTCGGACGGATCATGGGTGCGGCGTGCGCGCAGGGGTGGGTAGGGAGGCGTCATACGGATCTCCTTGACGGGCGGTTGCCGTCGGTTCGGCAGACGTGGGAGGTACCTGGGGGAGTGCCTGAGGACGTGCCTGTGCCTGAGGAGGTGTTCTGGGACGTGCCTGTGGAGGTTTCTGAACGCCTGCGGACCATCCGGCTGCGTTTCGGCCATGCCGCAGGTGTCAGCATTGGCTTGGTGCTGCGGCGAACCGGTGCCGCAGTGAGCGCGAGCGGCATCGGGCCGCGGGCAGCCGGGACAGAATCAACTGAGCGCGTCGGGTTACGAACTTCCGCGCCAGGCCGCTGACGGAGATTCCTACTCGTCGGCGCGGCGGCCTGTCAACCGTTCCGCAGGGGTGGCCGAGTTCGCCTGCGGCTCTTGACTGAGCATCGACAGGTCGGTAAAAATTCGGACCGTCAGGAAAGTTAACTAACAGTTGGTGAATCGAGGTAGGCGATGACGGTGCTAGGCCTCAACTGCCTTGATTCGTATGCCGGTTGCTGGAAATGGCGATGGGCCGCGGTCAGATGCGCGGCTGGGACTGCAGGAGTCGCGTGATGCCGTCGGGGCTGAAGATGTCGCGGGCGGCCAGGGCGACAGCGCCGGTCAGTCCGGGCTCGGAGCCCGGTTCCGTGGTGGTGATGGTCAGCTTGCGGGTGGCCAGCGGGAGAGCTCGCTGGTAGACGACGGCGCGCACGCCGGAGAGCAGCTCGTCGCGCTGCTCGCTCATCGGCCCGCCGAGTACCAGGGTGCGCGGGTTGTACATGTGCACCAGCATGGCGACGACTTCGCCGATTTCGGTCGCGGCCTGCCGGATGCGGTAGAGCGCCCGGGGGTCGCCGTTCGCGACGGCTTCCGCCAGCAGCCGGGCGCCCGCCGACGCGTCGCCCGGTCCGGTATGGAATCCGAGGTCGCGCAGCACGGCGTGGTGTGAGGCCACGGCCTCCACGCAGCCGGTCTTGCCGCAGCTGCACAGGGTGTCGGAGTGGCTGGATGCCCGCAGATGGCCGATGTCGCCCGCGGCTCCGTCCGCGCCGCGGTGCACCCGGCCGTCGGCGGTGATGATTCCGGCACCGATTCCGGCCCCGACCTTGACCGCCAGGAGGGGCGCGTCCACATCGTGCCGTTCGGCTTCGCCGAGCGCCATCAGATTCACGTCGTTGTCGACCACGACAGGGGCGTGGAAGTGTTCGCGCAGATAGGCGCCGACCGGGAAGGCGTCCCATCCGGGCATGATCGGCGGCCGTACGGCGCAGCCGTGCTGGAAGTCCACCGGGGCCGGCAGTCCGACGACGACCTCCCGCACCGAATCCCGTCCCCGGCCGTGCTCCTGGAGCAGCTCGCACAGCCGGTCGGTGACCGCACCCAGCACAGCTGCCGGGCCGTCCTCGACCGGTACGGCGACCACGTCGCGGGCGAGGATCCGGCGGCTGAGGTCGGCGATGACGACCCTGGTCCCGCTGACGTCCACATCCGCGACCGCGATGGTTCCCGCATGCGGGCTGATCGAGAGCACCCGGGGTGGCCGGCCCCGTACGGAGGCGCCGACCTCCGTCTCCTCCAGGATGCCGCGCTGCAGCAGCTGGTCGACCTGGTGTCCCACCGTGGAGCGGGCCAGCGAGGTACGGCGGGCGATCTCCGCGCGGCTGGTGGCCTCCCCCGAGGCCACGGCGCCGAGTATCCGGCGCAGGGCGACGGTCGCCGAGTTCATGGTCGGACCGCTTAAGGCTTCAAAGCTCTCACTGTCGCCGTCTTTATGCACTACAGAAAACTAAAACCGGCGTCTTGTGTGTGTCAACGGGCTGAACAAGGCTGGAATCCGTCGGACACCGGAATCGATCACCGTCCGACTGAACGAAAGCAACAGGAAGGTTCTCCAGATGTCCCGCGGGTACAAGGGAGCAGCCATCGTCGGCACCGGCATGATCGCCGGGGTGCACGCCCAGGCGGTGCGCGGAGCAGGCGCGACAGTGCGCGGGGTGGTCGCCTCCTCACCCGAGCGCGGCGCGCGGGTCGCCGCGGAGTGGGGAATCCCGCGGAGCTATCCGCAGCTGGAGGCGGCGCTGGCCGACGAGAGCGTGGACGTGGTGCACATCTGCACCCCGAACGGGCTGCACGCCACCCAGGCCGAGGCCGCGCTCCGCGCCGGGAAGCACGTCATCTGCGAGAAACCGCTCGCCACCTCGGTGGCGGACGCCGAACGGCTGGCCGCCGTGGCCGAGGAGACGGGGCGTCTGCTGGCCGTGCCGTTCGTCTACCGCTACCACCCGCTGGTCCGCGAGATCCGGGCGCGCGTACGGGCGGGCGAGTTCGGGGCCTGGCAGCTCCTGCACGGCAGCTATCTGCAGGACTGGATGCTCGACGCGGACACCACCGGGTGGCGTGTGGACCCCGAACGCGGCGGCCCGTCCCGGGCGTTCGCCGATATCGGCTCGCACTGGTGCGACCTGGTCGAGTGGGTCGCCGGAGTGCGTTTCAGCGAGGTCTCGGCGCGGCTTGCGACCACCGTCCCCGAGCGCCCCGCAGGCGACGCACCCGGTGCGCCCCGCACGCCGGTCCGTACCGAGGACGCCGCGGCCGTACTGTTGCGCACCGCCGAAGGCGTACTGGGCACGCTCACCGTCTCGCAGGTCTCGGCCGGCCGGAAGAACCGCCTCTGGTTCGAACTGGACGGCGCTGGATCGAGCGCCGTCTTCGACCAGGAGCAGCCCGAGACCGTGTGGCTCGGCACTCCCGAGGGGGCCAGGGTGCTCGCCCGCGACCCCGGCCGGGGCAGCCCGGAGCAGCGGCGGCTGGCCACGCTGCCCGCAGGACATCCGCAGGGGTACGCGGACTGCTTCCGCGCGTTCGTCGCCGACGCCTACGCGGCGGCCGACGGGGGAGCGCCGGACGGACTGCCGGTGGCCGCCGACGGGGTGCGCTCGGCGCGGCTCGTCGAAGCGGTCCTCGAATCCTCCCGCTCACTGGCCTGGACCCCCGTCGGCAAGGCGACCGGCGCGATGACCATGACCGCCGCCACCGCCGCCGTGACCTCCGCGACCCCCAAGGAGTACGCCGTATGAAACTCGGAATGCTGACCGCCTGCCTGCCGCAGCTCTCACTGGAGCAGATCGCCGGATGGGCCGCGGCGCGCGGGTACGAGGCCCTGGAGGTCGCGGTGTGGCCCGGCACCGGAGGGCGGGACTTCGAGGCCGCGCATCTGCCGGTGGCCGGTTTCGGCCCCCGCGAGGCCGACGCCACCCGTGCGGTCCTGGACCGACACGGCCTGGCCATCTCGGCGTTGGCGTACTACGAGAACAACCTGCACCCCGACACAGGCCGGCGCGAGGAGATCCGCACCCATCTGCGGCACGCGATCGACGCGGCCGCGGCCCTGGAGGTGCCCTACGTCGGTACGTTCATCGGCCGCGACTGGAACCGCTCCGTCGCGCAGAACCTCGCCGAGGCCGAGAAGGTCTTCCCGCCACTGGTCGAGTACGCGGGGGAGCGCGGCGTGAAGCTCCTGATCGAGAACTGCGTGATGGAGGGCTGGCACCCGGACGGCTACCCGGGCAACCTCGCCTACTCGCCCGAGCTGTGGGAGTGGATGTTCTCGCTCGGCCTGTACCTCAACTGGGACCCCTCGCACCTCACCTGGATCGGTATCGACCCGGTGGAGACCATCGCGCCCTACATCGAGCACATCGCGCACGCCCAGGCCAAGGACGTGGAGCTGCGGCCGGGCGACCGGCAGCGCTGGGGGCACTTCGGCCCGGCCGTGGACCGCAGCGGCAACCCCTGGGACATGGGCTGGTGGCGCTACCGCGTCCCGGGCCTCGGGCAGGTCGACTGGGTGCGTGTGGTCGACCGGCTCTACGAAGCCGGCTTCACCGGCACGCTCTCCGTCGAGCACGAGGACCCCGTCTGGGGCGGCGAGGAGACCCGTACCAAGCAGGGCCTGGACATCGCCTACCGCACCCTGCGCCCCCTGATCGTCGGCTGACGGGCGTCCCGACAGCTGACACCGAGACCCGGCACCAGACACCAACACCCGTTCTGAACAGCACCAGTGATGTGGAGCGCTCCATGACCTTCTCACCCGCACACCCGGCCCGGGTCGGCATCGTCGGCACCGGAAACATCTTCGACAGGTACGTCCAGGGCATGGCCCGCTACCCGCGCCTGCGCCTGACCGGCTGCGCCGACCTGGACCACGCCCGCGCGCTCAAGGCCGCGGCCGAGCACGGGATCAGGGCGTACGACTCCGTCGACGCGTTGCTCGCCGACCCCGACGTGGACATCGTCGTCAACATCACCCCGCCGCTCGCGCACGCAGCGGTCTCCGCCCAGGCCATCGCGGCAGGCAAGCACGTCTACGTCGAGAAGCCCGTGGCAGCGACCGTCGCCGAGGCGGCGCCGCTGACCGCGATGGCCGGCGGGAGCGGCGTCCTGTTCGGCTCGGCTCCCGACACGTTCCTCGGCAGCGCGGCCCAGACGGCCCGCAAGGCGCTCGACGACGGCCTGATCGGCCAACCGGTGGGCGCGACCGCCTTCGTCACCCACAGCAAGGCCGAGACCTGGCACCCGAACCCCGGCTTCCTCTTCGCGCCCGGCGGCGGCCCCGGGCTCGACCTTGGCCCGTACTACCTGACGAGCCTGGTCAACCTGCTCGGCCCGATCGCGACCGTCTCCGGCCTGAGCCGGATCGGCGCGCCCGTACGGAAGGTGACGAGCCCGGACCGCGTGGTCGAGAGCATCGAGGTCACCACACCCACGCACGCGGCAGCCGTCCTCGGCTTCGCCTCCGGTGTCATCGGCTCACTCCAGATGAGCTTCGACGTGTGGAACCACCACCTGCCGTTCATCGAGATCTACGGCACCGAGGGCACCCTGACGATCCCCGACCCGAACGGCTTCGACGGCGACGTCCGCCTCCGGGGCAACCACGAGGAGCAGTGGCGGACGCTGCCGCCCGTCTTCCCGCCGTCCGGCCCGCTCGACATGGAAGTCCAGATGCTGCGCGGCGCGGGTGTCGACGACCTGGCCGGCGCCGTCGACGGCGCACCGCACCGCGCATCGGCCGAACTCGCCTTCCACGTACTGGAAGCGCTCGAAGCGGTCGAGACCTCCAGCCGCACGCGGCAGGTCGTGGAACTCACCTCGACCGCCGAACGCCCCGCGGCGATGCCCCGGCAATCGGCATAGGCGGCGCATCCAGCACGCCACGCATCCAGCACGCCACGCATCCAGTACGCGGCGCATCCAGCACACAGCGCATGCAACACGCAGCGGAATCCATCACCGCACAGCGCATCCAATACGCAGCACAGAACCGAGGAGCGGCAACCGCATGAGCAGCAACACACCCAAGTTCGGCGTCGACCTGATCACCTTCTACAACCCGTCGTTCTGGAACCTGCCCGACGAGAGCGCCATCCAGGAGCTGTCGGACCGCGACCCCGACGCGATCTGGCGCAAGATCCTCGACTCGGCGGCAGCCGCCGGTGTCACCAGCCTCGAAGTCACCTTCGGCCCGGCCGACATCGGCAGCATCCGCCGCGCCTTCGGCTCGGCCACCGAGTTCAAGAAGGAACTCGACGGCCGCGGGATGGAGTTGAAGAGCGCCTTCTACCTCGAAGGAAGCTGGGAGCCGGACGCCGACCGCGGCGAGATAGCCGACAGCGCGGCCGCCTACGCCCGTTTCATCAAGGAGGCGGGCGGCGACGTGCTGGTCGCCGCGCCCCCGATGCGTACGACATGGAACGCCGAGCCCCCGCAGTTCAACGATTTCGACTTCCTCAAGAACGTCGCCGACATCGCCCATGTGGTCGGCCACGCCAGCCTCCAGGAGGGCGTGACCACTGCGCTGCACACCGAGGCGCACTCCACCTTCTGCACGGCCCGCGACGTCGACCTGCTGATGGCTCTCACCGACCCGCTGTTCGTCAGCCTGTGCCCGGACACGGGGCATCTGGCGCTCGCCGGCGGCGAGCCCACGCAGATCGTCTCCCGCCACCGCGAGCGTGTCGTCATCTCGCACTGGAAGGACGCGACCGGCCCCGCGCCGCTGCGGGTTCCCATCGACGACTCGATCCACGACAGCCACCGCGAGTACTTCCGCAGGGTCGGCGCCGGCTCCGTCGACTGGTTCGCCTGGGGCCGCCTCATGCGCGAGATCGGCTTCACCGACCTCGCCCTGCTGGAACTGGACGCGGTCGCCGACCCGGTCACGGAGATCACGGCGGCCCGCGAATTCATCGAGCAGTCCCTCTCGACCGTCTTCCCGTGACGGCCACGCCGCCGGCTTCCCGTCACAGCCTCTCCCGCTGTGTCCTGCCGTAACAGCACATCCCGCGCGCTGAGCGGCGGCCCTCGCCGCTCGGCGCGTCCGCCCGGCTCCACCCGTACAAGGGTCGCTTTGGCCCGTCGAAAGGCGTACCCATGAGTGACAGAGTCGTCAGCTCACCGGAGAAGTCAGGTGAGCTCCCACCGTCCGCCCCCGCTGCCCCGGCGCGTGCGAGCGGATCCTTCATCGCTCTCTACATCCTGGCTCTCTTCGGCAGCTACGTCGCGATCATCACCCCGTCCGTCGTCTCGCTGGCACTGAAGATCCAGCAGATCGACCCCGCCGGCAAGGTCGGCTCGCTCTCCCTGGTCCTCAGCGTCGGCGCGCTGTGCGCAGTCATCGCCAACCCCCTCTTCGGGAAGCTCAGCGACCGCACGACCTCCCGGTTCGGTATGCGCCGGCCATGGATGATCGTGGGCCTCATCGGTGGAGCGGCCGGCCTGGCGCTCGTCGCCTACGCCACCAACACCGGTACGGTCCTCATCGGCTGGTGCGTGGCCCAGATCTTCTTCAACGCGCTGCTGGCCCCGCTCGTCGCCGTACTCCCCGACCAGATACCGGCCCGCCAACGCGGAGTCGTCGGGGGCCTGATGGGCATCTGCTATCCCGTCGGCCTGATCCTCGGTACCTGGATCGCACAGCGCCTGGCCACCACCGCACCCCGGGCGATGATCCTGGCACCGATGGCCATCGCCGCCGCGACGGTGCTCCTGCTGTGTGCCAAGCTCAAGGACCGCAGGCTCGACCGGGCACACCAAGAGCCCTGGAACGCGGTGCAGTTCCTGCGCACTTTCTGGTTCAACCCGCGCAAGAGCCCCGACTTCGGCTGGGCGATCCTCAGCATCCTGCTGATCTCCACGGCGATCATGACGTTCGTGACCTACGAGGTCTACTACCTCTCCGACTACCTCCACATCAGCGAATCCAGGCTCCCCGGTCTGACGTTCGTCCTCACCCTCGTCATCAACGGAACGAGCGCGCTCACGGCCCTCGTCTCCGGCTGGCTGGCCGACCGCTTCCACCGGCGGAAGTTCTACATGGTCTTCGCCGGGATCCTGGCCATCGCCGGATTCCTCATCCTCATCACCACGCGCTCGATGGCCGGCATGTTCACCGGCGCGATCGTCCTGGGCTTCGGCACCGGCTTCTTCTACAGCGGGCACTACACCCTGCCCAGCTCGGTCCTGCCCAGTGAGCAGGACGCCGCGAAGGACATGGGTGTCGTCAACATCGCGGTCACCCTGCCCAGCTCCCTGGTCCCGATCTACGCACCCACCTTGCTCGGCACCGGCGGCGGCGACAACTATCCGGCGCTCTTCGTCTCCGGGATCGTGCTCGCGCTGCTCGGCATCCCGGCGGTCAAGCGAATCCGCGGGGTCAACTGACCGAGCGGGCCCTTCGATCGAGGAAGCGTCCTTGACCGAGCAGGGCCCTTCAGCCGAGCGGTGCCCCTCACCCGCCATCCGGCGGACCAGGCGCACCCGTGCGGAGGGCATTCGTACCCGGCAGAGCCCGACACCCCGGTGAGCCGTAAATCGTGTGCTTAACGTGCCGGGCATGAGTCGCACCAGTCTTCTCTCCGTGACCGCCTGTGCCATGTGCCCGGCCGCCGCTCCCACCGAGCACGACAGGGCGATGGCCGCCGGAAGTGCCCCCGACGGGCACGGCTACCACGTCGCACTGCACACACCCAGCGTGCTCACCGCACCCGTGGACTACCACCCGACGGCCCTGCTCATCGAGGCGGGCAGCAGTGACGGCGCGTGGTACCCCGCAGGGATCCGGGTACGGGGTGGCGACGAGGAACCGGCGTACGGCCGCTCGGTGTTCTGGCCCGAGGGCAGCGGCCGGCCGATGACCGGTCAGCACAGCCTCATCCCCCGTTCGAGGTCGCACATCTCGCTGAACGAAGGACACCCCGACGGGCTGCCGCTGACCGGTACGGGAGCGGCCGGCGCGGACCCTGCGGTCGCCACGACGGCGTCGGCCACCCCGCCGACGCCGTCGTGGCGACCGCCCGGGGCCGACGACCCGGCCGTCATCAACAACGCGTACACCTGGGACGCCCCCGAATACGTCCGGATCCCGGGCGAGCGGTGCTCGTACCGGCCGTGGAACGCAACCCCGGCGAACGGCCCCATCACGGCCGGCGGGCACGGGCCGGAAACCGTCGCTTTCGCAGACCGCTCGCCGGCCGGGCCCGCACCCAGGTCCCGTCCCGGATTCACGGTGACCGGCCCGTCGGCCGTCTGGTACGTGGCAGGTGGAGCGCTGCTGCTGGTGATCGCCGGGGTGCTGGTCCGCCGACGGCCGAACCGCTGATCCGGTCCGGCTCCCGGCCACTCCGCCGTCAGGACCCCGGGCCCTGCGCTCGCCGAAGACCCGGGGCCGGTGAGGACGTCCCGCCGCCCACGTCAACGCTCGACCGGGAGACCCCGGCCGAGCGCCTCGCCGAGCTACTGGCCTCGTCCTTTCACTGATGACCTGTCGCAGTACCGGAGCAGGTCCGGACCTCTACTGTGCCGTGATCGCGAAGATGTGCAGGGCGTCCTCGTCCGGGAGCGTCACCGCGCGGACTGTCTTGCCTGCGTCGAGCGGTACGGAGTTCCCGAACAGCTTGTAACCGCCCCCGAAGTTGGCGGGTCCCTGCGGTGTGTTGCGGTGATCGGTCGTGACGACCGTCGTGGCGCCGTACTCGGTGCCCGCCGTGCAGCACCAGTTGGGCAGCCCGAGATCGCCGCTGCTGGTGGTGCCGTCGGTGTACGTGACGGTCACCTTGCCCGCTGCGGCACCTGCCTCAGCGCCCAGGAACCACAGCTTCGTCCCGCTGCCTGCCATGTTGATCACCTGACCCGCTGTGGTCACGTTGTCCGGCGCGCCGGGTGCTGTCTTCGGGAACGCCCAGCTGACGCCGTCCTTGGTGACGGTGCTTCCCGGTGTCACACCCGCGGTGGCCAGTGCCTGGGCGGAGTAACTGTCACCACCGCCGTCGAAATTGCCCAGCGTGTAGTTGCCGTCCGCCGGCGGGGCGTCCTCACTGGTGACACCGACATTGTTGAAGGCGTCCGCCAGAGCGGGATAGGGCACGACCGACACGACGGAACCCTGTCCTGTCGTACGGGACTCGCCGGCGGATCCTGCGCGGTACCGGGCGGTTGCGCTCAGCGTGACAGTCGTCGTTCCCGGCTTCGCCTCCGGGCCCTTCACGGTGAACTTCGCTCCGGCCGAGCCACCGGGGGCGATGCGGCCGAGCCGTGCCTTCGACGGGCTGACCGACCACCCCTGCGGCACGTCGACTTCGAGCGCTGCCGCGGACAGCCCGCCGGGGCCGTGGTCGGCCAGACTGACCTGCCAGGTCGAGGACGTCCCCTCACCCCCCGTCCGCTTCCAGGTGATCGCGCTGGCCGGCGGCACCTTGTGTGCCTGCCCGGCGTGTATCCGGTACAGGACGGTGCCATGAGCGGGGACATTCGCCGCGATGGTGCCCGTGGACTGTGTGGTCCGCTTCGACCAGAGGTCCTTCAGCAGATAGGAGGAGCCCTTCGGGAGCCCGGCCTTGGCCGCCGTGGTCGTGATGGTCTGTGCCTGGTCCGAGGAGTTGAAGAGTGCCACGGCCCTGTCCCCGCCGCGGAGCTTCTTCGACAGCACGTCATAGCCGTCGCCCTGCTGGACGATGCGGCCCTGCAACCCCGTCGGATCCTGGTCGACCGCGATGACGTCACGGTTACCGAGAACGGACAGGGCGTCAGGGGAGGCCTTGGCCAGGTCGGTACTGGAGATCAGCGGCGCGGCCATCACCGACCACAGTGACATCTGGCTCCGGATCTCGTCGCCGGTCAGCCGGGACTGGCCGGCGAGCAGGAAGTCAGGGTCGTTCCAGCGGCCGGGGCTCTGCAGATCGGCGAGCGGCACGTTGTAGCCGTAGTTGTACTTGATCGAAGACCACTTGGAACTCGCCGATGCCGATTCCACCGCGACGTCGGCGCCCTCCCGCCACAGATTGCCCACCTGGGCCGACCAGCCGATGACGTCGTGCCAGTCCTTCTCGCCCTCGAAGTACGCGGGGGCGGAGACGGAGAAGGTGATGGGCCTGCCGGTCCGCAGGAGAGCATTGCTCATATCACTGTAGAGCGAGTGGTAGACCTCGTCGGGCGTCCGGGTGTCACTCTCGGGCACGTTGCAGCCGTCGAGCTTCAGATAGTCGACGCGCCACTTGGCGAAGAGGTCGGCGTCCTGCTGGATGTGGCCGTACGAGCCGGGATATCCACCGCAGGTGGAGGTGCCTGCGTCCTCGTAGATGCCGAACTTCAGCCCCATCGCGTGCAGTTGCTGACCGATGTAGGCCATTCCGTGCGGGAAGCGGTCGGGGTCGGGGACCAGGTCGCCGTCGGCATTTCTGCTGTGCGACATCCAGCAGTCGTCGGTGGTGACCGTGTTGTAGCCCTTCGCGGCGAGACCGGAGGAGACCAGGGCCCGGGCGTTGGACAGGACCGTGGCCTCGTCGATGTCACAGCCGTAGTAGGACCAGTTGTTCCAGCCCATGGGCGGGGTGGGGGCAAGATTCGGGTACGAGCTCCCCGAAGCACTGGCGCTTCCCGCGCCCTGCGCGGGAAGCGGGGTGCCCGTCGCCGCGGCGGACGGGCCGGCGAGCCCGCCGAGGGCGAGTGCGGTGGCCGCCGCCAGGGCGTACAGGCTCCGTCGCAGGGAAGCGGGGATCGGGGTCGTTCTCGCGGACAAGGCGTCTCCCGTCATCGAGCGCGCCTCAGTGACGGCGCGATGGCCAACACCGTGCCTCCGTAAGTTCATTTGTGCAAGATGTGATCGAGTTTCTTGCACAAACAGTCATGCGTCGCAGGAAGCCTACGACCATGCTGATCGGCCTCCTGCTGACTCCACGGATCGCGACAAGTAGCGCTGCGATATCGCCGGGCACCGCTCAGGTCCATCAGCACCTGAGCGTCGGTCTGCAAGAGTCCGGTCCGACGCCTACAGCCAGTCCCGCTTCTTGAAGATGAAGTACAGGCTCACGCACACCACCGCCATCAGGCCGATCGCGAAGGGATAGCCGAACGACCAGTGCAGCTCCGGCATGTTGTCGAAGTTCATCCCGTAGATCGTCCCCACCAGGGTGGGCGCGAAGAGAATGGCCGCCCACGACGAGATCTTCTTGATCTCCTCGTTCTGCTCGAAACCCGCTTCCGCGAGTGCGCGCATCTCCGCGTTCTGCTGCTGGGTCACCAGCGTGGCATTCACGGTGAGGATCTCGGTCAGCGCCTGGCGGAATCCGTCCACCCGCTCGCTCGTATGCGTCACATGGTCGGCCACGTCACGCAGGTAGCGCTGCAGTTCCTCATGCGTCCCGTACTTGGCGAATCCCGCCATGAGGCCGTTCAGCATTCCCACCAGGGGCCGGGTGGCGCGCTGGAACTCGACCATTTCGCGGGAGAGTTCGTAGATACGGCGGGACACCGCCGGGTCGCCGCTGAAGACCTCGGTCTCGATCTCGTCGATGTCGATCTGCACGCCGGTCACGACCGGGGCGTAGCCGTCGACGACCGCGTCCAGGATCGCGTACAGCGCGGCCTCGGGGCCCAGCGCCAGCAGATCCGGGGTCTCCTCCATACGGGTGCGTACGGCGGACAGGTCGGGCGCCGCGCCGTGCCTGACCGTGATCAGGAAGTCCCTGCCGATGAAGACATGCAGCTCACCGAAGTCGACCTCCTCGGGGGCGTCGAGATAGCGCGCCGCACGCAGGACGACGAAGAGCGTGTCGCCGTACCGCTCCAGCTTCGGCCGCTGATGGGCCTCCAGTGCGTCCTCCACCGCGAGCGGATGCAGGTCGAACTCCGCTGCCAGCGAGAGGATTTCCTCCTCCGTCGGGCGGTGCAGACCGATCCAGGCCATACCGTCCGGGTACTCGCGCAGCTGCCGGAAGGTCTCCGCGAGCGAGGCGGGGGTGGAGACGCGGCGGCCGTCGCGGTACAGCGCCGCCTGCACCACGCTGGTGTTGTCCAGCTGTACGGGCTCGGGCGCGGCCGAGGCGGGCGGGGCACTGTCGGGCGGCTGCTCCGTACGGTCGGGCGGGGAGGGCCTGCGCCAGAAGTGCTTACGGGCGTTCCGGTTCCTCGGGGACAGCGGCATATGGGCTCTCACCTCCCGTTCCGGCTGGGCCGGGCCCGGCTCCGACCGGCGTGGCCCGGCTTCGGTGCAGGATATACGGGCCGCATGACGCAGGCATGACGGAGCGGCCACCCGACCACGGACAGGAGATGTCGGCAAGCCGCGCTCGTGAGCGGTACGCGTAAGCCGCGCCGGTGAGCGGTGCCCGCCGGCCGGGTCCGAGGCGGTGCCCCCGCAAGCCCATGACAGCCGGGAGGGACCGCACGCCCCGGTAGCGTGCCCCGCATGGCCCCGATCAGCACCCGCGCACTCAACCGCGCCACCCTGGAACGCCAGCTTCTGCTGCGCCGCGCCGAACTGCCCGCCGGGGAGGCCGTCGCGCGGCTGCTGGGGCTCCAGGCGCAGAACACCAGGCCGCCGTACTTCCAGCTCTGGTCCCGGCTCGCGGATTTCGACCCGTACGAGCTGTCGGAGCTGCTGGAGAGCCGTGCGGCCGTACGGATGGTGACCATGCGCTCCACCATCCATCTGCACACCGCCGACGACGCCCTCACCCTGCGGCCGCTCGTCCAGGCCGCACGGGAACGAGAGCTGAAGGCCTTCCGTGCCGGGCTGACCGGGGTCGACCTCGACCGGCTGGCGGAGCTGGCCCGCGACCTGGTGGAGGAACGTCCCCGCACGATGAAGGAGCTCAGGGAGCACCTGCTCACGGAGTGGCCGGACGCCGACCCGCTCGCTCTCTCCGTCGCCGCCCGCTGCCGCCTCCCGCTCGTGCAGGTCACCCCGCGCGGCCTGTGGGGCCGCAGTGGGCAGGTCGCGCTCACCACCGTCGGACAGTGGCTCGGCCGTGCGTCGGCGCCCGCCCCGGCACCCGACGAGACGGTGCTGCGCTATCTGCGGTCCTTCGGGCCCGCCTCGGTCAAGGACATGCAGATGTGGGCGGGACTGACCCGGCTGGCCGGGGTGTTCGAGCGGCTGCGGCCGCAGCTGATCACCTTCCGGGGCCCCGGTGGCGCCGAACTCTTCGACCTGCCCGACGCGCCCCGGCCGGACGAGGACACTCCCGCACCACCGCGCTTCCTGCCGGAGTTCGACAATCTGCTGCTCGCCCACGCGGACCGTACGCGCGTCATCCCCGCCGAGTACCGGGGCCGCAACGGCATGGGCAACCAGGCCTTCGGCAGCTTCCTGCTCGACGGGTTCCTCGCCGGCATCTGGCGGCTGAAGGAGCACCGGACCACGGCCACGCTCCGTATCGAACCGTTCGCCCGGCTCACCCGCGCCGACCGGGTGGCCCTGGCGGACGAGGGCGAGCGGATGCTCACCGGCATGACGGAGGCCGAGGTCCACGACATCGGGTTCGGCACTCTCGGCACTCTCGACGCATGAGCCGGGCGAGCCTCCTGCCCCGGATGCCCCCGTGAGCTGCGTGAACCGCATGTGCTGGCTCCGCAGCGGCCGGTTACTGTCCTGGGCATGGAGTTGCGCCAGCTCAGCTACTTTGTGACCGTCGCCGAGGAACTGCACTTCGGCCGTGCCGCGGACCGCCTGCACATCGTCCAGTCGGCCGTGAGCCAGCAAGTGCAGCGCCTGGAGCGGGAGTTGGGGCAGGAGCTGTTCGACCGTTCACCCCGGCACGTACGGCTCACCGAAGCGGGGGAGCGGCTGCTGCCCGAAGCGCGGGCCGTGCTGGCGGCGGTGGACCGGGCCAGGGCGGCAGTCGCACCGCGTACCACCCTGCGGCTGGGGACCAGCACCGGACTCGGCGAACATCTGGACCGGGTCCTGACCGCTTTGGCCGGGATCGCGCCGGACCTGGCGGTCGAGCTGGTCTCCGCGCCGACCCGGACCCGGCTGGAACAGGTCGCGGACGGGCGGCTGGACGCGGCGTTCGTACGGGCCGCGGAGCCGGTGCGCGGGGTGCGGCTCATCCCGCTCTGGGAGGACCCGCTGGTCGCGGCCGTTCCAGCCGGGCACCCGCTCGCGGACCGGCCCGACGTCGCCCTGGAGGACCTGGCCGGACTCCGGCTCAGGATCGTGGCCCGGCGCAGCAATCCGCCCCTCGTCGACCTCGTGATGTCCGCCTGCGACGCCGCAGGGTTCGAGCCGCTGTCCGGACCGGTCGGCGGCTCGCTCCAGGACATCCTCGCCACCATCGGTGCCTCCCCGGCACCGCAGTGGACCGTCGTGTACGCCGCACACGCCCGCCAACTGCACAGTCCGCGCGTGACGTTCCTCCCGTTCCGGCCCGCACCGCTCGCGCTGCCCACGGCGCTCGCCGTGCGGCGGTCGGCCCCGCCTGCCGGTATCGATCTGCTCCTCGAAGCCTGCGCCGCGCCGCCGGACTGCAGCGATCACGGATCCTGATCGCTGTGGTCGCGATCTGGCTCTTGGCCGCCCGTCGCGGTTCGGATGGACTGGGGTCATGCCGGTGAGCGGCCCGGAACAGCCGGGAAGCCGCCGTGGGACAGGGAGTTCAGCCATGCCGATCGTCACTATCCAGCAGGGCCCGCGCGACATCGAGCTCAAGCGCGAGCTGGTCAAGCGCGTCACGGACGCCTTCGTCGACTCGCTCCGTATCCCCGCCGAGGCCGTACAGGTCTGGATCCAGGAGGTCCCCACCGACAGCTGGGCCATCGGCGGCAAGCTCACTGCCGACAAGTAGCCCGGCTGATCCGAACGAAAGGCCCTACCCCAGTTCGAGCGTGGTGACGCCGTAGACGCACTGGTCGGCGACCGGACGGATCGGACCCGTGTACATGCGGGCCGTCTCGAAGGAGGGCGTGAGGCCCAGCGACCTGACCAGTGCGACGGCGGACGCATTGGACTCGGGGACGTCCACGGCGACCTGCGCCGTACCGGCCTCGTCCGCCAGCGCCCCGAACAGTGCCTCGGCGTCCGCGGGCGAATCGGCGAACAGCGGTCCGATACGGAGGACTTCGCCGACCGTCGGGCGGATCACCGCGTACCCGGTCAGATGCCCGTCGTCGACGCGTACGAACGCACGGTGCCCGTCCGTGGTCAGCCAGTGCTTCAGGAAGCGCGGGCGATCGGCCGGGTAGCAGGCGCTGTCGTACGCCGCGACGGCCTCGTGGTCCTGGGCCCGGACCGGCCGTACGCCCGTCGATCCGCGGGGCGGCAGGACGCCGGTGTGGCGGAAGGTGCTGTGAGCGGGTGAGAACCCCGACTTGCGGTAGTTGTGCTGCTGGGCCACGACCCCGTCCAGGCCGATGGTCCGGCTTCCCGCGTGGCCCTGCGCGGCCTGCCAGGTGGCCAGGCCGTGGCCGCGGCCCCGCAGGTCCGGGCGGACCAGATAGCAGCCGAGAAACGCGTAGTGCGCACCGTAGTTGACGACCGAGACCGCGGAGACGGGCTCCCCGTCGAGGCGTCCGAGGAAGAACCCGTCGGGGTCCTGGGCGAAGAAGCTCCGCGCGTCGCTGGTCCCCGGGTTCCAGCCCTCGTCGTGCGCCCACCCGCTGATGACGGGCCAGTCCTCCTCGGCCGCCGGCCCGACGACGAGCTGCCCGGCGGATGAGTACGTCATGCCTGCTCCGTAAGTCGTGAGTTCTGGGTTGAATGGCTGGGTTGCATGGCTGAGTTGCACGGCTGACTTGCATGTCTGAGCTGCCTGAACTCGCATGGGGCTTTTCTCATGGCTTCGGCCGGGATGTTACGGCAGCAGACCCGCCCGCCGGGCCGCCACGACCGCTTCGAGCCGGGTGTGCGCCCCCAGCTTGCGCATCGCGGACCGCAGATAGCCCTTCACGGTCTCCGGCTTCAGCCCCAGCCGCGCACCGGCCGCCGCGTTCGTCGCGCCGGTCGCCACCCAGGCCAGCACGTCCACCTCACGTGGCGCCAGCGCGACCGGGCGTTCAAGCCCGGCTCCGCCGCCGCCACCGGCCAGCCGGGCGCAGACGGCGAGAAGTTCATCGCGCAGCTCCCGGTCCGCGATGCGTGTCGCCAGCGCGCGCAGTTCACTGTGCGCCTCGCGCACCTGCTCCCACGCGCCGGGCTCGGCCACCGGCTCGCGCGCCGCCGCCAGCCGTTGCTGCACTTCGTCCCGCACCGCCAGCGACTGCTCCACGTCGCGGGCCGCCTCGACCGCGGCGTTGTACGTCCGGTCGCCGAACGACAGCCGCTCGCGTACCGCCCCGTACAGCACACCGCGCACCTGCCGCCTCACCACCACCGGCACGGCGAGCACCGCGTGCAGCCCTTCAGCGCCCACCGCCGTGTCGTACTCATGGCTGATGTGGACCGAGGAGCGGTAGTCGGTCACCGCGCACGGCCGCGACAGCGCTATCGACTTGCCGCCGAGACCGTTGCCGGCCGACACCGTGAGGCCGCGCAGCGCCGGTGTCGCCGTACCGCTGAGCTCGGCGATGCGCAGCTGCCCGCTCCCCGTCAGCAGACCCCCGAAAGCGACCGGCAGCCCGGTGGTGCGGCGCATCCGCAGCAGCGCCGCCCGCATGTCCACTGCCTCGACCGGCTCCGGCACGCGGCCGCTCCTCTCCGCCGGGGGGCGGGGCCTCCGGCGCTCCTCGGGCGGACCCACGCTTTGCCCCCGTTCGGGGGTGGTGGGACCCGGACCACTGATTACACGATGCTGGGCAGCAGTCCCGCAATGAGGAGGACACATGGTGTCGAACAACGCGACGGAGGAGTTCCGGGCCGCACGGGACTTCCTGCTCCGTCACCGTACGGAGTACCGCACGGCCTACGAGGGCTTCAGCTGGCCACGCCCCGAGCATTTCAACTGGGCGCTCGACTGGTTCGACACCATCGCCAGGGACAACGCGAGGACCGCGCTGCACATCGTCGAGGAGGACGGCACCGAGACCAAGGTCTCGTTCGCGGAGATGGCCGTGCGGTCCGACCGGGGCGCCAACTGGCTCCGGGCGCAGGGCGTCCGGGCCGGCGACCGCATCCTGGTCGTGCTCGGCAACCAGCAGGAGCTGTGGGAGACGGCGCTCGCCGCGATGAAGCTCCGCGCCGTCGTGATCCCGGCAACTCCGCTGCTCGGAGCGGCAGATCTGCGCGACCGCGTCGACCGCGGCGGCGCCCGCCATGTGCTCGTACGGACCGAGGACACCCCCAAGTTCGCCGAGGTGGCGGGCGATTACACCCGGATCGCGGTCGGCGCGGGCACCCCGGACGGCTGGCTGTCGTACGGGGACGCCGCCGCCGCACCGGCCGGCTTCGAGCCCGACGGAGCCACCGGTGCGGACGATCCGCTGATGCTGTACTTCACCTCGGGCACGACCGCCCGGCCCAAGCTGGTGGAGCACACCCACACCTCGTACCCGGTCGGCCATCTGGCGACGATGTACTGGATCGGTCTGCGCCCCGGCGACATCCACCTCAATATCTCCTCACCCGGATGGGCCAAGCACGCCTGGTCGAATCTGTTCGCGCCCTGGAACGCCGAGGCGACGGTCTTCATCCACAACTACACGCGCTTCGACCCGGCGCGGCTGATGGCCGAGATGGACCGGGTGGGGGTGACGTCCTTCTGTGCGCCGCCGACCGTCTGGCGGATGCTGATCCAGGCCGACCTGACCCGGCTGCGCACACCGCCGCGCGAGGTCGCGGCGGCGGGTGAGCCGCTGAACCCCGAGGTCATCGAGACCGTACGGCGCGCCTGGGGTGCGACGATCCGGGACGGCTTCGGGCAGACGGAGACAGCCGTCCAGGTGGCGAACAGCCCCGGCCAGCTCCTCAAGGCGGGCTCCATGGGCCGCCCGACGCCCGGATTCAAGGTCGAGCTGCTCGACCCGGTCACCGGGGAGCCGGGGGTGAGCGAGGGCGAGATCTGCCTGGACCTCTCCGCCAGGCCCGTCGGTCTGATGACCGGATACCACGGCGATCCGGACCGCACGGCCGAGGCGATGGCCGGTGGCTACTACCGCACCGGCGACATCGGCTCACGGGACGTGGACGGCTACATCACCTACACCGGCCGTTCCGACGACGTCTTCAAGTCGTCCGACTACAAGATCTCGCCGTTCGAGCTGGAGAGCGCGCTCCTGGAGCACGAAGCCGTGGCGGAGGCCGCGGTCGTGCCGGCCCCCGACCCGCTGCGGCTCACCGTCCCGAAGGTGTACGTGGCCCTGGCGGAGGGCTGGGAACCCGGCCCCGACACGGCGAAGGTGCTCTTCGCGCACTCGCGTGCGGTGCTCGCCCCGTACAAGCGGATCCGGCGGATCGAGTTCGCCGAGCTGCCCAAGACGGTCTCCGGGAAGATCCGCAGGATCGAACTGCGCCGGGCGACCGCGGAGGGCTCCACCGCCGAGTACGACGAGGGGGACCTGCGATGACCCTCTCCTACACGCACGGCACCGGTACGACGCCGCTCCTGGGCGACACGATCGGCGCGAATCTGGACCGCGCCGTCGCGGCGTTCCCCGACCGTGAGGCGCTCGTCGATGTGCCGTCCGGGCGCCGGTGGACATACGCCGCGTTCGGCGCCGCGGTGGACGAGCTGGCCCGGGGGTTCACCGGCAGCGGGGTCGGCAAGGGCGACCGGGTGGGGATCTGGGCGGTCAACTGCCCGGAGTGGGTGCTCGTCCAGTACGCCACCGCGCGGATCGGCGCGATCATGGTCAACATCAATCCGGCGTACCGGGCGCACGAGCTGGAGTTCGTACTGCGGCAGGCCGGGGTGTCGGTGCTGATCGCCTCCACCGGGCACAAGGGCAGCGACTACCGGGCCCTGGTCGGCGAGGTGCGCGGCAACTGCCCGGCGCTGCGGTCCATCCACTACATAGGCGACCCGTCCTGGGACGAACTGACCGCCGCCGCCCGGCCGTTCGGGCTCGACGCGGCGCTGTCCTGCGACGACCCGATCAACATCCAGTACACCTCGGGCACCACCGGATTCCCCAAGGGCGCCACCCTCTCCCACCACAACATCCTCAACAACGGCTTCTTCGTCGGGGAACTGGTGGGCTACACGGAGCAGGACCGGATCTGTCTGCCGGTGCCCTTCTACCACTGCTTCGGCATGGTCATGGGCAATCTGGGGGCCACGTCGCACGGCGCGTGCATCGTCATCCCGGCGCCCTCCTTCGACCCCGGGGCGACCCTGCGCGCTGTCGAGCAGGAGCGCTGCACCTCGCTCTACGGGGTGCCCACGATGTTCATCGCGGAGCTGAACCACCCGGACTTCGCGGCGTACGACCTGAGCTCGCTCCGTACCGGGATCATGGCGGGCTCGCCGTGCCCGGCCGAGGTGATGAAGCGGGTCGTGGCCGAGATGCATATGGCCGAGGTGTCGATCTGCTACGGGATGACGGAGACCTCGCCGGTGTCCACCCAGACCCGCCGCGACGACGATCTGGAGCGCCGGACCGGGACGGCCGGACGGGTGCTGCCGCATCTGGAGGTGAAGGTCGTCGACCCGGCGACCGGGGTCACGGTGGAGCGCGGTGAGCCGGGCGAGCTGTGCACCCGCGGCTACAGCGTGATGCTCGGCTACTGGGAGGAGCCGCAGCGGACCACCGAGGTGATCGACGCGGGCCGCTGGATGCACACCGGGGATCTGGCCGTCATCCGCGAGGACGGCTACGTCCAGATCGTCGGCCGGATCAAGGACATGATCATCCGGGGCGGCGAGAACGTCTATCCGCGTGAGATCGAGGAGTTCCTCTACGGCCACCCCAAGATCGCCGACGTCCAGGTGGTCGGTGTACCGGACGAGCGGTACGGCGAAGAGGTGCTGGCCTGCGTCATCCCGCGGGATCCGGCCGACCCGCCGACGCTGGACGGGATCCGGGAGTTCTGCCGCGACCGGCTGGCCCACTACAAGATCCCGCACGGGCTGCGGATCCTGGAGACCTTCCCGATGACGGTCAGCGGCAAGGTCAGGAAGGTGGAGCTGCGCGACCGGTACGGCCCGGGCGCCGCCGGGTAGCAGGCCGGGCCGGCGCCGGGGAGCCGGTCAGGCCGGTGCGGGGTATCCGGTCACGCCGGCGCCGCGCCCGTACTGACCAGTTCGTCGGCCGGCCCGTTGACCGGCTGCGGGGCGCCGGTGAGATCCAGCGCGAAGAGCGGGACGGCCAGTTCGTCGGCCCGGTCGCGCGCGTCCTGGGCGTACCCGGAGAGTGAGAAGAAGACGCACGCCGCCGCGGAACTCATCCCGTGCAGCCACAGGCACTCTATGTCGCGCAGGGCGGCGGGCCGGGTGGTGGCCTCCACCGTGGCGATCAGTCCGGGGCCGTGCAGATCGATCCCGGAGGCGGGCCGCCGCTCCGGCTGCACGATGTCCTGGAAGCCCAGCCACTCCAGATAGCGCGCCGCCGTCGACACCACGTCGCCGGCGGTGCGGATCGCCATGGGCCGGAAGGCGGGCCGGGGCGCGGCGGCTGTGCGCGGCAGCGGGATATGCGCCGGGGGCCGGGCTGGGCCGGCGGCGTCCGGGGCGGTACGGCCGGTCAGGCCCTGAGCGGTCGCATCCGGAGCGTCCGTGCCCGGTACCGCCGTGTCCGAAGCAGCCGTGTCCGGGGGCGCCGTCACCGGGCGCACCGCGAGGCGCAGCACCGTGCCGCAGGAGCAGCCGAGCTCCGGTCGCGGCCACTCGTCCTGCCGGCCGCACGACGTGCAGCGAACCGCGACCCACTCGTCCGACCAGCTGCGGCGGGTGAGCGGCTCCGGCGGGGCGTCCGTCAGCAGCGGCGGAGCGAGCGGAGCGCCGCAGGCGCACGGCAGGACCGTCGCCAGATAGGCGTGTTCCTTGTGGCAGACGGGGCAGCGCACGACAGCGCTCGTCGCCCATCCGTCCGCGCTTCTTCCCGCACCCTTTCCCGCTCCCTCTCCCATGGGCCCATCGTCCATCAAGCGGCGCGGCCCGGGGGCGTACTTCGGACAGGTGACGCACGCCGGCAGCCCCTCCCTTGACGGCAGGCGCAGCCAGCTCTTACATTGCTTCCGTATAGCAGAAATGAACTTCCGTAATACGGAATTGGGCGATCTCAGGTTGGCGCGACAGGAGGCCCACTCCGACTGGCGAGCAGGAGTATTCAATGCCTCGTATGACCGCTGCCCGAGCGGCAGTCGAGATTCTCAAGCGCGAGGGCGTCAGCAACGCGTTCGGCGTGCCGGGCGCGGCGATCAACCCGTTCTACGCGGCTCTCAAGGCCGCCGGCGGCGTGCACCACACGCTCGCCCGCCACGTCGAGGGCGCCTCGCACATGGCCGAGGGCTACACCCGGGCCAACCCCGGCAACATCGGTGTCTGCATCGGTACGTCGGGCCCCGCGGGCACCGACATGATCACCGGTCTCTACTCGGCGATCGCCGACTCGATCCCGATCCTCTGCATCACGGGCCAGGCGCCGGTCGCCTACCTCCACAAGGAGGACTTCCAGGCCGTCGACATCGCCTCGATCGCCAAGCCGGTCACCAAGGCGGCGACCACCGTCCTGGAGGCCGCTCAGGTTCCCGGCGTCTTCCAGCAGGCGTTCCACCTGATGCGCTCCGGCCGTCCCGGACCGGTCCTCATCGACCTGCCGATCGACGTCCAGCAGACCGAGATCGACTTCGACCCGGACACGTACGAGCCGCTGCCGGTCTACAAGCCGGCCGCGACCCGCGCCCAGGCCGAGAAGGCGATCCAGTTCCTGCTGGAGTCCGAGCGCCCCCTGATCATCGCGGGCGGCGGCATCTTCAACGCCGACGCGTCGGACCTGCTGGTCGAGTTCGCCGAGCTGATCAACACCCCTGTCGTCCCCACCCTCATGGGCTGGGGTTCGATCCCGGACGACCACGACCTGAACGCCGGTATGGTCGGTCAGCAGACCGGTACGCGTTACGGCAACGCCACGTTCCTGGAGTCGGACTTCGTCCTCGGCATCGGCAACCGCTGGGCCAACCGTCACACCGGCTACAAGCTGGACGTGTACACCAAGGACCGCAAGTTCGTGCACGTCGACATCGAGCCGACCCAGATCGGCAAGATCTTCGCCCCGGACTACGGCATCGCCTCCGACGCCAGGGCCGCGCTTGAGCTCTTCGTCGAGATCGCCAAGGAGCTCAAGGCCGCGGGCAAGCTGCCCGACCGCTCCGCCTGGGTCGCCTCGCACCTGGAGCGCAAGTCCACGCTGCACCGCCGCACGCACTTCGACAACGTGCCGATGAAGCCGCAGCGGGTCTACGAGGAGATGAACAAGGCCTTCGGCCCGGAGACGCGCTACGTCACCACCATCGGTCTCTCCCAGATCGCGGGCGCGCAGATGCTGCACGTCTACAAGCCGCGCCACTGGATCAACTGCGGCCAGGCGGGCCCGCTGGGCTGGACCATCCCGGCCGCGCTCGGTGTCGCCACCGCCGACCCCGAGACCCCCGTGGTCGCGCTCTCCGGCGACTACGACTTCCAGTTCATGCTGGAGGAGCTGGCGGTCGGCGCGCAGCACAAGATCCCCTACGTCCACGTCCTCGTGAACAACGCCTACCTGGGCCTGATCCGCCAGTCGCAGATCGGCCTGGACATCAACTTCCAGGTCAACCTGGAGTTCGAGAACATCAACGCTCCCGAGCTGGGCGTCTACGGCGTCGACCACGTCAAGGTCGTCGAAGGACTCGGCTGCAAGGCCATCCGCGTCACCGAGCCCGACCAGCTGCTCCCCGCGTTCGAGGAGGCCAAGAAGCTGGCCGCCGAGTACCGCGTCCCGGTCGTCGTCGAGGCGATCCTGGAGCGCATCACCAATATCGCGATGAGCCCGACCGCGGACATCAGCGCGGTCAAGGAGTTCGAGGAGATCGCCACCGAGCCGGGCCACGCCCCGACGGCGATCCGTCCGATGACAGCTTCCTGACCCTTCGCACCCCGAGGGGCGGACCACCGGCAACGGCGGTCCGCCCTTTGCGCGTTCCGGCGCCCCGCCGCACGGGAGTGGCCGGAGGCTACGGGTCACAGCAGCCGCTTGCGGCCCCAGAGGATGACGAAGGCGACGACGGCGGCGCTGAGGGCGAGCATGATGCCGGCTCCGAGCCACTGCATCGTGTGCATCTGGGAGACGGGGAGGTAGTCCAGGGACCAGCCGACGACGTGCTTGGACTCCAGGCAGGCGGTGTGCGCCCGGTCGTTGTCCATCTTGTCGAGACAGGTGGTCCAGTCCAGGCGGCCTCCGGAACCGGTGAGGAAGTAGGTGCCCTGGCCCTGCTGTTCCGCCTGGGCGGGCAGCTCCGGCGGTACCGCGCCGTGTCCGACGCCCTTGTCGGTGCTGATCGACATGGTGTGTCCCAGCTTCCGCCAGACCTCGCTCCAGACGAACCCGATCGCCCCGACGATGCCGAGCGTGACCACCATCGACACCAGCGTGCGGCGCAGGAGCATGCCGACCGCCGCGCCCACGGTGAACGTGAGCAGGGCGTAGGCCACCGGCGTGACCCCCGTGACACTGAAGAAGGCGGTCCAAATGAGGCCGCTGGAAAGTCCCTTGACCGGGTCCCACCACCAGGTGAGGACGGCGGTGAGCACGCCGGTCGACAGGGTGAGCATCGCGGCGGGAAGGGCGAGCTTCGTGATCAGCCACCGCAGTCGGCTGACGGACTGCGAGGTCACCAGCTTGGCGGTGCCGGACTCCAGGTCGCCCGCGATGAGCGGAGCCCCGAGGAGGACACCGGCCAGGACAGGGATGTAGCCGAGGTACCTCCCGATGCTGAACAGAGGGTTGACGTAGGTCTCGAACTCGGGCGGCAGGCCGCCGGACTTCCGTGAGGCCGGGTCCTGGGCGGCCAGGAAGTCCATCATCTGCCCGCGCAGCCAGAGCATGACGAGCGTGCCGATGAGGGTGACGGCGATGAGCGTCCAGAACGCGGCGCGGTGCTGGCGCCAGACGAGCCAGACCGGACCGCCGAGCCGTGGGATCCAGCTGTTGCGTGTGGGTCCGGCGGGCGCCGTACGGGCCGGGTCACGAGTGAGCGTACTCATGCGGTCACAGCCTTCTTCGGGTCGCGGGTGATGATGTCGTGGATGTCGCCGACCCGGGCGCTGGGGGCGATCAGCGGGGGCGCGTCGGGTGAACGCAGATAGGCGAGCAGAAGCTCCTCCAGGGTCGGAGGCTCGGCCTGCCTGCCGTACTCGACCGGTCCGCCGAGCCGCACCAGGACGCCCGGCCGGCCGTCGCCGCTGCGGGACTCGATGACCCGGTGCGGTGCGACCGCGGGGCGCGAGCCGTCCGGCGGGACGGCGAACAGGGCGTGTGCGGCGCGCAGTTCGTCCACTTCGCCCGCGAGACGCAGACCGCCGTTCGCGATGACGAGGAGGTAGTCGCAGATGTACTCCAGCTCGGCGAGCATGTGTGAGGACACCAGTACCGTCGTGCCGTGTCCGGCGGCCTCCGCCGTCAGTGTGGCCATGAGTTCGCGGCGGACCAGCGGGTCCAGATCCGACATCGGCTCGTCGAGGATGAGCAGATCCGGGCGCTTGCCGAAAGCCAGCGCGAAGGCGACGCGGGTGCGCTGGCCGCCGGACAGTGTTCCGATCCTCGCTTCCAGCGGCACCTGGCCCGCGCGGACGATGCCCTCGGCGACCTCCTGGTCCCAGCGGGGGTTCAGTTCGTGGCCGAGGCGCAGGGTCTCGGCCACGGTGAAGCGCTTGAACAGCGGCTTCTCCTGGGTGAGGAACGCGGTCCGCAGGACCGCGTCCGTCGACCCCGGCGCCGCGCCGAACACCCGCAGGCCGCCGGTCGTCGGCCGGATCATGTGGGTGGCCAGGCCCATCAGGGTGCTCTTGCCCGCGCCGTTGGGGCCGACGAGGCCGCATACCCGTCCGGTCGGCAGCCGGAAGGAAACGTCCCGCAGGGCCCAGCCGCGCCGGTACTTCTTGCCGAGCCCCTGAGCCTCGATCGCCGACCCGCCAACAGGGCGATCGAACCCCGTTCCGTCGCCGTGGTGTGTCTCTGCGTGGTCCATGTGTGGCTCCTGTACGTGGGGGAGGGGCGGCCGTGTGCGGGTGGGGGAGGGCCGGCTGTTGTGCGGGCGGGTCGGCCACTGCGGGAAATCGCCTGCGCGGGCGGTCTGCGCGGCTGTCACCGGGGCGGGCGGCGCGACGGATGCGTGCTCCGGGGTCCCCGGGGTTTCCCCACCGGGACGACGTCTGCCGTGGTCATGGCATGCTCCTTGTGCGATGAATGGCGAACGCCGCCCGGTGGACACGACTCTGCTCCGCCGCGTCTCGCAGCGGATCGGGCGAAAGACAGATCATGTGCGGCCGGCTCCGACTTTCGGCCGGTACACGAGGGAGACGGTGAGGGAGATGCTGGAGGCGGCGAACGGAGCGGTCGCGCCCACAGCCGCACGGGGGAAGGGGCGGTCGTGGCTACTGCCTGTCACGGCGTGGCTGCTGCTGGTCGGGGGCCTGGCCGGTCTCGTCCTGCTGGACTGGGTGGCCGGTTTCTACTGGGTCGTGGAACACGGCCCCGCCAAGCTGGTCGGCGCCCTGCTGGGCGTCGGTCTCGTCGTGGCCTCGCCCCGGCTCGGCAGCCGGGCGCTGCCGGTGGCCGCCTGCGTACTCGCGGTCGAGTCGCTGTGCCTCTCGGTATGGCTGCACGTGGAGATGGACGTGGGGTCGCAGGCGATGGGATTCGCCGAACCGGCGGCGCTGGTGTGGCTCCTGCTGCTCGTCGCCCGAAGGGGGAAGCCCTCGTGGGCGACGCTCGCCGTCCTTCTGCTGGGCATGGCGGTCGTGCTGCGGCCGGTGTCGGTCGCGGCGAGGCAGTCCACCTTCATCTTGGCGCTGCTCTTCGCCCTGGCAGCGGTCACGGCGTTGGGTATCGGCCTCGGGATGCGCCTGCTCCTGGTGGACCGGCGGCGGCAGGCGGCGGCTCTCCGGCTGGAGCAGCGGACCGAGTTCGCCAGGGATCTGCACGACTTCGTCGCCCACCATGTGACCGGCATCGTCGTACAGGCGCAGGGGGCCCAGGTGATGGCGGGCCGGCGGCCCGAACTGGTGCCGCCCGCGTTGCAGCGGATCGAACAGGCCGGCTCGGAGGCGCTGACCTCCATGCGGCACATGGTGGGGATGCTGCGCGACGCCGACGGAGAAGTGGCGCTGACGCCGCTGGCCGGCATCGGCGAAGTGCGTTCGCTGGTCGAGGAGTTCTCGGCCGTCGGTGGTGCCCGGGCGCGGCTCGATCTGCAAGGCACCTTCGATGACCTGCCGGTGGAGGTGACCACCACCGCACACCGGGTGGTGATGGAGGCTCTCACCAACGTACGCAAACACGCCCACGGTTGCACCGAAGTGCTGGTGCGGGTGGGCCGGTCGGGAGACCGGCTCACCGTACGGGTCAGCGACGACGGACGTCCGCGCCACCTCTCCCACGGCGGCTTCGGGCTGAAGGGCCTGGCCGAGCGGGTCGGCCTGATCGGCGGAAGCGTCCAGGCGGGCCCGGTGACGGCCGGCGGCTGGGGCGTCGAGGCGATGCTCCCGGTGTCCACGGCAGGGCTGGCGGTCTCATGACGATCCGTGTACTGATCGCCGACGACCAGGCCATGGTCCGTGCCGGGTTCGCGATGATCCTCTCCGCCGAGGACGACATCGACGTGGTCGCGGAGGCCACGGACGGGGTACATGCCGTGGAACTCGCCGGGCGCCACCGGCCCGACGTGGTGCTGATGGACATCCGTATGCCCCGCATGGACGGGCTGGAGGCACTGCGCAGACTGACGCGCCCCGGCACGGTGAATCCGCCGAAGGTCGTCGTGGTCACGACGTTCGACGACGACGAGTACGTCCAGCGCGCCCTGAGCGAAGGCGCCTCCGGCTTCCTGATCAAGGACTCCGGCCCCGCCCTGCTGGTCGAGGCCATCAGGGCGGCCGCATCGGGCGAGGCGCTGGTGAGCCCGGCCATCACGGTCCGGCTGCTGCGGCGCCTCAACAGCGCCGTGCCCGCCCCCCGGGAGCCGCACACCGCGCTCTCGGCACGGGAGACGGACTTGGTACGACTGGTGGCCAGAGGGCTGACCAACGCCGAGATCGCCACCGAACTGTCCATCTCGGTGGGCACGGTGAAGACCCATCTCGCCAACGTGCAGATCAAACTGTCCGCCCGCAACCGTGTGGAGATCGCCGCCTGGGCCTGGGAGTCCGGCCTGGTCGACGGGCGGGGGTGAGCCCCCTCCGGCTCCGAGGGCACCTGAGGGCACACGAAAAGGAGTGCGGAACAAGGGATCGTGGACCCTGTTCCGCACTCCGGCTCGTGGTGCTGGTTACCGCCCGACGGTACGAGGCTGGGCGCGACAGGACATTCGTGCCGCCGGGCGGGGCCTTGGGGGTGGTGCTCCGAACCTCTGAACGATGTGGCTGTGGGGAGGGTTTCAGCTGGTGGGTACAGCAGGGGACCGCGGCGGAGTGCGATCGGCCCTCCGGTCCCTCTCCTTCACATCAGGAGAGCGCCGGGGGAGCCTTGACCACCGCACTGGCATCGTCACTCCGCCGCGGTCCGCAGGCTTGTCCGGACCGCCGGCCACCCCTCATCGGGACGGTGGCCCGGACCGCGTCAGTGACCTGACCTCCCGTCAAGTCACCGGCGCCGTCTATCGGTTGCCTCAGTCCTCCCGCAGGGCGCGGACCGCTTCCTCGACGCGCTTGCCGTACTCGGTGTCGGCGGCGTGGAAGTGCGCGAGGTTCTTCTCGATGACCTCGTCGAGGGTGACCTGGGAGAGGCCGCCCGCGATGTTGGCGATCAGTCGCGACTTCTCGTCGTCGGACATCAGCCGGTACAGCTCGCCCGCCTGGAAGAAGTCGTCGTCCTTCACGTGCTCGGCAGCGGCCTGCGCTCCGGTCCAGCCGGTCACGGCCAGCGGGGCGGCCAGCGGCGCGTCCGTCTGGGCCGGGCCCGCGTGGGAGTTGGGCTCGTAGTTCTTGTCGTCGCGCTTGCCGTAGCGGGTCGCCATGTAGCCGTCACGACCGTAGTTGTCGGCGGTGGCGTTACGCGGTGCGTTGACCGGCAGCTGCGTGTGGTTGATGCCCACGCGGTAGCGCTGCGCGTCGGCGTACGCGAAGAGACGGCCCTGGAGCATCTTGTCCGGCGAGGGACCGATGCCGGGGACGAAGTTGTTCGGCGAGAACGCCGCCTGCTCGACCTCGGCGAAGACGTTGTCCGGGTTGCGGTCCAGGACCAGACGGCCCACGCGCTGCAGCGGGTAGTCGCTGTGCGGCCACACCTTGGTGACGTCGAACGGGTTGAAGCGGTACTCGGCCGCCTCGGCCGCCGGCATGATCTGCACGTGCAGTGTCCAGGACGGGTTGACGCCCCGCTCGATCGCCTGGAGCAGGTCGGTCTGGTGGCTGTTGCCGTCCTTGCCCACCAGCTCCGAAGCCTGGTCGGCGGAGAGGCTGCGGACACCCTGGTTCGTCTTGAAGTGGTACTTGACGAAGAAGGCCTCACCCTGGGCGTTCGTCCACTGGTAGGTGTGCGAGCCGTAACCGTTCATGTGACGGTACGAGGCGGGGATGCCGCGGTCACCCATCAGCCAGGTCACCTGGTGGGTGGCCTCGGGGGAGTGCGCCCAGAAGTCCCAGACGTTGTTGGGCTCCTGCTTGCCCGTGAACGGGTCACGCTTCTGCGAGTGGATGAAGTCCGGGAACTTGATGGGGTCCTTGATGAAGAAGACCGGGGTGTTGTTCCCCACGAGGTCGTAATTGCCCTCGTCGGTGTAGAACTTCAGCGCGAAGCCGCGGGGGTCGCGCACCGCGTCGGAGCCGCCCAGCGAGTCGGCCACGGTGGAGAAGCGGATGAACGTCTCGGTCCGCTTGCCCACGCTGGAGAGGAAGTCGGCGCGGGTGAAGCCGGTGACGTCGTCGGTCACCTCGAAGTAGCCGTACGCACCGGAGCCGCGGGCGTGGACGACGCGCTCCGGAATGCGCTCCCGGTTGAACCGGGCGAGCTTCTCCAGCAGGTGCTGGTCCTGGAGGAGGATGGGGCCACCGACGCCGGCGGTGGCAGAGTTCTGGTTGTCGGCGACCGGGGCGCCTGACTCGGTCGTAAGCACGCGCTTCGACATCGTGGACCTTCCGTACTGGGGCTGCTGGCGGCTTGAGGAGCGTAAATACACTGCGAACGCCGCGTCAACAGTTTGTTGAAATTGAAGTGAGGAGACCGGGCCGCGGCAGCGCCTGGGCGCGACAGGACAGGTGTCAGCGCTGCCGCGGACCGGAGTGCGGAAGGGGCCGGACGGAGCCCCGGAAGGGTGGAACTTGGTTTCAGACCTGCGAGCCGGACAGCCGCTCGACCGAGCGCAGCAGCGCGGAGTGGTCGAGGCCGCCGTCGCCCTGGGCGCGCAGCGAGGCGACCAGCTGGGCGACAACCGCGCCGACGGGCAGCGCGGCGCCGACGTTGCGGGCGGCGTCGGTGACGATGCCCATGTCCTTGTGGTGCAGGTCGATCCGGAAGCCGGGCTTGAAGTCCCGGTTCAGGAAGTTGTCCTTCTTGCGTGTCAGGACGGTCGAACCGGCCAGGCCGCCGTTGAGGACGTCGAGGGCGGCGTTGAGGTTCACACCGGACTTCTCCAGGAAGACCACGGCCTCGGCGCACGCCTGGATGTTGACGGCGACGATCAGCTGGTTGGCGGCCTTCACCGTCTGGCCCGAACCGTGCGGACCGCAGAGCACGATGGTCTTGCCCAGCGCGTCCAGGATCGGCTTCGCGGCGTCGAAGTCGGCCTGCTCGCCGCCGACCATGATGGAGAGTACGGCCTCGATGGCACCGGCTTCGCCGCCGGAGACCGGGGCGTCCAGGACGCGCAGGCCCTTCTCGCCGCCCGCCTTGCCCAGATCGACCGAGGTCTGCGGGGTGATCGACGACATGTCGATCAGCAGCGCGCCCGCCTTGGCGTTCTCCAGGATGCCGTCAGGACCGTACGCGATGGCCTCGACGTGCGGCGATGCGGGCACCATGGTGATCACCACGTCGGCGTCGCGCACCGCTTCGGCGATCGAGGACACGGCGGTGCCGCCTGCGGCGGCGAGCCGGTCCAGCTTGTCCTGCTCCAGGGTGTAGCCGGTCACCGAGTAGCCGGCCTTGATCAGGTTCTCGGACATCGGGGAGCCCATGATGCCGAGGCCGATCCATGCGACCTTGGGGAGATTGCTCATGCGGGGGTCCTCTTTCAACACGCGGGTGGAGATGGTCAGTTGGGGAGCCAGCCGAAGGCGTCGGCGCTCGGGCGGTCGCCCGGCTTGTACTCCAGGCCGACCCAGCCGTCGTAGCCGGCCTTGGTCAGCCGGTCGAGCAGGTCCTCCAGCGGCAGCGAACCCGTACCGGGCGCGCCGCGGCCGGGGTTGTCCGCGATCTGCACGTGGCCGGTCTGCGCGGCGTAGGTGTCGATGACCTCGTTGAGGTCCTCGCCGTTCATCGACAGGTGGTACAGGTCGAGCAGGAACTTCGCGTTCCCGAGCCCCGTCAGGGCGTTGACCTTGTTGACCACGTCGATGGCCGCCGGAGCGCTCACCAGCGGGCAGAGCGGCGACTCCGGCTTGTTGAGCGCCTCGATGAGCAGGATCGCGCCCACCCGGTCGGCGGCGCGGGCCGCTACCGTGAGGTTCTCCAGGGCCAGCTCGTCCTGGACCGCCGGGTCCACACCTTCGACGCGGTTGCCGTACAGCGCGTTGAGCGCCTTGCAGCCGACCGATGCGGCGAAGTCGGCCGCGATGTCGATGTTGGCGCGGAAGCGGTCGGACTCCTGGCCGGGGACGGAGAGCGCGCCCCGGTCCGGGCCGGGGAGGCGGCCGGCGTAGAAGTTGAGACCCACCAGCTGGGTGCCGGCGTCGTCGAGCGCCTTTTTGAGCGCGTCGAGCTCGGCCTGCGGAGGGGTGGGGGTCTCGATCCAGGGCCACCACAGCTCGACCGCGCTGAAGCCGGCCGCGGCGGCGGCCGCGGGACGCTCCAGAAGCGGGAGTTCCGTGAAGAGGATCGAGAGGTTCACATCGAAGCGCTGGTCCGTGTAGCCCATAAGGCGTTCGGCGCTCCTTCCGTATTGCGGAAGTTACTTTCTACTTGATGGAAGATTGCCTGCCGTCCTGGTCAGCTGTCAAGTGGGCCTGCCTTTTTTCGTCACTCGCGCAGTAGGTTGTGCGCGTGCGATTGAGAGTGGAATTCACGACGGAGCCCTTTGATCTGGACGATGCGCCGCCCCATGCGGTGGTCGCCCGGGAGGTCATCCAGGCTGCCGAGCTGGACGCGGTGGACGTCGGGCCGTTCGGCAACACCGCCGAGGGCGCGTCGGACGCGGTGCTGACCGCGGTGGACGCGCTGCTCCGCCAGGCCCTGGGCGCGGGCGCCACCCGGGTCTCCCTCCAGGTGAACGTGATCGGGCAGGACGGGGAGGACCAGAAGTGACCGAGCCGGGAGACCACCCCCTTGTTGCAGCGGTGAAGCCGCTGGCCGATGCCATGGGGGCCGAGATCCTCGTACCGGACCAGGCGAGGGAGGACGACGTCGTGCTCGCCTGGGAGGGGGTGGACGTCCTGGCCGTGCGGCTGCCGCAGCTCTCGGACTCCCTGGACCACATCCTGGCGGCCCTGGAGCGCCGGCACGGGGTGCCGCTCTCGGAGCTCGACCGCAAGACGAAACAGGCCGTGGTGCGGATACTGGAGGGGCGCGGTGCCTTCTCGGTACGCCATGGCGTGGAGACGGTGGCGGGTGCGCTCGGGGTCAGCCGCTTCACCGTCTACAACTACCTGAACCGGGAAAACGTCGCCAAGAGTGACTGAGCCCGTGACTGGGCCCGTGACCGGGCCTTGTGATGACTGAGCCGTGCCGTGGCGGGCGAAGCAGGCCCCGTCACGTCCGACAGCCGCCGTCCGGGATGCCGGGCGGCGGTTTTTGTCTCACCAAGTTTTCAACAAAGTGTTGACGTGGTGTTTCCGAGGGCGTTAGCTATCCGCAGCCCGTCCAGCACAAGGCCCATACAAGGCCACGGAGGTCCCCGTGACTTCGAGTCCAGAGCGCTTGCCGGGGGAGAACCCCGGAACCCCCGCGGGTCTCGCCCGGTTCAACACCCTGCGGGACAGCGCGGCGCAAGCCGTGCTTCACGAGGTCTGCGCCAGTTCGGTCTGGGGGAGCAAAATCCTCGCCCAGCGCCCCTACGCCACAGCTGAAGCCCTCTTTCTCGCCAGCGACGCCGCCACGGCCGAGCTGACCGCGGAAGATCTGGCCGAGGCGATGGCCGGGCACCCGCCGATCGGGCGGCCGAAACCCGGAGACCCGACGTCCTCCCGTGAACAGCGGGGGATGGCCGGGGCCACCGAGGAGCTCAAGGCCGAGATGCTCGAACTGAACCTGGCCTACCAGGAGAAGTTCGGACATGTCTTTCTGATCTGCGCGACCGGTGCCACCGGCGAGCAGATGCGCGACGCGATGCAGGCCCGGTCCGGCAATACGCCCGAGCAGGAGCGCGCGATCGTGCGCACCGAACTCGGCAAGATCAACCGCATCCGGCTGAATCTGGTCGCAGCGGCCACCGCGGAGAACGCGGCGGCCGCGGAAGAAGGAGAGTGAAGGCCTTGAGCACGCAGACCACCGCTTCGGTGTCCACGCACATCCTGGACACCAGCGTGGGACGCCCCGCCGAAGGTGTCGCCATCTCGCTCGCGGCCCGCAGTGGCTCCGGCGAGCAGTGGACGGCACTGGGCGGATCCGCGACCGACGCCGACGGGCGCTGCAAGGACCTGCCGGCTCTGCCGGAAGGAACAACCCACGTACGCCTCGATTTCGAAACCGAGGCGTACTTCTCCAAGAAACAAGCCGAGGCACAGCAGGACGCCCCCCGCGTAAGGGACAGCGGCGCTTTCTTCCCGGAGGTGGCGATCACATTCGCCGTCGTCCCGGGTGAGCACTTCCACGTACCGCTGCTGCTCAACCCGTTCGGCTACTCCGTATACCGAGGGAGCTAGCAACGTCATGCCCACGATTCTCGGCCAGAACCAGTACGGCAAAGCAGAGAACCGCGTAGTCAAGATCACGCGGGACGGCGACACCCATCACATCAAGGACCTGAACGTCTCGGTCGCGCTCTCCGGCGAGATGGACGACGTCCACTACTCCGGCTCGAACGCCAACGTCCTGCCGACCGACACCACCAAGAACACGGTGTTCGCGTTCGCCAAGGAGCACGGCATCGAGTCCGCCGAGCAGTTCGGCATCCACCTGGCGCGGCACTTCGTGACCACCCAGGAAGGGATCCACCGGGCCCGGATCCGGATCGAGGAGTACGCCTGGGAGCGCATCGCCACCTCCGACGCCAGCTCGCAGTTCATCGGAGCCGACGACGTACAGCACTCCTTCGTCCGCAAGGGCCAGGAACTGCGCACCTCGGAGATCACCTTCGACGGTGAGAAGTGGCAGGTCATCTCGGGTCTGAAGGACCTGACGGTGATGAACTCCACCAACTCGGAGTTCTGGGGCTACGCCAAGGACAAGTACACGACCCTCAAGGAGGCGTACGACCGCATCCTCGCGACCAAGGTTGCCGCCCAGTGGCGTTACAACTGGACCAGCGACGCGGACCGTATGCCGAACTGGGAGAAGTCCTACCAGCAGTGCAAGAAGCACATGCTCCAGGCCTTCGCCGAGACGTACTCGCTCTCCCTGCAGCAGACCATGTACCAGATGGGCGCGCGCATCATCAACAGCCGCAGCGAGGTCGACGAGATCCGGTTCTCGCTGCCGAACAGCCACCACTTCCTGGTGGACCTGGAGCCCTTCGGGCTCAAGAACGACAACGAGGTCTACTTCGCGGCGGACCGGCCGTACGGGCTCATCGAGGGGACCGTCCTGCGGGACGGCGCCGATCCTCGTATCCCGGTGGACATGACCAACCTCTGAGACCCGACCGGTACGCCGTCGCCGGCCGCCTCAGCCGGCGGCGGCGTACCGGACCCGGACCCGACAGACAACTTCACTTCACCACTTCGGCACCCGGAGCCACGCGGCTGCGGCACTCAAATCCTCCTGGGGTCCTGCCGTGCCCACATCGCTACTGCGAGAGAAGGTATCCCCATGGCAGCAACGGCAGCCGCGCGCACGGTCATTGAGAACGTAGCCATCGCGACAGTCGACGCCCACGACACCGAGTACGCATCGGGTCATGTCGTGGTCGCAGGGAATCGCATCGAATCCGTCGGCGCGGGCAAGGCCCCCGACGGACTCACCGGCGTCGTACGCCGGATCGACGGCACCGGACACCTGGTGACCCCGGGTCTGGTCAACACCCACCACCACTTCTACCAGTGGATCACCCGGGGTGTGGCCACCGACCACAATCTCTTCAACTGGCTCGTCGCGCTCTACCCGACCTGGGCGCGCATCGACGAGCAGATGGTCCGCTCGGCCGCGCAGGGATCCCTCGCGATGATGGCCCGCGGTGGTGTCACCACCGCGATGGACCACCACTATGTCTTCCCGCAGGGCTCCGGCGACCTGTCCAGCGCCGTCATCGGCGCCGCCGCCGAGATGGGCGTACGGTTCACGCTGGCCCGCGGATCCATGGACCGCAGCAAGAAGGACGGCGGGCTGCCCCCGGACTTCGCCGTCGAGACCCTCGAAGGCGCGCTCGCGGCCACCGAAGCGACGGTCGACCAGCACCACGACGCCTCGTTCGACTCGATGACCCAGGTCGCCGTCGCCCCCTGCTCGCCCTTCTCCGTCTCGACCGAACTGCTCAAGCAGGGTGCCGAGCTGGCCCGCCGCAAGGGCGTACGCCTGCACACCCACGGCAGCGAGACCGTCGAGGAGGAGCAGTTCTGCAAGGAGCTGTTCGGGATGGGCCCGACCGACTACTTCGAGTCGACCGGCTGGCTCGGTGACGACGTGTGGATGGCGCACTGCGTCCACATGAACGACTCCGACATCGCCGCCTTCGCGCGCACCGGGACCGGCGTCGCCCACTGCCCGTCGTCCAACGCCCGTCTGGCGGCCGGCATCGCCCGTGTCCCCGACATGCTCAAGGCCGGCGTGCCGGTCGGCCTCGGGGTCGACGGCACCGCGTCCAACGAGTCCGGCGAGCTCCACACCGAGCTGCGCAACGCCCTGCTCATCAACCGCCTCGGCGCCCACCGCGAAGCGGCCCTCAACGCCCGTCAGGCGCTGCGCCTCGGGACGTACGGCGGAGCCCAGGTCCTGGGCCGTGCCGCGGAGATCGGTTCGCTGGAACCGGGGAAGCTCGCCGACCTCGTGCTGTGGAAGATGGACACCCTCGCCCATGCCTCCATCGCCGACCCGGTGACCGCGCTCGTCTTCGGCGCCGCGGCCCCCGTCACCCTCTCCCTCGTCAACGGCAAGCCCGTCGTCGAGGACAACCACCTGACCACGGTGGACGAGGACGCCATCGCCCGCTCCACGCGGGACGAGGCCCGGCGCCTGGCGCAGATCGCCGCGCAGGCCTGACGTCCGACAAGCTCCGGCCGGGGAGGACGGTCCCCGGCCGGCGGCCGCGAACCCGAGCGGGGTTCACGGCAGCCGTGACCGGGGGGTGTGTGCCCAGAGTGCATACGCCCTCCGGGGCGGTGACGTACCCGGAAGCCACCCCCGGAACCCCCGTGCCCCGCCCGGTACTTGACCGAGAAACGCAGCAGTACCGCCCGCCCTCACCCCTCCCGCAGCCGCACCTGCATTCCGCACCACCTCCCTGACACCCACGTCACCGCTGACGTGTACCCGACCGGAGGAGCCGCCGTGGCCGCCGAGCCCAGGTTTCGCACTGATGCAGCAGAAACAGCCGCCGACACCGAATCGACCGGAGCCCCCGGAGCGACCTCCGAGGACCCCGGCACCACCTCAGCGGGACAGGGAGAGACCTCCGCGAAGCACCATCCGGTCGACGAAGTCCTTCCGCCCGTCAAGATGTTCAGCAGCGGCCTCCAGCATGTGGCCGCCATGTACGCGGGAGTTGTCGCCCCGCCCATGATCGTCGGCCCCGCCGTGGGGCTCAACGCCAAGGAGACCGCTTTTCTCGTAGGGGCAAGCCTCTTCACCGCGGGTATCGCCACCCTGCTCCAGACCCTCGGGTTCTGGCGGGTCGGTTCCCGGCTGCCGTTCGTCAACGGTGTCTCGTTCGGCGGCGTCAGCCCGATGATCGCCATCGGCAAGGGCCGCGGGCACGAAGGCATCGCCGTGATATTCGGCGCGATCATCGTGGCGAGCGTACTGGGGTTCATACTCGCCCCGTACTTCAGCAAGTTGCTCCGCTTCTTCCCGCCGGTCGTCACCGGCACCGTGATCACCCTCATCGGGGTCTCGCTGCTGCCGGTCGCCTTCGGGTGGGCGCAGGGCACCCAAGGGGCGGCGAACTACGGTTCGATGAAGAACATCGGCATGGCCGCTCTCACCCTGTTGATAGTCCTGGCCCTGCGGAAACTGCTCCGCGGTTTCCTCCAGCAGATCGCCATCCTGCTCGGTCTGGTGGTCGGTACGCTCGTCGCGATACCGATGGGCATGACCAGCTTCGACGCGATGCGCAACGCCGACCCGGTCGGATTCCCGACGCCCTTCCACTTCGGCGCCCCGCAGTTCGAGATCTCCGCCATCATCTCGATGTGCATCGTGATGCTGGTCTGTATGACGGAGTCGACCGCAGACATGCTGGCGCTCGGCAAGGTCGTCGGGCGCCCCGCCGACGAGCGGACCATCGAGGGGGGTCTGCGAGCCGACACCCTCTCCAGCCTGATCAGCCCGTTCTTCAACAGCTTCATGGCGAGCGCCTTCGCACAGAACATCGGCCTGGTGGCGATGACCAAGGTGCGCAGCCGGTACGTCGTGGCGACCGGCGGCGGGATCCTGATCCTGCTCGGTCTCTGTCCGATGGCCGCGGCAGCGATCGCACTCGTACCGCTGCCGGTGCTGGGCGGTGCCGGGATCGTGCTCTTCGGCTCGGTCGCCGCCAGCGGTGTCCAGACGCTGGCGGGCGCGGCCATGGAGAAGGGCGAGAACGCCCTGATCGTCGCGACCTCGCTGGGTATCGGGCTGATACCGATCGCGGCGCCGGACTTCTACCACGCGTTCCCGAAGAACGTGCTGGTGGTGCTCGACTCGGGCATCTCCACCGGGTGTGTGGTGGCCATCGTGCTCAATCTGGCCTTCAACCACCTCGGGCGCAAGAAGGGCCCCGATGCCCTGGAGACGGTGAACGAGCCGTCCGTCGACGACAACGCGACGCAGCAGGCCGTCGCCAAGGCGGCAGCCGCACTGCACTGACGGTGGTGTGACTGACGGTGGCATGACATACGGGGCGCGTTCCGCATCGCTGGTGCGGAACGCGCCCCGCCGGTGTGCGCGGCCGGGCCCGCCGGGGTACGCCGGCCGGTCAGCTGATGCTGTACGGGTCCCCGTAGACCTTCCAGTTGAGCGGCGTGTGCAGGTCGAGATTGCCGTTCTTCAGGAAGACGCGCTGCTCGGTGTCGACCCGGCTGGTGTCGCTGTGGGCCTCCTCCTGCTGCATCGCCCACACGCGGGCGTCCAGGAAGGCGTTCAGATACGTGGTCTCGTTGCCGCCCTGGGCCGGGGTCTTGGCCTTGGCCAGCGCCCTCTTGCGGATGGAGCTGAAGCTGGTCTTGTCGTCGCCGTCACCGTGCATGACGATGGCGTCGTAGTAGGCGAACTGGCCCAGGACGCCGACGCCGTCCGCCTTGCCCTGCTTGACCGCCGGGTCGAAGTACACCCGGTCGCGCTCGTCGTTCTGCGCGGTCTGGAACGCGGTGTCCTTGGCCGCGGTCTTCCAGGCGCTCTCGAAGGCCGAGCCTAGGCCCGAGTGCGAGTCGCTGCCGTTGACCTTCTCCAGTGCGGGGAGGTACTTGGCGAGCGGGTTGCCCGGCTCGCGGTCGGTGTACAGCTTCACCAGGTCCAGCATGTCGCCGGTGCCCGAGCAGAACCCGATGATGCCGGCGGTGTAGCCGCGGCCGTCTCCTATGTCCTCGATGTACTTGTACTGGGCCTTCCAGTCCAGCGAGGAGTTCTCGGCACTGGAGACCAGCTTCATGGCGATCTCCTTCTTCGCCGGGTCGTCGAGTCCGGTCGCCGAGGCGGCGCGCTGCGCACTGTGCTGAGTGCCGTGCTGCGTGCCGTACGGCGAGCTGTGCTGTGTGCTGTGCGAACTCGCGTGGTCCGCAGGGGCGTTGGCCGCGTAGGCGGTGGCCGGTACGGCTACCAGGGCCAGGCCGAGCACGGTGCGCGTGATGATCCTCTTGTTGCGTCCAGCGGTGTTGCGGTGGGGGGCTTTCACCGGTCCTCCAAGGGGAGTTCATGCGTCGGCGTTCTGTTAGGAAGCTTTCCTATCAGCTGCCTCAAGGGCCGTACACCCCCTGGAGGGAAAGGAGTTGAGCGAATCAGATGTGTCCTGGACCGTTCCTGACCGCTGACCCGCTGGGTTGAGTCGGGATGACCGAGGATTGCACAGACTATTTTGCCTGATTGTGACTCCATGCGACCGGACCACGGCCGTGCGCCACGGCGGCGAAGGCACCGGCCCGAGCGCGGTAGCGTCTGCGGTATGGACGATCACTCAGTAGTCGATGTCGGCGACGTACGGCTCGCGTACCGCACCTGGGGCGACCCCTTCGGCGCGCCGGTGGTGCTGCTGCACGGTCTCGGCGGCTCGTCCGCGACCTGGGAGGACACCGGCCGGGCACTCGGACACGATTGGCGGGTGTACGCCCTCGACCTGCGGGGACACGGGGAGAGCGACTGGCCGGACGAGTACTCGTTCGAGCTCATGCGCGACGACGTGCTGGGCTTCCTGGACGAACTGGAACTGGACCGGGTCGGCGTCGTCGGCCACTCCATGGGCGGCGTCGTCGCCTATCTGCTCGCCCAGGAGCACGCGGACCGGGTGGAGCGGCTCGTCCTGGAGGAGACTCCGCCGCCTTACCCCAGGGAGGTGGCCGAGCCGGAGCACCCCGAACGACCCGTCGACTACGACTGGAACGTGGTGCCCGCCATCAAGAACGAGATCCGGGAGCCCGCTCCCGAGTGGGCCGAGCGGCTCGGCGAGATCGTCGCCCCGACACTGATCGTGACCGGCGGCCCGGACAGCTCCATGCCGCAGGACCGGATCCCCGACATGGCAGCGGGGATTCCCGACTGCCGGGTGATCACGATCCCGGCCGGCCACACCGTGCACGCTCTGGAGCCCGGACAGTTCTCGGCAGCCGTCAGCGACTTCTTCACCAGCTGAGCGGCGGGTGCGGGTGTTCGGCCTGGCGAACACGGAGACCTGACACCCGCCGCCGGCGTCCGCAGCCACACACCCTCGCCATGGACAGCGTGGCGCCGCACGTTAGCCTTGCAGTCGTACCGGACACGGGGTGCCCCGCCCAGGGGCTGAGATCACACCCGCCGAACCTGAACCAGTTAGTACTGGCGGAGGGATGTCGCTCATGTCATTGCCACCTGCTCCCAGCAACGCGCCGGCCACGGATGCCGGGTCCGTCTTCGACGGCCGGATGCCTGCCCAGCCCGGCGATTTGCGGATCGAGGCTCGGGGAATTGCGCCGGTGCCAGGACACCACCGGTACGGCGGCCCCGGCCGGCTCTTCACCGTGTGGTTCGCCCCGAATCTGACGATGACCGGCGTGTTCACCGGCACCGTCGGTATCGCGCTCGGTCTGGACCTGCCCACCGCGCTGGCCGCCGTTGTACTGGGCACCGTCATCGGCGCTGTTCCCACCGCGTACCTCGGAACGTGGGGCAGCCGCACCGGGGCAGGTCAGCTGCCGTTGGCCCGGCTCGCGTTCGGCCGGTCCGTCACGGTGCCCGGCCTGTTGCAATGGCTTTCGTCGGTCGCCTGGGACGCGCTCATCGGGCTGTTCGGCGGGGACGCGCTGGCCCGGCTCTGCGGCTGGCCGTTCTGGCTGGGTGTGCTGGTGATGATGGTGGGACAAGGGTCCCTCGGCGTACTGGGCTACGAAGCGATCCACCGGCTGCAGAAGCTGATGACCTTCGTACTCGCGGCAGCTTTCGTCGCCCTGGCCTTCAGGCTCCCGGACGGTGTCCATCCCGCGGCTGCCGGCAGCGCCCACGGCGCCGACCGTGCCGGTGCGTTCATCCTGACCAGCACCATCGCTCTCAGTCTGGCGTTGTCGTGGGCCCCGTACGCCAGCGACTTCAGCCGCTACCTGCCGCAGGAGACCTCCCGCCCGCGCATGTTCTGGTACACGCTCCTCGGCGTCAGCGTCTCCTTCGTGGCCGTCCAGTCACTCGGGCTGTGGGGGGCATCCGTCTTCACCGACCAGACCGCCCGGGGTGTCGACGGACTGCTGGGCGGCGGCATACTCGGGGGCCTGGGGCTGCTGGCCGTGGCGTTGGCCGCTCTGTGCAGCAACGCCATGAACGACTACAGCGGTTCGCTGGCCCTGCAGACCATCGGTCTGCGCATCCCGCGTCCGTTCGCGGCCGCTCTCGCCGCCGTACTCGGTTTCCCCCTGGTGCTGTGGATGCACGCAGCTGACACGGCCGCCCGCTTCCAGAACGTGCTGCTCTTCGTCGGCTACTGGATCCCCGGCTTCGTCGCCGTCGTCGCTGTCGACTGGTTCGCCAGGGCTCGCGCGGGCGAACCGGTCGACCCCACCCTGGAGAGCGTCCGCTCCCGGTCGGGCCGACCCGCTCTGGTGGCATTCTGCGCCGCCTTCGCCGCGGCGATTCCGTTCATGAACACGGGCCTCTACACAGGTCCGGTGGCTGCCGCACTGCACGGCGCCGACCTCGCCTACTACGTGGCCTTCCTCACCGCGCTCGTCGTCTACGCACCCCTCAGGCTGCGCCGCCACCCGGCCTGATCCAGACGAAAGGCCTTAGGGCCTGTCGTCAAAGTGCCGCCTGCCGCGCGGCGTCTGGCACGCACGCTCGCGGCGTTGCCGAAATGCCCTAGTAGCTCCGCTACGAGAACATTCCGGCGCCTTGCGATCGCACGCACCAGACGCCGCGCGGCCGCCCTTCGGGCAACGACGGCACTTTGACGACAGGCCCTAAGGCTTCCAGTCAGGGTTGCGTCCGCTGAGCCCGATCACCCGGTCGAGGAACGGGGCGTCCCGCGGCACCTCGACAGCCGGGCCGAAGGCAGGCTCGCGCGCCACGCTGTCCGCCGGAGCGAGCAGCGCGTACGAGACGCCGAGGCTCGCCGGATCGGGCGCGTACCGCTGGCCGGTGGCGCGGGCCAGGTCCCAGCCGTGCACGACCAGTTCGTTCAGTGCGATCCGCGCGGCCAGCGGGGCGGGGAGGGTGAATCCGCCCGCCTTGGTGTCGCCCTCCCAGGCGGCGGGGGAGTGCCAGGCCACGATCAGCTCCTCCAGCTGCAGGGGCAGCGCGGACCGCCAGTCCGCGGCCAGTTCGGGGTGGGAGCCGGTGCCAGGTGCCGTGTTGGTGTTCGGCCCGAACTCCTTCCTGGCCGCGTCGCGGAACGCCACGCTCAATCCGGAGATGTGGGCGATCAGGTCCCGGACCGCGAAGTCCGGACAGGGCGTGGGACCGCCCAGCTGCGCGTCGCTGACGGCGTCGGCGAGCTTCGCGATGTACCGGGCCGGGGGCTCCAGGTCGGGCCGGGCGTTGTCGGGTTCCTCGGGTGCATCCGTATGCGTGTCCGTGTTCATGTCCTTCAGACCGGACCCGGTACGAGAACTCATCGGTCGGCGGGAAGTCCCCTGGACTCCCCGGCATCCTGCCTGGTCGGGCGGGGGCGGTGACGTGACGCCCGCCCCCGCACCCCGGATGCGGCGCCGTTTCAGATGCGGGCGTCGTGGCCCGTCGTCCGGCCGGCGTCCGCGAAGGCGGCGGACGGCCAGCCGGCGATGTGCTTGGGGCGGGGCGTCGCGTAGGTGCGCACCTTGGAGGTGGAGAGGCCGAGCCGGACCAGCGACTCGGCAACGGCGACGGCGGCACTGACACCGTCCACGACCGGAACACCGGTGCGCTCCCTGATCTGCGCGTCAAGACCCGCCATGCCGCCGCAGCCGAGGCAGATGACCTCGGCCCTGTCCTCGGCCACAGCGCGCTCCGCCTGCGACACGATCGACTCGACGGCGGCCGCCGGGTCCTCTTCGAGCTCCAGTACGGCCAGGCCACTGGCCCGGACCGATGCGCAGCGGTCGTAGAGCCCCGCGAGCTTCAGCCGGTCCTCGATCAGGGGAACCGTACGGTCGAGCGTGGTGACCACCGAGTAGGTGTGCCCGAGGAACATCGCGGTACTGGCCGCCGCCTCGGTGATGTCCACGACCGGTACGTCCAGCAGCTCCTGGAGTCCCTCCCTGCCGTGCTCGCCGTAGCCCGCCTGGATCACGGCGTCGAAGGGCTCCGGATAGGAGCGGACCCGGTCCATCACCGCGATCGCCGCGAGGTAGCTCTCGAAGTTGCCCTCCACGGACTCGGCCCCGAATCGCGGGGTCAGGCCCACGATCTCCGTGCCGTCCGACGCCGCCGACCTCGCCTGTGCGGCGATCGCCTCGGTAATGGATTCGGTGGTGTTCACGTTCACGGCGAGTATCCGCATGGAGGTACCTCACAGGTGGTTCGGGTGGTGCGGGAGTTTCTGGCGGACGCCGGACGGCGCCTGTCACAGGGCCTGCGCCGGCTCAGTGCACGCTCGGAACGGCTATGGACGCGCCCGGAACGTCCTCGTGGCTGCCGTTCCGCTCCGCGACGCCGACATACACGGCGGCGGCGATTCCGGCGCCGATGAACCAGGCGAACGGTGCGACGGCGGAGAACAGCGGAACCAGGGCGCAGACGATGGCCGCGGCGGCCGCCGGGGTGAAGGCGGCGATGGCGCGGAGGTTGACGCCGCGCGTGTAGTGGTACGCGGCGGACGTCTCCATCGTGTACAGCTCGGGCACATTGACCCGGCCCTTCCTGATCAGCCAGTAGTCGGCGATGATCACGCCGAACAGCGGGCCGAGGAAGGCGCCCAGGCCGCCCAGGAAGTAGTTGACGACGGTCGGGTTGTTGTAGAGGTTCCACGGCAGGATGACGATGCCGATCACGCCGCTGACGATCCCGGCCCGCCTGAAGTCGAGGTGTTTGGGGAAGAGATTGGCCAGCGCGTAGGCCGGGGCCACGAAGTTGGCCATGAGGTTGACCGCGACGGTGAGGACGATCAGCGCGAGACTGGCGAGCGCCACGAACCAGGTGTTGGGGATGGCCTGTACGACGTCCGCCGGGCTGTTGATGACCTTCCCGTTGATCCGGAACTGCGCCCCGGCCAGCACGACCGCAATGGTTCCGAAGAGCATGATGTTGACGGGAATGCCGCAGAAGTTGCCGATCGTGATCGACTTCTTGCTCGTACAGGACCGGGTGAAGTCGCAGAAGTTCAGCGCGAACGTGCCGTAGATGGCGACCCAGAGAGACGCTCCCGCGAAGATCTCGTGCCACATCTTCCCGCCCGTCAGCGGGTGGTTGTTGGACAGCGAGATGGAGCAGCCCGCTTTCCAGAACATCCAGACGGCGAGCGCGGACAGCGTGAACAGGATGACCGGGCCCGCGAACGCCTCGTACTTCCGCACCATTTCGATGCCGTACATCAGAATGCCGATCTGCACGCACCACAGGAACCCGAAGGAGATCCAGCCGAGGGTCGACAGCCCGAGGAAGGAGTTCTCGGTCAGGTGGACGAGCGGGTGGTGCAGCGTGATCAGCAGGACGTTCAGTACATGGGACGCGAGATACGTCTGGATGCCGAACCAGGCGATGGCGACGGCGCCACGGATGAGAGCCGGTATCTGGGCGCCCCGGACACCGAAGCTGATACGGCTCATGACCGGGAACGGGATCCCGGTCTTCTGGCCCATGTACCCGGAGAGGTTGAGAATCCCGAAGAGCAGCGCCGCGCCGATCGCGAGAGCGAGCAGCACCTGCCAGGCGCCGAGCCCGAGGGCGAACAGCCCAGTGGCGAACGTGTAGTTGCCCAGGCTGTGCACGTCGTTCGCCCACAGGGTGAAGATGTTGTAGCTGCCCCAGCGGCGCCCGTGGACCTCGGTGGGCGCCAGGTCGTTGTTGTACAGACGGGGACTCAGCGGAGGTGCGGCGTGAACCGGTGACGACCGGTCGCCGCCGGACGGTGTTCCGGAACTGTCGTGAACATCAGTGGCGATATCGGTGGTGTTCACGGAGGGCGTTGCTCGGGGTGGTTCCACAGGCGTGTCTGCACTCATCACCGGGCCACTCATTCTGAGTAGATTCCACCATGTGGAATATAAGTATCGGAATGCGGCAAGGCTAGGTTCGTCCAAGTGGACTGTCAATAGATTGTGGGTTTCTCCAACATGCCTGGTGGGTGCGGTTGCAGGCGGCCGTGGAGGGGGCGATCGGGACATATCCGGAGGTGCTGGTTCCGGTTGCGCACGGTACGCGCGAAACCGGACGCCCGGAAGAAGGGCCCGAGAAACGGGACCCGAGAAACAGGACCCGAGAAACAGCGGGGTCCGAGAAGCAGTCGGGCCACGAAAACAGCAGGGGCTGTCCCGGAGCCAGGTGGCTCCGGGACAGCCCCTGCTGTCAGTGGGTCGAGCGATCAGCGGGTGGTGCCTCAGCTCCCCAGCTGCTCGTACGCGGGCAGCGTCAGGAAGTCCGCGTAGTCGGCGTCCAGGGACACCGTCAGCAGGAGGTCGTGTGCCTGCTGCCACTTGCCCGCAGCGAACGCCTCCTCGCCGATCTCCTTCTCGATCGCGGTCAGCTCGTCCGCCGCGATCTTCCGGGCCAGCTCAGCCGTCGCGTGTTCGCCGTTCTCGAAGACCACGTTCGCGTTGATCCACTGCCAGATCTGCGAGCGGGAGATCTCCGCCGTCGCGGCGTCCTCCATCAGGTTGAAGATGGCCACGGCGCCCATGCCGCGCAGCCACGCCTCGATGTAGCGGATGCCGACCTGGACGGCGTTGACCAGGCCCTCGTACGTCGGCCTGGCGTCCAGGGAGTCGATCGCGATCAGGTCGCCCGGTGCCACCGCGACGTCCTCGCGCAGGCGCTGCTTCTGGTTCGGGTTCTCGCCGAGGACCGCGTCGAACGACTTCATGGCGATCGGCACCAGGTCCGGGTGCGCGACCCAGGAGCCGTCGAAGCCGTCGGCGGCCTCGCGGTCCTTGTCCGCCTTGACCTTCTCGAAGGCCACCTTGTTGACCTCGGCGTCGCGCCGGGAGGGGATGAAGGCGGCCATGCCGCCGATGGCGTGCGCGCCGCGCTTGTGGCAGGTGCGGACCAGGAGCTCGGTGTACGCGCGCATGAACGGCGCCGTCATCGTGACCAGATTGCGGTCCGGCAGGACGAACTTGGAGCCGCCGTCGCGGAAGTTCTTGACGATGGAGAACAGGTAGTCCCAGCGCCCCGCGTTCAGCCCGGAGGCGTGGTCGCGCAGCTCGTAGAGGATCTCCTCCATCTCGTACGCCGCCGTGATCGTCTCGATCAGGACGGTCGCGCGGACGGTGCCCTGCGGGATGCCGATGTAGTCCTGCGCGAAGACGAAGATCTCGTTCCAGAGGCGCGCCTCCAGGTGGGACTCGGTCTTCGGGAGGTAGAAGTACGGGCCCTTGCCGAGCTCGATGAGGCGCTTGGCGTTGTGGAAGAAGTACAGGCCGAAGTCGACCAGGGCGCCCGGGACCGGACGGTCGTCCAGCACGAGGTGGCGCTCGTCGAGGTGCCAGCCGCGCGGGCGCATCACGACGGTCGCGAGGTCGGCTGCGGGCTTCAGTGCGTACGACTTGCCGGACTTCGGGTCCGTGAAGTCGATCCGGCGCTCGTAGGCGTCGGTCAGATTCAGCTGGCCGGTGACAACGTTCTCCCAGGTGGGGGCGGACGCGTCCTCGAAATCTGCGAGCCAGACCCTGGCGCCCGAGTTCAGGGCGTTGATGGTCATCTTGCGGTCGGTCGGGCCGGTGATCTCGACGCGGCGGTCGTTGAGCGCGGCCGGGGCCGGCGCGACCTTCCAGCTGTCGTCGTTACGGATGCTCGCGGTCTCCGGGAGGAAATCGAGCGAGGACGTCCGGGCGATCTCGGCACGGCGCTCAGCGCGGCGGACGAGCAGCTCATCACGGCGGTGGGTGAACCGCCGGTGCAGCTCGGCCACGAAGGCCAGGGCCGCATCGGTGAGGACCTCGTCCTGCCGGGGCAGGGGCTCGGCATCGACGATGGCCAGCGGAGACGGCGCTGGTGCGGACATGAGCTGTCACTCCTTCAGCGGGCGGTACTTGACGGCCGCAGGACTCTCATGGTGGCACGGAGTGCCACGGGGTCGCGATACGGTCGCGGGCGCTCTGTGGGGCACAGAGCGCTTCTGACGTGTGGATACTAGTTTCCTCATGGTGGAAGTTCAACGTATGTTGACATCGAGATTCTCCGGATCGACAGAATTCGTCGCAGAGTGCCAGGTCGGTCACTCCAAGTGGAACAGGTCTTCGACCGTGTCGATGTCGTACTCCTCGGCGATGTCGGAGCACTCCACCAGCGTGATGGCTTCCCGGTGGGCCTTGAGGTAGCTGCGGGCCCCGCGGTCCCCTACCGCCGTCGCCGCGATGTCCGCCCAGCGGTCGGCGCCGAAGAGCACCGGGTGGCCGCGCTTCCCCTCGTACGAGGCGGCCACCAGACTCGTCGCGGAGCCGCCGGCCTCGCGTACCCGGGCCACCGCCGCGGCGCCGATTCCCGGCTGGTCCACCAGCAGGACGAGGGCGGCGTCCGCGCCCGATCCGGCGAGCGACGCGAGTCCGGCGCGCAGGGACGACCCCATGCCCTCCTCCCACCGGGGGTTGTCGGCCAGCACACAGCCGGTGAGATCGGCCCGCTTCCGTACGTCGTCCGCGGCGGCACCCAGTACGACATGCACCGGACCGCAGCCGCCCGCGCGCAGCACCCGGACCGCGCGCTCGACGAGCGGCCGGCCGCGGTGTTCGAGCAGCGCCTTGGGGCGTCCTCCGAGCCGCCGCCCGCCGCCCGCCGCGAGCAGCAGTCCGGCGATCACCGGTCCGGCCGTCCGGCCGGGTCCCGGCCGCGAGGCATCCGTGTCCGTGTTGTTCACTTCGGTTCCGCCTTCGTGTCGCATCAGGACTGGATACCTCATGGACACCACCCCGTCCGGCTGAATTCCCGTCGTGGAGTGGCGAGAACGCCGCGTGGTGGCGTTAACTGACTCGTGACCCGCGGTGTTCGACCGGCGCCACACGGTCGTTCAACCGTAGGGATGGCCAGCACAGAGTTGTGCGAGGGGGAACTTTGTTGCGAAGTGCGGGGCAGAAACGCGTAACGGGCACCGGTGCGGACCCCAGAGTGACGGAGCTCAGCTCCTCCGTCTCCCGGCTCCGCCGTGAACTGGCCGCTCACCCGGCCCAGTTCCCGGACCGTGCCATCGCCGAGGACGAACTGGCGGCTCTGGAGGCGATGGCCCGGAGCGGAGTGCCGGAAATCCTGCGGCTGCGTCGCTCGTTGCTGCTGGTCGCGGGGGCGATCGGTTCGGTCAGCGCACTCGCGGTGTCGCTCTCCGAGGTGCGGAACGCGGTGGAGCTGTTCGGATCGGCCTCCTGATGGCCGTCCGCAGGGTGGTGCCGGACATCACGACGCACGCCATGGAGGAGAGCCGGGACTTCTACGGTCTGCTCGGGCTCGGCGAGGTCATGAACCAGGGCTGGGTCATGACGCTCGCCTCGTCCGTCAACCCGACCGCGCAGATCACCCTCACCACGCACGACGCGAGCGCCACCGTGCAGCCCGACCTCTCCATCGAGGTGGACGACGTGGACGCGGTGCACGCGGCGGTGCTGGCAGCGGGGGCGGAGATCGTGCACCCGCTGCGGGACGAGGAGTGGGGCGTACGGCGGTTCTTCGTCCGTGATCCGAACGGCAAGGTGGTCAATGTGCTGAGCCACCGGCACGGCGGATGAGCCGCCGCGCGGAGGCCGTGGCCACCGCCGATGTACGGGAGTCCACACCCAGCTTGGCGTAGATATGCACCAGATGGGACTTCACCGTCGCCTGGCTGAGGAACAGCGCCTTGCTGATCTGCTGGTTCGACAGACCGTCCCCGACCAGCTGCAGCACCTCCAGCTCCCGGCGGGTGAGCGACTCGCCCGGTGCGCGCATCCGGTCCATCAGCCGGTGCGCGACGGCGGGTGCCAGCGCCGAGCGGCCCGCCGCCGCCGTCCGCACGGCGGCGGCCAGTTCCTCGGGCGGCGCGTCCTTCAGCAGATAGCCGCTGGCACCGGCCTCGACCGCGGCCAGGATGTCCGCGTCCGTGTCGTACGTCGTCAGCACCAGGACCCGGGGTGCCCCTTCGACGGCGGCGATGGCGGCGGTGGCCTCCGCGCCGTGCATACCCGCGCCGAACTGGAGATCCATCAGCACGACGTCGAACTCTCCCGAAGCGGCCAGCTCCACTGCCCGTTCGGCGGTCGACGCCTCCCCGGCCACCCGGAATCCCGGCTCGGTGTCGAGGACGGCGCGCAGCCCGGCCCGTACCACCGGATGGTCGTCGGCGAGCAGCAGCCGGATCGTCATGAGGACACCTCTTCGGACATGGGCACCTCTTCGGAGTCGGGGAGCGGCAGCGTGACCGCGATGGCCGTCCCCTGGCCCGGTGTGGACTCGACGGCGAAGGTGCCGCCCAGTGACTCGACGCGCGAGCGCATGGCGGGCAGCCCGAAACCTCCGTCGCCGGACGCGGTACCGGCGAGCAGCGGATCGAAGCCGGAACCGTCGTCGACCACGTCCAGGGCGACCGCGGTCTCCATGAAGCTCAGGGTGATCTCGGCGCGGGACGCCCCGGCGTGCTGGACGGTGTTGGCGAGCGCCGACTGCGCGATCCTCAGCAGCGCCACCTCGTACGGCGTGGGCAGCGCGACCGGCGTACCGCTGGTGGAGAAGCGGACCCGCGGACCGGGGCCGCCCGTGCAGAGGCGGTCGAGCGCGGCCGCCAGCGAACCGTGCTCCAGCGCGGGCGGCGACAGCGCCCGTACGAAGCGGCGGGCCTCGGCGAGGTTGTCCTGCGCGGCCTGCCTGGCCTGTTCGATGTGGGCGGCGGCCGGCGCGTCGGCGGGCAGGGTGCGCCCGGCGGCCCGCAGCAGCAGCTGGATGGAGGAGAGCCCCTGGGCGAGGGTGTCGTGGATCTCGCGGGCGAGCCGCTCACGCTCGGCGAGCGTGCCCGCGGTCCGCTCGGCGGCGGCGAGTTCGGCCCGGGTCGAGATCAGCTCCTCGATCAGCCGGCGGCGGCTCTCGCTCTCGCGGTAGAGCACCTGGTAGCCGAGGACGGTGGCCACGGCGACCGCCGCTCCGAGGAGCGGGCCGATGAACGCACCCGGGTTCAGCGCCGCCCCGTGCCCCACGTACGCGGCGATGGCCGCGCCCGCCGTGACGACGACCAGGGGCACCGACCAGCGCACCGGCAGGAGATGCAACTGGAGGAAGTACAGCGGGAACGCCACCCACAGCCCCTCCGGGGAGACCACGAGCAGCGCCAGCCACGCGAGACCCAGCACGCCGAGCCAGACGGCGGCGGACCGGCGCGAAGTCCGTACCGAAGGCCAGACCGCACCCGCCGCGTACACCGCGCCCAGCACCACGGCCGCCGCCACCACCGCGGGGGCGTTCGCCGCGTGACCGGTGAGCGCCCGTACCGCGGCCAGCACCAGCAGTCCCGCCATCAGCAGATGGAGGCAGAGCCGCAGGACGAGCAGCGCGGGGGTCAGTGCACGGGGATCCATGATCCTCCCAGCGTAGGCGGATCGTCCCGGAACGCCCTCAATCGAAAGTTTGATTGCCGGCTCCGTCTTTCGATCCGCCCGGAGCCATCCGTGGCGCGATGCCCAAGCACCCCCGGTGCCAGCAGGGTTGGGCACATGTTCGTCGCATGGAGAGATCTGAGATTCGCCAGGGGCCGGTTCGCCCTGATGGGGACGGTCATCGTACTCATCACCCTGCTGGTCGGACTGCTGTCCGGGCTGACCGCCGGGCTGGCCAGGGACAACACATCGGCCGTCACCGGACTGCCCGCCGACCACCTGGCCTTCGCCGCGCCGCCCTCGGGGCAGTCCGCCTCCTTCACCGGGTCGCAGCTGCCGCAGAGCGCCTGGCGGACCTGGGCCGCGCAGCCGGGGGTGAAGAGCGCGCAGCCCGTCGCCATCGGCACCGGCAACGCGGAAGCGGGCAGCCGCACGGCCGCGGTCTCCGAGTTCGCGGTACGGCCCGGCTCCGGTCTGGCGCCCGCGGAGCCCGGGCACTCCGGTGTGGTGCTGTCCAGGGGCGCCGCGCACGACCTGGGCGCGGCGACCGGGGACACCGTCACGCTCTCCGGCAGGAAGTTCACGGTGACGGCGGTCGCCGGGGACGACTCCTACAGCCACACCCCGGTCGCGTGGACCTCGCTCCGCGCGGGCGAGCACGCCAGTGTGGTGGCCCTGACCACCACCGGCGGGGCGGACCTCGGCGCGGGAGACCGGGCGGCCGGTACGAAGACGCTCACCCTGGACGGCTCGCTCAGCGCGCTCCCCTCGTACCAGGCGGAGAACGGATCGCTCCAGCTGATGCGCGGCTTCCTGTTCGTCATCTCGGCCATGGTGATAGGCGCGTTCTTCACGGTATGGACGATCCAGCGCAGCGGTGACATCGCCGTGCTGAAGGCGCTGGGTGCCTCCACTCCGTATCTGCTGCGCGACGCTCTGGGCCAGGCGGTGCTGATGCTGCTGGCCGGGACGCTGCTGGGCACCGCCCTTGCCGCCGGGGTCGGCGCCGTCGTGCCCGGGAGTGTTCCCTTCGTGCTCGACCCGCTGACCTCCGTTCTCCCCGCCGCCGTGATCGTCGTCCTCGGGGTGCTCGGCGCGGCCCTCTCCATCCGGCGGATCACCGCCGTCGACCCGCTGACCGCCCTCGGGAGCGCACGATGACCCTGGCCCTGGACGATGTGACGCTGACCTACCCGGACGGGGACGGCCGGGTGGTCGCGCTGGACACGGTGACGCTCGATGTTCCGGCCGGTTCGCTGACGGCGGTGGTCGGACCGTCCGGATCCGGCAAGTCCAGCCTGCTGGCGGTGGCGGCGACGCTGGTGACCCCGGAGCGGGGCCGGGTGGTCGTCGACGGAACGGACACGGCCTCGCTGAGCCGGGCGGCGAAGGCGGCACTCCGGCGCGAACGGATCGGGATCGTCTTCCAGCAGCCGAACCTGCTGCCCGCGCTGACCGCCGCCGAGCAGCTCCAGGTGATGGCGCACCTCTCGGGCCGGCCGGCCGGTCAAGTACGCGGCCGCGCCGTGGAGTTGCTGGACGCGGTGGGCCTCGCCGACCAGGCGGGCAGGCGCCCGCACCAGCTCTCCGGCGGTCAGCGGCAGCGCGTCAACATCGCGCGGGCGCTGATGAACGAGCCGTCGGTACTGCTGGTCGACGAGCCCACCAGCGCCCTCGACCATGAGCGGGGTGCGGGCGTGCTGGACCTGCTGGTCACGCTGACCCGGGCACGCGGTACTGCGACGGTGCTGGTCACCCATGACCATGCGCACCTGGACCGGATGGACCGGACGGTGTCGATGGCCGACGGGCGGCTGACGGTGCCGGTGGCTGAACCGCCGGTCGTCTGAGCCGCCGGTGGTCCGGACCGCCCGGCGTCCGAACCGCCCGGCGTCCGGGGGCCGGATCCGCCGCGCCCCCGGCCGGATCGGACCTGCATCCGGCCGGACCTGCGCCGGATCAGACCTGCTGGGGTCCCGCGCTCGCGAGGGTGGCCGAGAGCTCCAGGGCGATGCCCTGGAGGATCGGCACGATCCGTTCGGTCGCCTCCTCCGTCACCCGGCCCGCCGGACCCGAGATCGAGATCGCGGCGGCCGTGGGGGAGTTGGGGACCTGGACCGCGAGGCAGCGGACCCCGATCTCCTGCTCGTTGTCGTCCACCGCGTACCCCGCGCGGCGTACGACCTCCAGGGCGTCCAGGAACCCCTCGGGCGTGGTGATCGTCTTCTCGGTGGCGGCCGGCATACCGGTCCGTGCCAGCAGCGCCCTGACCTCGGGCGGCGAGGTGTGCGCGAGCAGCGCCTTGCCGACTCCGGTGGAGTGCGGCAGGACCCGCCGCCCCACCTCGGTGAACATCCGCATGGAGTGCTTCGACGGGACCTGCGCGACGTACACGACCTCGTCCCCGTCGAGCAGGGCCATGTTCGCCGTCTCCCCGGTCTCCTCGACCAGCCGCGCGAGATAGGGGCGGGCCCAGGTCCCGAGCAGCCGGGCCGACGACTCGCCGAGCCGGATCAGGCGCGGGCCCAGCGCGTAGCGCCGGTTGGGCTGCTGGCGTACGTAGCCGCAGGCGACCAGAGTGCGCATCAGCCGGTGGATCGTGGGCAGCGGCAGACCGCTGGCGGCCGAGAGCTCGCTCAGGCCGACCTCTCCACCGGCGTCGGCCATCCGCTCCAGCAGATCGAAGGCGCGCTCCAGGGACTGGACGCCACCGCTCGGTGCTGCGGTCTTGGCGTCGGGTGCGCTGGCGTGGGACTGCGGCACGGCGGCGGTCCTTTCGAGGCGGGCGGGGCAAGGCGCCAGCCTACCGGGCCGGAGCCCGCTGTATCCCCCTCGGCGGCAGGCGTTGGGGCCGGTCAGGACCCCTTTGTCCGGATCAGGCGGCCGGATGGGTACGATCCGGACCCAGGGGTACCGGAGGGAAGCACATTCCGGCACCCGAAATTCGGCTTTTGCTTTGTGGAATCATCCAGGCGGCCGGTCCGGTCTTGACGAGCCACGGCGCGCAGCGAACACTCCATTATTGGAACGTGAATTTCGCTATATGGAAAGAGGGGCCCGGGTGTCCACCACCGAACTGGTACTGCGCTCGACGCGAGTCATCACCCCCCAGGGGACGCGCGCCGCATCGGTCGCTGTCGCCGATGGGAAGATCGCAGCAGTGCTGCCCTACGACGCGGAGGTGCCGGATGGCGCCCGGCTGACGGACTTCGGCGACGACGTGCTGCTCCCCGGCCTCGTCGACACCCACGTCCATGTGAACGACCCCGGCCGCACCGAGTGGGAGGGGTTCTGGACCGCGACCAGGGCCGCCGCGGCCGGCGGGATCACCACGCTGCTCGACATGCCGCTCAACTCGCTGCCGCCGACCACGACCGCCGCCAACCTGCGGACCAAGCAGGACGTGGCCCGCAGCAAGGCGCACATCGACGTCGGCTTCTGGGGCGGCGCGATCCCCTCCAACGTCAAGGACCTGCGCCCGCTGTACGACGCCGGGGTGTTCGGCTTCAAGTGCTTCCTGTCGCCTTCCGGCGTCGAGGAGTTCCCCGAGCTCGACCAGGAGGAGCTCGCCCGGTCCATGGCCGAGATCGCCGGCTTCGGCGGGCTGCTGATCGTCCACGCCGAGGACCCGCACCAGCTGGCCGACGCCCCGCAGCGCAGCGGCCCGCAGTACGCGGACTTCCTGGCCTCCCGCCCCCGCGCCGCCGAGAACCAGGCGATCGAGGGCCTCATCGCGCTCGCCAGGCGGCTGGACGCGCGCATCCACGTCCTGCACCTCTCGTCCAGCGACGCGCTTCCGCTGATCGCCGCCGCCAAGCGCGAGGGCGTCCGGGTCACCGTGGAGTCCTGCCCGCACTTCCTCACCCTGACGGCCGAGGAAGTCCCGGACGGGGCAACGGAGTTCAAGTGCTGCCCACCGATCCGTGAGGCCGCCAACCAGGACGCGCTGTGGCAGGGGCTTGCCGACGGGACGATCGACTGCATCGTCTCCGACCACTCGCCCTGCACCACTGACCTCAAGACCCCCGACTTCGCCGACGCCTGGGGCGGCATCTCCTCCCTCCAGCTGGGGCTCCCGGCGATCTGGACGGCGGCGCGCGAGCGGGGCCACAGCCTCGACGACGTGGTCCGCTGGATGTCCACGGCGCCGGCCGCACTCGCCGGGCTGTCAGGCAAGGGCGCGATCGAGGCCGGCCGGGACGCCGACTTCGCGGTGCTGGCGCCGGACGACACCTTCACCGTCGACCCGGCGGAGCTGTACCACCGGAACCAGGTGACGGCATACGCCGGGAAGACCCTGTACGGGGTCGTGCGCTCCACCTGGCTGCGGGGCGAGCGGATCGCCGAGAACGGCGTAGTGGGCGAGCCGGTGGGCCGGCTGCTCGAACGCGACGCCTGAGCCTGCCGGTTTCGCGACGCCCGAGCCGCCGGTAACGCGACGCCCGGGCCGGCCGGCCTCCGCCCCGGAGCGGTGGCCGGGCGGCCCGGTTCCGGGGCGGAGACCGGCGTGTGAGAGGCCCCCTGCGCCGGTGTTACGCCGCGTGCCCGCCGTCCACCAGCAGCTCGGCCCCCGTCACATACCCGGCCTCCTCGCCGGCCAGATACGCCACCAGCGAGGCCACCTCGTCCGCCGTCCCGAAGCGTCCCAGCGCCGTTGCCGCGCGCTGGGGCCCGGCGTACGGGCCGTCCGCCGGGTTCATCTCCGTGTCGACCGGGCCCGGCTGGATCACGTTGACCGTGATGCCCCGCTCGCCCAGCTCCCGGGCGAGCGACCGGGTCAGCCCGGTCAGCGCGGCCTTGCTCATTCCGTAGAGGCTGGCCCCGGGACCGCCCGCGTAGCGGGTCAGCGCCGTGCCGGTCGAAATGATCCGGCCGCCCGGCCTGAGCACCGCGGCCGCGGCCTGTGAGCCGAGGAAGACCTCTCGTACGTTGACCGCGAGCGTACGGTCGAGGTCGGCCGCCGTGAGATCGCCGACCGGGGCCAGCACACCGACCCCCGCGTTGTTCACGAGGATGTCGAGCCCGCCGAACTCCTCGGCGGTGCGGGCCACGGCGGTCGCCGCGTCCGTACGCAGCGCCAGGCCCCGGCGGCCCGCCTCCTGGATCCCGGCGACGACCTCCTTGGCTGCGGTCTCGTTCCGTTCGAAGGTGATCGCGACGTCCGCGCCCTCCCGCGCCAGCCGCAGTGCCACGGCGGCCCCGATCCCGCGGCTGCCGCCCGTCACCAGCGCCGCCCGGCCGTCCAGCGCTGACCTGTTCAGAGAAGACATGGTGTGTCCCGCCCCGTCGTTTCGTCGGTAGTGTTCGCACGTCCCAGCAAAGCGGCGGACGGCCACCCGTACCGGCGGGAAACGGACTGCGAGTCCGGGGTCCGGTGCCGACAGCCCCGCCCGGAACCGGACAGCCGGAACCGAACAGCGGGCCCCGGCCGTTCACCTGCCGGTACGGATGTACCGGCCCCCGCCACCGCCCCAAGGAGAACCGGCCGTGACCCTCCAGCAAGAGATCGTCGGCAACGCCATGCAGATGGCCGTCGTCAGCCTTCAGCCCGGCCAGACCGTCTACTGCGAGGCCGGGAAGTTCCTCTTCAAGACCTCGAACGTGAGCATGGAGACGCGTCTCTCCGGGCCCGGCGGCGGTGGCGGCCAGCAGGGACAGGGCGGTCAGCAGGGGCAGGCCGGCGGCATGGGCGGGATCCTCAGGCAGGCCATGGGCACCGCGATGCAGGTGGGCCAGCGGGCCCTGGCGGGTGAATCGCTCGCCTTCCAGTACTTCGCGGCCACCGGCGGCGAGGGCACGGTCGGCTTCGCGGGCGTGCTCCCGGGCGAGATGCGCGCCCTGGAGCTGAACGGCTCCCGGGCGTGGTTCGCCGAGAAGGACGCGTTCGTGGCGGCGGAGTCCACCGTCGATTTCGGTATCGCCTGGCAGGGCGGCCGGACGGGCCGCAGCGGCGGTGAGGGTTTCATCCTGGAGAAGTTCACCGGCCGGGGGACCGTGATCATCTGCGGCGCGGGCAACTTCATCGACCTCAACCCGGCCGACTTCGGCGGCCGTATCGAGGTCGACACCGGCTGCATCGTCGCCTTCGAGGAGGGCATCGAGTACGGCGTCCAGCGCATCGGCGGCCTCAACCGCCAGGGCATGATGAACGCCGTCTTCGGCGGCGAGGGCCTGTCGCTGGCCACGCTGGAGGGCAACGGCCGTGTCATCCTCCAGTCGCTGACCATCGAGGGTCTGGCGAACGCGCTGAAGAAGGCGCAGGGCGGCGACAAGCAGGGGCCCACGGGCGGACTCTTCTCCACGAACGCCGGATAGCCGGGACGCACCGGCGGCCGGGCGCGGGGCGCGGGGCGGATCATGCGGCCGGGCGCGCAGGCAGGCTGTGCGGACACCCGCTGACCAGCGGGGCCTGCGCGATGACTCCCAAAGTCTCGGACTCCGCGACTTTGGTCTCGACTGCTCCGCTGAACACCGCACCCGGCGCGGCTCCTGCGTAACTTTGTGGACATGACGCGTTCGGAGTACCGCTGGCTGCTGCCCTCGGCCCTGGCAGGTGCCGAGCCCGCCGCGGACCGGGAGAGGCCGCGCCGGACCCTGCGCGACTGGATCGTGGACATCACGGCCTTCCTGATCGCGCTGGGCATCGGTGTGCTGGCCCTGGACGCCATCAAGAACCAGGCGGGCTACACCGACCTCGACAGCGCCGCCGACCAGGTGATCGGCGTCCTCTCCTGCTGCACGCTCTGGGTGCGCAGGCGCTGGCCCGTCGGGCTCGCCGCGGTGCTCGTGGTGGTCAGCGCGTTCGCTCCGCTCGCCGCCGGTGCCGTGCTGGTGGCGCTGTTCAGCCTGGCCGTGCACCGCCCGTTCCGGCCGGTCCTGGTACTGGGGGCAGGGGCGGTGGCGGCCGGGGGAGTGCAGGCCGCGCTGCGCCCCGACCCGACCATGTCCTGGATCAGCTCGACGCTCTTCGGCACGGTGCTGGTGCTGCTGGTGATCATCTGGGGCCTGTTCGTACGCTCCCGGCGCCAGCTCGTCGTGGTGCTGCGCGAACGCGCCCACCGCGCCGAGGCGGAGGCCGATCTCCGTGCCGAACAGGCGCAGCGGCTGGCCCGCGAGGCCATCGCCCGGGAGATGCACGACGTACTGGCGCACCGGCTGACCCTGCTCAGCGTCCACGCCGGAGCCCTGGAATTCCGGCCCGGCGCACCCGCGCCCGAGGTCGCCCGCGCCGCCGGGGTCATCCGGGACAGCGCCCACGAGGCGCTCCAGGACCTGCGCGAGATCATCGGGGTGCTCCGGACCCCCGGCGAGGGCGAGGAGAACCGGCCGCAGCCCACCTTGGTCACGCTCGAAGCCCTGGCCGCCGAGTCCCGGCAGGCCGGGATGTCGGTCACCCTGCACAACAAGGTCGCGGACCCGGCCACCGTGCCCGCCGCGACCGGCCGCACCGCCTATCGCATCGTCCAGGAAGGGCTCACCAACGCCCGTAAACACGCGCCGGGGGCCGAGGTCACCGTCACGGTCACCGGCAGCCCCGGGGCCGGGCTGACCGTCGAGGTACGGAATCCGCCGCCGCCCGGAGACGTACCGAAGGTGCCGGGATCCGGGCAGGGATTGATCGGCCTCACCGAGCGGGCCACCCTCGCGGGCGGCCGTCTGGACCACGGCGCGACGGAGGGCGGCGGCTTCCGGGTCGCCGCCTGGCTACCCTGGCCCGCGTGATCAGGCTTCTCGTCGTCGACGACGACCCCCTTGTCCGGGCCGGGCTCGCCCTCATGCTCGGCGGCGCCGGTGACATCGAGATCGCCGGCGAGGCGGCGGACGGCTCCGAGGTGCCCGCGCTGGTGGCCGCCGTCCACCCCGATGTGGTCCTGATGGACATCCGGATGCCGGGCGTGGACGGGCTGACGGCCACCGAGCGGCTGCGGAGCGCCGCCGGTGCGCCCGAGGTCGTCCTGCTCACCACCTTCCACGCCGACGAACAGGTGCTGCGGGCGCTGCGCGCGGGGGCGGCCGGGTTCGTGCTGAAGGACACCCCGCCCGCCGACATCGTCGCCGCGGTCCGCCGGGTGGCGGCCGGCGATCCGGTGCTCTCGCCCGCGGTCACCCGGCAGCTGATGACGCATGTGGCGGGCGGCGCGGCGGACGACCGTGCGGTGCGGGCCCGCGCGCAGCTGGGCCAACTCTCCGACCGCGAGCGGGAAGTGGCAGTCGCCGTAGGGCGCGGCGAGTCCAACGCGGCCATCGCGGCCGCCCTGTATCTGAGCGTGCCCACGGTCAAGACCCAGGTGTCGCGCGTGCTGGCCCGGCTCGGCCTCAACAACCGTGTCCAGATCGCGTTGCTGGTCCACGATGCGGGGTTCCTCGACGGGGACGGCGACGTACGCTGAGGCGATGACGCTGATCGATCTGCGGCAGGACACCGAGGACTTCAACGCGAATCCGTATCCGTACTACGAGAAGATGCGCGCCGCCGGGCCCGTGCACCGCGTCCGTACTCAGGACACCGAGGACGCCGGTGTCTGGCTGGTCGTCGGCCACGAGGAGGCCCGGGCCGCGCTCAACGACCCCCGGCTCATCAAGGACCCCCGGAAGATGGAGGGTTGGAAGGACGAGTCGGGCGGGCTCTTCGCCAACATGCTGGACGCCGACCCGCCGCACCACACCCGGCTGCGCAAGCTGGTGGTACGGGAGTTCACCGCGCGCCGGGTCCAGGCGCTGCGCCCGCGCGTGCAGGAGGTCACCGACGCCTGTATCGACGCGATGCTCGCGGCTCCGGAGCGCACGGCCGATCTGGTGGACTCGCTGGCGTTCCCGCTGCCGATGACCGTGATCTGTGAACTCTTCGGTGTGCCGGACCTGGACCGGGCGAGCTTCCGTGTCTGGTCCAACGAGCTGATCGGCCCGACCGGCGGTGACCAGGAGAGCGCCGCGGTCCGGGAGATGAGCGGATACCTCGTCTCGCTGATCGAGGCCAAGCGGGAGCGGCCGGGCGATGATCTGCTGAGCGCGCTGATCCGGGCCCGCGACGAGGACGGTGACCAGCTGTCCGCACCCGAACTCGTCGGTATGGCCTTCCTGCTGCTCGTCGCGGGCCATGAGACCACCGTCAACCTGATCTCCAACGGCGTACGCGCACTGCTCACCCACCCCGAGCAACTCGCCGCGCTGCGCGCCGACATGAGCCTGCTGGACGGCGCGGTCGAGGAGATGCTGCGCTACGACGGTCCGGTGGAGACCGCCACCTACCGGCACGCGGCGGAGCCTCTGCGGATCGGCTCCGCGGACATCGCGGCGGGCGACCCCGTACTGGTCTCGCTCGGTTCGGCCGACCGTGACCCGGACCGTTTCCCGGACGCCGACCGGTTCGACATCCGGCGCGCCCCGCAGGGGCACCTCGCCTTCGGGCACGGCATCCACTTCTGCCTCGGCGCGCCGCTCGCCAGGATGGAGGGCCGGATCGCCGTCCGTACGCTGCTGGAGCGCTGCCCCGATCTGGAACTCGACCCGGACGGCGGCGCGTACCACTGGATTCCGGGACTGCTGATGCACGGGGTGCGGAAACTGCCGGTGCGCTGGTGAGGCGGGGCCTGCGGTCCGGCGCCGGACCGCGAGGAGCGGTGGGATGAGTGAACTCGACCTGGACCTGGCGCGCCGGACGCTCGACGCGCAGCCGTTCAGCCGGCTGCTGGGGGCGCGCGTCACCCGGTTCGGCGGCGGCTCGGCCGTACTGGAGGTGGACGTCCGCGACGAGCTGCTGCAGCAGAACGGCTTTCTGCACGGGGGAGTGCTGGCGTACGCGGCCGACAACGCGCTCACCTTCGCGGCCGGGACGACGCTGGGGGCCGCCGTGCTGACCGGCGGCTTCTCCATTCAGTACGTGCGCCCCGGCGCGGGCCGCACACTCGTCGCCCGCGCCGAGGTGGTGCACACCGGGCGCCGCCAGGCCACCGTCCGCTGCGATCTGGTCATGGTGCGCGACGACGGTGAGGAGGTGCTCTGCGCCGTGGCGCAGGGGACCGTGCTCCCGGCTGCCGCGCCACCGTCAGCCTGACGGGGTGTCAACTCAGGGCAAGCGTCAGCTGGCAGGGGGTCATCGCTCCGTACGTATTGACGGGGCGTCTGTTCAGCCGGTGACGAGTTCGTCCGTGCGGACCGGGCGCCGCTCGCGCCGGGACAGCTCGCACGCCTCCGCGATGCGCAGCGCGGCCAGCGCCTCCCGGCCGTCGCACGGGTTGGCCAGCTCGCCCCGCGCCACCCGCAGGAAGGCGTCGAGCTCGGCCTCGTAGGCCGGGGCGAACCGCTCCAGGAAGCCGGGCCACGGCCGGTCCGCGGGCGGCGGGCCCTGCGGTTCGGTCGAGGTCACCGGCGTACGGTCGCCGAGCCCCACCGAGATCTGGTCCAGCTCCCCCGCCAGCTCCATCCGGACGTCGTAGCCCGCGCCGTTGCACCGGGTGGCGGTCGCGGTGACCAGCGTGCCGTCGTCCAGCGTGAGCAGTGCGGCGGCCGTGTCCACATCACCGGCCTCGCGGAACATCGCGGGCCCCGCGTCCGACCCGGTCGCGTACACCTCGGCCACCTCGCGCCCGGTCACCCAGCGCACCATGTCGAAGTCGTGCACCAGGCAGTCCCGGAAGAGCCCGCCGGAGAGCGGCAGATATGCGGCGGGCGGCGGCGCGGGGTCGGAGGTGAGTGCGCGGACGGTGTGCAGCCGGCCCAGCGAACCCGACCGCACGCGCTCGCGCGCCGCCGCGTATCCGGCGTCGAAGCGGCGCATGAAGCCCAGCTGGAGCACGGTGCCCGCCTCCTCGGCCTCACGCAGCGCCGTCAGTGTGCCCGGCAGGTCGGTGGCGATCGGCTTCTCGCAGAAGACCGGCAGCCCGGCGCGGGCGGCCCTGCCGATCAGAGCGGCGTGCGACGAGGTCGCGGAAGCGATGACGACCGCGTCCACGCCCGAGGTGAAGACCTCGTCGACCGAAGCGGCGGCAGTCGCACCGGTCCGCCGGGCGACCTCGGCGGCGCGCGCCCCCTCGGTGTCGGCCACCACCAGCGCGCCGACGTCCCGGTGGCCGCTGAGCACCCTCGCGTGGAAGGAACCGATCCGGCCTGTCCCGATGAGTCCGATACGCATGGACCCCAACGTGGCCGCAGCTCTGCCCACTGTCAAGCCTTTGTCCTGACAACCGGACCTGGGCTACCCTCTCGGCGTGTCCAAACCCGCGGCCGACCCCGCCCTCAGCCTTGAGCTCAGCGTGGACCGCAGCAGCCCGGTCCCGCTGTACTTCCAGCTCGCCCAGCAGCTGGAGTCGGCCATCGAGCGGGGCAGGCTCGTCCCGGGCAGCCTGCTGGGCAACGAGATCGACCTCGCGGGCCGGCTCGGCCTGTCGCGTCCCACCGTCCGTCAGGCCATCCAGTCGCTGGTCGACAAGGGGCTGCTGGTACGCCGCAGAGGCGTCGGCACCCAGGTGGTGCACAGCCGGATCAGGCGCCCCCTCGAACTGAGCAGCCTCTACGACGACCTGCTCGCCGCGGGCCAGCGGCCCACCACCCGGGTCCTGCGCAACGAGACCGTCCCCGCGACGGCCGAGGCCGCCGCCGCGCTCGCGGTGCCCGAGGGCAGCCAGGTCCGGTACGTCGAGCGGCTGCGGCTCGCGTACGGAGAGCCCATGGCGCAGCTCCGCAACTACCTGCCGGAAGGGCTGCTGACCCTCGACACACCCCGCCTTGAGGCCACCGGCCTGTACCGGCTGCTGCGCGTCGCCGGGATCACCCTGCACAGCGCCCGCCAGTCGGTGGGCGCACGGGCCGCGACCGCCGAGGAAGCGATACGCCTCGCGGAACCCGAGGGTGCGCCGCTGCTGACGATGGAGCGCACCACGTACGACTCCACGGGACGGGCCGTCGAGTTCGGCACGCACACCTACCGCGCCTCGCGGTACTCCTTCGAGTTCCAGCTCCTGGTGCGCCCGTAGCGCGACCGGTGAGCGGCCGGCGCAGTTCGTAAGAATGTTCTGACAAACCATTGACGAGCCCCGGTGCCCGCCGCTAGAACTCCTCTGCCGCAACCCGGCGGCCGGGAGAGAGGGCGGACCCCCCTTGCGTACGACCCGTACAGCAGCAGCGCACCTCGCCGCACCCGTGGGCGGTACCCGATGACTCGCCGGCGATCAGGGGTGACCCATACTTGGGCCGCCGGACCGGACGGGACCGGCCACCGTCCGCAGCGAGCACCGCAGTCGCAGCGCCCGCAGCAAGCACAGGAACACCGAGAAGGGCATCACGTCGTGGCAAGGGTACGAACCTGGGTCAGCGGGGCGCTGGCGCTAGCGCTGGGGCTCTCCCTGGCGGGATGCAGCAGCACCGGCGGCAAGCGGGCCGAGGAGCGCGCCTCACGGGCCGCCGCCGTCGGAAAGGCCGCGGTGAACACCCCCCGCTGGAAGATCGCGATGGTCACCCACTCCGGCGACGGCGACACCTTCTGGGACATCGTCCAGAAGGGCGCCAAGCAGGCGGCCGCCAAGGACAACGTCACCTTCCTCTACTCGCACAGCGAGGAGGGCCAGCAGCAGGCCCAGCTGGTGCAGACCGCGATCGACCAGAAGGTCGACGGACTGATCGTCACCCTCGCCAAGCCCGACTCGATGAAGGCCGTCGTGCAGAAGGCCGAGAAGGCCGGCATCCCGGTGATCACCGTGAACTCCGGCTCCGAGGAGTCCAAGCAGTTCGGCGCCCTCAGCCACATCGGCCAGGACGAGACGATCGCGGGCGAGGCGGTCGGTGACGAGCTGAACAAGCGCGGCCGCAAGAAGGCCCTCTGCATCCTGCACGAGCAGGGCAACGTGGGCCACGAGCAGCGCTGTGCCGGAGCCAAGAAGAACTTCCACGGCACGATGGAGAACCTGTACGTCGACGGCACCAACATGCCCGACGTCCAGTCCTCCATCGAGGCCAAGCTCCAGGCCGACCCCGCCATCGACTCGGTCGTCACCCTCGGCGCACCGTTCGCCGACGCTGCCGTCCAGGCCAAGGACACCGCGGGCAGCAAGGCCGAGATCGACACCTTCGACCTCAACGCCAAGGTCGCGTCCGCCCTGCAGAAGGGCACCCTCGGCTTCGCCGTCGACCAGCAGCCGTACCTCCAGGGGTACGAGGCGGTCGACCTGCTCTGGCTCTACAAGTACAACGCCAACGTCCTCGGCGGCGGCCGCCCGGTCCTCACCGGCCCCCAGGTCATCACCAAGAAGGACGCGGGCGCGCTGGCCGCCTACACCCAGCGGGGGACTCGATGAGCACCGCCGCACAGACGCCGGACGAACGGCTGCTGCGCTCCTCACCGCTGCGCCGGCTGCTCGGCCGCCCCGAGCTGGGCTCGGTCGTCGGCGCTGTCGCCGTCTTCATCTTCTTCTCGGTCGTCGCGGACAGCTTCCTGCGGCCCTCCAGCCTCTCCACGGTGCTCTACGCGGCGTCGACCCTGGGGATCATGGCCGTACCGGTGGCGCTGCTGATGATCGGCGGCGAGTTCGACCTGTCGGCCGGGGTCCTGGTGACCAGCTCGGCGCTGATCTCCTCGATGTTCAGCTACCAGATGACGGCGAACGTCTGGGTCGGCGTCGGTGTCTCGCTGCTGGTCACGCTCGCGATCGGCGTCTTCAACGGCTTCATGCTGACCCGCACCAAGCTCCCCAGCTTCATCATCACGCTGGGCACCTTCCTGATGCTGACCGGACTCAACCTCGGCTTCACCAAGCTGATCAGCGGCACCGTGTCGACGAAGTCCATCGGCGACATGGAGGGCTTCCCCTCGGCGAAGAAGGTCTTCGCCTCCCAGCTGACCATCGGCAACGTCGACCTCAAGGTCACCCTGCTGTGGTGGGCGGCGCTGATCGCCGTGGCGACCTGGGTGCTGCTGCGCACCCGCGCCGGGAACTGGATCTTCGCGGTCGGCGGCAACGACGACGCGGCCCGCGCGGTCGGTGTCCCGGTCGTCAAGACCCGGATCGGCCTCTACATGGGAGTGGCCTTCGCGGCCTGGATCTCCGGCCAGCACCTGCTCTTCAGCTACGACGTGGTGCAGTCGGGCGAGGGAGTCGGCAACGAGCTGACGTACATCATCGCGGCCGTCATCGGCGGCTGTCTGATCACCGGCGGCTACGGTTCGGCGATCGGCTCCGCGGTCGGCGCGTTCATCTTCGGCATGACCAGCAAGGGCATCGTGTACGCGGAGTGGAACCCGGACTGGTTCAAGTTCTTCCTGGGAGCCATGCTGCTCCTGGCCGCCCTGCTCAATGCCTGGGTGCGCAAGCGAGCGGAGGCGTCGCGATGACGGAGCAGACAGCGCCGGAGCGGCCGGAGCCGGAGGGGACCACACCGCTGGTGGAACTCGACCGCGTCAGCAAGTTCTACGGCAACATCAAGGCGCTCGAAGAGGTCTCCCTCGTCGTGCACGCGGGCGAGATCTCCTGTGTGCTCGGCGACAACGGCGCGGGCAAGTCGACCCTCATCAAGATCATCTCCGGACTGCACCGGCATGACGCGGGCCGCTTCCTGATCGACGGCGACGAGACGAGCCTCGGCAAGCCGCGCGAGGCGCTCGACCGGGGTATCGCCACCGTCTACCAGGACCTCGCCGTCGTCCCGCTCATGCCCGTCTGGCGGAACTTCTTCCTCGGCTCCGAGCCGACGAAGGGCGCGGGCCCCTTCAAGCGCCTCGACGTCCGTCTGATGCGCGAGACGACCCGCTCCGCGCTGCTGCGCATGGGCATCGACCTGCGCGACGTCGACCAGCCCATCGGCACGCTCTCCGGCGGCGAGCGCCAGTGTGTGGCCATCGCCCGCGCCGTCCACTTCGGGGCCAAGGTACTGGTACTCGACGAGCCCACCGCCGCGCTCGGCGTGAAGCAGTCCGGGGTGGTGCTGAAGTACGTCGCGGCGGCCCGGGACGCCGGGCTCGGCGTGGTCCTCATCACGCACAACCCGCACCACGCCTACCTGGTCGGTGACCGCTTCGTGCTGCTGAAGCGCGGCGCGATGTTCGGGAGCCACAGCAAGGACCAGATCACCCTGGACGAGCTCACCCGGCAGATGGCGGGCGGCAGCGAACTGGACGAGCTCAGCCACGAGCTCCGGCGGACGCCGCGGCCCGGAGACAGCCCCGGCACCGAAGAGCCCGGCCCTGACGAGCACGGCCCAGACGAGCACGGCCCAGACAAGACGGACGGAAATCCCGCCGGGGGAGCCTCCTGAGGTTTCGGGTGGCATCATCTGACCGATGAGTACGTACCGTGACTTCGCGCACCGCGGCTCCGCCCGCGCCACGGTCCTGCGGACCGTCGGGACCCGCGAGCGGCGCTCGCACCTCACAGCGCCCCGCGTCCCGACCGTCGGCATCGACATCGGCGGTACGAAGGTGATGGCGGGCGTCGTCGACGCCGACGGCGTCATCCTGGAGAAGATCAAGACCGAGACGCCGGACAAGTCCAAGAGCGCCAAGGTCGTCGAGGACACCATCGTCGAGCTGGTCCTCGATCTCTCCGACCGCCACGATGTGCACGCGGTCGGCATCGGAGCGGCCGGCTGGGTCGACGCCGACCGCTCCAGGGTCCTCTTCGCCCCCCACCTGGCCTGGCGCGACGAGCCGCTGCGCGACGCGCTCCAGGGCAGGCTCGCCGTCCCCGTCATGGTCGACAACGACGCCAACACCGCAGCCTGGGCCGAGTGGCGCTTCGGCGCCGGCCGGGGCGAGGACCATCTGGTGATGATCACGCTCGGTACCGGCATCGGTGGCGCGATCCTGGAGGACGGTCAGGTCAAGCGCGGCAAGTACGGCGTCGCGGGTGAATTCGGTCATATGCAGGTCGTCCCCGGCGGCCACCGCTGTCCCTGCGGAAACCGCGGCTGCTGGGAGCAGTACAGCTCCGGCAACGCCCTCGTCCGCGAGGCCAAGGAGATGGCCGCCGCCGACTCCCCGGTGGCGTACAGCATCATCGACCGGGTCAAGGGCAACATCCCCGACATCACCGGGCCGCTCATCACCGAACTCGCCCGCGAGGGCGATGCGATGTGCGTCGAACTGTTCCAGGACATCGGCCAGTGGCTGGGCGTCGGCATCGCCAATCTGGCCGCGGCGCTCGACCCGTCCTGCTTCGTCATCGGCGGGGGCGTCAGCGCCGCCGACGACCTGCTCATCGGACCCGCGCGGGACGCCTTCCGGCGCCAGCTGACCGGCCGCGGCTACCGCCCCGAGGCCCGGATCGCGAAGGCGCAGCTCGGGCCCGAGGCAGGTATGGTCGGGGCGGCCGACCTCTCCAGGCTGATCGCCCGGCGGTTCCGCAGGGCGAACCGCCGCCGTGTGGAGCGCTACGAGCGGTACGCACAGGCTGCCCGTACCACCCGCACCACCCAGGGATCCCCGTAATGACGACGTCCGTGCCGCACCAGACCGCGCCCCCCGAGGGCGGTGGGCAGTCGCCGGAGGATCACCGGCACATGATCCGCCGCCGATGGCTCACCGCGGTCATCATCGTGCTGCTCATCGGGATCCCGGCCGGCTATCTGGCCATCTCCGCCGAGCAGAGCCGCGAGGGCGGCCGGGCCAACGAGAAGGAGGCCATGGCGACCGGCCTCACCCACCACTGGCCGTCGAAGGTGCTGCGCCGCACGTTCGACGTACCGATCCCGGAGAACGCGGTGGGCGTCTGGTACTACCAGACCAGCAACTGGAAGGTCAGCAGGCTGTACGTTCGGTTCACCACCAACCAGGCCGGCCTCGACGCCTTCCTCAAGAAGGCGGGCACCAGCACCGCCGCACTCAAGGACGGGAAGATCACCGTCAGCCCGCGCGACGCGAAGATCGTCGGCTGGAAGTTCCCCGACACCCGCGACTGGGCCGGTACGACCGTCACCCGCAAGAGTCCGCAGCCCAGTGTCGACATCACCGTCGACAGGACCTTCCCGCACGGCAAGAGGGTGTACCTCGTCTCGACCGACACCCCCTGAGGGGCGTAGCGGCCATCGGAGTCGGCCCTCCCTCCCGTGCCCGCGGGAGGGAGGGCCGTGCTCTTCGGCCAGTCCCGTGCTCTGTTCAGTCCGAGGCTGCCGCGTCAGTCAGTCCGAGGCTGCCGCGGCGGCAGCGCCTGCCTCGGCGATGGGCTGGTCCTCGCCCTTGGTTCCACCGGCCACACCGATGGCCCCCGCGATCGCCCCGCCGACCGTGATCGGGATGCCACCGGGGAGCAACGCGGAGCCCGGCTGGGTGGCCATGGTGGCGAGCAGGACGGGATCCTGTGCGGCGAACTTGCCGAAGGCCACGGTCGGTACGCCGAGCCCCGCCGCCGTGACCGCCTTGTGGGTGGCGACGTTGGTCGCCCAGAACGTGGCGCCGTCCATACGGGCGAGAGTCTGGAGATTGCCACCGCTGTCCACGACGGCGACGGTGACAGCGACGTTCAGATGCGCTGCCTGCGCCAGTGCGGGTTCTTCCTGTTCGGCGATGGCTATGAGGGAGCGCAGCTCAGAGATGGCAGAGCGGGCGGTCTCGCGTTGTTCGCGTCCGGCGCGCAGCATGCTCAGGTACCCGGATGCGGGTTCGGCTTCGCCTTCTTCGACAACTCCCACGAGAGGTGCGCGCACACGATCCTCCACTCCGGGCTGCTCCTGGTCCGCGGCACCGTCGAGGCCCGCGGACCGCGCCGCACCGTGGTCGGCGACATAGTCCGGGACCTGGACGCCGTCGCGGGCAGCCCGCCGTGACCACGGCCCGCAGGCAGCCCTCGACCTCCTCAGCCACACCACCCCCGCCGACCACAACACCAAGTCCACCGCACCCGCTGAGCGGGTACTCGACCATGGAACCGCCGGCGCCAAGCTCGACGCCTGGGCTGACCTTCAGCCCGCGGGCAGTCGCTACGCCGACCTGCGCCGACTTGGACACAGATCCCCCGGCAGCGCCGGATGACAGCCCCGCAGGACAGTCACTCCTCGTAGCGATGGAGGCCGCCAATGCGAGTACTGAACTTGCCTTCGAGCCCGCTCGAAGGTGTTGGGTGGTGGGAGAAACACCGCGACGTGCTGAATCGTACGCATGACGACTTTCCTTGAGGAGCACACCATGACGCAGAAGATCTGGTTCATCACCGGTGCCTCACGCGGCTTCGGCAGGGAGTGGGCCATCGCCGCCCTCGAACGCGGCGATTCCGTGGCCGCGACCGCACGCGACCTCTCCACGCTGGGTGACCTTCGCGAGCAGTACGGAGAACGGCTGCTGCCCCTGCGTCTCGACGTGACGGACCGTGACGCCGACTTCGCCGCCGTGCAGCAGGCGCACGAGCGGTTCGGGCGCCTCGACGTGGTGGTCAACAACGCCGGTTACGGCCACTTCGGCATGATCGAGGAACTCACCGAGGCCGAGGCACGCGCGCAACTGGAGACCAACCTGTTCGGCGCCCTGTGGATCACACAGGCGGCGCTGCCGTTCCTGCGTGAGCAGGGCAGCGGCCACATTCTCCAGGTCTCCTCCATCGGCGGCATCAGCGCCTTCCCGCTGGTCGGGATCTACCACGCGTCGAAGTGGGCGCTCGAAGGCATGAGCCAGACGCTGGCCCAGGAAGTGGCGCCGTTCGGCATCAAGGTCACGCTGATCGAGCCCGGCGGGTTCGCCACCGACTGGGCAGGTTCCTCGTCGAGCACGTCCGAGCCGCTGCCCGCGTACGCCGACTTCCACAACGAGGTGCAGGAGCAGCGCCGCAAGCGCGTCGGCACGCCGGGCGATCCGACCGCGTCCGCCGCAGCCGTGCTGGAGATCGTCGACGCCGACGAGCCACCGCTGCGCTGCTTCTTCGGTTCGGGGCCGCTGGGCATCGCCAAGGCCGACTACGAGCAGCGTCTCGCGGGTTGGGAGAAGTGGCAGCCCGTGGCGGATCTGGCGCAGGGCTGAGCCGGGGCGGGAGACCCGGCGCACGGAGCGGGCAGCCGCACACGGAAACAAGCCCGTGCGCGAAGAAGGGGGCCGACCGTGGTGAAATCCGGTCGGCCCCTCTTCCGTGGGGCTGTGGGGCAGGGGGCTGCTTGTGTTCTGCCCATGCCGAATGACTGACGGAGGGACTGTTCTGATCAGTAGCCAGACACGGTGTACTCCCATGTCGTCGCAGAGTGGCGCAGGCGGGTCTCGGGTTCCGTCCTGACCTCAGACTCTCGCAGCACCGGGAGATCTTCGGTAGATGCGGCCCCAGACGTGGATCCGTCTGTGCGGTCGGAAGGCAGCAAGGCCGTCGGCGGCCACAGGGGTTCCTTACGCGTTTGCATGAGGTGTGGCCCACATGGCCAACGCCGTCTTCCCGACGAGATCCGCGTGGACCATACCCGTCGGGCGCGCAGGCTGTGCTTCCTCACCTTCACACAGTCTCCGAGGGTGAACGTCGTCCGTGCGCGGGCCTCACGAGACCGAGTCAAGCGTCGTCGGGTTCGGCATCCTCTGCGTTGGTCTGGAAGACGGGCTCCTGGAACCTCGGCTGCAACATTGCAATGCGCTCATCTGATGCGATCTTGAGCCGCTGAGTATCTGCATCAAGATCGTTCTTCCGGCGCTGGGTAGTGGCTTCAATCTTCGCCTTGGCGACGCCGGCAGCAGCCGTGAAGGAGGCGGCAACGGCGCCACCGGCCAGGATCTCGTTGATCAGCTCGGGTTCGGCCTGGCGCTTGAGTGCCTCGTCGGCACTCTCGATATGCCTCCTCCGCCTCCGATCGCCCGAGTCCGCCGTCCTTGCTTTCGACGCTGCACGCCGCTTCGGCTTCGAACGTGTGCCCTCGCTCATGTCCCTGGGCTCTGCCTCCGCGGACTCCTCATCGAGGGCGCGCTGTAGGGAGTGAGTGAACTCCCGCAGGATCTCCGCGCCTCGGCCGCCTGCGTCCCGTACCTGCTGCACTACGGGGGCTGACTGCGGGCCAGGCTTTGACACCGTCCAGGCCAGAGCTAAATGGACCTGTGTGGGATCGGGCAGGGTGTCGGCCCGGGCCCACGCTGCTTTGAGCAGCTCATTCACGTTGCGCTGGTCGCCCCACTCCATTGACGTGGGGGGTGAGTACTCGTTAGCCACGAATTCAGTCTGCCCCAAGTGCCCGTTGCAGAAAGCCCATTGGGGTGCTTCCGTCCCGGTGCTGCCCGTTCCCCCTGCGTGAGCCGATGCCCCACCGAACACGCCACTCGCGGCGGTTGTCCGGGTTGCAAGAACGCCGTCAGGCGCTTGGCCGCTCCCGCGCCCCCCGGCGCGCACACCCAGCCGGCGGCCCGCTCCTCCCGGTGCAGAGCACCGAGTGCCATCGACGCCGGGCGCGGGACCGGCGGCGTCGGCGTTTGGCCGGCCCGCGCACTCGCCCTGCGGCTGGAGGGCTTTGACCTCTCCCCGGTCGCCGTCGCCCAGTTCCTTCGCTACGGACAGGTGCACAGCCGAGGCCGCCGGAAGCAGCTCCGGCCATGATGAGAGTCTGAGCCTCCGAATTGAGCGGCGACGGGGAGACTGATGGGGGCGTTCGTGCACTGGGGCAATATCAATGTCTGGGTCAGGCGCGTCGTGGTGGCGGGCGTGGCGGTGGCGGTGTTGGGGGGCGGCTATGTCTGGTTCAGGCAGGGGACGCCTGAGGTACGGCTGGCCGAGGTGTGCAGCGGGATGCTGCCCGTCGATGACATGTTGGCGCTGACCGGTACGACCGCGAGCGGGATCAGCGGCGCGGATCTCAAGACCGACAGCTGGCAGTACGGTCCGTCGAGGGACGTGGAGGTGACGGAGCCGGACGGGCTGCCTGCCGCGTGCCGGGCCAACGGCGTTGAGGTACACATCGAGCCTGCGAGTGATGGCCCCAGCGGCCTTGGTCTATCCACTTTCTCTCGCGGCGATGACGTGTTGCCGGTCCCCCTGGGGGCGCACTGGTCGGGCCTGCTGGCTCCCGATGGTGAGGAAGGGATAGGCGCTTCGGTGCTGCTGGACTGCCCGAACTGGGACGGCCGCCACGGCAGCGGCATCCTGGTGACCGCCAGTGCCGATCTCGCCCACCTCGCTCATGTTCGCGACAACAACGACCCCGCTGCGCGGGCAGAACTCGCCCGGATGGTCACTGGGACGGCGAAGCGAGCTGCGCAGCGCACCGGGTGCAAAGCGGGGTTCGGCGACAGGATCAGCCGTGTCGATTCCTCGGCTGCCACCGCGAAGAAGAGAGCCGGCGAGGCCCGGGGTACCTGCGCGGGCGTGCACTCGCGGGCGGTAGTACGGGAGACGGCAGCGGGCACCGCTCCGGTCGAGTTCTGCGTGCTTGAGGGCGGACTGCGTCTGAAGTCCTTCTACGGCCCGTTCGTCACCTCACAGAACCACGATGGCGGAAGATTCGGGCCCTTCGACAAAGCCGCAGGCACCGATGAAGCGGGGATGGTGTGGGGTTCAGCGACATGCACAGGGGCCCAAGGCACCGCGCTGTACTGGACAGAACGGGCCGAGACCAAGTTCCAGCCCCATCCCCAACCCCTCACGGCAAGAGAGCAAGCCGATCTGCGGACATTCGCTGAACGCTCAGCCGCCCGCCACGGTTGCTCGTCGCCCAACCTGCCCGCCGATGTAACACCAGCGCCCGTCTCCTAAGAAGAAGGGCCTCAGCGCAGCCGTACCTCGACCGCCCGCAGTACGACGGCTAGCACGACGGCAGACTGGGCCCCATGACAACGCTCCCTGTGCGGCCCGCCGCCCGCGTCATCGCCCTCGATGGCGACGGGCGGGTTCTCCTGCTGCGCTACGAGGAGAACGGCGGTTTCTGGGCGACGCCCGGCGGCTCTCTCGACCGCGGTGAGGACCACACCGCGGCCCTGAGGCGCGAGCTCGGCGAGGAGCTCGGAGTCGACGGCGACCGAGTCCGTCTCGGTCCGCAGCTCGCCGAGCGCACATCGGACCACACGGTCGGTGACGGTGACGTCCGCCAGATCGAGCGGTACTACATCGCCCGTCTCACGGAGGCCGACCTGAACTGGCCCAGGCCACGCAGGCCGATACCATCACGGCCACCCGCTGGTGGTCGATCGATGATCTCAACTCCACCCGGGAGACCGTCTATCCGCTCGGCATCGGTGACCTGATCACCAGCTACCAGACGCAAGGTGCACCCGAGCGGCCCGCCATCCTGCGGTAAGAACGACGGAAGCCGACGCCAGGAGCGAGCAGCTCCGGTCGAACGCAGGACTCCCGGGGGCAGCCAGCAAATCTGCTCGATGACCCAGAACCCGTACTACACCGTGCGGATGGTCTTGCCGGGTGGCCCGCTTCGGTGGCGTCGACCAGGTGCTCGGCGGGCGCATTGGCCACCACGGTTGGGTCGGCGCTCGTGTGACTGAGCGCTTCAGTTGGCAGGCATCGCCAACTGAAGCGCTCAGTAGACGCACGCCGCGATGGACCCGTCAGCTGGGCTGCGTCGGTTCCACCGGTGCCGACCAGTGGTCGTGCACCCATGTGGCCAGGGTGGTCAGATTGGGGTGGTGTGCACGGAGGGCGGCCGGATCGGCTCGGAAGCCCACGGTATTGAACCAGTCGAACATGGCGGCCATCTCCTCGCTGTGGGCACGGAGTTGATCGGTCGGTTGGGAGTGGAAGCGCACCGGGCGGCCAGCGGCGCGGGTGAAGACCTCGGCCATCTGTGGGCCGGTCAACGCGTCTGCAGCGATCTCGACGGTGCGTCCCAGATAGTCGGCCGAGGCGTCGAAGGCGTCGGCGTGGAACCACCTGAGGGTGGTGAACCGGCGGGTCGGACCCTGTGGGCAACGCTGTTGGAACCGTTTGGTCACCCTTCGTGCAAACAGTGGTGAATTGCCAGTCATGTTGGAACCCGTTCCGAGCGTCCGGGGCCCGCAGCGTCCGAGGCCGCTTTCCCTGAAGGCCCAGGTCGAGCAGGCATTCGCCCGCCTGCCCCGGGCGGCTGATTCGCCCAGCCCCGTTGCGCGATCGGCGCGGTACTGAAAATCGGTTGGCGCGCAGGGAACGGGGTCGCTAGCGTGCGCGCGTGAATCTTGAACCGGGGAAGACTGTGCCCACCGTGCCTGTTCCACTCGACGCCGAACTCCAGGTCGCTTATGACGCCTACATGGCGGAGGAGCCGGAGCTGGCGCCGATGAGTCTCGCGATGCTGCCGCAGATCCGCGCTGAGGTCGACGCCGAGGTGGCAGCGCTCGGGGACCTCAGCCGTGGCGGGCGCTTCACCGTCTCCCAACCCTCGGTGCCCGGCCCGGACGGCGACCCCCAGATCCCGCTACTGGTCTGCACGCCCGCCGACGCGCCCGCATCGCGGCCAGTGCTCTACTACATGCACGGTGGCGGCTTCTTCTGCAACGATCACCGCACCGGGCTCGACCAGGTACTTGAAACAGCCGAGCAGTTCGGGGCCACGCTGATCTCGATCGGCTACCGGCTCGCGCCCGAGCACCCCTACCCCGCCCAGATCAACGACGCCTACACCGGGCTGCTGTGGACCGCCGAGCACGCGGACGAGCTCGGCATCGACCCGGACCGCATCATCGTCACAGGCCCCAGCGCCGGCGGCGGCCTCAGCGCCGCGCTCGCCCTGACCGTGCGCGACAAGGGAGGCCCCCGCCTGCTCGGCCAGCTGCTGATGTGCCCCATGCTCGACGACCGCAACAACAGCGCCTCGGCCATGCAGATGGACGGAATCGAATTCTGGAACCGCAGCTACAACGGGTTCGGCTGGAGCTCTCTGCTCGGCGGCGTCCCCGGCGGAGCGGACGTACCGCAGTACGCTGCGCCCGCCCGCGCGACCGACCTGACCGGCCTGCCGCCCGCGTTCCTCGACGTCGGCTCCGCCGAGTGCCTTCGCGACGAGATCCTCGCCTACGCCAGCCGGATCTGGCAGGCCGGCGGCAAGGCCGAGTTGCACGTGTGGCCCGGCGGCATCCACGCCTTCGACCGGGAAGCCCCGGAGGCACGGATCAGCAAGGCCGCCGTCGCGGCGCGCCACAACTGGCTGGAGCGACTCCTCGCCACCGACTAGTAGGGCTTTGTTAGGTGGTGTCGTAGGTCTGCCATGGGGTGGGTTGTCGGCAGGTGGGGCAGGTTCCGGTCCAGGTGGCTAACAGGTGTTGGAGGAGTGCCAGGGCCTGGTAGAGGGTCAGGCCCTGGCAGGGGCTTTTGGGGAGGACCGCTGTTCGGTCAGGAAGAGGTGGGCGGCGGTGACGAGGGTGACGTGGCGGTGCCAGCCGGTGAATGAGCGGCCCTCGAAATGGTCGAGTCCGAGCGTCGTTTTCAGCTCGCGGTAGTCGTGTTCGATGTGCCACCGTAGTTTCGCGAGGCGGACGAGGTCCCGGGCCGGAATGTCGGCCGGAAGGTTGGAAATCCAGTACTTGACCGGCTCGTTCTCCCCTTCGGGCCACTGCGCGATCAACCACCGAAGAGCGATGGCACCGTCCGGGGCGGGTTTCGGGCGGCGGCCGGCTAGGCGGACGCGCAGGAACACGAAGCGGGCGGACATGGCTGCTTTGGAGCCCTTGCGCCAGGTGACCGTGACCGCTCGTGCACGTCCGGCGGCCAGGACGTGTTCGCGCAGGCTGATGGGCCGGGTCCGGTAGCGGGGCAGCGGACGCGGTCCGAGCCCGCCGTAGGGCGGCTGGTGTGGCACGGCCGATTCGGTATGGGCGGTCATCTCGCCCTTGACCTGCAGGGCGTAGGCGAGGCCGCGGTCCTCCAGGCCGTGGCGGAAGTCGGCGTTCGCTCCGTAGCCGGCGTCCGCGACCAGCACCGCGGGCCGCAACCCCAAGGCCGCCAGTTCGTCGAGCATGTCCAGCGCGAGCCGCCACTTCGGCCGGTGCTGTTGCTCATCAGGAATGCGGCAGCGGGCCCGACGGCCGGCAGCTTCGGCCCCGTCCCAGCTGCCGGGCAGGAACAGACGCCAGGACAGTGGGCACGACGCGGTGTCGGACGCGGCGTGGACGCTGACCCCGATCTGGCAGTTCCCGACCTTGCCCAGGGTGCCGGAGTACTGCCTGGCTACCCCGGGCGAGGACGTCCCGTCCTTCGGGAACCCGGTGTCGTCCACCACCCACACCTGCGGACGCACCACCGCCACCGCCCGGCGGGCCAATCCGGCACGAACCGTGTCCACCGGCCAGGTCGACGACGTCATGAACTGCTGCAACTGCTGATGGTCCACCCCGAGTCGCCCGGCCATCGGCTGCATCGACTTCCGACGCCCGTCCAGCAACAGACCCCGCAGATACAGCCCGCCCTTCACCCGCTGATCAGCACGCGCCAAAGGCGCGAACACCTCCCCAGCGAACTCCTCCAACCGGCCCCGGCACGCTGCGAGTTCATTCGCCCTCATACCAGCAGGAAACCACCAACGCGCCCACTTGCCTAGAGACGTAACAAAGCCCTACTAGGACTTGTCCGGCCGGTCATGGTTGGCGCACGGGGTTCTGCGAGGATGCTGCGATGCAGCACCCGCCGGATGATTCTTCGCTCTCGCCCGCCCCGTGATGGGCGCCCGATGGTGGCATCGCACGGTTTCGAGTTGGAGCTGCATCGCGAGCTTCCGCCCGGGCACCCGTTGCACGGAGCAGAGGTCGCGGCTGTGGCGCGATGCGAAGGATGTGACGACGTCCTGTTCAGCGTTGCGAACCGCCCGTTCACCTGGGCTGTGGTTCACCTCTGACCACGCTGGTCAGAGCCTTGGTAGGCGGCTGTGGAGGGCGGGGCTCGGCTGGGCTTACCACGGGGGACAGATGACCGGCCCAGGAGTGCGGTTGGCCGCGCAAGGCGGAGCATTTCCTGGTCTTCGCCGGCATCGCCGCAGCACTCATCTGCTACCGCCGGCTCGCTGGATGACGATCGAGATCAGGGTCACCTGGGTGGGACGCCCAGCCCGTTGACGGAGCAGGTCCCAGCTGCAGCCCGACCGGTCAGAAGGATGCCAGCCAGGCCGCGGTGTCGTCGGGGTGGCCGAAGCGGAGAGTGTCGAGAGGGGCGAAACGGGGATCGCGGATACGGCGCCCGACTTCGCGGCGACGGGCCCCGTGTTGGGACCACGCCCACCAGGCCGGGTGTTCCCGGCTCAGCCAGCCCGTCCAGGTTTCCCTGTTGCCGCCGAAGAGAATTTTGCGGGTGACGGTGCGCTGGAAGGACCGGCGCAGGACGCGAAGCATGATGACGCGTTTGGAATAGTCCAGCCAAATCACGGTGTCGGCCCGGTCCCACAGCAGATCACGGACTTCCGGATAGCCGAGGGAGTCCATGACCCAGCAAGACTTGGCGGTGAGCCTTGATACGTCTTCGGCCAAGTTGTCATTTACGGCCCAGTTGGGACCGTTAAAGTACAGCGCATCCATCTCATGGTAGGGCAGGCCCAGACGACTGCTCAGGGCTCGGGCAAGCGTGGATTTGCCTGCACCGGTGACACCCACCACCAAGATCCGTTCCACGGGCGCACCCTATCCCGGCGTCCTGGTGGGAACGTTCCCGCGCCCCTCATCTGCAACCCCCGACTCATCGAATGACACGACGTCTGAGGCTACGAAAATCTTGCTTTCTGGCGTCCTGGTCAGCGAAGTCGTGATCGGAGAGTCTAGAGGCATGCTGCTGCCGCTACCCCATGGGAAGACCGAGCTCATCGAGGTCATCCGTATCACCGATCCTGCCAGGCACCTCAGCTCGGAGGACCTGGCGGGCGACACCGCCGCCATCTGGGATGGCGACCAAGCTCAGCAGGCCCTGTCTCTGATCGCCGACCTACCAGGCAGTGGGCTGTATCGCTGCTTCCTCCCAGGCTGGGGAATCCGGGCACACGACCCCACGGATCAACTCTTCGCGATCGCCTTCTGCTTCCGCTGTCACGGTGTCCGTATGTGGGGGCTGGACCTTCCTGTCGAACAACAAGTCCAGAGCTTCGACGCGGAGAGTCCTGCCGCACTTGAACTGCTCCGCCGATTTCGCTCCTGCCTGCCGGGCTGAAGTGCGGGTCTCGCAGGCCACTGGTGGCCGACCAGCCCGTCACGATCACACCAGGTAGAGCTGCGCATCGTCGTGGGCCTGAACTGCCCCACGAGCCTTCGGCGTCCCCCGATGTTCAAAGGAGCGTTCGCGGTGAGACTGGCGAGGCGTCACGAAAGCGGCCTGAGCCACCACAGGAGGAACCCGCCGAGCAGGAGGACCAGGCACACAGCGAGGTTGGTCCGCCGGTAGAGCACAGACAGTGCGACGAACTCACGGATCGTCGCACTGGGCCAGAAGTAGGCGGCCGTCGGCGCACCCACGACATGACCCCTCACCCCTGCGCGGCGGGCGGACACGGCAGCACGGAAGGCGTGGTAGTTGCTGGTGACGATCACGCATCGGTAGTGCGGACGCGCCTTCTCCATGAGCGTCGCGCTGAACCGGAGGTTCTCGTCGGTACTCGTCGACCGGTCCTCACGCTCGATCGCGCCGGCTGGGATTCCGTGCTCGACGAGGTAGTCGGCCATGGCATGCGACTCGGGTACCTTCTCGTCGGGTCCCTGGCCCCCGGAGACGAGAAGTACGGGCCGTGCCCCCCGTGCCGCGAGCCGCACGTAGAGCTTGCGGCCCCGGTCGAGCCGGCTCCTCAGCAGGGGCGGCGGCGTCGCTCCGCCGATCAGGCCTGATCCGAGTACCACCACATAGTCGGCCTTGCGGGGGACGTACAGCCGTCCGTAGACAAACGCATATCCGAGATAGCACAGGAACAAGAAGCCGATGTAGCTGGACAGGGCGGCAGCGGTCGCCGCCATGACCAGCAGCGTGTGCTGCTCCGTGGCCGCCGCCGTGACCAGAAGGGCCAGCACGCATACCAGCGCCATCCCGGAGAGCAGGGACAGCAGATTTCCCGGACTCGCCCCCTCCTTGCGCACCATGACCACTCCGTTGGCGAGCAGACAACAGGCGAGCGTGACTACGCCCAGTGCCAGCAGAGCCGTCAGCGCTACTACGACATCCTTCGCAAGGGCCGGATGGTCCCGGGAGAGTTCGACCAACCACGCCGCGAGGGCGAGTACCAGCACGAGGCCGAACAGAACGGCATTGCCGATCCGGCGGCGGTCCCCCAACACCCGCGCGCAGAACAGGAGGAGGAGCAGCGCCGCCGGGAGGTAGATCAGCATGTTCCACAGGGTATGCGGCCTGGGGGAAGGTGAAGCGACCCGGTCGGACCGGATTCCCGTGGGAGGCCGTCATCTGACGTTCCGCCCCTGATGAGGCGCCTGCTGCACTTCTCTGCTTGGCGTAGTCCGGCTCCTCACCGGCATCAGGCATCCTCACCAGCAGCTGTCCGGCGGGCGCCCACCGGGACAGTGGAAGGATGGGGGAATGGATACCGTAAGTAGGAACAATGTTGTGGTCACGGGGTGTGCGGACGGGCCGGTGGTGCTGCTTGCGCACGGGTTCGGCTGTGATCAGAACATGTGGCGACTGGTCGTCCCGGCACTGGCGAGGGAGCACCGAGTGGTTCTCTTCGACTATGTCGGCTCCGGCCGCTCGGACGCATCAGCGTGGAGTGAGGAGCGCTACAGCTCGCTGGACGGGTACGCCCGGGACATCGTGGAGGTCTGCGAAGAGCTGGACCTGCGGGACGTGGCCCTGGTGGGGCATTCGGTGAGTGCCATGGCCGGTGCGCTCGCGGTGGCAGAGGCACCGGAGCGGATATCCCGGCTGGTAATGATCGCTCCTTCCCCCCGCTACATCGATGACGACGGCTATCGGGGCGGGTTCAGCGCCGAGGACATCGATGAACTGCTGGAGTCCCTGGAGTCGAACTACCTGGGATGGTCGGCGGCGATGGCTCCAGTGATCATGGCCAATGCGGACCGGCCGGAACTCGGTGAGGAGTTGACCGCGTCGTTCTGCGCGACCGACCCGGGGATGGCGCGCGTCTTCGCCCGCACCACGTTCCTGTCGGACAGCCGCAGGGATCTCCCCAAGGTGGCAGTGCCCACACTGGTACTGGAGTGCGCGCAGGACGTGATCGCACCCCGCGAGGTGGGAGCCTACGTCCACGCCGCGATCCCCGGCAGCCGACTGGTGACGCTGGATGCAACGGGTCACTGCCCGCAGTTGAGCGCACCTGAGGCCACGGCCGAGGCTATCGTCGGCTTCGTGAGTGAGAGCCGGTGATGTGCCGCACCGGCCGGCTGCCCCACGAGCCGGACGGGGGAGAGGACACAACTGCCGCCACCGACGCGGCCTTCACCGCCCTGCTTGAGGAGAGTGCCGAGGAGCTGTACGAGCAGGCGCCGTGCGGATATCTGTCCACCCTCATGGACGGCACCATCGCGAAGATCAACACAACCCTTCTGGACTGGCTGGGGCTGTCCGCGCCACAGGTGGTGGGCCGGATGCGCTTCATCGACCTGCTCACTGTGGGCGGCAAGCTTTACCACGAGACGCACTTTGCACCGTTGCTGCAGATGAACGGCGAGGCCAGCGGTATCGCTCTGGATATCAAAGCAGCCGACGGCAAGCGGCTTCCGGTGCTGCTCACCTCCAAGGTGAAGACCAGCGAGGGCGGTGAACCGCTGTTCATTCGCACGACCGTCTTCGACGCCCGCGACCGCCGCGCCTACGAAACCGAGCTGCTGCGCGGACGCCAGGCCGCCGAAGAAGCCCGCCTGCGCGCCGAAGCCGACCGTCTGCGCCTGCAGGAAGCTCTGGAAGCACTGCAGCAGAGCCTGCTTCCCTCCCAGCTTCCCGCAGTGCCGGGCCTGGAGGCCGCCTCGTACTACCTCACCGCCTCACCGGACCTGTTGGGCGGTGACTTCTACGACCTGTTCCCCCTGGACGGCACCCGGTGGGCGTTCTTCCTCGGCGACGTGTGCGGCAAGGGCCCCAAAGCTGCCGCCGTGACATCCCTGACCCGGTACACCCTGCGCGCCGCCGCCCTGCACGACCCTGACCCTGTCAGTGTCCTGACGACTCTGAACACCGTGCTGAACGAGCGTTACACCAGCGGTGACGCCCGGTACTGCACCGCCATCTTCGGCCTCCTGGAACCTGGTGAGCACAGCTTCACGGTGCGCCTGGCCTCCGGCGGCCACCCCTCGGCCCTGGTACAGCGCACCGACGGCACCGCCGAGTACCTGACCACTCCCGGCGGGATGCTCATCGGAGTCCTGCCCAACGCCGAGTTCACACCCGCCAGCACCGTGCTCTTCCACGGGGACACCTTGCTCCTCTACACAGACGGCCTGACCGAAGCGAGGGTCGGCCCCACACGTGACCTCTATGGCGAGGACGCCCTGCACGCCTTCACCACCGCACAGCCCCCGGACGGCCCCCAGGCTCTGATCACCGCCCTGACCGGACTCCTCGCCGGCTTCGGCGACGGCCTGGACGATGACACAGCTCTGCTCGCCCTCGGCGTCCCCGTTCGTCCGACCACCACTGGGAGTGAAACCTGACATGAGGCCGCTGACGGTCACCACCCGAGACGCCGCAACCGGTCCCGTACTGGAGATCAGCGGCCACCTCGACCACGCAACCGCCCCTGAAGTCCGTGAGGCCCTGGCGAACCTCACCATCGCCGGCGGCCAACTGCTGGTCCTGGACCTGGCCCGGCTGGACTTCTGCGACTCCAGCGGCATCACCGTCCTGCTCGCTGCGCGCAACATCGCCACCGAACAGGGCGCCGATATCGCCCTGGCCGCGGTCCCGGCGAATACCGCCCGAGTCCTGCGCACCATCGGCCTGGACCGGGTCTTCACGCTCTACCCGGACGCCGTCACCGCCACTGGCCCACAGCTACCGGGCCGAGCCATGAGCAGTATGGAAGGTGCGTGAGCGGATCCCCTTCCTCGCTGATCCGAGGTACGCGGCCAGTTCGGCGATCGTGGCGCCCCGGCCCAGGGTGGCAGCGAATTCCGCTCTGAAGTTGGCGAGGGTGACGCGCAGTTCCTGCAGCGCCTGGGGACGTGGACGGACCACGTGGTGTCGCGGACGAATCGCTTGATATCGCCGGCGATGTAAGGAACAGAGACCGCCCTCGTCAGACCTCGCGCCAGCGGGCGTTGGCACAGGACAAGGCTCTGAAGGCCGCCAGGCCGACTGCAATCAGCGCCAGCAGCCAGGGGCCCGCGGGCGTCTCGGTGAATGAGCGCAATGTGTCGTCCATGCCTTTGGCTTACCAGGCTTGTGCTGAACAGCGGCCGCGACAGTCACGGGAGTTCTTGTCCGAACTGCCGCTGCCGCTGCCTTGTCTCCCGCAGCGTAGAACAGCACGGAGCAGGAGACGAAGGCGTAGAAGACAGAACGGCCCGCAGCCGTCACCCTCCTGCTCGCCTTCGTGCCGTACGGGCCCGCCTGTCCGAAGACGGCTTCCGACAGCCGCCACAGCGACATACCCGCCAGAGCTATGCCGAGCAGCCACAGCAGGACAGTACCGAAGGGCTGAGGCGCTATCTCTGCGATCGCCCCGCCCCGCCTGTTTGCCATCGCCGTCGGAAAACGCAATTCGCAGCGAGAGGACACCGATCAGTACGTAGATGACCCCTCGGGCAGCGAAGCCCGCACGGACCCCGGCCGAGACCGCTGTACTGTCCGCCGCGCGCTGGGCCTGACCGCGTCCGCGTGTCATTGCCGATCCCGTTGCCATCCCGGTCCTTTGCCCCCGCACGGGGATGCGATCCCCAGAGGTGGCCGCCTGCCACGTTGTTACCTGGCCATCGTCGAGAAGCGGCAACTACGACCCCTGCGTGGAGTGCTCACCTGTGGAGCGAACGCACTCGCCGGCTCGTCGGGCTTCCACCACCGCTCCCTCTGACCCGCCGAGCCGGATACGAATTGCGGCCACTGCTAACCGTGAACTCGGATTTCTCCCAGGAACCAACCGCTCACCTCATCCAGTCCGATACGGAACAGCCCCCCGTGCTCCGGGAACGAGGCCCCGTCGCTGACAACTTTGCCGCCGTTCAGATGGAGGTAGCTCCCGCCGCTCTCGGGCTGTGCTTGCGCCCACGCGAAGTCGGCCGCGAAGGCGCTCGCCCGGCTCTCGGATTCGGCGAGTTGCTCGGCGATGTGCTCGGCCCAGACGGCATGTTGCACCACCTCTCCTGTGATGGTGGTGCCCTTCACCACGAGCGTGATCGGCAGGGCGAGGCCCTCCCGCTCCACGCGGTCGGTCAGCCTCTTCAGTAGCGGATCCACATTGCTCATGCCTGGACAGTAGCCCGACGCCAGCACGGAGGGGAGGAGTCGCTTCGCGCTCTGACCTGGGCAGGCAGTGCAGCTCTGCCCGAGTGTTCGCCTCGCCGGGGCTCTGGGGCGAAGCCGGCGCATGGGGGCGGCCTAGGCAGTGTCTTCAAAGATCTTGCCAAGATGGCGCGGTAGCTGAGCATGATGCCTTGGTGGAACATCTTTCTGTCGACGTGCGCGCTTCGCTCCGGCTCTTCGCTTTCTACTTGGCGAACGGCACCCTCGACCTGGACCTGCTCGAAGGGTTTGACTATCGCTCGACCGTTTTTCACTCCGGCTCCTCGTTGGAACAGGTCTTCGCGATCTATAGCAATGTGCTGCAAATCGACACCGACGGCATGGTGCTGAACGACGGAGACGCGCAGTACCGGGTCGCGCAGTGGGTCCGAGTGTGCTGCGACCCGAGCTATCGGGTCGAGCCGCCCTTCGATGCCTGGGAGACGGAGCTCCATCTCTGATGACCCGGCGTTCACCGTCAGAACATCACGCCCACATCAGGAGCGACGCGAGAGTGACGGCTGCATGGAAGGACTCCGCGGTCTTGTCGTAGCGAGTGGCGATGCCGCGCCACTGCTTCAGCCGATTGAAGCAGCGTTCCACCACGTTTCGCTGCTTGTAGCGCTGCTTGTCGAAGGCCGGTGGGCGCCCGCCGCGACTGCCGCGCCGGAGCCGGTTTTGGACCTGGTCGGCCCGCTCGGGGATGGTGTGACCGATGCTGCGTCGTCGCAGCCAGGTGCGGATGGCCCGGGAACTGTAGCCCTTGTCGCCCAGCACGTGGGAGGGTCGTACTCGGGGCCGCCCCGGGCCGATGCGAGGCACTCGTATCGCTTCAATCACCGCAGTGAACTGGGTGCAGTCATTGGTGTTGCCGCCCGTGAGCGTGAAAGCGAGCGGACGGCCGGCACCGTCGCAGGCCAGATGGATTTTGCTGGTCAGGCCACCTCGGGAACGTCCGAGTGCGGGGCTGCGGAGCCCCCTTTTCGTGCCCCGGCGGCGTGCTGGTGGGCGCGGACGACGGTGGAGTCGACCGACACGAGCCAGTCGACGTCCCCGTCCGCGTCCGCCCCGGCCTGGGCGGCCTGCAGCATTCGCTCGAACGTTCCGTCCAGAGCCCACCGCCGGAACCGGGTGTGCAGTGTGGCCCACGGACCGTACCGGTCGGGCACATCCCGCCAGGCCACCCCCGTCCGGAACTTCCACACGATCCCGTTGAGCACCATGCGATCGTCCAGCCGCTTCCTACCCCGCAGCGGCCTGGGCAGCAGGGGCCGGACGAACTCCCACTCGGCATCCGACAGTTCATGGCGACGTATCACGACACCATGATCCACCAGCGGTGATCATTTGAAGACACTGCCTAGGGGCTGTTGTGAAAGTGCTGGTCACAGCCACTCGTTGAGGACTGCGACCAGCGCGGTCGACTCATAGCGGACCGCGAATGGTGTCATACCTCGTGGCTACAGTCCGGTGGCGCGTGAGGCGGTTGATCCCGCACTCGACCGGGTGCCGCTGCTTGTTGTCGCCCTTGTCGTCCTTGTCGTCCTTGTCGGACTTGGGCGGCCGTCCGCCTCGCGATCCGCGCTTGAGGCGGTTGCGGACGCGGTCCGCCGGGGCCGGGATCGTGGCCTTGATCCCGCGTCTGCGCAGGCAGGCGCGATTGCTGCGGGAGTCGTACGCCTTGTCGGCCCGGACCCGGTCCGGCCGTTTGCGCGGCCTGCCGACTCCGAGCCGGGGCACCCAGATCGCTTCCAGGGCCGACTCGAACTGAGGCGAATCACCCCGCTGTCCGGCGGTGATCACCACCGGACAGCGGCTTCTCACCCTGCTCGACGGCGAAGTGGATCTTGCCGGTCAGGCCGCCCCGGGAGCGTCCGAGCCCGTGGTCGGCCGGCTCGACTGATCCCGCCGGGCGGTTCCTTCTGGAGATCCCCCTTTTCGCCGCCCCAGCCGTGTGCCGGTGGGCCCGGCAGACCGTGGAGTCGATCTTCATGTCCCAGGTGATCAGGCCCTTGGCATCCGCCTCGGCTTGCAGCTGAGTGACGATCCGGGCCCAGGTGTCATCGCGCTGCCGGCGCCGGAACAGGTCATAGACCCGGTCCCACGGCCCGTAGCGTTCCGGCACGTCACGCCAGGGAGCACCCGTCCGGGTCCGCCACCGTATGCCGTCCATCAGCTGCCGCCGCGTCCATACCGGCGGACGGCCCGACTTGATCCCCCGTGGCAACAGCGGCTCAAGTCGGGCCCACTGGCCGTTCGTCAGTTCCCCACGTCCCACAGGACATGATCATCAACGATCAAGATCAACTTTCACAAACGGACCCTGGGCGGCCTACGCGGTTGTGGCGATGCCGCCGTCGACGGGGATCACGGCGCCTGTTAGGTATGCGCCTGCCCGGCTGGCGAGGAACACGGCGACACCCGCCATGTCGTCGTCGCGGCCGATCCGGCGTAGGGGGGCCGACGCCGCGATCGCCTCGCCGAACTCATCGAGGGTTGCAGCCATCATCGTCGACGGGAACGGTCCCGGCGCCACGGCGTTCACGGTGACGTGCTGCGGTCCTAGTTCCTTGGCGAGCACTCTGGTGAGTTGATGCAGTGCGGCCTTGCTGCTGGAGTACGAGTAGTTGGGCCGCTGGGGGATGTGGATGGCGGCGATGCTGCCGATGTTGATGATCCGCGCGGGATCGTCGGCGGTGCCCGCCCTGCGAAGTGCGGGCAGCAGCGCCTGGACCAGCCAGAACGGCGACTTCAGATTGAGGTCGACGACCGTGTCCCAGGCCGCGTCCGGGAACGTCGCCAGCGGCTCGTCCCACATGGCGCCCGCGTTGTTGACGAGGATGTCGAGACGTTCCGAGTCGGCGGTGACGAGGTCGGACAGTCGCCGACACTCGTCGTGGTGGGACAGGTCGGCGGGGATGGCCCGCACCTCACCGAATTTGGACAGCTGTTCCTGCGCCTGAGCACACGCTTCTGCGTTGCGTGAGCTGATGACCACGCGGACGCCCGCCTGGAGAAGGCCACGCGCGATCATCATTCCGATGCCTCTGGTGCCACCGGTGACGAGCGCGCGCTTTCCAGACAGATCGAAAAGTTCTGCATGCGTTGTGAATTGGTTGGCTACCACTTGCCGCCATTCTCATTGGTCGTGCGGGATGACGCGTCGACGCGTCGGGTGTTCGGTTCAGCTGTCTCGACGCTATGACCCTGGAGTGCACTCCAAGCAAGCGGAGTCCCGGTCCCGACGGGCCGCGTCCGCAACCGTCGAACGCACCATGTCGTGGCTCGCCGGCTGCCGCCGTCTCCACCGCCGCTACGAGCGCAAAGCCGAGCACTTCCTCGCCTTCACAAGCATCGCCTGCTCGTAACACGATCATGATCGGGCCTTCTTGAGTCGTCTCCAGCAGATGAGGCCGCAGGCGAGCGAGAGGACGGCGTCGTGGAGTTCGGTGCGACGTTCCCAGCGGACGGCGAGACGTTTGAAGTGGTGGAGCAGGGCGAAGGTCTGGTCGACGACGTAGCGGAGCTTGCCGATGCCCTTGATGTTGGGTGAGCCCTTGCGGGAGATGACGGGCAGGATCCATCGGTGACGGAGCTCGTCGCGGTTGGGCTTGGAGTCGTAGCCCTTGTCGCCGAGCAAGGCTTCTGGTCGTCGGCGGGGTCGGCCGGGGTGGGATGCCGTCGACCAGGGCGAGGGTCTGGGTGACGTCGTTGACGTTGGCCGCAGTAGTGATGACCTTGAGCTGGGTGCCGCGTCCGTCGCAGATCAGGTGGTGTTTGCTGCCCGTCTTCCGCCGGTTGACCGGCGACGGACCGGTGCCGGGTCCCCTTTTTTCGCGCGGATGTGGGAGCCGTCCACGCACGCCCGCGACCAGTCGAGCTCGCCGGCCGCGTTCAGCTCGGCGAGCAGGACCCGGTGCAGCCGGTCGAAAACCCCTGCCTTCTGCCACCGGTCCAGCCGCCGCCAGCAGGTCTGTCCCGAGCCGAACCCCAGCACGAGCGGCAGCAGTTGCCAGGCTATGTCGTTGTAGAGGACGAACAAGATGCCCTGCAGGCAGAGCCGGTCCCACACCGGCCGCGGTCCCGGCGACCGATCCGGGCCACGGCGGCAGCAACGGCTCGATCAACGCCCACAACTCATCGTCCGCGATCCACGGTCGAGTACCCACACCCTCACGAACGGCCGAATCGTCACACCGGTTACGCCCAACCAGCCCACATCAACAAGTCCCTGATACGAGCTCTAGGCCCGGTTTTTCCGGGCCGTCACCCACGTGGCGAAGTCCTCGACGCCGCCGATGAGCGCCTCAAACCGGAATGAGTGGAAGAGGTCGAAAGCGTGGTGGGCACCAGGTAGTTCGACGTACACGATCGGCGAGGTGGAGACCGACCCCAGAGCGGTGACAAGAGCCCTGGGGTTCTCCGTGTCCACCAGCTCGTCCAGGTCCCCGTGCGCGATGAGGAATGGTGGTGCATCCGTCCGGACGAGGTTCACCGGCGAGGTCGCCGGGTCGCCGTCGAAGTACTCCGCGAGAAAACCGTTGAGCACGACGGCGGCGGTCACGGAGGTGTCCGCCTCCTCGAACCCGGGCTGGTAGGCCGGCTCATTGGGGGTGAGTGCTGCCTGAGCCGCCATGTGCCCACCCGCGGAGCTCCCCGCCACGAACACGGCCGCCGCAGGCGCCGCGCCGTACTCCGCTGCGTGTTCGCGCGCCCAGGCGATGACCTTCTTCGCGTCGATCAGATGGGCGGGATGCGGGAAGTCGGGGCGCAGCCGGTAATTGGCGCTGATGCAGACCCAGCCCTGGCTGGCGAGCCGGTAGAGCAGGGGCAGCGACTGAGTGTTCTTCCGACCCTGGTCGTAGTGGCCACCATGGAAGTGGATCATTACGGAGCCGCCCTCGGGGCGTGAGCGGTGGTGGTAGACGTCGAGGAGGTTGCGACGGCCTGCGTCCCCGTAGCTGAGGTTGCCCACCCGCTTGACGTCACGGCGGCGGCGAAGGACGGGCCTGAGCAGGATGCGTGCCAGCGGCGGCCGGCGGTGCGTCCCCGTCCCGACGCCGAGCGCGTCGTCCAAGGCGACACGCACCACGGACGCCGCCCGCATTCCGCGCAGGGTGACCACCACAAGCCCGGCAGCCGCGGCCCCTGCCACCCCGACGTTCACCCGGTCGGAGGTCGTGGTGATGTCGCCCTCGGAGAAGGCCAGTGCCGTCGAGGCCACCAACGCGTAGAGAGCGAGGTGCGGGATCTCGTTGAAGACCAGGCCGAGCCGGTAGCTGAAGTAGAAGAGCGGTTTCGGCCCGCGTATGCGAGCCAGACAGAACACCACGATCAGTACGGCCAACACCACGGTCACCAGATAGCCCACAGCCACCACATCACCCCGTTCGACAGTCGACCTGACAATCCCCTTCTGTGGTACCACGGTTGGGATGATGCGGGAGGGTGAAGTGCTTGCTGCGAAGGTGCACTTGAGGTAGCTGCCCGTCCAAGCCGCAGGCGAGGCGCAACGGTGGGGGCAACCGTTCGATCAGCACCCAGAGCTCATCGTCCAGGGTCGAGTACCCACACCCTCAGGACGGCCAAATCGTCTCACCGGCGACGCCCCACCCGCACACGGCCTCCCACGCGGATCGCACTACACCCCCTCATCGTCGGACAGGCGTAGTGATCAAGCCAGTTGAGATGATTCAAGGGCATGCGGAGGAAGGCCCTTGGCGTCAGATGATGGCGGCACCCGGGATACGCGACCTGAACAGGGCATGGGGTGGGGCGCGTTGAGGTGTCGCGGTGCGGCTTTCTATTGGGTTTACGAGGCCAGTTTCGGTGCCGCCTTTCGATGGTCTGCCGGTAGTGCATTCGTAGCCACGCGTGCTTTGGATTGGCCGGGGTTCTCAGGGAGTGTTTATTCACCCGGACGGAGCTGGTCCGGTTCAGCGAGGCGTACGGAAACTGTGCGTGTCTCCTTGACTTGCTGTAGGTCGGCGGGCTTCTCTTCCGGAAGAAGAAAGGCCGTCTCCCTCTGCCGACGGCGGCCGTTCGCGTCGGATCCGGCGCGTTCTCCTTCCGTCACGGGACACCACTTCACCTCTGCTCTCGCATTGAGGTGCACACCCGTGCGCGCAGACTCGCCCCATCCCCATCCGGAACAGGGAGTATTCATGTCCGAAGAGATCTCAGTATCCGAGCCGGCAGAACCCGGGCAGACGACCCCGCTCTCGCGACGGGGGCTGATGAAGAACACTGCCGTCGCGGGTGCCGGAGCTGCCTCTGTGCTGGTCCTCGGCGCTGCCGGCAGCGCCGCTGCCGATCAGCCTCAGGGCGGCCCGATCACCGCGCCGTCAGTGGCGGGCACCGCCGGTCGGGATGACCAGCAGGTGGTGGTGCACCTTCGCAACGCGATGACCGGGGCAGCCGACATCTTCCACGGTGACCAGCACACCGAGGTAGTCGACCGCGGACTGGCCGAGGCCATCATGCGCAACCTCCGCTGAACCACAGGTTCCCCGCAACCCAGCTGCGTCCACCGCCCGCGGCGACCCAGGCCGCACCCAACTCTGCGAGGCATTCGATGTCTTCCCACCGCGAAGCACCCGAGATCTCCAAGGACCCCGTCGCCGACAGCACGGACGTGTATGCGTTCGTCAGCCCTGATCAGCCCGACAGCGTCACTCTGATCGCCAACTACATTCCGCTCCAGAACCCTGCGGGCGGACCGAACTTCTACGAGTTCGGCGACGACGTCCTGTACGAGATCCACATCGACAACGATGGCGACGGCTGCCCGGATGTGACCTACCAGTTCCGGTTCACCACCCGCCTGCGCAACCCCGACAGCTTCCTCTACAACACCGGGCCGATCCTGAGCCTCGACTCACCCAACTGGAACCGCCACCAGAGCTACACGCTCACCCGCGTCGAACGAGGCGGACGCACCACAGTCCTGGGCCGCGACCTGAAGTGCCCTCCGTGCAACATCGGCCCGCTCTCCACCCCGCACTACGCCGGACTCGCCGCGAAGGCCGTCCACAGCGCCGGCCGCAGCCGCAAGGTCTTCGCCGGCCAGCGCGCCGAAGGGTTCTACGTAGACCTCGGTTCCATCTTCGACCTCGGAAACCTGAGGCCGTTCCAGAACCTGCACAACCAGTTCGGTATGAGCGTCTTCACCCAGCCCGCGGACGGCGTCAACACCACCAAGGAACTCAACGTCCACACGCTGGCCCTGCAGGTCCCGATCACCGAACTGACCCGCCGCGGCTGGCGGGGCCGGGACGTCAAGGACCCCAGGGCCACGATCGGTGTGTGGACCACGGCAAGCCGGCGCCAGGCCCGCGTACTGTCGCCGGGGAAGGCCACCGACCACGAAACGGGTCCGTTCGTCCAGGTCTCCCGCCTCGGCAACCCGCTCTTCAACGAAGTCCTCGTCCCGCTCGGTAAGAAAGACCTCTGGAACACGCTGCCACCCTCGCAGGACAAGCGCTTCGCGACGTACGTCGCCCACCCCGAGCTGGCCACACTCCTGCCCACCCTCTACCCCGGCGTCTTTCCGAAGCTGGCCGCCCTCAACGCCTCGGGCAAAGCGCGCGCCGACCTCCTCGCGATCTTGCTGACCGGCATCCCCGACGGAGTCGTTCCAGGCTTCCAGAACCACACCGGGGACACACAGGCCGACATGCTCCGCCTCAATGTCGCGGTGCCGCCCACAACCAAGCCCGACATCCTGGGCCTCATCGCAGGTGACGCGGCCGGATTCCCCAACGGCCGACGCGTGTTCGACGACGTCGTCACTGTCGAACTTCGCGCACTCGCCGGAGTCACCGTCCCGCTCGTCGACAAGACCTACACCCCTGACCCCGCAGCAGGACAGGTCACCGACGGGTTGACACCCGACGACGTGAAGAACCCCTACCTCAACAAGTTCCCCTACCTCGGCGTCCCCTACGACGGATACCACCACCCCTCCGCCTGACCCCCGCCCGCACGTCACCCGGACGAACAGCTGGTGCCGCCACCACTCCTGCCGCGGCGCGCGGCGCCAGCTGTCCCCACGACCCGCACGGAGTCAGCCATGACAGACGTCCACACCCACGCGCCCCTGCCCGCACCGTCCACCGAGGGCAGCGTCGTCCTCGACATCGGAGCCGACACCGGCGCCGTAATCATCCACACTCGCGCCGAACACGACGGTCTGGAAATCGAAGTCAGCCCCACGGATGAGCCGGACCGCCGCACCCACGCTGCCGTCCGGCCCCGTCACCTCGCAGACCGCACCATCCACTGCCTGGTCATCTCCCCGCTCACCGCTGGCGAATACACCGTGTGGCTCGACGCGACCACACCACACGGCACCCTCACCGTGACCGGAGGAAGCGTCACCGAATACCACTGGTCGTGAAGTCACCACCGGTACAGGGATGCTCCGTGCAGATGTCCTGGCCGGGAAGGCGCCGAAGCGGGCCTGGCAGAAGCTGCATGCAGAGGCTGGCGCCAAGGGACCGCTTCTACGACTGGGCGGTCATCGAACTGGCCGCCCCTCGCCATGCTCACCCACACCTTCCTCACCGTCGTCCGTGCCGAAGGCCACACCCGCGCCCCGGTGTCGACTGCCCTGGCCCCGCTGTCCCGCAACGAGATCCAGCAAGCGGCGCAGCGCGCCCACGATGCCCCTTCACCACTTCGGTGATTTCGGGGGCGGAGCCCAGCCCTCCAGCCGCGCCGCTCGACGGAGGTGAAGGCGACGCGGGCCAACCGCACCCGGACGACCTCGATACAACGCGGGTAAGAACGCCGGCACGTGCGCTCCCCTGGGGGCTATCGGGCCGAATCGTTTGAGGCGGGGTCGACGCCGCCGGGCGGCGGGGTGTCGGGGTGGTCGGGCAGCTGTTCGGGGCCGGCGGGGGAGTGAAGCAGGATGGTCAGGACGGCCAGGGCGCGCTGGCGGAGGGCGGCTGGTCCGACGATGGCGAGTGCGGCGATGGTGGTGACGGCGCATGCGGGGACCGCGGCGACGATGAGAGTGATGTTCATGCCGTCTGAGACCCGGGGCAGCGTCTCCTCTTACAGCCTTGCGAAGATTTTTTTGTGAACCGGCGTAAGAGGCAGGCGTCCGCGCGGTCTCTGTGTATGTGACGACCTACGAAGACCCGCCCTCCCATACGGTGGAACACCTCGACGACACGGCCCTCATCGCCCGGGCCCGTGACGGGGACGAGGACGCCTACGCCTGCTTCTACCTCCGGCACGTCGACCTGCTGCGTGCCTACGCGGCACGGCGGGCCCCGGATCCGGGCCAGGCCGAGGATCTGGCGGCCGAGTGCTTCGCGCGCACCCTCGCGGCGCTGCGCAAGGGAAAGGGACCTCGCGAGTATCCGAAGGCGTACCTGTTCACCGTGCTGCACAACCTTCTGCGTGATGGCCACGCGCAGGATCTCCCCCTGGTCTTCGACAGCGGCATCAGCGCAGCCGTTGTGCCGGTCAACGTGTGGGGAGAGGAGCAGAGCCGTGTCGAGGACGTCCTGATCGCGCGTGAGACGCTCAACCGGCTTCCCGAACACGTCCAGCAGATCCTGGCACTGACGGTGATGCACGACCTCCCGGCTTCACAGGTCGCACCCATGCTGGGACTGACACCCAACGCGACTTCTGTCGCTGCGCACCGGGCCCGGGAGGCTCTCTCCCACGCCTACCTGACGGCGGTGATGACGTATTCGACGTGCGGTGAGGACGAGGTGAGGCTCGCGGCGTACACCCGGGGAAGCCTGGGCAGGCGCGAGGCACGCAAGGTCGCCGACCACATCGCCACCTGCAAGAAATGCGCGGCAGCGCAGGGCGAGATGACCCACGTCAACCGCCAGCTGACGTCTCTTCAGCCCGTGGTGCTGCTTGACGGCGTCAGCTGGCCGGCGGTCTTCGACGATGTTCTGGGCTACCGGGACCTCACACCCGCCGCCCGGCCCGCCCCGGCTACGGCGCGTAGGCCAGGCAAGGGATTCCTCTCCCGGATCCGGTCGTGGAAGGTCAGGCCCCGCTGACCTGAAGGGAAACCGGTCGTGACCACCGTCCCGCACGACCATCCACGGGTCTTGACCATTGCTCGCAACCGCCCGGTGCCCGTCGCCGGCGGCACACCGGCTCCTCGCGCCAATAGGCGCCCTGGGCATCGCGCGACTTGAAGAGTGCCTGAAACGCGGTATCCAAGCGGCTTGTCCCTATGAATGTGGCTCAGCATCTTACGATTCCGCGTCGGGCTCGAAGGGAGGAGCGGAGGACCAAGGCGGACTGAAACCTTGGGACGTCGCGGAGGTCCATGTGTTCGTGCAGGGAATCAGAGCGGACAGGCTCTGCGCACCGCTCCTGCTTTCCCTCATGGGTCTCCGCCCGGCAGAAGTCTGCGGACTCCGTTGGGGGATGTCGACTTGGAATCCGGAACCATCGGCATCGCCAATACCCGCACGATGATGGGGAATGAGACGGTGGTGGGGAAAATACTAAGTCGATGGCCGGATAGCGCGAGCTTCCCTTGCCAGTTCCGGTCCGGGACGAGCTCCGGTCGTTCAAGTCTCTCCAGGCCAAGGAAAAGCTGGTCCTCGGACCTGGCTACCTTGACTCCGGCTACGTCCTGGTGGACGAGATGGGGGAGGCTCGGAACATCAAGCAACTCCGCCGGCGAGCATACGGGATCATGGCGCTTCTGGGGCTACGCCAAGTGCGCCTGTACGACGCCCGGGCGTCCTGTTTCACATACCTCGCCGACATGGGTGTTCCGGACCACGTGTTGGCTCGGTGGGCGGGAGACACGAACGTCCGGACCACCAAGAGGCGCTACGTCACGCCGGGTGTGAAGGGTCTTCGTGGAGCTGCCACAGTGTGGGGCGGACTGCATGGGTCCGGAGACGACATACCGGGCGTCGTGAGAGATTGTGAGATATGAGAGCGTGAGCCGGATGAGCGAGACGACGCAGCAGACCCTCCAGTACCGCTTTGACGGGCCAGAAGGCGCCCCGGTCCTGGTCCTGGGTCCCTCACTGGGTACCACATGGCACATGTGGGACCGGCAGACGCCCGAGCTGTCCAGGACCTGGCGTGTCCTGCGCTTCGACCTGCCCGGCCACGGCGGCGCCCCCGCCCACCCCGTCCCCTCGGTCGCCGGGATCGCCGAGCGGCTCCTCGCCACGCTCGACGAGCTCGGCGTGCAGCGCTTCGGTTACGCGGGGTGCTCCATCGGCGGCGCGATCGGCATGGAGCTGGCCCTGCGCCACCCGGAGCGGGTCGCCTCGCTGGCGCTGGTCGCCGCTTCGCCCCGGTTCGGTACGGCGGACGAGTTCCGCCAGCGCGGAGTGATCGTCCGCACCAACGGGCTCGACCCGATGGCGCGCAGCGCCCCCGAGCGGTGGTTCACGCACGGCTTCGCGACGGCGCAGCCGGCCATCGTGGAGTGGGCCGTGCAGATGGTCCGCACCACCGACCCCGGGTGCTACATCGCGGCCTGCGAGGCTCTGGCGGCCTTCGACATCCGCACCGAACTGGGCCGGATCGGCGTGCCGACCCTCGTCGTCGTCGGCGCCGAGGACCGGGTGACCGGACCCGGGGACGCCCGCACCCTGGTGGCGGGCATACCGGACGCCCGGCTCGCGATGGTCCCGGCCGCCTCCCATCTGGCACCGGTCGAGCAGCCCGCGGCCGTAACCGATCTGCTGGTACGGCACTTCTCCACCGCGTGGCAGGACAACGCCTCGTCGACCACCTCGACCACCTCGCCGTCGATTCCGGTGCCGCCGCACGTGCCGGGCCTCTCGGTCCCGGTGGCTCCCATCGCCGAGATCGCCCCCGCGGCGCCCCAGCCGGACGCCGTCCCCGCCGGGCGCCCCGACCCGTACGACGCGGGCATCAAGGTACGCCGGGAGGTGCTGGGCGACGCCCATGTGGACCGGGTGGAGGCCGCGGCCGACGCGTTCACCGGGGACTTCCAGGAGCTGATCACCCGGTACGCCTGGGGGGAGGTCTGGACCCGGGGCGGGCTCGACCGCCGCACTCGCAGCGTGGTGACCCTGACGGCGCTGGTCGCCGGCGGGCATCCGCAGGAGCTGGCCTCCCATGTCCGTGCGGCCCTGCGCAACGGACTCACCCCCACGGAGATCAAGGAAGTGCTGCTCCAGACGGCGGTCTACTGCGGTGTTCCCGCGGCGAATTCCGCCTTCGAGGTGGCCAGGGCTGTGATCCAGCAGGAGACCACCCCCGAGGCGTAGCAGGATGGTGGGTATGACGATCAAACTGACGAAGAAGACCCACGCCTGTGTCCGGCTGGAGAAGGACGGGCGGACGCTCGTCATCGATCCCGGCGGGTTCAGCGAGGAGGACGCGGCGCTGGGCGCCGACGCCATCCTCGTGACGCACGAGCACCCCGACCACTTCGACGAGAACCGGCTGCGCGCCGGGATGGAGGCGAACCCGGCCGCCGAGATCTGGACCCTGCGCAGCGTCGCCGAGCAGCTCTCCGCGGCGTTCCCCGGCCGGGTCCACACCGTCGGCCACGGCGACACCTTCGAGGCCGCCGGGTTCGGCGTCCAGGTGCACGGCGAACTGCACGCGGTGATCCACCCGGATCTGCCGCGGATCACCAACGTCGGTTACCTGGTGGACGGTTCGGTCTTCCATCCGGGCGACGCCTTCACCGTTCCCGACCAGCCGGTCGAGACGCTGATGCTTCCGGTGCACGCCCCGTGGAACAAGATCTCCGAGGTGATCGACTACGTGCGCGAGGTGCGGCCGCAGCGCGCCATCGACATCCATGACGTGCTGCTCAAGGATCTGGCGCGCGGTGTGTACGACACACACATCGGCAACCTCGGCGGCGCCGGCCACACCCGTCTGATGCCGGGCGACGCCACGGACCTGTGACTGTCGGTGCCACCGGCTAGGTTTGGTCCCATGCGCATCGCCACCTGGAACGTCAATTCGATCACCGCCCGTCTCCCGAGGCTGCTGGCCTGGCTGGAGAGCACCGGCACGGACGTGCTGTGCGTCCAGGAGACCAAGTGCTCCGCCGAGCAGTTCCCCGCCGACGAGCTGCGTGAGCTCGGGTACGAGTCGGCGGTCCACGCCACCGGCCGGTGGAACGGGGTGGCGCTGATCTCCCGGCTGGGACTGGACGACGTGGTCATGGGACTGCCCGGCGGCCCGGAGTACGAGGGCACGCAGGAGCCGCGAGCCATCTCGGCGACCTGCGGCCCGGTCCGGGTCTGGTCGGTGTACGTGCCGAACGGCCGCGAGGTCGACCACGCGCACTACACGTACAAGCTCCAGTGGCTCGCCGCGCTGAAGGCGGCGGCCGCAACGGACGCGGCGGGCGGGCGCCCGTTCGCCGTCCTCGGGGACTTCAATGTCGCCCCGGCGGACGAGGACGTCTGGGACCCGGCGCTGTTCGAGGGCGCCACCCATGTCACCCCGGCCGAGCGGGCCGCGCTCACCGCGCTCCGCGAGACGGGACTGAGCGATGTGGTGCCCCGCCCGCTCAAGTACGAACGCCCGTACACTTTCTGGGACTACCGGCAGCTGGCGTTCCCGAAGAACAAGGGCATGCGCATCGACCTGGTGTACGGCAACGAGCCCTTCGCCGCTGCGGTCAAGGACAGCTATGTCGACCGGGAGGAGCGCAAGGGGAAGGGCGCTTCGGACCACGCTCCCGTCGTCGTCGATCTCGACATCTGAGAGGCTGTCGGGTGACCTCCGGGGCCGGGGGATCCGCGCGCCTGTTGGTGCGACTGTCCGGCGGAATGCGAGGCTGAGCGGTGTGAATATCCCTTTCCTTGAACACTGGCGCAGAAGGCACGGCACGGAACACGCGGAGACGCTCGCCACGGCGGTGCGGAACAACCCGCAGGGAGTGGGCGAACTGCTCGCCGAGTGCGAGCTGCTGCGCGCCAGAGCCGGTCAGGAAGGGCTTCAACTCGACGACTCACCGGCCTCGTTGACCGCACTCGACCAGCTTCCGCCGCACTGGCGGGACGACCCCGAGGAGCTGCCCTGGCTGGGCAACGACGCGGGTCTCTACCTCGGGACCACCATCGTCAGGACCGTCCCCGGCGCGGTCTGGGACGTCCTGCCGGGCGGCACGCCGGTGGTCCGCCTGGCGTCGGGGCGGGAGATCAATGTGGTCGAGGCCGGACTCGACTGGGCGGTCACCGGAGCACCCGAACTCTCACAGGTCTACTCGGAGGCAGCAGAGGCCTGACCGCCGCCCGAATTGACCAACTTCACCGCTTTTCAATGCAAATACGGTTTATCGTCACCTAGCGCGTGTCGGGTGTGAAGTCCCTTGTCGGGGTGGATAGTTTGCGTCATCGACCGTCCGCTGACGGCCGGGTCCGGCCGAACCAGGAACGCTGCTGCCGGGTGCGCAGTAGCACGTAGGGCACCATGCCCGCCCGGCAGCAGCCGGTGATCACTTCTCGCGAAGCGGGACCGACAGGTACGACAGGTCGGACTCGGGCGAGGAGAAGGTCAGCTGCGCGCCGGTCGGGTTGTGCTCGATGTACAGCGGGTCGACGGTGTCGGTCACCAGGGCCAGATGGTGGCCCGCCGGCACGTCGTACGCCGTGGAGAACAGATCCAGGTCCACGGGGAACGCCATGCCGGGCGTCTTCCCGTGGAAGGTGTACGGCGCGTTGCTGACCAGCTTGCCGAGGCCGAGCGGCCCCACGTCGCAGAGGTACGCGACGAGGGTGCCGCTCCCCTTGGTGCTGATGAGGGTGTTGGAGAGCATGGCGACGCCGCCGTCGGCGAATTGTTGACCGGAATTCAGCGAAACCCTGGCGCGACCGCGCCCCGCGTCCCAAGCTCTCCGTGTGACGAATTCAGAGAACGGCGCGGACCGGGGGCGAACGGACATGACCTTGCGGCTCAGGGGGAAGCTGCAGTGGGTCCCGGTGGCGGCGGTGGTGGTGCTGGTCGCCTGGGTGGTGGCCATCCCGCCGGTCGTCTCAGGGGCGTACGGCGCGGTCGGCGGCACCCTGATGGTGATCGCGGGACTGCTGCTCGCCTTCTTCACCGCTACGTTCGTCGGCTATCTGGTGCGGCCGCTGCGGCTGGCCCCGGGCGCCGACGGCCTGACCGTGCACCTGCCCCTCTGGCCCGCCCGTACCGTGCCGTGGTCCGCGGTGGCGGGCGTGGCGGCCGCCGACGTCACCGAGGGCGGCCGGACCAGCGCCCATGTCGTCGTGGACTTCTCGCCGGAAGCCGAAGCGCTGCCCCGGTTCTGCCGGCCGCGGTCGATGTATCGCAGGCTCGCGCCGTCACTCGGCCGGAGCGAGCAGGCGCAGGGCCTCTGTATCGAGGCGCAGGTCTTCGATGTGGACCCGGCCGGGCTGGTGGCGCTGATCCGGGAGTACGCGCCCGGCGGCATCCCCGTCAGCGATCCGCCCGGTGCGAGGTACGGGGAGCCGGGATCGGGGTCTGCGCCGCACGGGTGACGTCCGCCATCAGTTCCACCACATCCGGGCCGTACGCCTGGGAGTTGACCACCTTCAGCAGCAGGCAGAAGGACCGGTCGCCGTACTTGCGCGCCAGCTTCTCGTGGTTGCGGGCCAGATAGCGGGCGGCTGCCTGGTTGGTGATCGACTGCTGGCCGCAGAAGAGGAACACCGGCCGGGCGCCGGGCTGTGCGGTCAGCCGGGCCAGCAGGACATGGGCGAGCCGGCCGCTCTCCAGCCGGTAGCGCTCGCTGCCGATCTGGAAGGCGGCGCGGTCAGGGCCCGGGTCCACATCGGTGTTCACGTCGACCCCGGGCAGCAGCGACTGGAGATGGGCGGCCATCCGGCGGTTGGACGAGGGGCCCCCGAGGCAGAACTCCGTACGCTCGCCGATGCCCTGCTGCGCGGTGTCTGCCGACAGGATCTGGGCGTGCGCGCCGCAGTCCTTGATGAGGGAGGAGAGTTCGAGCAGCGCGAAGACGTCATTACGGGCGACGGCCCCGTCGCCGCCCGCCTCGCGGTTGACCACCAGCAGGCACTCGGAGTTCCGGGGCAGCCCGAAGAAGCGCTGCTTCCTGCGGAGTCTGCGGCGCCACAGCGAGGTGCGCGCGAGCCAGCCGAGCGCGCCGCTGACGCCGGCGGCGATCACGCCGAGCAGGATGTTGCGTAGGTCGTCGTTCACGTGGCATACCCCTCGGCCGTCCGGTCCTGTCCGGAGCGGCATGGTACCGACGTGTCCATGACGAAGGGGCGGTGGGCGGGCTACGCTGCGCCGTACGTCTCTCCGCTGGAGGTCATGGATGCGCCGTGTCACCGTCCGGAAGCTCTCCTATCTGGCCGTCGCCGCCGCCCTGTTGTCGGTGGGCGCGACCGCACCGCCCTCCGCCGCCGGAGCGCCGGCGGGATCGCCCGGAGGGGGCACGGCGGCGAAGACTCCGGTCGCGGTCGGGTACGGCGGCGCGGTGTCGAGCGTCGACCAGGACGCGTCGGCCGCGGGCATCGAGGTGCTCCGTGAGGGCGGCAACGCGGTGGACGCCGCGGTGGCCACGGCCGCAGCCCTCGGCGTGACCGAGCCGTACTCGGCGGGCATCGGCGGTGGCGGCTACTTCGTCTACTACGACGCCGGATCCCACCGGGTGCACACCATCGACGGCCGCGAGACCGCGCCGCGTTCCGCCGACTCCTCGCTCTTCCTGGAGAACGGCAAACCGCTGCCCTTCGCGGACGCGGTGACCAGCGGTCTGAGCGTGGGCACGCCGGGCACCGCCGCCACCTGGGACTCCGCGCTCGCCTCCTGGGGCCGCAAGTCGCTGGGGACGGTGCTGAAACCGGCCGAGCGGATCGCCACGGACGGCTTCACCGTCGACCCGACCTTCCACAGTCAGACGCAGGACAACCAGGCGCGCTTCGCGGACTTCCCCGCGACGGCGAAGCTCTTCCTGCCCGGCGGGCAGCCGCCTGCCGTGGGCTCCACGCTGAAGAACCCCGATCTGGCCCGCACCTACCAGGAGTTGGGCCGCAAGGGGGTCGGCGAGCTCTACCGGGGACGCCTCGGGCAGGACATCGTACGTACGGTCCGCAAGCCGGACCTGGCACCCGGATCGACCCGCAACGCCCGCCCCGGGGACCTGACCGCGCAGGACCTGCGGTCGTACGAACCGCTGCACCGCGCTCCCACGGAGACCTCCTACCGCGGTCTCGACGTGTACGGCATGGCGCCGTCGTCCTCCGGCGGTACGACGGTCGGCGAGGCGCTCAACATCCTGGAGCGCACCGACCTTTCGAAAGCCTCGCAGGTCCAGTATCTGCACCACTACATCGAGGCGAGCCGGATCGCCTTCGCGGACCGGGGCCGCTGGGTCGGTGACCCGGCTTCCGAACCCGTACCCACCAAGGAACTGCTCTCCCAGCGCTTCGCGGACTCGCGCGCCTGCCTGATCAAGGACAACGCGGTCCTGACCAGCCCGCTGGCGCCCGGCGACCCGCGTCACCCTGAGCGGTGCGGGAACAGCGGCAGCGCGGCCCCCACCACGTACGAGGGCGAGAACACCACCCATCTGACGGTGGCCGACAAGTGGGGCAACGTCGTCGCGTACACGCTCACCATCGAGCAGACGGGCGGCAGTGCCATGACCGTGCCGGGCCGCGGGTTCCTGCTCAACAACGAGCTGACGGACTTCTCGTTCGCCCCGGCCAGTCCGTCCGTGCCCGACCCCAACCTCCCGGGGCCCGGCAAGCGGCCGCGCTCGTCGATCTCGCCGACGATCGTCCTGCACGGCGGGAAGCCGGTGCTGGCCGTCGGATCGCCGGGCGGCGCCACCATCATCACCACCGTGCTCCAGACGCTCATCGGCCATCTCGACCGGGGGCTGCCCCTGGTGGACGCGATCGCCGCGCCACGGGCGAGCCAGCGCAACGCCACGACGACAGAGCTCGAACCGGCGCTCTACAACAGCCCGTTGCGGGGCCGGCTGGAGGCACTCGGGCACAAGTTCACACTCAACCCGGAGATCGGCGCGGCGACCGGGGTGCAGCGGCTGCCGGACGGCCGCTGGCTGGCCGCTGCGGAACCGGTCCGCCGGGGCGGCGGCTCCGCGATGGTGGTCCGCCCGGACGGGCGCCCCTGAGGGCGGCCCCGGGCCGGCGGCTCAGAGTGCCGTGAGGATGCGCGGGCCCGCGTGGGTGATGGCGATCGTGTGCTCGGCATGGGCGGCGCGGCTGCCGTCCAGGGTGCGCAGCGTCCAGCCGTCGGGGGCCGCGTAGTAGCCGTCACCGCCGCCGGCGATCACCATCGGCTCGATCGCCAGCGCCATGCCGTGGCGCAGCGGCACCCCGCGCCCCGGGCGGCCTTCGTTCGGGACGCCGGGGTCCTCGTGCATGGCACGGCCGATGCCGTGGCCGCCGAAACCGTCCGGGATGCCGTACCCCTCCCGGCGGCAGACCCGGCCGACCGCGTGGGCGATGTCGCCGATGCGGTTGCCGACCACGGCTGCGGCGATGCCCGCCGCCAGGGCGCGTTCGGCGGTGTCGATGAGGTGCAGGTCCTCGGGGCGGGGGCGACCGACCGTGAAGCTGATGGCGGAGTCCCCGGCCCACCCGTTCAGGATCGCTCCGAAGTCCGCGCTGACCAGGTCACCGTCGCGGAGCCGGTAGTCGTCCGGGACGCCGTGCACGATCGCGTCGTTGACGGAGACGCAGAGGACCGCGGGGAAAGGTCCGGGGGCGAATTCGGGGTGGTAGCCCAGGAAGGGGGACCCGGCGCCGGCTTCGCGCAGGACGGCGTGGGCTGTCGCGTCGAGGGTGCGCAGGGTGACTCCCACACGGGCGGCGGACCGTACCGCCGCCAGGGCCTGGGCGACCACACGGCCCGCCGCACGCATCGCATCGACGGACAGGTCTGTCTTGATCTCGATCATGCCAATTACTATACCGGTCCGAGCGGTATTAGAATGACGGCATGGTCCGTACCCCTCTCACACCCGAAGAGCACGCACGCGGCGAACGGTTCGGCCGTCTGCTCCGCGAGGCGCGCGGCGCGCGCACCATGACCGAGGTGGCCGCTGCGGCGGGCATCTCGGCCGAGACGCTCCGCAAGATCGAGACAGGCCGGGCCCCGACCCCCGCCTTCTTCACGGTCGCCGCGCTGGCGGCGGCGCTCGGGCTCTCCATGGACGAGATCGCCGGGCGCTGCGCGCTGGTGCCCGTGTGACCTGAGCGCCCAGGCCGTCGCGGCGCCGCCGGTGGTGGGTCCGACCTGGTGCGCGGGCGGTCCGGGCCTGGTCGCCACGCTGGGGCGGGCGCGCAATCTGATCACGGCGGGATGGCGAAGTGATCATGAAGGGGCGAAACGTGATCGACTCTGCCGGTTAACGGCGATGGTCTTGCCCCAGTGTGTGACGGGGCTTACGTTCTCCTCCTACGCAACCCGTCTACGTGCGTAGAGCTTCGTGGCGCCCTGTTGAAGGAGCTGCTCATGTCCCACGTCGTACGCGCCGCACTGGTCCAGGCCACCTGGACCGGCGACACCGAATCCATGATCGCCAAGCATGAGGAGCACGCCCGCGAGGCGGCCCGTCAGGGTGCGCGGATCATCGGATTCCAGGAAGTCTTCAACGCCCCGTACTTCTGCCAGGTGCAGGAGGCCGAGCACTACCGCTGGGCGGAGTCCGTGCCCGACGGGCCGACGGTCACCCGGATGCGGGAACTCGCCCGCGAGACCGGCATGGTGATCGTGGTTCCGGTCTTCGAGCAGGAGCAGTCGGGCTTCTACTTCAACACGGCGGCCGTCATCGACGCCGACGGTTCGTACCTCGGCAAGTACCGCAAACACCACATCCCGCAGGTCAAGGGATTCTGGGAGAAGTACTACTTCAAACCGGGGAACATGGGCTGGCCGGTCTTCGACACGGCCGTGGGCAAGGTCGGCGTGTACATCTGCTACGACCGCCACTTCCCCGAGGGCTGGCGCCAACTCGGCCTGAACGGGGCGCAGATCGTCTACAACCCCTCGGCCACCTCGCGCGGTCTCTCCGCCCATCTCTGGCAGCTGGAGCAGCCCGCCGCCGCCGTCGCCAACGAGTACTTCATCGCCGCGATCAACCGGGTCGGCCAGGAGGAGTACGGCGACAACGACTTCTACGGCACCAGCTACTTCGTCGACCCACGCGGCCAGTTCGTCGGGGACGTCGCCGACGACAAGAGCGAGGAACTCCTCGTCCGCGACCTCGACCTGGACCTCATCGACGAGGTCAGGCAGCAGTGGGCGTTCTACCGGGACCGCAGGCCCGACGCGTACGACGGGCTGGTGCAGCCGTGAGCGATCTGTACAACAGGCACCGGGCCGTCCTCCCCGAGTGGCTCGCCACGTACTACCGGGAGCCCATCGAGATCACCCATGGCGAGGGCCGGTACGTCTGGGACGCGGACGGCAACCGCTATCTCGACTTCTTCGGCGGCATCCTCACCACCATGACCGCGCACGCCCTGCCCGAGGTGACCAAGGCGGTCAGCGAGCAGGCCGGCCGGATCGTGCACTCCTCGACGCTCTATCTCAACCGGCCGATGGTGGAGCTGGCCGAGCGGATCGCGACGCTCTCCGGGATCCCGGACGCCCGTGTCTTCTTCACCACGTCGGGGACCGAGGCCAACGACACCGCGCTGCTGCTCGCCACCGCGTACCGCAGGTCCAGCCAGATCCTCGCGATGCGCAACAGCTACCACGGGCGCTCCTTCACGAGCGTCGGCATCACCGGCAACCGCAGCTGGTCGCCGACCGGCCTCTCCCCGCTCCAGACGCTCTACGTCCACGGCGCTGTCCGCAGCCGGGGCCCGTACGCGCAGCTCAGCGACGCCCGGTTCATCGAGGCGTGCGTCGCCGACCTGGAGGACCTGCTCGGCCACACCCATGACGCGGCGGCCCTGATCGCCGAGCCGATCCAGGGCGTCGGCGGCTTCACCGCGCCGCCCGACGGCCTCTACGCCGCGTTCCGCGAAGTGCTCGACCGGCACGGCATCCTCTGGATCGCCGACGAGGTGCAGACCGGCTGGGGGCGCACGGGCGACCACTTCTGGGGCTGGCAGGCACACGCCGAGAACGGCCCGCCGGACATCCTCACCTTCGCCAAGGGCATCGGCAACGGCATGTCCATCGGCGGTGTCGTCGCCCGCGCCGACGTCATGAACTGCCTGGACGCCAACTCCATTTCGACCTTCGGCGGCTCCCCGGTCACCATGGCCGCGGGCCTCGCCAACCTCACCTATCTGCTGGAACACGACCTCCAGGGCAACGCGCGCCGGATCGGCGGCCTCCTGCTCGAACGGCTGCGGGCCGTCGGCGCGCACTCCCCGCTCGTACGCGAAGTGCGCGGCCGGGGCCTCATGATCGGCGTCGAGCTGGTGAAGCCCGGCACCGACGAGGCCAACCCGGAGGCGGCGGCCGTCCTGGAGGCGGCCAGGGAAGGCGGGCTGCTGATCGGCAAGGGCGGCGGGCACGACACCAGCGTGCTGCGCATCGCACCGCCGCTGTCGCTCAATGTCGCAGAGGCCGAAGCGGGCGCGGCCATCATCGAACAGGCCCTGCGGGCGGGGTAGGTCCTGTCCGGCTGGTCTTCGTGGGCCCGCGACGCCCGGCACGGCACCTCGCCGCGTTGTCGGAGTCACCCCAGTACGTCCAGTACGGGGGCGATCCTCCGCCTTGCGAGGCACCGCACCGGACGCCGCGGCCTGATCCACGAAGACAGACCGGACAGGGCCTGGTCGGCGGGTTCCGCAGCACGCACCGGTGTACGAAAGAGGGAGCAGAGCACCATGAGTACCCGCACCTTGGTCCGCGGCGGTCTCGTCATCACCGCCGCGGAGGAGACCCACGCCGACGTCCTCATCGAGGACGGCCGGATCGCCGCTCTCGCCGCGCACGGCTCCGCCGCCGCGGACGCCTGGACCGCCGACCGTACGATCGACGCCACCGGGAAGTACGTGGTCCCCGGCGGGGTCGACGCCCATACGCACATGGAGATGCCCTTCGGCGGCACCTTCGCGTCCGACACCTTCGAGACCGGGACCCGGGCGGCCGCCTGGGGCGGCACGACGACCATCATCGACTTCGCCATCCAGTCCAAGGGCGGATCACTCGGTGAAGGGCTCGACACCTGGCACGCGAAAGCGGACGGGAAGTGCGCGATCGACTACGCCTTCCACATGATCATGTCCGATGTGAACGAGTCGTCGCTCAAGGAGATGGACCGGCTCGTCTCGGGCGGCGTCAGTTCGTTCAAACTCTTCACCGCGTACCCGGGGGTGTTCCTCTCCGACGACGGCCAGATCCTCCGGGCCATGCAGCGTGCCGGGTCCAACGGCGGTCTGGTGATGACGCACGCGGAGAACGGTCTCGCGATCGATGTCCTGGTGGAGCAGGCACTGGCGCGCGGTGAGCGGGACCCGCGCTATCACGGCGAGGTCCGCAACGCGCTTCTGGAGGCGGAGGCCACGCACCGGGTGATCAAGCTGGCGCAGGTGGCGGGGGCGCCGGTGTATGTGGTGCATGTGTCGGCGCAGGGGGCGTTGGCGGAGATCGCGCGGGCGCGTCATGAGGGCCTGCCGGTGTTCGGTGAGACGTGCCCGCAGTATCTGTTCCTGTCGACGGACAATCTCGCCGAGCCCGAATTCGAGGGCGCGAAGTATGTGTGCTCGACGCCGCTGCGGCCGAAGGAGCACCAGGCGGCGCTCTGGCGGGGCCTGCGCACCAATGACCTGCAGGTGGTGTCGACCGACCACTGCCCGTTCTGTTTCAAGGGTCAGAAGGACCTGGGGAAGGGCGACTTCTCGAAGATCCCGAACGGTATGCCGGGTGTCGAGAACCGCATGGACCTGCTCCATCAGGCCGTCGTCGACGGGCACATCAGCCGCCGCCGCTGGATCGAGATCGCCTGCGCTGCACCGGCGCGGATGTTCGGCCTGTATCCGCAGAAGGGGACGATCACCCCGGGCGCGGACGCCGACATCGTGGTCTACGACCCGGCCGCCGAGCAGGTCATGTCCGCCTCGACGCATCACATGAACGTCGACTACTCGGCGTACGAGGGCAAGCGGGTGACCGGCCGGGTGGAGACGGTGCTCTCACGTGGTGTTCCGGTGATCGACAACCGTGAGTACGCCGGCCACGCGGGGCACGGGGCCTATGTGCCGCGCGGGCTCGGTGAGTACGCGCACTGAGCGCGGGGACGGCGCACGAGGCGCCGTCGTGCTATTTGACGGCGATCGGGTTGACCGGGGAGCCGACGGCTCCGGTGATGGGCAGCGGGGCGGCGGTGAGCCAGAACTCGTACACACCGTCGCGGGCGCAGTCCTCGGCCAGTGCGTCCGGATCCCACAACTCGCCGACAAGGAGGCCCATGTTGGGGATGACCACCTGGTGCAGCGGCTGGAACGCGGCCTCGAACTCGTTGGGCCGGACCTCGAAGCCCCAGGTGTCGGTGGCGATCGCGGCGATCTCGGTACGGTGCAGCCAGCCGGCCGTGGTGAAGGAGAGGCCGGGGGCCGGTCCGCCCGCGTACTCGCCCCAGCCTTCGCGGCGGACGCGGGTGAGCTGTCCGGTGCGCACCAGCACGATGTCACCGCGTCCGACGGTGACGCCCTGGGCCCGCGCGGTGTCGGTCAACTGCTCCTCGGTGATGGCGAAACCGTCGGGCAGCTCGCCCTTTCCGCCTCCGACGAACCGGCCCACGTCCAGCAGGACACCGCGCCCCGCGACGTACGGCGCCATGTGCTCGATACCGGTGACCAGGTCACCGGCGGAGGTGACGACATGCTCCGCCGGCCGCCCGTTCCAGGCGATGCCGTGGTCGAAGATGTGGCCGAGGCCGTCCCACTGGGTGGAGCACTGCAGCGGCATCGAGATCACGTCGTCGGCGCCGCCGATGCCGTGCGGGAAACCCTGGTGGCCCATGACGGCGTCGGTGCCGGTGTCGAGCATGGTGTGTACGGGGTTGGTGCGCCGCCGCCAGCCGTTCTGCGGGCCGTCCATGTCGAAACTCTGCGACAGCGAGAAACTCGCGCCCCGGCGCACGAGGGCCGCGCCTTCGCGGCGCTTGGCCTCGTCGAGGAAGTTCAGGGTGCCCAGCACGTCGTCCGCGCCCCAACGCCCCCAGTTCGAGTACGCCTTGGCGGACTCGGCGATCGCGCCTTCGGGGTCGTGGCGGTTCAGGCCCATGCGGCCTCCTCCGTGATGATGTGCGGGTGTGCTGAGCGCCGGGCTGCTGACCGGCCCGCTCATGATGTCACCGTCGCGCCGGAATCCGCCGGTGAGGGGGCGCGGATCGCTCCCGGCCGCGCGGCTCGCCTTCGGACGGGTCTCGCGCGGGGTTCAGGCTCCGTCGAGCCAGGCCCGGCCCGCCGCCTTCATCCGGGCCTCCAATTCGCTGTTCCTGGTGGGGAATTCACGGGCGACCGAGTAGCCGGACTTCTCCAGGACGTAGGCGAGGGCCGCGTACTCGCGCGGGTAGCGGCGGACGGCGCTCTCGTCGATGTCCTGGACCTTCGCGAGGAAGTTGAACGAGCTCATGTCGTACACACTCGCCCGGTGGACGATGCGCCAGTCGCCGTCGCGCTTTTCGACGCGGTCCCAGAAGCGGTTGCGGGCGGTGCAGCCGAGGTCGAGAGCGACGTTCTCGGCGATGAGCATCGCGCTCGTCTCGACCAGAGCCCGGTCGCCGTTGAAGGTGATCGACGGGCCGCCGATCTGGTGCTTGGAGCGCAGGTCGGACGCGCCCATCCGGGCGGAGGCGGCCACGAAGTCGGCGGCCGGCCCTTCGAACCAGCTGATCTCGATGGTGCCGTCGGGATGGAAGAGCTCACCCAGCTGCTCCCACTCACCGAGGTCGCGGTGTATCCACCCGGTCATCAGGCTTGCGATGGCGGAACGGTCCTCGACGCGCGTGCTCACGGTCATCTCGTTCTCCTTCTACGGGGTCAGGGCCCTCTGCTGCTGCCCGACGCTACACAAGATCCCTTCGCGGCCGGTACGGATGCAGCGGGCAGATGCAGTGGGCAGGCATCTGTGCTCTGTGCGGGCGTCTTCCCAAGGCCCGGCGAGCGGTCCAGGATTGTCCCCTCGCGACTCGCGTCCCAGGAGTCGTCGCACAGGCTTCTGCACGGCCCGATATGGAAGGATCTCCCGGGACGCGGCACGTGATACGGGCGTCCGCGGAGCCGGACCGCTTCCGCCCGGCTGCGCGTTGCCGGGCCGCCGCCTCACCTGACCCGGCCTCACCTGACTCCGTGTCGCCGCCCCCCCCCGAAATCCGCATCCGCACCCGCAGATCCGCACCCGCATCCGCATCCGCACCAGGAGGCCACGCCTTGGACTTCGGACTCGTTTTGCAGACCGATCCGCCCGCTTCTGCCGTCGTCGGGCTGATGCGGCGCGCGGAGCGCAACGGCTTCCGCTACGGCTGGACCTTCGACTCGGCCGTCCTCTGGCAGGAGCCGTTCGTCATCTACAGCCGCATCCTGGAGCACACCACCGGCCTGATCGTCGGGCCCATGGTCACCAACCCGTCCACCCGGACGTGGGAGGTCACCGCATCCACCTTCGCCACGCTCAACGAGATGTACGGCAACCGCACCGTCTGCGGAATCGGGCGCGGCGACTCGGCGATGCGGGTCGCGGGGCGCAAGCCCAACACACTGGCCACGCTGGGCGAAGCGATCGGCGTCATCCGCGATCTCGCCGAGGGGCGCGAGGCCGAAGTGGACGGCCGGCCGCTGAGGCTGCCCTGGGTCGAGAACGGGAAACTGCCCGTCTGGATGGGCGCGTACGGCCCCAAGGCCCTCGCGCTGGCCGGGCAGCGGGCCGACGGGTTCATCCTCCAGCTCGCCGACCCCTTCCTCACCGAGTCGATGGTCGCGGCGGTGCGGACGGCCGCGTCCGACGCGGGCCGGGACCCGGACTCCGTGACGATCTGCGTCGCCGCGCCCGCGTACATCGGCGACGACCTGGCCCACGCCCGCGAGCAGTGCCGCTGGTTCGGCGGGATGGTCGGCAACCACGTAGCGGACCTGGTGGCCCGCTACGGCGAGCACTCCGCCCTGGTCCCCGACGCGCTCACCACGTACATCGAGCAGCGCGAGGGGTACGACTACAGCCACCACGGCCGCACCGGCAATCCGGACACCGCGTTCGTCCCCGACGAGATCGTGGACCGCTTCTGTCTGCTCGGCCCCGCCGAGGCGCACATCGAGAAGCTGCGGGCGCTGCGGGCCCTGGGCGTGGACCAGTTCGCGGTGTACGCGATGCACGACGCGCGCGAGACCGTCATCGACGCGTACGGCGAACAGATCATCCCGGCCCTCACCTGACCCGGGGCAGCCGATCTGGTGCCGCGGCGGTCAGGGAACCCGCGCCGTCCACTCCGGAGTGGAGAACTTGGCCGCCGCCAACTCCCGTGCCCGGGCCATCTCCTCATCCGTCACGCTGCCGTCGGCGAGGCCGTAACGGCTGCGGAAGGACCCGATCATCCGCTCGATGACCTCTTCGCGCGGCAGACCCGTCTGCCGCGCGAGCGGGTCGACGCGCTTCTTGGCGCTCTCGATCCCCTTGCCCGACAGCTTCTCGCGGCCGATGCGCAGCACGTCGGTCATCTTGTCGGCGTCGATGTCGTACGCCATGGTCACGTGGTGCAGCACCCCGCCGCCCGCGATGCGCTTCTGCGCCGCGCCCGCGATCTTGCCCGCCTCGGTGGCGATGTCGTTGAGCGGCTGGTACCAGGCCTTGATGCCCATGTCGGCCAGCGCGCCGAGCACCCAGTCGTCCAGATACGCGTAGCTGTCGGCGTACGAGAGGCCGGACACCAGCGACTCGGGCACGGAGAGGGAGTAGGTGATGGTGCTGCGCGGTTCCACGAACATGGCTCCGCCGCCGGAGATCCGGCGGACGACCGTCACGCCGTGGCGTTCGGCGGCCTCTGGGTCGACCTCGTTGCGCAGGGACTGGAAGCTGCCGATGATCACGGCGGGGGCGGCCCACTCCCAGACCCGCAGCGTCGGCGGGCGCCGGCCCGCCGCGACCTCGGCGGTGATGACCTCGTCCAGGGCCATGTGGAGGGCGGGGGACTGCGGGCGGTCGTGGATCAGCTGCCAGCGGTGGGCGCTCCACTCGGTGGCCCGGGTGAGGGCCCGGCGTACGGCGACGGCGACACCCTCGGGGGAGAGGCCGAGCAGCACGGCGGCGGGGGGCAGTGCGGAGGTGATCCGGGCGGCGAGCCCGGCGGCGTCGGTGTGGGCGGGCGCGCCTTCCAGGGCCGCGTCGATGTCGAGGATCACCTCGTCGGGTTCCAGGAAGAAGTCACCGGCCACGCGGACGTTGCGCAGTGCGCCGCCCTCGACATCGAGGTCGACCACGACGAGCTTGCCGCCCGGGATCTTGTACTCACCGTGCACAGCCTTGCCTCCAGATCTGCCCGGCCCGCCCGCGAGTCCACCCGCGAACCGGCTCCGGCCAGCGACAACGCCGGAGCAGGCTGGGTCATTCCGGCCGGAAGTCAGTCGGCCGGGGCCGCGGTCGGTGCCTCCGGGGTGTGGCGGCGCTCGCTGACGGCCAGATGGTTCACCAGGATCACGATCGGCACGAGCAGGGCCAGGCTGACCGGGCCGGTGCCCCAGCCGAGGCCGGCGTGGTGCGTGGACGCGCCCATCCAGTCGGCGAACGAGGCTCCGAGCGGCCGGGTCAGGACGTACGCCCACCAGAACGCGGCCACCGCGTTGAGTCCGAGGAAGCGCCTGCACAGCGCCGGGACCGCGATGAGGGCGGCGAAGAGCACACCCGACGGGAAGTAGCCCAGGTGCAGGGTCCCGGCGGTGAGGTCGCCGACCGCGGTGCCCAGGGCGAAGGTGGCGAGCACCGTCGCCCAGTAGAAGCCCTCACGGCGACGGGTGCGGATGCTGTGGATGGAGAGGGTGCCCTCGGACGCGTACCAGGTCATCAGCACGGCTGCCAGGGCGACCGCGAAGCCCGCGGCCGAGACCGCGTAGGGGACACCCACCACCACATGGACGACGTCGGCGGCCATCGTGCCGAAGACACTGACCATCACGATCGCCGACCAGTAGGTCCAGGCGTTGTAGCGCGTCGTGCGGAACTGGAGCACCAGCAGCGCCACCAGGCCGGTCAGCCCGAGGGCGCCGGCCAGGACCGGGCCGAGCACCCGGGCCAGATAGTCCGACGCCGTCTCTCCCATCCCGGTGGTGAGGACCTTGACGACCCAGAACCAGACCGTCACCTCGGGTACTTTGCTCCACCCGGGCGCAGTCCGTCCCCGCGGGCTGCGCACCGCGTGCGCCGGTCCGACGGCCGTTCGGCCCACTGGCTCTCGCATGGTTCTCTGTCACCCCTCCGGGCGCCGGGCGCCACGTCAACTGCCGTCCGGGCGCTCCCGGTCCGGTGGAACCCGACGGCCGGCGGTGCAGGCCGGCCGTCGGGCGTCTACAGCACTGTAGACGGTGTGGCTGTGGGGTGCACAGCCGGGGCAGTGGGCTCTGTGGTCTCGGCGGTCTCGGCGGTCTCGGCGGTCTCGGCGGTCTCGGCGAGACGGAACGGCTCGGGCGGCCGGGCGTCGCCGGCCGTGAACCCGGTCAGCCTGCCGGTGAGCCGCCCAGCGAACCCGCGGGCCCGTCGGCGCCGTCCCACGAGCGGTGCGCGGGGGCCTCGTCCCGGAGGCGGGCGGTGTCCTCGTCCGGTGCGGACGGTACGGCGGGGCAGAACCGGACAGCCAGCCGGAAGCAGACGCAGAGCCAGCAGAGGGCGAACAGCCAGCCGCCGACGACATCCGTGGACCAGTGGACCGCGAGGTACACCCGGCTCAGTCCGACCAGCACGGCCCAGCAGCCGATACCGGCCGCGATCGTCCTCCTGCCGTGTGTCGCCCGCAGCAGTACCGCCGCGACCAGCAGCCCCGCCGTCACGGCCGACGTGGTGGTGTGTCCGGACGGGAACGACCAGCCCGTGGCCTGCGCGGCCCAGTCGCCGACGGGCGGGCGCGCCCGCGCGACCAGCGACATCACCCCGTAACGCGCCAACTGCGCCAAGCCCAGACAGACCAGGCAGGCGACGGCGGCGGTCACCCGCTGCCGCACACCGCGCCCGGCGATCACGCCCGCCAGCACGGCCAGCAGATACGGGACGGCGCCCGTACCCGTGTCGGTGACACCGCGCGCCGCTGCGATCGCGACCGGCGGCCGGTGGTGCACCGACCACGAGAGGAGCCCGCGGTCCGTCAGCAGCGGGGCGCCGTGGTGTCCCGCCACCACCAGTGCCAGCAGTACGAAGGCCACCAGGGTCCCCACCGCCACCGACACGGCCAGGTCGGCGGCGGCCCTGCGGTTCACGACGAGACCAGCAGCGGCCGCAGTCTGGTGTCCGTGAGCCGCCTCGCCAGGGCCTCCGGCCGCCGGCGCAGGGCCGTCGCGAGCACCAGCGCGACCAGCGCGCCCACCAGCGCGCCGACGGCGACATCGTGCGGGTAGTGGGCGCCCACCCAGACCCGGGAGGCCGCCATCGCGACCGCGCAGACCAGGGCGGTCACGCCCAGCCGCCGGGAGACGAAGAGCAGGGCCACCGCCGCCGCGAAGGCGAGAGCCGCGTGGTTGCTGGGGAAGGACCAGTCGCCCGGTGCCGGGCACGCCTCCAGCGTCGTCACATGCAGGCTCTGACACGGCCGGTCCTCGCGTACGACCAGCTTGACCGCGTCATTGACGCAGTACGCCAGCACCACGATCACCGGCACGGCCAGCGCCATCAGCCCGGCGGTGGCGCCCTCCCGGCGTGCCCGCCACCAGCCGGCGAGCATCAGCACGGCGAACAGCGCCAGACCGTACCCCGACCAGGCCGAGACGGCCGAGTCCAGCCACCCCGGGGCGCGATGGGCCAGGTCCACCGTGTCCGTGTAGAGACCGCCGTCGATCGACGATCCGTCGTACGCGAGGTTCATCCACTGGCTCCGTCGGTGCGCGGGCGGTTCTTGCGGGAGCGTCGCAGCTCAAGGGCGAGGGGCAGCAGGGAGACGACGACGATCACCGCGACGATCGGCAGCAGATAGTGGTCCACGTTCGGGATGGACGACCCCAGCGCGTATCCGGCCAGCACCAGGCCCTGGCTCCAGATGAGCCCGCCGACCACCTGCCAGAGCGTGAACGTCCTGGCCGGTACGGCGAGCGCGCCCGCCATCGGGTTGAGCACCGTGCGCACCACCGGGACGAAGCGGGCGAGCACGATGGCCTTCGCGTGTCCGTACTTGCCGAGCAGCTCCTCGGCGCGGGCCGCTCCCTTGCGCAGATGTTCCGAACGGCTGCGGGCGAGCAGGGCGCCCCCCGCCTTCCGCCCGATCAGATAGCCGCACTGTGCTCCCGCGAGCGCGCCGACCGCTGACGCGAGCAGCACCATGGGCAGCGACAGCTTCAGGGAGCCGGTGGAGCTGCCGGTGCAGAGCAGCCCCGCGGTGAACAGCAGGGTGTCGCCCGGCAGGAAGAAGCCGACCAGCAGGCCGGTCTCGGCGAACATCACCACGGCGATTCCGGCCACGCCGAAGGCGGTCAGCACGGACTGCGCGTCGAGGATGTTCACCGCGAGTGTCGAGGCTGTGAGCAAGGTTCCGGCCTTTCAGGTCGGACGGGGGACGGCCCGGACCGGGGCGCCGCACCGGAGGGCCGTGCGGTCCTGGCCAGGGGCGGCGGACCACATCGAAGTGACTGCGGTTCAGTCGACGGTCTACGTAACTGTAGACGATAAGGGGCCGCGGTCATGTTTACATCCCGCTCAAGGCCCCCAGGGGTTCCGCCGTGCGCGCCGCCGGCGGACGGCGGGGTGTGATCCCGGGGTAGGTTCCGTTCATGGAGCGCGATGAACGGCCGGCCGCAGCCGCTTCGAGGTGGCTCGTCCGCACCACGGCGACCAGGTACTTCGCGCTGGCGGGAATCTTCTTCGTCTGGGCGTTCATCTGGCTGGCCTGGGCGCCGAAGCCGTACGCCTGGATCGCCACCGTTCTGTGGATCGTCATCGCCGCGGTCTTCGCCGCCCAGGGGCTCCGGCTGCGCAAGCGGGCGCAGGCCGCCGAGAGGACGGAGAGGCCCGGCGGTGGTGGCGGCGAAGAGGCCTCGCCCGGTGTGACCGGCGGGGGCGGCCGGTCCACCGCGCGGCGGGGGCGGGCCGGACGCAGGCCGGCGCAGCCGGTCCACCGCCCGCACCACCGGATCCCCCCTCGCCGGGACCTGCACAGGCGCCCCCCGCGCCGGCGGGAGCACGGGCCCGGTACGGGAGACCACCGGCCGTGAACCGGGCGGCGTGACCTGGCTGCGGTCCCTCTCCGGGTTTCGGCACTTCTCCGTACGCTTCTTTTCCGTGGTCCTGGCCTCCGGGCGGGCCGCGTGACCGGCCGTTGACGGCGTGATGCCCCTTTTGCCGCAGGGTAGGCCCTGCGCACCCTCGTCGGGGGACGGGAGGTCTCCTGTCACTTGGTCACCGACGAGGGCACCGCACCCGACGCGTCCGCCGCCGTACCGGGCGAATGAGGCTGACGTCCTGTATCCCTTGCTCCGGTGCCGAGTACAGCGGGACGGAGCGTGAGTCCTCGGGTTCGTTCTCCACCGACACTGGGCGGGGTAGCGCGGGCGGTCAGATACCGGCCTTGTCCAGCGCGCTCTGCAGGGACTGGACGTAGCCCTGGCTGGTGTAACTGGCCCCGGAGACCGCGTCGATATGCGCACTGTGCGCTCCCAGCGCCTCTTTTGTCAGCTGGGGTACGGCCGAGGCGGCGAGCTGTCGGCTGTGGTCGTCCCCGGACGGGGTGTGAAGGGCCTTGACGCTGGTCAGCCTGCCGTTCTTGACGGTCGCCGTGACCTGCACCGTGCCGTACTTGGTGGGCACGGCAGCGCCGGTATAGGTGCCGCTCACCGGGTGCGAACTGCCCGGTGGGTGCGACGATGCACTCCGGGGCTGGGGCGCGGTCGGCGCCGGTGGCTGGCCCGCCGTTTCGGCAGCGTGGTGCGGTTTGAAGGAGAGCAGCATGACGACCACGGCGCTGGTCGATGCAGCGGCCAGCACGGCTCGGCGGACGGCTACGGACATGGTGAGCCTCCTCAGAACGCGAACGACTCGTGGTGGATGTGCCGACGCGGAATCCCGGCCACGCGCAGGGCGTGCAGAGCGGCGTCGGTCATGCCGGGCGGGCCGCAGAGATAGACCTCGTGCGCGGTGAGGTCCGGCACCAGGCGGGCCAGGGCGCCGGCGGTGAGCGGCGAGGGCACGGCCGGCTGATCGACCACATAGTGCACAACGGCGCCCCGGTCGGCGGCGATCGCGTCGAGTTCACCCCGCAGCGCGAGGTCCTCGGGGCGGCGGGCCCGGTATATCAGTGTCACCTCGCCCGGCAAGGTCTCGAACAGCGCCCGCAGCGGCGTGATCCCGACACCGCCCGCCAGCAGCAGTATCTTGGACGACCGCTTCCGCTCCGCGGTGAAGGCACCGTACGGGCCCTCGGCCCACACTCGTGTTCCCGGCCGCAACGTGGCGAGGGCGGCGCTGTGTGCGCCCGCCGCCTTGACGGTGATCCGTAGCTCGTGCGGGAGCGGGGGCGCGGAGAGTGAGTACGGGTTGGCGGCCCACCACAGGCCGGGCGCCAGGAAGCGCCAGCGGAAGAACTGTCCCGGCAGCGTGCCCAGTTCGTCCAGGTGATCGCCGGTCAGACGAATGGAGACGACTCCCGGTGACTCCTCCCGCAGGGTGGCGACACGCAGTTGGTGTCGCAGGGCCCGACGTACGGGGACGATGAACCGGTACCAGGCGATCAGTGCGGCCACCCCGAGGTACAGGACGTACCACGCCACCCGGGCGGGGAGGTTGTCGACGAAGTCCGCGCCGTTGCTGAGTTGGTGGAAGAAGGCGAGGAAGACCGCCAGGTAGGTCGCGAAGTGCAGGTAGTGCCAGGTTTCGTAACGCATCCTGCGGCGCGCGGCCCGGACCGAGATGATCCCGGTGGCGACCAGCAGTATGAACGCGCCGGTCGCCTTGAGCATGTCCGGATAGTGCAGCACCAGCGTCGATGTCTGATGCACCACGCCGGTGTGGGAGGTCAGTGAGTACCCCCAGATGATCAGCAGCGTGTGGGCGAGTACGAGGGAGATGGTGTACCGGCCGCCCGTCGCGTGCCAGCGCGCCAGCCGGTCGCTGCCGATGGTGTGGTCCAGGAGGGGTACGCGGGCCATCAGGGCGACCAGTACGGCGCAGGAGTAGCCCGCCAGCAGCCCCGTGATCCGGCCCGCGTCGGTCAGCCACCCCGCTGCGCCCACGACCGAGGTGGTGTTGGTCCACCACAGGGCGAGCACTCCGGCTGCACCCGCCCAGATGGCGCACTGCGTCAGGAGGGGAACGAGCGAGCGCGGACGACGGGAGCGGATCACTGAATGGTGTGTGCTGGTCGCCGTACTCATGGGGCCTCACTCTCCACCTCGTACCAAGTGTTACAACGCGACCTCTGAGGAGCCTCTGAGAACGACAGCCCGGCCGGGTGCCGCTGTCCGTATGCGGGAGGGGGACGCTTCGTCGGTGCGATCGGCCTCAAAGGTCGTGCGCACCTGGTGCGACACGCGCACCAGGGACATGGGGCAGCGCGCCCGCGATCTCGTACGCCGCGGCGGCTCGGAGCACCTGAGGCCGCCGCCTACTTCCTTGTCCATTACAGCGAGTACTCGGGCGACTGCGCGCCGACGTCCTTGTGTCACCACTACGTCGCCTACCGCGCCTTCGTCCTCGCCGAGGTCTCGCTGTTCCGGGAGCGGCAAGGCGTCCCCGCCGCCCGATCCGATACGGAACGGCGCCGGCGTACGAGGGGTCTCCCGACGTTCATGGCTCTGGATCGACGGCCGCGGGCCGGCCTGCGGCCTCACCGGGGCGGGTCGGCCGGCCCGGCCAGGTCCACGATGTCGTCCGAGGCGACATCGTGCAGACGCACTGCGAGATCCTCCAGCGCACGGCTCGCGGCCAGTTCGTCGCCGATCTCGGGGATTGGCCGGTCGATCGGATTCCGGCGGGCGACCCCTCGGCCCACCACGTGTGCGGTGTCGTCGCGCCAGGAGTCCTGCGTGGTCAGAACCGCGCGGGCCCGGGTCTCGTCGCCGTCCTCGGTGAGGGAAATCTGTGCGGTCCACTGCTTGGCTTCCATGATCGCTCTCCAGCGGCATGTTGGTTTCCTCCTTCCAGTGTCCGCCGGAGGAAGCATCTTGCGGGAGGGGCCGGGTGGCGCCTGCCGAAAGACGGCAGCGAGCGCACCCTGGATGTGTGGCTGCGGTTCGGCGGTTACGGCGAGCGGTTACGGCGAAAGGGAGCGAGGACATGGATCACCGAAGGATCAGTGAACTCATGACCCGCGATGTGGTGAGCGTGCGGACCGATCCACCGGTCGAGGAGATCGTGCACGACGTACTCACCACGACGCTGGGTTTCGCGCCGTCCGACGTCGCCGTCGAGGCCAGTGAGGGGCAGGTCCTTGTGCGCGGCACGGTGGACGACAGCGGTCCGGCCCCCGTGCTGACAGGGCAGTGGACCAGCGTGGACGGAGCCGTCTCGGTCTCCGAGCGGCTGAGCTACCGGACGGACCCCGTCCGTGCGGGAAACGGAGCGATGCCATGAATGCGGTTGTCACGGTGGGGCTGGACGGCACCCCCGAGTCACTGTCTGCGGCGCTCTGGGCCGCTCAGGAGGCATCGGCGCGCGGCGCGACGCTGCGGCTGCTGCACGCCTGGGTGATGCTCGCACCAGAAGGGGATGCGCAGCAGTCGGAGAACGACCCCAACTACTGGCCCAAGCGGATCGTGTCCGATGCACGCGACGCAATCGGGCAGCGCTTTCCCGACCTGCGGGTCTACGAGGACCTGGTCGCCAGGGAGCCGATGGACGCCCTGCTGGAAGCGGCCACGGAGTCGCAGACGCTGGTTCTCGGTTCACGCGCACTGAGCTCGCTCACCGGGTATTTCCTCGGCGACATCGGTATGCACGTCCTTGCGCGGGCCGAGGTTCCGACGGTCCTCGTACGGGCCGGGGAGGATACGGCCCCGATCACGGAGGACGGTGATGTGGTGCTGGGGCTGAGCCTGCGACGTCCGTGCGACGAGCTCATCGAGTACGCCTTCGACGCGGCGATCCGACGAGACTCCACCCTGCGGGTGGTGCACGGCAGAAATCTGCCGCCATCGGCTTACAACCGGGGCGGACTCGACCCGTACCTCTCCCATGAACTGACTCGCGAGGCGCAGCAGGATCTCACCAGGACGCTCAGTCCATGGCGCGGCCGGTTCCCCGACGTGCGGGTCGTGGAGAGTGTGCAGATGGAGAGCCCGGCGCGCGCCGTCGTGCGCGACATCGCCGGTACGGGACTGCTCGTCGTCGGCCGTCGGGTGAGGCATCGACCGTTTCCCCGTCGTATCGGTCATGTGCCGTCGGCGGCCGTGCACCACGCTCCCTGCCCGGTTGCCGTCGTCCCCCACACCTGACTTCCCGGAAAACCTGGCAGGGCAGTCCGAGGAGCCCGGGAACGAGGCGCCGGGCGCCCACTCGCAAGACGCCCGGGCGCCGCTCACCGCTACGGTGAAGAGGCGGGGTCTCTGCTCGGCAGGGCCTGACGGGCGCATCTGATCCGAACGGCTCGGATCCCATCACTCACAAGGCGCGGGGAGTGCGTGATCCCTCCCGGGCGGGAAGCGCTGTTCACCAAAAGCCTGAGTTCGCGGTGCTTGGCGTGCAAGGGGTCGGCCGGCCCCGGGACCGGCCGTGGGTGTCCACCGCGCCGGGCAGCCTCCTCGAAGGCGACGGTGAACGGGCTGCCGCTGCGGGAGCCGCGTCTCAGAGGTTCCTCTGAATCCGCTCTGAGGGCCTGTCGGCGGGGGTGAATTCAGAAGGTTCACAGAAGTTGAGCTGTGAGGCTGGCCATCCACGGTCGGAGCGAGCCCAGTCTGAGCGAGTTCCTTTTGGAGGTGCCTCATGACCAGCACATTCGTCCGCCCGGCACACCCCTGCGGGCGCCTCGTCGGGCCCGTCCACGGGGACGGGTACGTACACCGGCCCCGGCTGCACCGGACAGGGCCGGCGCCATATCCAGTCCCTCCGGAGGGCTACGGACCATGACGATGCATGACACCGCACGCGGACTGCGCCACGTCGAGCACGTGATGGGCACCGCCTTCTCCTTCGACATCCGGGACGAGCCCACCCCCGCCATCCACCGCGCTCTCGCCGAGGCCGTACGCCACCTCCACCGGGTCGACGCCGTGTTCTCCACCTACCGGCCCGACAGCCACATCAGCCGCCTCGACCGCGGAGACATCTGTCTCGCCGACTGCCCGCCAGAAGTCCCTGAGGTGCTCTCCCTCTGCGCACAGGCCACCGGCGACAGCGACGGCTGGTTCAGCATCGTCCCCGCCGGTGTGCTCGACCCCTCGGGCCTCGTCAAGGGCTGGGCCACCGAAGCAGCCTCCCGTCTCCTCCACGAGGCCGGTGCACGCAACACCTGCGTCAACGGCGGCGGCGACCTCCAACTCCGCGGCCAGGCAGCCCCCGGCACCCCGTGGCGCATCGGCATCGCCCACCCTCTGCGCACCGGCGACCTCGCCACGGTCGTCACGACCCACCACGACCTGGCCGTCGCCACCTCCGGCACCGCCGAACGCGGCGCACACATCCTCGACCCGCACGACGGCGCCCCGATCACCACCTTCGCCTCCCTGACCGTCATCGGCCCACGCCTGACCACGACCGACACCTACGCCACCGCCGCCTTCGCGAGAGGAGAGGGCGCCCGGGACTGGCTGGAGACCCTGGAGGGCTACGAAGCCCTCGCGATCCTGCCCGACGGCCGGGAATGGCGGACCACGGGATTCAGCGGATACGGATCATGAAGCCGGACGCAGGCTCCTGACTGACCGTGAGGAAGAGGGGCGCACCAGCCCACGCCTTCTCCTGCACACACCACCGCACCGCCCAGGCCCACACCCTGTCCAGCGTTCGACACCAGCTCTGAAGGAGCCCCTCCATGGGACCCGACCTGATCAACGGCATCCCCGCGCACGTCCTGTTCGTGCACGTTGTCGTGGTTCTGGTACCGCTGACCGCACTGGCGCTCATTCTGTGCGCCGTGTGGCCCTCGGTCATGCGCCGATTCGGTCTCGCCCTCCCGGTCCTGGCCCTGGTCACTCTGATCAGCGTGCCTCTGACGACACAGGCCGGCGAGTGGCTGGAGCGTCATGTGGAGAGCGACGCGCTGGTCCGCAAACACACCGAACTCGGAGACGAGCTGCTCCCCTGGGTTGTCGCGCTGTTCCTGGTATCCGCAGCGGTGTGGTGGTTCTACCGCCGCGCCTCCCACAACTCGGCCGACGCAGCTGGATCCACCGGCATCACCGTGGCCACGCCGCTGCGTACAGCCGCCGCCGTGCTGTCCCTCGTCATAGGCGTGGGCGCGGCCGTGCAGGTCTACCGAATCGGCGACTCGGGTGCCAAAGCCGCCTGGCACGACGGCTACTCCGCCACCGCTCACTCCGATCACAGCTGACACCAACCATCGAGCAGGACGACCGCTACGGGCCGTGGTCAACCGTCACGTTGCGACAGGGAGCCACCGATCGCACGCTGGGGATAATCGCAGTCTGCGCAGAGTCACTTCCAACCACCCGCGCCGGGCCGAAGTCAGGGGCACATCTCGACGCGGGCCACTCCGTGCTCCTGAAGGGCGGCCGGGCGCGCCTGATGGATATGCCGAATCTGTTGCGGGCGAGACGGCCGAGCACGCCAACCCCTGCCCACAGGGGAGGTTGAGCCATTCCGCTGCGGGCCACACTTCGTGCCCGCAGCGGGTAGCAAGGGGTGACGGGCAATCGATAGCCTGCTCGGAGATGAGGTGAACAGGCCGGCGGGACCGAACTCCCCAGATTCTTCCCAGGCTCGATGGTGAGCCGTGGTCGGTTCGTTCACAGGCGTAACTAGCAAGGGAACGTGCCATGTTCACCACTCGGCCGACTCTGCAGGGCACCTTCGGCATGGTGTCATCCACCCACTGGCTCGCCTCGCAGTCCGCGATGGCCGTTCTGGAGGACGGCGGGAACGCCTATGACGCCGCCGTCGCCGCCGGCTTCGTCCTGCATGTCGTCGAGCCGCACCTCAACGGGCCGGCCGGCGAGGTGCCCGCTGTCATAGCCCCGGCCGGCGGCGAGGTCCGGGTGCTCTGCGGGCAGGGCCCCGCCCCCGCGGGCGCGACCGCCGCGCACTACCGCTCGCTCGGTCTCGACCTGGTCCCCGGCACCGGACCGCTGGCCGCCGCGGTGCCCGGAGCCTTCGACGCCTGGATGCTGCTGCTCCGCGACCACGGCACCAAGTCCCTCGCCGACGTCCTGAAGTACGCCATCGGTTACGCCGATGACGGACACGCGCCCGTCGAGCGGGTCGGCCAGACCGTCGAGACCGTACGGGAACTCTTCGAGACCGAGTGGCGGTCCTCCGCCGATGTGTACCTCCCCGGCGGCAGGTCGCCGGCGCCCGGAGAGCTGTTCCGCAACCCCGCGCTCGCCGCGACCTGGCGCCGGCTGATCGCCGAGGCCACCGCTGGATCGCAGGACCGGGCCGGCGAGATCGACGCCGCCCGCGCGGTCTGGCGCGAGGGCTTCATCGCCGAGGCGCTGGTACGCCAGTCGCAGCGCCCCACCCAGGACACCAGCGGCGTCCACCACACCGGCACCCTCACCGCGGCCGACCTGGCCGGCTGGTCGGCGTCCTACGAGGCGCCCGTGACGTACGACTGGAACGGCTGGACCCTCTGCAAGGCCGGCGGCTGGAGCCAGGGCCCCGTCTTCCTCCAGCAGCTCGCCCTGCTCCCCGAGGAGCTTCCCCGGTACGGGTCCGCCGACTACGTCCACCTGCTCGTCGAGGGCTGCAAACTGGCGATGGCCGACCGGGAGGCCTGGTACGGCGACGCCGGGGACGTACCGCTCGACACGCTCCTCTCCGACGCGTACAACGCGGAGCGCCGCGCCCTGATCACCGGCGAGGCCTCGCACGAACTGCGCCCCGGCAGCCCCGACGGCCGCGCGCCCCGGCTCAGCAGGCAGGCCACCGCCGTGGCGGCGGGTGAGCCCGGATTCGACGCCCTGGGAATCTCCGCGGCGGGGGCGGGCGAGCCGACCGTCGCCAAGAACGGCGCCACCCGTGGCGACACCTGCCACCTCGACATCGTCGACCGCTGGGGGAACATGATCTCCGCGACCCCGAGCGGCGGCTGGCTCCAGTCCAACCCGGTGGTGCCCGAACTGGGCTTCCCGCTCGGCAACCGGCTCCAGATGGCCTGGCTGGACGAGGGACTGCCGAACTCGCTCACCCCCGGCTGCCGTCCGCGCACCACCCTCACCCCCTCACTCGCCCTGCGCGACGGTGTGCCGGTGCTCGCCTTCGGAACGCCGGGCGGCGACCAGCAGGACCAGTGGCAGCTGCACTTCTTCCTCGCCGTCGCGCTGACCGCCACGGTCCGCGGCGGCCTGGACCTCCAGGGCGCGATCGACGCCCCGAACTGGCACAACGACTCCTTCCCCAGCTCCTTCTACCCGCGCGCCATGCGGCCCGGCAGCGTCACCGTCGAGTCGCGGATCGGGGAGGGGGCCATCGCGGAGCTGCGCCGCCGCGGGCACGACGTCACCGTCGGCGACGCCTGGTCGGAGGGGAGGCTGTGCGCGGTCGCCCGCGATCCGCGGACCGGGGTGCTGAGCGCCGCTGCGAACCCGCGCGGTATGCAGGGTTACGCCGTCGGTCGCTGAACCGGTGCGGTCCCTTCACCGGGGTGTGCTGAGATGGAGGCATGACCGAACAGCTTCTGGCCAGGGATTTGACCGAGGTCGAGGCGGTGGTCCGCGAGGCGGCCGCCGCCGAGATCCTGCCGCGTTTCCGGCAGCTCGCCGCGCACGAGATCGCCGAGAAGAGCGGTCCGCACGACCTGGTGACCGTGGCCGACCGCGGCGCCGAGGAACACCTCACGGCCGCCCTCACCGCACTGCTGCCGGGCTCGGTGGTGGTCGGTGAGGAGGCCGTGGCGGCCGACCCGTCCACGTACGAGGCGATACGGGGCGACGCGCCCGTCTGGATCGTCGACCCGGTCGACGGCACCCGCCAGTTCGTGCGCGGTGAAGCGGGCTTCTGCACCCTGGTGGCGCTCGCCCACCGCGGCGAACTCCTCGCCTCCTGGACGTACGCCGCGGCGCTCGACGAGATGGCCGTTGCCGTACGGGGTGGTGGCGCCCGCCTCAACGGGGAACCACTCCTGGCGGGCTCACCCGCACCCGGCGCCGAACTCCAAGTGGCCACCTCGCACCCGGACTTCACCACACCCGAGCAGAAGAGCTCGCTGCTCGCCCTGCGCACCGAAGGCATCCGCACCAGGCCGTGCGGTTCGGCGGGCCTGGAGTATCTGGCCGTCGCCGGGGGAACCCTCGACGCGGTGGCGTTCAACTGGGAACTGGCGTGGGACCACGCGGCAGGTCTGCTCCTGGTGGAGGAGGCGGGCGGCGCCCATCTGACGTTCACGGGCGAGCCGTTCCGCGTCACCGGCGGCAACGCGCTGCCGTTCACAGCCGCCCGCGACGCGGCCACGGCCCACCGGGTGCATCAGTTGCTGGCGGCGGGGGCCTGAGGCGCGGACTCACTGTCGCGGGGCCGCCTCTCCGGCCCCGGTCAGGGAGCGCGCCCCGGCCACCTCGACCATGGGGGAGAACAGACCGAGGAGGCGCAGGGTGTCGCCGTGGCTGCGGTCGTCGGCGCCCGCACAGGCGTCCGCCACGACTGTGACCGCCCGCCCCGCGTCCGCCGCTGCCAGGGCGGTGGCCAGGACGCAGCAGTCCGTGGCGACACCGCACAGCACCAGCGGGGCGCCGGCGGTGAGCACCGCCAGCTCCTCGCCCCACTTGCCGAATGTGGGCAGCGAGACCACCGGTGCTCCGTCGGGGAGCTGCCGCGTGAGCCCCCACAGCGGCGAGCCGGGCGGCCGGCGCATCGTGCTCCAGCGGTCGTAATAGCGGGCCCACTGGCCAGGTTCGGCCGGGTCGGGTACGAAGCGGGTGTGGACGGTGCGGCCGGCGAACCGCTCGCACAGCGCGTCGATGACCGGCTCGATCTGTGCGTAGCGGGGCACCGACCACGCGCTGCCGGGCTCGGCGAAGGCCCGCTGCATGTCGATGACGACGAGCCAGGGCGCGGGCGCGGATTCCCCGGCCGAGCCGGCTTGTTCCCCGGCCGGACCGGCTTGTTCCCCGGTCTGTCCGGCTTGTTCAGAGGGCGGCGGCATCGAGCTGCCCGCCGTCGTAGAAGCCGCCCGCGCTGTAGATCAGGGGTGGCCGTTCGGAGTGGGCGGCCTGGGTGACCCGTCCGATGAAGATGGTGTGCGTACTGGTCTGCAGGCGTTCCTGGATCCGTGCCTCCAGTACGGCCGCACTGCTGTCGATCAGCGGCGAGCCGTTGGCCCCGGCGGTCCAGCGCAGCTCAGCGAACTTGTCGTCGCCCTTGCCCGCGAAGACCGTCGCCACCGGCAGCTGGTCGGAGGCCAGGATGCTGATGCCCATGTGGTCCGCGCGGAAGAGCGGTTCATAGGTGGATGAGGTCCGCTGGACGCAGACCATGACCAGCGGGGGGCTCAGCGAGATGCTGGAGAAGGCGTTGACGGCAAGGCCGCGCGGCCGTTCGCCGTCCATCGTGGTCACGATGGTGACCCCGGTGATGAACTTGCGGTGCAGCCCCTTCACATCGGACTCGGCCACTTCCGCTGCCGGCCGGTTGTCGGCGGTCGTGCTCATGACGCCACCACCGATCGTGCGTGACGCCCCGGGGCCTCGGCCGCCGCCGGTGCGGGAGCCTCGGCCCGCGCGCTGTCCAGCGGAATGATCCCCAGGGCGGTCAGCAGCTGACGGGGGTCCCAGGTCACCCACTCCTCGGCGACCATGCCGTCCTCGATACGGGAGAACGTGGCGCCGGAGACCGTGACGGTCCGGCCGGTCGGCGGTACGTCCATCAGACGGCCGGTGTGCGTGCCCCTGCTGACCCAGCGGGTCGCCACGCGGTCCCCCTCGACCACGCAGTCCTCGATCACGGTGACCAGATCGGGGAAGCCCGCACGGCACGCGGTGATGTTGGCCTTGAGATCCGCCGCGTCCTGCGCGGTGCGCCCGTGCCGCCGGTAGCCGTCGGCCAGGACCGTGTCGAGTGCGTCGACCTCGCCGCGCTGCCAGGCCGCGCCCCAGGCCGCGGCGATGCGCTCCCTGATGTCGGTGCTTCCGGTACCCATACGTCGTCCACCGTGTCCTTTCCGGAGGAGCCGGGCCCCGGGGATGATCCGCCGGTCCCGCTCCGCCGTGCACTGCTCTTGTGTGGCAGGACGCTATGAATGCTCCTCTTGCATGTCAAGAGATCGCCCCGTTCTTGCTGTCTTCGCGGCCTCAACTCCGTTGTTCTGTACGGATATAGAGGCTATGTCACAGTGAAAGGGGCCGTTCTGAAAAACGTCATTCCGAGTCTTGACGACTGAAAGAGCGGACACCTACGGTCTGTTGTATGCCAGCAGCTGCTGGCCGGCACAGAGAGGCAGGTCCATGCGTTTCTCGATCTTTCACGCGCTCGGCGCTCCTGGGCAGCTCGGCGAGTACCACCGTCTGATGCGGGAGGCGCGCGAGTTCGCGGTCGCTGCCGAGGACGCGGGTTTCTGGTCGGTCTGGTACACCGAGCACCACTTCGGCCACGAGGGCCAGGAGCTGACGCCCAACCCCGTCCTGATGGGTACGGACATCGCCGCGCGGACCGAGCGCATCCGCATCGGCCAGGCCGCCAATATCGTCACCTTCTGGCATCCGCTGCGCCTCGCCGAGGACCTGGCACTGCTCGACCAGCTCTCCGGCGGGCGCGTCGAGGTCGGGGTGGGCCGCGGTCTTTACGGCCGCGAGGCGATGAACCTCAACCCGCAGGCGGACCCGCGCGACCAGGAGCAGAACCGCGCCCTGTTCGAGGAGACCCTGGAGATCCTGAAGAAGGCGTGGACCGGCGAGTTCTTCGAACACCACGGCCGCTTCTACGACTTCCCGGCCCCCGGCCTGAAGTGGAGCCACCCGCTCTCCCCGGCCACCGAGGACTTCACCACGGACGGTGAGATAGCCAAGCTGGCCGTCACCCCTGCCCCGTACCAGCGCCCGCACCCGCCGATGTGGCAGGTCGTGGACTCGCCCCGGTCCATCGAGTCCTGTGCCAGGAACGGGATCCAGGGCATCCTCTGGCTGCCGCCGGTCTCGGCGCTCAAGGGACGCTTCGACCTGTACCGGCGGGCCGCCACCGAGGCGACCGGCCGTGAGCACGCCCTCGGCGAGGGACTCGCCCTGGTACGCGACGTCTATGTCGCCGACACCATGGAGCAGGCCAGGGAGGAGTTCCAGGAGGCGCTCCTGCAGACCTACCGGTGGGTCACGCACTGGCGGGGTCTGTCCAACCTCATGGAGGAGGGCGAGGAGCTGACCGATGAGCACGAGCTGAGCTTCGACTTCCTCCAGGACCGCAACCTGCTGGTGGGCACCCCGGACTACGTCGCCGAGAAGATCAGCGAACTCCAGGACGAGATCAACCTGGAGCATCTGATGCTCTGGACCACCCACCCCGGACTGCCGCACAAGCACGCCATGCGCAGTCTGGAGCTCTTCTCCGAGCAGGTGATGCCCCGCTTCACCTCGGAGACGGGCACCTCGGAGCTGAGCACCGCCGGGACGAGCGGCGCGGGCCGCTCGTGACCGTCATCCGGCGCATCGTCTCCTCCTGCGAGGACTTCGTCAGCGAACTGGGCGAGCCCGTCGCCACGACCGTCCGGCGCGGCGCCGTCGCGGTGGTCGTGCGCAACCCCTGGGCAGGCCGCGGCACCGTGCCCGACCTGTCGGCCGAGGCCCGCGAACTCGCCCCGGTCCTGGCCCGGGAGATCACTTCCCGACTGACCGCCATGCTCGGTGGCGCGGACGCCATCGAGTCCTTCGGCAAGGCTGCCGTCGTCGGCCTGGACGGCGAGAGCGAGCACGGCGGCGCCCTGATCCACACCCCGTACTTCGGCAATGTCGTCCGCGAGATCCTCGAAGGCACCTCGATCATCGCCTTCAGCGAGGAGCAGGCCCCGGCGGGCACCACGGTCACGGTCCCCATCTGGCACAAGACCGCAGCGGCGACCCGCTCGCACTACGCCGCCACCCGGATCAGGGTCCCCGACGGTCCCCGCGCCGACGAGTTGGTCATCGTCGCGGCGGCGGCCACCGGGCCGCGCCCCAACGCCCGGATCGGGGACCGGCGCACCGACCCCGTAGTGACCCTGGCGACCCTGGAAACCCCCGAGAGGACCCCATGAACATCCGTAAGATCGTCACCCTCGTGGACGAGATCCACACCGAGGGCGGCGCCCCCGTCGAACCCGCCGCCCGTACCGCTGTGGTCGCGGCCGTCATCGACAACCCCTGGGCCGGCCAGGGCTTCGTCCAGGACCTCGGCCCCGGTATCGAGGCGACCGCGTCCGAACTCGGCGCGCTGCTGGCCCCGTTGGTCGTCAAGGCGCTCGGCGGGACCGTCGAGGCCTACGGTAAGGCGGCCATCGTCGGCCTGGACGGTGAGACCGAGCACGGCTCGGCGCTGATCCACACGCTGAAGTTCGGCAACCACTTCCGGGACGCGACGGCCGCCACCACCCTGCTCCCCGCGGTGGAGAAGCGCGCCGGGGCGGCCGCGGTCTTCGACATCCCGCTGAAGCACATCACCGACGCCACCATCCGCTCGCACCACCAGACCATGGAGGTCCGCATCCCCGACGCGCCGCGCGCCGGTGAGATCGTCGTCGCGCTGGCCGCCGCCGCCCAGGGCCGCCCGCAGGCCCGCCTCGCGCCCCTGGCGACCGAGCAGTGATCGGATACGAGGACCACGGCAGCGGCACGGACCTCGTGCTGCTGCACGGGGTCGGTCTCGACCGGCACATGTGGGACCGCTGCCTTCCGGCGCTCGCGGCCCGCCACCGTACGCGGGCCGTCGATCTGCGCGGCCACGCCGGTTCACCGCCGGCCGCGCCCGGGATCACCCTGGACGACCTCGCCACCGACGTCCTGGACACCCTCGAAGGCCCCTCCCACCTCGTCGGGTTCTCGCTCGGCGCCCTGGTGGCGACCCGGGCCGCCCTGCTGCGCCCGGCCGCCGTGGCGTCCCTGACCCTGGTCTCATCGGTGGCCCGCCGCACGCCCGAGGAGAGCCGGGACGTGGCCGGCCGGCTCGAACGTGCCCGGGAGGACTTCCCCGGCTCGGTGGACGCGGCGATCGACCGCTGGTTCACCCGGGAGTGGCAGGTGGCCGAGCCCGGCCTGGTCGAAGAGGTCAGGGCGACCCTGCTGAGCCAGAACCACGTCTCATACCTGGCCTGTTACGAGGTGTTCACCCGCGCCGACGCCGAGCTGTGGCCCCAGCTGCCGTCGCTCACGGTGCCGACGCTCGCCGTCACCGGCGGCGCCGACCCCGGCTCGACCGAGGCGATGACCCGGGCGCTGGCCGGCGCCGTACCCGGGGCGCGGGCCGCGGTCATTCCCGGCGCCCGGCATCTGCTCGCGCTGGAAGCGCCGGACCGGCTCACCGACGAGATCATCCGACACACCACGGAGGTGGACCGTGACCGCACCGCGGCTCCCGCGTCATGACCACTACATCAACGGCGCCCGGGTACAGCCCGCGAGCGGCGCCTATCTGTCCAGCGTCAACCCGACGACCGCCGAGGTCTGGTACGAGACGGCGCGCGGCGACGCCACCGACGCCGACCGCGCCGTCCGGGCCGCGCGCGCCGCGTTCGAGGATCCGGCCTGGCGCGATCTGACGGCGACCCGGCGCGGCGCGCTGCTGCGCAGGCTCGCCGAACTCATCGGCGAGCACGGCGAGGAACTGGCCCGTACCGAGACGCTGGACAACGGCAAACTGCTCAGCGAGATGCGCGCCCAGCTGGCCAGCCTGCCGGAGTACGTGCACTACTACGCGGGTCTGGCCGACAAGGTGCACGGCAGCACCATCCCGGCCTCCCGCCGGGAGATACTCAACTACACGGTGCGCGAACCGCTCGGTGTGGTCGTGGCCATCACCCCGTGGAACTCTCCGCTGCTGCTGACCATCACCAAGCTGGCGCCCGCGCTGGCGGCCGGGAACACCGTCGTCGTCAAGCCGTCCGAGCACACCTCAGCCTCGCTGCTCCAGCTCGCTCCGCTCCTTGAGAAGGCCGGCTTCCCGCCCGGTGTCGTCAACGTCGTCACCGGTTACGGGGACGAGGTCGGCACGCCGCTGGTGGAGCATCCGCTGGTCGCCAAGGTCACGTTCACCGGCAGCACCCGCACCGGGTCGCGGATCGCGGCGAGCTGCGGCTCCCGGTTCGTCCGCACCACGCTGGAGCTGGGCGGCAAGTCGCCCAACATCGTCTTCGGCGACGCGGATGTGGCGAACGCGTCGGTCGGTATCGTCGCCGGAGTGTTCGCCGCCGCGGGGCAGACCTGTGTGGCGGGCAGCCGGGTCTACGCCCAACAGGCCGTCTACGACGAGGTGGTGGAGCGGGTGGCGGCGCGGGCCGACGCGATCCGGCTCGGCGACCCGCTGGACCCGGCGACCCAGCTCGGGCCGCTGGCGATCGAGAGCCAGCGCGACAAGGTGGAGGAGTACGTCGCCGTGGGCCGGGCGGAGGGCGCGGTGACCGTTGCGGGCGGCAGCCGGCCCGAACCCGGCGGGCTCGGCGGTCTTGACGGGTTCTTCTACCGTCCCACCGCCTTCGTCGGGGCCGACAACAGCATGCGGCTCTGCCGGGAGGAGATCTTCGGACCTGTCGTGGCGATCATGCCCTTCGGGACCGAGGACGAGCTGGTGGGGCTCGCCAACGACACCGACTACGGCCTCGCCGCCGGGCTGTGGACCCGGGACCTGGCCCGCGCACACCGCGTCGCGTCCCGGCTCGACGCCGGCACGGTGTGGGTCAACACCTACCGCTCGATGTCCCCGATGTCGCCGCGCTCCGGCTTCAAGTCCAGCGGGATGGGCGTGGAGCACGGGACCGAGGTGATGGGGGAGTACACCCGGCTCAAGAGCGTCTGGATCAACACGGACGAGGGCCCCGCCGACGACCCGTTCGTCCTGAAGTCCTGATGCCGGTCAGCCCTGAAGCCCTGATGCCGGTCAGCCGGGCTCCCCGCCGTCCGCGGCGGGAGCGGCCCGGTCGAGACCGTCCATCAGCGCCCGGTGGCTCGCCCGTACGTGCTCACGCATCACCCGCTCCGCGCCGTCCCCGTCCTTGGCCCGGATCAGTTCGAGCACATGGTGGTGTTCGGAGTCGGACCGGGTGGGGCGGCCGGGCTGCGCCAGCGAGGTGTGCACCAGGCGCGGGTAGGCGAGCTGGTTCATGAGGGTGCGGTAGTGGTCGGCGAGCTTGGCGTTGTCGGCGCCGCGCATCACCAAGTCGTGGAACTCGTGGACCAGTTCGGCGTAGCCCTCCTGGTTGCCACTGCGCACCGCGGCATCGGCGGTGGACAGATTGGCCTCCAGTGCGTCCAGTTCGGGGACCCGGCCGCGCTGGGCGAGCAGGCGCGCGGCGGCGCCTTCGAGCAGTTCCTTCATCTGGAACAGCTCGGTGATCTCCCGCCGCGACGGCGCGGCGACGAAGGTCCCCACCCGGGGCCGGATATCGACGAGCCCCTCGGTCTGCAGCTGCTTCAGAGCCTCGCGCACCGGGGTGCGGCTGACGCCGAACGCCTCCGCCAGCACGATCTCCGACAGGCTGGTACCGGGGGCGAGTTCGCCGGAGATGATGCGGCCGCGCAGCTCGACGATCACCCGGCTCTGGATGCTCATACCGCTCAGCCGTTGCTTGCGTACGGCGGGGTTGCGGTCGGCCGGGAGCGCACCCTCACTCGAAGACCCGCTCGAAGACTCGCTCGAAGAAGTATCTTGCATGGCACGAACCTAGGGTGCTCTTCCTTGCAGCGTCAAGACGATATCGCGCCGCTGTCGCACCCCGGTGCACCCCTCTGCCCACCCGCGTAAGGCTGTTGGGCGGAGTGCGAACCGGTCCTTGCCGGAACCCTTGACAAGCACACATGGCACTTTCACTCTAACCACTGGCATACAACATGGCAGCAGTCTGTAGGAGGCATGGCATGGACAGTGACAAGCCCGCGCAGCAACCGCCCGACCTGGGGTACCGCGACAGCATCGCCAAGGTGGAGCCGTACGGCGTGGACCACATCCCCGAAGTGGAGCGCCACGGAAAGGCCGGCTCCCAGTTCTCCATCTGGTTCGCCGCAGGACTCAACTTCCCGATCATGCTGCTCGGTTTCAGCGCCGCCGCCCTCGGCCTGTCCATGACCGCCGCGGTCACCGCCATCCTCGCCGGGGCCCTGGTCGGCTCGGCCACGATGGGGATCATGTCCCGGATGGGGGTGCGCCTCGGCGTGCCCCAGCAGATGCAGGCCCGCGGCCCGCTGGGCTTCGTGGGCAATCTGCTGCCCGTGGCGTACATCAATGTCTTCGCGGGCGTCGGCTGGGCCGCCGTCACGGTCATCCTCGGCGGCAAGGCGCTCGGCGTCCTGCTGGGGACCCCGTTCTGGCTCTCGGCCGCGGTGCTGACCGCGCTCCAGCTCACCGTCGCCGTCTTCGGCTACAACATGATCCACTACCTTCAGCGGATCCTGGCCGTCGTGCTGTTCCTGCTCTTCACCCTGGTGACGGTCGTCGCGCTGTACCGGGGCGGCCACTTCCTGGCGGCCAACCCCGGCGCTCCGGGATACATCGGGTCCGCCGGCGGCTGGGTCACGCTCGGCGGCTGGTTCCTGGCCTTCCTCATCGCCTGGCTGCCGTTCGCCTCGGACTACTCGCGCTATCTGCCGGACAGCAAGCGGGTCAGCACCTCCGCCGGCCTGCTGACGGCACTGGGCAACTTCGTCACCCTGTCCTGGCTCGGCATCGCGGGAGTCGTCCTGGCCGGTGCGGCGACCAGCACCGATGACCCGATCCTGGCGCTGAAGGAACTCACCGGGCCGTGGTCCGTCCCGGCGATGCTGGCGATCCTGCTCTCCTCCTTCTCGCAGAACTTCCTCAACGTCTACGGCGGCGCGATCTCCCTCCAGACGCTGGGGCTGCCCCTCAAGCGCTGGCAGAGCGTCACCCTCATCTGCGCCGCCGCCTTCGGCGTCAGCCTGTGGGGAGCCGACGGGATCTACACGTCCTTCGAGGTGTTCCTCAACCTCACCGCCTACTTCGTCGCGCCGTACGTGGCCGTCATCCTGCTCGACTACTTCGTCGGCCCGCGCCGCGACAAGGCGCGGATCCCCGAGCTGTACGAGAAGCGCCGCATCCTGGAGTGGGGCTTCGTGGCCTGGCTGGCCGGGGTCGTCTGCTCGGTGCCCTTCTGGCAGTCGGACCTCTACACAGGACCGGTCGCCGCCGCACATCCGGGCTGGGGCGAGCTGACGTACTACGTGGGGTTCGCCGTGGCCGCAGTGCTCTACCTGCTGACCTACCGCCTGCCACCGCTGTGGCACCGCCGGCCCGCCGCGCTGCCGGAACAGGGGGCCGCGGGGGAGCCGACAGCTGCCGAGAAGGCGACGGGGACGGCGCCCGCGCAGACGCAGGACACGGCGGGCGCGGAGCCGGGCCAGGACAGCTCCCCGGCCGCGGACCAGCACGTACCGGCCAAGCCCTGACGGGCCTCCGCCGCCCTGACTTCGGCCGGCCGGGCCCGTCAGTCGCCGGAGCCGAGCACCGCGCGCACCTCGGCCACCAGGGCGGCCGCCGCCTCCACGGCCGCCGGGTCCAGTGCGCGCAGCGCCGACGACGCCCGCTCGGCGAAGCCGGCCGGAGTCCGAGGCAGGGCGGCGGCCGCGGCCAGCGCGCCCTTCTCGTTGACGCACCAGACACGGTGGTGTGCGTGCAGGGACTGGGCAAGGATGCCGAAAGCCCGGGAGAGGCAGAGCGAGACATGCAAGGTGTCCCCGCCGTCCGCCGACTTGCGGGCCGCGGCCACCGAGAACTCCGCCTCCCAGGCGGCCGCCGTCAGCGCGGCGCGCAGCGGCTCCGGATAGCGGCGCGTCTCCTCGCGCAGCGCCGTCAACTCCCCGGCGGGATCGGCGAGTACGCGGCAGAGCGCCACTTCCCCCGGGTACGCGGGGGACCAGAAGCCGAGCGGATGCCCCGGCTGGACGCCCACCTCGTAACGGCCCTCGCGACACTGCGACCAGACCCGCTGCACCCGGTCGAGGTCGCGCAGGATCCAGTCCACCGCCACCCCGCCGACCGTGAGCCAGGCGCCACCGTCCACCCAGGGGCCCCAGCCGCCGGGGCCTGCCACCTCGACGGGCCGGTCGGCCGTGGCGCACGCGAGCGCGGTGAGGGCCGCTGTGTCCGGGGCGCCGCGGTAGTACAGGCCGAGATCCCAGTCGGAGCCCGGACGCTCGGCGCCCCGCGCGCGGCTTCCGCCGAGGGCTACCGCCGTGATGCCGGGGACGCCGCGGAGTTGCTCGGCCATGGTCTCGATCATCGGATTCATCGGCCGTGACGCTACCCCCGGCCGCACTGTCGGTGCGCGGGAATATCCTGGGGGTCTCTGGCCGTCGGCTGATGAAGGAGCCCGAAGGTGCCGTCGATGCTCGATGCTGTCGTCGTGGGGGCGGGACCCAACGGGCTGACCGCCGCCGTGGAGCTGGCCCGCCGCGGATTCGCCGTCGAGGTCTTCGAGGCCCGGGACACCGTCGGAGGGGGCGCGCGGACCGAGGAGCTCACGCTCCCCGGTTTCCGCCACGATCCCTGCTCCGCCGTCCACCCGCTGGGCGTCGGCTCGCCGGTCTTCAAGACGATGCCGCTCGACCGGTACGGCCTGGAGTGGCTGCACCCCGAACTGCCCATGGCGCACCCCTTCGACGACGGCACCGCAGCTGTGCTGTCCCGGTCGGTCGCCGAGACCGCGGCCTCCTTCGGGCCGCGCGACGCGGGTGCGTACCGGCGGCTCGTCACCCCCTTCCTCGGCCGGTGGGACACGCTGTCCCGGGACTTCATGTCGCTGCCGCTCACCGCGCTGCCGCGTGATCCGCTGACCCTCGCCCGCTTCGGACTGGCCGGTCTCCCGCCGGCCACCTGGCTGATGAAGCGCTTCCGCGACGACCGGGCGCGCGCGCTGTTCGCCGGACTCGTGGCCCATGTCATCGCACCGCTCGACGGCCTCGCCACCAGCGCCGTCGGCCTGACGTTCGCGCTGGCCGCGCACGAGGGCGGCTGGCCGCTGCCGCGTGGCGGCTCGCAGTCCGTCTCCGACGCACTGACCGGGTATCTGCGTGCTCTGGGCGGTGTGGTGCACACCGGCTTCGAGGTGAAGCGGCTCGACGACCTGCCGCCCGCCCGTGCGTACGTCTTCGACACCTCGCCGACGGCCGCCGCGCGCATCGCCGGTCTCGGCCGGGCCTACGACGGATACCGGTACGGGGCGAGCGCCTTCAAGATCGATTACGCACTCGACGGGCCGGTGCCCTGGACGGCGGAGGCCCCCCGGGTCGCCGGGACCGTGCAGATCGGCCCGAGCAGCCGTGAGATCGGTACGGCGCTGCGCCAGGCATCGGGCGGCCGCGCCCCCGGAACACCTTTTCTGATCAGCGCCCAGCCGAGTCTGGTCGACCCGTCCAGGGCGCCCGAAGGCAAGCACGTCTTCTGGACGTACGGACATGTGCCGAACGGCTGGGACGGCGACCTCACCGAGGCCGTCGAGCGGCAGCTCGAACGCTTCGCGCCCGGCTTCCGTGACCGCGTGCTCGCCCGCGCCACCGCGGGACCCGCCGAGCTGTTCGCACGCAACGCGAACTACGTGGGCGGCGACATCGCCTGCGGGGCGGCCTCCGGACTGCAACTGCTCCTGCGCCCCAAGCTCTCGCTGTTCCCTTACACGACCTCGCACCCTGCGGTGTACCTCTGCTCGGCGGCGACCCCGCCAGGACCCGGGGTCCACGGCATGTCGGGCCACAACGCGGCGAAGGCGGTATGGCGGCGGCTGCGCCGGACGTGAGCCGGCAGCATCCCCGGCGAGGGAGATGTCGGATTCTCGCCAGCCGCCGGTACCGGAGGTGGCCGATGCTTGAGCCATGCACACTGACACCGAGCGCTGCGTACGCGCCGTCCAGTCGAAGGACGCCCGCTTCGACGGCTGGTTCTTCACGGCCGTCCTGACCACCAGGATCTACTGCCGTCCCAGCTGCCCGGTCGTGCCGCCCAAGGTCGAGAACATGACCTTCTACCCGAGCGCCGCCGCCTGCCAGCAGGCCGGGTTCCGCGCCTGCAAGCGCTGCCGCCCCGACACCAGCCCCGGATCCCCGGAGTGGAACGCCCGCGCCGATGTCGTGGCCCGCGCCATGCGCCTGATCCGGGACGGCATCGTCGACCGGGAAGGCGTGCCCGGCCTCGCCGGGCGGCTCGGATACTCGACCCGGCAGATCGAGCGCCAGCTCCTGGCCGAGCTCGGTGCCGGCCCGCTCGCACTGGCCCGCGCACAGCGTGCCCAGACGGCGCGCATCCTCATCGAGACGACGGAACTTCCCCTGGCGGACGTGGCGTTCGCCGCCGGGTTCTCCTCCATCCGTACCTTCAACGACACCGTCCGCGAGGTCTTCGCGCTCGCCCCCGGCGAACTGCGCGCCCGCGTCGCCCGCGGCGCGCGACCGCACACCCCGGGCACCATCCCGCTCCGGCTCCCGTTCCGCGCGCCCCTCAACCCGGACAACCTCTTCGGCCACCTCGCGGCGACCGGGGTCCCGGGCGTGGAGGAGTGGCGGGACGGCGCGTACCGCAGAACGCTCTCCCTGCCGTACGGGCACGGCATCGCCGAACTCACGCCCCGGCCCGACCACATCGGCTGTCTGCTCTCGCTCACCGATCTGCGCGACCTCACCCACGCCATCAGCCGCTGCCGCTGGCTGCTCGACCTCGACGCCGATCCGGTGGCCGTCGACGGCGAGCTGCGCAACGACCCGCTGCTGGCTCCGATGGTCGACAAGGCACCGGGCCGGCGGGTGCCCCGTACCGTCGACGCGGCGGAGTTCGCGGTACGGGCGGTGCTGGGCCAGCAGGTGTCGACGGCCGCAGCGCGCACCCACGCCGCCCGGCTCGTCGCCGCGCACGGCGTGCCCGTCGACGACGCCAGGGGCGGCCTCACCCATCTCTTCCCGTCGCCGCAAGCCCTGGCGGCCCTCGACCCGGAGGCCCTGGCGCTGCCCCGCAGCAGGCGCACCACCCTGACCACGCTGGTCGGCGCGCTCGCCGACGGGTCGCTCACGCTCGGACCGGACAGCGACTGGGACGAGGCCCGCGCCAGGCTGCTCGACCTGCCCGGCTTCGGCCCCTGGACGGTCGAGGTCATCGCGATGCGCGCCCTGGGCGACCCCGACGCCTTCCTCCCCACCGACCTGGGCATCCGGCGGGCGGCGGGGGAGCTGGGCCTGCCGTCGACACCTGCCGCGCTCACCGCCAGGGCCGCGGCCTGGCGGCCCTGGCGGGCGTACGCCGTGCAGTACCTGTGGGCCACCGACTCCCACCCCATCAACCAGCTGCCCGTCTGACTCCCGAAATTCCGGGGAGAGGAGCACATCCATGTCCGCGAAACTGTCCGTGAAACCGTCAGTGAACCCGGCCGCGAAGCAGCACACCGTGGTCGACAGCCCGTACGGTCCGCTCACCCTCGTGGCGACCGGGGGCCTGCTGAGCGGCCTGTATATGACGGAACAGCGCCACAGGCCGCCCGACGAGACCTTCGGCGAACCCGACCCCCGGCCCTTCGGGCAGGTCAGGGAGGAGCTGACCGCGTACTTCGACGGCGCGCTGACCGAGTTCACCGTGGAGCTGCACCTGGCGGGCACGCCCTTCCAGCGCAGTGTCTGGGAGCAGCTGCGGCAGATTCCGTACGGCGAGACCCGCTCGTACGGCGACCTCGCCGACCGGCTCGGCAGACCGGGCGCCTCACGGGCCGTGGGCCTGGCGAACGGCAAGAACCCGGTCGGGATCATCGTCCCCTGCCACCGGGTGATCGGCTCGACGGGCAGTCTCACCGGATACGGCGGCGGGCTCGACCGCAAGCAGCGGCTGCTGGCCTTCGAGTCGGGCGGCGCAGCTCCGGGGGAGTACGCCCTCTTCTGACCGGTCCGTCTTCTGACCGGTCCGTATGGGCAGCGGGCAGGTGGTGCGGATAGGGTCGGAGCGGCGCGACTGCCTGTTCGAAAGCAAGGGATAAACAAGGTGACGGACGGAGCAGTAACTGAAGCCGCACGGGTGCTCGTGGCGGCCGACAAATTCAAGGGGTCCCTCACGGCCGTGGAGGTCGCTGAGCGGGTGACGGCCGGCCTGCGGCGGATCGTTCCCGGTGTGGAGGTCGAGACCCTGCCCGTCGCCGACGGCGGGGACGGCACCGTCGCCGCCGCGGTCGCGGCGGGGTTCGACCGGCACGAGGTGCGGGTCACCGGGCCCCTCGGCGAGCAGCTGACCGCGGCGTTCGCGCTGCGTGACGGTGTGGCCGTGGTGGAAATGGCCGAGGCATCCGGCCTCCAGCACCTGCCCGCCGGCGTGTTCGCACCGCTGACCGCCACGACGTACGGCTCCGGTGAGCTGCTGCGCGCGGCGCTCGACGCGGGGGCCAGGTCCATCGTCTTCGGCGTCGGCGGCAGCGCCACGACCGACGGCGGCGCGGGCATGCTGGCCGCGCTCGGCGCCCGCTTCCTGGACGCGGCCGGACAGCCCGTGGGGCCGGGCGGCGGGGGACTGAGCGAGCTGGCGACCGCCGATCTGTCCGGTCTGGACACCCGTCTTGCCGGTACGGAGATCGTCCTCGCCAGCGACGTGGACAACCCGCTGACCGGGCCCAAGGGCGCGCCCGCGGTGTACGGGCCGCAGAAGGGCGCGTCCCCGGAGCAGGTCGCGGCCCTGGACGCCGCGCTGACGCACTTCGCCGCCGTGCTGGAGAAGTCCATCGGTGCGGGGGCCGCGGAAGCCGCTCTCGCGCCGGGGGCCGGCGCCGCGGGCGGTATCGGCTTCGGCGCGCTGGTCGGCCTGGGAGCGAGCTTCCGCGCGGGTATCGACGTGATGCTCGACGTCCTGGGCTTTGCCCCGGCCGTGGCCCGGGCGACCCTGGTCGTCACCGGCGAGGGCTCGCTCGACGAGCAGACCCTGCACGGCAAGGCACCGGCGGGTGTCGCCGCGGCGGCGAGGGCCGCGGGCAAGGAGGTCGTCGCGGTCTGCGGCCGCCTCACGCTCCCGGCCGACGTCCTCGGCAGGGCGGGCATCCGCCGTGCGTACGCCCTCACGGAGCTGGAACCCGACGTGGAGCGCTGTATCGCCAACGCGGGCCCGCTCCTGGAGCAGGCCGCCGAGAACATCGCCCGCGACTTCCTGGTACGCGAGTGACAGCCGGTCACTCCGGAGTGTGAACCGGGCCGGGCGGGTCACCGCCCGGCCCGGCCCGTGCCGCAGGGCAGGGGCGGCCGGCCCCCGCCCGAATGTTTGAGATGGTCAACTTTCCTGGCGTAGCATCGCCCCATGCCAGAAACCCCCGGAGCCGGTACCGACCGGCTCATGGAGCTGCTCTCGGTCTCGCTCGGCGCCTACTACGGCGACTTCACGACCGCGGCCGCCGCCGAGGGCCTCACCGCCAGCCAGGGCAAGACGCTCAGTGTGCTGCGCCGGGGGCCGTCCGCGATGCGCGCCCTGGCGACCACACTGGCCTGTGACGCCTCCAACATGACCGGGATCATCGACCGGCTGGAGAAGCGCGCACTCGTACGCAGGGAACCCAGCCCCACCGACCGGCGCGTCAAGAACGTCCTCCTCACCGCGGAGGGCGAGCGCACCGTCGACGCGATCAGGGCGGGGATGCACACGACGCTGGCCGGTCTCGCCGCCCTGCCCGACGCCGACCGGACCGCACTCGCGGACCTGCTGGAGCGGGTCTTCGCAGCCCGTGCCGAGGCCGGCCGGACTCCGTGACCCGGGCGGGCCGCGCTCAGCGGTCCGGGCCGGGAACGCCGGAGGGCCCCGAGTGCTGATGCACTCGGGGCCCTCCGGCGTTGTCCAGGAGCTACGGCAGCTGCGCCGTACGCGCCTCGCGGCGGTTGCCGCGGAAGGTGTTCACCCGGCGTGCGGTGGCGAAGAGCGGAATGACCGCACCCAGCACCACCTGGAGCACGCAGCCGGTCTGCAGGAGCAGCTGGCCGCCGGGGGCGTCGAACGCCCAGGCGGCGAGCAGACCCATGGCGCCCACGATCCAGCTGAGCATCCCCACCGCGAGGACGCCCCGCGGCTTCGGGTACTCGACCCGGCTCACCATCAGCCAGGCGACCCCGATGACCGCGAGCAGCGTCGGCACGAAGGGCAGCTCAAGGAGCACGATGGAGACCACCGTCAGCGCCCCGAAGGGGGACGGCATCCCCTGGAAGGTGCCGTCCTTCATGGTCACGCAGGAGAACCGCGCAAGCCGCAGCACCACCGCCAGCAGCACCACGATCGCCGCCACCGCCGCCACGCGCTGGTGCGCGTCGTCCGCGACCATCCCGTACACGAGCACGAAGTAGGCCGGGGCGAGCCCGAAGCTGATCAGGTCGGAGAGGTTGTCCAGCTCCGCGCCCATCGCCGAGCTGCGCAGCTTCCGCGCCACCAGCCCGTCGCAGAGGTCGAAGATCGCGGCGAGCAGCATCAGGATCACGGCGGTCGCGGCGGAGTGCCGCCCCATGCCGGTCTCCTGGCTGCCCTGGAGGTGCGGGATGAGGATTCCCGTGGTGGTGAAGTACACCGCCATGAATCCGCACGTCGCGTTACCGAGAGTCAGCGTGTCCGCTATCGACAGCCGCAGTGACAGCGGCATGTCCTCGATGTCGTCCTCGGCCTCCGCCTCGGGAACCCAGGCGGTCTGCGTCTCCGGATCAATCACGGTCAATTCGAGTCACCCCCGCGGTGGTGGGCTGGCCGACCTCGACCGCGACATCGATACCTTCCGGAAGGTAGATGTCGACGCGAGAGCCGAAACGGATCAGGCCGATCCGCTCGCCCTGCTCCACCTTCGTACCCTGGGGAAGGTACGGCACGATGCGTCGTGCGACGGCGCCGGCGATCTGCACCATCTCGATGTCGCCGAGCTCGGTGTCGAAGTGCCAGACAACGCGCTCGTTGTTCTCGCTCTCCTTGTTGAACGCCGGAACGAAACCGCCGGGGATGTGCTCGACGGACGTCACGGTGCCCGCCAGCGGTGCGCGGTTCACGTGGACGTTCAGCGGGCTCATGAAGATCGCGACGCGGGTGCGCCCGTCCTTCCACGGCATGATGCTCTGCACTACACCGTCGGCCGGGGAGATGACCCGGCCCTGTGTGATCTCCCGCTCGGGGTCGCGGAAGAACCACAGCATTCCCGCCGCGAGGGCGGTGGTGGGCACGGCGACAGCAGCCCAGCGGCCGGACCGGCGGGCCCGGGCGAGGCTGAGCGCCGCGGTTGCGACAGTCGGCAGGAGCCACGGCGATGCTCCGCGCGCGAGACGGACTCGACCGCGTGGTGCAGAGGTTTGGCTGTGGGGCATGAATGACCTTCGTAGCGGATGATGCCGCGCGGGAACGGGGGACGGCGGCTTTCGGGCGATGCTATCGGTTGTGGACCACAACTGGGCAAGCCAGGAAGCCGAGTCGGCGGCCGGAAGATGATGACTGGCTGTGATCTTCTTCGCTGATATATCACCACGAAAGGGACAATCAGCCCTGGAATCGGTACTCTTCGAGGAGGCGCCGACCGATGATCATTTTCTGGATCTCGGCGGTACCTTCGCCGATCAGCAGCATCGGGGCCTCGCGGTAGAGCCGCTCGATTTCATACTCCTTGGAGAACCCGTATCCACCATGGATGCGGAAGGCGTCCTCCACAACCTCCTTGCAGTACTCGGAGGCCAGATACTTGGCCATCCCCGCTTCAAGGTCGTTTCGTTCCCCGGAGTCCTTTTTGCGTGCCGCATTGACCATCATCGCATGGGCGGCTTCTACCTTGGTAGCCATTTCGGCCAGCTTGAACTGAATTGCCTGATGCTGGGCGATCTGTTTGCCAAAAGTGTGACGTTGCTGTGCGTAGCTGATGCCCAGCTCGAAGGCGCGCTGTGCCACTCCACAGCCACGCGCTGCGACATTCACCCGCCCGACTTCCACTCCGTCCATCATTTGGTAAAACCCTCGGCCCGTAACGCCACCAAGTACGCGATTGGCCGGAATTCGCAGGCCGTCCATGATCAACTCGGTGGTGTCGACCCCCTTGTAGCCCATCTTGTCGATCTTGCCGGGGATGGTCAGACCCGGCCGGACCTCACCGAAGCCCGGCTCCTTCTCGACCAGGAAGGTCGTCATCGACTTGTGCCGGGCGGTCCCCTCGGGGTGACCCTCGTCACTGCGGCACAGGACCGCGACGAGTGAGGACGTGCCGCCGTTGGTCAGCCACATCTTCTGGCCGTCCAGGACGTAGTCGTCGCCGTCCCTGATCCCCTTCGAGGTGATCGCCGACACATCCGAGCCCAGCGCCGGCTCGGACATCGAGAACGCGCCGCGGACCTCGCCCGCGGCCATCCGCGGCAGGAAGGTGTCCTTCTGCTCCTGGGTGCCGTGCTGCTTGAGCATGTACGCCACGATGAAGTGCGTGTTGATGATGCCCGACACGCTCATCCAGCCACGCGCTATTTCTTCGACACACAGCGCGTAGGTGAGCAGCGACTCGCCCAGGCCCCCGTACTCCTCGGGGATCATCAGCCCGAACAGGCCGAGTTCCTTGAGGCCCTCGACGATCTGGGACGGGTACTCGTCGCGGTGTTCGAGTTCGGTCGCGACCGGCAGGATCTCCTTGTCGACGAAGTCCCTGACGGTGGCCAGGATTTCCTGCTGCACATCGGTGAGACCCGGTGTCTGGGCGAGTCGGCTCATGACTGCTTCTCCTGTGACGTCACGCAGTTGGTGGGAATTCGCCTACTGGGAAGGCGTGGGGCGGCCGGGCTGTTCTCCGCCGCGTTCCTTGATGTAGGTGGCGGTGGGGACCATGACCTTGCGGCGGAAGACGCAGACGACGGTGCCGTCCTGGTTGTAGCCCTTGGTCTCGACGTACACGATTCCGCGGTCGGTCTTGGATTTGGAGGGGGTCTTGTCCAGGACGGTGGTCTCGCCGTAGAGGGTGTCGCCGTGGAAGGTCGGTGCGATGTGCTTGAGCGACTCGACTTCCAGGTTGGCGATGGCCTTGCCGGATACGTCGGGGACCGACATGCCCAGGAGCAGGGAGTAGATGTAGTTCCCGACGACGACGTTCTTGCCGAAGTCGGTGGTCTTCTCCGCGTAGTTGCTGTCCATGTGCAGCGGGTGGTGGTTCATGGTGAGCAGGCAGAAGAGGTGGTCGTCGTACTCGGTGACGGTCTTGCCGGGCCAGTGCTTGTAGACGGCGCCGACCTCGAACTCCTCGTAGGTGCGTCCGAACTGCATGGTTCAGGCCTCCGGGGCTTCGAAGGCGGTGGTGCGCCGCATCCCGGCGGCGCGGCCCTTTCCGGAGATGACCAGGGCCATCTTGCGGCTGGCCTCGTCGATCATCTCGTCGCCGAGCATCGCGGAGCCCTTCTTCCCGCCGGCCTCGGACGTGCACCATTCATAGGCGTCGAGGATCATCTCGGCGTGGTCGTAGTCCTCCTGGGACGGCGAGAAGATCTCGTTGGACGCCTCGACCTGGCCCGGGTGCAGGACCCACTTGCCGTCGAAGCCGAGGGCGGCGGCGCGCTTGGCGACGTCGCGGTAGCCGTCGACGTTGCGGATCTGGAGGTAGGGGCCGTCGATCGCCTGGAGGTCGTAGGTGCGGGCGGCCATCAGGATCTTCATGAGGATGTAGTGGTAGGCGTCGGCGCCGTAGCCGGGGGGCTGCTCGCCGACGACGAGGGTCTTCATGTTGATGGATGCCATGAAGTCGGCGGGGCCGAAGATGATGGCCTCGTTGCGGGGCGAGGCAGCGGCGATCTCGTTGACGTTGACGAGGCCCTTGGCGTTCTCGATCTGAGCTTCGATGCCGATTTTGCCGACTTCGAGGCCGATGGTCTTCTCGATCTGGGTGAGGAGCAGGTCGAGGGCGACGATCTGCTGGGCGTCCTGGACCTTGGGGAGCATGATGCAGTCGAGGTTGTGGCCCGCGCCCTCGACGACGGTGATGACGTCGCGGTAGGTCCAGTGGGTGGTCCAGTCGTTGACGCGCACCACGCGGGTCTTGCCGGTCCAGTCGCCCTTGTTCAGTGCCTCGACGATGGTGTGCCGGGCGCCTTCCTTGGCGAGCGGTGCGCAGGCGTCCTCCAGGTCGAGGAAGACCTGGTCGGCGGGGAGGCCCTGGGCCTTCTCCAGGAAGCGAGGGTTCGATCCGGGCACGGCGAGACACGAACGCCTCGGACGCAGACGGTTCACAGGGCTGCTTGACTCGGTCATGCGGGGACCTCCAGAGGGTCGAGCTTGTTCGCTTTCCGGATCACTTCGACGATACGTCCGATGATCTCGGTGATCCCGAAGTCCTTCGGGGTGAAGACGGCGGCGACGCCGGCCTCCTTGAGGGCTGTGCCGTCGGCGTTGGGGATGATCCCGCCGACGATCACGGGGATGTCGGACGCGCCTGCCTCGCGCAGCCGTTCGAGCACATCGGGGACCAGTTCGGCGTGCGAGCCCGACAGGATCGACAGGCCCACGCAGTGCACGTCCTCGGCCAGGGCCGCCGTGACGATCTGCTCGGGGGTCAGTCTGATCCCCTGGTAGACCACCTCGAACCCGGCGTCGCGGGCCCGCACGGCGATCTGCTCGGCGCCGTTCGAGTGTCCGTCGAGGCCCGGTTTGCCGACCAGCAGGCGCAGCCGTCCGCTGCCGAGGTCCTGGGCCGTACGGGTCACGGCCGCGCGTACGGCGGCGAGCGGGGTGCCCTCTTCCGCGGTCACCGCGACCGGCGCGCCGCCCACCCCGGTCGGTGCCCGGAACTCGCCGAACACATCGCGCAGCGCCCAGGACCACTCGCCCGTGGTGACGCCCGCGCGGGCGCACGTCACCGTCGCCTCGAAGAGGTTGCCGTCACCGGCCGCGGTCGCCTTGAGTGCTGCGAGCGACTCCTGGGCCGCGTTCTCGTCGCGGTTGTCGCGCCAGGTGTGCAGGGCGGCCACGACCTTCGCCTCGTTCTCCGGGTCGACCGTCATGATCGCCGTGTCCAGGTCGGCGGTGAGCGGGTTGGGCTCGGTCGACTCGTAGCAGTTGACGCCGACGATCTTCTCCTCGCCGCCCTCGATCCTGGCCCGCCGCCCGGCGTGCGAGGAGACCAGCTCCGACTTGAGGTAGCCGGACTCGACGGCCGCCATCGCGCCGCCCATCTGCTGGATGCGGTCGATCTCGGCGAGCGACTCCTGGACGAGCTCATCGACCTTGGCCTCGATGACATGGGAGCCGTCGAAGATGTCCTCGTACTCCAGCAGATCGCTCTCCTGGGCGAGCACCTGCTGGATCCGCAGCGACCACTGCTGGTCCCAGGGCCTGGGCAGCCCCAGAGCCTCGTTCCAGGCGGGCAGCTGCACGGCGCGGGCCCGCGCGTCCTTGGACAGGGTGACCGCCAGCATCTCCAGGACGATGCGCTGGACGTTGTTCTCCGGCTGCGCCTCGGTGAGCCCGAGCGAGTTGACCTGGACGCCGTAGCGGAAGCGGCGCTTCCTGGGGTCCGTGATCCCGTACCTCTCCTGCGTCAGCCGGTCCCAGATGCGGCCGAAGGCGCGCATCTTGCACATCTCCTCGATGAAGCGGACCCCCGCGTTCACGAAGAACGAGATCCGTGCGACGACCGCGTCGAACCGCTCGGGCGGCACCTGCCCCGAGTCGCGTACGGCGTCCAGGACCGCGATCGCGGTGGACATGGCGTACGCGATCTCCTGGACGGGGGTGGCGCCCGCCTCCTGCAGGTGGTAGCTGCAGATGTTGATCGGGTTCCACTTGGGGATGTGGGCGACCGTGTGCGTGATCATGTCGGTGGTGAGCCGCAGGCTCGGTCCGGGCGGGAACACATGCGTCCCGCGCGACAGATACTCCTTGACGATGTCGTTCTGCGTCGTCCCCTGGAGCCGGTCGGCGTCCGCGCCCTGCTCCTCCGCGACCACCTGGTAGAGCGCGAGCAGCCACATGGCCGTGGCGTTGATGGTCATGGACGTGTTCATCTGCTCCAGCGGGATGTCCTGGAACAGCCGCCGCATGTCACCGAGGTGGGAGACCGGCACCCCGACCCGGCCGACCTCGCCCCGGGCCAGGATGTGGTCCGGGTCGTAGCCGGTCTGCGTGGGCAGGTCGAAGGCGACGGACAGACCTGTCTGGCCCTTGGCCAGGTTGCGCCGGTAGAGCTCGTTGGACGCTTCGGCCGTCGAGTGGCCCGCGTATGTCCGCATGAGCCAGGGGCGGTCCTTCTGGCGCTCAGTCATCTGGAGACCTCAGACGTTCCGGCCGGCGGCGGTCTGCTCCGCGGGGGTGCTGCGGAACAGGTTGATGGCGTCGACGTGCTGCGCACGCAGCTCCGGGTCGCGCACCCCGAGCCCCTCGGCGGGCGCCAGCGCCAGGACGCCGACCTTGCCCTGGTGCAGGTTGCGGTGCACGTCGTACGCGGCCTGGCCGGTGTCGTCGAGCGAGTACACCTTCGACAGGGTGGGGTGGATCTTGCCCTTGGCGATCAGCCGGTTGGCCTCCCAGGCCTCGCGGTAGTTGGCGAAGTGGGAGCCGATGATCCGCTTCAGTGACATCCACAGATAGCGGTTGTCGTACTCGTGGGTGTACCCCGAGGTCGAGGCACAGGTGACGATCGTGCCGCCCTTGCGCGTGACGTACACCGACGCACCGAACGTCTCGCGGCCCGGGTGCTCGAAGACGATGTCCACGTCCTCGCCGCCGGTCAGTTCGCGGATGCGCTTGCCGAACCGCTTCCACTCGCGCGGGTCCTGGTGGTGCTCGTCCTTCCAGAACTTGTAGTCCTCTGCGTTGCGGTCGATGATCGCCTCGGCGCCCATCCGGCGGCAGATGTCCGCCTTCTGGTCGCTGGAGACGACACAGACCGGGTTGGCGCCGCCGGCCAGCGCGAACTGGGTGGCATAGCTGCCGAGTCCGCCGCTGGCACCCCAGATCAGCACGTTGTCGCCCTGCTTCATCCCGGCGCCGTTGCGGGAGACCAGCTGGCGGTACGCGGTGGAGTTGACCAGGCCGGGGGCCGCGGCCTCCTCCCAGCTGAGGTGGCCGGGCTTGGGCATCAGCTGGTTGGACTTGACGAGGGCGATCTCCGCCAGGCCGCCGAAGTTGGTCTCGAAGCCCCAGATGCGCTGCTCGGGGTCGAGCATCGTGTCGTTGTGGCCGTCGGAGCTCTCCAGCTCCACCGACAGGCAGTGCGCGACGACTTCGTCGCCCGGCTGCCAGGCGTTGACCCCGGGTCCGGTCCGCAGCACGACGCCCGCGAGGTCGGAGCCGATGACGTGGTACGGCAGGTCGTGGCGCTTGGTGAGCTCGCTGAGCCTGCCGTACCGCTCCAGGAAGGAGAACGTCGAGACGGGCTCGAAGATCGAGGTCCAGACGGAGTTGTAATTCACCGAGCTGGCCATGACGGCCACCAAGGCCTCGCCAGGGCCGAGTTCGGGCACCGGCACGTCCTCGACATGGAGGGACTTGCGCGGGTCCTTGTCGCGGCTTTCGAGGCCGGCGAACATCTCCGCCTCGTCCTTGTGCACGGTCACCGCGCGGTACGAATCGGGGAGTGCCAGGGCGGCGAAGTCGGCCGCCGTGGCAGCGCTGGATCCGCTTGCTGTGTCGGTCCGCGACTGGATCGCGTCCAGGATTTCCTTCACGGTGCTGCCTCCGGCGAAGCGTGTTGGGGGAGTTGGTCGGGGGTGAGCCCCGCGGGAGGCGGGGCTGCTGCTGTGGAGGTGTGCCGTCGGTTCGGCGTGAGTGGAGCGGCGGCGCTCTGGTGGGGCGCTGAAGGTGCCTGTGACGCAGGCGTCCGGGCGCGTGAACACGTGGTTCACGGGGACAGCCGGCATACGAAGGTCGCTGTACGCCGGCCGCCCGGACACCTTCAACGTATGGCACCCCGTGCCAAGCCGCAAGACACTGAGTGCCAACAAATTCTCTCAGTTGTCACCCCCGGGCCACGGATGAGCAGAAAACCCGGAACGGCCGCCCCCGGAGGGACGGCCGTCGCGATGCAGATCGGTCAGATACTGGTCGGTTCTGTGCTCAGCGCTTCCTCAGCGCCTGCTCGATGGTGCGCATGACTTCGTCGAGCGGGGCATCGGTACGCGCCACCGTCACCAGCACCTCACCACTGCTCCGCACGGTCGCGGCCGGGGGGCGCTCGGCGGTGCGGCCGGCGCCTATCCCGGTACCGAAGGTGTCCCGGACGATGGCGAAGGCGTGGTCGAGCCTGGCCTCCACGTCGCCCTGGCCGCCGGCCCGCAGCCAGCGGCGCAGTACGTGGTTGTGTGCGGTGACCACGGCGGACGCCGCCACCTCGGCCAGCAGCGGGTCGTCGTTGCCGTCGTGCTGCTCGTGCTCGTCGAAGTGGCCCAGCAGATAGCGGGTGAACAGCCGCTCGTAGCGGGCCACCGAGGCGATCTCGGCCTCCCGCAGCGTGGGCACCTCACGGGTCAGTTTGTACCGCGCCACCGAGACCACCGGCGACGCCGCGTACATCCGCATGACCTCCTTGATGCCCCGGCACACGGTGTCGAGCGGATGCTCGTGCGGCGGCGCCGCGTTCAGCACCGCCTCGGCCCGCACCAGTGTGTCGTCGTGGTCCGGGAAGATCGCCTCTTCCTTGGAGCGGAAGTGCCGGAAGAAGGTCCGGCGGGCGACCCCGGCCTGCGCCGCGATCTCGTCGACGGTCGTCGCCTCGTACCCTTTGGCAGCGAAGAGCTCCATCGCCGCCGAAGCCAGTTCGCGGCGCATTTTGAGGCGCTGGGCGGCCGCGCGGCTGCCTGCGGCACTCTCAGGGGCGTCTGACGACGCCTTCTTGCGGACAGGCCGTCGGACGGGGCCGGTGAGCTCGGGCATGGTCCGAACGTACTGCATCGGACCTGCGGAACGTGTTTGCGGGGGCGGGCCGCCGCCCGGTTCCAGCAGCCCGCCCCAGTCGCCCGGCGGATCAGCGACGGGCATACTCACGGAAACCGCGCCCGGTCTTGCGGCCGAGACAGCCCGCCGCCACCAGGTGTTCGAGCAGCGGCGCGGGGGCGAGACCCGGGTCGCGGAACTCGCGGTGCAGCACCCGCTCGATGGCGAGCGAGACATCCAGGCCGACCACGTCCAGGAGCTCGAAGGGGCCCATCGGATAGCCGCCGCCCAGCTTCATCGCCGCGTCGATGTCGTCGAGCGTCGCGTAGTGCTCCTGGACCATCTTGACCGCGTTGTTGAGGTACGGGAACAGCAGCGCGTTCACGATGAATCCGGCACGGTCGCCGCAGTCCACCGGGTGCTTGCGCACCTTCGTGCAGACCTCGCGGGCCGTGGCGTGGACGTCGTCGGCGGTGAGGACGGTACGGACCACCTCGACCAGCTTCATCGCCGGGGCCGGGTTGAAGAAGTGCATCCCGACGACGTCCTGCGGGCGCGAGGTGGCGCGGGCGCACGCGATGACCGGGAGCGACGAGGTGGTGGTGGCGAGCACCGCGCCCTGCTTGCAGACCTTGTCGAGCATCTCGAAGAGCTGCTGCTTGACCTCCAGGTCCTCGGCGACCGCCTCGACGGCCAGATCCACCCCGGCGAACGCGTCGAGCGAACCGGCCGGGGCGATCCTGGCCAGCGCCTCGTCACGGGCCGCCGCGGTCATCCGCCCCTTGTCGACGGAGCGGGCGAGCGACTTGGCGACACGGGCCTTCGCGGCGTCGGCCTTCTCCGGGCTGCGGGCGGCGAGCACCACGTCGTAACCGGCCTTGGCGAAGACCTCGGCGATGCCCGATGCCATCGTCCCCGAGCCCGCGACGCCCACCGATGTGACGGGCCTGGCCGCGGCGAGCTGCGCACTGTCGAGCGGAGTGAGGGCGTCCCGCACCACGTCGGCGCTGCCCGGCTCCTGGTACGTGTAGAAGCCGCGGCCCGACTTGCGGCCGGTCAGCCCGGCGTTGCTGAGCTGCTTGAGGATCGGGGCGGGCGCGTGCAGCCGGTCCCGGGACGCGGAGTACATCGCCTCCAGGACGGTGCGCGCGGTGTCGATGCCGATCAGGTCGAGCAGCGCGAGCGGGCCCATCGGCAGCCCGCAGCCGAGCCGCATCGCCGCGTCGATGTCCTCGCGGGACGCGTACTTGGCCTCGTACATCGCCGCTGCCTGGTTGAGATAGCCGAACAGCAGCCCGTCAGCGACAAAACCGGGGCGGTCGCCGACCGCGACGGGCTCCTTGCCGAGCTCGCGGGCGAGGTCGGTGACGGCTTCGACGGCCGTCGGAGCGGTCAGCACCGATGAGACCACCTCGACCAGCTTCATCGCCGGCGCCGGATTGAAGAAGTGCAGGCCCAGGACGCGCTCGGGGTGCGAGGTGTCGGCGGCGAGCCGGGTCACGGACAGGGCGTTGGTGCCGGTGGCCAGGACCGCGGTGGGGCGCACGATCCCGTCCAGGGCGCGGAGGACCTGCTGCTTCGTCTCGTACGACTCCGGCACGACCTCGATCACCAGGTCGGCGTCGGCCGCGGCCTGGAGGTCGGAGAAGGTGCGGAACCGGGCGAGGACGTCCAGCCGCTCCTGATCGGTGAGGCGCTCCCGCTGCACGGCGCGGGCGGTGGAGGCTTCCAGTGCCGCCACGGCGCGGGCCGCGGCGTCGGGGCTGACGTCGATTCCGATGACCTCGCGACCGCCGCGGGTCAGGACCTCGGCGATGCCGGTGCCCATGGTGCCGAGGCCGACCACGGCGATGGTGTGGAGAGGGATGTCCATCAGGGGACTCCAGGGATGAGTGACGACTGAGGGGTGCACGCGGTGCCCGGCCGTACCAGCGGTACACCGGGGGCGTGCGTGAGGTGTCGTGAGAGGGGCCGACGGACCCGGTCCCGGGGCCACGTCGTACAGAAGTGCTGAACCGACAGACACTCGTGGCGGCTGCGTCACCAGGCCGCGCTGAGGTGGAACGAGCGGGAGGGTGTCCCGCTCACTTGAGACTAACCGGTGAGTAACGAGCGCGCCATCCCTGGAGCGCTGTGATCTGGATCGCTGCTGCGCCGTTGGATCGCCGCGGCGCCGGCGGCCGGGGGTACGACGCGGCCGGGGTACGACGCCGCCGGGGCCGGCACACGGTGGTGCCGGCCCGGTGAGAGGTGAGAGGTGAGAGGTGAGAGGGGTGAGGTGCGAGGTGAGGCGGGTGAGCTGTGCGGCAGGGCGTCAGACGGGCGTGACGTACGCGCCCGCGATCCCGCCGTCGACCAGGAACTCGGCGGCGTTGACGAAGGAGGAGTCGTCGCTGGCGAGGAAGGCGACGGCGGACGCGATCTCCTCGGGCTCGGCGAACCGGCCGACGGGGACGTGCACCAGCCGGCGCTCGGCGAGCGCCGGATCGTCGGCGAACAGCTTCTTCAGGAGCGGGGTGTTCACCGGACCCGGGCACAGGGCGTTGACCCGGATGCCCTCGCGGGCGAACTGCACGCCCAGTTCGCGCGACATGGAGAGCACGCCGCCCTTGGATGCGGAGTAGCTGATCTGGGAGGTGGCGGCACCCATCACGGCCACGAAGGACGCGGTGTTGATGATGGAGCCGCGGCGCTGGTCCCGCATATAGGGCAGGGCGTGCTTGCAGCAGAGGTAGACCGAGGTGAGGTTGACCTCCTGCACGCGCTTCCAGGCGTCCAGTTCCGTGGTGAGGATCGAGTTGTCGTCGGGCGGCGAGATACCGGCGTTGTTGAAGGCGATGTCGACCGAGCCGTAGGTGTCGAAGGCGGTCCTGTAGAGCGCCTCGACCTGGTCGGATTCGACCACGTCCACCTGGACGAAGAGGCCGCCGACCTCGGCGGCGGCGGCCTTGCCCGCCTTGTCGTCGATGTCGGCGCAGACGACGTTGGCGCCTTCGGATGCCAGCCTGCGGGCGGTGGCGAGCCCGATGCCGCTGGCGGCTCCGGTGATCACTGCGGTGCGGCCCACCAGCCGGCGGCACACGGGGCTCTGGTCGGTCACTTCAGTCACTTCAGTACCCCTTGGCTGCGATGAAGACGTTCTTGGTCTCGGTGAAGGCGGACAGTGCGTCCGGACCCAGCTCACGGCCGAGTCCGGACTGTTTGAATCCCCCGAAGGGGGTCGAATAGCGCACGCTGCTGTGGGAGTTGACGGAGAGGTTGCCGGCCGCGACAGCGCGCGAGACGCGCAGCGCCCGGCCGACGTCGCGGGTCCACAGGGAGCCGGAGAGCCCGTAGTCGGTGGCGTTGGCGATCCGGATCGCATCGGCCTCGTCGTCGAAGGGGAGGACGACGGCGACCGGGCCGAAGATCTCCTCGACGGCCGTACGGTCGTCGGGGCGCCCTTCCAGGACGGTGGCCGGATACCAGAAGCCCTTGCCCGTGGGCGCCTCGCCGCGGATGGCGGCCGGTGTCCCCTCGGGAACGTAGGACCGTACCCGTTCGCGCTGGGCGTGGGAGATCAGCGGGCCCATCCGGGTGGCGGGGTCGGCGGGATCGCCGGCCACGAACGCTCTGACCGCGGGCTCCAGCAGCTCCATGTAGCGGTCGTAGACCGAGCGCTGGACGAGGATGCGGCTGCGGGCGCAGCAGTCCTGGCCGGTGTTGTCGAGGAAGGATCCGGGGGTGGCGGCCGCTGCGGCCTCGATGTCGGCGTCGGCGAAGACGATGTTGGGGCTCTTGCCGCCCAGTTCCAGGGTCAGTCGCTTGGTCTGCTCCGCGCAGCGGGCCGCGATCCGCCGGCCCGTGGCGGTGGAGCCGGTGAAGACGACCTTGGCGACGCCGGGGTGGTCGACGAGGGCGGCGCCGGTGACCGGGCCCTCACCCGGCAGGACCTGGAAGAGGCCCTCGGGGAGTCCGGCGTCCAGCGCGTACTGCGCGAGCCGGAGCGCGGTGAGGGGGGTGGTCTCGGCCGGTTTGAGGAGGACCGCGTTGCCGGCCGCGAGCGCGGGGGCGGTGCCCCAGGCGGCGATCGGCATCGGGAAGTTCCAGGGGGCGATCACGGCGACGATGCCGAGCGGTTCCTGGAAGGTGACGTTCAGACCGCCCGCGACCGGGATCTGGGCGCCGTTGAGGCGTTCCACTCCGCCGGCGGCGTAGTGCAGCAGATCGCGGACGTTGCCCGCCTCCCACTCGGCGTTGCCCAGCGGGTGGCCGGCCTCCTGCATCTCCAGCCGGGCGAGCGGCCCGCGGTGGGCGTCCACGACGTCGGCGAACCGGCGCAGTATGCGGGCCCGGTCGGCGGGTGCCAGGGCGGCCCACTTCACCTGGGCGGCGCCGGCCCGGCGTACTGCGGCGTCGACCTCGGCGGGGGATGTGGTGGGGACGGTGGCCACCAGTTCCTCGTTGGCCGGATTGATGATGTCCAGCTCGTGCACATTGACCATGTGGTTGTTCCTCACATGCGCTCGAAGGAGCGGAAGCGTTCCCAGTCGGTGACGGCCGCGTCGTAGGCGTCCTGTTCGACGCGGGCCATGTGGCGGTAGTGGTCGACGACCTCGTCGCCGAAGGCTTCCCGGGCGATCGGGCTGTTCTCCCAGCGCTCGGCGGCCTCGCGGAGCGTGGTGGGGACATGTACGGCGTCGCTGTTGTAGGCGTTGCCGGTGCAGGGCTCGGGGAGTTCCAGCTCGTTCTCCACCCCGTACAGGCCGGCTGCGACCATCGCGGCGACCGCCAGATAGGGGTTCACATCGCCGCCGGGCAGCCGGTTCTCCAGCCGGTGCGAGCGGCCGTGGCCGATCACCCGCAGTGCGCAGGTCCGGTTGTCAGGGCCCCAGGCGACGGCGGTGGGCGCGAAGGAGCCGTCGCGGAAGCGCTTGTACGAGTTGATGTTCGGGGCGTAGAAGAGCGTGAAGTCCCGCATGGCGGCGGCCTGTCCCGCGAGGAAGTGCCGCATGACCTGCGACATGCCGTACGGGCCGTTGTCGTCGGCCAGCACGGGCCGGCCGTCCGCGTCCTGCAGCGAGAGATGGATATGGCAGGAGTTGCCCTCCCGCTCGTCGTACTTCGCCATGAAGGTGAGCGACATGCCCTCCTGGGCCGCGATCTCCTTGGCGCCGGTCTTGTAGATGCTGTGCTGGTCGCAGGTGGTGAGCGCCTCGTCGTACACGAACACGATCTCGTGCTGGCCGAGGTTGCACTCGCCCTTGGCGGACTCGACCGTCATGCCGGCCCCGCCCATCTCGTTGCGGATGCGGCGCAGCAGTGGTTCGACCCGGCCGGTGCCGAGCACCGAGTAGTCGGCGTTGTACTGGTTGGCCGGATTCATCTGGCGGTAGCCGCGGGACCAGCCCTCTTCGTAGGTGTCCTTGAAGAGCATGAACTCCAGCTCGGTGCCGGCGTACGCGCTCCAGCCCCGCTCGGCGAGCCGGTCCAGCTGGCGGCGCAGGATCTGCCGGGGGGAGGCGACGACCGGCGAGCGGTCGTGCCAGGCCAGGTCGGCGGTGATGAGTGCGGTGCCGGGGTTCCAGGGGGTGCGGCGCAGGGTCGCGGCGTCGCCGTGCATGGCGAAATCTCCGTAACCGCGCTCCCAGGAGGACATTTCGTAGCCCCCGACGGTATTCAGGTCCACATCCACGGCGAGGAGGTAGTTGCAGCCCTCCGTGCCGTGTTCGAGGACGGTGTCGAGGAAGTAGCGGGCGGCGAACCGCTTGCCCTGGAGCCTGCCTTGCATATCCGTGAAGGCGAGGACGACAGTGTCGATCTCTCCGGCGTCAACGAGGACTCCGAGTTCCTCGGTCGAGAGTGGGGGCGTGCGGTCAGCCACGGTTCTGCCTCCTGTCACTGCATCCGGAGGTCATAAGGTATGCGGGTGAACCATTGATTGGGAAGGTGTTGGTGATGGACGGTGCGTTGGACCGGCTTGCGCCCGTGCTGCGGCCGGTGCGCGCGGGCAACGGTTTCGAGGAGGCACTGGAGCAGATACTCCAGATAGTCCGGCTCGGTCTGGTCCCGCAGGGTGAACGGCTGCCTTCCGAAAGGGAGTTGGCCGAGCGGCTGCAGATCAGCCGGGTGACCCTGCGCGAGGTGCTGAAGGTACTCCAGGACCAGGGCCTGGTGGAGGCGAGGCGCGGGCGCTACGGCGGCACCTTCGTACGGGTGCGTACGGAAAATCCCGGCGAGGCCGAACTGCGGCGCCGGATCGGGAAGACCGATGTCGAGGACGCCCTGCGCTTCCGGGAGGTGCTGGAGGTCGGCGCGGCCGGACTGTGCGCGACGCACGGGCTGACCGGCATGGAGAGCGACCGGCTGCGCTCCGCGCTCGCGGCGACCCATGACGCGCCGCTGGCGGACTACCGCAGGCGCGACACGATGCTGCATCTGACGCTCGCGGAGCTGTCCGGTTCGGCGTCGCTGGCGGCCCAGTACGCGGCGGTGCGGGCGGGCGTGAACGACCTGCTGGACTGCATTCCGCTGCTGGTACGGAATCTGGAGCATTCGCAGGCCCAGCACAGTGCACTGGTGGAGGCGGTGCTGGAGGGTGACGCGGACGGCGCGCGCGAGGTGATGCGCGAGCACTGCTGCGGGACCGCCGCCCTCCTGCGGGGATTCCTGACAACCCCAGCGCCCTGACGGTCCGTTGGCGGGCCCCTCGGGGGTACGGGAACTCGCCAAGTCTCGTGCAGAGGTCTTGCGCGGAACGGCGCGGGCGGCAAAGGTGTGCGGCTGAACCTTTACCCGGATCCCCATCGGCGAGGCAGGAGCGGCTCATGGCCGACAGCGAGGAAACCGCACGCACCGCACCACCGCCCGCGCCCTCCCCGGGCGGCGGCCCGTCGCCCGAGGACACCTATCTGGAGCGTCGGGCGCTGCGCCGGGGCAGCGCCGGGCCCCTGCTGCTGACCGGTCTGGGCGTCGCCTACGTCGTCTCCGGAGACTTCTCGGGATGGAACAACGGCCTGGCGCACGGCGGCTTCGGCGGCCTGGCCATCGCCGCCGTCCTGATGGGCCTGATGTACACCTGCCTGGTCTTCGCGCTGGCGGAGCTGTCCTCGATCCTGCCGACCGCGGGCGGTGGTTACGGCTTCGCCCGGCGCGCGCTGGGCACCTGGGGCGGCTTTCTGACCGGAACCGCGATCCTCATCGAATATGTGCTGGCGCCCGCCGCGATCGCCATCTTCCTCGGTGACTATGTCGAAGCGCTCGGCCTGTTCGGCCTGCACTCCGGCTGGCCGGTCTATCTCGCCTGCTTCGTGATCTTCATCGGCATCCATCTGTGGGGCGTCGGCGAGGCGCTGCGGTTCAGCCTGGTCGTCACCGCGATAGCCGTCGCCGCGATCGTCGTCTTCGCGCTGGCCGCGCTCACCGACTTCCATGTGGACACGCTCAACGACATCCCGGTCAGGAGCGGCGCCCTCGGTGCCAACTCCTGGCTGCCGTTCGGTGTTCTGGGCATCTGGGCGGCCTTCCCGTTCGGTATGTGGTTCTTCCTCGGCGTCGAGGGCGTACCTCTGGCAGCCGAGGAGACCAGGGACCCGGCCCGCGTCCTGCCGAAGGCGATGGCCGCCGCGATGGGCATTCTGCTGCTGCTCGCCCTGGTCACCTTCACCGCGGCGACCGGTGCCCGCGGCTCCGCGGCTATCCAGTCGGTGGGCGATCCACTGGTCCACGCGCTGCAGCCGCACGGCGAGCCGACCGTGGTCAGCCGGATCGTCAACTACGCGGGTCTCGCGGGCCTGGTCGCCTCGTTCTTCTCCCTCATCTTCGCCGGCTCGCGGCAGCTCTTCGCGCTCTCCCGGGCCGGCTACCTCCCCCGTTTCCTCTCCCTCACCAGCCGGCGCAAGGCGCCCTACCTCGGCCTGCTGATCCCCGGCGCGCTGGGCTTCGCGCTCGCCGCGGCCACCGGCGACGGCGCCCGGATGCTGAATGTCGCGGTCTTCGGCGCCACCATCTCCTACGCGCTGATGTCGCTCTCGCACATCGTGCTGCGCCGCCGTGAACCCGGCCTGTACCGCCCGTACCGCACCCCCGGCGGGATGCTGACCTCGTCCGTCGCGTTCGTGCTGGCCTGCTCGGCGCTGGTCGCGACCTTCCTGGTCGACAAGGAGGCCGCCTTCATCGCGCTGGGTGTCTACGGCGTGGCGCTCGCCTACTTCGCCTGCTACTCCCGCCACCATCTGGTGGCCGCGGCGCCCGAGGAGGAATTCGCGGCGCTGGCGGCGGCCGAGGCCGAACTCGAACGAGGCTGACCCCGGCCGGCGGCCCGGCCCCGCACTCCGGCGGCCGCCGACCACACGCCAACCACACGCCCCGCCATCCACACGCACGGAGGAGCCGATGTCCCAGCCGCTGATCGGCATCAGCACGTATCTGGAGGAGGCCCGGTGGGGGGTGTGGTCGCTCCCCGCGGCGGTGCTGCCCGCCGGCTACCACCGGCTGGTGCAGCGCGCGGGTGGGCTCGCGGCGCTACTGCCGCCGGACAGTCCGTCGGCAGCCGCGTCGGCCGTCGCCCGTCTGGACGGGCTGGTGATCGCAGGCGGGGCGGACGTCGAGCCCGCCCGCTACGGCGCGGCCGCGCACTCCAGGACCGGGCCGCCCGCCCTGGACCGGGACGCCTGGGAACTGGCCCTGATCGAGGCCGCGTTGGAGTGCGGCGTACCGCTGCTGGGCGTCTGCCGCGGACTGCAACTGCTGAACGTGGCGCTGGGCGGCACCCTTGTCCAGCACCTCGAAGGGCACGCCGGTGCGCCCGGCGTCTTCGGACGGCATGTCATCAGGCCCGTCCCCGGGACACTGCTGGGCAGGACGCTGCCCGAGCCGGTGTCCGTGCCGACCTACCACCATCAGGCGGTGGACCGGCTCGGCCGCGGGCTGCTCGGTTCGGCGTATGCCGAGGACGGCACCGTCGAGGCCTTGGAGCTGCCCGGCGCGCGTGCTTTCACCCTGGCCGTGCAGTGGCATCCGGAGGCCGGGGACGACACCCGGGTGGTGGCCGCGCTGGTGGCGGCGGCCCGCGAGGGCTCCGCCGTGCGGTGAGCCGGTGAGGAGCGGCAGGTGGGCCGGCGTTTCCGGACGGACTCCCCGCCCGTCTCAGCCGCGGATGCCGTCTGCCGTGGTCGCGGCCGCGGGATTACGCTTCCTGCATGGACGAGGCTTCCGGCACGGACGAGGAACTGCGGTCGTTCATGGACCGGTTGCGCGGTGAGGCCGGGGGCTCGGCGGCGTACGAACGGCTGGCCGTCACCGGGGACCTGGAGGAGCTGGCCGGCGTCCTGACCGAGCCGGGACGGCCGCTGTGGGCGCGGGAGCTGGCGGCGTTCCGGCTGGGCTGCGCCGGGGACCGCCGGGCCTTCGAGGCTCTGGTGCTGCTGCTCAACCACCGTGACCCGGAGCGCTGTGCCCCGGCGGCGTACGCGCTCGCCCGCCTCGGTGACCCGCGCACCGCCCGCGCAGCGGCGGCCCTCGCGACCAACCCGCTGCGCACGGCCTACGCACTCCAGCCGGTGCGGCTGCTCACCGAGTTGCGGGCCCCCGAGTCCGCGCCCGCGCTGATCCGCACACTGGCGCCGCTGCTGGCACCCGACAGCCCTCATCCGCGGGTCGCCCTCGGCTGTGTCGAGGGGCTGGGGGTGCTCGGCGACCCGCGCGCCCGTCCGGTACTCGAAGCGGCCCTGGCCCGCCCGGCGCTGCACGTCGCGGCGTCCCGGGCGCTGGGGCTGCTCGGATAGGGGCAACGCCCGGCCGGGCAGGGCCCGTTCAGATCAGCGTCAGCTGGGTGGGCACCGCCGGAGAGGTCTCGGGCGGTGCCGGGATCCGGCGCGGCACACCGCGCTGGGCCGGGCCGATGCCGTACTCGGCGGCCAGCTCGTGCACCTGGCGGGTGATCCGGCGCTGGTACCACTTGGGGGCGTACGCTCCCGCCGCGTACAACCGCTCGTAGCGCCTGACCAGGTGCGGATGGTGCTCCGCGAGCCAGGACATGAACCACTCGCGCGCCCCGGGCCGCAGATGCAGGACGAGCGGGGTCACCGAGGTCGCCCCGGAGGCCGCGACCGCGCGGACCGTGGCGCGCAGCTGGTCCGGGTGGTCGCCGAGGAACGGGATCACCGGTGCCATCAGCACCCCGCAGCCGATCCCGGCGTCGGTCAGGGTGCGTACGGCATCGAGCCGGCGCAGCGGTGCAGGGGTGCCCGGCTCCACCGTGCGCCACAACTCCTCGTCCACGAAGCCGACCGAGACGGAGACACCGACATCGGTGACCCGCGCGGCCTGCTGGAGCAGCTCCAGATCGCGCAGGATCAGAGTGCCCTTGGTCAGGATGCTGAACGGGTTCGCGTAGTCGCGCAGGGCCGAGATGATGCCCGGCATCAACCCGTACCGTCCCTCCGCCCGCTGGTAACAGTCGACATTGGTGCCCATCGCGATGTGCGCGCCCTGCCACTGGCGGGAGGCGAGCTTGGAGCGCAGCAGCTCCGGCGCGTTGGTCTTCACGACGATCTGCGAGTCGAAGCCGAGACCGGTGTCGAGGTCCAGATAGCTGTGGGTCTTCCTCGCGAAACAGTAGACACAGGCGTGACTGCACCCCCGGTACGGATTGACCGTCCATTCGAACGGCATCCGGGAGGCGCCGGGCACCCGGTTCACGATCGAACGGGCCCGTACCTCATGGAAGGTGATTCCGCGGAACTCCGGGGTGTCGACGGTGCGAGTCGTCACGGAGTCCGCCCCGAACAGCGCGGCGTTCCCACCGGTTCCGGCGTCCCCCGCGGTGGTGTCGTTCCCGGCTTTCCCGGTCAGCTGGTCCCAGCGCATGGCGCCTCCTCGATAGCACGTACTGTCGAATAGAACACCTGTTCCCATGATTCATGCAACCCGGATTTCCGTGCCCGCACCCGAGGTGGTTGGCTCAGCACGGTTCATCACACCGACTGAAGTACGACAGCTGGAGGAACTGGTATGGCGCAGGTAGAGGCCACCACGGAGCGGATCATCGAGGCGGACGCCGAGGCGGTGTTCGACGCGCTCGCCGACTACAGCGGTACCCGCGAGAAGCTCCTGCCGGGGCACTTCAGCGAGTACGAGGTCCGGGAGGGCGGCGACGGCGACGGCACGCTCGTCCACTGGAAGCTCCAGGCCACCAGCAAGCGCATCCGGGACTGCCTGCTCGACGTGACCGAGCCGACCGACGGACAGCTCGTCGAGAAGGACCGGAACTCCTCCATGGTGACCACCTGGACGGTCACCCCCGCCGGGGAGGGCAAGTCGAAGGCCGTCGTCTCCACCGTGTGGAACGGCGCCGGCGGCATCGGTGGCTTCTTCGAGAAGACCTTCGCCCCCAAGGGCCTCGGCCGCATCTACGACGAGCTGCTCGCGAAGCTCGACGCCGAAGTGGGCAAGCAGTCGGCCGCGTAACCCCTTCGGGCGGAAATGATGCTCACCGGTTCGAGTGGTTTTCTGTACGGCCCTGTTGTGCGCCGTAGGTGCTCCCACCGGCCCTGAAGCCCCCGGCGTGCGCCTCGCGCGCCAATCGTCGCGCTTGCACCCCTTGTCGCCGAATGCGAGAAAAGGGCGGCGCAGGCGCGACGAGGGGAGCGGTACGTGGGTGGCATCACTCTGGTGAAGGACGGTCCGGACGGGCAGACCGATGTCCTGACGGAAGCGGCGGCCGTCCCGCCCCCACCACCCCCCGCACCGGGGGAGCAGCCCGAACTCGGTGCCGGCCGGGTGCGGATGGTCTTCTTCGGGCTGATGCTCACGCTGCTGCTCGCGGCCCTCGACCAGATGATCGTGGCGACCGCGCTGCCGAAGATCGTCGGTGAACTGCACGGCCTGGACAAGATGTCCTGGGCCGTCACGGCGTATCTCCTCGCCTCCACGATCGGCCTGCCGGTCTACGGAAAGCTCGGCGACCTCTTCGGCCGCAAGAGCATCTTCATGTTCGCGATCATCGTCTTCGTGATCGGCTCCGCCCTGGCCGGCTGGTCCAGGACGATGAACGAACTGATCGCCTTCCGCGCCGTCCAGGGCATCGGGGGCGGCGGCCTCATGATCGGCGTGCAGGCGATCATCGGCGACATCGTGCCGCCGCGCCAGCGCGGCCGCTTCATGGGGCTGATCGGCGCGGTCTTCGGGCTCGCGTCCGTCGCAGGCCCGCTCATCGGCGGCTTCTTCACCGACCACGCCTCCTGGCGCTGGTGCTTCTACATCAACGTGCCGTTCGGGCTGGTCACTCTGGCCGTCATCGCGGTCGTGCTGAAGCTGCCGAAGCCAACTGCCAAGCCCCGCCTGGACATCCTGGGCGCGCTGCTGCTGGCCGTCGCTTCGACCTGTCTGGTGCTGCTGACGACGTGGGGCGGCAACGAGTACGCCTGGGGCTCGCACACCATCGTCGGGCTCGCCGCCGGTTGCGCCGTGGCGACCCTGCTCTTCCTGGCCGTTGAGCACCGGGCGCCCGAACCGATCATCCCGCTGCGGCTGTTCCGCGACTCGATCTTCAATGTGACGGCGCTCGTCGGGGCCGTCGTGGGCGTCGCGCTCTTCGGCGCCGCCAGCTATCTGCCGACCTTCCTGCAGATGGTCGACGGCGCCAGCGCCACCGAGTCAGGGCTCTTCATGCTGCCGATGATGGGCGGCGTCGTGATCGCCTCCATCGTCTCCGGGCAGCTGACCAGCCGCACCGGGCGGTACAAGATCTTCCCGGTGCTCGGCAGCGCGATCTCCGCCGTCGGGATGTGGCTGCTCTCCCGTCTGGAGACCGACACCCCCCAACTCACGTACAGCATCTGGATGGCCGTACTCGGCACCGGTATCGGCCTGATCATGTCGATCCTGGTGCTGGCCGTGCAGAACTCCGTGGACCCCCGCGACCTCGGCACCGCCACCAGCGCCAACAACTACTTCCGGCAGATCGGCGGCAGCGTCGGCGCGGCCGTCTTCGGCGCGCTCTTCGCCGGCCGCCTCACCGACGCCCTCAAGGTCCGCATCCCGTCCGGAGCGCACCTCCCCGACCCCGAGTCGATCACCCCGCAGCTGGTCCACTCGCTGCCGCCCGCTCTGCGGGACGGCTACATCCGGGCGTACGCCGACGCGATGCCCCGGATCTTCCTCTACCTGGTGCCGGTGCTCGTGCTCGGCCTGTTCATCGCCTTCTTCCTCAAGGAGAAACCGCTGGTGTCCCACAACGCCCCCGCAGCCGCACCGGATGCCACCGTGCCCGCGGCCCGCGCTCCGGAAGCCCCGTACGTCCCGGGCGTCCCCGTCTGCGGGACCGTCCAGCACTACGACGGATCAACGGTGCCGCGCGCGGCACTCACCCTCATCGACATCACCGGGCGCCAGATCGGGCGCGGTGCGAGCGGCGAGGACGGGCGGTACGCGCTGAGCGTGCCCGGATCCGGCTCGTACGTCCTCATCGCGGCGGCGGGCGGCCACCAGCCGCAGGCCGTCAGCGTCACCGTCGGTGAGCGCCCCGTCGATCTCGACGTGGTGCTCGGCGGCGCCGGACGGCTGGCCGGGACCGTGGTCACCGCGGACGGCACGCCGGTGCGCGACGCGGCCGTGACGCTCACCGACGTACGCGGCGAAGTCGTCGCGTCCACCCGCAGCGGGCGGGAAGGCGGCTATGTCATCAACGAGTTGGTGGCCGGTGAGTACACCCTGGCCGGAAGCGCCCCCGCGTTCCGCCCGGCCGCGATGCCGGTGACCGTGCAGGCCGCACGCGAGACCCGGCAGGACGTCGAACTCGCGGGCGGCGCCGTGCTGCGCGGCACCGTGCGGGCAGGCGGCGGACGGCCGGTCGAGGACGCGCGGGTGACGCTGCTCGACGCGGCGGGGAACGTGGTGGACACCCTCACCACGGGCCCCGACGGCACCTTCCGCTTCGTGGATCTCTCGTCCGGCGAGTACACGGTGATCGCGGCCGGCTACCCGCCGGTGGCGACGGTGCTCCAGGTCGCGGGCGGCGGGCGCACCGAGCGCGATCTCCAGCTCGGGCACGAGGACTGACCCCCGAGGGCCGGCCCCCGAGGACCGGCCGATGAGGACCGGTCTGTGAGAACCGGCTGGTGAGAACCGGCCCACGACGGGTGCACCGGGCCCGGCGTGCGCCGGGCGCACCACCCGTCGGGGCCGATTCCGCCGATGGCCCCCGGGCGCCGGACGCGGGGCCGTACGGTGGACTCACGTGCCGCAGAGCGTTGCGGCCGGGAAGGAGCCTTCCAGCCATGGATGTTGGTGTACCGCGGCCGAGGCCGGAGCGGCCGCGCGGCGCCGCGGCGGGCCGTGTGCCGCTCGCCGTGGTGGTCGTCGATACCGAAGGGCTGGTCTCGCACTGGTCGACGGGCGCCCGCAGGCTCTTCGGCGTGCCGCGCGAGGAGGCGGTCGGCTGCGCCGCAGGGGAACTCCTGCCGGTCTCCGGGGCGTTGCGCCAGGAGGGAGAGCCCGGCCCGGACGGGACGTACACCGACCTCGGCCCCGAACTCGACAGCTCGGTCAGCGGGATCATCGCCTACCCGTCAGCGGGCCGGGCCCGGCTCGACGAGCCGGTGCGCGGCCGTATCGATGTGCTCTGGTGGGCGTATCCGCTGGTCGGCCCCGGCCCGGAACGGCTGCTCGTCCTCGCGGCCGACGCCGCCCAGCTGACGGACGGCGACGAGGACGGCACCCCCGGGACCATAGCCCCCGGATTCGCGCTCCACACCGACTTCCCCGGCTACCGGGAGCTGGCCGGACGGCTCCCCGAGATCCTGCCGAACATGAGCGTCCAGGAGGCCACCGGGATCGTTGCCCAGGTCCTCGAACTGGGCTATCCGGTACTGGAGTTCAGCCGTCGCGACCAGGTCCCCGTCACCCCGGACTGGGGTGTGCCGCGGCACACCTCGCGCGGACTGCCCGGTGATGAGCCCCGGGGGACGGGCGACGGCCCCCGCGCGGCCCGCACAGCGCCCCGTCCCGAACTCGACCTGGAGTACGCCGCCGTCCGCGAACGGCTGGAGTTCCTCAACGAGGCCAGCGGGCGGATCGGCACCTCCCTCGACCTGGAACGCACCATCCGCGAGGTGACCAGTGCCGCCGTACCCCGCTTCACCGACTTCGCGGGCACCCATCTGCGCGCCGCGGTGCTCGCGGGCGAAGGCTTCCCCGACGGCCCGCCCGATGTCACCACCGTCTGGCACCGGGTGTGGGTCGAGCACAACGACGAACCGGGCCGGTGGGACGACACCGTGCCGGTGGGCGAGGCCATCGCGTTCCCCGAGCACACACCGTTCTTCCAGTGCATGGTCACCGGCGAGCCCGTCCTCGTCCGGCATGTGGACGAGGAGCTGAGCAACCGGATCTCCGGCGAGTTCGAGAAGCGCGACCTGAGGCCGCTGATCACCCACAGGTCGCTGCTGATCGTGCCGTTGAAGGCCCGCGACGTGGTGCTCGGCTTCATGGTGCTGATGCGGCGGCCGGGGCGTGAGCCCTTCGACGACATGGACCGCACCACGGGCGCCGAACTCGCCGCCCGTGCCGGCCTCGTACTCGACAACGCCCGTATGTACACCTACCAGGAGAATGTCGCCGAGACGCTCCAGGACAGCATGCTGCCCACGGTCGAACCGCGGATGGCCGGCTGCGACATCGCCACCCGCTACCTGCCGGGCGCCCGGCTCGGCAGGGTCGGCGGCGACTGGTTCGACTCGGTGAAGCTGCCCGGCTCCCGGACCGCGCTCGTCGTCGGTGACGTCATGGGACACGGGCTCAACTCGGCCGCGATGATGGGCCAGTTGCGCACCGCCGTCCTGACCATGGCCACCATGGAGATGCCACCCGCCCAGCTGCTGCGCAACCTCGACGACCTGGCGCAGCGGCTCGGCGAGCAGTATCTGGCGACCTGTCTGTATGCCGTCTACGACCCGATCCGCTCCGAACTCCAGATCGCCAACGCCGGACACATCCCGCCGGTCCTGGTCCGCGCCGCCGACGGCCGGGCCGAACTGCTCGATCTGCCGACCGGCGCGCCCATCGGTGTCGGAGGTGTCGCCTTCGAGACCGCGACCGTACGGGTGAGCCCCGGCGACCGGCTGATCCTCTGCACCGACGGTCTGGTGGAGGTACGCGGCCAGGACATCGGGGCCGGTCTCGCCGCGCTCTGCGCGTCCGCCGCGCACCCCGCCGCGTCCATGGACGACGCCTGCGACACGATCATCCGCGCGCTGAACCCGAGCGGCGGCCGCAAGGACGACGTGGCCCTGCTGATGGCCAGGGTGAACGGGATCCCCGCCGACGACGTCGCGGAGTGGCGGCTCGCCCTCGATCCCCGCGAAGTGGCGCGGGCCCGGCGGCTGGTGCGCGGGCAACTGCTCGACTGGGGGCTGCCGGACGCGGTGGAGCCGGCCGAGCTGATGGTCAGCGAACTCGTCACCAATGCCGTCCGGCACGGCCGTACCCACGAGGTCGGGCTGCGGCTGGTCAGGACGGCCGCGCTGCTCTGCGAGGTCAGCGACGACGAACCGGCGCCCGCCGCGCTGCTCGGCCCGTCGGCCGACGACGAGTCGGGCCGCGGTCTGCTGGTGGTGAGCGGTCTCGCCCGCGAGTGGGGCACCAGCGCCACCGCGCACGGCAAGACCGTCTGGTTCGAACAGGCGCTGACCCGGGCGCCCCGCCGCGGAGCGCACACCAGGTGAGAGCGGTGCCGGCAGGCAACTGAGTCCGTCCGTGCTCTTGCACGCACCCACCAGGGAACGGTAGTCGTTCTCCAGCAGTGCACAAGGGCGCAATGGACTTGGGAGTACGTATGAACGTGTCGCCGCGGTACCGGGAGTCGTGGGAAGGGTTCTGGTCGGCCACATCGGACACCCAGGGCGAGGCGATCTGGGACTCGGACCCGTCGCTCACCTCCGTACCGCACAGCGAACTGCTGCTGCCGTACGCCGACCCCGCACTGCCGATCGTGGACCTCGGCTGCGGAAACGGCACCCAGACCCGCTATCTGTCCACCGTCTTCGCCCGCGCGCTGGGCGTGGACCTCTCGCACGCCGCGATCGGGCACGCGCGCCGCGCGGACAGCGCGGGTGCGGCCGAGTTCGAGCAGCTCGACCTGGCCGACACGGACGCGGTCCGGGCCCTGGGCCGGCGGATCGGGGACACCAACGTCTATATGCGTGCGGTCATCCACCAGAGCGAACCCGATGCGCGCCCGGCCGTCGCCGCGGCCGTCGCGGCGCTGCTGGGCGAGCGGGGGCGGGCCTTCGTCGTGGAGCTGACACCCGATTCGAAGGAGGTGCTCCGGAAGGCGACGGAAGGTCCCGGTGGGCCGCCGGTGAAGCTGCGCAGGGTCATCGAACACGGCCTCAAGCCGGCCGACGCCTCCGAGGAGGAGGTGCCCGAGCTGCTCATCGGCGCGGGGATGACGGTACTGGCGAGCGGTGACACGGCACTGGCCCAGACCGAACACATGGCGGACGGCACCCGTATCGAGCTGCCGGCGCGCTGGTTCGTACTCGCCGCGGCTTCCTGAGCCGTCGCGGCGCGTGGGGGCGGTTGGCCCCGGGCGGGGCGGCCGGGCGGGTGGGTCAGCCCGGCTCGTCATCGGCGGAAGGCAGGATGTCCACCTGCCCGGGGGCGAGCTGCTCGACCAGGTCGGCCAGTTCGAGGCAGGCCAGCTCGATCTTGCTGCGGATGTTCTGCTGCTCGGTGACGATGGCGGCCAGCAGCAGGGCGGTCAGCGCCACCGAGCCGTTGAACACCGCGACATTGGCTGTCGCCTCGAACAGGGTCCGGTGGCGGAAGGGGCCGTTGTACTCGGTCGCCGCGAGCACGGCGAAGACCGAGACCAGGCACGCGCAGGGTGCGCTGCCCGGCAGCTGGAAGCGGAGCGCCGCCCAGATGAGCAGGGGGAAGACGAGGAAGAGGAGGGGGAGCGAGTTCCGCGTGGCCAGCAGGGTGACCACGACCGCGGCGACGGCCAGCGCGGTCGCCTCCGGCCATCTGTCGCCGGCCCGGGGGAGCCTGGCCCTGCGCAGCACCAGCAGCACCGGGGTGGCCACGAGTACCCCCATCACGTCACCGGTCCACCACGCCGACCACACCGGCCAGAAGTCCCGCAGGGGGAGCTTGCCGGTCACCGCCAGCGTGGCGCAGCCGGTCGAGGCACTGACCAGCATCGCCACCATGGCGCCCAGGAAGACCAGGGCCGCGCCGTCCCGGAGCCGGTCGAGCTCCGGGCGGAAGCCCACCCTGCGCAGCAGCAGGAACGCGCAGACGGGAGCCAGGGTGTTGCCCGCCGCGATGGTGACACCGGGCTGGGTGAGGGTCCCGCTGATCGTGGAGATGGAGAGCAGCGCGCCGGCGGCGATGCCGGGCCAGACGCGCAGCCCCAGATAGAGCAGGGCGCTGAGCGCGACACCGGTGGGCAGCCAGAGCGGTGTGATCACAGCTCCGTCGACGACCACCTCCCTGAGGAGGCCGAGACGCGCTGCTCCGTAGTAGGCGGCTGCCACCAGCACCATCTGCAGGACGACCATTGTCGGGCGCCGGGTGTCTGGCGCGAACAGAGCAGTCGCCATCAGTGCGCCCCGGGGGAGAAGAGTCGATTTGATCCGGTATTCCCCATGGAGGGCCGGGGGCGTGCCGAATCCTGGAAAGTTAGCTGATCCAGAGCAACCGGCCCTTCAGCGGAGCAGACCTCCGGTCCGCCGGGGCGGACGAGTGACGTCGGGCCTCCTCAGCGGGCGACCCGTATCCGGTAGTGCGCCGTGGCATCCGGCGCACCACCCGTCTGGTGGGCCGTGACGGTGAACGAAGCCGTGCCCGCCCTGCGCGGTGTGCCGGTGATGCCACCGGTGTCCCGGTTGAGCGTCAGGCCCTGGGGCAGTGCGCCGGTCGTCACCTCGAAGCGCACCGTCGCCGGGGTGTTCGTCTCCACCCTCGCCGCGTAGAGGTCGCCCCGCGCCGCCGGGGGCAGTGCGGTCGTCGTCAGTCGCGGGGTCGGTACCACTACCCGCTCCGGGGCCCCGACCGGTTTGCCGTCCGCGTCGAGCCGCTGCAGTGACCACTCGCGACCCTCCTCGACAACGCTCAGGTGCCAGTTGGTCGTGGTGTCCCGCAGTAGTGCGCGCTGCGCTTCGGTGAAGGCGCCGAGGTTGCGGGCGGTTTCCCACTGCTTGATCGCGTCCAGTACGCGGAGGGTGTTGTCCCCGCCGGCTTCGAGCCCGGCCACCGAGGTCTCGAAGCCGGCGCCGGCGTTGAGGCCGGCGCCGCGCGCCAGTTTGCCCTCGATGCTCAGCAGGCTCTCGGAGCCGGACAGGCTGATCCAACCGAGCATCGCGGGAAGGAAGTTGGCGCGGTAGAACTCGTTGTTGACGAAGACCTGATCCATGGTGGTGACGCCGACCTCGCCCCAGCTGGCACGGGTCAGCGCGTCCCAGGTGTTGGACGTCATCCGGCTGGTCTCGGTGATGAAGCCGTCCCTGGTGCGGTTCTGCCGGTAGGTGCCGTTGATGAGCAGCGCCTGGCCGTAGTTGCCCCAGCCGGACTCGGAGGCCGATTCGACACCGTCGTAGGAATTGGACGATATTCCCGTGGTGTTCCAGGCGGTGGCCAGGCGGGTGGAGATCTCCTGGAGGATGTCCCGGCCGCCGGTCGCACCGTCATAGCTGTTGACGATGACGCGGCTCGCGCGTTCACCGGACGGGTGCGCGACGGCGGCGGAACCCCACTGCGCACGCTTCACACCGGTCAGCTGCCATGCGCCGCCTGACTGCTGAGCGCTTCCGTAGGAAGCGAACTCATCACCGATGCGCAGCAGTTGACCGTGCAGGCCGCCCTCCAGCGGAGCACCGGAGTCCAAGTACAGCGTGGTGTCGGTGGCTGAGGCGGGGCGCGCGAGGGCGGCGCGTCCGCCGAGGGCCAGCCGCGGGTCGGCCGGGGACGGCACGACATAGCGGTCGTCGGTGCTGATGAAGTCCGAGATGGTGTGGACGCCCAGACGCATACCGTGCGCCCGCGCCAGCTCGACCGCGGCCTTGGCGCCCGCGTCGTCGCCGCCGAGGCTCGCGTCGAACTGGTAGTGCCCGGTGGTCTGCCAGGGGCCCACCGCGTTCGGCAGCGAGTAGAGGTACCCGATCCCGGCGGCCTCGGCGAGGCGGGCCGCGGTGGGGATGTTGCCGGTGGTGAGGTCGCCCAGGACGAGGAATGACTGGCTGGACGCCTGAGCGGCCTTCTGCCACTGGCCGTTCTGCGTCGGGTACGGCAGGTGCTCGCCGGTGGCGATCTCGGACAGCACGGTCGGAACGAGGTCCGGTGCCGAGCCGAACAGCGCGATCGTCGATCCCGCGATCCGCCCCTCGCCGCCGGGCAGCGGGCCCACCGGGATGTGGTGGCCCGCGCGGGTGAGCCGCGAACGCTCCTTGGTGTAGTCGTACGTGAAGGCACGCAGCACCGAGCCCCATGTGGTCCGGCCGGCGGCGCTCCACTCCTCGTGCGCGGCAACCTGGAGCCCGGACGGGTTGTCCGCCACCTCTGTCTCCCAGCCGAAGTCCTGGTACTCCTGCGGCCAGGCACCCTCCGTCCGGTCGGTGAGTGGACGCAGGCCGATCGCGAAGTCGTCGTCGCGGACCACGCCGACCGTTTCGCCGACGGTCTGCGTGATGGCGGTCGCCAGCGGCCCCCACAGCAGCGTCTGCACGTCGGCCCCGGCCGGGGCGGCGACGCGGGTGGCCACCAGGGTGGTGAAGGTGCCGTGGTCGACCACTCGTACGTCGACCGCGCATCCCGCGGCGCGGTTCGTGAAGGTCAGCAGGTCGGGGTGGGCGGGGCTGCGCCGCACCGCGGTGGGCGCCACCTGCCGCCCGTCGATGACAAGGCTGACCAGCGGGGCGGCTCTGCCGGGTGCGAGGTGGTCGGTGCCGGTGCGGGCGTCCTTGAGGAAGGACACGGTGCCCGTGGCGTCCAGGCCGACGGTGAGGTGGCCCGCACCCACCCGGATCCCGGCCGCCGGTTGGCGGTCGCCGGGGACCGGTTCGGCCGCCGACGCGCTCCAGGGGCCGAGCGCGGCAGCGGCAGCGCCCGCTCCGGCGGCGAGGAGGAGGTTCCTTCTGCTGGGTGGCGTCATTCGATCGTTCCTCTCGGTTCGTGAGCGGGCGATTGCGGACCCCGGACCGCTCGGCAGGACATTGCTGTGCTGGTGGCGGGTGATCAGAGCGTGACGACGGTTCCGGTGCGGCGGGCACGTTCGGCGGCGAAGACGAGCCGGTGGCTCGCCACGCCGGTACGCGCGCCCGAGACGACCAGCTCGGGGCATCCGTCGCTGAGCGCGTCGACGAATGCGTACAGCAGCGCCCGGTCGCCGCCGGCGTGCCCCTCGGTGTTGTTGGAGCCGTCGACCGAGGTGTCGATGACGGTCCGGCGCTCGGTCAGCAGGTCGTAGACCTCCAGGTACCGCCCGTCGCCGGTCAGTTGGCCGCGCGTGCCGAAGATCCTGGTGCGGCGGTTCTCCTGCGGGGTGAAGGCGGTAAGAGTGAAGCTCGCGGTGAGGCCCCCCTCGTATTCGACGGTGACGGTCTGGTGGTCGTTGACGTCGTTGTCGCAGGCGTAGGCGCAGCGCCCGTAGGGCCCCGTACGCAGCGCCTCGGTCAGCGTGTCCTCGGTGAGGTCGCGCGCGACCACACTCGCGAAGTAGTGCTTGGGGCCGTGACCGTCGCGCAGGCCCTGCCGGTAGATGCGGGCGGCGGAGAACGGGCATCCGGCCTCTACCTCGGCCGGGCAGTCGAGGCAGCGGTCGGCGGCGCCGGGCGGCCGGTTCTCGGGGCGGAAGTGGGTGAGGGAGCCGAAGGAGGAGACGCGGCGCGGGGCCCGGCCGATGACGTCGCCGAGCCAGTCGATGTCGTGACAGGACTTGGTGAGCAGCAGCGGCCCGGTCTCGTCCTCGCGCCGCCAGTTGCCGCGTACGAAGGAGTGCGCGAAGTGGTAGGAGCCGATCGGTTCCAGGTGCTGGACGGAGACGATGTCGCCTACCGCCCCGGAGGCGAGTTCGCGCTTGAGGGCACGGGTGTAGCGGGTGTAGCGCATGACGTGGCACAGGCCGAGGAGGACACCGGCGTTCTCGGCGGCCTCGGCGATGCGGACGCAGTCCTCGTCACTGACGGCCATGGGCTTCTCCAGCAGCACGTGGTAGCCGCGGGCGATGAAGGCGAGCGCGGCGTCCAGGTGCTGGTCGTCGAGAAGGGCGATGACGACGGCATCGGCCAGGCGGGGCCGGGCGGCCAGCTCGCGCCAGTCGGCGAAGACCTGGCCGTCCGCCAGTTCATGGTGGGCGGCGAAGGATTCGCGGCGCGCGTCGTCGGGTTCGGCGACCGCGGTGACCACGGCCCGTTCGGGGCGTTCGGCAGTCAGCTCGGCGTAGGCGGCGCCGCGGGCGCCGGCCCCGGCGAAGGCGATTCGCATGGTGGTCATCCCTTGCTGGCCCCTCCGGTGAGGCCCTTGACGAAGTGTTTCTGGAAGGCGAGGTAGAAGACGAGGATCGGTATCGAGGCGAGGAACATGAACGCGAACACGGCGCCGTAGTCGGACTGGTGCTCGCCGATGGCGCGGTAGACGCCGACGGTGACGGTGGTACCGGAGGCGGGTCCGAGGATGATCAGCGGATTGAGGAAGTCGTTCCAGATCCAGGTCCCGAGGAAGATCAGGACGCTGGCGGAGGCCGGCCGCAGCAGCGGGAAGATCACCTGCCAGAAGGTCCGGAAGCGCCCGGCACCGTCGAGGGCGGCGGCCTCCTCCAGCTCGACCGGGATGGTCTTGACGAACCCGGTGAACACGAACACGCCGAACGGCACGTAGTAGCCGACATTGGACAGCACCACGCCGGCCACGGAGGTCATCAGCCCGAGCGTGCGCAGGACCTCGGTGATCGGCGTCATGATGACCGCGGGGGGCACCATCAGCCCGCACAACAGCACCGCGAGGGCGATCTTCGGCAGCGGGCCGGCGGCCCGCGCCAGATAGTGGCCGAGCATCGCCGAGAGCACGGTGAGAACGGTGATCGAAATGGCGGTGATCTCGACGCTGTTGATGAGCCCGAACCAGAACAAGTGGTCGGTGCGGGTCAGTACGGCGGTGAGGTTGTCGAGCGTCGGGGGGAACGGCAGTGCGGCCGGGCTCCTGACGATCTCGTCCCCCGGTTTGAAGACGTTCGCCAGCACCAGGTACAGCGGAAGGAAGAAGCAGGCCGTCACCAGGACCGCGGCGACGGGGCGCAGCCAGGTGCGGGCCCGGCCGTTGCGGGCGGCGACGCCCGGCCGGGCGCGTTCGCGGTCGAGTACGAGGGTCACAGGTTCACCTCTCGGCGCTGAAGGAAGCGGAGGGCGAGGACGGAGATCGCGGCGACCAGGGCGAGCATCACGGTGGACATGGCCGCGGCGTAGCCGATCCGGTTCCCGGTGAAGGCGGTGGTGACGACGGAGAAGGCGATGGTGGCCGTGGTCCCGTCGCCCGGTCCGCCGTTGGTGATCACCTGGATGTGGTCGTACGCCTTGAACGCGGTGATCAGCAGCATGACGGTGTTGATGGTGACGGCGGGGGCCAGCATCGGCCAGGTGACGTGCCGGAAGCGCCCGCCGGCGCCCGCCCCGTCCAGCGCGGCGGCCTCATGCAGCTCCGGCGGCACGCCCTGGAGTCCGGCGAGGTAGACGACGACGCAGAAGCCGAGCATCTGCCAGGCGATGATGGAGGCGACGGAGTACAGCGCGATCGACGGGTCGGACAGCCAGCCCGGCGGATGGTCCACACCGGCCGACCGCAGCAGCGAGTTGACCATCCCGTCGTCGGTCAGCAGCGCCTGCCAGATCACGCTGACGACCACGGAGCTGAGCACCACGGGTGTGAAGAACACGGCGCGCAGTGCGTGGTAGAGGCGCCCGCGCCGGTCCAGCAGAATCGCGACGCCCAGGCCGAGTACGTTGGGCACGACCACGACGATGGCGGTGACGATCACCGTGTTGCCGAGCGCCCGGTGGAACGCCGGATCGCCCAACAGCTCGCGGTAGTTGGCAAGACCGGTATACCGGGTCGACCGGTGCAGCGGGTTCTCGTCGGTGAGGCTGGACCGCACGCTCATGATGACGGGTACCAGGACGAGGCCGAGGTAGAGAAGGAGGCCGGGGGCGCCGAAGGCGAGGAAGTGGCCGATGCCGGCGAGTGGCGCCCGGCGGCTCGGGCGACGGGCCGTCCTGGACGGCGGGCTTGTGATGGTCACTTGGTGTCCTTGGCCCACTCGGTGTCGAGGTTCTTGGCCAGCTCGTCCGCGGTGGTGCGACCGCTGATCAGGTCGGCGGTGCCGGCCCACAGCCGGTCGGACACGCCGGGTACGAGGCCGGTGTCGCCGGTCTCGACGGTGAAGGAATTGACCAGAGCATGCCGCTTGGCGGCGTCCTGGTAGAGCGCGTCGGTGGCTCGGTACACCGGGCCCATACCGGCCGGTGGGGTGTATCCCCTGATGGCGATGATCGACCCGTCGGCCCTCACCGAGGCGTCGAGGTTGGCCTTGTCCTCCATGAACGCCTTCGCCCACTTCTTCGCCAGCGGGACGTCCGGGGCCGTGGAGCTGACACTCATTCCGCCGCCGGTGTAGGCGGGGACCACGGTCTTGCCGTCGTCGCTCGGCCAGGGGAAGACGCCGACGCCGAAGCCGGGCTTCTTGGCGTCGGCGGAGGCCGCGAACCAGGAACCCATCGGATACATCGCGCCCTTGCCGTCGCGGAATGCCTGCTCGGTGGCGGCGTAGTCGCGGCTGAGACCGGACTTGTCGATATAGCCCTTGGCGGCCAGGTCCTGGACCTTCTTCAGCGCACCCACGAAGGCCGGATCGGTGAAGGAGCGCTTGCCGGACCGGCGTTCGGCCAGCCAGTTCGGCCTGGCCCGGTAGACGTCGGTGCCGACGGCGGCGATATCGGGGTAGCCGTCGGCGAAGGTGTCCTTACCGCCGCCCCCGACAATGATCGGGTCAATGCTCTTGGACTTGAGCTTGGCGCAGTCGTCGAGGAACTGCTGGTACGTCGCCGGAGTCGCGGTGATCCCGGCCTTCGCGAACAGGTCCTTGTTGTAGTAGACGAGCGGGGTGGGCTGGGTGTTGTAGGGCAGTTGGTAGATCTTGCCGCCGATGGGGTTGGCGTTCGGGGAGACGTAGTCGGCCAGGTCGGCCGCGGACCAGGCGGTGAGCTTGCCGGACTGGGCGAGGCCGTCCGGGTTGACGGAGATCATGAGGTCGGGGAGCTGGCCGGAGGCGGCGAGCTGCTTGACGTAGCCGTTGCGGTCGGCACTGGGTGCGACCAGCTTCTTGATCTTCACACCGGGGACCTTCGCCGAGGCGCGGGCGATGGCCGCGTCCCAGTACTTCGCGTCCAGGTTGGGGGTCTCGAAGGTGAGGAAGGTCAGCACCGGCCTGCCGCCGGAACCGGCCGATGAGGACCCGCTGCCACCTGCGGTGCAGCCGGTGGCAGCGAGGACGAGGACCGCGCCGGCGGCGGCCGCGGCGAGCCCGTAGCGGCGTCTGGACATGGGTCTCCCTGAAACGAAGGTTCGAGCCGGCAAGGCGTCAATTACTAAACTTGCTAACGTAATGCGGTACCGGGCAGGTCTAGCAAGACATCCGATGTCCAGTCAAGAACTATGCAGAGCTCAAGAATCGGCACGAGGAGACTCCAACCCCCATGGCGCGCACCAGCGGTGACCCCTCGATCCTCCGACAGCTCAACTCGGCCGCGGCCCTGCGTGCCCTGATGGAGGCCCCCGGCGCGCTCACCGTCGCCCAACTGGGCAGCGTCATCGGCGTCACCCGGCCACCCGCCGAGCGGATCGTCAACGAACTGATCGCGGGTTCCTGGGCCGAGGAGGAACCACCGACCGCCGCCCGACAGGTCGGACGTCCTGCCCGCCGCTACCGCTTCCGCGCGGACGCCGGGCACGTCATCGGCATCGACATCGGCGCACACAAGACCCTGGCCGCCGCCGCCGACCTGCGCGGCGACGTCCGAGCCGAGCGCCGGGCACCGCTCGATCCGGAGATGGGCGCCGCCGCGCGGCTGGCCGCCGCCCGGGACAACGCCCTCGCCTGCCTGCAGAGCGCCGGCCTCGCACCGGACGGCCTGCTGGCCGCCGGGATCGGCACCAGTGGCGTGATCGACGAGCGGGGGCAGGTCGCGCTCTGCAGCATCCTGCCCGAGTGGACCGGGCTCGACCTGACCGCCACCGCAGGGGAGTTCCTGCCCGGCGTCCCGGTACTGGTCGAGAACGACGTACGGCTCGGCGCCCTGGCCGAGCACTGGCGGGGTGCGGCCCAGGGTGCGGAGGACGTCATCCTGCTGCATGCCGGACGCCGGCTCAGTGCCGGCCTGCTGCTCGGCGGCCGGCCCCGGCGGGGCAGCCACGGCGCCGCGGGGGAGATCGGCCACCTCAGCTACCTCAACTGGATGCACTCCTTCGAGCGGTTCGCGGACTACCGCGAGGGTGAGCACGGTCCGGCGGCCGGTGCGGAGCCCGCGGCGCGGGTCTTCGCCGCACTGCGCGACGGTGACCGGCAGGCGGGCTACCTGGTCGACGCGTTCGCGCGCGAGCTGGCCGACGGGCTGGCCGCGATGGTCCTGGCCGTCGACCCCGAGATCGTCGTCATCGGCGGCGGACTGTCACGTGCGGGGGAACTGCTCGCCGGACCGGTGCGGCGGCATCTGGCCGCACACTGCCTCTTCCCGCCCGAAGTCGCGGTCTCCGGACTCGGCGACGAGGCGGTCGCCCTGGGAGCGGTCCGGCTGGCCGCTGACGGTGTGAAGGAACGGCTGCTGACCGGACCCTTGCGGCCCGCTCCCGCACTCGGGTAGACATACGGAGCCCTCAGATACGAAAGGCAGTATCGAAACTGTCTCCGGTCACAGGCCGTCGCGGTCGTGCCAGTGCTCCTGCCAGCGCCAGTCGATGGGGTCGTCGGCGCGCTGGTACCGGATGTCGGTGGACAGGCGGGTCACCTCTTCCGGGTCGGTGTTGTCGAGGGCGGCGTGCACCAGGTAGGGGGAGTGGACCACCATGTCGCCGGCCTCGTAGTCGGTGGTCAGCCAGCGGGTGTCGTAGGCGTCGGCGAGGGCGGGGAGGTCGGCGGTGATCGACGCGGCGGGCCTGCGCAGCCGGCCGGCCCGTTCTTCGGCGCGCACCCGTGCGTGACTGCCTTCCAGGTAGACGAGGCCGCCGCGCGTGGCGGGGCAGTCGCCCAGCGGGATCCAGGAGCTGAGCACCCGGTCGGTGCCTTCCCGGAGATACACGAGGTCGTAGTGGGCCTGGGTGGCGAACCCGATGCCCGTGTCGCCCGCCCGCTGGTGCCGGATGATCTTCCGTCGGTGCAGGAAGGCCGCCGCGTCCAGGAACCACGCGTACCAGTCACGGAGCGCGGGCTGGGTGCAGAACTCCTGGTAGGCGCGGCCCGGCACCAGCTCCTTGAACAGCACCCGGCGCAGGGCCGCCGGGTCCGGGTCGGCCCGGCCGCGCTCCCGCAGGCCGGTCGGGGCGAGGGTGTCGAAGTAGTGGCGGCGGAACGCGGTCACGGCGGCCACGGGCAGGGCGCCCTTGAGATAGAGGTAGCCGTCGCGGCGCAGGCGGGCCCAGAGGGCGTCACGATCGTGCCGCTCTTCGTCGGGTACCGGTGCGAGGGCGCCCATCCTGGCGGGTGCGGTGTCGAGTACGTAGCCGTTGGACGTCAGCATGGCTACGAGCCTGACCGTGCCGGGCCCGCGGTGCCATGCACGAAAGCGGGTAGTGAAGGGGACTCTTCGGTACGCGGTCCGTGCCGTCTACAGTGACCGCATGCCGGGCTGGTCGCGCTATCTCACTCCCGCCGCCGCGCACTGGGGACTCGGTCTGGTGTGCCTGGGAGCGGGCGGGCAGAGCGGCCACATCGGCACGGTGCGCGAGAGGGTGCTGTCGTCGCACGCCGTGGTCCTCGTGACCGCCGGCCGCGGCCGCTGCAACGGCCGTGCGGTCGGCCCGCCCGCCCTGTTCCACCTGCCGGCGGGCGTGCCGCACACCTACGGTCCTGACAGGCACGGCTGGAGTGAGCAGTGGGCGCTGTACGACGGCCCGGCCGCCGGCGCGTACGCCGAACTCGGTTACCTCCCGGCCGAGGTGACCCCACTGGCCGACGCCGCATCGGCCGCCCTGCTGTTCACCCGGCTGCGCCGTGCCCTCGACCGCCCCGACCCCGAGACGGCGTCCGCCGCCGCCCTCCACGAACTCATCACCGCGCTGGGCCGCCCGCGGGTCACGCACCCCGTCCTGGTCGCACTGGCCCGCAACAGCGCCCTCCCGCTGGCCGTCACGGCACGCGAACTGTCCCTGAGCGCGGAGAGGTTGAGGAGCGTCGTCCGGCAGCAGACCGGACATGGTCCGAAGGAGTACGTCCAGCGGCTGCGTATCAACCGGGCCAAGGAACTGCTCGCGGAGACGGATCTGACCGTGGTGGCGATCTCCCGCCGCACCGGGTTCAACGACCCCGGCTACTTCACCCGCCAGTTCACCCGCCGGACCGGCGTCACCCCGTCCGCCTTCCGTACCCAGCAGCAGCGGGGATGACCGGCCGGCGCTGCGGCCATGCGGACGAACCGACGCCAGCGGTATGGACCTGTGGTGGTTGAACACCTGCTGGCCAGCATATTCGGCGGCAGGTAGCGTCATGCGCATGAAGATCCTCATCAGCGCCGACATGGAGGGCGCGACCGGTGTGACCTGGCCCGGTGATGTGCTGCCCGGCAGTGCGCAGTGGGAACGCTGCCGGTCGCTGTTCACGTCCGATGTGAACGCCGCCGCCCTCGGCTTCTTCGACGGGGGAGCCGACGAGGTGCTCATCAACGAAGCCCACTGGTCCATGCGGAATCTGCTCATCGAGCAGCTCGACGAGCGGGTCCAGATGCTCACGGGCCGCCATAAGTCGCTGTCCATGGTGGAGGGCGTCCAGCACGGCGACGTCGACGGGATCGCCTTCGTCGGGTACCACACCGGCGCCGGTATGGAGGGCGTACTCGCCCACACCTACCTGGCCAACTCGATCACCGGCGTCTGGCTCAACGGCGTACGGGCGAGTGAGGGTCTCCTCAACGCGCATGTCGTCGCGGAGTACGGAGTCCCGGTGGTGCTCGTCACCGGCGACGACCTGGCCTGCGCCGACGCGCTGGGCTACGCGCCCCGGGCCCGTACGGTGGCGGTGAAGGACCACGTGTCGCGGTACGCGGCGGTCTGCCGCACCCCGGCCCGTACGGCATCCGACATCCGGTCGGCCGCAGCGGGAGCCACCGCGCTCGCCGTGCGCCATGAACCCGTGACAGGTCGGTCCTTCACGGTGGAGCTGGAGTTCGACGCGGAGCATCTGGTGGGCGCCGCGACCGTCGTTCCGGGGGTCAGGCGGACAGCCGAACGGCGTGTCGCCTACACCAGCGCGACGATGTATGAGGGCATTCGGACCTTCAAGGCGGTTACGACGCTCGTCTCGTCCGCGGTGGAGGAACAGTATGGCTGACGTGAACCCGATGGCAGCGGTCCCGCTGGACGCCAGGGCACTCGACGAGGTGGTGGACTTCACCTCGGAACTGATCCGGATCGACACGACCAACCGGGGCGGCGGCGACTGCCGGGAGCGGCCCGCCGCGGAGTACGTCGCCGAGCGGCTGGCCGGTGCGGGGATCGAGCCGGTGCTCCTTGAGCGCACCCCGGGGCGTACCAATGTGGTGGCGAGGATCCCGGGTACCGACCCGTCGGCGGACGCGCTGCTGGTCCACGGGCACCTCGACGTGGTGCCCGCCGAGCCGGACGACTGGTCCGTGCACCCGTTCTCCGGTGAGATCCGCGACGGTGTGGTCTGGGGCCGCGGCGCCATCGACATGAAGAACATGGACGCGATGGTCCTCGCGGTGGTGCGGGCCTGGGCGCGCGAGGGCGTCCGCCCCCGGCGCGACATCGTCATCGCGTACACGGCCGACGAGGAGGCGAGCGCCGTCGACGGCTCCGGCTTCCTCGCCGACCACCACCCCGGGCTCTTCGAGGGCTGCACCGAGGGGATCAGCGAATCCGGTGCCTTCACCTTCCACGCGGGCCCGGACCTGCCCGTCTACCCCATCGCGGCCGGTGAGCGCGGCACCGCCTGGCTGAAGCTCACGGCGCACGGCAAGGCCGGCCACGGCTCCAAGGTCAACCGGGACAACGCGGTCAGCACGCTCGCCGCCGCCGTCGCCCGGATCGGCGAGCACCAGTGGCCGGTGCGGCTCACCCCGACCGTGCGGGCCGCGCTCACCGAGATCGCCGCGCTGCACGGCATCGAAACCGACACCGCCGACCCGGACTTCGACGTGGACGCGCTGCTCGCGAAGCTGGGCCCGGCGGCCGCGCTGGTCGAGCCGACCGTCCGCAACAGCGCCAACCCGACGATCCTGGAAGCCGGTTACAAGGTCAACGTGATCCCCGGGCATGCGACGGCGTACGTCGACGGGCGGATGCTGCCCGGCGGCGAGGACGAGTTCCGCACGACGCTCGACCGGCTCACCGGGCCGCACGTCGACTGGGAGTTCGACCACGGTGAGGTCGCGCTCGAAGCGCCGGTGGACTCACCGACGTACGCCAAACTGCGGGCGGCCGTCGAGAAGTTCGCACCGGAGGGGCATGTGGTGCCCTACTGCATGTCGGGGGGTACGGACGCCAAGCAGTTCTCCCGGCTGGGGATCACCGGGTACGGCTTCTCACCGCTGCGGCTGCCCCCGGGTTTCGACTACCAGGCCCTGTTCCACGGGGTCGACGAGCGGGTACCGGTGGACGCGCTGCACTTCGGTGTCCGGGTGCTCGATCACTATCTGCGTACTGCATAGGGGAGTTGTCTGCATGGCATCCACCGGGGCCTACGGAACGTGGCCTTCGCCGATCGACGCCGCCCTCGCCGCGTCGCAGGACGGCCGTCCCGAGTTCATCGGCACGGTCGGCGAGGAAGTGTGGTGGACCGCGCCGCGCCCCGCCGAGGGCGGCCGGCGCGCACTGGTGCGGCGGCGGGCGGACGGCCGTGAGGAGACGGCCCTGCCCGCTCCGTGGAACGTCCGCAGCCGGGTCATCGAGTACGGCGGACAGCCCTGGGCCGGGGCGGCGCGGCCCGCGGGCGGACCGCTCGTGGTCTTCGTCCACTTCGCCGACCAGCGGCTCTACGCGTACGAGCCGGACGCGCGGGGCGCCGGGGCGCAGCCGAAGCCGCTGACCCCGGTCTCCGCCGTGGGCGGCGGACTGCGCTGGGTGGACCCGGTGATCCACCTGGACCGCGGCGAAGTCTGGTGCGTCCTGGAGGAGTTCACCGGCGGCTCGCCCACCGATGTGCGCCGGGTCCTCGCGGCCGTACCGCTGGACGGCTCGGCCGCAGGGGACCGCGCTGCCGTACGCGAACTCTCCGACGGCGGGCACCGCTTCGTCACCGGCGCACGGCTCTCGCCGGACGGGCGGCGTGCAGCGTGGCTGGGCTGGGACCATCCGCGGATGCCGTGGGACGGGACCGATGTCATGGTCGCCGATGTCACGGGCGACGGCCTCTTCGAGGGGGCCCGGCACTTCGCCGGGGGACCCGGCGAGTCCGTCGCACAGGTCGGCTGGGCGGCCGACGGGCGGCTGCTGTTCGCGTCCGACCGCACCGGCTGGTGGAACCTCTACCGGGCGGACGTGGACCACGACGGCGCGGCCGTCGCGCTCTGCCCCCGCGACGAGGAGTTCGGCGGGCCGCTCTGGAAGATCGGCCAGAAGTGGTTCGAGCCGCTGGACAGCGGGCTGATCGCCGTCGTCCACGGCGCGGGCACCACCGCGCTCGGTGTGCTCGACCCGGAATCCGGCGAACTCGTCGACGCGCCGGGCCACTGGAGCGAGTGGGCCGCGACCCTGGCCGCGGACGGCAGCCGGGTGATCGGCCTGGCGGCGGGCCCGCGCTCCACGTTCGAGATCGTGGAGCTGGACACCAGCTCAGGACACACCCGCGTCATCGGCTCCCCGCACCGGGACGCGGTGGACCCCGCCTATTACCCCGATCCGCAGACCCGTACGTTCACCGGGCCCGGCGGCCGGGAGATCCACGCCCACATCCACCCGCCGCACAGCCCGGACCTGACCGCACCGGACGGCGAACTGCCGCCCTTCGTGGTCTGGGCGCACGGCGGACCCACCAGCCGTACACCGCTCGTACTCGACCTGGAGATCGCCTACTTCACCTCGCGGGGCATCGGGGTGGCCGAAGTCAACTACGGCGGTTCGACCGGCTACGGCCGGGAGTACCGCAACCGGCTGCGCGGGCAGTGGGGCGTCGTGGACGTGGAGGACTGCGCGGCCGTCGCCGGGGCACTCGCTGACGAGGGCACCGCCGACCGGGCCCGGCTCGCGATCCGCGGCGGCAGCGCGGGCGGCTGGACATCGGCCGCCTCGCTGGCGTCGTCCGGCGTCTACGCCTGCGGCACCATCATGTATCCCATCCTCGATCTGACCGACTGGGCGTCGGAGGACGGCACCCACGATTTCGAGTCCCAGTACCTGGAGACCCTCATCGGGCCGTTCGCCGAGGTCCCCGAGCGCTACCGCGACCGCTCGCCCGCCCAGCACGCGGACCGGGTGTCAGCGCCGTTCCTGCTGCTCCAGGGGCTGGACGACGTGATCTGCCCACCGGTGCAGTGCGAGCGGTTCCTGGAGCTGATGGCGGGCCGGGGCGTGCCGCACGCCTACCTCACGTTCGAGGGCGAGGGGCACGGTTTCCGCAGGGCCGACACCATGGTCCGCGCGCTGGAGGCCGAACTCTCCCTGTACGCACAGACCTTCGGCATCGACCGGCCCGACGTGCCCGCCCTGGAGCTGAACCAGTGAGCCTCACCCCGCCGTCCCCCACGCCGCCGTCACTCGCCCAGCCGTCCCCCGCCATGCCGTCCCCGACGGCGCCGGGCCGCGCACAGCCCGGCCGCACCGCACCCGCCCTCGTGCCGCTGACCCGGCCCGCCCGGCTGCGGCCGGGGGCCAGGGTCGCCGTGGTGTCGCCCAGCGGGCCCGTCCCCGAGGACCGGCTCACGGCGGGGCTCGACATCCTCCGCGGCTGGGACCTGGACCCGGTCGTGATGCCCCATGTGCTCGACAGGCACCCGCGGTTCAGATACCTCGCGGGCGCCGACGAGGCCCGCGCCCGCGACCTCCAGACGGCCTGGTGCGACCCGGAGTTCTCCGCGGTCCTCTGCGCACGCGGCGGATACGGCGCGCAGCGCATGACCGATCTGCTGGACTGGGCGGCGATGCGCGCGGCCGGGCCCAAGGTGTTCGTCGGCTACAGCGATGCCACCGCGCTGCACGAGGCGTTCGCGGTACGGCTGGGGCTCTCCACGCTGCACGGCCCGATGACCGCGGCCCTCAGCTTCATCGAGAACGCGGAGACCCAGGAATCCCTGCGCGCCACACTCTTCGAGCCCGACACGGTCCGCACGCTCGGCCTCGGCACCGCCCGCACCCTGGCCCCCGGCCGGGCGGCCGGCATCACCTTCGGGGGCTGCGTCGCGCTGCTCGCCGCCGAGCTCGGCACACCGCACGCCCGCCCCACGGGGCGCGGCGGGCTGCTGCTGATCGAGGACGTCGGCGAGAAGGGCTACAGCATCGACCGGAACCTCACCCAGCTGCTCCGCTCGGGCCTGCTGGACGGCGTCGCGGGCATCGCTCTCGGTTCCTGGGAGGAGTGCGCCCCGGGCGACGAGGTACGGGCGGTGCTGGAGGACCGGCTCGGCGGTCTCGGTGTGCCGGTGGCCGCGGAGTTCGGCTTCGGGCACTGCTCCACGGCGCAGACGATGCCGCTCGGCGTGCCCGCGGTCCTGGACGCCGGCGCGGGCACCCTCACGCTGGACGTGCCGGCACTGGTCTGAACCGCCGGGGCGCGAATCCGGGCCGCCCCGGTACCGCGCGCCCCGGGCGGTTTAGCCTTGCCCGATGTCAGACACGACCGCATACCTCGCCGCAGGCCCCCGGGTGGGCGTACGTCTCTTCTCGTACGAGGACGCGGGGGAGTTCACCGCGCTGGTACGGGAGAGCAGGGAACTGCACCACCCCTGGCTCGCCCCGCCCGCCGACCACGAGAGCTTCCTCGTCTACGCGCGGCGGCTGATCGAGGACCCGGCCAAGGCGGGCTTCCTGGTCTGCGAACACGAGGGCGCGGCGGCCGGACGCATCGCCGGGTTCATCAACATCAACAACATCGTCGAGGGCGCGTTCCGGAGCGGGGCGCTCGGATACGGCGCGTTCGCGCACGCGGCAGGGCGGGGTCTGATGGGGGAGGGGCTGCGCCTGGTGATGGCGTACGCCTTCGGCCCGCTCGGCCTGCACCGCCTGGAGGTCAACATCCAGCCCGCCAACGAGGCATCGCTGGCGCTGATCCGCCGCGCCGGGTTCCGGCTGGAGGGGTTCTCTCCGGACTTCCTCTTCATCGACGGTGCCTGGCGGGACCACGAACGCTGGGCGTTCACCGCCGAAATGACGGTCCGCTGACGGCGGCCGCGCCCCTCAGACGGATCCCTCAGACGGATCCCCCGGCCCGTCTTCCGGCCCGGACCGGGGCTGGGCCGGGCCCGTCAGCGGCCCTTGCGGTTGATCTTCATGGTGTCCATGTCCGTCACGGTCGAGCGCAGCGGACCGAAGCCGTGCCCCAGCTCCTTCAGCGCGGTCTCGGCCCGGTCCTCGGCGATGGCGCCCGCCATCTCCTCGCCGTCCGCCGCGTCGGAGACGACGACATAGCGGAACGAGAAGTGCCGCAACGCCCTGTCGTAGGTGAGTGAGCCCTGCTCGGTGAAGTGCATCTGCGTCAGCCCGTGGTCGTCCACGTCCGCGAGCAGCCGGGTCCGCGAGGTGTCCGTCAGCCCGTCCCAGGTTCCCCGCACAATGACCCGGTAGGTGTGCTGCTCGGCCATCTCGTCCGCCCTCGTCTCGTTCGTACACCGTTCCCGGCGAAGGGTACGGGTCCGGCCGAGTCCGGCGCAGACCAATTTCTCCGGGGCGGCCTTCCGCGCGGATCGGGCAGCCTTTCGGATAAATCGGCCTGCGGGAACCCCTGGTCAGACCAGGCCCGCCGGTGTTCCATGGTCATCAGGGGAGGGGCCGGGCGGACGGCTGCCCCCACGAGCGAGTGAGGTTGCCTTGGCCACGACCGTGCGACGTGCCGTAATGACGCTGCCCGCTGCCCCGTTGGGGCCGGAGAACCCCCTTCCCGCGCTGCGGCCGCTCGACGAGATGCACACCGTGGACGCCGAGGGGCGGGCCGGGCTCCCGCACGACATGGCACGCCAGGTCGGGTACGAGCAGCTGACCAGCGTGCTGCCCGTGCGCGTCCTCGACGGGTACGCCAGGGAGCGCACGCCCACCGGCATCGACACGATCGTGATCGAGAACGACCGGCTGCGGGCCACCGTGCTGCCCGGTCTCGGCGGCCGGATCCACTCCCTCTTCCACAAGCCGTCGGGCCGGGAACTGCTCTACCGCAACCCCGTCCTCCAGCCCGCCGATTTCGCGCTGAACGGCGCCTGGTTCTCCGGCGGCATCGAGTGGAACATCGGCGCGACCGGGCACACCACGCTCAGCTGCGCCCCGCTGCACGCGGCGCTGGTGACCGCACCCGACGGCGGTGAGATGGTGCGGCTCTGGGAGTGGGAGCGGCTGCGCGACCTGCCCTTCCAGGTGGACCTCTGGCTGCCGGAGGACTCCGACTTCCTCTACGTCGGCGTCCGGATCCGCAACCCGCACGAGCAGCCGGTGCCCACCTACTGGTGGTCCAACATCGCCGTGCCCGAGGGCCCGAAGACCCGTGTCCTGGCCCCCGCCGACGAAGCCTGGCACTTCGGCTACGAGCGCAGTCTGCGCCGTGTCCCGGTCCCCGGATGGAACGGCGCCGACCGTACGTACCCCCTCCGCAGCGAGTACCCGGCCGACTACTTCTACGAGGTCCCGCCCGAGGAGAGGAAGTGGATCGCCTCGCTCGACGAGGGAGGACGGGGGCTCGTCCAGACATCGACCGACCAGCTGCGCGGCCGCAAGCTCTTCCTCTGGGGTTCGGGCACCGGCGGCCGGCGCTGGCAGCAGTGGCTGACCGAGCCGGGCACCGGCGGCTACGCGGAGATCCAGGCGGGTCTCGCCCGTACCCAGCTGGAGCATGTACGTCTGGAAGCGGGCGCCGAGTTCAGCTGGCTGGAGGCGTACGGGCCGCTCGAAGCGGATGCGTCGGCCGTGCACGGCGACGACTGGGCCGCGGCCCGCGACGAGGCGGCGGGCCGGCTCGAAGCCGCGCTGCCCAGGGCCGCGGTCGAGGCGGCCCACGACGGGTGGCGCGGCTGCGTGGACCGCGAGCCGCACGAGATGCTCGCCACCGGCTCCGGCTGGGGCGCGCTGGAAGTGCTGCGCGGCGGGTACAAGCTGCCGGGCACGCCGTTCTACGCGTCGGCGCTCGACGACGACCAGCAGCCCTGGCTGGAGCTGTACCGCTCCGGTGCGTTCCCGGCGCCGCGCAAGGTCACCCCGCCCGGTCCCTCGCTGGTCTCCAGGCACTGGCGGGACATGCTGGAGACGGCCCGCGCCGAACCGCTGACCGAGTACCACCTGGGTATCGCGCAGTGGCACGGCGGCGACCGGGCCCAGGCGGTGCGCAGCTGGGAGCGCGGCCTCGAACTGGCTCCGTCCCGCTGGCCGTTGCTGCGCTGCCTCGCGGTCGCCGACCGGTGCGACGGCCACGACGGGAGGGCGGCCGACCGCTGCGCCGAGGCCTTCGACGACCTCTGCGAGGAGCGCCGCGAAGGCCGGAACTGGACGGCGGTGACGGCCGCCCTGGGGCGCGAGGCGATCGACGTACTGCTCGCGGTGGGGCGCACCGCGGACGCGCGGCGCGTCTGGGACCGGCTGGGGCAGGAGACCCGCGCCCGTGGCCGGTTCCGGCTGATCGAGGCTCAACTGCTGCTTGCCGAAGGGGACACCGGGGCGGCGCGTGCGATATTCGACGCGGGCTTCGAGGTGGCGGACCTCCGGGAGGGCGCGGAGATCCTCAACGAGATCTGGTCGGCCCTCACGGACGATCCGCTGCCGGAGGCGTACGAGTACCGGATGCGGCCGGTGAGCTGACGGCCGGTGAGCTGATGGCCGCGGGCTGACGGCCCCGGAGCCCCGGGGCCGGGCTGCCGTACGGATCAGGCGGTGGAACCGGTCCCGGTCCCGGTTCCGTTTCTGTCGACGTACTCGAACACCGACCCGTCGGGGTGGACCGCGATCAGATTGCGGCCCACCGGGGTCGGTACCGGCCCCGCGATGACCTGTGCGCCGACCTCGGTGAGCGTGGTGTGGGCTTCGTCGACATCACGTACCGCGATGGTCGCCGTCACCTTGCGCAGAATCTCCAGCTCCGACTCAGGACCACTCATCAGAAGGAAGAAGCCGACGGCGGCGACGGACACCCCGCCGCGCTCGAAGCGCAGCGCCTTGGCGCCGGTGAGGCGTTCGTAGAAGAACACCGAAGCTTCGAGGTCGTCGACGCAGATACGCAGCGTGGTGCCTAGGATCTCCATGCGGAGAAGCCTAGTTGACGCCGGAACCGGGCCGGCGGGAGCGGGCCTTGCGCCGATGCGGCAGGCCCGCTCGCGGGGGAGCCCAGGGCCGGCCGGCCCGCTCCCGGACGGTGCCTCAGACCCGGCAGAGGACCTCGCCGTGCGGCACCAGGAACCACCCGTCGTCCTGCCCGCCCCACTCGCGCCAGGCGCCCGCCACCGCCGCCAGCTCTTCCTGCGTCGCGTGGCCGCCCTCGACCGCCTGCTGTGCGTAGACCGACTCGACCGTACGGTCGGCCCACAGCCCGCTCCACCACGCGCGCTCCTCCTCGGTGGCGAAGACCCAGTTGGTGGCCGTCGTCCTGATGTCCGTGAAGCCCGCCTGCCGCGCCCAGGAGAACAGCCGCCGTCCGGCGTCCGGTTCGGCGCCGTTGCCGCGGGTGACCCGGTGGTACAGGTCCAGCCAGTCGTCCATCACCGGGGACTCCGGGTACCAGGTGAACGCCCCGTAGTCGCTCTCGCGCACCGCGACGATGCCGCCAGGTTTGGTGACCCGCCGCATCTCGCGCAGCGCCTGCACCGGGTCGCCCACGTGCTGGAGCACCTGATGGGCGTGGACCACGCAGAAGCTGTCGTCCGGGTAGTCCAGCCCGTGCACGTCCGCGACCGCGAACTCGGTGTTGGTCAGGCCGCGTTCGGCGGCCAGCGCACGTGCCTTGTCCAGGATCCCGGGAGCCCTGTCCACTCCGGTGACGCTGCCCTGCGGGACCAGGGCCGCCAGGTCGGCGGTGATGGTGCCGGGGCCGCAGCCGATGTCCAGGATCCGCATATGGGGCTTGAGCTCGCCCACCAGATACGCCGCTGAGTTGGCGGCGGTCCGCCAGGTGTGCGAGCGCAGTACCGACTCGTGGTGGCCGTGGGTGTAGACGGCAGTCTCTTCCGGCATGGCGGGATCTCCCTGTTCGACGTCGAACTCATCCGAAGTGGTGTCACCACCGTAGATCCTCCACCCGGATAGTGAGATACATATCTCGCATTCTGATACGCGATGGGGTGCGCCGATCACCCCGCGAGGGCCGGTCCTGGCGCGGTTTCTGCCGCCAAGCCGGGGAAACGTGTGCGCGTCGCGGCGCACCGGGTACGCGGTGCTGTGCGACCGGGACAGGCTGAGCAACCGGGCACGCCCACTCCAGGAGCGGCCCACGCCACACCGCACCGACGGCCCCGCTGAAGGTCCGGTCGCGGGAAGGGAACAGCAATGACCACGTATCAGAACGCGGAACTCTTCGAACTGGCCCAGCAGCTCCGTGTGGACGCGGTGCGCGCCGCGGACGCGGCAGGCTCCGGGCACCCCACCTCATCGATGTCCGCGGCGGATCTCGCCGCCGTACTGCTCGCCAGGCATCTGCGCTACGACTTCGACCGGCCCGACGATCCCGGCAACGACCGCTTCGTCCTCTCCAAGGGGCACGCCACACCGCTCCTGTACGCGATGTACCGCGCGGCGGGGGCCATTGACGACGAGGAACTGCTCACCTTCCGCAAGAAGGGCAGCCGTCTCGAAGGCCATCCGACGCCGCGCATCCCCTGGGTGGACGTGGCCACCGGATCGCTGGGGCAGGGGCTGCCGGTCGGCGTGGGTATGGCGCTCGCGGGAAAGTGCCTGGACCAGGTGGACTACCGGGTCTGGGTGCTGAGCGGTGACAGCGAGATGGCCGAGGGCTCCGTCTGGGAGGCGGCCGAGCACGCCGGGTTCGAGAACCTCGGCCGGCTGACCCTGATCGTCGACGTCAACCGGCTCGGACAGCGTGGTCCCACCCGGCACGGCCGGGACCTCGCGGCGTACGCGCGCAGGCTGCAGGCCTTCGGCTGGCACACGGTCGAGGTCGACGGGCACGACATCGCCGCCGTCGACGCCGCGTACGAGGAGGTGCTCGCCGTCACGGACCGGCCCACCGCGATCGTCGCGGGCACCCGCAAGGGGCGCGGGGTGGCCTCGGTCGAGGACCGCGAGGGCATGCACGGCAAGCCGCTGCCCGACGCCGCAGCGGCCGTCGAGGAGTTGGGCGGCCGGCGGTCCATCCGGGTCGGTGTGCACAAGCCCGCCGACGTCCAGCCGCGGCGGATCACCGGCAGCGGGGAGCTGGTGCTGCCGCGCTACGAGAAGGGCGACGAGGTCGCGACGCGCAACGCGTTCGGTGAGGCGGTCACCGCCCTCGGTACGGCGCGCGGCGAAGTCGTCGTACTGGACGGGGAGGTCGGCGACTCGACCCGCGCCGAGTTCTTCTCGAAGAAGCACCCCGAGCGGTACTTCGAGTGCTATATCGCGGAACAGCAGCTGGCGGCGGGCGCGGTCGGTATGCAGGCGTGCGGCTATGTCCCGTTCGCGTGCAGCTTCGCCTCGTTCCTCACCCGGGCGCACGACTTCTTCCGGATGGCCGCGATCGGCGCCGCCGACATCAACGTCGTCGGCTCGCACGTCGGTACGGCGATCGGCCAGGACGGCCCGTCCCAGATGGGGCTTGAGGACCTGGCGATGTTCCGGTCGGTCCACGGCAGCACGGTCCTGTATCCGAGCGACGCCAACCAGACGGCCCGGCTCGTGGCGGAGATGGCGGACGCGCGCGGCATCCGCTATCTGCGCACGAACCGCGGGGAGACCCCGGTCATCTACGGTCCTGACGAGGAGTTCCCGATCGGCGGCAGCAAGGTCCTGCGCTCCGGCGCGAAGGACGAGCTGACCCTGATCGGCGCGGGCCAGACCCTCCACGAGTGCCTGGAGGCGGCCGACATCCTGGCGCAGGAGGGCATCGCCGTGCGGGTGATCGACCTCTACTCGGTCAAGCCCGTGGACGCGGGGACCCTGCGGACCGCGGCGGACCAGACGGGCTGCCTGGTCACTGTCGAGGACCACCACCCCGAGGGCGGTCTCGGGGACGCGGTCGCGGAGGCGTTCGCGGACGGCAGGCCGGTTCCCCGGCTGGTCCGGCTCGCGGTCGGCAATATGCCGGGTTCCGCCACCCCGCACGAGCAGTTGGTGGCGGCCGGGATCGACGCGCAGAGCATCGCGGCGAGTGCTCGGCTGCTGGTGGAGCGGGCAGTGATCCGCCCGGGCTCGGCCGCCTGAGCGGGGCTACTCCGTGGGTCTCCGCCCGTGAGCGTTGCTCCCTCGCGGGGCTCTGCCGGTGGGCGTTGTTCCCTCGCCGGGGCTCGGCCGGGGCTCGGCCGGCGGGCGGGCTCGCTTCGTGGGTTTCCGCCCCCCCCCAGCGGGCCCCTTCGTGGGGCTCCGCAGGCTCTGCCGGGTGGCCGGCTCGGCCACCCGGATTCCCACCGGCAGGACACGGGCCCGGCGGCCGGCCGGCGCGCCCGGCCCGATCCGGACGGAAGGCCCAAGGGCCTGTCGTCAAAGTGCCGCCTGCCGCGCGGCGTCTGGCACGCACGCTCGCGGCGTTGCCGAAATGCCCTAGTAGCTCCGCTACGAGAACATTCCGGCGCCTTGCGATCGCACGCACCAGACGCCGCGCGGCCGCCCTTCGGGCAACGACGGCACTTTGACGACAGGCCCTAGATGTATTCACCCGTGAGGTTGGGGACGCGGCTGGCGGGTGGTTGGCCCTTAAGCGCGGTGTGTCCGCGGTGGTGATTGTAGGAGTGCAGCCAGCGGGGGAATGCGTCACGTCGTTCCTGCTCTGAGCGGTAGGGCTTTGCGTAGGCCCACTCGTCGAGCAGGGTGCGGTTGAGTCGTTCGACCTTGCCGTTGGTCTGCGGTCGGTAGGGCCGGGTGCGCTTGTGGGTGATCCCGGCCTTTGCCAGGGTCTCGCGCCAGAGGTAGGACTTGTAGCACGCCCCGTTGTCGGTCAGGACCCGTTCGACGGTGATCCCGCAGTGGGTGAAGAAGGTCTGGGCCCGCTGCCAGAACGCGGTGGCGGTCTCTTTCTTCTCGTCCGTGTGGATCTCGCTGTAAGCCAGACGGGAGTGGTCGTCGACGGCGGTATGGATATAGCTGTAACCGGCCCCGGAGCGGGTCTTGCGGCCTGCCTGGCGGCCCAGGGCCTTGTGACCGCCCCCGTCGGGAATGTTGCCAAGCTTCTTGATGTCCACGTGCACGAGTTCGCCGGGCCGGTCGCGTTCGTAGCGGCGTATGACACGGCCGGTGACCCGATCGAGATGGCTGAGCCGGGCCAAGCCAAAGCGAACCAGCACCCGGTGCACGGTGGATGGCACCAGGCCCAGCAGGTGTGCGATGCGGGCCGGTCCCCACCGCCTCGCGAGGCGGACTTTGATGATCCGGCGTTCGGTCCGGGTCGGCGTGCGTCGAGGGCTGTGGTGGGGGCGGCTGGAACGGTCGCTCATCCCCGCTTCGCCGAGCCGGCGATAGCGCCCGGCCCACCGCTGGGCTGTGGTCGGTGATACCTGGAACCGCTCCGCTGCCCGGCGCAGAGGCCATCCGTCATCAACCACACAGCGGGCCAGCCGCAGGCGTCCGGTCTCGGTCAGAGGTGCATTACGGTGAGGCATGAGGGCCTTTCGGGCTGGTGTAGACGTCGCAATCCACACCGAACCCGGAAGGCCCTCACTCGTTCAAGATCCCCAGACGGTGATCACTGTCACCGCACCCAACCTCCGTGGACAGAACACCTAGAGCGGCATCGGGCGGTACACCGTGAGCGCCTCGTCGTCCTTGTCGATCCACAGCGTCTCCGGTGCCTCCGTGATCTCCCCGTCGAACGCGAGCGGCGTGCCGGGCGCCAGTCCGGCGACCCGGACCCGGCGCAGCCGCTGCGCCGCGTGCACGGGGGAGCGGGACAGCGGCCCCGCGAGGGCCGCCGCCAGCAGCCGCAGCCCCGGCAGCCGGCCGCCGTGCACCACCCGGACATCCAGCAGGCCGTCCGCCAGATCGAAACGCCGGCCGGGGGTCGGCCCCATCTGCTGGTACATGCCGTTGCCCGCGAACAGCATCCACAGGGCCCGCTGCTCGCCCTGGAACTCGGCCCGGAGCGGCCGCTGCGAGCTGAGCACTCGCGCGGCCGCCAGCACCCCGGCGGGCCAGCCGCCGATCTTCGGGGACCAGCGCTCCCTGATCCGCACCAGCTCCGGATAGGAGCCCAGGCTGAAGGTGTTGAGGAAGTGCCCCGGGCCGCCGCCGGGCCCGTCGGGCCCCGGTGTGAACCGGCCCAGGTCGACCTTGACCGCGTCGCCCGAGGCCAGCGCCCGGCAGGTGTCGTGGACCTCCTCGATCCCGACGTCGTACGCGAAGTGGTTCAGTGTGCCGCCCGGGAAGACGGCAAGCGGCACACCATGACGGGCGGCGGCCACGGCCGCCCTGTTGACCGTTCCGTCCCCGCCGCAGATGCCCAGGGCCCGGCAGTTCTGTGCTGCTTTCTCCAGGGTGGCCACCAGCTCGTCCGGATCGCACTCCACCACTTCCGCGAGCGGCAGCGCGTCCCTGACGAGGGCCGACTTGGCCGCGGCCGAACCCGATGCTCTGTTGACCACGACGACGAGGTCCTGGCCGCCGGGCAGGACCGGTGCCTCGGTGTGCGGGCGGCCGGGGGCGGGCAGCTGGTCGCGGGTCGGTACGAGCCCCCGCACCGCGAAGGCGGCACCCACCCCGAGCGCCGCCCCGATCACCACGTCGCTCGGGTAGTGCACCCCGGTGTAGACACGGGAAGCGGCGACGCTGATGGCGAGCGGCGCCACGACCGCGCCCCAGCCCTTCGACTCCAGCGCGACGCCCGTGGCGAAGGCGGCGGCCGAAGCCGCGTGCCCGGAGGGGAAGGACGTGGTGACCGGCTGCCGCTTGAGCTGCCGCATCACCGGTACGGCGTCCAGTATCGGTCTCGATCTGCGGACCGACCCCTTGGCCACCGTGTTGGCGACGGCCGAGGCCACGGCCAGCGAGGCCACCCCGCGCAGGGCGGCCCGCCGCGCCCGGGTCGAGCGGCCCGCCACGGCGATCCCGGCGGCGGCGCCGAGCCAGAGCATGCCGTGGTTGGCGCTGCGGCTCAGCCGGGGCAGCACCGGCGCCGCGGCCGGCCAGTGCCGGGCAGCCGCGGACCGGAACAGCGCCTGGTCCCTTGCCCCGAGCCAGCCCGTGAGCCGATCGAGACGGACCGGACCGCTGCGGGGGACGGCGGATGCCATGGAAATCAACCCTCTCGGTGAGCGCCGCACGTCCCGGGCCGACTGCCCGTGCGGCGGACGGCCCTGTGCGGCGGTTCTGCTGACCGATCGTCGTACCCCGTCCGGCCCGGGAGATGCCTCCGCGGCCCCCGGCGCGTCGTCGCACGTCGCGGGCGCCCCCGGCCGGCGCGAGCACCGGAAGCCGTGGCCACCGGGGTCCCTCCGCGCGGTCCCCCGCCCGGAGGGACCCCGGTGGCCACGGTCGCCCGGCCGGGCAAATCTACGTATAAAGGTCTCTGGGGGGCCGGCGACAGCGGAGGTGCGGGCATGCAGCGGACGGTTCCGGAGAGCCGCGGCCCTGTCCGCTACGGGCCGCCCGCCCCCGGACCCGGACTGCCGGTGCTCCCCGAACTGGCCGCCGCACTCACCGGCGCCGCCTTCCGTACCGACCCCGAGCCGCCCGGCGGCGGACCCGCGCTGCGGTCGGCGGCCGCCGGCTACTGGACCCGCCGTGGACTCGGCTGCGCACCGGGTGACACGGTCGCCGCCGGCGGCGCCCAGTCGCTGCTCCTCGCGCTGCTCGCCGCGGACGGCGGCGACCTCATGCTGCCCCGCCCGTGCCCCGCCTGGTGGATACCGCAGGCACGTCTCGTCGGGCGGTCCGCCTACCCGGTGCCCACCCCGGCGGAGTGCGGCGGGGTGCCCGATCCGTACGCGCTCCTGGAGACCGTACGCAGAGTGCGCGCCGAGGGCGGCAACCCCCGGCTGCTGCTGCTGTCCGTCGCCGACGACCCCACCGCGACCGCCGCCCCGCCCGAACTGCTGCACCAGGCCTGCGAGGCCGCCCTCTCCGAGGGGCTGCACATCATCAGCGACGAGACCTGGCGCGACACCAGGCACCGTCCGGACGAGACCGTGCTGCTCAGCCCGGCCGAGATGTGGCCGGACGAGGTGACCGTCCTGTCCGACCTGGCGGGTTCACTGACCCCGACGGCCTGGCCGGTGGCCGTCGCCCGGTTCCCCGCCACGGCGGACGGGGCCGCCCGGCGCGCCAGAACGCTTGATGTGCTCACCGCGATCGGCGCGGGGGTGTCCGCACCGGTCGCCGCTGCGGCCGCCTTCGCGCTGGGCGAACCGGCGGTCGTACGGGAACGGGCGGCGCGGGCGAACCGGCTGCACTCCCGGGTGGCCACCGCGGCCCACCACGCGGTGCTCGCCGCCGGCGCGGTCGCCAGGCCCCCGCAGGCCGGACGCCACCTGTACGCGGATCTGGACCCGCTGCGCTCCGGCCTCGCGGCCCTCGGAGTCACCGACGCGATGGAACTGGAGGACTACCTGGGTCAGCGGATCGGCGCACCGGCCCCCGGGGGCCACCGCTTCGGTGACGATCCGGCCGCACTGCGGGTGCGGTTCGCGACGGGCCCGCTCGTCGGATCAACCCCCCAGGAGCGCCTGGAGTCCCTCAACTCGGCGGAGCCACTCGAACTTCCCCATGTGGCACGCGCGTTGAGAACTTTTGCGACGGCCCTGGAGCATCTGCGATGAACGACTCACCGCCACCGGACGGAGCCCTTCGATGACGGAACAGACCGAGAGCTCCCTCACCGAGCCGCAGCCGCCGACACAAACTAAGCCGCAGTCGCAGTCGCAGCCGCAGCCGCAGGCCCGGTCCGGGTCCGGTTCCGGTTCCGGTTCCGGGTCCCGCACCCGGACCGGGCAGCAGGCCCCCGCCGCGGAGAAGACACAGCTCCGGCCGCACACCCGGCCCCGTACCCGCACACCAGGCATCCTGCGTCCGCCCGGCGAGACCAGGCTCTGGCCGAAGTCCTTCGCCGACCGGCTCACCGCCCCGCTGCCCGGCGTCAGGGCGATGGCCAGACTGGCCCGCGAAGGCGCCGTGCGGCCACGCCCCGACGGGCTGCGGGACATCCCGCTGCTGCCGTACGCCCCCGGCCCGCTCCCCGAGACCGACGCCACCACCATCGCCGTCACCTGGGCGGGTCACGCCAGCTGGGTGGTGCGCATCGGCGGTCTCACCGTTCTCACCGACCCGGTCTGGTCGCGCAGGATCCTCGGCACGCCCGCCCGGGTCACGCCGGTCGGGGTCCGCTGGGCCGACCTGCCGAAGATCGACGCCGTGGTCATCAGCCACAACCACTACGACCACCTGGACGCCCCCACCATCAAGCGGCTGCCGCGCGACACCCCGCTCTTCGTCCCGGCCGGACTGGCCCGCTGGTTCCGGCGCCGCCGGTTCAGCCGCGTCACCGAGCTCGACTGGTGGGAGTCGGCCGAGACCGGCGGTGTCCGCTTCGACTTCGTGCCCGCCCACCACTGGTCCAAGCGCACCCTCACCGACACCTGCCGCTCGCTCTGGGGCGGCTGGGTCCTCACCGACGAGCGGGGGCAGCGGGTGTACTTCGCGGGCGACACCGGGTACGGCCACTGGTTCGGGGAGATCGGCCACCGTCACCCGGGCATCGATCTGGCGCTGCTGCCGATCGGGGCGTACGAACCGCGCTGGATGCTGGGGCCCGTGCACACCGACCCGGAGGAGGCGGTCGCGGCCTGCGAGGATCTGGGGGCGCGCCGGATGGCGCCGATGCACTGGGGCGCGTTCCTGCTCTCCGCCGAACCGGTGCTCGAACCGCTCACCCGGGTCCGGGTGGCCTGGGAGCTGGCGGGCCGTCCCCGTGACGAGCTGTGGGACCTGCCGGTCGGCGGGTCCAGGGTGCTCCAGGAGGTGCCGGCCGACTGAACCGACCGGCCACGGACACCCGGCCGTACGGCCCGTCAGCACCCGGCCGTTCCGCGACGGGGGCATTGAGCCTCCGGCTGTGCCACCAGGCCCGGCAGCATCCGGCCGTTCCCCCCGACGGGGCCCGTCAGTATCCGGCCGGGCGCACCAGGCCCGTCTCGTACGCGAAGACCGCGGCCTGGGTCCGGTCGCGCAGGCCCAGCTTGACCAGGATCCGGCTCACATGGGTCTTCACGGTCTGCTCCGCCACCACCAGCTGCCCGGCGATCTCCGCGTTGGACAGCCCCTGGGCGATGAGGGAGAGGACCTCGGTCTCGCGCTCGGTCAGATCGCCGGCCCGGCCCTTCGGGGCGGTGCGGGGGGAGTTGGTCACCCGGGAGAACTCGGCGATGAGGCGTTTGGTGATGTTCGGGGCCAGCAGCGCGTCACCGGCCGCCACCACCCGCACGGCGTGGGCGAGTTCGTCCGCCGACGCGTCCTTCAGAAGGAACCCCGCCGCGCCCGCGCGGAGCGCCTCGTACACGTACTCGTCCAGATCGAAGGTCGTCAGCACCAGGACCCGCACCGCCGCACCGCCGGGCCCGGTGATCCGGCGGGTGGCCTCGATGCCCCCGAGTTCGGGCATCCGGATGTCCATCAGGACGACGTCCGGGGCGAGTTCGGCGACCCGGGCGATGGCGTCGAGACCGTCGACCGCCTGCCCGACGACCTCGATGTCCGGCTCCGCGTTGAGCAGCACCGTAAAGCCCTGACGGACCATCATCTGGTCGTCGGCGATCAGTACCCGGATGGTCATGAGGGCCCCTCCAGGGGAAGTATCGCCGCCACCTCGTACCCGCCGCCGGGGGTCGGCCCGTCGGCGAAGTCGCCGCCCAGCATGGCGGCGCGCTCGCGCATACCCAGCAGCCCGTGGCCGGTGCCGGGTGCGGTCGCGGGTTTGGGGGGTCCGGCCGGTGCGGTGTTGGTGACCCGCACGTCGACGGCGGACGACCGGTACGCGATCTCCACCTGTACCTCCGCTCCGGGCGCGTGGCGCAGCACGTTGCTGAGCGCTTCCTGCACGATACGGAACGCCGTCAGCCCGACGCCCGGCGGCAGGGCCCGGGGGAGCCCGGTCGTCTCGGCGGTGACGGTGAGCCCTGCCGTACGCACCCGGCCGAGCAGTGCGTCCAGCTGGTCCAGGGTGGGCTGCGGCGCGTGCCGCAGGCTGTCGGCCGACGCGTCGTCGGAGCGCAGCACCCCCAGTACGCGGCGCAGTTCGGTGAGCGCGGTCACGGCGTTCTCGCGGATGCCCGCGAGGTTCTCCCGCAGCTCGTCCGACGGATTCTCGACCAGGTGCGGGGCGACCTGCGCCTGGATGGAGATGACCGACATGTGGTGCGCCACGACATCGTGCAGCTCGCGGGCGATCCGGTTGCGCTCCTCCAGGAGGGTGCGCAAGTTCCGCTCCTCGGCCGTGAGTTCGGCCTGGGCGTCGGTCTCCCTGCGGGCCTTCCGCAGTCCGCGCAGCGAGGAGCCGACCACCACGACAGCGAGCAGGATGGGCACCGCGCGGTCGATGTCGTAGTTGTGCGGCCGCCCGGTGAAGACGGCGCAGGCAGCTCCGGCGAGCAGGGTGACCACCAGCGCCCCGCCCGCCCGCCGGGGCGGTACCCGCAGCGCCAGCAGGAAGAGCGTCCCGCCCGTCAGGAACATCCCGGGAACGGTCCAGGGGTAGGGCACGTCGGCACCGAGCCCCGGTTCGGCGAGGCCGACGGTGACGACCAGCAGGCCCGTCGACGCCCACCAGGCGAGCACGGGGCGGAACATCCCCGCGACGAGCGCCACTCCCTGGGCGAGGCCCAGCAGCACCGTGAACCCGGGTATGGCACCGTCCTCGTCCGGCGCGAGACTGTTCGCCTGCGTCACGGCGAGCAGCGCCGCGCACAGGACCAACGGCACCACCAGCACCGGCCGCCAGGACGCACGTCCGGGCCGAGCCCCGGCCGGCAGCGGGTCGGCCGGGTCCGTCAGACCGTGCAGCAGGGCGCGCGGCGCACGCCGCACGGCTGCCCGCACCCGCTCCCGGCCCCACCGGGGCGGTTCCTGCTCCGCCGCCCGGCCCGTCTCAGGCATGGTCATGATGTGTCTCCCCCCGTGGGGCGGGTGCCCCGATGCGCACGACCCGGCTGTGCCCGCGCCGCCCCTGCTCGTACGTGTGGAACGCGGCCCAGCACACCAGCAGCGCCGCGGCGAACACCGGCAGCCAGGCCAGCCGGGCGAGCACCCAGCCCCAGCCCTCCGGGACGGTGTGCAGGCCCGGCAGCGCCCGGCCGGTGAGCATACCGACGGCGGTGACCGCCATCATCGCAGTCTGGTGCCAGAGGAAGACCGTCATCGCGGAGAGGTTGACCAGCGCCACCGCGGCCCAGGCAGCCGGGCGCACCAGGATCCTGCGCAACGGGCCGAGCAGTAGCAGAGCGGCTCCGCACTGGGCGAGACCGAAGGCGACGGCGGCGAGGGTCGGCGGATCGAGGTTGGATATCCGGGAACCCGGCACCCCGACCATGGACGCCGGGTACCCCGCCCACAGGACCAGCCCCGCGGTGGCCGCGGCGCCGCCCAGCAGCAGTGTCCAGGCCGTCCGGCGGTCCTTGAGCGCGCCGCGGGCCCAGGCCGCGCCCAGGCAGTACGGGACGAGCCAGCCCGCCGCCACATTGATCCAGCCGAGCCAGGACGGCCCGCCGAGACCGAAGCGGATCAGGTCGACATGGAGCACCACGGCGATAGGCCACAGCGGGTGCAGCCGGGTGACGAGCGGGGTCGCCGCGGTGAGCCCCGCGAAGACCAGCAGGAACCAGAGCGGCGAAAGCACCAGCTTGAGCAGCGTATGCACGGTCCCGGGGCCGGCGCCCGACACGAGCATCACGGCCGCCGCCACGGTCCACACCACCAGTACGGCGGCGACCGGCCGGCCCAGCCGCACCAGCCGGGCCTCTAGCCACTGCCGGTAGGTGACGCCCCGGCCGTGGGCCGTCGCGTAACTCGCCGCGCCCACCTGGCCGCCCACCAGGAAGAACACCGCCAGGGTCTGTAACAGCCAGGAGACCGGGGTGAGTTCGGGCATGTGCTGGAGCGGGCTCGCGCCGTGCACCGTGCCGCTGTCGGTGACCAGGGCCGTCACCAGCCAGTGGCCGAGCACCACACCGAGGATCGCGAGGGCGCGCAGCGCGTCGACGGCCCGGTCGCGTCCTGGCGGGGTCGCGGACTCGATCCGTCGTACGAGATCACGCATGACGGACCACCCCGGAAGGGGTCTGTCCCGAGACGATCCGGGCGAGGTTCGCCAGTGAGAGCGAACCGGGCTTCAGATAGTCGCTGTGGCCTCCGCCGCCCGCGTCGAACACCCGGGCACCGAAGCCGGCCGCGACCGGATCGGCGCCGAGACCGACGGTGACGAACGGCAGCGGGATCCGTACGTGGGGCACGTCGGCTATCCAGTCGTCGCCGCCCCGGCCGGCCCAGACGGTGGCCCGGGTGTGCAGGGCGGCGGCGCTGCTCCGCCCGGCGCCCGGACTGCCGTACAGCACGATGCCGGCGGCATCGATACCGGGGGCGGCCCGGCCGCAGACCACCGAACCGTAGGAGTGGCAGAGCAGCGAGATCCGGGCGGCCGGTGCGGCGCCGCCCAACTCCCCGACGAAGCGCCGCAGTACGGGTGCGGCGTCGTCCGCGCGGCCGGTGGTCAGCACCGTGGGACTCACCGTGGCAGGTGTCGCGTATCCGAGCCAGGCCACGACAGCAGCCCCGCTCCCCAACTGCCGCTGGAGCGCCTGCGCACCGGCCAGCAGACGTCCGTACTGGTCGAGCCCGGTGTCGGAACCCGGCACCAGTACGGCGATCCGCCGGGCCCGCGACAGGTCGCCGAAGACCTCGGTGGTGCGGCCGCCGTCGCGCCCGTCGAAGGAGAGGAAGTGGCGGCCCGGCCGTGCCATGACACGCAGCGAACCGGCGCGCCCGGTGTCGCCGTCGGCCTCGGCGGTGCGCGCCGCGGCCCTGATGTCGGCGCGGGTCGCGGCGTACCGCACGGCGAGGGCCGCCGGGGCCACCGTCCGCAGCGGGGCCAGGGCCGTCGGCGCGGGTGCGGGGACCGCCGCCGGGCGGGCCGCACCCGACACCGGCACGGTCACCGAAGCGGTGACAAGAGCGGTGAGCAGGGCGCGGCGCAGTCGGCTGCTGTGGTGGCGGGACGCCATGGGAGGTCCTTCCGTACCGGATGGCTTTCGTGCTTCCGGTACCGAAGCTATGGAGCACCCTGCCGTGCCGGCGTCCCGCTGCGGAGCGAACCTCCCGCGTCACTCCCGAGTACTACGGGTAGGGGAGGGGTGGGTCGAACGGGACCCGGCGGAAGGGCAGTTGGCGGACCCGGGATCCCGGTGGCGAAGGGCTCCGCCGGATCCCGCGGGAGTGCTCAGCGGGGCGCCGGCGAACCGGGGCGCGTCCTGAGCCTGCGCCACGCGGCGGGCGCCCCGCTCACCAGCAGGGTGAGTGCGACCGCCGCGACCACGCCCTTCCAGGGCTCGTCGAAGAGCGAGCCGCCGAGTATGCCGATGAGCTGGTACGCGGCGGCCCAGGCGAGACAGGCCGGAATGTCTCCGCGGGCGAACCTGCGCAGCGGCATCTCGCCGAGCAGACAGGCCAGCATCACCGGAATCCTCCCGGCCGGGACCAGCCGGGAGAGCACGAGCACCGACTTGCTGTGCCGGTCGAGCTGGTTCTGCGACTTCGCGAGACGCGCCTGCGGGACCCGCTTGCGCAGCGCCTCCAGCCAGCGCGAACCGTTCCTGGAGTGCACACCGCGCCGGCCGAGCCAGTACAGGGCCATGTCCCCGAGGAAAGCGGCGAACGAGGCCACGGCGAACACGAAGAGCAGCGACAGCGGATCGGTCTGGTGGAAGGCGACCACGGCAGCGGAACTCACCAGCGCGCCCGTGGGCACCACCGGCACCAGGGACCCCAGGGCCACCAGCAGGAACAACGACGGGTAACCCACGGCCTGCTGAGTCGACTCCGGGGGGACCTGGCTCACCAGTTCGGGTATCACCCGGCCACCTCCGGCCGCACCAGTTCACCGTGTGCGAGCCGGTACACGGAGACCTCGGGCGCCAGCAGCGCCGCCTGCCGTACGAACTCGTCGCCCGGCGTGTGGAATTCGTGCGGGCGCACACCGTCCATCCCGACCGGCCAGTACGTGCCGTAGTGCACCGGTACGGCGGAACGCGGCCGCAGGACGGCCAGCGCCTCGGCTGCCCGCCGGGCGTCCAGATGCTCCTGCCCGAGGAAGGGGCCCCAGCCACCGACCGGAAGCAGCGCCACGTCGACGTCGCCCACGGACTCGGCCATCGCGTCGAACAGGCCGGTGTCCCCGGCGAAGTAGGTCCGCGCCTCACCGCTCACGACGAAGCCGAGCGCGGGCGCGCGATGCGGGCCGAAGGGCATCCGGCGGCCGTCGTGGTGCGCGGGCACCGCACGGACGACCAGATCGGCGACCCGTACCTCGTCGCCCGCCCGGACCTCGGTGATGTCCAGGCCGAGCCGCCGCAGCCCCGGCACGGCGCGGACCGCGCCGCGCGGCACGATCAGCGCGGTGCCCGGGGCGAGGCGGGCCAGCGACGGCAGATGCAGATGGTCGGCGTGCAGATGCGAGATGAGGACGGCCCGGGCGGCCGCCGCTCTGGGCGGCGGCACCGCGCCGCGGCGGCGGCGGAGGTGGGCCAGCCTGCGCGCGAACAGCGGGTCGGTCAGCACCCGGACCCCGGAGTCCTCGACCGTACACGTGGCATGTCCCCACCAGGTCACATCGACCGGCACCTGATCGCCTCCTCACGTCTGGTCACGTCACATCTGGTCACGGCGGTTCGCGCCGGGTTCTACGCGACTTTATGCGCCCCGTCCCCGGGACAGCCTGTCACGTCTGTCCCGGCCCACGGTGGGTAGCGATCAGGGCGAAACGGGAGGAGGCTCCGTGACCCTGTGCTCGGTGCAGTGTCCGCGCTGCGGGGGTGTCCTCGCCGTCACGCAGGACGGCTGGAAGATCTGCCACTCCTGCGGGTACTCGTCCCCGCCCTGACGTGACTCCTGCCGCCCGGTGGCCGTGGCCGGGCCGCTGTCAGGTCCTGTGAAAAGCTGACCGACGGGCCCACCCGGGGTCCCGCACGGACGTGAGGTGGAAGAGGCGTGGCCGCAGGGCGATGGCGCAGGGCGGGCAGCGCTCTGTTCCGGGTGATCGTGGTGTGGGCCGTGTCCACACTGACCATGCTGGCGCTCGCCGGGATCCTGCCGGACTTCCAGCTGGAGTCGGACAACGGCGACAGCGCCACCACGGTGGCGATCACCGCCGGGTGGGGCGCCGCGGCCTTCGGCCTGCTCACCGCGCTGGTGTGGCCCCTCGTGGTGCGCGCGCTGCTGCTGGTCCCGGCTCTCGTCCTCGGCCTGCTGGTCTTCTTCCTCAACGGCTCGCTCCTGCTGGTCGCCCTGGACCTGATCCCGAACGGCCGGGGAGCGTCCAACCCCGAGACGGCGGTCGTGGTCGCCGCCGTGATGTCCGCCGTCGCCTCCGCGACCTCCACCGCTCTCGCGGTGCGCGACGACGAGGCGTACCGCCGCAGGCTCTCGCGCCTCGCCTCCCGCAGACGGCGCAGACGCGGCGAGGACACCGGGCGGGGCGGACCGCACGGCACGGTCTTCCTCCAGCTCGACGGGGTGGGCCACGCGGCGCTGCTGCGCGCGGTCCACGACGGGCTGATGCCCACCGTCGCCGGGTGGATCGGCTCCACCCACCGGCTCGACGCCTGGCGCACCGACTGGTCCAGCCAGACCGGCGCCAGCCAGCTGGGCATCCTGCACGGCTCCAACCACGACATCCCCGCCTTCCGCTGGTACGAGAAGGAGACCGGCGACGTGATGGTCTGCAACCGGCCGGCCAGCGCGGCGGAGCTCCAGCGCCGGGCGGTAGCGCGCACCGGCCACGGAGGGCTGCTCAGCATGGACGGCGCCAGCCGCGGCAACCTCTTCAGCGGCGGCGCCGACGAGCTGGCCCTGGTCCTCTCGGTCGCCGCACGGCGGGACCGCGACCACCGCTCCCGGGCCGGCTACTTCGCGTACTTCTCCGACCCGGCCAACGCCGTCCGGACCGCGATCTCGTTCTTCGCCGAGGTCGGCCGCGAGATCGGTGAGTCGACGCGGGCCCGCGCCCGGCAGGAGGAGCCCCGGATCAAGCGCGGCGGCCTCTACCCGTTCATCAGGGCCTTCGCGACCGTGGTGGAGCGGGACGTGGTGGTGTCCGCGGTGATAGGTGACATGTTCGCCGGACGGACCGCTGTCTACGCCGACCTGGTGGCGTACGACGAGGTGGCGCACCACAGCGGGCCGCACAGCAGGGACGCGGCGAAGGTGCTCGCACGGCTCGACCGTTCGCTGGCGCTGATCGCGAAGGCCGAGGACCACGCACCGCGTCCGTACCGCATCGTGCTGCTCTCCGACCACGGGCAGAGCCCGGGGCAGACCTTCGAGGGGCGGTACGGGCTGACGCTCAAGGACCTGGTGCGGGCGGGCTGCGGACTGCCGGTTTCGCGCCGGGCGCAGCGGACGAGGAGCGGCTCGGAGGCGCGGGCCGCGGTCCGTGTGGTGCTGCACCGGCCGGCGCCGGCCGGCGACGAAACCCCGCCCGACCCCGGCTCGGACCCGGTCGTGCTGGCCTCCGGGAACCTCGGGCTGATCTCCTTTCCCGGCGCGCCCGGCCGGATGACGCGTGAGCAGCTGGACCGCCGCCACCCGGCGCTGCTGCCCACCCTGGCCAACCATCCGGGGATCGGCTTCCTGCTCCTGGCGAGCGAGAGGCACGGCTCGGTGGTGCTCGGGCCGGGCGGCGCCGAGGTGCCCGTCGACCGGCTGGCCGACGGCGAGGGGCCGCTCGCGGGCTTCGGGCCCGGTGCGGCCGACGCCGTACGCAGGACCGACAGGTTCCCGCATGTCGCCGATGTCATGGTCAATTCGATGTACGACCCGGAGACCGGTGCCGTGCACGCCTTCGAGGGGCAGATCGGGTCGCACGGCGGCCTCGGCGGCGAGCAGTCGGCGCCCTTCCTGCTGGCGCCGCTCGATCTCTCGGCGCCGGTGGACGAGGGGCAGGAGCTGGTCGGCGCCGAGCAGGTGCACGGCGTCCTGCGGCGCTGGCTGACCGAGTGCCAGGGTCCCGAGGTCCCCCTCGGGGCAGCGGTCCCCGTGCCGGACGGAGCCGCGCCCGACGCCACGGCCTGAGCCAGGGGTCCGCCGCGCTCCGGACGCTGTCGGCGCCGGCGGGCATCCGCTCCGGTACCGGGCCCCGGCTCGCGGGACCCGGTACCGGCGGCGGTTCAGCCGGTGATGATCGCCGGGTCGCTCACACCGGGCCTGCCGTTCTCGACATGTCCGGCCAGCCGGCGCAGATAGCTGCCGTCCTGGTCCGAGACCACGGTCAGGTCGTACCACTGCCGGGTGGAGCGCAGGTCCACCGTGTGCACCACGGTCTTCCCCTTGCGGACCGCGAAGGTCTCGCTCTTCCCGCCGTACGCGTTGGTGACCGTGAGGTGGCAGTCGGCGCTGCCCGCATTGGTCATCGTCAGCTCGACCGAGCCGTCGGCGGCCTGGTGACGGGCGGTCACCTCGGGGCCGGCGGTGGTGTCGGGGCCCTTGAACGTGCGGAGGAAGCCGTTCGGGCCGAACACGGACAGATCGTAGGCGCCCTTGGAGTAGGACGTGTTCCAGGTGTCCGAGAGCTGCTTGCCCGCCTCGGCGGTGTACGTCCACGGCCCGTCGCCGCGGTTGGCCGATGTCACCGTGAAGCAGGCTCCGGCGGCCGCGCCCCCGCCGAACGTGAGCGTGAACTTCCCGTCGGCCGGCGCCGCCTTCCCGTTCACCAGCGGTGCGTAGGGCAGCGGCCGGGACGGCCGCGACCCCGCCTCCTGCTTGGGCAGCGCCGGGTCCGCGGGCGCCGTGGGCACGTAACTGTCGTGCCGCTTGTTGTCCGGCGGCCGGAAGCCGTCGGTGTCCGGCAGCGTGGCCGGCTCGGTGTTCTGGAGACCGAAGTCGAAGGCCGACGTCAGGTCACCGCAGATGGCCCGCCGCCAGGGCGAGATGTTCGGCTCGGCCACCCCGAAGCGGCGCTCCATGAAGCGGATGACCGAGGTGTGGTCGAAGACCTCGGAACAGACGTAACCGCCGGTGCTCCAGGGGGAGACGACGGTCATCGGGACGCGCTGGCCGAGGCCGTAGGGCCCCGCGCCGTAACTCGCGTCGCCGGGGAAGTAGTCGAGCGAGGTGTCCACGGTGGAGAGGCCCCGGTCCGCGGAGGCGGGCGGGAACGGCGGGACGGCGTGGTCGAAGTAGCCGTCGTTCTCGTCGTAGGTGACGAAGAGCGCCGTCTTGCTCCACACCTCCGGGTTCGAGGTCAGCGCGTCCAGCACCTGCGAGACGTACCAGGCCCCGTAGTTGGCAGGCCAGTTGGGGTGCTCGGAGAAGGCCTCGGGGGCGGCGACCCAGGAGACCTGGGGGAGCTTGTCCGCCTTCACGTCGGCCTTGAGGATGTCGAAGAAGCCGTCGCCGTTCTTGGCGTCGGTGCCGGTACGCGCCTTCTCGTACAGCGGGTCGCCGGCCTTCGCGTTGCGGTACTTGTTGAAGTACAGCAGCGAGTTGTCGCCGTAGTTGCCGCGGTACGCGTCGTCGATCCAGCCCCAGGAGCCTTCCTTGTCCAGGCCGTCACCGATGTCCTGGTAGATCTTCCAGGAGATCCCGGACGCCTCCAGGCGCTCGGGGTAGGTCGTCCAGTCGTAGCCGGCCTCGGCGTTGCCGAGCACCGGGCCGCCGCCCTTGCCGTCGTTGCCGACGTGACCGGACCACAGGTAGTAGCGGTTGGGGTCGGTGGCCCCCATGAATGACGAGTGGTAGGCGTCGCACACCGTGAACGCGTCGGCCAGCGCGTAGTGGAACGGGATGTCCTTGCGGGTCAGATGGGCCATCGTGCCCGCGGACTTGGCGGGAATCCACTGGTCGTACTTGCCCTGGTTCCAGGCCTTGTGGCCGCCCGCCCAGTCGTGGTCGAGGCCGGCGATGAACTTCATGCCGAGATCCTCGGCGTCCGGGTGGTAGGGCAGGACGTCCTTGGCGCCGTCCGACTGGTACCAGACCGGCTTGCCGTCGACGGGCGTCACCGGGCGTGGGTCACCGAAGCCGCGAACACCCTTCATGGACCCGAAGTAGTGGTCGAACGAACGATTCTCCTGCATGAGGACGACGATGTGCTCGACGTCCTTGATCGTTCCCGAGCTCCGCTTCGCGGGGATGGCGGCGGCGCGGTCGATGCTGTTCGACAGGGCCGAGAAACCTGCGGTCGCGCCCGCGATCTGGAGGAAGCGGCGCCGATTGAACTGAGGCATGTGTAGGGGGACCTCTCGCAGTGTGAGGGGAATGATCCAGCCGAGTCTTCCCAGATGACGGGGTGAAAGGGAAGAGCTGGCGACACCCGAGTGACAGAACACGGCATTTGAAGCGAACAACCCGGCTGATTCCGGTCACCTTTCCCGCGACTTGTTCATACAACTCGTCCACCCGGCCAGGACCCGAACGTCTGCCGTCAGGTCGTCGGCGTCCCCGTCTGCTGCTGCTTCGGCTCCATGAAGACCATCGGTACCTCATTGCTCCGCACCAGCCGCCCCAGCACCGCCGCCAGCCGGTCGCGCTCCGCCGGGCCCACTCCGTCGGCCAGGGCCTCCATCCGCGCGCTCGCATCGGCGTAGAAATCGCCGGACACTCGGGCGCCCTCGGGAGACAGCGCGACCCGCACCGCGCGCCTGTCCAGCGGATCCGGCTCCCGGCGCACGAGCCCGCGCCGCTCCGCCCGGTCGACGAGACCGGTCAGGCTGGACTTCTCCAGGCCCAGCATGGTGCTCAACTCCCCCATGCCGCGCGGCTGAGCCATCAGAACGCAGATCAACTGGGCCTGCTGCACGGGCAGTCCGTACTCCCGGCTGGCTTCCGTGTACACGGCCTGCACCAGGAACGACGTCCGCACCAGCGCGGCCGCGATCCCCATCGGCTCCTCACTCTTGATCATCGCCATCGGGTCAGCATAGGCGCCCCGCATGATTGGTTCGCACCGCGAACGATCCGGACGGGCGAACCCCGCCCCACCCGTCCGCCGCCCGCGTTGCGGCGGCGCACCGGGCGCGCGAAGGTCGGAAGGGCGAGTACGAGGAGGACCCACCCATGCCCATCGCCACGGTGAACCCCACCACCGGTGAAACGCTCCAGACCTTCGAGGCGCTGGGCGCCGAGGAGATCGAACGCTGTCTCGCGGCCGCCCACGCCACCTTCCGCGAGTACCGCACCACGGAGTTCGCCGAGCGGGCACGACTGCTGAACCGTGCCGCCGATCTGCTGGAGAGCGAGCAGAAGGACATCGCGCGCACGATGACGACCGAGATGGGCAAGCCGGTCGCCGCGGCGCGCGCCGAGGCCGCCAAGTGCGCCAGGACGATGCGCTGGTACGCCAGGCACGCGGCCGAGCTGCTGGCCGACGAGCACCCGTCACGGGCCGACGCCGAGGACTCCGGAGCCGCCCGTGTGTACACCCGCTACCGCCCGCTGGGCGTCGTGCTGGCCGTCATGCCGTGGAACTTCCCGCTCTGGCAGGTCGTACGGTTCGCCGCGCCCACCCTGATGGCGGGCAACACGGGTCTGCTCAAACACGCGTCGAACGTGCCGCAGACCGCCCTCTACCTGGGGGAACTCTTCGAGCGGGCCGGATTCCCGAAGGGCTGCTTCCAGACCCTGCTGATCGGCTCCGGCGCGGTCGAGGCGATCCTGCGCGACCCCCGGGTGGCCGCGGCGACCCTCACCGGCAGCGAACCCGCCGGCCGCTCGGTCGCGGCCGTCGCGGGCGACGAGGTCAAGAAGACCGTACTGGAGCTGGGCGGCAGCGATCCGTACATCGTGATGCCGTCGGCCGACGTCGGCCGGGCCGCGCGGACCGCGGTGACGGCCCGGGTGCAGAACAACGGACAGTCCTGTATCGCCGCCAAGCGCTTCATCGTCCATACGGATGTCTATGACGCGTTCACGGATGAGTTCACCACCCGGATGGCCGCACTGACGGTCGGCGACCCGCTGGACGAGTCGACCGACGTCGGACCGCTCGCCACCGAGCAGGGCCGTACCGATCTGGAGGAGCTGGTCGACGACGCCGTACGCAGGGGAGCGACGGCGCTCTGCGGCGGCGGGCGGCCGAAGGGGGCCGACCGCGGCTGGTTCTACTCGCCCACCGTCCTGATGGGCATCACCAGCGACATGCGGATCCACCAGGAGGAGGCGTTCGGCCCGGTGGCCACCGTCTACCGGGTGACGAGCGCCGAGGAAGCGGTACGGGTGGCCAACGACACTCCGTTCGGGCTGAGTTCCAATGTCTGGACCCGGGACCAGGACGACGTGGACCTGTTCGTACGGGACCTCGAAGCGGGGGGTGTCTTCTTCAACGGCATGACCGCCTCCCACCCGGCCCTGCCCTTCGGCGGGGCCAAGCGCTCCGGGTATGGGCGTGAGCTCTCCGGCCACGGCATCCGCGAGTTCTGCAACATCACCACCGTCTGGCACGGCGCCGACCCCGGCGAGTGACCCGGAGCCGGGCCCCGGGCCCGTTCCCCGTACCCCGCGCGCCCGCGCGATCCAGCAAGGAAAGTGAGCACGATGGCCGACACGGAGAACCAGGACACGCTTGTCACGGTGGCACTCACCGGCCACTCGGAGGAGGACGCGGCGGCCGTCTTCGGCGCGCTGCGCTCGGCCTTCCCCAGCGACCGGCCGGCCGGGGACGCCCCGCAGGCGGAGGTCCCCGGCCGGGTGACCGTGTGGTCGGCGTCCTACGAGGTGCTGGACGCGGACCCGGGGAAGCTCGGCGCAGCCACCCTGACGGCACCGGTCCTGGCGACCGTGCAGGGCGGCTACCACGCGGTGGACGTGATGCGGCACGCGCTGGGCACGGTGTTCTCCGTACAGGAGCAGGGCGAGGCCCTCGGTGACCAGGAGAAAGAGCTGAACCTCCAGTTGGCGAACAAGTAGCGCCCAGGGCTGCCCCCGGTCATCCGGCGCGCCCCGACTTGAACTGCTCCAGACCGTCGTGACCGGTTCGGGAACCCGGCGAGGTGGGAGAATTACAAGGAAGGAGGCGGAAATGGAATACGTGATGCAGGCCCACCTTGAGGAGGGTTCGTCGCCCACGGACGAGCACCCCAGGGTGCAGTGGTGGCATATCGCGCACGTCAATGACACGACCGCCCTGTGCGGACGCGAGCTGGACCCGGCCGCGCCCAAACAGTCGACGGACGTCTGGGGTACCCCTGAGAGCCAGCCCTTCTGCCACTCCTGCGGCGCCCTGTATCTGCGGCAGGTGCCCTAGGTGTTCTGTCCACGGAGGTTGGGTGCGGTGACAGTGATCACCGTCTGGGGATCTTGAACGAGTGAGGGCCTTCCGGGTTCGGTGTGGATTGCGACGTCTACACCAGCCCGAAAGGCCCTCATGCCTCACCGTAATGCACCTCTGACCGAGACCGGACGCCTGCGGCTGGCCCGCTGTGTGGTTGATGACGGATGGCCTCTGCGCCGGGCAGCGGAGCGGTTCCAGGTATCACCGACCACAGCCCAGCGGTGGGCCGGGCGCTATCGCCGGCTCGGCGAAGCGGGGATGAGCGACCGTTCCAGCCGCCCCCACCACAGCCCTCGACGCACGCCGACCCGGACCGAACGCCGGATCATCAAAGTCCGCCTCGCGAGGCGGTGGGGACCGGCCCGCATCGCACACCTGCTGGGCCTGGTGCCATCCACCGTGCACCGGGTGCTGGTTCGCTTTGGCTTGGCCCGGCTCAGCCATCTCGATCGGGTCACCGGCCGTGTCATACGCCGCTACGAACGCGACCGGCCCGGCGAACTCGTGCACGTGGACATCAAGAAGCTTGGCAACATTCCCGACGGGGGCGGTCACAAGGCCCTGGGCCGCCAGGCAGGCCGCAAGACCCGCTCCGGGGCCGGTTACAGCTATATCCATACCGCCGTCGACGACCACTCCCGTCTGGCTTACAGCGAGATCCACACGGACGAGAAGAAAGAGACCGCCACCGCGTTCTGGCAGCGGGCCCAGACCTTCTTCACCCACTGCGGGATCACCGTCGAACGGGTCCTGACCGACAACGGGGCGTGCTACAAGTCCTACCTCTGGCGCGAGACCCTGGCAAAGGCCGGGATCACCCACAAGCGCACCCGGCCCTACCGACCGCAGACCAACGGCAAGGTCGAACGACTCAACCGCACCCTGCTCGACGAGTGGGCCTACGCAAAGCCCTACCGCTCAGAGCAGGAACGACGTGACGCATTCCCCCGCTGGCTGCACTCCTACAATCACCACCGCGGACACACCGCGCTTAAGGGCCAACCACCCGCCAGCCGCGTCCCCAACCTCACGGGTGAATACACCTAGGGCCTGTCGTCAAAGTGCCGCCTGCCGCGCGGCGTCTGGCACGCACGCTCGCGGCGTTGCCGAAATGCCCTAGTAGCTCCGCTACGAGAACATTCCGGCGCCTTGCGATCGCACGCACCAGACGCCGCGCGGCCGCCCTTCGGGCAACGACGGCACTTTGACGACAGGCCCTAGGTCCTGTCCGCCTGATCGTCGTGGATCAGGCCGTGCCGGACGCCGCGGGCCCATGAAGTTCGGCCGGACAGGACCTAGTCGTTCGGTCCCGGGCGGCGCGGGACCGTCAGTCCGCCAGCGACCGCAGATAGGCGACCGTCGCGGGATCGGCCGGGAGGAACGTCTCGATCGCCAGCTCGGCCACCGTCACATCCATCGGTGTGTTGAAGGTGGAGATGGACGAAAGAAAAGACAGCACCCGCCCGTCGTGTTCGATCTCCAGCGGCAGCGCGAAACGCTGAAGGGACCCCGCAACCCGCTCAGGCTGTTCTCCCGCCGACGCGGGAAGCGGATAGGCGGCGACCTCCTCGTACAGCTCACGCAGCGATTCGGAGCGGGCCAGCGCCATCTGGCGCTCCATCTGGTGCAGCAGATGCCCCCGCCACTCCCGGAGATTGCGGATACGGGGCGCGAGGCCGGAAGGGTGCAGCGTGAGCCGCATCGCGTTCAGCGGGGGAGTGAGCAGCCGGTCGGGCACCCCTTCAAGGAGCATCGCGATACCGCGGTTGGCGGCGACCACGTCGTACCGCCCGTCCACCACCAGCGCCGGGTACGGCTCGTAGCCGCGCAGAAGCTGGTTGATCCCCTCGTGCAGCGCACCCATCGAAGGGTCGTCGAGCGTGGTCTCCGTGTACCGCGGCGCGTAGCCGGCCGAGACCAGCAGGGCGTTCCGCTCACGGACGGGCACGTCCAGGTGTTCGGCGAGGCGCAGCACCATCTCCTTGCTGGGGCGGGCGCGGCCCGTCTCGATGAAGCTGATGTGGCGGGCCGACGAGTCGGCCCGCAGGGCCAGTTCCAGCTGGCTGACCCGGCGCTGCCTGCGCCAGTCGCGCAGCAGTGGCCCCACTCCGGTGTCGAGAGCGACAGTTGTCATACCCAGACCGTAACGTCGTGTGCACAGTCTTCCGGAAGGAGTTTCGAACATGCCCGCAGAACCGCTGACGCAGAAAGAGACCGAGGACCGGCTGCGCGAGCTGCCCGGCTGGTCCCTGGACGGTGACCGGATCGCCCGTTCCTACCGGCTTCCCGGACACTTCGCCGCCACCGCGATGGTCGTCCACATCGCACAGATCCAGGAGGAGCTGGGCCACCACTCCGATCTGACACTCGGCTACAACTCCGTGGCGCTGAGCGTGCACACACACGACGCGGGCGGCGCGATCACCGACAAGGACTTCGAACTGGCCCGCCGGGTCGAGGAGGCCGCTCCCGGGCACGGCGCCGGCTGAGGAGCTGTCCGCAGCCGCCCGCGTACCGTCGCACAGCGCGAGGGATTTGCCGCAACGGCAACACCGCTCCCGCAATCGGGGCGGGACGGGGCACCCTGGCAGCATGAGCCACCACCACGACACCACCGAAATCGACTGGGACGTCATGGCCCCGCTCCTGGAGCGGGGTGCCGAGCTGCACAGGCCCGCCCACGAGGCGGCGGCGGCCTGGATCGCCGAACAGCTCCCCGTGGCCGGCGTCCGCCGGATCCTCGACATCGGCAGTGGCCCCGGAGTCGTCAGCTGCCTGCTCGCGGAGGTCTTTCCGTACGCGGAAGTGGTCGCGGTCGACGCCTCACCCGCCCTGCTCGACCGCGCCCGGCACCGGGCGGGCCGCACCGGTCCAGGCGACCGCGTCCAGACCCACTGCACCGAACTGCCCCAGGGGCTGGGCGAGTTGGGTGAAGCCGATCTGGTCTGGGCGGGCAGCTCCCTGCACCACATCGGCGACCAGCGCGCCGCCGTCGAGGGCCTGGCCGGGCTGCTGCGCCCCGGCGGCCTCCTCGCGCTGGTCGAGGGCGGCCTCACCTCCCGCCATCTGCCGCGCGACACCGGCATCGGCAGGCCGGACCTGGAGGCGCGGCTCGACGCGGCCGGGGCCGATTGGTTCAACGAGATGCGGGCGAAGCTGCCCGGTGCCCGGCGCGAGGTCGAGGACTGGCGCGCGCTGCTGACCGCGTCGGGGCTCGCACCAAGCGGCACCCGGTCGTTCCTGCTCGACATCCCCGCGCCGCTGCCCCACGCCGCACGCGAGCAGCTCGTCGCGCACTTCACCCGGCAGCGGGAGGTCTATGCGGGCCGGCTCACGGAGGAGGACACGGCCGCCATCGATCTGCTGCTGACCCCCGAGGACCCGCGCGGACTGCTGCTGCGTGACGACACGTATCTGCTCACGGCCCGCACGGTGTACACCGCGCGCCGGGGCTGACGCACCGGACCCGTCCCCGTCGGCCGACGGGGGACACCGGCCCCGCACACGAAGGCGCCGCCCGGAACGAACCGGGCGGCGCCGCCGCCGTACGGGGTGACCGAACCGATGCGGTACGGGTCACCGGGCCCGGGGCGATGTGCGGGACGGCGGGACCAGGCGCCGAGGGCCGTCCGGCGGGGATCAGACGCCGAGAGACATGGTGGCCGGGTCGGCGCCCAGCCGCTTGCCCTCGTCGAGTGCCGCGATGGCCGCGAGGTCGTCGGCGTCCAGCTCGAAGCCGAAGACGTCGATGTTCTCCTTGATCCGCGACGGCGTCACGGACTTGGGGATGACCACGTTCCCCGTCTGCAGATGCCAGCGCAGCACCACCTGAGCGGCGCTGCGGCCGTGCTTCTGCGCGATGGCGACGACGGTGGGGACCTCCAGCAGCCCCTTGCCCTGGCCGAGCGGCGACCAGGCCTCCGTGTGAATGCCGTGCTCCGTGTGGAAGGCGCGCGACTCGGCCTGCTGCAGCTGCGGGTGGAGCTCGATCTGGTTGAGGGCCGGGACCACCGAGGTCTCGCCCAGCAGACGCTTCAGGTGCTCCGGAAGGAAGTTGGAGACACCGATGGCCTTCGCGCGGCCGTCGGCGTGGATCTTCTCGAAGGCCTTGTACGTGTCCACGTAGGCGTCCTTGGAGGGGACCGGCCAGTGGATCAGATACAGGTCGACGTAGTCGAGGCCGAGCTTGGACAGCGAGGCGTCGAAGGCGCGCAGGGTCGAGTCGTACCCCTGCTCGGAATTCCACAGCTTCGTGGTGACGAAGAGTTCGTCACGGGCGATTCCCGATGCGGCGAGCGCCTTCCCTGTGCCCTCCTCGTTGCCGTAGATCGCAGCGGTGTCGATGCTGCGGTAGCCGGCTTCCAGCGCGGTGCCGACGGCCTTCGTGGCCTCGTCGTCGGCGACCTGCCAGACCCCGAAACCGAGCTGCGGCATCCGGGAGCCGTTGTTGAGGGTGATGAAGGGGACCTTGCTCACGAGCGGTTGACTCCTCTTGGTGCGTGATGGCGAATACGTCATCGGTTGATACGCCAATGGTCAACGATCACACGCCGCGGCCCATTCCCGCCCCCGTCCCGGGGAAATCTCCCGCCCCGAGGGTGCTCACGCCCCCAGGGGGCTCCCGTCCGGACTGCCCTGATGGCTCGAACTCCCTTGCGGGCAGTTCGAGTTGATCCTGTGCGTCCCCTTGACAACCAGTGTCCCGCCCGCTGATATGCGGTGTCGGTCAGGAAAGTTTCCTAACACTGTTCCGAGAGGACCACCCCCACATGCGCAGAGTCACGGCGGTACCCGCAGCGGCCCTCGGCCTGGTCTCCCTCGTCGCGCTTGCCCCTGCGGCCAGCGCCGCGCGGTCCACCGCCCCGGCGGCAGCCGCCGGCGCCATGGCGGCTGCCCCGTACGAATACCTCGGCTGGGGCAGCCCGCAGAAACCGGCGGATGTGATGGCGGCGACCGGCGTGAAGTGGTTCACCCTCGCCTTCGTCCTCTCCGACGGCGGCTGCAACCCGAAGTGGGACGGTGACCGGGCGCTGAAGGGCGGCTCCGACGAGACCGCCATCAAGGCGATCCGGGCGAAGGGTGGCGATGTCGTCGTCTCGGTCGGCGGCTGGAGCGGCAACAAGCTCGGCGAGAAGTGCTCCAGTGCGTCGGCCCTGGCGGGTGCCTACCAGAAGGTGATCGACGCCTACGGCCTCAAGGCGCTCGACATCGACATCGAGGACACCGAGTTCACGAACAGCACGGTCCGCCGGCGCGTCGTCGACGCGCTGAAGATCGTCAAGTCGAAGAACGCCGGCATCCTGACGTACGTGACGATGGGCACGACCCCGAGCGGTCCCGACGCCACCGGCAAGGACCTCATCAAGAAGGGCGCGGCGGCCGGACTGGACAACGACGCCTGGGTGATCATGCCGTTCGACTTCGGCGGCCACAGCGGCTCGATGGGCCAGGCGACGGTCGGGGCCATGGACGGTCTCAAGGCGGCGGTCAAGAGCGCGTACGGCTACGACGACGCCACCGCGTACCGGCACATCGGTGTCTCGTCGATGAACGGGAAGACGGACGACGCCGACGAGACCGTCACCACCGGGGACTTCAACACGATCCTCGGGTACGCACAGCAGCACCACATCGCGCGGTTCGCCTTCTGGGCGGTCAACCGGGACCGCCAGTGCGGGTCCGGGAGCGACTCGGACGCGTGCAGCGGGATCACCCAGTCGCCGTACGCCTTCACCAAGATCGCCGTCAAGTACACGGGCTGAGAGCGGGGGACGGGGTGGGGGCGGCCGGGGCGGCCGGCGGCGGGGGCCGGCCCCCGCTGTCCGCCGCCCCGCCGTACCCCTCCTGACGGCGCGCGTCCTGTCCGGTCTTCAGCGGTAGAGCGCCTCGACCTCTTCGCTGTACGCCGTCTCGATCGCCTTGCGCTTGAGTTTCAGCGACGGGGTGAGCAGACCGTGCTCCTCGGAGAACTGATGGGCGAGGATCCGGAACGTCCTGATCGACTCGGCCTGCGACACCAGGGTGTTCGCCGCCACCACCGACCGCCGGACCTCGGTCTCCAGCTCCGGATCACGCACCAGGGCGGCCGGGGACATCTGCGGTTTGCCGTGGAGGGAGAGCCAGTGGGCGACCGCCTCCTGGTCGAGCGTGACCAGCGCCGCGATGTACGGCCGGTCGTTGCCCACGACCAGGCACTGTCCGACCAGGGGATGGCCCCGTACCCGCTCCTCCAGCCCCGCCGGTGACACGCTCTTGCCGCCGGAGGTCACCAGGATCTCCTTCTTGCGGCCGGTGATCGTGAGATAACCGTCGTCGTCCAGCGAGCCCAGGTCGCCGGTGGAGAGCCAGCCTTCGTGGAGTACGTCGTCGGTCGCCTTGGGGGAGTTGAGGTACCCGCCGAACACGTTCAGGCCGCGCACCCACACCTCGCCGTCGTCGGCGATGTACACGGTGTTGCCGGGGATCGGCTGGCCGACCGTGCCGTAGCGGGTGCGCTCGGGCGGGTTGGCGGTGGCCGCCGCCGTCGATTCGGTGAGCCCGTACCCCTCGTAGATCGAGACACCGGCGCCCTCGTAGAACAGACCCAGCCGCCGGTCCATCCCCGAGCCGCCGGACATCGCGTGCCGCACCCGGCCGCCCATCGCCGCGCGCACCTTCGCGTAGACGACCTTCTCGAAGAACTGGTGCTGCATCCGCAGGCTCGCCGAGGGGCCAGGGCCCAGCCCGAACGCCTTGTGCTCCAGGGCCTCCGCATAGCGCACCGCCACCTCGACGGCTTTGTCGAAGGGCCCCGCCTTCCCCTCGGTCTCGGCCTTGCGGCGTGCGGCGTTGAAGACCTTCTCGAAGATGTAGGGCACGGCGAGGATGAACGTCGGCCGGAAGGCGGCGAGATCGGGCAGCAGCGCGCGGGCCGCCAGCTCGGGCTGGTGGCCCAGCTTGACCCGGCCGCGGATGGCGGCGACCTCGACCATCCTGCCGAAGACATGGGCGAGCGGCAGGAAGAGCAGGGTGGACGAGGTCTCGCCGCGCTTGGAGCGGAACACCGGCTCCCAGCGGGCGACCATGGTGTCCGCCTCGTACATCAGATTGGCGTGGGTGATCACGCAGCCCTTGGGGCGGCCGGTGGTGCCGGAGGTGTAGATGACCGTGGCGACGGACACCGGGGTCACGGCCCGCCGGTGGCGGTGCACCACCTCGTCGTCGATGCCGACGCCCGCGGCCAGCAGTTCCTCCAGCGCGCCCGCGTCCAGCTGCCAGAGTCTGCGCAGATTGGGCAGCCGGTCGATCACCGAGCCGATGGTCATGGCGTGGTCCTCGTGCTCGACCATGCAGGCGCTGACCTCGGAGTCGTACAGCATCCAGAAGACCTGCTCGGCGGACGACGTCGGGTACACGGGCACCGGCTGGGCGCCCACGGCCCAGAGGGCGAAGTCGAAGAGCGTCCACTCGTAGCGGGTCCGGCACATGATCGCGACACGGTCGCCGAAGCGCACTCCGTCGGCGAGCAGCCCTTTGGCGAGCGCGAGCACCTGGTCGCGGAACTCGCCGGACGACATGTCGTACCAGCGCCCGTCCTCCTTCCGGCCGAGGGCAGACCGGTGGGGATCATCTTCGGCGTGCTCGAACACGACGTCCGCCAGTCCGCCGACCTGGGGCGCCGTCACTATGGGTGGGACAGTGAACTCGCGCAAAATGACCTGCTCCTATGTGACGCTCCGCACAGCGCCGTGACGCTACCCCAACGCGAGTTCCGGCGGGAGAGGGGTCCGGTGACCGGAATGTGGGGATATCGCGAGGCTCTGGAGGGGCCCAGCAGGTGAAATGTACCCAGATGGCGAAGTGTTGGGCACCCTCCTGACCGAACGGTAAGTTCCGCGAGGTGGAATCTCCACCGAATCTGTACGGAGAAGGCACGGAGGCCGCTCAACCCCTGTGACCTGCGGAGGTCATGTGGGCCGCACGTTCCGTCGGCGGCAGCGTCCCGTGACGTCGCTGTGATCCCGCTGTGACCGCGGGGGTGTCACCTGTGGTGACGGACGGTCACGAGGTGGCCGGAAAATGCAGAAGCCGGGGACAACGCGGAGGGTGCCCGAACGACTCGTTCGGGCACCCTCCGCGTTGCCGTGTGCTGTCCCGGGACGGGCCAGGGTCACCGGGCCGCGGCGACCTCCGGCTCCTCGGTGCGCACCACCGGCGCGGGCGCGGCCGGCGCGGGCCGCAGGAAGGCCAGTACGGCGATCCCGGCCACCAGGCCCAGGATGCCCGCGATGAGCGCGGCGCCGTTGAGCCCCGACGCGAAGGCGCTGTGCAGCGTCGCATCCGGGATCCGGGAGCGCAGCGCGGACGCTCCGCCGCCCGCCAGGACATGGGCGGCGGTGTGCGCCTGCGCGGAGGGGCCGGGCAGCGCCGCCTCCATCCGCGAGGTGAGCACGGTGCCGAACACCGCGACGCCCAGCGCGAACCCGAGCTGGCGGAAGGTGTTGACCGCGCCGCCCGCCATACCCGCGTTGCGCGGCGGTACGGAGGCGAGCGCCGCGCCCGCGAGCGCCGGCGACACCAGGCCGACCCCGATCCCGGCCAGCACGAGTCCGGCCGACAGACCGGTCCAGTCCGACCCCGCGTCCAGCGTGGCCTGGGCCAGCGCCCCTGCCCCGATGAGGACAAGACCACCGCCGATCACCAGCCGGGGCGACCTGCCGTGCAGCAGCCGGCCACCGAGCGCCGCCACCACGAAGGAGGCCACGGCCAGCGGCAGTACGGCGAGCCCCGCCCGTACCGGGCTCATCCCGAGCAGCGTCTGGAGCCAGATCGAGGTGTAGGGCAGCACGCCGAAGGCGGCCGCGTTGAAGGCCAGCGCGCCCACCATCACCACGGCGAACGACGGCCGGCGCAGCAGCCCCAGGTCGAGCAGCGGATGGGCGGCACGCCGTTCGACGACCACGAACGCGGCCAGCGCCACCACGGCGACGGCCACGGCGGCCCCGGTACGTCCGGAGATCCAGCCCACGGTGTCCGCGCGCACCACGGCGAACGTCAGGGCCCCGGCGAACACCGCGAAGGCCGCGGTACCGGCCCAGTCGACCTTGCGGTCGGTCTGCCGCTGCGACTCGGTGACCGTACGCAGCGTGATCCAGATGGCCGCCGCGCTCACCGGCAGATTGACGAAGAAGATCCACCGCCAGTCCAGCGACTGCGTCAGCACCCCGCCGAGCACCGGGCCGATGGCCGCGGCGGCGCCGCTCACCGCGCCCCACACCCCGAGCGCGACGCCGCGGTCCCGCCCCTGGTAGGCGGCGCCGAGCAGTGAGAGGGTCGTCGCGAACATGGCAGCGCCGCCCACCCCTTGCAGCCCGCGCATCGCGATGAGCATCGCCGGACTTGTCGAGAGGCCGCAGGCCAGTGACGCCAGCGCGAACAGCGCGGTGCCCGCCGCGTACAGCCTGCGCCGCCCCGTGACATCGGCCGCCGCCCCCGCGCCGAGCAGCAGCGCGGCGAGCGCGAGCGCATAGATGTCGATCACCCACTGGAGATCCGAGAGCGACGCATGCAGCGAACCCGCCATGTCGGGCAGTGCCACGATCACGATCGTCACGTCGAGCAGCAGCATGAAGGTGCCCAGACAGACCGCTATGAGCGGCCCCCACTTACGCATTCGTTCTCTCCCGGTGTGCCCGTGTTCCACGACCGGTGGTCCGTACTGTTTCCGGTCACCCGTACGATCGGTGAAGTACGGCGGGATCCGTTAACCACAGCCGGATATTCGCCGGAACCCGACATCAGGAGGCGAGATCCGGGTGGAATCGCATGACTTCGACGAGCTCGACCTCCAGCTGCTGCACGGGCTCGAAGTCAACGCACGTGTCTCTTTCAGCCGACTCGCGGGCGTGCTCGGTGTCTCCGACCAGACGGTCGCCCGCCGGTACCGGCGGCTGCACACCGAAGGCGGTCTGCGGGTGGTCGGGGTCCGTGACGCAGCGAGCCTCGGCCAGGACACCTGGATGCTCCGGCTGCGCTGTGCGCCCGACGCCGCCGACTCGATCGCCAGGGCGCTCGCCCGGCGCCCCGACACCGCCTGGATCGGACTCACGTCGGGCGGTACGGAAGTCGTCGGCCAGACCAGCGCGCGCACCCGCGGCGAACACGAGGAGCTGCTGCTCGGCAAGTTGCCGCGCACCCCGAGCATCACCGAGATCAGGGCCCACCAGCTGCTGCACCGCTTCTACGGCGGCCCCGCCGGCTGGCTCGGCAAGAGCCGCGCCCTGACCGACGCACAGGTGGCGGCGCTCCGGCCGTCCGGGGCCGGGCGGACGGATGGCGCCGCCATCACGGACTCCGGCATCACCGCGGACGACGAACCGCTGGTCGCCGCGCTCGAACGCGACGGCCGCGCCACTTTCGCCGAACTCCGGAAGGCGACCGGCCGTTCGGAGTCGGCGGTGCGCCGCAGGCTCGACCAGCTGCTGGGCTCCGGCACGCTCTTCGTCGATGTGCAGTTCGACTCCGAGCAGTTCGGGTACGGGATCGCGGCCCTGCTGTGGATCACCGCGGCTCCTTCGGCCCTGGACTCCGTCGGGCGGGCGCTGGCGACCCACCGGGAAGTGGCCACCGCGAGCGCCGTCTCGGGGCCGTGCAATCTGTTCGCGGTGGTGGTGTGCCGCGACACCCCCGAGCTGTACGCGTATGTGAGCGCACGCCTCGGCCGGCTGGAAGGGGTCCAGCATGTGGAGTGCACACCGATGCTGCGCCGGGTCAAGCAGCTCACGTACGAGGAGCGGCTCACCGGCCGCACGGTCTCCTAGGCAGTGTCTTCAAAGATCTTGCCAAGATGGCGCGGTAGCTGAGCATGATGCCTTGGTGGAACATCTTTCTGTCGACGTGCGCGCTTCGCTCCGGCTCTTCGCTTTCTACTTGGCGAACGGCACCCTCGACCTGGACCTGCTCGAAGGGTTTGACTATCGCTCGACCGTTTTTCACTCCGGCTCCTCGTTGGAACAGGTCTTCGCGATCTATAGCAATGTGCTGCAAATCGACACCGACGGCATGGTGCTGAACGACGGAGACGCGCAGTACCGGGTCGCGCAGTGGGTCCGAGTGTGCTGCGACCCGAGCTATCGGGTCGAGCCGCCCTTCGATGCCTGGGAGACGGAGCTCCATCTCTGATGACCCGGCGTTCACCGTCAGAACATCACGCCCACATCAGGAGCGACGCGAGAGTGACGGCTGCATGGAAGGACTCCGCGGTCTTGTCGTAGCGAGTGGCGATGCCGCGCCACTGCTTCAGCCGATTGAAGCAGCGTTCCACCACGTTTCGCTGCTTGTAGCGCTGCTTGTCGAAGGCCGGTGGGCGCCCGCCGCGACTGCCGCGCCGGAGCCGGTTTTGGACCTGGTCGGCCCGCTCGGGGATGGTGTGACCGATGCTGCGTCGTCGCAGCCAGGTGCGGATGGCCCGGGAACTGTAGCCCTTGTCGCCCAGCACGTGGGAGGGTCGTACTCGGGGCCGCCCCGGGCCGATGCGAGGCACTCGTATCGCTTCAATCACCGCAGTGAACTGGGTGCAGTCATTGGTGTTGCCGCCCGTGAGCGTGAAAGCGAGCGGACGGCCGGCACCGTCGCAGGCCAGATGGATTTTGCTGGTCAGGCCACCTCGGGAACGTCCGAGTGCGGGGCTGCGGAGCCCCCTTTTCGTGCCCCGGCGGCGTGCTGGTGGGCGCGGACGACGGTGGAGTCGACCGACACGAGCCAGTCGACGTCCCCGTCCGCGTCCGCCCCGGCCTGGGCGGCCTGCAGCATTCGCTCGAACGTTCCGTCCAGAGCCCACCGCCGGAACCGGGTGTGCAGTGTGGCCCACGGACCGTACCGGTCGGGCACATCCCGCCAGGCCACCCCCGTCCGGAACTTCCACACGATCCCGTTGAGCACCATGCGATCGTCCAGCCGCTTCCTACCCCGCAGCGGCCTGGGCAGCAGGGGCCGGACGAACTCCCACTCGGCATCCGACAGTTCATGGCGACGTATCACGACACCATGATCCACCAGCGGTGATCATTTGAAGACACTGCCTAGTAGGGCTTTGTTAGGTGGTGTCGTAGGTCTGCCATGGGGTGGGTTGTCGGCAGGTGGGGCAGGTTCCGGTCCAGGTGGCTAACAGGTGTTGGAGGAGTGCCAGGGCCTGGTAGAGGGTCAGGCCCTGGCAGGGGCTTTTGGGGAGGACCGCTGTTCGGTCAGGAAGAGGTGGGCGGCGGTGACGAGGGTGACGTGGCGGTGCCAGCCGGTGAATGAGCGGCCCTCGAAATGGTCGAGTCCGAGCGTCGTTTTCAGCTCGCGGTAGTCGTGTTCGATGTGCCACCGTAGTTTCGCGAGGCGGACGAGGTCCCGGGCCGGAATGTCGGCCGGAAGGTTGGAAATCCAGTACTTGACCGGCTCGTTCTCCCCTTCGGGCCACTGCGCGATCAACCACCGAAGAGCGATGGCACCGTCCGGGGCGGGTTTCGGGCGGCGGCCGGCTAGGCGGACGCGCAGGAACACGAAGCGGGCGGACATGGCTGCTTTGGAGCCCTTGCGCCAGGTGACCGTGACCGCTCGTGCACGTCCGGCGGCCAGGACGTGTTCGCGCAGGCTGATGGGCCGGGTCCGGTAGCGGGGCAGCGGACGCGGTCCGAGCCCGCCGTAGGGCGGCTGGTGTGGCACGGCCGATTCGGTATGGGCGGTCATCTCGCCCTTGACCTGCAGGGCGTAGGCGAGGCCGCGGTCCTCCAGGCCGTGGCGGAAGTCGGCGTTCGCTCCGTAGCCGGCGTCCGCGACCAGCACCGCGGGCCGCAACCCCAAGGCCGCCAGTTCGTCGAGCATGTCCAGCGCGAGCCGCCACTTCGGCCGGTGCTGTTGCTCATCAGGAATGCGGCAGCGGGCCCGACGGCCGGCAGCTTCGGCCCCGTCCCAGCTGCCGGGCAGGAACAGACGCCAGGACAGTGGGCACGACGCGGTGTCGGACGCGGCGTGGACGCTGACCCCGATCTGGCAGTTCCCGACCTTGCCCAGGGTGCCGGAGTACTGCCTGGCTACCCCGGGCGAGGACGTCCCGTCCTTCGGGAACCCGGTGTCGTCCACCACCCACACCTGCGGACGCACCACCGCCACCGCCCGGCGGGCCAATCCGGCACGAACCGTGTCCACCGGCCAGGTCGACGACGTCATGAACTGCTGCAACTGCTGATGGTCCACCCCGAGTCGCCCGGCCATCGGCTGCATCGACTTCCGACGCCCGTCCAGCAACAGACCCCGCAGATACAGCCCGCCCTTCACCCGCTGATCAGCACGCGCCAAAGGCGCGAACACCTCCCCAGCGAACTCCTCCAACCGGCCCCGGCACGCTGCGAGTTCATTCGCCCTCATACCAGCAGGAAACCACCAACGCGCCCACTTGCCTAGAGACGTAACAAAGCCCTACTAGGGGCTGTCCGGCGGATCGGGCCAGGCCCCGGACAGCCCCCAGGGGCTGTCGTCAAAGTGCCGCCTGCCGCGCGGCGTCTGGCACGCACGCTCGCGGCGTTGCCGAAATGCCCTAGTAGCTCCGCTGCGAGAACATTCCGGCGCCTTGCGATCGCACGCACCAGACGCCGCGCGGCTGCCCTTCGGGCAACGACGGCACTTTGACGACAGCCCCTAGGCCTGGTGGTGCAGCCGGTCGGCGCCCGCCAGGATCGCCGACGCCAGTGCGTCGGCTGCCTCCTGGGCGCTTCCGCCCGCACGGCCGTGCAGCAGGACGAAGTCCACGTCCCCGAGGTCGGGCAGCCCGGCCCTGGCCGGGACCTGGGTGAGGCCGGGCGGGATCAGGCCGCGGGTGTGCGCCATGATGCCGAGGCCCGCGCGGGCCGCCGCGATCAGTCCGCTGAGGCTGGTGCTCGTACAGGCGATGCGCCAGGCGCGGCCGTCCTCCTCCAGCACCTCCAGCGCACGGGCGCGGGTGATGCCGGGCGGCGGGAAGAGGATCAGCGGGAGCGGGCGATCGGGGTCGATGCGCAGCCGGGGGGCGCCGATCCAGGTGAGGGCGGAGCGCCAGACCAGCTCGCCGTGGCTGTGCCCGTTGCGCCGCTTGGCGAGCACCAGATCGAGCGCGCCCGCCGCCAGCTGCTCGTGCAGGATGCCGGAGAGGCCGACGGTGAGCTCCAGATCCACCTCGGGGTGCTCGGTGCGGAACGACTCCAGGATCTCCGGCAGCCGCGTCAGTACGAAGTCCTCCGACGCGCCGAACCGCAGCCTGCCGCGCGGCCGGGTGCCCGCGAAGAACGCCGCCGCCCGCTCGTGCCCCTGAAGGATCGTCCGGGCGAAGCCGAGCATCGCCTCGCCGTCCTCGGTCAGCTCCACGCTGTGGGTGTCCCGGGTGAAGAGCATCCGGCCCGTCGCGTCCTCAAGCCGGCGGACATGCTGGCTCACCGTCGACTGGCGCAGCCCCAGGCGGTGGGCCGCCTGGGTGAAGCTCAGGGTCTGCGACACGGTGAGGAAGGTACGCAGCTGCGCGGGGTCGTACATGATCCATAGGTTATCGCGCATCGTGATGTCAGTCAGAGTGGTATGCAGGATTCCCGATCATGGATATCGCGTGGACGATGGAGAGGGCACGTTCCGCACCCCGAGAGCAAGTGGAGAACATGAGCCGCCGCAAGATGCAGTTTCCGTCCTGGCTGCCGATCGATCCGTACATCCTGGCTCTGATCGGCACGGTCGCCGTGGCGGCGCTGCTGCCGGCCCGCGGCACGGCGGCCGATGTGGCCGGGGGTGCGTCGACCGGAGCGGTGGCCCTGCTCTTCTTCCTCTACGGCGCCCGGCTCTCCACCGCCGAGGCGGTCGAGGGGCTGAAGCACTGGCGGCTCCATCTCACCGTCCTGGCCTGCACCTTCGTCGCGTTCCCGCTGCTCGGTCTGGCAGCGAAGGGACTCGTACCGTTCGTCCTGACGCCGCAGCTCTACAACGGGCTGCTCTTCCTCTGCCTGGTGCCGTCGACCATCCAGTCGTCGATCGCCTTCACCTCGATCGCCCGCGGCAATGTGCCCGCGGCGATCTGCGCCGGCTCCTTCTCCTCGCTCGCCGGCATCGTGGTGACCCCGGTGCTCGCGGCGCTGGTCCTGGGCAGCAGCGGGGGCGGTTTCTCCGCGGACTCCCTGCTGAAGATCGTGCTGCAACTGCTGGTGCCCTTCGTGGCGGGGCAGTTGCTGCGCCGCTGGGTGGGCGGCTTCCTCGTACGGCACAAGAAGGTTCTCGGCTATGTCGACCGGGGCTCGATCCTGCTGGTCGTCTACGCCGCGTTCAGCGAGGGCATGGTGCGCGGCGTCTGGCACCAGGTGAGCTTCGTCCGGCTGCTGGGGCTGCTCGGGGCCGAGGCGGTGCTGCTCGCCGTCATGCTCGCCCTGAGCTGGTACGGGGCCAAGCGGCTCGGCTTCGCCCGTGGTGACCGGATCGCCATCCAGTTCGCCGGGTCGAAGAAGAGCCTGGCGGCCGGACTGCCCATGGCGAGCGTGCTGTTCGGCGCACAGGCCTCGCTGGCGGTGCTGCCGCTGATGCTCTTCCACCAGATGCAGCTGATGGTCTGCGCGGTGATCGCCAAGCGCCGCTCGCGCGACCCGTTGCCCGAAGAGGCCGTGCAGGCCGAATCCGCCCAGACCGCTATGACGTGACCAGCACCACCTTGCCGAGATTGGCACGGGATTCGATGAACCGGTGGGCGCGCGCGGCCTCTTCGAGCGGGACCTCGGCGTGTACGGCGGCCCGCAGCTGCCCGGTGCGGTGCAGCTCCCACAGTTCGGCGCACCACCTCGCGTACAGCTCGGGCTCGTTCCTGGCGATGAGCGCCATCTGGAACCCGATGACCGACTTGGCGCCGGTCAGCAGGTCGTACGCCTGAAGGGTGCCGCCACCCGAACTGAACGCGACCAGCCGTCCGTTCGGCGCGAGGGCCGCGACCGCCGGGGTGAGCAGCGCTCCGCCGACCCCGTCCACGACGACGTCCACCGGCTCGCCCCAGTCCGGGGCGTCGTAGGTCACCACCGCGTCGGCGCCGAGCCCCCGCAGGAATTCCGACTTCTCCGGCGAGCCGGTGGCGGCGACCACCCGGGCGGCACCGTCCAGCCGGGCGAGCTGGAGCGCCAGATGGCCGACGCCGCTCGCCGCGGCTGTCACCAGCACCGATTCGCCGGGGCGGGTCCTGGCGGCAGCCAGCGCGCCCCGCGCCACCAGCCCGCTGCGCACCAGGGCCACGGCGTCCACCGCGCTCGCGTGCTCCGGGATCCTGGTGGCGAACGGCTCTGCCAGGACGGCGAGGTCCGCATAGGAACCGGCGAAGCAGAGCCCGGTCACCCGGTCGCCGGCCGAGAAGCCGCCGGCCCCGGCCCCGACGGCGACGACGGTGCCCGCGATCTCCCCGCCCAGCGGCGCGGGTTCACTGCCCTCGCGCACTTTCCGTACGGTCGGCAGGGTCACGCCGATTGCCTCCGAGCGCACCAGGAGTTCGCCGGGTCCGGGTTCGGGGGCGGGAACGTCCTCCAGGTACAGGGCGTCCGGCCCGCCGTTCCTGTCGTACCGAACACGGCGCATGGGTGCCTCCAGAAGTCGTGGGGGAGCGGTGTCGTGGGAGTGATGTCGTTGGGAGCCCCAACGGTATCTGATTTTCGTTGGGAGGCCCAATGGTTTCGCGCTAGGGTTTCCTCATGACTCCCGACACCCCTCCCGCCCTCGCCCGGATCACCGCTCTCCCCAGCTGGCTGCTCGGCCGGGCAGCGGCCCGCGGACACCGGCTGCTCGCCGACTCGTTCGCCGGTGAGGGGATGCGGCTGCCGCACCATGTGGTGCTGACCGCCGTCGCCGCGCTCGGACCCGTGTCCCAGGCGGAGCTGGGCCGTACAGTGCGCATCGACCCCAAGGACATGGTCACGGTGCTCAACGAACTCCAGGACAAGGGCATGGTCACCCGCACCGCCGACCCCGCGGACCGGCGGAAGAACGCGATCGCCGTCTCGCCCCCGGGGCGCACCGCGCTGCGCCGTCTGGAGGAGCTGGGCGACGCCGCCAACGACGAACTGCTCGCGCCGCTCGATCCGGCCGAACGGGCCCAGCTCACCGCACTGCTCACCCGGATCGTGCACGCGCCCGACGGCACGGCCGGCAAGGAAACGTGATCCCCCAGAAGTGATCTCCCAGAAGTGATCCCGCAGAGGTGGTCCCCGGGCGGTCAGACGCGCCGCGGTGAGGCCAGCAGATAGGCCGCGCCCGCCCGCCGGTCCGCATGTGCCGAGGTCTGCCAGCCCGCACGCTCCAGCGTTTCGGCGTACGCCCGGGAGTCCGGACCGTCCACCCGGACCGCCTGGGGCTGCGCCGACTCGCTCACCAGATAGCCGCGGCAGCAGCCCGCCTCCAGGGCGAGGGCGGCGGCCTGCGTCAGATGCGTACGCTCCCAGTCGCACGGCCGCTCCACCGAGCGGTCCGGGTTGGTGACCCGGCGCATCTCGACCAGACCCGCCCAGGCGCTGCGCACCTCGCGTTCCCGCAGGGGGTCCGGATCGGCCGGGGCTCCGGTGTCCCCGGTGGCGGTGCGGGTCTGGAAGATGCCGGTCGGCTCCCCGGCCCCGGATCCCGGCGCCGGTGCGGGGTCCGGGTCCGGCGGCGGGACCAGCCTGACCGGCTCGGCGGCCAGCCGTTCCCGCAGCCGCTGTCCGGCCGGCGTCAGATAGTGCCGGTGCGGGGGCCGTGGGTGGCGCAGCGCGAGACCCTGGGTGACCAGCGAGGCCAGCGCCGCCGCGGGGCCCCGGAGCAGTCCGGACTCGGCGTCGGCGGTGCGGATCGCCCGGCGCTGGGCTGCGGACGGCTGGCGGGTCATGCCCCTGACCGTACTGCCGCCGTACGGCACAGCGACAGCGCTCGCCGCCTCCCTTCGAGGCGCGGCCGCGGACGGGCGGGCCCGGGGCCGGCCGGCGCAGGGGGCGCTCCCCGCCGGCCGGTCCGCCGACCCGTGCCGCGGGGCGTGTCAGACCCCGGAGTGCAGGGCGACCCGCTCGTCACCCGCGTACACGTTCATGGACGAGCCACGGAGGAAACCGACCAGGGTCAGGCCGGACTCGGCGGCCAGGTCGACGGCCAGCGAGGACGGGGCGGACACGGCGGCGAGGACCGGGATTCCCGCCATCACCGCCTTCTGGGCCAGTTCGAATGAGGCGCGGCCGGAGACCAGGAGAACAACCTGCGAGAGCGGGAGCAGGCCGTTCTGCAGGGCCCGGCCGACCAGCTTGTCCACCGCGTTGTGGCGGCCCACGTCCTCGCGTATGTCCAGCAGTTCGCCCTCCGGCGTGAAGAGCGCGGCCGCGTGCAGACCCCCGGTCCGGTCGAACACCTGCTGTGCCGCCCGCAGCCGGTCGGGGAGGACGGCGAGCACATCGGGTTCCACCCGGACCGGGGGAGTGTCGGCGATCGGGAAGCGCGCGGTGGTCCGGACCGCGTCCAGGCTGGCCTTGCCGCAGAGCCCGCACGACGAGGTGGTGTACACATTGCGTTCCAGCGTGATGTCCGGGAGCTCGACGCCCGGCGCCAGCCTGACGTCCACCACGTTGTACGTGTTCGAGCCGTCGGCGGTGGCCCCCGCGCAGTACACGATCGACTGGAGCTCGTCCGCCGAACCGAGCACGCCCTCGCTGACCAGGAAGCCGGCGGCCAGCGCGAAATCGTCGCCCGGGGTGCGCATGGTGATGGCGAGAGCCTTGCCGTTCAGCCGGATCTCCAGCGGCTCCTCGGCCACCAGGGTGTCGGGGCGGGTCGTCACCGCTCCGTCCCGGATACGGATGGTGCGGCGGCGTTCGGTGACCCGGCCCATGGGAATCAGTCCTACTCTTCGATCGGTACGGCGGTGATCAGAGCTGCGGCGATCAGTACTGCTGCGGTCAGCGCTGCGATACGTGCTGGAAGCCGAAGCGGCCCTTGATGCACAGGTTGCCGTGGGTCACCGGGTTGTCGTGCGGCGAGGTGACCTTGACGATCTCATTCTCCTGGACATGGAGGGTGACGTTGCAGCCCACCCCGCAGTAGGCGCAGACCGTGGTCGTCTCCGTCTGCGCCGACTCGTCCCAGGTCCCCGCCTCGCGCATGTCGAACTCCGACTTGAAACTGAGCGCCCCGGTCGGGCACACCTCGATGCAGTTGCCGCAGTACACACACGCCGAACCGGTGAGCGGTGCGTCGTGCTCGGTGGAGATACGGGCGTCGAAGCCACGGCCCGCCACCGAGATCGCGAACGTGTTCTGCCACTGGTCACCGCAGGCGTCCACACACTTGTAGCACTGGATACATTTGTCATAGTCGCGGACGTACAGGTCATTGTCGACCTTCGGTTCCTCATTGAGCCGCGCCGCATCCGTCCCGAAACGGCCCGGCTCGGCACCGTACTCCTTGATCCATTCGGCGGCGCGCGGAGTGGTGGAGAGGTCTGTCGCCGATGCCAGTAGTTCGAGGACGGTCTTCCGGCTGTGCCGGGCGCGACCGGTGTCCGTCCGCACCGCCATACCGGGCTCCGCCCGGCGCGAACAGGCCGGTGCCAGGGTCCTGGCGCCCTCGACCTCGACCACACACACCCGGCAGGCGTTCTTGGGGGTGAGCGTGTCGCCCTCGCAGAGCGTCGGAATGTCCTTTCCGGCCGCCCGGCACGCCTCCAGAATCGTGGAACCCTCGGGAACCCGGGTGTCCTGCCCGTCCAGGCTGAATTCGATGAGCCGCCTCGGCGGCTGCAGCGGTACGGCGGTCATGTGTCACCCCTCGGTCCCTGCCCGGCCTCTGATCCCTGCTGCGGTGTTCCGTACACGGGTGTTCCGTAGACGCCGAGGCGGTCGATCGCGGACTCGACGGCGCTCCAGGCCGCCTGCCCGAGCCCGCAGATCGACGCGTCCTTCATCGCCTGCCCGATCTCGCGCAGCAGCGCCACATCGGCGGCTGCGCCGGCCCCGCCGCGGTCGAGCAACCGGTGCAGCGCCTCTTCCTGCCGTACGGTCCCGATCCGGCAGGGCACGCACTGACCGCACGACTCGTCACGGAAGAACTCCGCGATCCGCAGCAGGATCCGGGGCAGCTCGACGGTGTCGTCGATGACGAGGACGACACCGGAACCGAGTGTCGTCCCGGCCGCGCGGGTCCCCTCGAAGGTGAGCGGGATGTCCAGCTCGTCCGGGCCTACGAAGCCGCCCGCGGCTCCGCCCAGCAGCACGGCCCGCAGGGACTCCGGCCGGCCCGCAAGATCCAGCAGCTCGCCGAGGGTCGCACCGAACGGCAGTTCGTAGACCCCCGGCCGTGCCACCCGCCCCGAGACGCAGAAGAGCTTCGGCCCGGTGGAACTCTCCGTACCGATCGCGGCGTAGGCCTCGGCCCCCATCGTCAGGATGGGCCCCACATTGACCAGTGTCTCGACGTTGTTGGCCGCCGTCGGCTTCCCGAAAAGGCCCTTCTCGACCGGGAAGGGAGGCTTGGACCGCGGCTCGCCCCGGTAGCCCTCGATCGAGTTGAACAGGGCGGTCTCCTCGCCGCAGATGTACGCGCCCGCGCCGCGCCGCAGTTCGATGTCGAACGCGTACCCCTGCCCCAGGACGTCATCGCCGAGGAAGCCGCGGGACCTGGCCCGGCCGATGGCGTGTTCCAGCCGGGCCACGGCCGACGGGTACTCGCCGCGGATGTAGAGGTATCCCCGGTGGGCGCCCGTCGCGTACCCGGCGATGGTCATGGCCTCGATCAGGGCGTACGGGTCGCCCTCCATCACCACCCGGTCCTTGAACGTGCCCGGTTCGGACTCGTCCGCGTTGCAGACGAGATAGTGCGGATGGTCCGGCTGGGCCGCGGTGGCCTGCCATTTGCGGCCGGTGGGGAAGGCGGCGCCGCCGCGTCCGGCGAGCCCGGCGTCGGTCACCTCGCGGATCACCCCCGCCGGACCGAGGGCGAAGGCCCGGCGCAGGGCGGAGTAGCCGCCGTGCGCGCGGTAGTCGTCCAGCGAGGCCGGATCGGCGACGCCGACCCGCCGCAGGAGGATCAGCCCGTCCTGTCCGGCCTGCGGTACGGCCATGGCGGCGGACGGCTCGGATGGGGCCGCCTCCGGAGCTCCGGCGGCCGACGCGACACCCTCGGCGGTGGCGGGAGCGACCACGGCGGAGGCCCGGCGCCGCAGGGCGCCGCGCCCGTCAGATGGTCCCTCCGTCCCGGGCGCGGGCGCGGGTTCACCGGCCCGCAGCACCAGCGCCGCCGGAGCCCGCTCGCACAGCCCCAGACACGGACTCGGCTGCCAGGTGACACCTCCGGCGGCCATGCCGGCGGCGCCCAGGCGTTCCTCGATCCCCGCGCGGAGCCCCGCCGATCCGTTCACCGCGCAGGCCAGGTCCGTACAGACGTGCACCACTGTCGCCGGCCGGGGCCGGACCGCGAACATCGCGTAGAACGTGGCGACCCCGTACGCCTCGGCGGGCGGCACGGTCAGCCTGCGGCACACATAGTCCAGCGCCCCCTCGCTGATCCAGCCCGTCCGGTCGTTGACCGCGTGGAGAGCCGGCAGCAGCAGATCGCGCCGCTCGCGTGCGGCCCGGCCGCCGACCGCCCAGCGCAGATCTGCCTCCCCGCGTTCCGCCCCGCCCTCCCAGGCCGAAGCGGGTGGTCCGAGCAGTGCGTCGACCGCCTCCCGCTCCTCGTCGGTCGGCTTGCAGTCACCGAAGTGCAGGTCCACTGCGTCAGCTCCTCACAGCCGCGACGCTGTCCGGCACGGCCGCGGCGGACAGCTTCTCGATCCGGACGGCCGACGCCTTGAACTCGGCCGTGCCGGCGATCGGGCAGTTCGCCTCGATGGTGAGCTGGTTGGTGTCGACCTCGTCCGGAAAGTGCATCGTCATGAAGGCAAGACCGGGGCGCAGACCGGGGTCGATCCACACCGGGGCGACCACCGAACCGCGCCGTGAGGCGATCCGTACCTCCTCGTCCGCCTCCACCCCGTACGCCGCGGCGTCCTCGGGGCAGAGCTCGATGTACTCGCCCCGCCGCAGCGGCGAGGCGAAACTGCCGCTCTGCACACCGGTGTTGTACGAGTCGAGCCGCCGCCCGGTCGTCAGCCGGATCGGGAAGCCCTCATCGGTGAGATCGACCGGCGGGTCGTGCCGGACGATTCCGAACGGCGCCGGCCGCCCCCGCCGTCCCGGATCGGGCTCCCACAACCTGGCGTGCAGGAAAGGCGGTTCGAGCTTCCCGGTGTCCGGGCACGGCCACTGGATGCCCTGGTGCTCCTCCAGCCGCTCGTACGTCATGCCCCAGTGCTGGGGGGAGACCGACCGCAGCTCGTTCCAGACGGACTCCGCGTCGGCGTACTTCCAGGGATGGCCGAGCCGACCGGCGAGGTCACAGATGATCTCGATGTCCTCACGCGCCTCGCCGGGCGGGCCGACCGCCTTGCGCACCCGCTGCACCCGCCGTTCACTGCTGGTCGTGGTGCCTTCGGTCTCGCACCAGGCGGCGGTCGTCGGCAGAACGACGTCGGCCAGTTCAGCGGTCCTCGTCAGGAAGATGTCCTGCACGACCAGGCAGTCGAGCCGCCGCAGCCGGTCCATGGCCTGTTCGCTGTCGGCCTCAGACTGCGCCGGATTCTCTCCGACGCAGTAGACGGCCCTCAGGTCGCCGCTCTCCATCGCCTCGAACATCCGGGTCAGATTGAGACCGTACGAAGGCTGGATGACCGTGCCCCAGGCGGCTTCGAACTTGCTGCGGACGGCCGGTTCCAGGATGTCCTGGAAGCCGGGCAGCCGGTCGGGGATGGCTCCCATGTCGCCGCCGCCCTGCACGTTGTTCTGCCCGCGCAGCGGCTGTACGCCCGAGCCGTACCGGCCGACGTGCCCCGTCAGCAGCGAGAGGTTGATCAACGCCCGTACGTTGTCGGTGCCGTTGTGATGCTCCGTGATCCCCAGCGTCCAGCACAGCTGGGCCCGCTCGGCGCGTGCGTAGGCGTGCGCCAGGTCGCGGATCGCCTCCGCCGGTACGCCGGTGACCTGCTCGGCGGCGGAGAGCGTCCAGGGCTCGACCTCGGCGGCGTACGCGTCGAACCCCGTCGTGGCCCGGTCGATGAACGCCCTGTTGTGCAGGCCCGCGTGGATGATCTCGCGGCCCACGGCGTGCGCCAGCGGGATGTCGGTGCCGACGTTCAGCCCCAGCCAGCTCTCCGCCCACTCGGCGGTCGACGTGCGGCGCGGGTCGACCGCGTACATCCGGGCGCCGTTCCTGATCCCCTTCAGTACATGGTGGAAGAAGATCGGATGGGCGAACCGCGCGTTGGAGCCCCACATCAGGATCAGGTCGGTGTGCTCGACCTCTCCGTACGACGAGGTGCCGCCGCCGGATCCGAACGCCGCCGACAGCCCCGCGACACTGGGTGCGTGGCAGGTGCGGTTGCAGGAGTCGACGTTGTTGGTGGCCATCACGACCCGGGCGAATTTCTGCGCCACATAGTTCATCTCGTTGGTGGCCCGGGAGCAGGAGAACATCCCGAAGGCGCCGCGCGCCGCCCGGAATCCCTCCGCGGCCCGCTCCAGCGCCTCGTCCCAACTGGCCCTGCGCAGTGCGCCGTTACTGTCGCGCACCAGGGGGTGGGTGAGCCGGGCGTAGGTCTTCGGGGTTCGGTCTCGCTTCTTCACGCCTGCGCTCCTCATGGAGATGATCAGCGATGATTCAGCGCCCAATTGCATACAGTATCCTGTAGGCGCCGGCCGAACGGAAGACCCTCGCAAGGGATTTGCGTTCCGGCCGGGCCGGATCAGCCGGCTGTGGTGGTCGCGCTCGTCGGAGCGGATGTGGCCGGTGCGGCCGTCGTCGACCGGCTCAGCAGGTCCGCCATGGCGTGCACGGTCCGCAGCGTGGGCACCGGCACCCCGGTCACCCCGGCCAGCTCGACCACCGCCGCGAGCAGCACGTCGAGTTCGAGCGGCTTGCCCTTCTCCAGGTCCTGGAGCGTGGAGGTCTTGTGGTCGCCCACCCGCTCCGCGCCGGCCAGCCGCCTCTCGATGGAGATGCCGGGGCGGCTGCCGAGCGCCGTGGCGACCTGGAGCGTCTCGGCCATCATGACCTCGATGACCCGGCGGGTGTCGCGGTGGACGCACATCTGACGCATGGTCGCCCGGGTGAGGGCGCTCAGCGGATTGAAGGAGATGTTGCCGAGCAGTTTGATCCAGATGTCCTTGCGCAGGTCGCCCTCCACGGGGCACTTGAGGCTGCCCGCCGTCATGGCGGCACTGAAGTCCAGGCAGCGCCGCGACGTCGAACGGTCCGGCTCGCCGATGGAGAACCGGGTCCCCTCCAGGTGCCGGACCACCCCGGGCCCGGCCAGCTCCGTCGCCGCGTACACGACGCAGCCGACCGCGCGCTCCGGTGGCAGGACGGCGCTGACCGCCCCGCCCGGGTCGACGCTCTCGATCCGATGGCCGTCGTGGGGGCCGCCGTGCCGGTGGAAGTACCACCAGGGGATGCCGTTCTGCGCGGCGACCAGTGCGGTGTGCCGCTGGAGCAGCGGCTCGACGAGGGGCCCGCACGCCGCGTACGAGGTGGCCTTGAGACCGAGGAAGACATAGTCGACCGGGCCGATGGCTCCCGGGTCGTCCGTGGCGTGCACCCGCGCGGTGAAGTCACCGCGCGGGCTCAGGACTTGCACCCCGTCCCGCCTCATGGCCGCCAGATGCGGTCCACGGGCCACCAGATGGACATCGGCGCCGGCGCGGTGCAGTGCCGCTCCGACATAGGCGCCGATTGCTCCGGCGCCGAGAACTGCGACTTTCACGAGGGCTCTCCGTTCGGTCGAACGTACCGATGGAAACCGGGTGATCACTCGGAGTGCTCATGACCGGTCGCCGCGCTCATATTCTGTCGACAAAATAGTGTCTACAGTATCGGGCTTCGGTCGACAAGGGTGCTGACGCGCTTCCCTGTCCGCCGCCGCTGCCCGGTCCACGCCCGGAAGTGATCCGAAGCCTCCAAGAGGAACGCCCGAATCCTGTTGCTTTACATGCCGTCGTACCCGTGAGTCGCTGACGAGACTGGAGGGCTCCTGACATCAGCAGCAGAGGGGTCCCGGGCATGACCGGAACACGCATCGCCGCACTCGGCCATTACCAGCCGGCCAAGGTGCTCACCAACGACGATGTAGCCGCCCTTGTCGACACCAGCGATGAATGGATCCGGACCCGGGTGGGCATCAAGACCCGCCACATCGCCGGACCCGACGAGCCGGTGGACGAACTCGCTGCCCAGGCCGGAGCCAAGGCCCTCGCCGGTGCAGGACTCACGCCGGGCGAGATCGACCTGGTCATCGTCGCGACCTCCACGGCGATCAACCGCTCGCCGAACATGGCCGCGCGGGTGGCCGCCAAGCTGGGCATGGGCTCGCCCGCGACCATGGATGTCAACGTCGTCTGCTCGGGTTTCACCCACGCCCTGGCCGTCGCCGACCACGCGGTACGCGCCGGATCCGCAGGGCGTGCCCTGGTGATCGGCGCCGACAAGATGACCGAGATCGCCGACTGGACCGACCGCTCCAGCTGTGTCCTGATGGGGGACGGGGCAGGCGCCGCCGTGATCGAGGCGTGCGCGGAGGACGCCATCGGCCCGGTGCTGTGGGGATCGGTCCCCGGGATGGGGGACGCCGTACGGATCGAGGGGACACCGCCGCGCTTCGCCCAGGAAGGGCAGTCCGTCTACCGCTGGGCCACCACCCAGCTGCCGCCGATCGCCCGCAAGGTCTGCGAGAAGGCGGGTGTCACCCCCGAGGAGCTGGCGGCCGTCGTACTGCACCAGGCCAATCTGCGGATCATCGAGCCGTTCGCCGCGAAGATCGGTGCGGTGAACGCGGTGATCGCCCGTGATGTGGTCGATTCCGGCAACACATCGGCGGCCAGCATCCCGATGGCCCTGTCCAAGCTGGTGGAGCGGAGGGAGATCCCGTCCGGCGCGCCGGTCCTGCTCTTCGGCTTCGGCGGAAACCTCTCGTACGCGGGACAGGTCGTCCGCTGCCCGTGACCACCGCCGGCCGGTGAGGGGTACGTCACTGAGGCCGGGCAGTTCGGTTACGGCCTGTTGCGCTCGGTAGACTGTAGACGATAGCCAATTGCTCTACGCCGACACGCCGCTGGCTCCTCCGGGGTCAGAAGGGGGACCGCGATGTTGTCCACAGGACTGCCGCAAGGGGCCGTACCGAAGCTCGAACGGCCGGGACCGCTGCGTGAGCGGGTGTACGAGGCGCTGCTCGAACTCATCACCACACGGGCGCTGTCCCCGGGCCAGCATCTGGTCGAGAGCGAACTCGCCGGCCATCTCGGCGTCTCCCGGCAGCCCGTGCGCGAAGCACTCCAGCGGCTCAACACCGAGGGGTGGGTCGATCTGCGGCCCGCGCAGGGCGCGTTCGTCCACGAGCCCACCGAGCAGGAGGCCGACCAGCTGCTCTCGGTCCGTACGCTTCTGGAGGCGGAGGCCGCACGGCTGGCCGCGGCGAACTCCGGGTCCGCGGGAATCGCCGCGCTGGAGAAGCTGTGCGCCAAGGGCGAGCGGGCGGTCGCCGACGACGACGTGGACCTGGCCGTGGCGACCAACGCCGAGTTCCACGCCAAGGTCATGGAACTGGCCGGCAATGTCGTCCTGTCGGAGCTGGCCGGCCAGGTGGACCGCCGGGTGCGCTGGTACTACCAGCCGGTCGCCCGACGGCGCGGCAAACAGTCCTGGACCGAGCACCGGGCACTGATCGCGGCGATCTCGGCACGGGACGAGGCGGCCGCGACATCGGTCATGCAGGCGCACACGGAGCACACCCGTACGAGCTACCACCAGCGCGAGAAGGGCTGAACACCCGGATCCCGGAGGCATGGCCGGTATCCGGCAGCGGCCCTCCGCGCAGCTCGGACCGAGCCGCGCGGAGGGCCACTTGCTGCGCTGCGCCGTTCCGTACACGCCGTTCCGTACACGCTGTTCCGTACGCCGGTGACGGCCCGGATCAGACGGCTTCCCTGCTGACCGGCAGCGGGTTCGGAGCGATGTCGGCGGCGCGTGGCCGCCCCGGCTGCCTCAGCAGCAGTGCGATGACCGCGGCCACCATGGAGATCCCTCCGGCGAGTGCGTACGCGCCGTTGTACCCCCAGGCGTCCACCACCGTCGACCCGAGCCCGCCGCCGAACAGTCCGCTGACCAGCTTTCCGCTGTACACCAGACCGTAGTTGGTGGCGTTGTAGTTCTCTCCGAAGTAGTCCGGCGTCAGGGCCGCGAACATCGGGTAGAACGCACCGCCGCCGAATCCGGAGAGGAACGCGAAGACCAGGAACAGCCATTCGCTGTGGATGTCACCGGCCCAGATCACGCCGAACTGCGCGAGACCCAGGACGAGTATGACGAAGAACAGGGTGAGCTTCCGTCCCCACAGATCGGACAGCCAGCCCACCACCGCCCTGCCGACGCCGTTCACCACGGCCATCAGCCCCATGGACGTGGCCGCCACCAGTGGACCGAAGCCCACCTCCTTCGCGAAGTCGACCTGGAAGGAGATGCCGAATATCGACACCCCGGCGGTGATGACCACGGCCACCCACATCAGCGGGAGCATGCCGCTCCTGATGGCCTCCTTCGGGGTGAACTGCTTCACCGCGGGCGGGTTCTTGGCCAGACTCCGGGCGCTCCTCCGGTCGCCCGTGAAGTGCAGCGGGTCGATCTCCGACGGCCACCAGTTCTTCGGCGGGTCCTTGAAGAACCACGCGCAGATCACCACGGCGATCAGCACATAGACACCGATCAGATCCAGCACCTCGGCGCAGTTGGAGGTGTCGAAGGCGTAGTTGAAGATGAAGATGAAGGGGAGCGACCCATAGGCGAACCCGCCGTTGACGAACCCCGTCTTCGCACCACGCCGTTCGGGGAACCACTTGCCGACCATGTTGATACAGGTGGCGTAGACGAGGCCGGAGCCGAGTCCGCCGATGACGCCGAAACCGCAGATCGCCAGGAAGACATTGTCGAGATGGGCGAGTGCGACGAAACCGACGAGACAGAGAACGGCGCCCAGAACCGTCGCGCGGCGGGCGTTGAGTATCCCCTTCTCCCGCATCCAGCCCGCGGGGAAGGCGATTCCCGCCTGGAAGAAGACCCAGACACTCAGAATCCAGAACGTGTTGCTCTGCGTCCACCCATGAGCCGAGGAGAGAGTGTCCTCGGCCGAACCGTATGCGTACTCCGACACGCTGATGGCCATCATCGCGACCCACGGCAGATACACCATGAGTTTGCGCGAGTGGCCCAGAAGATCCCGGTCCGTCTCGCCGACGCGGTAGACGCGGCCCTTGCTGTCCGACACTTCCCGGTAGGCGACCGCCCCGGCCGCCGACCGTTCGTTCCCTGTACTCATCAGGTCCCCTTGGTCTCGAAAGAACTGGCCAGCGCCCCCTGTCCAAACCTTTCGTTCCGAGGAGCCGGGTCAGCCGAGCAACCCGGCCGCCCGTGCCCAGCGGTACTTCGCGCCGAGTACCTCCACCGGTTTCTCCGTGGTGTACGGGTACGCGACGACTCCCCGTTCGTAGAGGTACTGGCAGGCCTCCTCGACTTCGACGTCGCCGGCGAGCGACGCCACGACGGGCTTCTCGACGCCGCGCGCCCGGAACTCAGCGACGACACGCGCGGTCAGCTCGGCGAAGACCATCGGGGGAGTGACGATCGTGTGCCAGTAGCCCAGCACCAGCGCATGGATCCGCGGATCCTCCAGGCCGAGCCGGATCGTCGCCTCGTAGGTCGCCGGAGGTTCACCGCCGGTGATGTCGATGGGATTCCCGGCGGCCCCGAACGGCGGGATGAACGCCTTGAACGCCGCGTCCAGATCCGGCGGGATCTCCATCAGCGACAGCCCGTTGTCGACGATCGCGTCCGAGAGCAGCACCCCCGAGCCCCCGGCCCCGGTGATGATGACGACGTTGTCGCCCCGGGGTGTGGGGAGCACGGGCAGCGCCCGCGCGTACTCCAGCATGTCGTTGAGCCCCGGCGCCCGGATGACTCCCGCCTGCCGCAGGATGTCCTCGTACACCGCGTCGTCACCGGCCAGCGCGCCGGTGTGCGACCCCGCCGCCCTGGCGCCCGCACTGGTGCGGCCCGCCTTCAGTACCACGACGGGCTTCTTCGGCACGGTCGCCCGTGCCGCCTCGACGAACGCCCGGCCGTCCTTGAGGTCCTCCAGATGCATGGCGATGCACTGGGTGTGCGGGTCCTCGCCGAACCAGGTGAGCAGATCGTCCTCGTCCAGGTCCGACTTGTTGCCGAGCCCCACGATGGCCGACACGCCGGTCTTCGTCGTGCGGGCGAACCCGAGGATGGCCATGCCGATCCCGCCGGACTGCGAGGTGAGCGCGACCCCGCCTCTGACGTCGTACGGCGTGCAGAACGTGGCGCACAGGTCCTGCCATGTCGAGTAGTAGCCGTAGATGTTCGGGCCCAGCAGCCGGACCCCGTACCGCTCGGCGACCGCCACGATCTCGTCCTGCAAGGCGTGTTCCCCGGTCTCGGCGAAGCCCGACGGGATCAGCACGGCGTTCGGTATGCCCTTGCGCCCGACCTCTTCGAGGGCGGCCGCGACGAACTTCGCGGGGATCGCGAAGACCGCCACATCCGGCTCACCGGGAACATCCATCACGCTCTTGTACGCCTTACGGCCGAGGATGTCATCGGCCTTGGGGTTCACCGGGTGGATCTCCCCGGCGAATCCGCCGTCGACGAGATTGCGCATCACCGAGTTGCCGATCTTGCCGTCCTCGTTGGAGGCGCCGATGACGGTGACCGAGCGCGGCTCCATCAGCCGGCGCATCGAGGTGAGGATCTCGGCGCGGCTGTAGGCGCGCCGCGGCGTCACGGGCGACGGGTCGAGCAGGATCCGTACGTCGGCGGCCAGCACGCCGTCCGCGGACGCGAAGACCGGGTTGAGGTCGATCTCGGCGATCTCCGGGAAGTCGGCGGCCAGTCCGGAGACCCCGGTGATCAGCGAGGCGAGCGCCGCGCGGTCCACGGCAGCTCCGCCGCGCACCCCGCGGAGCACCTCGGCGGCCCGGACCGAGTCCAGCATCGACAGCGCGTCGTCGTGCGAGGCGGGTGCGAGGCGGAAGGTGATGTCCTTGAGCACCTCCACCAGCACCCCGCCGAGGCCGAAGGCCACGATCTTGCCGAAGGTCGGGTCGGTGACGGTGCCGACCAGTACCTCGGTGCCGGCCGGCACCATCTGCTGGACCTGGACGCCCCTGATGGCCGCCCGGGGGCTGTAGGCACGGGCGTGGGAGACGATCGACGTGAAGGCGGTCCGCACCTCGGCGGCGGACCTCACCCCGACCCGCACCCCGCCCGCATCCGTCTTGTGCACGATGTCCGGCGAGACGATCTTCAGCACCACCGGGAACCCGATCCGGTCGGCGAGGGCGACGGCCTCGTCCGCGCACTCGGCCAGCGCCTCGGCCGGGACCGGAATGCCGTACGCGTCGGCGACCACTTTCGCCTCGGGCGCGGTGAGCGCCCGGCGCCCCCCGGCCAGTGCGGCGTCGAGCACCGCCCGTACCGCCGCCTTGTCCTGCTGCCCCATCAGATGACTCCGTCCGTCTTCAGCAGTCGCAGTTCCTCCTGGCCCAGGCCGAGTTCACCGGTGTACACCTCCGCGTTGTGCTCGCCGAGCAGCGGCGAGCTGCGCACATCGACGGGGGAGTCCGAGAGCTTCAGCGGCGAGCCGACGGTGGTGAAGGTGCCGCGCTCGGGGTGTTCGACCTCGACCACGATCTCGTTCGCGGCGAGCGAGGTGTCCTCGATGATCTCCTTGGTGGAGAGGATCGGTCCGCAGGGCACGTTGTGGGCGTTGAGCTGGTCGAGCACCTCCCACTTGGGAAGGGTGGACGACCACTCCTCGATCAGCTGGAACATCTTGCCGAGCTTGGGCAGGCGGGACTCCGGCGTGGCCCAGCCGGGGTCGTCGGCCAGCTCGGGCCGGCCGATCAGCCTGCTGATCGGCTGCCAGCCGACGGGCTGGACGATGACGTACACGTAGTCGTTGGGGCCGCCCGGCGCGCACTTGACGGCCCAGCCGGGCTGGCCGCCGCCGCTCGCGTTGCCGCTGCGCGGCACCTCGTCGCCGAAGTCGTCGTTCGGGTACTCGGCCAGCGGGCCGTGGGAGAGCCGCTGCTGGTCGCGCAGCTTCACCCGGCAGAGGTTCAGTACGGCGTGCTGCATCGCGACGTTGACGCGCTGGCCACGGCCGGTGTGCTCACGCTGGAAGAGCGCCGCGAGTATCCCTGCGACGAGGTGGATACCGGTGCCCGAGTCGCCGATCTGCGCTCCGGTGGCGAGCGGCGGACCGTCCTCGAAGCCGGTGGTGGACATCGACCCGCCCATGGCCTGGGCGACGACCTCGTACGCCTTGAAGTTGGTGTAGGGGCCCTCGCCGAAGCCCTTGATGGAGGCGTAGACGATCCGCGGGTTGATCTCCTGGATCTTCTCCCAGGTGAAACCCATCCGGTCTACGGCGCCGGGACCGAAGTTCTCCACCATCACGTCCGACCGGCGGATCAGCTCGGTCAGGAGCTCCTTGCCGCGTTCGGACTTGGTGTTGAGGGTGATGCTGCGCTTGTTGCAGTTGAGCATCGTGAAGTAGAGCGAGTCGACATTGGGCAGATCCCGCAGCTGCTTGCGGGTGATGTCGCCGTGCGGCGCTTCGAGTTTGACGACATCGGCGCCGAGCCAGGCCAACAGCTGGGTGGCGGAGGGACCGGACTGGACGTGGGTCATGTCGAGGACGCGTACGCCCTCAAGAGCCTTGGTCATGGCGGGGCTCCCTACTTGTACATGGTCTGGTTCACGGTTCCGGGTGCGTACGCGTCCGGGTCGACCCAGACGTTGATGAGGGAGGGCTTGCCCGACTCGCGGGCGCGCCGCAGCGCCGGGCCGATGCCGGCCGGGTCGCGGACCTCCTCGCCGTGGCCGCCGAGCATCCGGGCGAACTCGTCGTAGCGGACGTCTCCGAGTGTGTTGCCGACGCGCTCGCGCTCCGGGCCGTACTTCTGCGCCTGGCCGTAACGGATTTGGTTCATCGACGAGTTGTTGCCGACGATTCCGACGAAGGGCAGGTTGTAGCGGACCAGCGTCTCGAAGTCCCAGCCGGTGAGCGAGAACGCGCCGTCCCCGAAGAGCGCCACGACCTCCTTGTCCGGCCGTGCCTTCTTCGCGGCGAGCACAAAGGGGATGCCGACGCCGAGCGTGCCCAGCGGGCCCGGATCCATCCAGTGGCCGGGCGACTTGGGCTGCACGACCTGCCCGGAGAACGTGACGATGTCGCCGCCGTCGCCGATGTAGATCGAATCCTCGGTGAGGAAGTCGTTGATCTCGCTGACCAGGCGGTACGGGTGGATGGGCGAGGCATCCGACTTCAGCGACGGCAGCCGCTTCTCGATCGCCACTTGCTCGGCGGCCCGCAGCTCGTCCAGCCAGGCCTTCCGCCCGACCGCACCACCGTTGACCCGGCCGGACGCCGCCTCGGTGACGGACTTCAGGATGAGCCCCGCGTCGCCGACGAGCCCGAGGTCGATGTCCCGGTTCTTGCCGACCGTGCGGTAGTCGAGATCGATCTGGACCACGGTGGCGTCCGGCGAGAGGCGCTTCCCGTACCCCATCCGGAAGTCGAAGGGGGTGCCCACGATGACGATGAGATCGGCGTTGGAGAAGGCGTAGCGCCTGGAGAGCTGGAAGTGGTGCGGGTCGCCGGGCGGCAGTGTCCCGCGCCCCGCGCCGTTCATGTACGCGGGGACATTGAGCGTACGGACGAGCTCGACCGCCGATTCGGTGGCCCGGGTGGTCCACACCTGGCTGCCGAGCAGGATCGCCGGCCTCTCCGCGTGGACGAGGAGATCGGCGAGCTTCTCGATGCCGGCCGGATCACCGGCCGAGCGGGTCGACGCGCGGTACCGGCCGGCCTGCGGGACGCGGGCCTGTGCGGCCGGCACCTTGGCGTCGAGCACATCGCGCGGGATCTCCAGGAACGACGGGCCCGGCGCGCCGTTGTAGCACTCGCGGAAGGCCATCGAGACCAGGTCGGCGGCGCGTGCGGTGTGCGGCACGGTGGCGGCGAACTTGGTGATCGGCGTCATCATGTCGACGTGCGGGAGGTCCTGGAGGGACCCCATCCGGTGCTGGCTCAGCGCTCCCTGACCACCGATCAGCAGCATGGGCGACTCGGCCCGGAACGCGTTGGCGACACCGGTCACGGCATCGGTCGTGCCGGGGCCCGCTGTGACGACGGCGCAGCCCGGCTTGCCGGTGATGCGCGCGTAGCCGTCGGCGGCGTGGGCGGCGACCTGCTCATGGCGGACATCGACCACTTCGATGCCCTCGTCCACACAGCCGTCGTAGATGTCGATGATGTGGCCACCGCAGAGGGTGTAGACGACGTCGACACCCTCCGCTTTGAGCGCCTTGGCGACCAAGTGCCCACCGGAGATGAGGTCCTGGCTGGGGTCGGGCATGGCGAAGTCCGTTCCCTTCGTAGGGGTACTGGAGCTCTGCTGGAGCTGCGCGCAGATTGCATACAGTCGACGAATACTGTATGAACCTTGTTATCCCTCATCCGGTGGGTGGTGTCCAGGGGGCGTGCGGCACTTTCCTTCACAGCACAGGGAGCAGGTACGGGCATGGATCTGTACGAGCACCAGGCAAGGGAACTCTTCAAGGCGCACGGCATCCCGGTACCGGACGCGGCGGTCGTCGCCGCCCCGCGCGAGGCGCGTGCGGCCGCGGAACTCCTCGGCGGACGCGTCGTCGTCAAGGCCCAGGTGAAGACCGGCGGCCGGGGCAGGGCGGGCGGTGTGAAACTCGCGGCGGACCCGGCGGCAGCAGAATTGACAACCCGTCAGATGCTCGCCATGGACATCAAGGGCCACCCCGTCCGCAAGGTGATGCTGGCCCGGCCGGCCGACATCGAGGCGCAGTACTACGTGAGTTACGTCCTCGACCGCGCGGCGGGGACCTTCGTCGCCATCGGATCGGCCGACGGCGGTACGGAGATCGAGGAGACCGCGGCGGCCAGGCCCGACGCGGTGGTCAGGATCCCCGTCGATCCGGCCGAAGGCGTCACCGCGGCCAAGGCCGCGGCGATGGCACTCGCCGCCGGGCTGCCGGCCGGGGCCGCCGGCGTGCTCCAGCGGCTCTGGCAGGTCATGGTCCGCGAGGACGCCCTGCTGGTGGAGGTCAATCCGCTCGTACGGACCACCGGCGGCGGGCTGCTCGCCCTCGACGGAAAGGTCACCATCGACGACAACGCCCGCTTCCGGCAGACGCGTTGGGGCGCCGACGAAACCGATCCGTACGGTGGTCCGCTGGAAGCACAGGCCCGGGCCAAGGGACTCAACTACGTCCGGCTCGACGGCCGGGTCGGCATCATCGGCAACGGCGCGGGCCTGGTCATGTCGACCCTCGACGTCGTCGCCGGCTGCGGCGCCCGGCCTGCCGACTTCCTCGACATCGGAGGTGGTGCGTCGGCCCGCGTGATGGCCGACGCACTCGCACTCGTCCTCTCCGACCCCCAGGTGAAGTCGGTCCTCGTCAATGTCTTCGGCGGCATCACCGCCTGCGACGCGGTGGCCGAGGGCATCGTCCAGGCCCTGGAGTCGGTCGAGGTGACCAAGCCGCTGGTCGTACGGCTCGACGGCAACAGCGCCGCAGCGGGCCGCGCGATCCTCGACCGGCGCGCACACCCTCTCGTCCAGCAGGTCACCACGATGGACGGCGCGGCCCGCCGGGCAGCCGCCCTCGCGGGCGCCGGCGCACCCGCCGACGCCGTACCCGCCAATGCCACGCCCGCCGATGCCCTCACCGGCGTCCGCGCCGTGGCCCACACCGACCCGGGAGCCTGAGATGGCCATCTTCCTCACCGCGGAGAGCAAGGTACTCGTCCAGGGCATGACCGGCACCGAAGGCATGAAGCACACCCGGCGCATGCTCGCCGCGGGGACGCGCGTCGTCGGCGGCGTCAACCCGCGCAAGGCCGGACTGCCGGTCGACTTCGACGGTGTGACCGTCCCCGTCTTCGGCTCGGTGCGCGAGGGCATCGAGGCCACCGGAGCCGACGTCACCGTCGTCTTCGTCCCGCCGCCCTCCGCGGGCGCCGCGGTCGCCGAGGCCGCCGACGGGGGGATCGGCCTCGCCGTCGTCATCACGGAGGGCATCCCCGTACACGACGCGGTGGTCTTCACTTCCTACGCCGAAAACCGGGGCACCCGGGTCATCGGACCGAACTGTCCGGGCCTGATCAGCCCCGGACAGTCCAACGCCGGCATCATCCCCGCCGACATCGCCGGCACGCCCGGCCGGATCGGGCTGGTCTCCAAGTCCGGCACGCTCACCTACCAGCTGATGTACGAGCTGCGCGACGAGGGCTTCTCCTCGGCGGTGGGCATCGGCGGAGACCCTGTCATCGGCACCACGCACATCGACTGCCTCGCGGCGTTCCAGGACGACCCGGACACCGAACTGATCGTCCTGATCGGGGAGATCGGCGGCGACGCCGAGGAGCGGGCCGCCGCATACATCGCCGGGCACATCACGAAACCCGTGGTCGGCTACATCGCGGGCTTCACCGCTCCGGAGGGCCGGACCATGGGACATGCCGGAGCGATCGTCTCCGGCTCGTCGGGAACCGCCCAGGCCAAGACGGCAGCCCTCGAAGCGGCGGGTGTGAGCGTCGGTTCGACCCCTTCGGAGGCCGCGGAACTGGTCCTGGCGCGCCTCGCGGCCCTGCGGGGCACGGCGCCTGGCAGTGCTCTGACAGCTCCAGCCGTGACCGCCCCCGGGAGCCTCCTCGGACACTGACGGTGCGCACGCTGTTACGCATGGTGCCGTCGGCGCTGAGGAGCCGCCGAACGGCGCAGGGCCGCGCCCCGGGGCCAGCCGCTGACCACGGCAAACACAGGTGAAGGCGACCGCAAACCCCTGGTATTGTTGTTCTTGTCGCCGCGGGGAACAAAGCCGTGGCCGACAGACACCTTGTCCGGGTGGCGGAATGGCAGACGCGCTAGCTTGAGGTGCTAGTGCCCTTTATCGGGCGTGGGGGTTCAAGTCCCCCCTCGGACACTTTGAGCAGTGAAGCTGAGCAGTAAAGCTTTGAGCAATGAAGAGACGGGTGGTGTGGGCCGGATATCCGGCCCGCACCACCCGTCTCTCTGTGTTCCCCGTTTCTTCTGCTTTCGCTGGACGTCACGTCACCTCAGTCGGCGCGGTCGGGTCGGCTTGCGCGACTGAGCCGGCTTGCTCCCCTGGTGCCCATGGAGCCGCCGGTGGTGTGGGCGTGACGACTGCGCCTTGCCGCTACGACGGTGCACACCAACCCGAGTAGGGCGGTGACGCCTCCGATGACCGCGTTGCTCCAGATGATGCCCTTGTCCGGATGGCTGCCCACGACCCATGGGGCAACAACCAGCCAGGCGCCCATCACGACCATGGCCCAGCTGAGGCCGTACATCCGCTCCGGCATGATGGTGAATCCGAGGCCCAGCAGGGCGATCGCGATGCCCATGATGAGGTTGTGCGTCGTCAGCGCCGACTGGGTGCTCGAAAAGTGGATCACCCACGCGGACACCGCGCAGTACACGCCGACGAGAAACACCGGCCCGTCCACGAGTGCCACATCGCGCCCGCCGAGCATCCGGTCATACCGGGCCCGCATCTCTGGGACGTCGGGGTGGGTTGCTAGATCGCCTCTTGTGTGTGAGACGTCGGCCATGCGACTCGCCTCCTTCTCTGCTGCAAGTCCGACCGCGTTTGCACGGCTGAGCCGCGCAAGTTCCATTTTGCGCCTGTTTGTGCGCTTTGTATAGGCAAGATAAAGCGCCCAGGATCTGTGGTCCTGGCTCCTTGGGGCAAAGGCCTGCGGGCTGGGCCAGTTGGTCAGCGCAGCGTGGCGAAGACGATCAGGTTGTTCACCGGGTGACCCTGCGCGTCGAACGATCCGTCGCAGGTGATCAGGCGCAGGGCGCGGTCCGTGGTCTTGCCGTAGACCTGGTCGGTCGGGAACGCCTTCTTGCTGACGCTCTCCGTGCCGGTGACCGTGAAGTGGGCCGTCTTGCCCAGTTTGTTGCGGACGGCGATGTCCGCGCCTTTGTGGATCTTCCTGAGGTCGTGGAAGACGGCCCTGCCGTAGCGGGTGTCGTTGTGGCCGATCAGGACGGCGGCTCCCTTTTCGCCGGGGGTGACGCTGCCCGTGTACCAGCCCGCGGTCATGCCTTTGTCCGCCGGCGGGACCTCGACCGTGCGGTCCGCGTTGAGACCGAGCTGCAGCAGCGAACTCGTCACCCCGATCGACGGGATCGACACCTCCGTCGGGGGCGAGGGCTGCTTCGTGTCCGTCTTGGTGTCTGTTTTGGTGTCGGTCGCGGTGCTCTTGCCTGCGTCGGAGCCCGACGCCGTACTCGCCGTGCCGGCGGGTTTGTGCCCCGCTGAGTCCGAGGAGCCGGACGAACAGCCCGTGAGCGCTGCCAGGGTGAGGCAGACGGCTGCTGCGGGCAGTGCGGCGGATCGCCATATCGGCTGGTGCGTACGGGACATGAGGGCTCCAGGACGTTCAGGGCTACAGGAGAGCGGTACGGGGCTGGGTGAGTACAGGGGCACCGGCGAGGGCGCGGACGCAGGCAGTGGCGCCGCCCGGTGACGGACGGCGCCACTGCTGGGGGTGCGTCAGCCGTTGCGCTGTGCGGCGGAGCGGCGGCGCAGCACGATCGTGCCGGCGCCCGAGAGCAGAGCGGCCCCGACTGCCGAGCCGATGATCGCCGTGGTGTCGCTGCTGTTGCCGGCCGGCCGCTCACCGGCGGCGACGGCGCCTCGCGGCGCGGCGGCCGCCCTGGCGACCTGGGGGGCCGCGGAGGGCTTGGCGGCCCGTGCAGCCGGAGTGGGCTTGTCGCCCGCGGCCACGGCGCCTCGCGGGGCCACCGTCGGCTGCGCGGCCGCCCGGGCTGCCTCGCGGCGGGCGGCCGCCCGGGCGGTGGAGGGCTTCACGGTCGGCGGCGTGGGCTTGGCCCTGCTGGCGGACGACGCCGCGGACGGCTCGGCCTTGGGGGCGACGGGCTTGGGGCTGTCGGACGCGAAGGCTGCGGTCGACGGGACGATCACCGTGCCGACCGCGACGGCGGCGAGCACAGCGGTACGCAGGGACAGACGTGGGGACATGAACAGCTCCAGTTCCAGCCCGGCCTTGGTGATTCCTGGCTGCGGTTCGCAGCAGGCGCCGGGCACAGCGACAGACTCGCAAGCAGTTATGAGGAAGCTGTCAGGACGCTGTGGTCATCGGATCAGGGCGAGGGCGGCGAGGTTTCAGCCGCCGGGTTCTGCGTTCTCCCGGTCGGCTCGTCGCTGTCCGTTGCCGCCTCCGGCCGTCGCAGGGGCAGCCTGAGAGTGAAGACCGAGCCTTCCCCCTCCGTACTGGCCGCACTCGCGGTGCCGCCGTGCGCCTCGGCGAGTTTGCGGACGATCGCCAGGCCCAGGCCGCTGCCGCCCGTACGGCGGTTACGTGATTTCTCGGCCCGCCAGAAGCGGTCGAAGACGTACGGAAGGTACTCGGCGGGGATGCCGGTGCCGGTGTCGGCCACCTCCACCACGGCCTCCGTGCAGGGCGCTTCCGCGGCCCGGCCTCCGGCCGGACCGGGTGTACCGCCCCGCACTCGCAGCGTGACCCGTCCGCCCGGCGGTGTGTGGCGTACCGCGTTGGAGACCAGGTTGCCCACCGCCTGCCGCAGCCGGACCGGGTCGGCCGCCAGGACCAGCGCCGGGGCTCCCGGTGGCGCTCCGGTCACCGTCAGCGTCACCCCCGCCGTCTCCGCGCGCGCCTGGTGGGCCGACGCGACCTGGCCCAGGAGGTCCTGGATCCGTACCGGCTCCACATGCAGCCGCAGCGACCCCGCGTCGGCGGCCGACAGGTCCTGGAGGTCGTCGATGATGTGCTGCAACTGCACCGCCTCCTCCAGGAGCGAGGAGACGAAGGCCGGGTCGGGTTCGGCCAGGCCGTCCTGTGCGGCCTCCAGCCAGCCGCGGATGTTGCTGAGCGGGGTACGCAGCTCGTGCGCGACATCGCTCACCATCGCCTTGCGCTGCTCCTCAAGACGTGCGCGGTGCGCCGACATGTCGTTGAACGTGGCCGCCAGCCGCCCGATCTCGTTGTCCGTCGTGACCTCGACGGGCTCCGAACTCCCGCCGTCCCGCATCCGCTGCGCCGCGTTGGTGAGCGCGTGCAGCGGGCGCACCAGCCGGGCCCCGGCGAGCACCGAAGCGCCGACCGTGAGGGCGAGGACGAGGGCCGCGACACCCGCGATACGGGCGGTGTTGGCCGGGGAGAGGTTGAACCCCGGGACCGTGGCCCCGCCCTGGTCGCCGATGAACAGCAGGGCCGGCGACGCGACGTACGAGCTGAGCTGTTCGCGGCGCGCGGTGCCGACACAGGACGCGATGGCCCGGTCGTCATCGCTGTTGCGGGGGCTCGTCGGCGGCACGGGAGTGGGCTCGGCGGTCACGGCTCTCGCGGCCGCCCTTTTCACCTCAGGGGCCGCGGCTTCGTTCCAGGAGAGGTTCAGGCTCAGATGTATCGGGTCGCGGTGCTGGCGGTCCAGACAGGCGTCCGCCAGGTGGTTGAGCGCGGTGAGCGCCTTCTGCTCCGTCGGGGTGGGTGCGTCCAGTGCGTCCGTCTCGCACCTCGTTCCCTGCGTGCGGTCCGGGTCGTTGCCCACCGGCTGGATACGGGGTCGGCCGCTCGGCCCCTCCACGGCGTCCGAGGCGATCCCGAGGCGGCCGAGGCAGGCCACGGCGCGGTCGGCGGCGCGCTTCAGTCTTCCGCGCTCCGATGCGGGCAGCCGGAACGGTCCGACCGCCCGTGGGTCGATCCGGTCGGCCGTGGTGTCGGTCGGAGTGGAACTCCGCGCCGCCAGCGTGGTGTCCATGGAGAGCGGGTCGACGACCGCCGAGACCTGGGGCGGCAGCGCCGGCGGCGGCTTCCGGCCCGCCGCCGAGTCGGCGACGGTCTGGTGGTTCTCCGTGGTCAGAGCGATCCGGCGGCCGGACTGGTGGGCCAGTTTGCGCACTGTCGCGTCGACACCGTCCCACCGGGGATGGGCGGCCGCGTAACCGAGCAGGGTGTTGTAGATGCGGGTGTCGGCGGTGAGGTTCTGGCCCTGCTCCTGCTTGATCGCACCGGATGTGGTCTGTGCGGCGAGCCACGCGGTCGCCACCACCGAACACGCTGCCACCATCGCCGACACGGCCAGCAGCCGGCCGAACAGACTCTTGCGGAGCGGCAGCCGCGTCCGCCGCGCACGCTCGGGTCGGCTTCCACCGGGGCTTGTACTGCGACTGCTACGGCTACTGCGAGGCAAGTTGGGCGCCCTTCGCCGGGTCGGTCAGTTTGTAGCCGACGCCGAACACGGTGAGCAGCCGGGCGGGTCTGCGCGGGGCCGTCTCTATCTTCTTGCGCAGATTCATGACGTGTACGTCGACCGTGCGGTTGCTGATGTACCGGTCGAAGCCGTGCAGTTCGGCCAGCAGTTGCTGCCGGGTGAAGACCCGGTCGGGTTCGGCGGCCATCGCGGCCAGCACCCGGAACTCGCCCGGGGTGCAGTCCACCGGCCGGCCGCCGACCGACACCGAGTGCCGTGCCGGATCGACGACCAGCGTGCCCACCGACAGCAGCGGATCGGGGGCGGGGGCGGGCGCCGTCCCCGCGGACCGTTGCGAGCGGCGGAGCAGAGTGCGGACCCGCGCCATCAGCTCCCGCGGGCTGTACGGCTTGGTCATGTAGTCGTCGGCGCCCAGATCGAGCCCGAGCAGCAGATCGTCCTCGGCGGTACGGGCCGTCAGCATGAGCACCGGCAGCTCCCGTGACTCGGCGCGCAGGACCCGTACGACGTCCAGTCCGTCGGCGCGCGGCATCATCACATCCAGGACCAGGAGGTCCGGTGCTCCTTGGCGTACCTCCTCCAGGGCCGCCAGGCCGTCACCCACCACCGTGACGGCGTGGCCCTCGCGTTCCAGGTATCGGCGTACCAGTTCGGCCTGTTTCTCGTCGTCTTCAGCGACGATGACATGTGCGCACACGCCGTTGATCGTAGATGAGTTCGGACATCACGGGATTCGGATGGGTGCCGGGTGGCCCCGCGGCCGTCGCTCCCGCCCTTCCGGTCAGGGAAGAGGCTGCTGCTGGGTGACGCAGTGGATGCCGCCGCCACCGGTGCCCAGACGGTCGATGTCGAGCTGTTCGACGGCCCGGCCGGGGTAGAGCCGGGCGAGCGTGGCCTTGGCCGCCCGGTCCGCCGCGGTGTCGCCGAACTGCCCGCAGACAACGGCGCCGTTGCACACGTAGTAGTTGGCGTACGAGGCGAGGAAGTCCGGGTCGGTGGAGCGGATCCGGTCGTAGTCCGGGCCCTGGAGCTGCTGTACGTCCATCGGCCCGCCGGTGGCGGTCACCGCCGCGCGCAGGGCGCTGTACTGCCGGCGGGCGTCCTTGGCGAACGGGTCGCCGTCGGATGCGAGCGGCATCTGGACGACGGCCTTTCCTGGCGCCAGGAAGCGCGAGGTGGCGTCGACGTGGTCGTCGGTGATGTCCTGGCCGCTGACACCGTCGAACCAGATGAGTTCGGAAGCGCCGTAGGCGTCCAGGACCGCGGCCTCCAGCTGTGTCTGCGACATTCCCGGATTGCGGCCGGCCAGACTGCTGCGGGTCGCCATGAGGGTTCCCGCGCCGTCCTGTTCGATCGCACCGCCCTCACCGATCAGACCGGCCCTGGTGAACGGCACCCCTGCGTATGCGGCCACCCGCCCGGCGACCAGGGCGTCCCGGGCGTGGGTCTGCTTGTTGCCCCAGCCGTTGAAGTTCAGCCCGACCGCGTTCAGGCCGCCGGCGCCGTCGGTGCGGAAGACCGGGCCGCTGTCGCGCATCCAGCAGTCGTCCACCGGAATGGAGTCGAGGACCGTCACCGAGGCTCCGCACAGGCTCCGCGCCCGGGTGGCGCTCGCCGGATTGGCGCACATGAGGACGGGCTCGTACGCGGCGATGGTCCGGGCGATCAGCGCGATATCCGCCTGCACACCGGTGAGTACGCCGCCCCAGATCGCGGTGCTGTCAGGCCAGGCCATCCAGGTGCGGGTGTGGCGGACGTCCTCGGCCGGTACGCGGCTGGAGGCGTCCCGGACGGCATCAGGACCGGGCCGGGACGCTGCCCCCGCCCGTCCCTGGGACGCCGCCGCCAGGGCCGCGCCCGCCGCGGTCAGTCCTGCGGCGGTGAGGAAGGCGCGCCTGCCGAGGGCCGGTCCGGCCGGACGGCGGTTCACTGCGTGCTCGTTCACGTGTGCCTCCTGTGGTGGTGGTTCCGCGGAGTGTGCTGCGGTGCGTGGGGGAGTACGGAGAAGGGGGAGGGCCGAGCGGTGGGTGAGCCCGGCCGGTGCCGGACCGTCACAGCCCCCGCCGGGCTGCCGTGATGCGTTCCGGATCCCAGCCGGGCCGGGGCACGGACTGAAGGAGCAGCCGGGTGTAGGGGTGCTGGGGCGCGGTGAGTACTTCGGAAGTGGCGCCCGCTTCGACGACGCTGCCGTGGCGCATGACGATGACCTGGTCGGTGACGCAGCGGACCACCCCGAGGTCGTGGGTGATGAAGAGGTAGCCGATCGGCGTCTGCTGCCGGATGTCGGCCAGCAGGTTGAGGATCTGCGCCTGCACCGACACATCGAGTGCGGCCACTGCCTCGTCCAGGACGAGGACGTCCGGCTGCACGGCGAGGGCCCGCGCGATGGCCACGCGCTGGCGCTGGCCGCCCGACAGCTCGCGGGGCAGCGCGTCGGCCGCACGCCTTCCGAGGCCCACCTGGTCGAGGAGTTCGCGGACCCGCAGGCCGTGGTCCGTACCGGGGAAGTGCAGCCGCAGCGTCTCGCGCAGCACCGCATCCGCGCTCGTCCTCGGGTCGAGGGAGAGGTAGGGGTCCTGGAAGACCATCTGGACCTCGCGCGCACGGGCGAGGCGCTGTGCACGGCCCCGTGCGCCGCCGGACCGGGGCGTTCCCCGTACGAACACTTCACCGGCATCGGCCTGTTCCAGACCCACCACGATCCTGGCTGTGGTGGTCTTGCCGGAGCCGGATTCGCCGACGATACCGAGGGAGCCGCCCTCGGGCAGGGTGAAGGACACACCGTCCACGGCCCGCACCGTCCCGAAGGTACGGCGCAGATCCACGGCTTCCAGTACATGTTCAGGCATCAGCTGCGCCTTTCTCCGGCCGGTAGATCTCCGCGGTCCGGTCGAGCCGGTCGCTGTGGTGGCAGGCCGTGTGGTGTTCCGGGTGGCCCGGGACCGGCCGGTGCGGGGGCACACGCTGGTCGCAGACCTCGGTGGCGAGCGGGCAGCGGGTGGCGAACGCGCAGCCCGTCAGTGGCGTACGCAGGTCGGGTGGCTGCCCTTCGATGGCGGCGAGCCTGCCGCCGGGAGCCGCCAGCCGGGGCGTGGAAGCGAGCAGGGCCGCCGTATAGGGGTGGCGCGGGTGGGCGAAGAGCTGTTCAGCGGGGCCGCTCTCGGCGATACGCCCCGCGTACATGACGTACACGCGGTCCCCGATGGCCGCCGCCAGGTCCAGGTCGTGGGTGACGAAGAGCAGTCCGGTGCCGAAGGTCTCGCGCAGCCGGCCGATCAGTGCGACCACCTCGGCCTGGGTGGTGACGTCGAGGGCCGTGGTGGGCTCGTCCGCGAGCAGCAGGACGGGGTCGCCCATCAGCGCCGCGGCGATCATGACGCGTTGCAGCATCCCGCCCGACAACTGGCCCGGGTATGCCCGCAGGACGGCGTCGTCCAGGCCCACCGTCCGCAGGAGTACGGCGGCGCGGGCGGTGGCGTCGGCCCGGTTCATGACCTTGGTCAGCCGGACGCTCTCGGTGAGGAAGTCCCCGATGCGGCGCAGCGGGTTGATCGCCGCACGGGGGTCCTGGAAGATCATGGCGGCCGTGCCGGTGCGCAGTTCGCGCAACTGGGCCGCGTCCATGGTGAGTACGTCGTGGCCGCCCACCCGGACGGTGCCTTCGGCTGCGGCGCCGGGCGGCAGCAGGCGCAGTGCGCTGCGAGAGGTGAGGGTCTTGCCGGAGCCGGACTCCCCGACGAGTGCCACGGTCTCGCGGGCAGCGACGGTGAGATCGACGCCGTCGATGACGGGCCGTGCGGTGCCGGGCAGGGTGATCCGCAGCCCCTGGATGTCGAGGGTACTCATCGGTCCCTCCTGGCCACGCGGTCGGCCCAGCGTTCCCCGACCACGTTGAAGGCGACGACGGTCAGCACGATGAGGGCGCAGGGCAGCACGGCGGACAACGGGTAGCCGTACTGGATGGCCGTCTGGCCGTCGAAGACCATGCGGCCCCAGTCGGGAGTGAGCGCGGGCACTCCGAGCCCGAGGAAGGAGAGCCCCGCGAGGTCCATCAATGCGTAGCCGAAGTTGATGGTCGACTGCGCGAGGACGACCGGGGCGATGTTCGGGAGGATGTGGCGCAGACAGATCTGGAGCGCCGAGTGGCCCTGGACCTGGTAGGCGCTGACGTAGGGGCGTTCGCGTTCGGCCAGCACCAGGGAGCGGGTGAGCCGGCTGACGTACGGCAGATAGGCGATGGCCAGCGCGATGACCGGGGCGAGCAGGCCCTCGCCGTAGACCGAGATGATCAGGATGGCCAGCAGCATCCCGGGGAAGGCGAAGACGAGTTCGGTGCTGCGGGAGAGGACGGAGTCGAGCCAGCCGCCCCGCCAGGCCGCGGCCGTACCGGCGGCGATTCCCGCGACGGTGGAGAAGGCGACCACGCCGAGCGGGCCGAGCAGAGAGGTCCGGGCGCCGAGGAGCAGCCGCGAGAGCGTGTCGCGGCCGACCGCGTCCACGCCCAGCGGGTGGCCGGCCGATGGCCCGGCGAGAGCGCTGCCCAGGTCCACGCCATTGGGATCGTGCGGCGCGGCCCAGGGCGCCAGCAGGGCAGCGGCGACGACGAGCACCACGAACCCCAGGCAGACCGGGTACAGGGGAGCGCCGGTGGATCTGATCCTGGCGAGGACGGGGCGACGGGCGAAGGTTGCGATCGCGGTCATGCGGAGGCCCTCCGTGAGCCGAGGGTGATGCGCGGGTCGGCCAGCGGGAGCAGGAGGTCGACGACGAGGTTCACGATCATGAACAGGGCAACGATGATCAGGGAGATGGCCTGGACGGTGGGGAAGTCCTTGGTACTGGTGGCCAGTTCGAGCAGCTGGCCGATGCCGCCGACGCTGAAGGCGGACTCCACCAGAATCGTGCAGACGAGCAGGGTGGAGATGACCAGGCCGCCGGTGGTCAGTACGGTGCCCAGCGCGTTACGGAACACATGGCGGCGCACGACCTGGTGCCCGGACACGCCCCGGCTGCGTGCGACGGTGACATGCTCGCTGCGCAGGGCTTCGACCATCGCGGAGCGGGTGACCCGGGCCAGCATGCCGATCAGATAGAGCGCGAGGGCGAGCGCAGGCAGGGTCAGATGCCAGAGCATGTCGCCGAACCCGGCGCCCGATCCGCTGCTGGGGAACCAGCCGAGGCGGACCGCGAACAGGCCCTGGAGCAGCACGGCCGCGACGAAGGACGGGGTGCCGACGGCGAACGTCGTGGTCAGCAGGACCGCCGAGTCGGTGGCTCCACCGCGCACGGCGGCGATCCAGCCGAGCAGCAGGCTGACGATAACCACCATGACCAGCGCCATCGCGGTCAGCAGCAGGGTGGTGGGCAGCCGGTCGGCCAGCAGCCGGGACACATCGGTGCGGTAGGTGATGGACCGTCCGAAGTCCCCGTGCAGCACGTCCCCGAGCCACCGGAAGTAGCGGACGGCGAAGGGCTCGTCCAGGTGGTACTGCGCGTTGATCGCGGCGACGGCGGCGGGCGAGGCCGAACGGCCCGAGAGGAGGAAGCTGGCCGGGTTGCCGGGTGCGAGGTACATCGCGCCGAAGACCACGAAGGACGCGGCGAGCAGGGTCACGGCCATCTCCGCCACCCGCCGGACGGCGAATCTCACGAAGTTCACCGTGCGGCCCCCACATCGGCGGCCCACGGGTAGTACATGTAGGCGATGGTGGTGGGGGCGCCGGTGATCCGCTTGTTCTGGAAGACCGTCGACGGCCACTCGGCGACCGGGATCCACAGCAGCTCGTCGGCGGCCTGCTTCTGGAGGGTGGTCTCGTCCCGCAGCCGCCGCCGCGGATCGTAGGCTGCGGTGGCCCGGTCCAGGAGCTGGTCGTAATGCCGGTCGCTGTATCCCGCGAAGTTCAGCGAAGCGCCGGTCCGGAAGTTCGACAGCAGGTCCAGCGGATCGGTGATCGACTCGTAGTAGGTGAGCGGGAACATGTCGATGCCCGCACGCGCCCCGGGGTCGGTGAACAGCGCCGTGAAGGCGTTGGGGGCGATGGACTTGAGCCGGATGTCCAGGCCGATCCGGGTGCCGGCCGCCTGCACGGCGGTGGCCAGCAGGGACACGTCCTGGCCGATGGAGCTGGTGGCGACGGTCAGCGGCTTGCCCGTCGCACCGGCCTCCTTGACCAGCGCCCTGGCCTTGTCGATGTCCCGCGTGGTCGGCGGCAGACCGTCGAAAGCAGCCTTCCGGACGCTTCGCGGCGAACCGGCCCAGGCGGCCCGGGGGGTGAGCGAGCCGGTGACGGTGCCCGCCCCGCTGAGCCCGGCCTTCACGAACCCGGAGCGGTCCAGGGCCAGCGAAAGCGCGCGGCGTACGCGGATGTCGCCGAGCGGACCCCGCATGTTGGTGATGTCGACGTTGACCGTGCTCAGTCCCTCGCCGAAGGAGAGGGTGCCGGCACTGCTCCTGCTCAGCCGGGCGTAGCTCTCGGTCGGGATCAGGAAGCCGCCGTCGGCTTCTCCGCTGAGCAGGGCGTTGGTCCGGCCGGAGGCATCGGTCAGGAAGCGGAAGACAACCTTCCCGGATCTGGCCCTGGTGCCCCAGTAGCCGTCGAATCGGTCGAGTTCGATGGACTGGCCCTTGTGCCAGGTACCGAGCTTGAACGGGCCGGTGCACGCGAGGCCGCCGGACGTGCCGTAGTCCTTGCCCGCGGCCTCGATACCGGCCTTGGAGGCCACCACCCCGGCGGCCGTGGCCATGTACTGGGGGAACTGGGAATCGGGCTTCTTCAGCTTGACGGTGACCTGGAGCGGGCCGGTCTTCGTCACGGCGGCGACGTTCTGGAAGACCTGCGCCCAGGCCGCCGCGTTGTGCGGGTCCATCTGGCGGCCGAGGCTGAACACCACGTCGTCGGCGGTCATCAGCCTGCCGTTGTGGAACCGGACACCCTTGCGGAGGTCGTAGACCCAGGTGGTGGGATGGGGGTTCGACGCCTTGCGGGCGAGTCCCGGTTCGGTGGTGAGCCCCGGTGTCCAGCGCATCAGGCTCTCGCAGACGTTGGAGAGGATCGTGTTCTGCGGATAGTCGAACGCCGCCGTGTAGTCGAGCGTGGGCGGCTCCGCGTAGAGGGCCCAGGTGAAGGAGTCAATGTCCCCCCTGGCCCGGGGTGTTCCCGCCGACAGGACGTAGCGGGGGGCGCCCGGACCGCTCCTGGGCGGCCCGGCGCAGGCCGTGAGCACGGCAGCCGCGGACAGCACGGCGGCCGTCGCCGCCAACCGGCCGGGCAGTCCGGGGCGGCTGTGGACGCGGGGTGAGCGTGGTGCGGTCATGGTGGCGCTTCTTCCGTCGGCGGGTGACGGCGCAGCCGCACGGCCGCACCGTCACCCGGATCGGTGCCGGGCTCATGCGGTGGGACGTGCCAGGGGGATCTGCTGGGTGATGCAGTGGACACCGCCGCCGCCGAACGCGATCGCGGGTGTCCGTACGCCGACGACCTTGCGGCCCGGGTACACCGAGGCGAGCACGGCCAGGGCGTCCTCGTCCTGCGGTACGCCGGCCACCGGGACCACTACACCGCCGTTGGCGATGTAGTGGTTGAGGTACGACACCTCCACCTCCGTGCCGGCGGGGGCCAGTTCGGTGAACGCGGTCTGCGGGATGTCCACGATCTCCAGGGCCCGCTCCTGGGCATCGGTGACGGCTTCCAGCACCGCGCGGTTGGCGCGCATCCGGGCGAAGTCGGGATGCGCGGGGTCGTCGGGCAGCGACACCACCACTTTGCCGGGGGCCGCGAAGGCGCAGACGCCGTCGACGTGACCGTCCGTCTCGGTGTCGAGGAGTCCGCCGTACGGCAGCCAGATCACCTTGCGGACGCCCAGCCGGGCCTTCAACTCGGCCTCGATGGCGCCCCGTTCCATGCCGGGGTTGCGGTTGGGGTGGAGCAGGCACTGTTCGGTGGTGATCAGTGTGCCCTCGCCGTCGACCGTGAGCGATCCGCCCTCCAGCACCATGTCGGAGTGGACGCGGCCGATACCGAGGTGGTCGAGCAGCAGGCGGCTCACGCGGTCGTCGGCGTCGTACGGGTGGTGCTTGCGGCCCCAGGCGTTGAAGCGGAAGTCGACGCCGAGGCGCCGGCCCCGGCCGTCGAGGGTGAACAGCGGTGCGGAGTCCCGGAACCACGAGTCGTCCAGGGGCAGTTCCACCACGGTGACGCCGTCGCCGCACCAGTTACGGGCGTCACTGCCGCAGCCGGGCGGGGCGACCATCGTGACGGGCTCGAACTCCGCGACGGCGCGGGCGACTTCCGCGTACTCCCCCTTGGCGGTGTCCAGGACTTCCCCCCACAGCTCGGCCCGGGTGGGCCAGGCCATCAGACAGCCTTCGTGCTCGGACCATTCGGCGGGCATACGGAACTCGGTCATCACGGGACTCTTTTCACTGAGGGATCTGAGGGGAGGGGGACTTGCTGATTGGACCTATTGATTGAGAATTCGGTCAGAAACGGAGTCACAGAAAATAGAGGCGGCTGAGGGAGACCTCGTCCGCAGGCTCGGAAGTCAGCGGCGCTCCGTCGAGGGTGACCAGGCCGCTACGGGCGTCGACCTGGACCTCTCCCAGGCGGTCGTTGCCGACCATGTGGGCGGGGCCGATCCCGCGAGTCCCGCGCACGGCGACCCGTCGGCGGCGGGTGGCCATGGTGCCAAGGGTTCCGCCGGGCGGCCCGGACTCCGCGGCCGCGCGGCTGACGAAGGCCACCGAGAGATCCGCGGGTGCGGCCCCGTGGCCGCCGAACAGCGGCCCGAGCACGAGCGGTTCGCAGGCATCGGTGGCAGCGTTGGGGTCGCCGGTCACACCGTAGGCGGGGAACCCGCTCTTGAGGACCATCTGCGGTTTGGCACCGAAGAACGCCGGCTGCCAGAGCACGAGGTCGGCCATCTTGCCGGTCTCGATGGAGCCGATCTCGTGGGCGAGGCCGTGTGCGATGGCCGGGTTGATGGTCAGTTTGGCGATGTACCGCAGGACGCGCGCGTTGTCGTCGCCCTCGCCGTCGCCTTCCAGCGGCCCCAGCTCGGCCTTCATCTTCCCGGCCATGGCGAAGGTGCGGCGTACGGTCTCACCGGCCCTGCCCATGCCCTGTGCGTCGGACGAGGTGATCGCGATGGCGCCCAGGTCGTGCAGGACGTCTTCGGCGCCCATCGTCCCCGCGCGAATCCGGTCGCGGGCCATGGCCGCGTCGCCGGGCAGGTCGGGCTGCAGCGCGTGGGCGGAGACGATCATGCCGTAGTGCTCGGCGACCGCGTCCCGGCCGAAGGGGAGCGTCGGGTTGGTGGATGAGCCGATGACGTTGGGGACGCCGGCCATCTTCAGCACGTTCGGCACATGGCCGCCGCCGCACCCCTCGATGTGGAACGCGTGGATCGTACGGCCGTCCAGAACGCTCAGGGTGTCCTCGACCGACAGGCACTCGTTCAGGCCGTCCGAATGCAGAGCGACCTGGACGTCGTGTTCGTCGGCCACCCGCAGTGCCGTATCCAGCGCCCGTGTGTGAGCGCCCATGTCCTCGTGCACCTTGAATCCGCAGGCTCCGCCCTCCGCCAGGGCCTCGACCAGCGGGGCCGGGTCTGACGACGAACCGCGCGCCAGGAAGCCGATGTTGACCGGCCAGGCGTCGAAGGCGTTGAACGCGTGGCGCAGCGCCCAGGGCGAGTTCACCCCGACACCCCAGACCGGGCCGAACTCCTGGCCGATGATGGTCGTCACGCCGGAGGCGAGCGAGGCCTCCATGATGCGCGGTGAGAGCAGGTGGACGTGCGCGTCGACGGCTCCGGCGGTGGCGATCAGCCCCTCGCCCGAGACGATCGAGGTGCCGGTGCCGACGACGACGTCGACCCCGTCGAGGGTGTCGGGGTTGCCGGCCCGGCCGATCGCCGCGATCCGGCCCTCCCGGATACCGATGGACACCTTGCGGATGCCCTGCACCGCGTCGATCACCAGCACATTGCTGATCACGACGTCGCAGGTGTCGCGTACGGCGGCGGCCTTGAGGTGCAGTCCGTCGCGGGCGGTCTTGCCGAATCCGGCCAGGAACTCGTCGCCGGGCCGCTGGGCATCGGACTCGACGCGCACGACGAGCCCCGAGTCGCCGAGCCGCACACGGTCACCGGCGCGGGGCCCGTGCACGGTCGCGTACTCGTGCGGGTCGATGTGTCTGCTGCCCGGCGCGCAGTGGTCGCTGTGTCTGGTCGGCCTGCTCATGGAGTGGTTCCCTCCGGGGAGTGGGCGCCGGGTGTGCCGTGACTCAGGGGGCCGTCGGCGCCGAGGTAACCGCAGGCAACGGCCTTGCGCAGGGCCGCTTCTTTCGCGCCCGGAGCGTCCAGGGGCCCGTCGACGAGACCGGCGAAGCCGATGGCGACACGGGCGCCGCCCATCGGTACCAGCCCGACCTCGGCGGCACTGCCCGCGTCGAACCGCGTCGACGATCCGGCGGCTGCGGCCAGGCGCATCCCGTAGGCGGCGCTCCGGTCGAACTCCAGGCGCGGGTTGGCCTCGAAGAAGTGGAAGTGGGAGGTCACACTGATCGGCACCGTGGCGGTGTTGCGTACGGTCACCACCGTGGCCGGTACCGGGGGCTCCACGGTGTCCGAGGCCGGCAGCACGGCGCCCGGGGCGCCGTCGCACCGGGCCGCCGCACCGAACGGATCGCTGATGACCGCGAGGCGGGTGCCGTCGTCGAAGACCGCCTCGACCTGGATCTCGGTGACCACGTCGCCGACCCCGGGGAGGATGTCGTCGGGGCCCAGGACGCCGCGGCCGCGTTCCACGGCTTCGGCCAGTCGCAGCCCGTCACGGGCCGCTTCGCAGACGGTGTCCGCGATCAGTGCGGTCGCTTCGGGAACGTTGAGCCGCAGTCCACGCTCGCGGCGGGACCGCGCGAGCCCGGCTGCGGTGAACAGCAGCAGCCGGTCGCGCTCAGTGGGTGTCAGCCGCACAGCGGCCTCCGGCTGACGCTGCCGGCAGGGGCTCCGGTCTCATGGACGATCTGCATTTTTCTGTCCTCCGGAAGGTCGGCGGCGCTATCGAGCGGCACGCGGCGGGGCTGGGGGAGTGGCCCGGCGGTGAAATCACTGTGGCATTGACTGAAAATTCAGTCAAGACGTCGGACGAAGCTGCGTACGAGACCTCGATTCCCTGCGGCGAAGACCGGATCAGACCGGATCAGACCGTGTCGGGCCGCGGGGAAGGCCGGGATGGGGGTGGCGTGTGTGGGGAGGAGCGAAGAGGGCGACGCGGAGCGTGACGCGCCGGGCTACTGCCTCCGCAGCCGGCCGAGTTCCGCTTCGATGGCGCCCCGCATCAGGTCGCGCGCATGGTCGACCTCAAGACCCGCGCTGAGCCAGCGCATGCTCAGCCCCTCCAGCAGTGCGGTGAGCCGCTCGGCGGCCGTGGCCAGGGCCGGTGCCGAGGCCATCGGCTGTACCTGGCCCAGCAGGGCTGCCACCTCCTGCACCCACACGAGGGTCGCCTTGGCGAGATCCTCGCGCAGGACCGGTTCGAAGACGGCGCTCGCCCGCAACTCGCCCCAGGCGGAGCTGTTCTCTCTCACCTCGGCGGTGTCCTGCAGCTCCAGCAGCAGGATCTGTTCGAGTTCCGCGCGGGGATCGAGCGGCCCTTCGCCCGGGTCGCGGTCCGTCGTGTAGCGCTCGGCCCGGTCGTTGATGAATTCGAGCGTGTGGCGCAGAACCCCGGTGCGGTCCTTGAAGTGGTAGTAGATCAACCCGGTGGACACGCCCGCCTCCGCGGCGAGCTCCTCCACGCGCAGACCACGGACCCCGCGCCGGGCGATGACCCGTGCGGCCGCTTCAAGAATCTGAGTGCTGCGAGATGCCATGACCACGAACCATACCGGGCCGGGCTGCGCTCCATGATCCGGATGAGGCTCTAACTAAAGATTCAGTCAATATGAGACAGTGATCAGTCGAACTGCGAGAAGGGGTCACATGGTGAGGGACCGCAGAACGGCCATCCTCGAAGCGGCTGCCCGGGTGATCGCGCGCCGGGGCGTCAGAGGGCTGCGGGTCGAGGAACTCGCCGTTGAGGCGGGCGTCTCGAAGGCGCTGATCTACTACCACTTCGACGGCCGCGCCGGACTTCTGGGCAGCACGCTCGGCTTCATCGGCGACCGGGCCGAGCGCTACACGGCGGGCCCGTCCGGCCCCGCCTCCCTCTCCGGTGCCTCCCCTCCGCCGGCTGGGAGGGAAGAGCTGGAGCGGTCGCTTCTGCTGGAATTCCAGGACGTACCCGAGGTGCGCGAGAACAGTGCTGCCTGGGGCGAGCTGCGAGCGAGCGCCGTTTTCGATCCAGAGCTGCGGGGCGAGCTGGCCCGGTCGGGCCTGAGCTGGGTCCGCGAGGTGGCGGACCTCCTCCGGTCCGCCACCTCGCGGACCGGAGCGGGAGTATCCGGCCCTGTCCTGGTCGCGGCCGCGGAACGGCTGACCGCGCTGCTCGAAGGGCTGAGTGCCCGCTGGCTGAGCGGCATCCTGCCGCTGGAGCACGCCCGTGCGCTGATGCGTGAAGCGATCGCCGTGGAGTTGCAGCAACTGGGGGCGGGTGTCCGGGCCGACTGCGACCGTGTCGCGGTTGATGTCTGACTGGTTGACTGAAATTTCAGTCAATGGCAATGTGTCGGCAGAGCCACGCGTTGCCGTAGCCACGCGTCGTCACCCCCCACTCTTCTCGCTGCGCTCGGTCCGCCACCCCTGGATAGAGTTGACAGTTCACGATCGGAGCTCACCGTGTTCCACCGTCCGCATTCCCGTCGTACCGCCCTGCGGGCGTTCTCCGGGCTCGGCGCCCTGGCTTTCGGCTCCGCGGCCTGCGGGTCCGGCGATTCTCCACGGGCCGGGGCCTCTCACGCCGCCGCGACAGCCGATGAGAGCACCGGTACGGACACCGAGCGCCGTTTCGGCGCCGAGTGGGAGAGCCACACACGCACCTTCATGGCGTGGCCCGCACTGGAATCGGTGTGGGCCGAGGACCTGCCGTACGTCCGCAAGGACATCGCCCGGGTGGCGCGGGCCATCGCGGACTACGAGTACGTCGTGATGATGGCCAGGCCCGATCAGCTGGCCGCGGCCCAGCGGGCCTGCGGCTCACAGGTCGAGGTCATTCCGCTGGCCGTCGACGACCTGTGGGCGCGCGACACCGTCCCCCTGTTCGTGGAGGAGGCGGGCAAGGTCGTCGGTGTCGACCTCAATTTCAGCGGCTGGGGAGGGAAGCAGGAGCACGCGAACGACGGCCGTGTGGGACGCACGCTGCTGCCGAAGTACCGCATCCCCCGGGTGCGGGCGCCCTTCGTCGCCGAGGGCGGCTCTTTCGAGACCGACGGCGAGGGGACGCTGCTGATCACCGAGAGCTCGATCGTCAACAGCAACCGCAACCCCGGAATGAGCCGGGACCGGATCGAGGCGGAAATCAAGCAGACTCTGGGCATCAAAAAGGTGGTCTGGCTGGCCGGTGTGCGGGGCCAGGACATCACCGACGCGCACGTGGACAGTCTCGTACGGTTCACGGCACCCGGAGTCGTCCTCCTGGACCGGGCGTTCCCCGGTATGCCCGCGGACTCCTGGTCGCGCTCGTCCGACCAAGCGGACTCGGTACTCAGCGAGGCGACGGATGTCCGGGGCAGGCGCTTCGAAGTGATCGACCTGCCGGAGCCCGACCTCGACCGGATCACCGGGAGCGGCGACGACTTCGTGTCGACCTACGCCAACTTCTATGTTGCCAACGACTCGGTGTTCATGCCCAAGTTCGGTGACCGGAAGGCGGACGACCGCGCACGGGGCATCCTGCAGGAGCACTTCCCCAAGCGCGATATCGTCCCCGTCCGGATCGACACGATCGCATCCGGCGGCGGCGGGATCCACTGCTCCACGCACGACCAGCCGGGCAAGCCGGCCGACTGAGCGTCGTACGTTGCACTCTCACGCACCAGTACGGCATACGCAGTGCCTACCATGAGGGCAAATGGAGAACTGGGAGAAGGCAGAGAAGGCCGGAGAGCCGGAGCCCGACGGCTGCCTGAGCCTGACCGAGGTCGAGGCACTCGCACGCCGGGTGCACGCCACGCAGACCGACAAAGCGGGCCGGCCGTACACCGTGCACCTGGCAGCGGTCGCGGAAGGAGTCGCCGCACGCGGCGGCACCGACGAACAGATCGCCGCCGCCTGGCTGCACGACTCGGTCGAGGACGGTGCGCTGAGCGAGTCCTGGCTGGAGAACGCGCCGCTGCCGCGCAGCGTCAAGGACATGGTGTCCGCCATGACCAAGCGGCCGGGGGAGAGCCCGGAGACCTACGCGGCCCGGATCCTCGCGGTGCCGGGCGCGCTGCTGATCAAGGAATCCGACATCGCGCACAACGCGGATCCCCAGCGACTGGCCGAACTGGACACCCCGACCCGGGACCGGCTCACCGCCAAGTACGCCCGGATGCGACGGCTGTTGGGACTGGCTGCGGGCTGAAGTCCCGACAGGTACCCGGGCGAGGCGGTGATGACACGCCTCAGGTGCGGGGTGACCGGTTCGGTCGACCGCGAGGGGCATGGCGTCCGCCCGTATCGTGCTCCCCGGAGACGACCGCAGGACAGGCAGGAGCGTTGTGGTGCGCCTATATTTCGCGCCTGAGGAGACCGACGAGTTCGAGGCGGCGTGCGGGCTCCTGATCCATCGGGCCGGGCAGTGGGCGGACGAGCGCGGTGAGTCGCTGGACGGCTTCGGCGCCGAGTCCGCGCTCGACTACCGTCACCGGGGCACCCGAGACGGGCGCCTCGGCCTGTGGGAGCCCCGGCATGTCGAGGAATTCCTGCTGGAGTGGCTGCCCCGGACGGTATCCCTGCTGCCGGAGGACGAGCCCGGAAACATGCCGGGCGCCCTCGCCCTCCTGCTGCGCTACCTCGACACCGTGGGGCTCGCCGACCCACGCGGCGCGACTCTCGCCGAAAACCTCGCGGCCATCGAGGCGGCCGCACCCCGGTACCGGCCCGCGATGGAGGACCGGACCCGCTGGGGCATGGCCAGGTTCTGGCTCACCACCGCCGCCGAGCAGGGCATCGACGTACATGACCAGCAGGCTCTCAGCGACTTCGTCGAGCGGGCCCGGCGCGGCGAAGTCAGGTACGACGAGAAGGTGCTGGACCACATCGTGGCCCGGCACCACACGCACGGACCGGCCACCGCCCGACGCGCCGAGCCGCAGCTCCCCATCGCCCTGCCGGCCGAGGACGAACTGCGCGCGCTCGCCGCACAGTCCCCGCTCCTGACCTGGCTGCGCGGCATCACCGACTGGGCGGGCAGCGAAGGCAGGCCGGTCACCACGACCGGCAATCCGCGCATCGCGGACGCCCGGGCACTCGTCGCCGAACTGGCCACCGGGGACGACTGCGCCGGCGTCCGCTCCTCGGCCCGACTGCCGAAACTCGGCCTCGCTGTGGAATGGGCGAAGAAGGCCAGGACGGTGCGGATCGCCAAGGGCCGGATGTACGCCGTCGCCGCGGCCCGGCCTCTCCTCGACGACCCTCTGGCCCTCTGGCGCCGCACCTTCGACGCCTTCACCGATCTCCGGGAACCGCTGATCGTTCCGCGCGCCGGACGGCACCTCCCCTCGCCCCTCGCCACCGCCTTCGAGCAAGTGGTGCCCGACGTCCTCAACACCCTGTACAGCCTCCCGTATCCGATGCCCTGGCCCCGGCTGCGGGACACCGTGCGCGGTGGATACGGCGACGGGTACGACATGTCGCCCGGAACCACGGACCACGCTCTGCGCCGGATGCTCGACGCCCTGGAGGACCTGGGTGCGATCGAGCGCTATGCGGGGATGGCCGACCCGGTCTTCCTCGATGCGCCGCCCACCGAGGCTCTGGAGCCACCCGCCGGGCTGCCGCCCGAACTGGCCGAACTCTTCGGCTCGCTCGGCGGCCACCCCGGCGCCGATGCCTCCGCCGAGGCGTACCGGTCCGAACTCACCGACGGAATGGTCGAGTTGATCCGGCTGACCGCCCTCGGCCACGACTCCGTACGCCGTCGGCTGCTCGCCGAGGGACGCGACGCCCCGCTCATCGGCGAACTCATCCACGCCCCGGCCGCCGGTCTCCTCGGCGTCCTCACCGACCACTACGACCCGGACTCCGCCCGCACCGAACTCGCCGGCTGGACAGCAGCCCGCCCGGACCCGGCCGCCGCCCTGGACCAGCTCACCGACGCCCTGCGCGTGTGCCCCTTCCGTACCCGCGCCGAGGCCATGCTGGAGGTACTCACCGACGCCCACCCCGACGGCGAGACCGTGGCCCGCTCGCTGCGGGGCGACCCGCTGCTCGCTCCCACCGCGATCAGCGTTCTGGTGCGCCGCGAGATCCTGGACGCAGAGGACCTCACCGAACCTGAAAGCCTCCTCATGATCGCCGAGAGCCTCCTCCAGCTCCTGGAGACGGCAGGGCAGGACGGTGTCCTGGAGATGCTCGCAGGTCAGGATGGAGACACCCAGAAGATCCTGAAGCCGGCCCTCGCCTCCGGCCACCCTGACCGGGCGGGGATGGAAGACCTGCGGGAGCTAGCGGCCCGGGCCACCCGACGGCCCGCCGCCCGGGTCGGCCGCGTCCACCGGAGGAGCCGCCACGAGGGGACGGGCGGGGGCCACGAACGCCGAAGGTGAGCGAGCTCCGGCCCCGGGCCTGTCCGGCGGTTTCCGATCCGCCGGACAGGCCCTAACATCGACCGGGTGACTACCGGGTCGGCCTTGAGCCATGCACGAGAGAGGCGCCCGGCCTTGGCGTGAGCGCATGGCGGGCACGAGCCCCGCCTGCCTCTCCGTGTTTTCCCTCCCGGCGCCCGAGCGTGGCGCCGGATACCAGCGGAGCCCAAGACCCGGAGAGGCACCAGAATTGCCGTACGAACAGCAGCGCCGGCCCGGAACCGAGCCGACCGTCACCACTGTCCAGCTGAACCACACCGCCGTCTACGCCAGTGACCGGCACCTGTCGGCCGAGTTCCTCGCCGCGATCCTGGGGCTGAAGGTCGGCGCCCCGTTCGGGCCGTTCCTCCCCGTCGATACCGGCAACGGTGTGACGCTCGACTTCTACGAGAAGCGGGACGAGCCGATCCAGTCGCAGCACTATGCGTTCCTCGTGCCCGATGCGCAGTTCGACTCCATGATCGCCCGGCTGGAGGCGGTGGGAGTCACCTACTACGCCGACCCCGGCCACACCGAGCCCGGCCGGATCAACCGCCTCTTCGGCGGCTGCGGTGCGTACTTCGACGATCCGGACGGTCACAACATGGAGATCATGACGCGGCCCTACGCCCGGCCGTAGGACGTACGCGGATACTAGCCCCAGCGGTCCGTGAGGACGGCACCAGGAGCAGGCCGCGTCCTCCCTCCAACTCGCAGGAAATTGCGGTGAGTCGGAGGGAGGATCTCGCCGCGGGTTTCGGTGACCTCCCGCGCACGCTCGTGCCCTGGGCATGAGTCAAACCAAAGGACCTATACCTATGTGCGCGGCCGGTGCCCCCGCTCCTGGCGCGGGAACCGCTGGTCGGCCCCCGGCAGTGTCGGCTTCGGGAGCGTGGCCACCTCCTTCTTCGCCTGCTCCAGCTGCTCGGCCGTGTCCTCCGGCAGGTGCGGCGGGCGGTGGTGGGTGCCGGAGAAGCGGAAGGCCGACGTCAGGTCACCGAAGGTGCGGCGGCGCCACTGGGTGATGTTGGGCTCCCGTACGCCCGTGAACCGCTCCAGGAACTGGAGCGCCGACGTGTGGTCGAACCGCTCGCCCGCGACCCAGCCGCCCACCGTCCACGGCGACACGATGATCGCCGGGACCCGGAAACCGCCGCCGATCGGCAGGCCCTGGACGAACTCGTCCGTCGTGCCGGGCTTCGGGGTGGGAGGTGCCACATGGTCGAACAGGCCATCGTTTTCGTCGTAGTTGAGGATGAACGCTGTCTTCGCCCACACCTTCGGGTTGGACGCGATGGCCTCGATCTTCTGCGCCACGAAGTCCGCGCCCGCCGCCGGGAGGTAGTCCGGGTGCTCGGACTGGTAGCTCGTCGGCATGATCCAGGAGACGGCCGGCAGCCGGTCGTTGCGGGCGTCGTCCTCGAACGTGCCCTCCGGCTGCGGGCGCATCCCGCGCTCGTACAGCTCGTCACCGGGCTTGGCGTCCTTGAAGGTCTGGAAGTTCTCCAGCATGTTGCAGCCGTAGGAGTCTTCCTGCTGGTAGACCTTCCAGCTGACACCCGCCGCCTGCAGCCGCTCGGCGTAGGTCGTCCAGCGGTACGGCGTGGGGGCCGTGTTGTTCAGGATCGGGCCGCCCTGGGTGCCGTTCGGGTCGAGCGTGCCCGTCATCCAGTACAGCCGGTTCGGCCAGGTGGGGCCGAACACCGAGCAGAAGTAGTTGTCGCAGATGGTGAAGGTCTCCGCCAGCGCGAACTGGAAGGGAATGTCCTCCCGGGTGTAATAGCCCATGACGTACGGGCCGTTGAGGCCGTCGGCCTTGCGGTGCGCGGGGAGCCACTGGTCCATCCGGCCGCCGTTCCACGCCTCGTGCTGCACGGACCAGGCGTGGCTGGTGGACGGGATGGCCTGGGCGCTCGACGTGTGCGTGTCCAGATGGAACGGGAGCAGATAGCCCTTCGGGTTCACCGAGTCGGGCTGGTAGAAGACCGGTTTGCCATTGGCCAGCTTCTGCGCGTGCGGGTCGCTGAAGCCGCGCACGCCGGACAGCGTGCCGAAGTAGTGGTCGAACGAGCGGTTCTCCTGCATCAGCATGACGACGTGTTCGATGTCGCGCAGGGAGCCGTGGCGCGGCGGTCCGGCCGCGACCGCCTTCTGCACGCTGGGCGGCAGCAGCGAGAGCGCCGCCGCACCGCTGACGGCGCCTGCCGCTGAGCCAAGGAGTCTGCGTCGCGTCAACTCGGCCATGAACATCCCCTTCTCAAGCTCGGACGGGCCCTTTTCCAGGCCCCTCCTGAACTCTTGCGGGCGGCCGGTGAGGTGGGGAGGAGTGAAACGATGAACAGGTGGCCAATGAGCGGCAAGGGGTTGGCCAAGCCAGAACCTGGTGTTCGGGCACGGGCGGAAACTTCGGGCACGGGCGGAAAAGGTGTCCGCGCACGGACGATCCCGCCCGGACAGGTCCGGGCGGGATCCGTGGTGGCCGCCGTGCGGAGGCGGAACAGTCAGTGCGTCACCGCAGGAGGGCCCGACGCGGCGGCCCGCCGGCCGGTACGGCGCACTCCCGGTCGGTCAGCCGACGGGAGCGGTCGTCGGCGCCGCCGCGCCGTTCGCGTCGCGTGCCGGAGCCGCCCGCGGCAGAAGATGACGCTCGGCCAGGTGACCGAAGAGCAGTCCGAACGCGGTCCACAGGGTGAGCTGGATCGCGAGCGCCGAGAGCCGGAACTGCCAGAGCAGGGTGGCCGGGAAGTCCTTCGGCACCTCGTTGATGGCGGGCAAGAACTCGTAGGCCAGCCCGACCAGGACGAGGAAGGCCGCCCCCGCCGCCACGGTCGCGTTCCAGTTGCCGAGGCGTGGCGCGAGCCGTTTACCGAGGATCACCGCGGCGACGGAGAGCAGCACACTGAGCACCATCATCAGGAAGTACAGGGTAGTGCGCTTGCCGATGGTGTCGGGGTCGCCCACCGACGGCGGATTTGCCGGGTACTTGAGGAACGGCACGACGTACACGGCGAGCAGCGCGCCGGCCGACACCAGCATGGCGGTCGCCCGCGGACCGAACCTGCCGGTACGGCCGAGAGCGAAGCAGAACGCGAGCGCGGCGATGCCACCGATCGCGACGCCGAAGACGAGCACACCGGTGGCCAGGCCGGCCGTCGACTGGAGGGAGCGGCTGACCACCTCCATCTCGTGCTCGTGGCTGTGCGCGTCCTCGAACGCGATGGCCGAGTCCACCCGCGGCTCACCGAGCAGATAGGCGACGACCAGAGCCAGCACACCGGCGGCGAGGCCGGCCAGCATTCCGCGGACGAGCAGGGCGCGTATGGATATGGAGTTCATGAGAGAGGTCCCCTGGACGTCAGAAGGTCAGTGGCAGGGGAAGCCGAGAAGATGACGTCCGTCGTGGACCCACTCGTGCACGTCGGTCCCCGAGAAGACCGAGGTGGCACCCTGCTCGGCGCCGACGAAGTACAGCAGGATGAGCATGAGGATCCCGAAGAAGACCGCCCAGGGGGCAATGGCCTTGAGGGAGATGGGAGCGATCGCCGGAGTGGCGGGGGCGCTCGGTGTGGGGGCAAGGGAGTTTGCCATGGCAGAACCTCCTGGGGAACACGCGTCCCGGTCGTGGTGCCTGAGACGAAGGTGCTGGGTCTGACTTCCCGCGGGGCGGGTTCACAGTGGCGCGACCGTGCCGGGTTTCCACCGGACTTCCATTACGCCTTCGTCATGTTCACGTGGACCGTACCGCCTGCCGGGCAGGCTCCGCTACGGTGCGGGTCGGCCGGACGGCCCGTCACCCCCTGCGCTCCGGGCCCCCGGCCCACGTGATCTGCTTGCCCCGCCCGGCGAACGGACCGCTGGAGGAGGAGAGCGATGACGGTACGCGTGATGTTGATCTCAGCCGCTCACAGCGCCGCGCTGCGCGAGGCCCGCATCGACGACGAGGGGCCGCTGGACGAGGCGGGCGCCCGCCGGGCGGCGCGGGCCGCGAGCGCGGTACCGGGCGCCGGCCGGATGCTGACCGCCCCCGACGCCCGCTGCCGGGAGACCGCTGCCGCGCTGGGTCTGCGGGCCGAGCCCGAACCCTCCGTCCGGGGCTGGGACTTGGGTCGCTGGAGGGGCAGCACCCTGGAGGATCTGACCGTGCGCGAACCGGATGCGGTGGCCGCCTGGCTGACCGACCCCTCCGCGGCGCCGCACGGCGGTGAGTCGCTGGACGCACTCCGTGAGCGGGCCGGCGGCTGGCTGGAGGGGCTGGCGGGCGAGGGCGGCCGGGTGCTGGCGGTGGCCGGCCCCGCCGTGGTGCGGGCAGCCGTGCTGCACGCGCTGGCGCTCCCCGCCGAGGCGTTCTGGCGGCTGGACGCGGCGCCGCTGACGCTGACCGAGCTGAGCGGCAGGGCCGGACGGTGGAACCTGCGCATCGGACGGCCGCTGGAGCAGTGACCCGGGATGCGCGCCGGTGGCGGGTGCGCTCCGATGGATGGATGGAGGAGGGCGGGCGGCAGTGCGCCGAGCATCACACCGATGGACCGCCGCTGCGGGAATCTTCGCTGGTCGTGACAGGCTGAAGCCCTTGTACAACATCAACCTTTGTGCAGCATCAACCCTTGTACAACATCAACAAAGACGTCGCCGCCGGCACCGGAATCACATCACCGGAGCCGAGGTGACAGACGCGAAAAGGCAGGGCGGTCATGGGAGAGCTGATTCTCGTACGGCACGGTGAGACCAGCTGGAGCCGCACCGGGAAACACACCAGCTGGACGGATCTGCCGCTGACGGCGTCCGGCGAGGAGCAGGCCCGCAAGGTCGCACCGCTGCTGGCCGAGCGGCGGATCGCGCTCACCCTGACCAGCACGCTGACCCGGGCCAGGCGGACCGCCGAGCTGGCCGGGCTCGTGCCCGCACACTCCGACGCCGACTTGCACGAGTGGGACTACGGGGCGTACGAGGGCATCACCAGTGCGGAGATCCACCAGGACCGGCCCGACTGGGACCTGTGGACCGACGGAGTGGCCGAGGGGCCGCCCGAGCACCCCGGTGAGAGCCCGCAGCAGGTCGGCGAGCGCGCCGACCGTGTCCTGAAGCGGGTCGACGTGGCGCTGCGCGACGCCGACCTCGACGGCGAGGGCGGAGACGTCGTCCTGGTCGCGCACGCCCACTTCCTGCGGGTGCTGACCGCGCGCCGCCTCGGACTGCCGGCGTCCGCCGGAGCGCTGTTCCGGCTGGACACCGCATCGGTCAGCCGGATCGGCACCGAACACGGGCGGCCCGCCCTCGCCGTGTGGAACCAGGTCCCGGGGCCCGTCAGCGGGTGACGGGCGTCACCCCGGCCGTCGTCTCCACTTCCAGCAGCGAGGCGCTCTGCCGCTCGGCCTCGAAGGCCGCGTGCCCGCCCCGCAGACCGAACAGGCGCTTGCCGAGCAGGATGTAGAGCACCGCGAGGATATTGATCGTCAGAGTGGCGATCTTCAGCCAGCTGATCTTCTCGGTGAGTTCGTAGATCTCCAGCGGCAGGAACATCGCGGTGGCGACGACGGTCAGATACTCCGCCCAGCGCTTCGCGCGCCACAGCCCGACGCCCTCGACGATCTCGATCAGCGCGTACACGAGCAGCAGCGCCGCCACGAGCAGCAGCGTGGAGTGCTTGTAGCCGAAGGTCTTCTGGATGGTGCCGACCACGGGCGAGTTGTCCAGGTCGTAGTTGAAGTGGCGGAACACCGGGCGCAGGACGTTCAGGTTCTGGTCGAAGAGCCGGCGCACCGCGTCCTGGCTGTTGCTGAACTTCCAGACGGCCACGGCCGCCAGCACGATGAACACGCCGCGCACCGCGCGCTCCACGGCGAGGAAGCGCAGGATGAACAGATCGCGCAACACCTTGCCGCGCGGCACCAGCGGGGCGTCCTGTGCCGGCCCCGCTCCGTGCGGGTCCCCCAGGGTGAAGTCCCCGCAGCGGAGGCAGCGCCAGGCTTCGCCGAATCCCGTCTCGGCGCGCAGCCGCGCCGCCAGTTCCGGTTCCTGCGGGGCGTATGTCACATGCCCGCGCCGTGCGCAGGTGCGCCGGTCCCAGTCGATCTTCATGCAGTCTTCCCCGTGCTTGTCGGTTCCTGATGTCGCCGGTGAATCTTGATGTCGCCGGTGGCGGCAGGAATGCTGCCGGTGGCGGCCGGCCGGTCCAGCGCGGACCGTAGCAGGGCATCGTATGCGCCCGGATGACAGGGCACCGACAGACGCCGGAGACGAGGCCGGGGCGGTTCAGGGCAGCGGAGACCGGGGCGCAGGCGATCAAGACAGGGGCTGTCGACAAGATTACTGCCAACGCCCGCAGGGCATGCGAACTTCTGCTCACTCGTGAACCGGTCCCTCCGGACCGCCCCGCGGCCCCGGCCTGCCGGGATATTCTCGAAATCCGTTGTCAGGCAGGGGAGGAACGATGGGGTCCCGGAAGGAACGCCCGGCTGCCGTACCGCTGCTGGAGCGGGAGAACGAGATCGCCGTGGGCACGCACGCCGTCGAGGCGCTGTGCGCGGGGGAGTCCGCCGGGGGCCTCCTCATCTACAGCGGCGAGGCGGGTCTGGGCAAGACCGCGCTGCTCGACACGGTCAGTGCCCATGCGGCCGGCCGCTGCACGGTGTGGTCGGCACGTGGCGGCGAGACGCTCACCTCCGTACCCTTCCACGTCGTACGCCAACTCCTGCAGCCCGCACTGGCGATGCCCGGGATCCGGGACGCGCGCGATCTGCTCGACGACCGGTACGACATCGTCGGGCCCGCACTCGGCGTCGCCCCGCCCAGCGCGCAGCAGGCCGACCCGCAGGGGGTCCGCGACGGGCTGGACGCCGTGGCCGTGCGGATCGCCGGACTGTTCCGCCCGCTGGTGTTCATCGTGGACGACGCGCAGTGGTGCGATCTGGAGACGCTCGCCTGGCTGGCCTCCTTCACCGGGCGCGAGGGCGGCCCGCCCGTGCTCGTGGTCCTCGCGTACCGCACGGGCGAGGCGGTGGGCGACGCTGCGGAGTATCTGCGGATGCTGGAAGCGGCGGCCGAGAAGAACGTGCAGCTGCGCGCCCTCACCCCCGACGCCATCGCCCAGCTCTCCCGCAGCGCGCTCGGGGAGCACGCCGACGATCCGTTCTGCCGCGAGGTCTGGGCGGTGACCGGGGGCAACGCGTACGAGACCGTCGAGCTTCTCGCCAGGGTGCGGGACGACGCGCTCGACCCGGTCGAGGACTCGGCGGGAGCCCTGCGCGCACTGGGCGCGTCGGCGCGCGGCTCGGGGCTGATCGCGCGCCTGGAGGAACTGGGCACCGGAACCACCCGGTTCGCCTGGGCCGCCGGGATCCTGGGCACCGGTATCTCGCTGCAGCTGGCCGGGCGGCTGGCCGGTATGAACGAGGGCGAGGCGGCCGACTGCGCCGAGCGGCTGAGGGCGGCCCGCATCCTGACCGGCACCGACCCGATGGAGTTCGTCCACCCGCTGATCGCCGGCGCCGTCTACCGGGCCGTGCCGGCCGCCACCCGTACCGCGATGCACGGCCAGGCGGCCTGGGCCGTCACGATGGCGGGCCGGGGCGCGGCAGCCGCCGCACCGCATCTGCTCCAGGTCCACCCCGACGACGACCCCGAGCTGGTCGCACAGCTGCGGGAGGCGGCGGCCGAACACCTGGCGGTGGGCGCACCGGACGCGGCCAGGCGGTGTCTGGAGCGGGCACTCGACGAGCCGCCGCTGCCGACCGTGCGCGCCAGCGTCCTGTACGAGCTGGGCTGCGCCACGCTGCTGACCTCACCGGCCACCACGGTCGGTCATCTGCGGGCCGCGCTCGCCCTGCCGGGGCTCGACGGCGCCCTGCGGGTGGACGCGGTCTTCCGGCTCGCCCAGGCGCTGACCCACAACAACCAGACCCGTGAGGCGGCCGAGGTGGTGGCAGCCGAGGCGGAGGTGACCGAGCCTGGCCCCGCCAGGCGGCGGCTCCAGACCGCGCACTTCCTCTGGGAGGGAGTCCAGGCGGTCGAGGACGATGGACCGGCGCGCTCCCGCCGCCTCGCCGAGATGACCGACGGCCTCGGCGGCCAGGACAACTCCGAGCGGATCCTGCTCATACTGCGCGCGTTCGACGGCACCGCCCGTGGTGAGAGCGCCGAGGAGATCGTCGAGATCTGCGACCGGGCCCTGGTCAACGGACGGCTGCCACCGGGCATCGGCTGGACCGGCACCTCCTGGGGGTTCGAGCCCGCCGCGCTGCTCGGCCTCTCCTACGCCTTCGCCGACCGGCTGGACCGGGCCGAGAGCCTCTTCACGGAGGCGCTCCGCTCGTTCGAGGCGTCCGGCTGGAGCGGCGGCCATCTCTCGTTCGCCAACGCGCTCGTCGGTTATCTCCAGCGCAGGCGCGGCCGGCTGGCCGAGGCGGAGACCTATCTGCGCGAGAGCCTGCGCCTCGCGGAGCGGGTCGGCAACGGCCTCCCGATGAACTGGGACGCCGCCTGCATGCTCATCGACACGCTGCTGGCCCGTGGCCATGTCCAGGCCGCGCGGGAGGCCGCCGAACAGTACGGCTTCGCGCCCCCGTATCCCTCCACCATCGTCATTCCCGACGCGCCTTCCGTGCGCGGCAGGCTGCTGCTGGCATGCGGCCGTACGAAGGAAGCGATCGCCGAACTGGAGGCCGCGGGCGAGGCGTTGCGCGGGCGCGGCCGGCACAACAGCGTCATGGCCCCCTGGGCGGCCGATCTGGTGCGGGCTCTCGCGACCGAGGACCCGGCCCGCGCCGCGCGGCTGGTGACGTATGTACGCGACCGGGCCGAGCGGTACGGGACGGACACCGCGATCGGTGAGTCGCTGCGGACCGCGGCCGTCCTGGAGAGCGGTGGCCGTGCCGTGGAGCTGCTCGGTGGCGCCGTCGCCTATCTCGAAGCGTCGCCTTGCGCGTACGAACACGCCCAGGCCCGGGTGGAGTTCGCCATCGCCGCCCGCTCCGAGCCCGACCTGGTGCGCGGGCTCGCCCTCGCCGAGTCCTGCGGCGCCGACGGGCTGGCCGAACGGGCCCGGAGCGCCCTGCACCTGCGCTGATACCAAGCTGTCCTCATTCGGGGGCAGTTGGGACACATGTTCGGTGACTCCTCTTGTGTGAACGGGAGCTGACTGTGTAAAACCGGCGAGTCTATTTCTCTGGAGTGGCCACCGCACAAGGTTGGGAGAATATGCCGCCGCGGTGATCTGATCGGGCTACGCTCGCTCATTGTGAGTTGAGATGACATGTATTCATGCACTTGTTCCCACATGTCTTGATAGTTCGATTCTCCCCACCGTCAACTGCCAGAGGGATCACATGGTTCGCGTTGAGGCGCCTCCAACCGATCGGACAGCGCCACTGGTTCGTGCGCTGCTGCTCTCCGTCGTTTTGACGTCGGCAGCCACGGCCGTCGGCGCGGTCGCGGTCGACCGGGCCGCCCGGATACCCCTTGTCTGGGCCGGCGTACTGGCCACCGTCGTCGTCGCCGTACTCGTCACCGCACTCGTCCGCCGCGCCTCCGCGACCCGTACCCTCCACCGGGCCTACGGCGAGCGGCTGGCGTTCCTGGAACAGCGGCTCGCCGCGCACGACGCGGAGACCGTGCGGCTCGCCAAGGAGCTGATGCCCGCCGCGATCCACCGGCTCAAGCACGGTGAGTCGCCCCTTGAGGTCATGCGTATCCTCGTCGACAACAGCGAGATGTACCGCGACCTCCCCTCCGCACAGCGCGAGATCCTCGCCTCACTGCTGCAGATCGTCGACAACGAGGAGTCGCAGCGTGAGGGCGCGCAGTTCGCGTTCGTCGGCATCGCCCGCCGCGTCCAGGCCATCGTCCACCAGCAGGCGGCAGAACTGCGGGAGATGGAGGAGGACCACGGCCGCCAGCCGGAGGTCTTCGACGACCTGCTCCGCCTCGACCACGGCAACGCGCTCATCGGACGTCTCGCCGACAGCATCTCCGTGCTCGGCGGTGCCCGGCCCGGACGCCAGTGGCCCAAGCCCGTACCGCTGTTCAGCGTCTTGCGCGGCGCGATGTCCCGCATCCTGGAGTACCCGCGGGTCGATCTGCACTCCATCGCCAAGGTCGCCATCGTGGGCCCTGCCGTCGAGCCGCTGATCCATGCCGTCGCCGAACTCCTCGACAACGCGACCCGCTACTCCCCGCCGCAGACCCGCGTCCATGTCACCGCGGTCGAGGTGCAGACCGGGATCGCCATCGAGATCGAGGACGGCGGGGTCAGCCTCAGCGAGGAGGCCCGGAAGCGGGCCGAGGGCATGCTGATCAAGGCGCAGGCCGGCGCCGACCTGAACCAGCTGGGCGAGTCGCCCCGGCTCGGCATGGCCGTCGTCGGCCGGCTGAGCCAGATGTACAACCTCAAGGTGGCGCTGCGTCAGTCTGCTTACGGTGGCGTCCGGGCGGTGCTGATCGTGCCCCGCGAGATGATCACCACAGGGCCCGCCCCCGGGATCGCACACGGAATCGGTGCGGCCGGACAGCCCCGCACCGGAGCGGACACGGACATCGGCGCGTTCGCCGACCGGGTCCCCTCCAGGGCGCCGCGCAAGGCCACCGCGCCGAAGCGGCCCGCCCCGGCGGCGCTGTCGATGGAGGACGACGTACCGGTGGTGACCGAGTGGACCCCGAACGGGCTGCCGCAGCGCCGCAGCCGTCTCCGTTCGTCCTTCGGGTCCGAACAGGCCGTGGTGCCCGCCCCGGCGCCCGAGCCCGACCCGTACACGCCCCGGGCGCCCGAGGAGACGCAGCAACCGGAGAAGGAGGAGCCCCAGCCGGGAATCTGGCTGGAGGCCTTCACCAAGGCGGCCAACGGAGTGCCGCAGGAGCCGTCGGCCGTCGGAGAGTCCGGCGAACCATGGGACAAGGGGGACCTGGCGTGATTCAGCAACTGGGCAGCATGGACTGGATGCTCAAGGAGCTGGCCGACGGGGTCCCCGGGATCCAGCAGATCGTGGTGCTCTCGGCGGACGGCCTGCGGATCGCCCGGCACGGCGGTGACCCCGACGGCGCGGACCGGCTCGCCGCTGCCTGCGCCGGGCTCCAGAGCCTGGCAGCCGCGGTCGCCACCGAGATCCCGGACAGCGACGGCCGGATGCGGCTCGTCGTCATCGAGATCACCGGGGGGTTCTTCTATCTGATGGCCGCGGGCACCGGCTCCTATCTCGCCGTCCTCACCGACGAACGGGTCGAAGCGGGCCTGGTCGGCGCGCAGATGCGCGACATGGTGGTACGGATCGGAGCTCATCTGGCCAGCCCGCCGCGGCACGACGGGAAGGCCGGATGAATTCGCCGCCCCGCAGAGAACGCCGGAAGGCGGAGCCGGACTCGGGGGACCCGGAACGGCTCTATGTGATCACCGGCGGGCCGGACGGCGGCGAACGGGCCCCCCTCGACCTGGTCACCATCGTGGTGTCCCGGGCCGAGCCGTCCCCGACCGTCCAGCCGGAACAGGCCGCGATCGTACGGCTGTGCAAGTCGCCGTTGTCCGTGGCCGAGATCTCCGCCTATCTGCGCCTGCCGTTCAGCGTGGTGACCGCGCTGCTGACCGATCTCCTCGCGGCCGAACTCGTCGAGTCGCGCGCGCCCATCGTCCGCGCGGCGCTGCCGGACAGGGCCCTTCTCGAAGCGGTGATGCATGGACTCCAGAAGCTCTGACACGATCGCAGGCCCCAGGAGGGAAGACGTACTGCCCGACACGGCCACGGCCGCGGTCAAGATCGTGATCGTGGGCGGGTTCGGGGTCGGCAAGACGACGATGGTGCGTTCGGTGAGCGAGATCCGCCCGCTGACCACCGAGGAGACGATGACCCAGGCCGGGGTCGGAGTCGACGACAACTCCGGTGTGGAGAGCAAGACCGCCACCACAGTGGCGATGGACTTCGGCCGGATCAGCATCAGCGAACAGCTTGTGCTCTACCTCTTCGGCACCCCCGGCCAGGAGCGCTTCTGGTTCCTGTGGAACGGCCTCTTCGAGGGCGCGCTCGGCGCCGTCGTGCTGGTCGACACCCGCAGGCTGGAGGTCAGCTTCGATGTGATCGGCAGGCTGGAGGAGCGCGGCGTGCCGTTCATCGTCGCCATCAACACCTTCCCCGACGCGCCCCGCCACCGCCTGGAGGCGCTGCGGGCCGCGCTCGACCTGCCCGACGAGGTCCCGATCGTGGACTGCGACGCGCGGCAGCGCGCCTCCAGCCGCGACACCCTGATGGCCCTCATGCGCTATCTGCACTCCCTCGCCATGCGGCGTGCCTAGGCCGTACCGGCCGTACCGTCCCCGTCCGTACGTATTGGAGTGACCGTGACAACCCCCTTCGACCACCAGCCCGGCACCGGCGCGGCAGTCCCGCCTCCGCAGTGCCCGGCCCACGGGCTCGGGCCCGGCGGGCTGCGGCGGCTGTACGGGACCGAGGCCGAGCAGGACCCGATGGGCCTGTACGAGAAGCTGCGCGCCGAGCACGGCCCGGTGGCACCCGTGCTGCTGCACGGCGACGTCCCCGCCTGGCTGGTGCTCGGCCACAGCGAGAACCTGTACATGACCCGTACGCCCTCGCTCTTCTCGCGTGACTCACGCCGCTGGCGCGCCCTCCAGGACGGCACGGCGGCCCCCGACCACCCGCTCGCGCCGGTCTTCACCTGGCAGCCGATCTGTGTCTTCGCCGACGGCGCCGAACACGAGCGGCTGCGCGGCGCGGTCACCGACGCGATGTCGCACATCGACACCCGCAGCACCCGCCGCTTCATCAACCGCTACAGCAACCGGCTGGTCAACGACTTCTGCCAGGACGGCAAGGCCGATCTCGTCAGCCGGTTCGCCGAACATCTGCCGATGATGGTGATGTGCCAGATCCTCGGTATGCCCGAGGAGTACAGCGAACGGCTGGTGCAGGCCGCCCGCGACATGATCAAGGGCACCGAGACCGCCATCGTGAGCAACGCCTTCGTGATGGCCGCGCTCAACCGGCTGGTCGCCCAGCGCAGATCAGTGCCGCGGGAGGACTTCGCCAGCCGGCTGATCACGCACCCCGCCGGGCTCACCGACGACGAGGTGAGCCAGCACATGCGGCTGGTGCTCATCGCCGCGTACGAGACCACCGCGAACCTCATCGCCAATGTGCTGCGCATGGTCCTCACCGACCCGCGGTTCAGGGCCCAGTTGAGCGGCGGTCATATGACGGTGCCCGAGGCGGTCGAGCAGACGCTGTGGGACGAACCGCCCTTCACCACGATCCTCGGCCGCTGGGCGGTCGGCGACACCGAACTGGGCGGCCAGCAGATCAAGGGGGGCGACGCCCTCGTGGTCGGGATCGCGGCCGCCAACATCGACCCGGTCGTCCGCCCCGACCCGAACGCCTCCATGCAGGGCAACCGGGCCCATCTGGCCTTCAGCGGCGGGGCACACGAGTGTCCCGGGCAGGACATCGGACGCGCCATCGCCGATGTCGGCGTCGACGCGCTGCTGATGCGGCTCCCCGATGTGGAACTGGCCCTGGAGGAACACGAACTGAGCTGGACCGGCTCGCTGATGTCCCGTCATCTGGACCGGCTGCCCGTGACGTTCGCGCCGCGACCGCCGCAGGACATCATGGTCGCGCCGTCCCCCGCGGCGATGCCGCCGCCCCGCGCCGACTGGGAGGTCACCTCGCACGCGCCGGCCGCGCCGCCCGTCGTACCGCAGCCCGCGCCACCGGCCCGGGCGACGCCCGTGGGGACGCCGCCGCCCGCCGCGGCGGTACCGGCCCAGCGCGGCTCGGCACCGAAGCGGCTCTGGCGGGCCCTGACCAGCTGGTGGCGCGGCTACTGACCGTCGTCCAGCTGGTCCCACCACCAGGAGATCGACGGCAGGGGAAGCGGGTCCTGGTCCACCACGGCCGGGAGCCGCTTCCACCAGCCGTCGGGCCCGGCGGCCGGTGCGCCCGGCACGGTGTACCGGGGGCAGACCGAGGCCCAGTCGAGGTGGCCGCGCACGAACTGGCCCAAACCGTTGACGTACTGCCGGAGTTGGGGCCCGGCGTCCCGGAGCGCGCGCTCCCGCAGCCGCATGAAGAGCACCATCACCCGGTCGCGCATCACCACGGCCTCCTGCTGGGCGCGGAGTGCGTCGATGCCGTACTCCTGGGCCAGTACGTCGATCAGGTTCAGATCGTCGTCGGCCCGCAGGAGTTCCTTGTTGCGGGAGTAGAGGTCGTTGTCCCAGCTGACCAGCGTCCAGGCCATCTCGGTCAGCGCGCGTATCCGGGGATCGTCCAGTTCCTCGTCGGCGAGCGTCAGCCCTCCGGCGATCTCGATCATCGCGGTGGAGGGGGCCATCCCTATGGCCCGCATCCAGAGGGTGACGTAGTCGTCCAGTGAGGGGAGGCCGGGGCTGCTGCGCCAGGACGCCTCCCAGACGAGCCCGGAGGTGTAGACGCGCATGGCCTCGGTCCAGCGACGCAGCTGGACCGGCGTCGCATGGCGGGCGAGGTCGAGCCTGATCGACCGCAGCGCGGCCGTGCGCGCGGACTCGCCGGACGAAGGGGCCGCGTACGGGGCCTCGACCGCGCGCATGATGCGGCCGGTCTCCTGGGCGAGCAGACCGGCGGTCGCGTAGGACTCGTCGCACAGTCCGTCGTCGAGCGAGAACAGCACGGCGTGCAACCGGGCCATCAGAGTCAGTGGCTCGATCCATCCGTACGGCATGGTCGATGCGGTGAGACCACCGAAGTCGCAGAGGGTGAGACGGCGGCGCTGCTGCTCGTCGGTGTCCATGTGCTGCTGCAGCATCCAGCGTACGGTCGCCTCATTGAGCGAGGCCGCCGCGGGGTGCGTGCCGGGTGGCACCGGGCAGTAGAAAGGCGCTGCTGGGAGCTGCTGAACCAGCCGCTGCTGCGGGGCGATGGTCATGATCAGCCTCCAAGTGCGGAATGCCTGACGATGCGCTGGAGCATATACGCCCACGCCCGATCGTTGTTTACCTTACAACTACCAGACGGGTGGCCTCAATTGATCAATAATTGTCTTGAATCGAATCTAGCGCAGGTGTGTTCCGCGGTCGATGGTCTGTGACCGGAGAGAGGAAGCCCCGTATGACCCGCACCGCCCCCAGAACCGTCCAACTGCGCGCAGCAGGTGTGGGTCTGGTCGTCGACCTGTCCGCGCCGCTGCCCCGGATCCTGCACTGGGGTGAGGATCTGGGCGCACTCACCAACGAGGAATGCGCCGCGCTCGCACTCACCGCCGACGGCGCCGCGCTCCACAACGCCCTGGACGAACCACGGCAGTTCACGGTCTGGCCCACCGAGGCCGACGGCTGGTCGGGTACCCCTGCCCACCAGGGTCATCTGGCAGGCATCGCCACCACGCCGAAGCCCCGTTTCGTCGCTGCCGAGGAGAGCGACGGTGAACTGGTCGTCCGCCTCACCGAGGACGGCGCGGGCCTCGACCTCACCCTCACCTACCGGCTGGACCGCTCAGGGGTGCTGGCGGTACGGACCACGGTCGCCCGGCGGCCTGACGCGGACCCCGTTCCGTACGACCTCAGCGGTGTCACCACCCTGCTGCCGCTGCCGCGCAGGGCCTCGGAGATCCTCGACTTCACCGGCCGGTGGTGCCGCGAACGGTCCCCGCAGCGCAGGCCGCTCGGGCACGGCAGCCACGTACGGGAGCAGCGCCGGGGCAGGACCGGCCAGGACGCCCCGTACCTGCTCACCGCCGGGGTGCCGGGCTTCGCATTCCGCACCGGCGAGGTGTGGGGCGTCCATATCGGCTGGAGCGGTAATCAGCGCTGGCTGGCCGAGCGGCTGCCCGAGGGCGCCGGGGCGCACGCCGCCGTGCTCGGCGGCGGGGAACTGCTCGCGCCGGGGGAGATACGCCTGGCGCCGGGGGAGACGTACACCTCGCCGGTCTGCTGGTTCAGCTGGTCCGGCACCGGGCTCGACGGGCTCGCCGACCGTTTCCACGCGCTGCTCAGGGCACGTCCCTCGCATCCGGTGACGCCGCGCCCGCTGACCCTGAACAGCTGGGAGGCCGTGTACTTCGACCACCGGCCCGAGCGTCTTGTCGCCCTCGCCGACCTGGCCGCCGACATCGGCGTGGAGCGGTTCGTGCTGGACGACGGCTGGTTCCTCGGCCGCCGGGACGACACCGCGGGGCTGGGGGACTGGACCGTCGACACCGCGGTGTGGCCCGACGGGCTGACGCCGCTCGCCGACCGGGTGCACGCGCGCGGTATGCAGTTCGGGCTCTGGGTCGAGCCGGAGATGGTCAACCTCGAATCGGAGCTGGCCCGCGCCCACCCCGGGTGGATCCTCGGGCCGAGCGCCGGACTGGGTCCCGGCTCCCGCCATCAGTACGGCCTCAACATCGGGCATCCCGAGGCATGGGCGTATCTGCTCACATCGCTCGACGCGATCGTCACGCGGTACTCCGTCGACTATCTGAAATGGGACCACAACCGGGACCTGCACGAAGCCGTCCAGCGGTCGGCGGACGGCCGTGACCGTCCGGGCGTGCACGCGCAGACCGAGGCGCTGTACCGGCTGCTCGACGCACTCAGGGAACGGCACCCCGGTCTTGAGATCGAGAGCTGCTCCAGCGGCGGGGCCCGCGTCGACCTGGGGGTCCTGGCCCGTACGGACCGGGTGTGGGCCTCGGACTGCAACGACCCCGTCGAGCGCCAGGCCATCCAGCGCTGGACCGGCCAGCTGCTGCCGCCCGAGCTGATCGGCTCGCATGTCGGCGAGGCCCGCAGCCACACCACAGGGCGGATCACGGACAGCTCCTTCCGGCTGCTCACCGCGCTGTTCGCCCACGCCGGAATCGAGCGGGACCTCGGTGCCTGCTCGCCGGACGAGCTGGCGGAGCTGACGGCCTGGGGCGCGCTCTACAAGGAGCTGCGGCCGCTGCTGCACAGCGGACGGGTGGTCCGCGCGGATCTCGGCGGCGACGCCGCGCTGCTGCACGGGGTGGTGGCTCCGGACGCGAGCGCCGCCCTGTACTGCTGGGCGCAGCTGGCCAGTTCGCCGGAGGCCCAGCCGGGGCGTATCGCGCTGCCCGGCCTGGACCGTACGGGGAGCTACCGGGTCCGCGTACGGACGGAAGCCGGACTGCCCTCGTTCCGCGAAGTGCTCGCGCCCGCCTGGGTCACGGCCGCCCTGGACGGATGGGTGGCGCTGCCCGGACCGGTGCTCAGCGGAGCAGGGGTGCCGATGCCGGTGCTCGATCCTGGGCAGGCGCTGCTGATCGAGGTACGGAGGGTGGCGGGGGCGTAGCGGACGACGCGGGCGCGGTCTGCGGCTGCGGTGGCCGGAGCGGGACGGTGACCGGCAGCTCGGGCCTGGTGGACGGCCGGGGAAGGGCCGGCGGCTCGGAAGCCGCGGACGACGGCAGCGGTGTCGGTGGCTCGGCTGCGGCCGACGACCGCAGCAGGGGCGGCGGCACCGAGGGGGTGGACGGGGTGGATGACGGTGGCGCGGCCGGCGGCTGAGTCGCGGCCGGTGCCGTGGCGGTCGCCCGGGTGAGGAGGACCACTCCCCGGGCGGCGGCCACCGCCCCCACCCCGGCGAGCAGCACCCCGACGGCCCCGCCCTGGAGGCGTTCGCCCAGCAGGGCCAGGCCGATCACCGACGCGGCGACGGGGTTTGCGAGTGTGACCATGGCGAGCGGGGCGCCGAGGCCGCCCCGGTACGCGGTCTGCGAGAGCAGCAGCCCGCCCACCGCGAAGGCCGCGACGAGCAGCGCCACGACGGCCGTCCGCCAGCTGATCGCCGGACCGTGGGTGTGGTCGGTGACCGAGACCGTCACGGTCTGGGTGAGCGCCGATGCGACGCCCGACACGAGTCCGGACGCGGTGGCGAAGCGCAGCCCGGGGCGTGCGCCCGGCCTGCCCGAGCGCCGTACGAGCGCCGCGACCAGGACGACAGCCACCGCCGCGATCCCCAGTGCCTCGGGCAGCGAGAGCGTCTCGTGCGGAGGCGTGCCCCCGGCGGCCAGCAGCAGCGCCGCCAGGCCGAGAAGCGTGAGTACGGTGCCGCGCCACTCGGTCCTGGCGACCCGGCGCCCGGCGAGACGTGCGCCCAGCGGGACGGCCGCGACCAGAGTGAGTGCGCCGAGCGGCTGTACGAGGGTGAGCGACCCGTATTTCAGCGCCGCCACATGCAGGAGGGCCCCTGCCGCGTTGAGGCCGACCGCCCACCACCAGGCGCCGTGGCCGAGCAGCCGCAGCAGCCCGGAGCCCGGCCGGGTACGGGACGCGAGACGCTCCTGAGCGACCGCGGCCGTCGCATAACCGACGGCGGAGAGGAGCGAGAGGGCGACGGCGGCCAGGGTGGCATTCACGGGCACGCTCCACGGGAGGCGAGCGCACGGGCGGGCGCGGAGTACGGCGCCCGTTCGACTGGTGTGGCGAGGGCACTCATCACCCCGACCCCTTTTCATCGCTTTGCACTGCGTAACAGAAGTTCGATCCGGAGTCCGGGGAGTCCGGATCACACGCCATCGAAACAACAGTGTACCGATACGGAGACGTATCGGTACACCAGCGTATCGGTACACTGGCGTATCGGTACGATGGAATAACGATGCTCCTCGTCACACGGAATAGGGAGAGCTCATGTCATCCCAGGACTCCGCGACGCAGCCCGCGACGGCGTCCTCGCGCTCCAAGATCACACCGGAGCGTGAGCAGGAGTTCTACGAGGCGGTACTGGAGCTTCTCCGTGAGGGCGGCTACGACGCGCTGACGATGGAGGGCGTCGCGTCCCGGTCGCGCTGTGGCAAGTCCACGCTCTACCGGCAGTGGGGGAGCAAGCCCCAGCTGGTGGCGTGCGCCCTGCGCGGCACCCGCGCCGGGAGTCTGACCAGCATCGACACCGGTACGCTCGCCGGGGACCTGCGGGAGGCCGCGACGTCGCTGGGGGCGCACTCGGGGCGCGACACCCCGCTGATGCACGCGCTGAGCCACGCGGCGCTGCAGAACCCGGAGCTTCTTGAGGCGCTGCGCGAAGGGCTGGTCGAGCCGGCGGCGGCCGCGATCAACGCGATGGTCACCCGTGCGGTGGCCAGGGGCGAGGTCGCGGCGGACAACCCGGCGCTGGAGTTCGTCGCGCCCCAGCTGCTGGGTGCGATGCGTATCCGGCCGATGCTGGAGGGCCACTACGGTGATGCGGAGTACCTCAGCCGCTTCATCGAGGGTGCGGTGCTTCCCGCTCTGGGGCTGGCGGGCTCCCGCGACCGCGAGACCCCGAAGGTGCCGGACCCCGCGAGTCCGGCCTGATGGACATCCAGAAGCCCGTGCCTGAAGGCACCCGGCCCTGAAGACTGGCGGCCGTCGCCGAGCGGATGACGGCGGACCGCCTGCGCCGCACCGTGGGGACGGGGGCGGCGCGCCCCTCCGCCCGGAGCCCGCCCGCACAACGGCGGACTCCGGGCGGCGCAGGGGGCTCCGGCGATCCGGATCGGTCCGCGCTCTACAACTCCTGGCGGAACGCATCGAGTCCGGGCGCCGTCTTCGTTGCGATGAACTCGGTGATCCGGTAGGTGCAGACGCCCGCGATCATGAACGGGTCCGTCGCGGTGAGTTTCTCCATCGATGTGCGGTCATCGCCGGCCGCGAGGATGATCCCGCCGTCGCGTGGGTTCTTGCGGCCCGATGCGATGAAGACGCCTGCCGCGTACGCCGCGTCCAGCCAGGCGACATGCTCCCCGAGCAGTTCGTCCACGCGCTCGATGGGGCCGGTGTAGGTCAATTCCAGTACGAACATGATCCGCAGGCTAGCTGTCGCTGTCCGGTGCGGCTGCCGTTCCCCGCTCCCGGTTCTGGTGCAGGTCGAGCTGGTACTCGATCGTCCGGTGGGTCGGCGTGTAGCCCAGCGCGTCGTTGACGGCCCGCATGGGCAGGTTGCCGTCCGCGGTGTCGGTGAGCAGTCCGCCGAGTGCGGGGTGGCGTTCGCGGGTCCGGTGGATCGTCTCGGCCTTCATCCAGCGCGCCAGTCCGCGCCCCCGGTGCTCGGGCAGTACGCCGGTGCCGTAATGCTGGGCGTCGCCCGTCCCGTCGCCTGGGACGACCAGTTCGGTGAACCCGGCGATCGAGCCGTCCGACTCGTCCACCGCCGCCACCGTGTACAGCAGGTCGCCCCGTTTGCGGACGACCGCGGCGGCCTCCCTGACGCGGTCCGCGTCCCAGACCACCGAGCCGTAGTCCGTCTCGCCCATCGGCATGTCGTCCATCGCGCGGTGTGCTGCCGCGAAGGTGTCGGCCAACTCGTCGGGGACCGTTCCGTCCCAGGACAGCAACCGGTAGCCGGGCCTGCGCTGCGCGACGATGCGGGCCAGGGCGGGGAGGTCCGCGTCGGCGAGCGTGAGCCGTGTGTAGGTGAGGCTCAGGACATCCCGGAAGCCCCGGCCCGCCAGGAAGGCCGCCCCATCGGATCCGGCTCCGGCCTGGGCGATGACAGTGCTGCGGCCGTCCTGCCGGGCGGCGTCCACGGCCGCTCCGAGCAGCCGCGACCCGGTGCCCCTGCGCCGCTCGGCCGGGTGGACCTGGAGTTCCAGTTCCGCGAGATGGTCCTGGCCCGGCTTGGTGAACAGCCGCAGGAACAAGGAGCCGACTGGGTTGCCGTCCGCGTCCGACGCCAGCCAGACCAGCCGGTGGCTCGACGGGTTGCTCCCCGGGTCTGTCAGTGGCGTGAGGCGAACGGACAAGGCAACTCCAGGGCCGGTGCGGACGGTTCGGGCGGCGAGGACGGTTCGGGCGGCGAGGACGGTTCGGAAGGCCCGGTGAACCTAGTCAGCGAACGGCCCCCGCAGCAACCGGATATCTGCCGGCGGACGGATGCCCGCCCCGCACGGGAGCCCCGGTGCCGCCGTGTGCCGTCTGCGGGCAGAATGCAGGGTATGTCCCGACGTACCCCCCGGCCGCAGAGGCCTCAGCGAGCTCGGCAGGCACAGCAGGCACAGCAGGCACAGCAGGGCCGCCGGGGCCGGCCGGCCGCCGACGCGCCCTGCCCCTGCGGTCTGTCCGCCCCGTACGGCGAGTGCTGCGGCCGCTTCCACAGCGGACAGTCCGCCGCACCCACCGCCGAGGCGCTCATGCGGTCCCGGTTCAGCGCTTTCGCCGTCGAGGACGCCGCGTATCTGCTGCGCAGCTGGCACCCGGAAACACGGCCGCCCCGCGTCGACTTCGACGCGGGGCAGCGGTGGCGGCGCCTGGAGATCCTGGCGACCACCGGCGGCACCGCCTTCCACACCACCGGCACGGTCACCTTCCGCGCCCACTACACCTTTCGGGGGGAGCCCGGCGAGCTTCGCGAGCACAGCCGGTTCGAGCGGTACGAGGGCGCCTGGGTGTATGTGGACGGGGTCGTGGAGGGTGACGGCGGAGCCGGGCAGGGATCCTGACCCCGGTCAGCAGGTGAAGTCGACCTGCTTGAACGTGACGTAGTGATCGGCGGTGTAGTAGTCCTCGGCGGTCTTCTCGCCGGTGATGATGCGCCGGGCCCCGCGGGTCGAGCTGCCCGGTGTCTTCACCGTGTACTCGTGGTAGTAGCCCGTGGACTGCGACGGCAGCACGCCCTCCCGGTTCTGGAAGACGACTCCGTCCTGTGAGTACGGGAACGGGCCGTTGGTCTTGATCAGGTCCAGCGTGTCGTGTGCCTGGGAGGGGAGGGCGCCGTAACAGATGGTGCCGCTCACGGTGGCATGGGCTTCGGTCGCGAGGAACACGGTAGGCGTGACGACGATCGCGGTGGCGATGCCGACGGCAGCAGCACGGGTGCGCAACGCGCGTAGAGTGATTCGCATGGGTCCAGGATGAGGGTGCCGGGAGCCCAGCGGAAGAGACGTGATGAACCGTCACTTCCGCTTTACCAGGGGGTAATTGACCTCTACCGAACTTTCACGCAATACGCATGCACCGGTCGGCACGGAGGCGGCAGGCGAAGGCCGCCGGGACGTCGCGTGAAGCTCCGCTGTGACCCCGCTTAAGAAATCCTCGATGGACTTGGGGGGCCGCCGCTCGGCAGATTGGTGCCGTCCACCGAACGTCACCGTCACGCCTGGAGCCGCCGCGATGAAGGCCCTTGTCAAGCAGCATGCCGAGCCCGGGCTGTGGCTCCTGGACGTCCCCGAGCCCGAGGCCGGACCCGGCGACGTACTGATCAAGGTGGCGCGCACCGGCATCTGCGGCACGGACCTCCACATCCGCTCCTGGGACGGCTGGGCGCAGCAGGCCGTCGGGACGCCGCTGATCCTCGGCCACGAGTTCGTCGGCGAGGTGGCCGATGTCGGCGCCGACGTCACCGACATCGCCGTCGGCGACCTGGTCAGCGGCGAGGGCCACCTCGTCTGCGGCAAGTGCCGCAACTGTCTCGCGGGGCGCCGGCACCTGTGCCGTTCCACGGTGGGCCTCGGCGTGGGACGCGACGGCGCGTTCGCCGAGTACGTGGTGCTCCCCGCCTCCAACGTCTGGGTGCACCGCACCAAGGTCGACCTCGATATCGCCGCGATCTTCGACCCGTTCGGCAACGCCGTCCACACCGCGCTCTCCTTCCCGCTGGTCGGCGAGGACGTGCTGATCACCGGCGCGGGCCCGATCGGCATCATGGCGGCGGCCGTGGCGAAGCACGCCGGCGCGCGCAACGTCGTGATCACCGATGTCAGCCCCTACCGCCTGGACCTGGCCCGCAAGGCCGGTGCGACGCTCGCGCTCAATGTCGCCGAGAGCGGCATCGCCGAGGCGCAGCGCGCCCTGGGCCTCAAGGAGGGCTTCGACATCGGTCTGGAGATGTCCGGGCGGCCCGAGGCCATGCGCGACATGGTGGACAACATGACCCACGGCGGCCGTATCGCGATGCTGGGCCTGCCCGCCGAGGAGTTCGCCGTCGACTGGGCGAAGATCGTCACCTCGATGATCACGGTCAAGGGCATCTACGGCCGGGAGATGTTCGAGACCTGGTACGCGATGACGGTGCTGCTCGAAGGCGGTCTCGACCTCTCCCCGGTGATCACCGGCAAGTACGCCTACCAGGACTTCGACGCGGCCTTCGACGAAGCCGCGGGCGGCCACTGCGGCAAGATCATTCTGGACTGGACGGCCTGACCCGGACCGCCTGACTCGAACCTCCTGACCCGAACACCACGAGGAGCACCCTGATGTACGAGTCCGTCCGCGACGGTCTGCGCGCCACCCTCGACGAGATCACCGAAGCCGGTCTCTTCAAGCCCGAGCGTGTCATCTCCACCCCGCAGAGCGCCGCCGTCGGCGTCGCGTCCGGCGAGGTGCTGAACTTCTGCGCCAACAACTACCTCGGTCTCGCCGACCACCCCGACGTGGTCGCCGCCGCCAAGGACGCGCTGGACCGCTGGGGCTACGGCATGGCGTCCGTACGCTTCATCTGCGGCACCCAGGACGTCCACAAGGAGCTGGAGCAGCGACTGTCGGCCTTCCTGGGCCAGGAGGACACGATCCTCTACTCCTCCTGCTTCGACGCCAACGGCGGAGTCTTCGAGACGCTGCTCGGCCCCGAGGACGCGGTGATCTCCGACGCCCTCAACCACGCGTCCATCATCGACGGCATCCGCCTCTCCAAGGCCCGCCGCTTCCGCTACGTCAACCGCGACCTCGCCGACCTGGAGCAGCAGCTCAAGGCAGCGGCCGACGGCGGGGCCCGCCGCCGGCTCATCGTGACCGACGGTGTGTTCTCGATGGACGGGTACGTCGCCCCGCTCGCCGAGATCTGCGATCTGGCCGACCGCTACGACGCGATGGTCATGGTGGACGACTCGCACGCCGTCGGCTTCGTCGGCGCGGGCGGCCGCGGCACCCCGGAGCTGCACGGGGTGATGGACCGGGTCGACATCATCACCGGCACCCTCGGCAAGGCGCTCGGCGGAGCCTCCGGCGGCTATGTCGCGGCCCGCGCCGAGATCGTCGCCCTGCTGCGCCAGCGTTCGCGCCCGTACCTCTTCTCGAACTCGCTGGCCCCGGTGATCGCCGCCGCGTCGCTGAAGGTCCTGGACCTGATCGAGTCGGCGGGTGAGCTGCGTGAGCGCCTCGACGCCAACACCCGGCTGTTCCGTACGAAGATGACCGACGCGGGCTTCGAGATCCTGCCCGGCGACCACGCCATCGCCCCCGTGATGATCGGCGACGCGGCCGAGGCGGGCCGGATGGCCGAGCTGCTCCTCGAACGCGGGGTCTACGTGATCGGCTTCTCGTACCCGGTGGTCCCGATGGGCAAGGCCCGCATCCGGGTCCAGCTCTCGGCCGCGCACTCCACCGCCGACGTGGAACGTGCCGTGGCGGCGTTCATCGACGCACGGGCGACAATGGCAGGGTGATCGACCCCCGCCGCCTGCGTATTCTGCGGGCCGTGGCGGACCACCGTACGGTGACCGCCGCGGCCGCAGCGCTCTATCTGACCCCCTCGGCCGTCTCCCAGCAGCTCGCCGCGCTGGAGCAGGAGACCGGGCACGCGCTGCTGACCCGCAGCGGCCGGGGGGTACGGCTGACGGCCGCCGGTGAGATCCTGCTCACCCACGCCCACGCCGTACTCGCCCAGCTGGAGCGGGCCGAAGCCGAGCTGGCCTCGTACGCGGGCGGAGTCTCCGGCGAGGTCACGGTCGCCGCCTTCGCGACCGGGATCGCCGAGGTGCTGGCCCCGGCCATCCGCACCCTCGCCGAGCGCAGCCCCGGCATCCGGGTCAGGGCCAGGGACTCCGAGGGGGACGAGAGCCTCACCCTCGTCCTGGACGGCGAGGCCGATCTGGCGCTGGCCGTCGAGTACCGCGGCGCGCCCCGCGAGGACGACCGCAGGCTCGCCCGGGTGCCGCTGTACGCCGAGCCCTTCGACGCCGTACTGCCCGCGGGCGACCCCCTCGGCCAGGGCCCGCACGTCACCCTCGCGGAGCTGGCCGACAGCGAGTGGATCGGCCCCTATCCGGGCAACCCCTGCCACGACGTGGTGCTCCTCGCCTGCGAGCGCGCCGGGTTCCAGCCCCGCCTGGTGCACTCGTCGGACGACTTCAGGGCGGTCGTCGCGCTGGCCGGCGCGGGCGCCGGGGTCGCGCTGGTGCCCCGCTCGGCGCTGCGCGGAATGGAGCTGAAGGACACGGTGGTCCGCCCGGTGGAGGGCCCGGCCGCCACCCGCCGGGTGTTCGCCGCCGTACGGCGCGGCGCCGAGGAGCATCCGCTGTTCCGGCCGCTCCTCGACGCCCTCGTCGCGGCCTCGGCCGGACTGCCCACGGGCTGACCGCACACCGGGCCGGGCGCCGGGGTGCGCGGCCCGACCCGGCCCGGCCCGGTGTGCGTACCGGTTCAGGACACGGGCTCACCGGTCTCGCCGGTGACGATGGCCGACTCTGTGTCCTCCGTGAAGATGAAGCTGAACTCGGCTGGCTCCGCATGGAGTTGGTGCTGCGGGAGGACGCCGGGACCACAGGACTGCGAGCCGATGCCGTGCTGGGCGTGGTCGAGGTTCACCCAGACCTGCCGGCCGGCCGGGCGCAGGTCCGCGCGGTGCTCCGCCGCGTCGAGCTGCTCGCTCGTCCAGCGGCGTGCCGTGAAGCCGAACTCCGGGTCGCCCGCCACCCGTACGCCCCCGATCGCGGCCCACCGGACGTCGGCCCTGGCGCCGTTCTCCTGCGGACGGACGTACGGCGTCTGGAGGCCGTCGACCGACGACTCCCACCGGCCGAGCCTCGACGCCGCCCGGGTGTCCGGATACGCCTCTCCCGGGCCGCCGCCGCACCAGACGGCAGATTCGGCGCCGGCCGGCAGCACGAAGCGGATCCCGAGCCGTGGGAGGGGCACATTCCACGCGCCGTCGGGCGTGACGGACACCGTGAGCCGCAGCCGGGTCCCGTCACTGGTCCACCGGTACACGGTCAGCAGTCCGGCGTCCCGCGCCGCGGGCGCCACCCTGGTCCGTACCGTCAGCGCGGTGCCGGACAGCTCGACGGCGTCCAGGCGGTGCTGCATCCGGTGCAGCCCCAGCTCGCGCCAGAGTTGCCCGTAACGGGCGCCGGTCACCGGGTCCGTACCGTTGTCGTTGTCCGTCGGCGCCCGCCAGACGTCCAGCCGCAGCTCCCGCAGAGCGGTGCGCCCGACCGTGCGCAACTCCCCGGTGCGCGCGTCGAAGGCGGCCGGGCCGAGCGTGATCAGCTCCCCGGCGCGGCGCGGGCCGCTGCTCTCCGGCACCGCCACGGCCGCCCGCCGGCCGGGCGCGGCGGGCAACTGCGCCCAGGCGACCTCGTGGCGGCTGCCGTCGGCGAGCAGCGCCCGCACCGTCCACCAGCTCTCGGCGTCCCGGTCCGTGTCCGGCGGGGCGGGGAGCGGTACCTCGGCCCGCTTGCCGGGTGCCAGCTCCGGTATGTCGAGGACGCCCGCGCTCACGGTCCCGCCCGCCACCTCGTACGACCACTCGAAGACCAGGTGCGACAGACCGGTGAAGTCGTAGCGGTTGACGATACGGACCGTCCCCGCCGCTCCGTCGCCTTCGATACCGACCGGCTCGATGACCTTCTTGTACTCGGCGAGAGCGGGGGACGGGGTGCGGTCCGGGAAGAGCAGCCCGTCGCAGACGAAGTTGGAGTCGTGCAACTCCTCGCCGAAGTCACCGCCGTACGCGTAGCCGAGTGCGGGGTGGGTCAGGCCGTGGTCGATCCACTCCCAGACGAAGCCGCCCTGGTTGCGCTCGTACGCGTCGAAGAGCTGCTGGTACTCGGTGAGGCCACCGGGGCCGTTGCCCATGGCGTGCCCGTACTCGCAGAGGATGAAGGGGAGTTGGCGCCGCTCCGCGGGTCCGCCGTCCTCGCCGCGGCCGATGGCCGCCACCTCGGCGTGCGAGGCGTACATCCGCGAGTACATGTCGGTGTCCGCGCAGGACCGGTCGCCCTCGTAGTGGAGGGGCCGGTCCGGGTCGCGGTCCCGGATCCAGCCGGCCATCGCGGTCAGCCCGCGTCCGGTCCCGCACTCGTTGCCCAGCGACCAGATGACGACCGAGGGGTGGTTCTTGTCGCGCTCCACCATGCGGGCCGCCCGGTCCAGCAGGGCGGGGGTCCAGCGCTCGTCGTCGACCGGATTGCCCCGCCAGTCCTGCTCGGTGAAGCCGTGGGTCTCCAGGTCGCACTCGTCGACGACCCAGAGCCCCAGCTCGTCGCAGAGTCCGAGGAAGTCCGGGTGGGGAGGGTAGTGGCTGGTGCGCACCGCGTTGATGTTGTGCTGTTTCATCAGCACCACATCGGCCCGCATGGTCTCCAGGTCCAGCGTCCTGCCGGTGTCCGGGTGGAACTCGTGGCGGTTCACCCCGCGGAAGAGGATCCGCCGCCCGTTGACCTTGATGACGCCGTCCTCGACCCGGACCGTACGGAAACCGATGCGCAGCGCCACCCGCTCACCCGCGGTGGCCAGTTCACCTTCGTACAGCCTCGGGGTCTCCGCCGTCCACGGCTCGACCGGCACCGACACCTCGTCACCGGCCGCCAGCTCGACCCCGAGCTCCGGCACGGTCACCCGGCCCGGAACCGTGCTGTCCACCCGCAGGGTGCCCCGGCCGGTCACATGGTCGTAGCCGGCGTGCACGAAGAAGTCACCCGCGGCCCCCTCCGGGCGGTGCAGCAGCGTGACATCGCGGAAGATGCCCGGCAGCCACCACTGGTCCTGGTCCTCCAGATACGACCCGGACGACCACTGGTGGACGCGGACCGCGAGCACATTGCCGCCCGGTCGCAGCAGTGCGCCCACCGCGAACTCGTGGGGCAGCCTGCTGCCCTTGAACTCGCCCAGCTCCTCGCCGTTCAGCCAGACCCGGGCGCACGACTCCACCCCGTCGAACCGCAGCACGGCGTCTCCGGCCGACGGCCACTGGGACGGCAGGTCGAACGTGTGCAGATGGTCGGCGGTCGGGTTGCCGGTCGGTACGCGCGGCGGGTCGACCGGAAAGGGGTAGAGATGGTTGGTGTAGATCGGCGCACCATGTCCCTGGAGGACCCAGTGGCCGGGGACCGCCACCTCGTCCCAGCTCGCGGCGTCGTACCCCCGCGCGGCGAACGAGTCGTCGGCCGCGTCCGCGGTCGGCGAGAGCCGGAAGCGCCACCTTCCGTTCAGCGACAGGGTCATGGCATCGGATGCCGGATACCTGGCACGCGCCGGAAGGGCGCCGGTGCCGGGGGACACGTCTTCGTAGTACGGGGTGCTCATCGGTGCTGCTCTCCTCGCTCTGGGTCTCCCGGGCCGGATGCGCGCGACAACGCCCTTACGACAGGCTTGTGTTCGATGCCCGGGCATCATCGAGCAGCGGCGCCAGGAAGGCGTTGGTGAACTTGCCCCGCGGGTCGTACTCCCTGGCCAGGGCCCGGAAGTCGGCCAGCTTCGGATAGAGCGCGGGAAGCCGCCCGGCCGGCACGGTGGACAGCTTCCCCCAGTGTGGACGCGCGGCGAACGGTTCAAGACGCTCTTCGAGCAGGCGGAGCACCGGCAGTACGGCCACGGTGTCCCTGACCCAGGTGAAGTGCAGCCCGACCGTGTCGTGACCGTAGGCCGGACTCAGCCACAGGTCGTCGGCGGCCACCGTCCGCACCTCGCAGACCTGCAGCAGCGGTGCGACCACGTCCCGGACCGCGTCGACGGCGTGCAGCGCGGCGAGCCCGTGGCGCCGGTCCACCAGATACTCCGACTGGATCTCCTCGCCCGAACTCGGTGTGAACCCGGCCCGGAAGTGCGGCAGCCGCTCGTGCCACGGCCCCGGCACCCCCTGCTGCTGGGTGCAGTGCACGGGCGGTACACCCGGTACGGGGTGCAGCGGACCCGGCGCCTCGGGGGCCCAGGGGAACTCGGGCTCGCGGCCGGCCACGTACTTGAGCCACACCTGCCCGAAGTGCGGACCGCTCCAGTCGGTGAAGAGACTGACGCTGTACGCCGCCGATGTCACCGCGTCGAAGTGCTCGTCCAGGACCGACAGGGGCAGCCCGGTGCGGACCCGCTGCGCCAGTTCGAAACCCGGCACCAGATCCAGGGTGAGCGAGGTGACGGCGCCGAGCGCGCCCAGCGAGACCACGGACCCGGCGAAGCGCTCGCCGTCCCGGTCGCGGCCGGTCGTCCGCAGCTCGCCGTCGGCGGTGACCAGTTCGAGTTCCCTGACCGCGGTGGCCAGCCCGCCGAGCGCGGTCCCGGACCCATGGGTGCCGGTGGCCACCGAGCCCGCCACGGAGATGTGCGGGAGGGAGGCCATGTTGGGCAGGGCCAGCCCGTGCGCGTGCACCTCCCTGGCCAGCTCGGCGTACCGTACGCCGGCCGAGACCCGGACCGTGGACGCGGCCCGGTCCACCTCGATCTCCGGGGGCAGTCCGGCCACCGAGACCAGCGTGCCGTCGGTGTCCGCGATGGTGTTGAACGAGTGGCCGCTGCCCAGGACGCGCACCCGGGCGGAGGCGGCGACGAGCGCACGGAGCTCGTCGAGGGTGGTGGGCCGGTCGATGCGCTGTGCCGTGAAGGCGATGTTCCCCGCCCAGTTCGTCAACATCTTCGAGATGCTAATCGCCGGTCGGGCGGCGCAGCAGGGGTGTTGAGCGGGGCATTCCGCCGGGGCCCGCCCGGTGCCGCCGCCGCGCTACGCGTCAGTGGTGTCCGGACGCAGTCAGTGGTGGCCGGAAGCGGCCTGGGCCGCCTCGATGCCGCCGTGCAGATCCGTCGCGGCGTCGAGCGCTCCGCCCGCCGACAGCGAGAGGCACACCAGCAACGCCCCGGCGAGGGCACGGGCGGCCCGTCCGTGCCACCCGCGGTCCGGGGTGCCGGCCGGACGGTGGCCCAGGAGCGCCGCGACCCGGCGCGGGACAGGGCCGGCCGTGGCGGCGAGTACGACGCTGGGGCGCGCGGCGGCGGGCACCCGGTGGCCGGCCAGCGCGGCGCGGCCGATGGCACGGGCCGCGAGGGACCGGTCGCCGACCGCCCCGGCCGCCGACTCGTCGGCGCAGCGCTCCAGGGCGTAACCGAGCGGTGCCCGCAGCCCGCGCAGCGCCGGGTGGCAGAGCGCGGCCAGCTCCGCCGCCGCGATGAAGAGGTGGTGGCGCCCGGTGAGGTGCGCGCGCTCATGGGCGAACAGCGCCTCGCGCTCGGCCGGTGCCAGGGCCTGCAGCATCCCGGTGGTGACGACGATCCGGCCGGGGCGGCCGGGCAGCGCGTACGCGTCGGGGGCGGTGTCCCGGACCACGGCCAGTTCGCCGCCGGCCCCGACCTGCCGCCGGGCCGCGCGCAGCTCGGCGCGCTGCCGCAGCACGGTCCGTACCAGCGCGGTGGCGCCGACGGCGAGCGCGCCACCGGCCGCAACGGCCGCGACGACGGTGGTGTCCGGCCCGTCACCGCCCACCGGGTGGATCAGCCGGCCGAGGGCGGCTACGGGCGGGAGCCGCAGCAGACCCGCCACGACGAGCAGCCCCAGCGCCGTGGCCGAGCAGCAGCCGAGCGTGAGCGCCGCCGCCGTCAGCAGCCGGACGGCCTGCCGCGGCGCCAGCAGCTCGGCGAGCCACCGGGCGGCGGGCGCCACGAGCAGCGGCATCAGCAGGGGTACCCACACCGCGTAGATCACTTGCCCTCGCTCTCCAGCAGCTCGCGCAGCAGCCGCTCGTCGTCGGAGCTCAGCCGGGAGACGAAACGGGCGAGCACCGTGGAGCGGTCCTGCTCCTTCTCCAGCTCGGAGTGCATCCGGCGGGCGGTGAGCCCGGGGGAGTCCTCGGTCGGGGTGTAGGCGAAGCCGCGGCCCTCGCGGGACCTGGTGACCCACCCCTTGTCGTGCAGCCGGCTCAGGATCGTCGTCACGGTGGTCCTGGCGAGCCCGCTGCCGAGGGTGCGCTGCACATCGGCGGGGGTCAGCGGATCCCCGGCAGCCCACAGCACGGCCAGCACGCTCGCCTCCAGCTCGCCGGCCGGGCGCCGTTCCGGGTGCTCCTCGCTCATGGGGCTCTTCCTCCAGGAATGGGCGCTGCTGATCCGGTCGGCGGGCCGGACTGTCGTGGTCGTCCGGGGCCTTCGCCGCGAAGGCCCCGAACACCATTATGAAAGAACGCCCGGCGTCCGGATCCTGAGCCCCCCTGGCCTGCGATGTTCCCCGGGCGGGGCTGCGCCGGGCCCGGGTCAGCGCGCGGCCGGGGCCGTCCCGCGGGCGTGCGGCAGACCGGTGGCCAGGTCCTCGGCGAGCAGCCGCTTGGCGATGGCGTCCGCCGCCGCCCGCAGCTCGGCGCTGCGCGGCCTGCCGGTGTCCGCCTCCAGCCGGGTGTTCAGCCAGTGCGCCCAGGCCGCAGTGATCGTCCCGGCCTCCCGGCGGCCGGCCTCGGTGTGCGAGAAGAGGTTGCCGTCCCGGGTGAGGTAGCCCTCGTCGACCATCCGGTCGAAGACCGGCACCAGCACCTCCGGCGGGATCCGGTACCGGGCGGCGGTCACCCCGATGCTCGCGTGCCCGACCAGCCGGGTGAGCAGCTCGACCTGCATCACGGCCCAGGCTCCCGCCACGTCGAGCCGGGTGTCGGACTCCGCGACGATCCGGCGGGCGGAGTCCGGGCCCTGGCTGTGCAGGATCTTCGCGACGGAGAACTCCAGCATCGTGGCCGAGTCCCCGGACGCGGGGGCGGCGAAGCCCTCACCCATGTCGGTCGACCCGGCGCGGGCGGAGTCGCGGAGCTTCACCTGCTTCAGGAACAGCGCCACGACGAACCCGATGAGCGCGACCGGCACCGTCCACAGGAAGACGGTGTGGATGGTGTGCGCGTACGCCTCGATGATCGGGGCCGCCGTGGGGCCGGGCAGCCTGTGCAGCGACTTCGGGTCCTGGGCGGCGCGGGCGATCCGCACCGGCCCGGTACCGGACACCGCTGCTGCCTGGCCGATGGCCGTACTGAGCTTCGGCTTGAGGGTGTTGGCGTAGATGGTGCCGAACACCGCGGTACCGAAGGCGCTGCCGAGCGTACGGAAGAACGTCACCCCGGACGTCGCGGTGCCCAGATCGGCGTAGTCGACGGTGTTCTGCACGGCGATGGTCAGCACCTGCATACAGAGCCCGATGCCGAGGCCGAGCACGAACATGTACAGCGACTCGCGCCACACCCCCGAGTGCGGGCCCATCCGGGACATCAGGAACAGCCCCGCCGCCATCACCAGTGCTCCGACGATGGGGAAGATCCGGTAGTTGCCCGTCTTGCTGACGACGTTCCCGCTGAACACGGAGGCGATGAGCAGCCCGATGACCATCGGCAGCGTCCGCACTCCGGAGATCGTCGCCGAGTCACCGTCGACGTACTGCAGATAGGTCGGCAGGAAGGTCATCGCCCCGAGCATCGCGAAGCCGACGATGAAGCTGAGGATCGAGCAGACCGCGAACACCGGGTTCGAGAACAGCCGCATCGGCAGCATCGGTTCCGCCGCACGTGTCTCGACGACGCAGAACAGCGCGAGCGCGGCCAGGCCGAGCACGAACAGCCCGATGATGGCGCCGGAGCCCCAGGCGTACTGGTTGCCGCCCCAGCTGGTGGCCAGGATGAGCGCGCTCGCCCCGACCGTGACCAGCGAGATGCCCAGGTAGTCGATGACCGGCCGGCCGGCGGATCTGACGGACGGGATGTTGCGGGCGGCCGCGATCACCACCAGGACGGCGATCGGGACGTTGACGTAGAACGCCCAGCGCCAGGTCAGATGGTCCGTGAACACACCGCCGAGCAGCGGGCCGATCACCGTGGACACCCCGAAGACGGCACCGATCGCGCCCTGGTACTTGCCGCGTTCGCGCAGCGGGATGACATCCGCGATCAGGGCCATCGCCGTGACCATCAGCCCGCCCGCGCCGATGCCCTGGACCGCACGCCAGGCGATCAGCAGGGACATGTCCGTCGCCAGGCCGCACAGGAACGAGCCCGTGATGAAGATGACCGCCGACACCTGGAAGACCAGCTTGCGGCCGAAGAGGTCACCGAACTTGCCGACCAGGACGGTCGCCACCGTCTCGGCGAGCAGATACGCGGTGACCACCCAGGACATGTGCGACGCCCCGCCCAGGTCCGAGACGATCGTCGGCAGCGCGGTACCGACGATCGTCTGGTCGAGAGCGGCCAGCAGCACACCCAGCATGATCGTGCCGAACACGATGTTCCGCTGCCGGACGTCGAGTACCGGGGGTGCGGCAGGGGCCGGACTGCTGGCGGTCGTCACAGTGGCACCCTCACACCGGCGCGCGAACGGCGCATACGCAGGAGGCCGGACCGGCGATCGCCGCGCCGTGAGGTTCGGCCGTTCGGCGGTACCCGTGTTTCGGCGGTACCCGTGTTTCAGTGCATGGCTCTCAGGCCTTGGGAATGTCGAAGTACCGGGTGAGCCCCGAGGCCAGGCCCAGGTCTCCCGCGATCTTGACCTTGCGCAGCATGAAGAGGGTCACCGGGCTCGCGTTGCCGGACACCAGCTTGAGGAAATCGGCGTCGCCCATGGTGAGTGTGAGACGCGGATCGGCCTCCGAGCGGCCCTCGGTGACGGTGCACACGCCGTCGGCGATCGTGGTCTCGTACACCACGTCGCTCTCGCCCGTGATCTTCCAGCGGATCACGGCGGCGAGCGAACCGGCGCTGTCCGGGCGGAACTGCCGCTCCACGCGCCCGAATACCTCCGCGAGTACCTGCCGTCGCAGGTCACCGCGGGCGATTTCGCCGAGTTGCCTGGGGGAGAGCCCCTTGATGATCTTCGCGAACTCTCGCGGAGTGACGGAAGCGAAATCCAGCTCCGCCAGTCTCTCGCTGATGTTGTCCGCCACGAGCGCTTCCCTACTACCGAGTAAATTTGCCGGGAGGTCACGTTATGGCGCGGCGGGCGTACGGGCAAGGTGGCGGTCCGGCCGCCGGGCCGGCGCCCGGAAGAGCCCGGATCCGGAGGGCCCTCGCCGGGATCAGCTGCCGCTCGATTCGAGCCGCATCGCGCGCAGGACGATCTCAAGGGCGAACCGCCGCTCCGGATCGGACAGTTGCTGTCCGAAGATGCTCTCCAGGGTGCGCATCCGGTAGCGGACGGTCTGTGCGTGCACATCCAGGACCTCACCCAGCTGGGCGGCGGTGCCGCGGGTCGCGAGCCAGGCGTGCAGCGTCTCCAGGAGACGGTCCTTGCGGTTCGCGGTGAGGTGGGAGACGGGGGCCAGTTCCCGCCCTGCCAGTTGTTCGAGGAGCGCCCGGTCGGAGAGCAGCCAGAGGGTCACCAGGTGGTCCTCGCAGCGGATCGTCGGGGCGTCCCCGATGATGCCGGTGTCGACGAGGTCGAGCACCCGGCGTGCCCAGCGGAGCGAGTCCGCGGCGTTCGCGAGGGGGACGTCGATGCCGATGGTGCGGTGCGCTCCGGGGAGTGCGACGTCGAGCATGTGCTGTCTTCGCTCGTCGAACGGCCCGGGGATCAGCAGATGGGGCTGCGGCTCCGCCAGATCGGCGAGGACATCGTTGTCCAGAAGGGCGGAAGGGATACCCGCGGGCGGTCGCAGGGCGACCAGGGTGACCTGTTCGGGCAGTGTCCAGCAGGTCTGCTCCGCGAGTTCGGCGATGGCGGCGCGGGGTACCGGCGAGCCCGCGAGAATCAGATGCAGCAGGCGGCGCCGCTGGTTGTCCAGCTGGTCCCCTCCGGCCGTCCTGACCTCCAGATAGCCCTCGCGGGACAGCGCTTCGAGTTCGTCGACATAGGTGAACAGCGCGTCGGCGAAGGTGAGCATCAGGGTGGGGGAGAGGTTGTAGCGCCGCCCCACCCGCTTCGCCCGCCGCAGCGCGATCCGGGCGCCGAGCCGGTACGCGCCCTGGAGCTGGTCCAGGCTCCTGCCCTCGTACGCCTCGAACCGGCCGAATCTCCGGCACATCTCGTCCCGCAGCGCGGACGACGCGGTGGGCTCGGCGACCTGGTCGACGAAGACGGAGATGTTCTGCTCCACGCCGATCCGGATGCCCTGGGCGTAGGGGCCTTCGAGCAGCCGTGCGTACTCGGGGTAGGCGCGGGTGACCTCAAGCCCGATCTCCTTGATCAGGCTGGGGAGTTCGGGCCGCATGACGGCCGCGAACTCCTGGGGGAGCGGTCCCAGTGGTTCTCCGATGTCCGAGGGTTGTGCAACTCCCGGCATTCCTCGACCCCTTGCTCTCCGGCGCCCGGTGGGGGTGGCCGACGGGAGAGCGCTCCCGGAGACCTTCAGGTGCGTACCAATTTGGGCTGCCGAACATAGCCGAAGCCGGGGGCCGGTGGACACAACCACGACAGGGCCGGAGGTGAGCGGGGGAGCGTATCCAGCCAATCCATGGCGTGGGTTCCGGTCGCCGGACGGGCCGGCCGGTCAATTCCTCTCCGGTTTCGGCGCGTTCCTTTGTCATCTGCTGACAAGAAAAAGGCGCCGGCCGGAACGAGTGCTGTGACGCCGGGAGCCGGCCGGGCCAGGAACGGGCAACTGTCACCCGGTCACACGGCGGGCCACGCGGAATTACTCACTTTCAGCTAGTGCGGACCTCGGCGCTTACTCGCCGGACAACAGGAAATCCACCACGGAGAACCCGCCCCCGGATTTCTTCGTACAGGCCATTGCGGACTCAGGTTACTCAATCGTAGCGTCATCGCCGCACGGTCGGGACAAACGGTCGCCCGGGACGAAACCGCCTTCCGGCCAAGTGAACCTCGTGGGGGTTCCGTTCTTCGGGGACGGAACTCCGGGAATCTGATCAAGACGCCACGAAGGGAAATCACACCATGCACAAGTTTGCCGCAAGAGCCGCAGTCGTGACCGCCGCCATCGGTGCGGCCGTCGGGCTGGCCGCGACATCGGCATCGGCCACCGCCACGTCCTCGTGGACGGTCACCCACTCCGGCGCCTACACCGCGCACGCCGTCAACCCCTCACTGGCGGTGCCCGCGGCGACTCTGAACTGTGCGTCGTCCGACGTGACCGCGGGCTCGCTCCAGGCGACGAGCCCCGACGGCGCCGGGATCGGCACCATCGGCACCATCAAGTTCACCAGCTGCAACGTGGCCGGCATCACCTTCAACGTCACGATGAAGGCCACCCCGTGGAAGATCAACGCGGTCAGCATGAACTCCACCCACCCGACCTGGGTCAACGGCACCGTCAGCGCGATCTCGGCGCACATCTCGGGCGTCGGCTGCGCGGCCGACTTCACCGGAACGGTCAACGGCCACTACGACAACACGGCCCACGCCCTGGTGATCGACGGCACGGGCAACGGCCTGGTGGCGTCCGGCGCGAGCTGCCTCGGACTCATCAACAACGGTGACGTGGCGAGCTTCAACGCCTCGTACGCGGTGAGCACCCTGCCGGTGATCAGCACACCGTAACGCGGGTGGGCACAGCGCTACGGGCCGGAGGCGGCAGGACTGCCTCCGGCCCGGATTTCACGTTTGCGGCCCGGCGGCCGGCAGGACCGCGCGGCAGAGCAGCGACCGGACCGTACAGCGACCAGACCCGTACAGCGACAAGACCGTATGAGGCGGAGGGACAGGGCCGGCATGAATCCCAGGACACCTGCGAAGGGCGGCAGGCGGCCGGTACGGCTGGCCTCCGCCGCGGCGGCCGCGCTCGTCGCCGGACTGCTGGCCGGCAACGGCTCGGCCGCCGGTGAGGGCGGCACCCCGGCCACCCTCTCGTACGACTGCGGTCTCCCTTCCGGCTCCGGCCGTGCCACCGTCGAGGTGGCGATGAACCTGCCGGCATCCGCCGAGGCCGGCAAACCCGTGCAGCCGGGGCCGGTGAAGGTCACGGTCGGGCTGGCCCGCGGGGATCTCGCGGCGCTGCTGCCGAAGGACACCGACGCGGTGCTGAGCACCGCCTCACTCGCCGTCAAGGTGAGCCAGAACGACCAGTCGGCCACGGCGATGTGGTCGGATCTCGCCGCGCCCAGTACGCCTGTTCCGGCGGAGGGCGATGTGCGGCTCGTCCACTCGGGCCCGGTGCCCACCGTCACGGTCGGCGGCACGGGTGATGTCACCCTGGCCGCAGGTGAGTTGAAGCTCGGGCTGCTGACCGCGACGCCCGGCACCGGGCAGCAGGGCGCCCCGGAGCCGGTCCCGCTGGTCTGTGAGCCGGCCGCCGGCCAGGACCTGCGGCTGGGGACCGTTCCGGTACCGGGGGCCGGGAGCACCGGTCCCTCCACCTCGCCGGGCAGCCCGGGAGCCAGCACGCCGGCCGGCGGGAAGGGACGGAAGGACGCGGACGGCGGTGTCACGGTGCAGCCCCGGTCCGACCCCGCCCCGGTGGGCAAGTGCCCGACCGTGATACCGAAGGGAAAGGTCGACATCAGCGACGCGCCCGTGGCGCCGCCGGGTGCCACACCCGGGGAGTACGACCTGCCCGGGAGTCCGGGCTGCGCGTACGCCCTCGGGGTGGCCAACGTCAGCAAGCTCAACGGCGCGATGATCATCAATGACCCGAAGCGCAAGCCGGTGACGATCAGCGTGCTGGCGGTCGTCCACTCCTCGGTGCGGTCGAGCGTCCAGCCGGGTGGCCTCTATCTGCGGCTCGACTCACTCGCGGACCTGCGGCTCCCCGACGCCGAATCGACGTTCCTGACGTTCGGCTTCCAGCCGGTCACGGCGAAGGTGCATTTCGAGACAGGGCCGGTCACCATATCGACCGGGAATGTCGGCACGAGTGTGTTCTCGGTGATCTCGTTCAAACAGTCCCTGCGGCTGTACGACGTGAAGGTGAACGGGACTCCACTGGATGTCGGCAGTGCGTGCAGAACCGCGACACCGTACAAGGTGGTTCTCAACGGCGGTGCCAAATACACGAATGTCTTCTACGGCGGCACGCTCGACGGCACGATAGACATTCCCAAGTTCTCCGGGTGCGGTGCGAACGGTGAGGACCTGGATCCGCTTTTCACCGCATCACTCTCGGGGCCCGGGAACAGTATTGAGATGAATCAGGGGACGACCTGCATTCCTGACTCGCCCAACAATCTCTGCCCGCCCGATATGCCCGAGCTGCCGGGCTCCGGGACCTCCAAGCCGTGAGGTGACGCTCCGTCGTGCCGGCCGCTCGCCATGAATGGCTGGTTGTCGGCACCGGGCGCTGTGCCGGGCCGCATCACCGGGCCCGGCAGGCCGATGGGGCCGCCCCCGCAGCCGGGGCGGCCCCATCGGGGCAGGTGTGGCGAGACCCGTCAGGGTCGTACGGCCGAGTGCCAGGCGTCCGAGAGTGCCTTGCCCTCGCCGGGGGCGACGCTCGCCGGGTCGTTGAGGGTGGCGACATAGGTCGAAGCGCTGTTCAGGGTCACGCTGTTCTTGCCCGATGCGGACGGCAGCGCCGTCTTCAGGTTCACCGCCCAGTTCAGCAGGTCCAGCCCGCAACCGCTGGCGCCGGGGACCGCGTAGGCCGAGTCGCCCTGGTTCGCGCCGATGAGGTTGATCCGGCCCAGGGCGCCGTTCGGGTCGGCGGTGCCGTCGGCGTCGAACGCCTCGGTGCCGGGGGTCGGGGCGGTGACGTTCTGCGGGCGCAGCAGGATGGGGTCCGACGAGGTGCCGATGTAGCACTTGTCGCCGAGGAACGGGTTCTGCAGATGGATCCGCACCGGCAGCGTCACGATCGGCTTCCCCGTGGTGGCCCCGGCCAGCAGGGTGAAGTCGCTCGGGTTGTTCACCGATTCGATGGTGGCGGTGACCCGGTTGAGGCTGTTGTCGGTGATCTGGTGGCAGATGCCGCTGACCACCGGGACGTTGCTCGGGCACATCAGGCCCAGCAGGCCGCCCGGGAGCTGTGCCGGGTCGGCCACCAGGGCGCCGCCCGCGGGGGAGACCAGCGTCGACGATCCGTCGGGGTGGGTGATCACGCCGAGCTGCAGATCGCTCGCCCCGGTGGGCACGACGGAGTTGCCGAGCTTGATGGAGCCGTTCGCCGAGTGCGAGGAGACGCAGAGCGCGGTGTCGCTCTGCCCGTCGGCGGCCAGCATCGCCGGAGCGTCCACGGGGCACCGGGAGAACGGCGCCCAGCTGCCGTTGAGGTTCACGGGCCCACTGGCCGCGGTGGCCGTGCCCACGGACACGAATGCGGCGAGGGCGGTGGAGCCGGCGAGCAGCCCCAGACGCGACCGGGTGGAAACGGATCTCATGTCTTCCCCTTTTTCGGCAGCCGGCCGGAAGGCGGTGCCGTACTCGGACCTGATGGGTCTGCGGCGTGCCGGAACAGGTGTGAATTCACCGAGCCGTGAGGTTACTGGCGGGAAACACCGCTGCACAATCCTGCTCGCGGAATTTATCACTTCTGGATGAATTTCCTTGCTGAGCTGCTCAGTTACCGCAAAGGGGAGGGCGGCGGCGAGATGCCGGGACAAAACTTGCGGGGCTGGCTATTGCGGCCCCAGGTTACCCGGCCGTAACGTCGCTCTCCGCGAACCTCTCGGCCGGTTGAGGCCGGGGCGTAAGTCCCTCACCTGCGTCCATGCTGTGAGTGAGCACTTTTCAACAAGGTTTCCGCACGGGCTTGTCACCTCATGACAAGTAGCTCAATTTCTTGGGGAGTTACCTGTTCAAGGGCTTGTCCCGGCGGCGCCGGTGAACTTAACGTGCGCCTCTCGGCGCACTTCTGTCACTTCGTGAGTGCATGCAGGAGGTGAGATGGGAATCGAAGTAGTTGTTGAAGGGCTCACGAAGTCTTTCGGCAAGCAGAGAATCTGGCAGGACGTGACACTCACGCTCCCGGCCGGTGAAGTCAGTGTGATGCTCGGCCCTTCCGGCACCGGAAAGACCGTGTTCCTGAAGTCTCTGATCGGGCTGCTGAAACCCGAGCGGGGCAGCGTGCTCATCAACGGCGTCGACATGGTGAACAGCCCCGAGCGCGACATCTACGAGACCCGCAAGCTCTTCGGCCTGATGTTCCAGGACGGTGCACTCTTCGGATCGATGACCCTCTTCGACAACGTGGCCTTTCCGCTCCGGGAGCACACCAGGAAGAAGGAGTCCGAGATCCGCCGCATCGTCATGGAGCGGATGGACATGGTCGGCCTCCTGGGCGCGGAGGAGAAGCTGCCGGGGGAGATATCCGGCGGAATGCGCAAGCGCGCCGGTCTCGCGCGCGCCCTCGTACTCGACCCCCAGATCATCCTCATCGACGAACCGGACTCCGGACTCGACCCGGTCCGTACGTCGTACATCTCCCAGCTCCTCATCGATCTGAACGCGCAGTTCGACGCGACGATGCTGATCGTCACCCACAATCTCGACATCGCGGCCACCGTGCCCGACAACATGGGGATGCTCTTCCTGCGCAACCTGGTCACGTTCGGGCCCCGCGAACTGCTCCTCACCAGCGAGGAGCCGGTGGTCGCGCAGTTCCTGAGCGGCCGGCGCGAAGGGCCGATCGGGATGTCCGAGGAGAAGGACGCGGCGACCCTCGCGGCCGAGCAGCGCAGCGCGGCCGGCTCCCGCCCGCAGGCGCCGCGGCCCATCGTCCCGCAGCTCGAACCGTCCGAAGGGCTGCCCGAGCGCCAGGCGGTGCTGCGCCGCAGGGAACGCGTGCTGGGCATGATGGCGGAGCTGCCCGAAGCGGCGCGCACCGCCATCCTCAGGAGTTACGCGGCCCCGGCCTCCGGCGGTGGCCGGCCATGACCGCACAGGTACCGGTCCGACCGTCCGAGCCGTCCGCGGACGGCGGCGGGGGCAAGGCCGCCGACTACCGGCAGCCCCGCCCGCCGCTGCGGGTGCTCGCCCCGCTGCGCGAGACCGGGAAGCTCTTCGCCCTCGGAGCCACCGTGACCCGGGCCGTCTTCCGAAGACCCTTCCAGGTGAGGGAGTTCATCGAGCAGTTCTGGTTCATCGCGAGCGTCACCATCCTGCCCGCCGCCCTGGTCTCGATCCCCTTCGGCGCGGTCATCGCCCTCCAGGTCGGCTCGCTCACCCAGCAGCTCGGCGCCCAGTCCTTCACCGGCGGAGCGAGCGTGCTCGCCGTCATCCAGCAGGCCAGCCCGCTGATCGTCGCGCTGCTCATCGCGGGCGCCGGCGGCTCGGCGATCTGCGCCGACCTCGGCTCCCGGAAGATCCGCGAGGAGCTGGACGCGATGGAGGTCATGGGCGTCTCACCCGTCCAGCGCCTCGTCGTCCCCCGGGTGCTCGCCACCATGTTCGTGGCGGTCCTGCTGAACGGACTGGTCTCGGTCGTCGGCACACTCGGCGGCTACTTCTTCAACGTGATCCTTCAGCACGGCACACCGGGCGCCTACCTCTCCAGTTTCTCCGCGCTCGCCCAGCTGCCCGACCTCTACATCAGCGAGGTCAAAGCGCTGATCTTCGGGTTCCTCGCGGGGATCGTCGCCGCCTACCGAGGTCTGAACCCCAGGGGCGGCCCCAAGGGCGTCGGCGACGCGGTCAACCAGTCCGTCGTCATCACCTTCATGCTGCTGTTCTTCGTGAACATGGTCCTCACGGCGGTCTATCTCCAGATCGTCCCCGCGAAGGGGAGCTGAGAGATGTCCATGCTCGGCTGGCTCGACCGCTCCGGCGACCAACTCGTCTTCTACGTACGGGCGCTCATCTGGGTCCCGCGCACCCTGCGCCGCTACATCAGAGAGGTCCAGCGGCTGCTCGCCGAGGTCGCCTTCGGCAGCGGGGGCCTCGGGGTGATCGGCGGCACCATCGGCGTGATGGTCGGCATGACCCTCTTCACGGGGACGGTCGTCGGCCTCCAGGGATACGCCGCGCTCAACCAGATCGGCACCGCCGCCTTCACCGGGTTCATCTCCGCGTACTTCAACACCCGCGAGATCGCCCCGCTGGTGGCCGGACTCGCCCTCTCCGCGACCGTCGGCGCGGGCTTCACCGCACAGCTCGGCGCGATGCGCATCAACGAGGAGGTGGACGCCCTCGAAGCGATGGGGGTGCGCTCCATGCCGTACCTCGTCACCACCCGGATCATCGCCGGGGTCGTCGCGATCATCCCGCTGTACGCGATGGGGCTGCTCAGCTCGTACGTCGCGTCCCGTCTGGTGACCGTCCTCTTCAAGGGGCAGTCGTCCGGCACCTACGACCACTACTTCAACCTGTTCCTCTCCCCGGACGACGTCCTGCTCTCGGTGCTCAAAGTGCTGATCTTCAGCGTGCTGGTGATCCTGGCCCACTGCTACTACGGGTTCCGCGCCACCGGCGGCCCCGCCGGGGTCGGGGTGGCGGTCGGCCGTTCGGTGCGCAACGCCATCGTGCTCATCAGCGTCACCGACTTCTTCCTCTCCCTCGCCATCTGGGGCGCCACCACGACGGTGAAGGTGGCCGGATGAACGCGCGGACCGTACGGCGCAGGCTCGCCGGCGTGGTCTTCATCGTGGTCCCCGCCCTGCTGATCTGGCTGTCGATCGCCGTGTACCAGAAGGACTTCACCGACTCGGCGACGGTCCGGGTGGACACCGACACCGTCGGCAGCGAGATGCACCTCAACGCCGATGTGAAGCTGCGCGGTGTCGTCATCGGGCAGGTGCGCGGCATCAGCTCGGACGGCGGCGGCGCCCGGCTCACCCTCGCCATCCAGCCGGACAAGCTGGGCCAGGTCCCCTCCGACGTCACCGCGCAGATGCTGCCGACGACACTGTTCGGTGAGCGGTACGTCGCACTCGTACCCCCGGCCCACGCGTCCACCCGCGCGCTGAAGGCGGGCGACACCATCCCGCAGGACCGCTCGCGCAACGCCATCGAGCTGGAGCAGGTGCTCGACCATGTGCTGCCGCTGCTCACCGCGGTCGAGCCGCAGAAGCTCTCCGCCACGCTGACCGCCGTCTCGCAGGCCCTGAGCGGCCGGGGGCAGCAGCTCGGCGACACCTTCGTCACCCTCGACACCTACCTGAGGAAGCTCAACCCTCAACTGCCCACGCTCAACCGGGACATCGCGGAACTGGTGAAGGTCACCAAGGTCTACTCCGACGCGGCGCCCGACATCCTCAGCGCGCTCACCGACTTCACCACCACCAGCTCGACGCTCGCCGAGAAGCAGGCCGAACTGGCGGGCCTGTACGGCACCACCACCAGAACCGCCCAGGACGTCACGGCCTTCCTCCAGCAGAACAAGGACAACATCATCCGGCTCTCCGCGACCGGCCGGCCCACCCTGGAACTCCTCGCGAAGTACGCCCCCGAATTCCCCTGCATCCTGAGCACCCTGGCGGGCTTCGTCCCCGCCATGGACAAGGCACTCGGCAAGGGAACGGACGAGCCGGGACTGCATGTCAGCCTCGTCTCCGTCCCCTCACTCGGGAAGTACACACCGGGCCGGGACGCCCCGTCCTACACTGCGAGCGGCGGGCCGCACTGCTACTCCGTCCCCTACATCGGCAAGACCGTGCCGACCGCAGCCACCGGCGCGAAGAAGTCGGACAGCCTCGGGCTGCCCAACTCGCCCCAGGAGAACCAGCTCGTCAACGAACTCCTTGCCCCCGGCGCGAAGGCTTCGGCGCAGTCCCTTCCCGACTGGAGCAGCCTGCTGGCCGGCCCGGTCTTCCGCGGTGCGGAGGTGAAGCTCAAGTGAAGCGCCGCAGCCTGACGGCTCCGCTCGTCAAGTCCCTGGTCTTCGTCCTGGTGACCTCGCTGGCCACCGTGGTACTCGGGCTGAGCATCGCCAACACGGATGTCGGCGACACCGTCTCCTACCGGGCGCGCTTCACCGACGCTACCGGGCTGATCGCCGGGGACAGCGTACGGATCGCCGGGGTGAAGGTCGGCCAGGTCGAGTCCGTGAAGGTCGCCGACCGGCGGCTCGCCGAGGTGCGCTTCGCGGTGGACAAGGGGCGCGCCCTGCCCGCTTCGGTGACCGCGTCGATCAAGTACCTCAACATGGTCGGCCAGCGGTACGTCGACCTGGAGCAGGGCACCGGGCCCGTCGGGAAGCACTTCCCGCCCGGCGACACCATCCAGCTCTCGCACACCACACCGGCCCTGGACCTCACCGAGCTGTTCAACGGGTTCCAGCCGCTCCTCCAGGGGCTGGCCCCGGCCGAGATGAACCAGCTCGCCAACTCCATCGTGCAGGTGCTCCAGGGCGAGGGCGGCACCGTCGACAGCCTGCTCCAGCACGTCGGATCGCTGACCACCACGGTCGCCGCCAAGGACAAGGTCATCGGCCAGGTCATCAAGAACCTCAACACGGTACTGACGACGGTCAACGACCGGGAGTCGGACTTCAACGACCTCGTCGTCACCCTCCAGCAGCTCGTCACCGGCTTCGCCGGGGACCGCAAGCCCCTCGGGGACGCGATCACCGCGATGGGCGCACTGACGACCTCGACCGCCGGACTGCTCCAGGACGGCCGGGCGCCGCTGAAGAAGGACATCAGCGAACTCGGCAGGGTGTCGAAGCAGTTGGGCGACGGCACCCCGCAGCTCCAGGACTTCCTGCGGAACACACCCGCCAAGATGCAGGCCGTCACCCGGCTCGCCTCCTACGGATCGTGGCTCAACCTCTATCTCTGCGAGGCCCGCGTGACGGGCGTGACCACATCGGACGGCAGCAAGCCGCCCACCGGCATCGCGGTCACCGAATCGAGGTGCCAGGGATGAACGCGCCCCGCCTGCGGCTCCCGCGGCTCAAGCCCGTACGGGAGCGCAACCCGGTCGCCGTGAGCGTGGTCGGACTGCTGGTGCTCGCCCTGATCGGGCTCGCCGCCTACCGCGCCGACTCGCTGCCCTTCATCGGCGGCGGCACCACGTACACCGCCGACTTCACCGAGTCGGCGGGGATCGGCCCCGGCGACGAGGTACGGATCGCCGGAGTCAGGGTCGGCCAGGTGAAAGCGGTCGCGCTCGACGGCGCCAAGGTGAAGGTGACCTTCAAGGTCAAGGACGCCTGGGTCGGGAACTCCAGCACGGCGGCCATCGCCATCAAGACGCTGCTCGGCGACAAGTACCTGGCACTCGACCCGGTCGGCACCGGGCCGCAGAACCCGTCGGACCGGATCCCGCTGAGCCGCACCACATCGCCGTACGACGTCACCCAGGCATTCAGCGGACTCAGCGACACCATCGGCGACCTCGACACCAAGCAGCTCGCGAAGAGCTTCGAGACGATCTCGGACACCTTCAAGGACTCGCCCCCCGACGTGAAGAACGCGGCGACCGGCCTCTCCGCGCTGTCGCGGACGGTCTCGCAGCGCGACGCCGAACTGGCCAAGCTGCTCAAGGGCAGCAAACAGCTCACCAAGACCCTCTCCGACAAGAACAGCAGCTTCGACGCCCTCCTCAAGGACGGCAACCTGCTGCTCGGCGAGATCCAGAACCGCCGGGACTCCATCCGCCGGCTGCTCACCGGCACCACCGACCTCGGTACGGAACTGACCGGTCTGGTCAAGGACAACAACAAACAGCTGAAGCCCACCCTGACCGCGCTCGACAAGGTCACGGCCGTCCTGCTGAAGAACCGCAAGAGCCTGGACAAGGCGCTGTCCCTGGCCGGTCCTTACTACCGGCTCGTCGGCAACACCCTGGGCAACGGGCGCTGGTTCGACAGCTACATCTGCGGGCTCGTCCCGAAGAACTACCTGCCCGCGGGCACACCTCCGGCCACCGGATGTGTGTCGCCCCGGCAGAGCCAGGGGAGCAGCCGATGAACCACACCACCAGGCGGTTCGTGGGGATCGGGGCCGGGCTCGTCCTGGTCGCGGGAGTGACCACCACCGGGGTCATGGCCCTCGACAGCGCGGGAGGCCACCGGATCACCGCCTACTTCGACCGGGCCACCGGCCTCTACGCAGGCTCCGACCTGAGGATTCTCGGAGTCAAGGTGGGCCGGGTCGATTCCGTGCGGCCGGAGGGCCGGGAGGTACGGGTGGTCCTCGCCCTCGACAAGGGCGTGAAGGTGCCGGCCGACGCCCGCGCCCTGATCGTCGCGCCCAGCATCGTCGCCGACCGGTACGTCCAGCTGTCACCCGCGTACGCCGGCGGCCCGCAGCTCAAGGACCGGGCCACACTCGCGGCGGACCGCAACGCCACCCCCGTCGAGGTCGACCAGCTGTACGCGAGCGTCACCCAGCTGGCCACCGCACTCGGGCCGAAGGGCGCCAACTCGAAGGGTGCGCTGGACGATCTGCTCAAGACCGGCGCGGCCAACCTGAAGGGCAACGGCAAGGCGATCGGCGACTCGATCGAGCAGTTCGGCAAGGCGGCCAAGACACTCGACAAGAGCAGCGGCAACCTCTTCGACACCCTCGCCTACCTCCAGTCCTTCACCACGATGCTCAAGGGCAACGACGGAAAGGTGCACACGGCGGAACAGCAGCTCGCCACGGTCTCGGGCTTCCTCAACGACGACAAGGACGATCTCGGGACCGCCCTGAAGGAACTGGGCACCGCGCTCGGCCAGGTGAAGACCTTCATCGAGGAGAACCGCGGGTCCCTCAAGAAGAGCGTCAGCCGGCTGCGGCCCATCACCGACACGCTGGTCGAACAGCGGGCCTCGCTCGCCGAGATGCTGGATGACGCGCCGCTCGCGGCCGGGAACCTCCTCAACGCCTACGACCCCGTGCACCGCACCATCGACGGCCGGGGCAACCTCAACGAGATCAGCATGAACGGCCAACTCGGCGGTGCGGGCGCGGCGTCCACGGCCGGAACGGCGACCGGAGCCGCCGGCGGGGTCCCGGCCGGCGCGGGGCTCGACGGCCTGGTCCCCATACAGCCGTCACAGCGGAAGTCGCTGCCCACGCTGCCGCTCCCGGCGGTCGGTGACGTGTACGGGTCCCCGTCGAGGACGGCCGCGAATCCCACGGCACACAAGGGGGCCGCCCGATGAGCCGGACCACTGCTTCCCGTACGTCCCGCACCTCGCGTACGGGCATCGCGGCCGCGGTCGCTATGGCCGTCGGCTGCACCGTTGCCCTCGGCGGCTGCGCGGCGCCGTCGTTCTCCGGCATCGAGAACCTGCCGCTGCCCGGTGGCGCCGACCTCGGCTCGCACCCGTACGAGATCACCGCGGACTTCGGCGATGTGCTGAATCTGGTCCCGCAGGCCGCGGTCAAGGTGAACGATGTGGCCGTCGGCCGGGTCTCCAGGATCACGCTCTCGCCGGGGAGCTGGTCGGCGCGGGTCACCATGCGGGTCAACGGCAAGGTGCGCCTGCCGCGGAACGCCTACGCCCAACTCGAACAGTCCAGCCTGCTCGGCGAGAAGTTCATCCAGCTCACCGCCCCCGACAAGGGCGCTTCGGCCGGCCGGCTCACCGACGGCCAGACCATCCCGATCTCGCGCACCAACCGCAACCCGGAGGTCGAGGAGGTCTTCGGCGCGCTCTCGCTGCTGCTCAACGGCGGCGGCGTCCAGCAGCTCAAGACCATCAGTACCGAACTCAACAAGACCCTGGGCGGCCGGGAGCCGCAGATCCGCTCCACGCTCCAGTCCGTCAACACCCTGGTGACCAGCCTGGACGGGCACAAGAGCGACATCACCCAGGCGCTCGACGGCGTCAACCGGCTCTCCGCGACGCTCGCCACCCGCAAGGAGAAGATCAGCAAGGCGCTCACCGGGCTCAGCCCCGGGCTGAAGGTGCTGGAGAAACAGCGCGGCTCCCTGATCACCATGCTCAAGGCGCTCGACACCCTCTCCGGGGTCGCCGTCGACACCGTGAACAAGAGCAAGGCCGACATGGTCGCCGACCTCAAGGCGCTCGCGCCGACGCTCCGGCAGCTCGCCGACTCCGGCAAGGACCTGCCCGACTCGCTGCAGGTGCTCTTCACGTACCCCTTCACCGATGAGGTGCTGCGCGGCGTGAAGGGCGACTACCTCAATGTCTATCTGGATGTGACGGCCGTGCCCGGGACCCGGATCGTTCCGCCGATCACCCTTTCGGGAGGAGGCGCGCAGGGAGGTACCACCGACGGGGCCACCGCGTCGCGGAAGGCGGGCGCCGCCACCCCGCCGCTGCCGCTGCCCTCCCTCACCGCCCCGTCCACGGAAGGCGGCCACTGATGGTCACCAGGGCCACCCGGCTGAAGAACATCGCCTTCCTGCTGATCGCGGTGCTCGTCCTCGGCTACCTCGGCGCCCGCTACGCCGACCTCGGGCATCTGGTCGGGCTGCGCGGCTACTACGTGGTGAAGGTCGAACTCCCGGAGACCGGAGGCCTCTTCACCCACGCCAACGTCACCTACCGGGGCGTCTCGGTGGGCCGGGTCGGACCGATCCGGCTGACCGGTGACGGGGTGGAGGCCGACCTGCGGATCAGTGACTCGGCGCCCCCCATCCCCGCCGATCTCAAGGCGTCCGTCGCCAACCTGTCGGCGGTCGGCGAGGAGTACATCGACCTGCGGCCGGCCGCCACGGGCAGCCCGTACCTGGAGGACGGCTCCCGGATCGCCCGCGCCGACGCCAGCATCCCGGCCCCGGTGACCAACGTCCTCACCAGCGTCAACGACCTGACGTCCTCGGTGGATCTGGACGCGCTGCGCACGGTCGTGGACGAGTCGGGCGCCGCGTTCGACGGGCGCGGCGAGGACCTCCAGGTCCTGATGGACAGCAGCAAGGACTTCCTCAAGGCAGCGGACAAGGCGCTGCCCACCGACACCAAGCTGATGACCGACGGCGAGACGGTGCTCCACACCCAGACACAGGAGGGCGAAGCGCTGAAGTCCTTCGCCAGGGGCGCCAAGGGCCTTGCCGGACAGCTGGTGGAATCCGACACCGATCTGCGCGCGCTCATCGCGGCCACACCCGAGGCCGCGACACAGGTCAGCGGACTGCTCAGAGATCTGAACCCGGATCTGAGTGTGGTCGTCGCCAATCTGCTGACCACCTCCGACGTGGCGGTCACCCGGCAGCGCGGTACGGAGGAACTGCTGGTGAAACTGCCGGCGGTGGCCGCGGCCGGGGCGACGGCGATCAACGCCAAGGGAGCACGTTTCGGTATGGCCGTCACCTTCTTCTCGCCGCTGCCGTGCACCGCCGGGTACGGCGGGACGACGTACCGCAACGGCCTGGACACCAGCGCCACTTCGGAGCTCAACACCAGCGCCCGCTGCACCTCCCCGCCCAGTACCGGCAAGGAAGTGCGCGGTTCGGCGAACGCACCGGGCGGCGGCCCGCTCCGGGCACCCGCCAAGCCGGGATCCCTGCTCCTGGGCACGGACGCCGGAGGGTCGGGCTCACTCCCCGGCGCCCTGGGGACGCCCGCACTGCCCGCCGGCGGCCCCACCGATCTGGGCGGCCTGCTCGGTCTCGGAGGCGGCGCGTGACCACCCGTACCAAGGTGCTGAGCTGGGTGGCCGTCGCGCTGGCCGTCGTCTTCTGCGCGGTCTCCGGGTGGGTGTACTGGCAGGCGCACCAGGACGGTTCGCTGAGGTACGCGGCGTCCCGGGACGCCGCGCTGGCGGCCGGGCGCGAACGGGTCGCCCAGCTCAACACCCTCGATGTGAAGGACACCGACAGCGGGCTTCGGCAGTGGCTCGACGCCTCGACCGGAGCGCTCCACGACAAGCTGGCGGCCACCCGGGCCACCGACCGCACCACCCTCACCAAGGCCGGCACCTCCGCGCGCGGCACTGTCACCGACGCCGCGCTCACCGCGCTCGACGACCGGGCGGGCACGGCGGCGCTGATCGCCACCGTCAAGGTCGCCATCACCCCCAGGGGCGGTACGGCCACGACCGACCGTAAACGTTTCACTGCCACGCTCGCCCGCACCCCGGACGGCTGGAAAGTCACCGCACTCAGCGCAGTGCCGGTCGGCAAGGAGGGCGCGTGAGCAGCACTGTGGAGGACGTCGGAGGAGTGGACGCCCAGGACACGCAGGACACGCAGGGCGCCCCGGACGCCCCGGACGAGGAGACGCCCGAGGCGAGCGGTCGCGGTCACCGGCGGGCCCTGCTCGCGGCAGGTCTTGCCGTCCTGCTGCTGGTGCTCGGTGGGGCCGGGATGCTGTTCAGGGCCCACCAGTTGAGGAGCACCCCGGCCGCCGGGAACCGCGCGCTCACCGACACGGAGGCCACTTCGCAGGTCACCGGGGACGTCAGTGACACGCTCGGCAAGGTCCTCTCCTACACGCCGCAGGCCACCGACGTCACCGCGCAGTCGGCGCGCGAACTGCTCGCGGGGAAGGCCGCGAAGCAGTACACGGCGCTCTTCGGACAGGTCGGGAAGCGGGCGAAGGAGCAGAAGCTGACGCTCACGACCCAGGTGGTACGGGCCGGAGTCACCCGGCTGACCGGCAGCGAGGCGCGACTGCTGGTCTTCCTCGACCAGACCGCACAGCGCAAGGGCAGACCGGCCGGGGTGGTGGCCGCGCAGCTGTCGGTGACCGCCGAACTCCGCGGCGGCAACTGGCTGATCACCGACATCACGGCCCGCTGAGGGAGACGTACATGCGCAGGACACCCAGGACAACCAGGACGCTCGGGACGCTCGGGACGCTCAGGACGGCAAGGAATCCGCTGACCGTCGTGGCGCTCGCGCTGGCGCTGCTGGCCGCGGGTGCGGCGGGCTGGGGAGGGTGGTCCTGGTACGCCGCCGCGCACGACGACTCCGCCGCGTACGCACGGTCGCGGGACCAGGTACTGGCCGCGGGGGAGCAGGCCGTACAGAACATGAACACCCTGGACCACCGGAAGCTGACGACCGGCCTCGACGCGTGGGAGGCGTCGACCACCGGGGATCTGCACAAGCAACTCACCGATGGCAGGCCAGAGTTCGAGAAGCAGATCAAACAGGCGCAGACGGTCTCCACGGCGAGGGTGCTCTCCGGCGCGGTCACCGAACTGGACGTCCGGGCGGGCAGGGCGAGCGTGATGGTGGCGCTGCGGATCACGGTGACCGCGCCGAAGGGCAAACCGGCCGAGAAGGAGAGCCGGCTGCTCGGCGAACTCACGCGTACGTCCGGGGGCTGGAAACTCAGCGCCCTGGGCCAGGCACCCGTCGGCAACACCGCCGGCTGACCCAGGAGAGGAGCTGAGGACGACATGTCGACCACCCGTCATCTCATCAACCGGCAGCGGCGACTGGCGGCCGTGGCCCCGGTACGCGTCAGGCCACGGCCGGCGGAGGACCAGCCCGAAGCGCCCGGTCCCGGCGCCGGTGCCGGTCCTGGTGCCGTCGCGGATGCCGAAGCCGTAGGGGCCGAACCGGAAGAGGCCGAACGGGAAGAGACCGGACCGGAAGAGGCCGGGGCTACGGGGTCCGGCGCCGGGGCCGCGTCCGGGACGGCCGGGGCTGCACGCCCGTGGCTCCGTACCCTGGTGCGGCTGCCCGTGGTGCTCGCCGTCCTCACCGTGCTGCTCGGCGGATTCGCCGCCTACGCGGGGACGCGGGCGTCCGCCCTGCACGACTCCGCCGCGACCAGCAACGGCGCACTGAGCGACGTGGCCCGTACGACCGAGGTGAAGGGTCAGGTCACCAGCGCCGTCAACGCCCTCTTCTCGTACGACTACACCAACACGGCCAAGGCCGACCGGGCCGCGGCGACCCTCCTCACCGGCAAGGCCGTCAAGCAGCACAAGGACATGCTGGCGGCCGTACGCGCGCAGGCGGCCAAGCAGAAGCTCGTGCTGACCACCACCGTCACCGAGAGCGGTGTGGAGCTGATCGACGGCGACCGCGCGCGCGTGCTCCTCTACGCCGACCAGAGCAACACCGGCACAGCGGCGAAGAAGGACCGGACGACCTACGCCGCGGCCATGTTCGCCGTGGACGCGGTGCGCGGTGGCGGCAAGTGGCGGATCGCGAACATCGACACCTTCACCCGGTGACCCAGCCCGGGGATTCCGGAACTCCGATGAGGGAGCGGCATATGAGGCACGTGCGGCGGATGCGGCGGGGACTGGGGGGCAGTGCGGTGGCCGCGGTGGCCATGGCCGCGCTCACGGCCTCGCAGGCGCCAGGGCTCGTGCACCATCAGCTGCCGCAGCCCAAGAGATCATCCGTACCGGCCGGTGAGACCACCGCTCAGGTCGAAGGCCCCACGGACAACTCGTTCCACACCGAGATCCCGCCGCTGGTCACTCCGCCCCCGCCGGGCAATCCGGTCGATGCCAGTGGCGTGGGACCGGTGTACGAACAGTCGGGGATCCCGGCGACCGTGCTGGCCGCCTACCGGTCGGCCGAGGCACAGCTGCGCCGCAGCGACCGCGCCTGCGGGCTGCCCTGGCAGCTGCTCGCCGCTATCGGCAAGGTCGAATCGGGGCAGGCGCGGGGCGGGGCGGTCGACAAGCACGGCACCACCCTCGCGCCGATCCTCGGGCCGGTGCTCAACGGCTCGGGCTTCGCGCACATCCCCGACACCGACCACGGCGCGTACGACGGTGACGCGACGTACGACCGGGCGGTGGGCCCGATGCAGTTCATCCCGTCCACCTGGGCGGCCTGGGGGCAGGACGGGAATCACGACGGCAAGAAGGACCCCGACAACGTCTTCGACGCCGCGCTCGCCGCCGGACACTATCTCTGTGCCGGGGGCCGTGATCTCCGCAGCAGCGGCGGTCTGGACAGCGCCGTCCTCAGCTACAACCACTCCGACGCCTATCTGAGGCTGGTGCTGTCCTGGCTCTCCTTCTACCGGCACGGGACGCACGCGGTCCCGGACGGCGAAGGGGTCCTGCCGAGGAGCCCGGGCGCGGGCGGCGCGAACGACGGTGCACAGACCGGCAAGGCGCATCAGCACGGCGGACACGGACACGGACAGGGGCACGGACACGGGGGCCACGGCGGCGGGATCGTCATCGGTCCCGCGCCCTCCCACACACCGTCCGCGAGCCCGTCCGACGGCGGCACGCCGACTCCGCCCGGCAGTTCACCGAGTGCCCCGGGAGATCCGGGCGGCGGCACCGGCTCGCCTTCGTCCGGCCCCACATCGGGACCGCCGGACACCTCGTCGCCCGACCCCGGCGGCGGCGGCAGCACACCGCCGGACTGCCCGTCGCCGTCACCGTCGCCTTCCGGCTCGCCCACGCCGGACCCGGCCCCGACGAGCACGCCGGGCACCCCGGGCGACGGCTGCGCGTCCGGCCCCGGAGCCCCGGGTGTGCCGTCCTGACGGTGCTCCTCGGGCCCTGCTCCTCCAACCAGGCTCCTTCGTCCGTGCCGCTCCTCCGACTGTGCCGTTCTGTAGGGGGCGGCTGGGGCGGGTGCTCCACATTGTCCGGTCACGCGGGCCGCGGATTCCGTGAGGCTGGTGTCCATGCTGCGCAACTACATCAACGGTGAGTTCAAGGAGGCGGCCGACGGCCGCACTCTCGATGTGATCGACCCCTGTACGGGAGAGGTGTACGAGACGTCCGCGCTGTCGGGGGCCGCCGACGTCGACGCCGCCATGGAGGCCGCGGCCGCCGCGTTCCCCGCGTGGCGCGACGCGACCCCCGCCGCGCGCCAGAAGGTGCTGCTGCGGGTGGCGGACGTCTTCGAGGAGCGGGCGGCCGAGCTGATCGCGGCCGAGGCGCGCGACACGGGCAAGCCGCTCGCGCAGCTGACGGACGACGAGATCCCGCCGGTCGTGGACCAGATCCGCTTCTTCGCGGGGGCGGCCCGGCTCCTGGAGGGCCGGTCGGCGGGCGAGTACATGGAGGGGCTGACCTCGATCATCAGGCGGGAGCCGGTCGGCGTCGTGGCGCAGGTCGCGCCGTGGAACTATCCGCTGATGATGGCGGTCTGGAAGTTCGCTCCCGCCCTCGCGGCCGGGAACACGGTCGTCATCAAGCCGTCCGACACCACCCCCGCGTCGACCGTCCTGGTCGCGGAGATCATCGGCGGAGTGCTGGCCGAACTCGGCCACAGCGAAGGCGTGTTCAACGTCCTGTGCGGAGACCGGGAGACCGGCCGGCTGATGGTCGAGCACGCCACCCCGGCGATGGCCGCGATCACCGGCTCGGTACGGGCGGGCATGCAGGTCGCGGCCTCGGCGGCCAAGGACGTCAAGCGGGTCCACCTGGAACTGGGCGGCAAGGCGCCGGTCGTCGTCTTCGACGACCTCGACGGGGAAGCTCTCACCAGGGCCGCCGAGGACATCGCGGTGGCCGGCTACTTCAACGCGGGCCAGGACTGCACGGCGGCGACCCGTGTCATCGTGCACGAGTCGGTCCACGACGCGTTCGTCGAGGCGCTCGCCAAGGCGGCGACAGCCACCAGGACCGGCGGCCCGGAGGTCGCCGACGCGTTCTTCGGCCCGCTGAACAACGCGAACCAGCTGGCCCAGGTGACCGGGTTCATCGACCGGCTCCCCGGTCACGCCACGGTCGAGGCGGGCGGCCACCGGGTCGGCGACCAGGGGTACTTCTACGCCCCCACGGTCGTCTCCGGACTGCACCAGGACGACGAGATCATCCAGAACGAGGTCTTCGGCCCGGTCATCACCGTCCAGTCGTTCAGCACCGAGGACCAGGCCGTCGCCTACGCCAACGGCGTCGACTTCGCGCTCGCCTCATCGGTGTGGACCAAGGACCACCAGCGCGCGATGCGGATGTCCAGGAGCCTGGACTTCGGCTGTGTGTGGATCAACAACCACGGGGCGCTCGCCGCGGAGATGCCGCACGGCGGATTCAAGCTCTCCGGTTACGGCAAGGACCTCTCGGCGTACGGATTCGAGGACTACACGCGGATCAAGCACGTCATGACCGCGCTCTGACACTCGGCGGTCCGCCGCGACACCGGTACCCGTGAAGGCCCGCAGGGATGCGGGCCTTCACCCGTCCCCGGCCGCCTCCTGCTCACAGATCCGCCGCTCAGGAGCCCCTTGCCGCGGGATCTCCCGCATCTCCGGCGCGGGAGGCTGTCCCCCGGAGAGTTCGCTCCCGGCGGGTCCCCCCTCGGCCGGTTCCCGCTTCGCCAGGAACAGCCGCAGCTGCTCCTCCTCCACGATCCGCCGGGCGAGGCCCCCGTCGGAGACGTCGACGGCGTCGGGCGTCGCCTCGGCCACCTCGCTGCGCCGGGCGTACGCGTCGAACAGCCGGGTCTTGTCGGCCAGTACGCCGAGCATCCGCGTATCCACGCTGTCGGCGGCCAGCAGCCGGTGCACCCGCACCGTCCTGACCTGGCCCATGCGGTGGGCGCGCGCCACGGCCTGGTGCTCCATGGCCGGTTTGATCTGCGGCTCGCACAGGATGACGACGGAAGCCGCCTGCATGTTGAGGCCCACCCCGCCGGCCTGGAACTGGCTCAGCAGCACCGCGTGCCCGGGGGCAGCCGAGAACGCGTCGACCAGCTCCTGGCGGCGGGCGGCCGGCAGAGCGCCCTCCACCGGTCCGTACGCCGTCCCGCCGAGGGCCGTCCCCACTGTGGCCAGTACCTCGCGGAAGTACGAGAACACCACGACCTTCAGCCCGTTGGCGGCCGCCTCACCGACCAGCTCGCGCAGCCGCCGGAGCTTCGCCGAACCCTCCGGGCGGGCGTACGCGGCCCGGCGCATCCGCATGAAGTGCCCGTCCGCCACGGCCTCCCGGTACGCGGTCAGGTCCCCCGCACTGAGCTCCTCCCACTCGTCCACGTGCACCAGCGCGGGCAGCTCCGTGAGGACATCGTCCTGGTTGCGGCGGAGATAGGCCGGGGCCACCGCCCTGCGGAACACCTGTGAGCCGGCTGCCGCGTCCCGGTCGCGGACCGCGGGCACCAGCTCGGGCTGGAGCCTGCGGACCAGACTGCGGAACTCCTCGACCCGGTTCTCCATCGGCGTGCCGGTCAGGAAGAGCACCCGTTCGGACGGGCCGGCCCAGTCCGCCACGGCCTTCGCCCGCCGGGTGAGGGGGTTCTTGACGAAGTGCGCCTCGTCGACGACGAGCATCCCCGGGCGTACGCCGTCCGGGACCGCGAGCAGAGGCAGCACGTCGAAGGTGGTGACCGCCACCCCGCCCTGCTCGCACCACCGGGCGAAGGCCGTCCGGCGCGCCGGTCCGTGCACGGACCGGGCGGCCAGCGTGGAGCGCGAGCCCACCTCGCGCGTCCAGTTGATCAGTACGCTCGCCGGGCAGACGACCAGGAAGTGCGTGGCGCCGCCCGCCGCGAGATGGGCCATCGCCGCGATGGCCTGGACCGTCTTGCCGAGCCCCATCTCGTCCCCGATGATCACCCGGCGCTGCACCAGCGCGAACCGTGCCCCGAAAGCCTGGTAGCCGCGCAGGGACACCCGCAGCCTGCTGTCGTCCAGCGGCTGGGCACGGACCCGTTCGGCGATGGCGGAGGGCACGAACCCCTCCGCCGCGGCGAGATCGGCGCCCTGGCCCGAGAACTCCGCCAGGAGGCTGTAGTAGTCGGCGGAGCGCAGCTCGAAGCCGACCCAGGCCTCGGCGTCGGACGCGGGCACCCGCAGCAGATCGGCCGAGACCTGAGCGAAGAGCAGCGGCACCCCGTCCGCCGCCGACTGCCGGGTGAGTTCCCCGACGGCTTCGAGCGCGGCGAGCACCTCCGTACGCCGGGTCCGGCCGGCCAGCGCCATGCGGAGCCTGCTGCGGGCCGGCCCGGCCGGCGGCAGGAGCCGGTCGAGCCCGGCGCTGAGCCGCTGCGCCGCGTCATGGGCGCGGCGCAGTTCGGGCCCGGCCTGCGCCAGCACGTGCAGCGATCTGACGAGCGCCGTCGTGCGCGGCTCGGGGCGGTCGATGTCGATCCGTACGGTGACGGTCTCCTCGACCGCCCGGGCGATCTGCCCGGCGGCGGCGACGGCCTGGTCGGCGGTCTGGGCGCCGACCCCGGGCAGCTGCCGCAGCGCGTAGCGGCCCGCGTCGTGCACCTGGACGACCGTGGTGAGACCCGCCTGTTCCAGGGCGCCGAGCCGCAGCCGCCCCTCGGTGACGTCCCGCAACCGCGAGAGCGGGATCGGCTCCAGCTCGGCCCTGGCCAGCTCCTGCTGGAGCGGGGCGAGCGCGCTCCGTACGGCGTCGGCGGCCGCGGCACGGTCGGCGACGACGGCCCGCGCCGCACCGAGCAGCCGCTCCGCCTCCAGGAGGAGGGCTCGGGCTCTTCTGCCGGCCGGGGCCGGACCGTGCTTCACGCCGCTCACCGGAGGGATGATCTCACGCGGCGCCGGACACTCCGGCCGGTCCCGGGGCGCGCCGGAAGGGCGGGCAGGGCGGCGTCCGGGGTGCGGATCAGGTACGCCATTGGGGTCGCCCGGCTACCCGCCCGGCCGTACCCGGAGGCCCGCGGCGGGCCGGATTGTCAGTGCCCGGTGCAAGACTCGGAAACGCAGGCCGACGGGGGACCCCGACCACCCCCGAACCGAGGAGCGCACCATGCTGAGCATCCCGTTCGTCGCAGGCTCACCCAACTGGATCGATCTGGCGACCCCCGACCAGGAGGGGGCCACCGCCTTCTACGGCGCGCTGTTCGGCTGGGAGTTCCGGTCGGCGGGCCCCGATTTCGGCGGCTACGGCCTGTATTTCCTGGACGGGAAAATGGTCGGCGGGGTGATGCAGGGGACGGAGGGCCCGGCGGGCAGGGCGTCCTGGTCCGTCTACTTCCGGACCGAGGACGCCGAAGCGACCGCGCGGGACGTCGAGGCGGCGGGCGGAACCTCGCTCTTCGGACCGCACGACGTGGCCACGCTGGGTCGTATGTCCGGATTCAAGGACAGGACAGGTGCGCCCTTCTCGACCTGGCAGCCGGGGGAGAACAAGGGCATGGGCGTGGTGAACGACCCGAACTCGCTCTGCTGGACCGAGCTGTACACCACGGATGTCCCGGCTGCCGCCGCTTTCTACCACGCGGTGTTCGGCTGGGAGACCAACTCCGCGCCGTACCCCGGGGGTACGTACACGATGGCGGCCCCGGCGGGCCGCGGCCCCGAGGCCAATATCGGGGGCTTCGTCCAGACCGGCGCGGCCGACGCGGGTTACTGGCTGCCGTACTTCGAGGTGTCCGACACCGACGCGGCGGTGGCATCGGCGCAACGGCTGGGCGGCTCCGTCGTCATGGAGCCGGTCGACCTGCCGGGCGTGGGCCGGATCGCCAAGGCGACCGACCCCCACGGAGCGCAGTTCGCGCTGATCAAGGGTGAGTCCGGCGGTGCGTGAGACCTGCGGCGGGAAGCTCGTTCATCGTTTGTTGAACAGACATTGATCGCTGCCGGGCACTGTGTCCATCATGTCGATCACCACCAGCAACGCCCCTGAGCTCGCCTGGCAGGAGCGGGCTCTGTGCGCCCAGACGGGGCCGGAGTTCTTCTTTCCCGACCCGGGCAGCTCCACGCGTGAGGCCAAGCGGCTCTGCGGAATCTGCGAGGAGCGAGTGGCCTGTCTGGAGTACGCACTCGATCACGACGAGCGGTTCGGAGTCTGGGGAGGACTCTCCGAGAAGGAGCGGTACGGCCTGAGACGCGACGCGAGCTGACGCGGGCCGGACGGGGACACGGGCCGGGGGGCCCGCAACCGGGGGCGCCACCACCCCGGCCGACGGCCGCCATGCGGCACCGGCCGGGGTGGGAAGAGCGCGCCGGTGCGTTTCCGGAGCCACCGGCTCCACCGTGGCTCCGGGTTCTCCGGGCGTCCGAGCCTCCGGGGCTACGACGCTGCGGCGCGTGCGGCCATCCGGGCCTTGCGGGCCGCGAGCTTCGCGTCGAACTTGGCAGCCTCGGAGTCCAGACCGCCCATGTACATGCCCAACTCCTCCTGCGCCTTCAGTCCCTCCGGGCCGAGCCCGTCGATGTCCAGGACCTTCAGGTACCGCAGGACGGGCTGGAGCACATCGTCGTGGTGGATCCGCATGTTGTAGATCTCACCGATCGCCATCTGCGCGGCGGCCCGCTCGAAGCCGGGCATCCCGTGCCCCGGCATCCGGAAGTCGACGACGACGTCGCGCACCGCCTGCATGGTGAGGTCCGGGGCGATCTCGAAGGCCGCGCCCAGCAGATTGCGGTAGAAGACCATGTGCAGGTTCTCGTCGGTCGCGATCCGCGCCAGCATCCGGTCGCAGACCGGGTCGCCCGACTGGTGGCCGGTGTTGCGGTGCGAGACCCGGGTGGCAAGCTCCTGGAAGGCGACGTACGCGACCGAGTGCAGCATCGAGTGCCGGTTGTCCGACTCGAAGCCCTCCGCCATGTGCGCCATCCGGAACTGCTCCAGCTTGTCCGGGTCGACGGCGCGCGAGGCCAGCAGGTAGTCGCGCATCACGATGCCGTGCCGGCCCTCCTCCGCGGTCCAGCGGTGCACCCACGTGCCCCAGGCGCCGTCGCGCCCGAAGAGTGAGGCGATCTCGTGGTGGTAGCTGGGGAGGTTGTCCTCGGTCAGCAGGTTGACCACGAGCGCGGTCCTGCCGATGTCCGTGACCTTGGACTGCTCGGGCTCCCACGCCGTCCCGTCCTCGAAGAAGCCGGGAAAGTTGCGCGCGTCGGAGAACGGCACGTACTCGTGGGGCATCCAGTCCTTGGCCACGGAGAGATGGCGGTTGAGTTCCTTCTCCACCACCTCCTCCAGCGCATACAGCAGCCGGGCGTCTGTCCACGCGTCCGTACTGCCGAGGTGGGGAGAGGTGATTGTCACGGGGGCTCCTGGGGACGGGAGTATTTACCTACGGATTCGTAGGTTACGTCTCCGTAGGTTAAGGCGGCAGTAAGCCCCAGCCAACCCCCGGTTCCGATATGTACCGTTACAGTCTGCTATGCCTCCAGGTCGGGTCTCGATACGGAGAGCCACATCACGCCTCGGGGCCGGGCGTGTGGATCAAGCCGGGCTATTCGCTGCCGCCCAGTGTGAGCCACCGGGTGATGCCGACCGACTCCAGGAACGGCAGGTCGTGGCTGGCCACGATCAGCGCCCCCTCGTAGGACTCCAGCGCGGCCGTCAGCCGGCGCACGCTCGCCATGTCCAGATTGTTGGTCGGCTCGTCGAGCATCAGCAGCTGCGGGGCGGGCTCGGCCAGCAGCAGCGCGGCGAGCGCCGCCCGGAACCGTTCGCCGCCCGAGAGCGTGCCGGCCGGCTGGTCCGCACGCGCCCCCTTGAAGAGGAACCGGGCGAGCCGTGCCCGGATCAGGTTGTTGCCGGCGTCCGGCGCGTTGCGCGCCACGTTCTCGACGACGCTCAGCCCGTCGTCCAGTACGTCGAGCCGCTGCGGCAGGAAGCGGAGCGGCACATGGGCCGTCGCCTCCCCGGAGACCGGCTCCAGCTGACCCGCGATGGTCCGCAGCAGTGTGGTCTTCCCCGAGCCGTTCCGCCCGACCAGGGCGATCCGTTCGGGCCCGTGCGCGGTGAACTCGCCCTCGACACCGCTCCCGTACGGCAGTTGGAGTTCCCGCAGGGTCAGCACGCTCCGGCCGGGGTGCACTTTGGTGTACGGCAGCTCGATCCGGATCTCGTCGTCGTCCCGCACCGCGTCCGCCGCCTCGCTGAGCCGCTCCTTCGCGTCGTCCAGCCGCTCGGTGTGCATGATGCGGTGCTTGCCCGCCGACTCCTGCGCCGCGCGCTTCCGCGCACCCATCACGATCTTTGGTTCACGCTTCTGCTCCATCATCTTCTGCCCGTACCGCTTGCGCCGCGCCAGTTTGACCTGGGCGTCGGCCAGTTCGCGCTTCTGCTTCTGCACATCGGCCTCCGCGACCCGCACCATGCGTTCGGCCGCCTCCTGTTCCACGGCGAGGGCCTCCTCGTACGCGGACAGCGCCCCGCCGTACCAGTGGACCTCGCCGTCCCGCAGATCGGCGATCTGGTCGACGCGCTCCAGGAGTTCACGGTCGTGACTGACCACGACCATCACTCCGGGCCAGGCGTCGACCGCCGCGTACAGCCGTTGCCTGGCGTGCCGGTCGAGGTTGTTGGTCGGCTCGTCGAGCAGCAGGACGTCCGGCCTGCGCAGCAGCAGTGCGGCGAGCCTCAGCAGGACGGACTCACCGCCCGACACCTCGCCGATGCTCCGGTCGAGACCGACCGAGCCGAGTCCGAGCTGGCCGAGCACCGCGTGGGCGCGCTCCTCCACGTCCCAGTCGTCGCCGACCGCCGTGAAGTGCTCCTCACTCGCGTCACCCGCCTCGATGGCGTGCAGTGCGGCACGCTGTACGTCGATGCCCAGCGCCTGGTCCACGCGCAGCGCGGTGTCGAGCACGAGGTTCTGCGGGAGGTAGCCGATGTCGCCCGTGACACGGACGGCTCCGCCGCTCGGGGTCAGCTCACCTGCGATCAGCCGGAGCAGGGTCGACTTCCCCGACCCGTTGACGCCGATGAGGCCCGTCCTGCCCGGGCCGACGGCCAGCTGGAATTGGTCGAGGACCGAGGTTCCGTCCGGCCAGGAGAAGGAGAGCGCGGTGCAGGAGATATGGGTGGACGAATGGGTTGACATACGGGTCTCCCGGTTGCTGCGAAAAGGGGTGGGGGCAACGGGTGGAGACACCGCAGGGCACAGAGAAAGCCCTGTTCCGGGAGGACAGCTCGAATACCGAGGTCACACGCGGTGCGCGCAGGTGTGGTCACTGCACGGCACGGTGTCTCAAGACCTCAGTAGCGCAATGTCCTACTCCGATCAACGACAACAGGGCCAGGGAGAACGTTACGGCCGATCCGGCCCGCCCGCAAAGCGATTTACCGGGTCCGGTCGTACGCGGGCGCCCGTGGTCACGGCGCCGGTGGTCCGGCGGGGCGGCGCCCCCAGGCGGAGATCATGGGGGACGTCGCCAGATCGAGCCGGCCAGTGGCGACGTTCGCCAGATGCTGGTCGATGTCCTCGTCGGTGGCGATCCCGGCTGCCACGAGACGGGAGCGGATCTGGCGCACGGTGGCGGCTTCCAGGACGGTGCAGGCCGGCGAGGTGATGGGGAAGTAGGCGTCCGCCTGTACGTCGTCCAGGCCGGCTTCGCGCAGCAGCCGGGGCAGCGTCCGCCCGTAGGCGAGATCCGCGCCGCGCGCGGCCATCAGCTCGCGGAAACCTGACCGCAGACGGTTGGCGAGCCGCTGCTCGGGGCCGGACTCGTCGGGGCACAGCAGTGGCTGGAGTCCGGGGTCTGCGTCCTCGACCAGGAGCAGGCCGCCGGGACGCAGCGCCTGCACCATCCGGCGCAGGGCTTCGGCCCGGTCGGTGACGTGGACCAGGACCAGCCGTGCGTGGACCAGGTCGAATCCGCCGGGCGGCGGCGGGTCGGCCGCCACGTCGTGGCGCAGCACCTCGATGTTCCCGTCGGTGCCGGTATCGCTGCCGGTGCCGAGAGCGGACTCGGTCCACGAGGTGTCGATGTCCGTGGCCACCACGGCACCGTCCGGACCGACCCGCGTGGCCAGACCCATGGGAACGGTGGGGCCGCCGGCGCCGATCTCCCAGCACCGCATCCCTGCCGTGACGCCGAGACGGTCGATGTGCCGGAAGGTCACCGGATCGAACAGCTCGGCCAGCGCGTCGAAGCGGATGCCGGCTTCCGCCTGCTGGTTGTCGAGCAGGTATCCGTTGTCCGCGCCGTGGTCAGCCATGCCGCGAGTATCGCCGATCCCGTCCGTATGCGAGATCGCCGGGGCGGTCACCTCCGACCGCTGCACCAGGGCGTTTGCCGCGCCCGCTCAACGGCCGGAGGGCGAGCCCGCGTCGTTGAGCTCGGCCTCCAGATAGCCCATCGCCTTGACGAAGACGGTGCGCTCCTGCGGGCTGAGCCGTTGCAGGACCCGGGTGATCGGTGCTGCGGACTCCTCCAGCCAGCGGTCCGCCGCCGCCTCCCGGTCCGGGACGATCCGCACCAGGGTGCGCCGACGGTCCGCGGGGTCGGTCGAGCGCTCGGCGAACCCGGCCCGTTCCAGGTCCGCCACGAGGCCGCTGACGGTGGCCAGGTTGAGGTCCAGGACCGCGGCGAGGTTCCCGACCGTCGTGCCCTCCTCGCGGAGCAGCGCCAGGGCCGCGCCGTGCCGCGGGCCGAGGACGGTGTCCGAGACCCCGCCGCGTCCGGTACGGGAGCGCAGCGCACGTGCCACGCGCGGGAGGAGTTGCACCAGATTGCGCAGTCCCTCGTGCACCGTGCACGGCGCGGCAGCCGGTACCCCGCCGGGATCCGGGGGCTCGGCCGGGGCGACGGCGGAGCCCCCGGCCGGCTCGCCGGCCTGCGCCGCGGTGTCGGCGGGCTGCGGGCGTGGTCCGAATATCACGATCAGATCGTACTGTTTCCGATTGGATCGAATGGTTCGGCCAACCAAAGTATGGTGCGGACCGAAGCAATGACCCACGGCCGCTGGAGGCACCCATGACCGCCGACCCCACTCCTCTCGACCCGGCCGGACTCGCCGGAGCGTGGAGCCTGGACCCCGCCCGTACCTCGATCACGATCCGCACCAAGGCGATGTGGCTGCTGCCGGTGAAGGGCACGGCGAAGGCGGTCGAGGGCGGCGGCACCGTGGGCCCCGACGGATCGATCAGCGGCACGCTGGTCGTGGATGCGGCCTCCATCGACACCGGCACGGCCAAGCGGGACCAGCACCTGCGCGACGCCGACTTCTTCGAGGTGGCGAAGTACCCGACGATCACCTACGAGGCCACCGCGGGCACGGTGTCCGCCTCCGGCCGGGTCGAGCTGACCGGGACACTGACGCTGCACGGCCGGACACAGCAGCTCGCACTCGTCGGCCGGGTGACCGCCGCCGATGACGACGGGGCCACTGTGGCGGTCGAGGCCGAAATCGACCGCAGCCAGTGGGGCATGACGTTCTCGAAGATGGGCGCGGGACTCAGGAACCACCTGGTCATCAGCGCCCGGTTCACCAAGGCCTGACCATCGGCTCCGCCGCCGCGGCGATGCGCTGCACGCGACGTGCCACCGGGTGTGTCGTGCCGTTGGGTGCTGCGGCCGGGCGGCGCCGGAAAACCGATCGACGGCCTCGCGGGGCCCTGGCACAGTGGCGCACCATGACGCGCTTGGATTTGATGACCGCCGCGGACGTGCCCCTCATGCAGGGCCTGGCTCAGCGTGTCACCGCCGTCCGTCCGGACCTGATCGGCGCCGGCGCGTCGTACGGGGAGCTGGCCTGGATCTGGGGCAAGGACCATGCCGCCCAGGGTGCGGCCTGGCCGCGTCGGCTGTGGTTCGTGGGCGGGGATCCGGTGGCGTGGGGCTGGGCCTGTCTTCCGCGCCGGGTGAGGCGCAGTGACGGGTCGGTGAAGGAGGCCACCGGTACCTCTCTGACGTATCAGGTCCATCCCGACCACGCGGGGCTGGTCGACGAAGTGATCGACTGGTACGAGGGTGTGGCGGCCGGCCCCGAGCGCACGGTGATACCGAGTGCCGCCGACGAGTTCGCCCTGAAGCGGTGGATGGCGCACGGATATGCGGTCGACCCGGCCGCACTCGGCGACACCGGGGACTGGACCCAGCTAAACGAGCGGGACCTCACCGATGTGCACCGGCCGGTGCTGCCGGACGGATTCCGGTTCCGCACCGCGGACGAGGCCGGACCGGAGGCCGCGGTCCGGGCCCATGTGGACGCCTGGGCCCCCTCGACGTACACGGCCGAAAGCTATGAGGGCGTCCGGCGGACGGCGTCCTACCGCGGTGACCTGCACATCCTGGTGGAGGCGCCGGACGGGACGATGGCAGCCTCGACGATCATGTGGCTCGACGGAGCGAACAGGACCGTCGAGTTCGAGCCGGTCGGAACGCATCCGGACTACCGGCGGCTCGGCCTGGGAAGGGCCATGCTCCTGCACGGGATGCGGCTGGCGCGGGCGGCCGGGGCCACTCACGCGACGGTCGCCTGCCTGGGTGCGCCGGGGCACCCGGAGGCGCGCGGCCTGTACTACGGCGTCGGGTTCCGGGAGCTCTCGCGGGACGCGCCGCTGATCAGAACCGGGACAGCGGACAGGACCTAGCAGGCGTCCCGCAGCAGTTCCACGACGTCCTGGTCCACGTCGAGATAGCGGTGCTCGCGCCCGGTCGGGACGAGCGTCTCGGTCCGTTTCAGGAAGTGGCGCAGCTCGGCGGTGTGGATGTGGACCATCGCGACGCCCTCGCGGGAGTGGAACTCCAGGACGGTCCGGTCGTAGCCGAACGGCCGGATCCGTACGTCACCCACACCGGCCGGCGCACGGAGCCCCGCGCCCAGCAGGTCGCGTGCGAACGCCCAGGTGACCGCCACGCCCGCCAGCGTGGCCTGCGGCGGGAAGCCCACGGCGACCGCGAAGGGGTCCGCACGGTCGTAGCGCAAGGTGGTCGGGACGGTCTCCATCCGGGGTGCGGGTGTGACCAGGCGAGCCTGGACAGCCTGTTCGACGACATGAGGCAAGGTCTCGCTCCCTTCTCGCGGTTCGGCCGACGGTGTTCCCTTGAAGGGTCAGACGTCCGGCGGGACCGTTCCGTGCACCGGAAGACCGAGTGACATCCATCACCCTGCGGTGGAAGGGTGGAGGGTCATGCGCGCAGCTGCTCGGAAAAGCCTTCCTGCGCGCATCATTGACACACAATCAGGCGAGTGGTCTAGTCCTCCACAGCCCCGCTCAGGGGTAGGTGCCGAACCGTGGAGGATCGTTGATGTTCCGCAAAAAGCCGGCCGTACCGCATCACGGCCCGCTCTCCGGGCCCCTGCTCAGACCCCTCGTGGCCGGCCTCGCGCTGGCCCTGTCGGCCGCCCCGCTCAGCGCGGTCACCGCCGGGACCGCGAGCGCGGCCCCGAAGTCGGCCGCCCCTGTCATCACCCCCGCACCGCAGTCCGAGTCCGTCCGCTCCGACAGTGTCCGTATCACCCCGTACGTCGACATCGTCACCGGCAGCAGGACCGACGCCGCGGCGCTCTCCCTGGTGGAGAAGTCGCTGAAATCCGCCGGAGCTTCCCACTTGTCCGTCGGGCCGAAGAGCACCGGCCGGGACCGGCTGGCGGTCTACGTCGGCGGCCCGGGCGAGAACCCGTCGTCCGCCACCGCCCTCACCGCACTCGGCGTGCAGGGCCCGCAGGGCCTCGCCGCCGAGGGCTACGTACTCGCGGCCGGCCGGGCCCACGGCGACAGCGCGGGCCGGATCGTGCTCTCCGGGGCCGACGCGACCGGGACGTACTACGCCGCCCAGTCACTGCGCCAGGTGCTCCCGCACCGCAGCGGCCCCGGTGCCCCGGTGCGCGGCCTGAACGTGCGCGACTGGCCCGCCACACCTGTACGCGGCACCATCGAGGGCTTCTACGGCACCCCCTGGTCGCAGGCCGCGCGCCTGGACCAGATGGACTTCTACGGCGCGCACAAGATGAACATCTACGTGTACTCGCCGAAGGACGACGCCTACCTCCGGGACAAGTGGCGCGACGCCTACCCGCCGGACCAGCTGGCCACGATCAAGCAGTTGGTGGACCGGGCGCGTGCCAACCACGTCCAGTTCACCTATGCGCTCTCGCCCGGACTGAGCGCCTGCTACAGCTCCGACGCCGACCTCAAGGCACTGGTCGACAAGCTCCAGACCATCTGGGACATCGGCGTGCGGCAGTTCGCCATCCCGCTCGACGACATCAGCTACACCCACTGGAACTGCGACGCCGACCAGGCGAAGTTCGGCACCGGTGGCGGTGCGGCCGGCGCCGCGCAGGCGTATCTGCTCAACCGGGTCAACAAGGAGTTCATCAAGACCCATGAGGGCGCGCAGCCGCTGGAGATGGTGCCGACCGAGTACTACGACGTCACCCCGTCCCCGTACAAGACCGCCATCGCCGGACAGCTCGACAAGGACGTCCTGGTGGAGTGGACCGGTGTCGGCGTCGTCGCACCGACCATGACGGTCGCCCAGGCGAAGTCCGCCCGTACGGTGTTCGGCCATCAGATCCTGACCTGGGACAACTACCCGGTCAACGACTACGTGACCAACCGGCTGCTGCTCGGCCCGTTCAACGGACGGGAGAAGGGGCTCGCCGAACAGCTCGCGGGGATCACGGCCAACCCGATGATCCAGCCGTACGCCTCGAAGCTCGCCCTGTACACCGTCGCCGACTACACGTGGAACGACGCGGCGTACGACCCCGACCGCTCCTACCGGCAGGCCGTGCACGAACTCTCGGGCGGCAGCCCGCGGGTGGAACGGGCCCTGCGCGCCTTCACCGACGTCAACTACAGCTCGTCGCTCAACAAGCAGGAGGCGCCCGAGCTGTCCGCGGTCATCTCCCGCTACTGGGACGGCAAAGCGTCGTCCCGCACCCTCGCGGCCTCCCTGCGCGAGCTGCACGACGCCCCCGGTGTGCTGCGCGCACAGCTGCCGGACAAGGGCTTCGTCACCGACGCCGGTCCTTGGCTCGACTCCGCGCAGGCGTGGGGTACGGCGACACTCGCCGCGCTGCGGATGCTGGACGACGCGAAGGCCGGGCACGGCGCCGCCGCGTGGCAGGAGCGGCAGCAGCTGGCCGGTCTCGTCGCGAAGGCGAAGGCACCGGTCTACACCGACATGAACGGCGGGAAGATCCCGGTGGTCGTGGGTGACGGTGTGCTCGACGCGTTCGTGAACCGGGCGCTCACCGATGAGGGCCGGCTCATCGGGCTTCCGCCGCAGCCGGCGGGCCAGAGCGACCTGGGTGTCTACTCGGGCAACGCCCCGGCCCGGATGACCGACGGCGACGACTCCACCTACTTCTGGAGCAGTGCCGCGGCGGCCAAGGACGACTGGGTCGGGGTGGACCTCGGCGCCCAGCGTCCCATCAGCGACGTCACCGTCACCATGGGCAAGTCCGGCAGCGAGTCCGACTACCTCCACCAGGGCGTCCTGGAGTACTCGTCGGACAACAGCACCTGGCACACGCTCGGTTCGTTCAAGGACTCGCCGACGGCCAAGGCGACGGCCCCGGCGGGCACCACCGCGCGGTACGTACGGGCCCGGGCGACCGCCGACCAGACCAACTGGGTGGTGGTACGGGAGTTCCACGTGGGCGGTGCGGACGCACCGGCCGTCACGGGCAACCCGCCCGCGGCGGACGGCAGTACCCAGGCATCCGCCGCTGACGGGAACGCGGAGAGCGTCTACCGCGCCTCACGCGCACCCGCGGCCGGTGAGTCCCTGGACGTCACCCTGCCGCAGGCCAAGGCGGTGCACTCGGTGACCGTGCTGGCTCCCGGCGGAGTGAACGGCGTCAATGCGGCCGTGCAGATCCGTACCGGTGGCCGGTGGCAGACGCTCGGCGCGACGACCGGCCCGTACACACACATCACGACCCGTGCGGTCACCGCCGACGCGGTCCGCCTGCTGTGGGCCAAGGGCTCGGCGGCGCCGCAGATCAATGAGGTGGCCGTGCAGTAGCCGCGGGAACACCGCACAGGGGCGTGGGGGCCGGGCGGCCACGAACCGCCGGGCCCCCACGGCATATCCGGACAGCGGTGCGCAACCCGCCCCGGCGCACCGGGGTGCTCTCACCCCGCCCGCTGTTCCGTGTACGCGACCGGATCGGCCAGCACCTCCTGGACGATCAGCGCCGCCGCACCCCGCGCGGCGTCCCCCGCCACCGATGAGGCACGCAGTCTGCCGCTGCCGCGCGGCCAGAGCCCGGAGATCACCCGGCCGGTCAGCTCCCGGTCGGCACCCGGCGCCAGCCAGGGCATCAGGCCGCGGTAGATCCCGCCGAGCACCACCGCGTCCGGGTCGAAGAGGTTCACCGCCCCCGACAGCACCCGCCCCAGCATCACCCCGGCCTCCGCGACGGCGGCCACGGTGCGCTCGTCGCCGGAGTGCGCGCGCCGTTCCAGCTCCGCGACCCCGGACGGTCCGGCGCTCTCGTCTATCCCGGCGGCCCACAGCAGCGCCGACTGGCCCGCGTACTGCTCCAGGCAGCCGCGCGAGCCGCACCGGCACTCCGGGCCGTCGGGGTCCACCACCACATGGCCGATCTCACCGGCGAACCCGTGGGCGCCGCGCAGCAGTTCGCCGTCCAGCACCAGGGCGCCGCCCACCCCTATCTCACCGGTCAGATAGAGGAAACTGCGGATCGCGCCGAGCCCGCCGAACCACAGCTCGGCCAGCGCGGCCAGATTGGCCTCGTTGTCCGAACTGACCGGCAGCGGGCGGCTGTCCGGGCGCAGCGCCGAGAGCGCCTGGGCGAAGACCCCCTCGGCCGCCACCCGGTTCCAGCCGAGGTTGGGCGCCTGCCGCACGGTCCCCCCGGAGACAAGACCCGGCAGCGCCAGCTGGACTCCGACGGGCCGCAGGTCCTGCTCCCGCGCCGAATCCAGCGCCCGTGCCGCGACACGCGCGGCGCGGGCCAGCACGCCGGCCGGCGGGGCGCCCCGGTTGTCCAGGTGCTCCGTCAGACGTACGCGGCCGGTGCCCGCCAGGTCCACCACACAGACCGACACATAGTCGACGTTGATCTCGACGCCGATGCCCGCCACGCCCGTGCGGGCGGGTTTGAGCACCGTGCCGGGCCGCCCGGCCTGCCCGCTGAACGTCTTGCCCGACTCCGCGAGGAAGCCGCTCTCCAGGAGCTGTTCGACCAGCGACGAAACGGCCGCCCGGGTCAGCCCCACCCGTGCGGCGACACCGGCCCTGGTGGCCTCGCCCTGCTCCCGCACGGCGCGCAGCACCAGGCTGAGATTCTGCCGCCGTACGGTGTCCTTGTCGGCCTTGGGGCCGAGCGGCGTGAGGTTATTGGTCATATCGCCGCTGAGCCTATGCGACCCCGTACCGCGCCACTAAGCGGATGCTCAGCCAAAAGTCTTGTGCGGAGTGGAACACGTTCTTAACATCATCGATGTCACATCAGTTGTGTCACAGTCCTGGGGGCGTGATGGCAGAGGCAGGGAACGGCCCGCTGGCGGGAGTCCGGGTGGTCGAGCTGGCGGGGATCGGGCCCGGTCCCTTCGCCGCGATGGTCCTCGCGGACCTCGGCGCCGACGTCGTACGGGTCGACCGGCCCGGCGGCACGGGGCTCGCGGTCAACCCGGCGTACGACCTCACCAACCGCAACAAGCGCTCGGTGCTCATCGACCTCAAGGCCGACGACGGACCCGCCCGTGTCCTCGGGCTCGTGGAGCGCGCCGACATCCTGATCGAGGGGTACCGGCCGGGTGTCGCCGAGCGTCTCGGCGTCGGCCCGCTGGAGTGCCACGCCCGCAACCCGAAGCTCGTGTACGGACGGATGACCGGCTGGGGGCAGGAGGGGCCGCTCGCCGGACGCGCCGGGCACGACATCGCGTACATCGCCGTCACCGGCACCCTGGGGATGATCGGCAGCCCCGGCGAGCCGCCCACCGTCCCCGCCAATCTGGTCGGTGACTACGCCGGCGGCTCGCTCTATCTGGTCATCGGCATCCTCGCCGCGCTCCAGCACGCGCGCACCGAAGGGGGAGCGGGGCAGGTGGTCGACGCCGCGATCGTGGACGGCGCCGCGCACCTCGCCACCATGATCCACGGGATGCTGGCGGCGGGTGGCTGGCAGGACAGGCGCGGGGCGAACCTGCTCGACGGGGGCTGCCCGTTCTACGGCAGCTACGAGACGTCGGACGGCGAGTACATGGCCGTGGGCGCCCTGGAGCCGCAGTTCTACGACGAGTTCGTGCAGCTGCTCGATATCGCGTCCGAAGCCCCGGCACGCAAGGACTTCGCTCGCTGGGACGGACTGCGCGAGACCATCGCCGCCCGCTTCCTGACCCGGACCCGGGCGGAGTGGACGGCGCTCTTCGAGGGGTCCGACGCCTGTGTGGCGCCGGTGCTCTCGCTGCGTGAGGCGCCGGAACACCCGCATCTCGCCGCCCGCGGGACGTTCATCGAGCACAGCGGGATCACCCAGCCCGCGCCGGCGCCGCGCTTCTCCGCCACCCCCGGTTCCGTACGGCTCGGACCCGCCCAGCCCGGTGCCGACACAGCGGAGGTCGCCCGGGACTGGGACGTACAAGGACTCACCTGACCGGCATTCCGGCCCGCCTCAACCCGACCCGCACCCGCACATCACCCGCACCCGCACCCGCACCCGCATTCGATCCGCATCCCGAAAGGCCGCTGTCTTGAGTACCGAAGCGTTTGTGTACGACGCGATCCGCACCCCACGCGGGCGCGGGAAGGCCAATGGCGCCCTGCACGGCACCAAGCCCATCGACCTGGTCGTCGGGCTGATCCATGAGCTGCGCCGCAGGTTCCCCGGTCTCGACCCGGCGGCCATCGACGACATCGTGCTCGGTGTGGTCAGCCCGGTCGGCGACCAGGGCTCCGACATCGCCCGCACGGCGGCCGTCGCGGCCGGCCTCCCCGACACGGTGGCCGGTGTCCAGGAGAACCGCTTCTGCGCCTCCGGCCTGGAAGCCGTCAACCTGGCCGCCGCGAAGGTCCGTTCCGGTTGGGAGGACCTGATCCTGGCGGGCGGCGTCGAGTCGATGTCCCGCGTCCCGATGGCCTCCGACGGCGGGGCCTGGGCGATGGACCCGATGACCAACTGGGACACCGGCTTCGCACCCCAGGGCGTCGGCGCCGACCTCATCGCCACCATCGAGGGCTTCACCCGGCACGACGTCGACTCCTACGCCGCGCTCTCGCAGGAGCGGGCCGCCGAGGCGTGGAAGGACGGCCGGTTCGCCCGCTCCGTCGTCCCCGTCACCGACCGCAACGGGCTGGTCGTCCTCGACCACGACGAGCACCTGCGGCCGGGCACCACCGCCGACTCGCTGGCCGCCCTCAAGCCGTCCTTCGCCACCATCGGCGAGATGGGCGGTTTCGACGCGGTGGCGCTGCAGAAGTACCACTGGGTCGAGAAGATCAACCACGTCCACCACGCGGGCAACTCCTCCGGCATCGTGGACGGCGCCTCGCTGGTCGCCATCGGCTCGGGCGAGGTCGGCGAGCGGTACGGGCTGACGCCCCGAGCCCGCATCGTCTCGGCCGCGGTCTCGGGATCGGAACCGACGATCATGCTGACCGGGCCCGCGCCCGCCACCCGCAAGGCGCTCGCCAAGGCCGGTCTGACCATCGGCGACATCGACCTCGTGGAGATCAACGAAGCCTTCGCCGGCGTCGTGCTGCGCTTCGCCCGGGACATGGAACTCCCGCTGGACAAGATCAACGTCAACGGCGGAGCCATCGCACTCGGACACCCGCTCGGCGCCACCGGCGCGATGATCCTCGGCACCCTCATCGACGAACTGGCCCGCCGCGACCAGCGGTACGGCCTCGCCACGCTCTGCGTCGGCGGCGGCATGGGCATCGCCACCGTCGTCGAGCGTCTCTGACCGCGTCCCCTCCCACGACCCACGGCCCTCACGGAGCAGCCACACCATGAGCGAGAACACCACCATCCGCTGGGAACAGGACGGGACCGGCGTCGTCACCCTCGTCCTCGACGACCCCAACCAGTCCGCGAACACCATGAACCAGGCCTTCAAGGAGTCGATCGCGGCCGTCGCCGACCGCGCGGAGGCCGAGAAGGACTCCATCCGCGGCATCATCTACACCTCCGCGAAGAAGACCTTCTTCGCGGGCGGCGACCTCAAGGACATGATCCAGGTCGGGCCCGCCCAGGCCCAGCAGGCCTTCGACACCGGTACGGCCATCAAGAACTCGCTGCGCCGCATCGAGACCCTGGGCAAGCCGGTCGTCGCGGCCATCAACGGCTCGGCGCTCGGCGGCGGTTACGAGATCGCCCTCGCCAGCCACCACCGCATCGCCCTCGACGCGCCGGGCTCCAGGATCGGCCTGCCCGAGGTCACCCTCGGTCTGCTGCCGGCCGGCGGCGGTGTCACCCGGACCGTACGGCTGATGGGCATCGCCGACGCGCTGCTCAAGGTGCTCCTCCAGGGCACCCGGTACAACCCGCGGCGCGCCCTGGAGAACGGCCTCGTCCACGAAGTCGCCGCCACCGCCGACGAGATGCTGGCCCAGGCGCACGCCTTCATCGACGCCCACCCCGAGTCGCAGCAGCCGTGGGACGTCAAGGGGTACAAGATCCCCGGCGGGACCCCGTCCAACCCGAAGTTCGCCGCCAACCTGCCCGCCTTCCCCGCCAACCTCAAGAAGCAGTTGCAGGGCGCCCCCTATCCCGCGCCGCGCAACATCCTCGCCGCGGCCGTCGAGGGCTCCCAGGTCGACTTCGAGACGGCACTGACCATCGAGGCCAGGTACTTCACCGAACTGGTCACAGGGCAGACCGCGAAGAACATGATCCAGGCGTTCTTCTTCGACCTCCAGGCGGTCAACTCCGGTGCCGGCCGCCCCCAGGGGATCGAACCCCGCGAGGTCCGCAAGGTCGCCGTGCTCGGCGCCGGGATGATGGGCGCGGGTATCGCCTACTCCTGTGCGCGCGCCGGGATCGACGTCGTACTCAAGGACGTGTCGGCCGAGGCCGCGCAGAAGGGCAAGGCGTACTCGGAGAAGCTGCTCGCGAAGGCCCTCTCGCGCGGCCGCACCACCGAGGCCCAGCGGGACGCGCTGCTCGCCCGCATCACCCCGACCGGCGACCCGGCCGACCTGGCGGGCTGCGACGCGGTGATCGAGGCGGTCTTCGAGGACGTGTCGCTCAAGCACAAGGTGTTCCAGGAGATCGAGGGCGTCATCGAGCCCGACGCGCTGCTCTGCTCCAACACCTCCACGCTCCCCATCACACTGCTCTCCGAAGGCGTCGAGCGGCAGAGCGACTTCATCGGGCTGCACTTCTTCTCGCCCGTCGACAAGATGCCGCTCGTCGAGATCATCAAGGGCGAACGGACCGGCGACGAGGCGCTGGCCCGCGCTTTCGACCTGGTACGCCGGATCAACAAGACCCCGATCGTCGTCAACGACTCCCGCGGGTTCTTCACCTCACGCGTCATCGGCCAGTTCATCAACGAGGGCGTGGCGATGGTCGGCGAGGGCGTCGAGCCCGCATCGGTCGAGCAGGCCGCCGCCCAGGCCGGCTACCCGGCCAGGGTGCTCTCGCTGATGGACGAACTGACGCTCACCCTGCCGCGCAAGATTCGCAACGAGGCGAAGCGGGCCACCGAGGAGGCGGGCGGCACCTGGGCCGGGCACCCGTCGGACGCCGTCATCGACCGGATGGTCGACGAGTTCGGCCGGACGGGCCGTAGCGGGGGAGCGGGGTTCTACGACTACGAGGACGGCAGGCGGACCGGACTCTGGCCGGGGCTGCGCGAGCACTTCACGAAGTCCGGGGCGGACGTCCCCTTCACCGACATGAAGGAGCGGATGCTCTTCTCCGAGGCGCTGGACAGCGTCCGCTGCCTGGAGGAGGGCGTCCTGACCTCGGTCGCCGACGCCAACATCGGCTCGATCCTCGGCATCGGCTTCCCGGGCTGGACCGGCGGTGTGCTCCAGTACATCAACGGTTACGAGGGTGGCCTGCCGGGCTTCGTGGCGCGCGCCCGTGAACTCGCCGGGCAGTACGGGGAGCGGTTCGCGCCGCCCGCGCTGCTGGTCGGGAAGGCCGAGCGGGGCGAGACGTTCAGCGACAGCTGACGCCTGAGCCGAGTCCGGATCCCGGCGAGTCCGGCTCCCATCGGGGTGCCGGTTCCCGGCGGGACCGGTCAGGGGGCTGCGGGCCCGTCCACGTAACGGGCCCGCAGCTCATCCTTCAGTGACCGCTGGAACGCCGTCACCAGAGCCTGTACGACCATCGGCTGCATATCGGCGGAGAGCGACTTCATCGCCTCCACCGCCTCGGGGTCGCTCTCGCGCTCCCGGTAGGGCCCCCACACCTCGTCCTGGAAGAGCCGGGTCAGCTCCTTCGCGGCGGCCCGGGTGTGCTCCAGGACCACCGTGCGCGCGGCCAGGATCGTCTCGTGGGCGATCGGCACGTCGAGCAGCTGCACACCGAGCGCGAGCAGCCCGGGATCCACCCGGAAGGCGTCACTCCCGCCCTCCACCCGCTCCAGTACGTTCATCGCCGCGAGCCGGTCGATGTCCGGCTCGGGCAGCGGCCGCCCGGCCCGGCGCTCCAGCTCCGCCCTGGTCACGTCGTCCGCACCCTCCGGCGCCCACGAGGCCACCACAGCACGGTGGATGGCCAGATCGTGTGCGCTCAGGTCGTCGGGGAGCTGCCGGAGATAGCGCTCGATCGCGGCGAGCGTCATCCCGTGGTGCTGCAGCTCCTCGACGAGTGCGAGCCGGGAGAGGTGCGCGGGGCCGTAGAGGCCGACGCGGCGCGGCCCGATCACCGGCGGGGGGAGCAGGCCGCGCGCGCTGTAGAAACGGACCGTGCGGACGGTCACCCCGGCGCGCGCGGCCAGTTCGTCGACCGTGAGGGCCGAAGCCGTGGCTGTCCCGTCGGGGGCGGTCCCCATGCCTCTGCCTCTTTCCCGGACACCCGCCGGTCACCGGGTCGGTCACTCGGCTGATCCGGTACAACAGTATTGCTGTCCCACCATCCTTGTGAAAGCCCTGGCCGCAGGCCGGGGCTGCCGTTTGCCCCGCACCTCCGGGCCCCCGCGCCCCTCGGACCCCGGCCGTCGCATACTGGAACGCAGAGAGTGCGGGCTTGGGGCCCGAGCCCGCTACGGCCGACGGAAGCAGCGACGGGAGCCCGCGTATGAGCAGCCGCACCACGCCGACAGGGCCGCCACCGCCACCGCCGGGCGGTGTGCTGTGGAGCGAGGTCGGTGACATCCGGGTGCTGCTCACGCTGCCCGCGGCGCTGACCATGCAGGTGGCCCACCCGGCCGTCGGCGCCGGCGTCGACGCGTACTCCGTCTTCCGTACCGACCCATGGGGCCGCGGCGAGCGCTCGCTGCGCTCGATGCAGCTCTGGGTGTACGGCGGGGACGCCGCTACCGAAGAGGGGCGCAGGCTGCGCCGTATGCACCGGACCATCCGCGGCACCGACACCCGCGGCCGCCCGTACCAGGCCCTCGCTCCGGCCACCTTCTCCTGGGTGCACGCCACTGGTTTCCCGGTCTTCCTGCAGGGCCGGAAGTACCTCGGACGCCCCTACACCGACGCCCAGGAACGGCAGTTGTACGCGGAGTGGCTCCAGGTCGGGCGGGTCCTCGGCATCGCCGACCGGGACATGCCGCAGACCATCGAGGAGTTCTGGCCGTACTACCGGAAAATGCTGGCCGACGAGATCGAGGCCACCCCGGTGGTGCGGGAGCTGACCGACCCGGGCAGCCCCGTACCGCCCCCGGACCGCGGACCTCGTCCGCTGCGCTCGCTGCTCCGGCTGCTCTGGCCGGTGCTGCTGCCGCCGCTGGCCCGCTTCCGGCACTTCGTCACCGTGGGGCTGATGCCGCCGGAGGCACGTCAGGCGATCGGTCTGGAGTGGACGGACTCGCAGGAGCGGGCGCTGCGCCGTTTCGGCCGGTGTGTCCGGGCCGTCGTGCCCGTGCTTCCCGAGCGGGTGCGCTATCTGCCGCTGGCCCGTGCGGCGCGGGCGGCCCACCGGGCGGCGATGTCCGGCGGCGCGCCGGCCGGCAGGGAGAGCGTCACACCGCAGGACGTCACGCGGAGACCCGGCGGACCAGGTCGGTCGGCATGATCACGGAGTCGGGCGGTGTGACGCCCTCCCCGTCCAGGCCCCGGAGCAGCATCCGTACCATCAACCGCCCCATGCCCTCGATGTCCTGACGGACCGTCGTCAGTGGCGGGTCGGTGCACTCCGCCACCTTCTCCATGTCGTCGAACCCCACCACCGCCACGTCGTGGGGGACCCGTCTGCCGTGTTCCCGCAGGACCTGGAGCGCCCCCGATGCCATCAGGTCGTTGGCCGCGAACACCGCGTCCACCTCCGGCCGCCGCTCAAGCAGTTCGGACATCGCCGCGGCGCCGCTCTCCACCGTGAAGGCACCGTGTGCGGTGAGCCCGGGGTCGACGTCCAGCAGGACATCCCGGTAGCCGTCCAGCCGGTCGATCCCCGATGTCTGGTCCTGCGGGCCCGCGATGTGCGCGATGTGCCGGCGTCCGAGCGAGACCAGATGCTGGACCGCCGTGCGGGCGCCGCCCCGGTTGTCGCAGTCGGCGTAGGGCAGCGCGAGACCGGACTCGGGGCCCGCCCACACCGGCCGGCCGCCGAAGACCGTGGGGATCCCGGCCCGGTGGATCACGGCGGGCAGCGGATCCTCGGTGTGCAGCGAGAAGGCCAGCGCGCCGTCCACATGGCCGCCCGCCAGATAACGCCCGATCCGGTCGTAGTCCTTCCGGCCCTCCACCAGCAGCAGTACCAACTGCGAGTCGTGGGCCGTCAGTTCGCGGCTGATGCCGCGCAGCTGCTGGGAGAAGAACGGGTCCGAGAAGATCCGGATCTCCGGCTCGGCGATGATGACCGCGACCGCGCCGTTGCGCCGGGTGACGAGCGTCCTGGCCGCGTGATTCGGTACGTAGCCGAGTTCCTCGACAGCCTGCTGGACCCGGTCCACCAGCGGCTGCCGCACACCGGCACCGCCGTTGACGACGCGCGAGGCCGTCGCCCGCGACACACCCGCGCGGGCCGCGACGGCCTCCAGGGTCGGCCGGGAGCCGTGGATCGGATCGGTCAACGGGTACTCCTCGTCGGGCGCGGCAGCAGGGCGTACGGGTACTCGCTCCGCGGCGGTGCTCGGGCCGCGGTATCGGAGCAGCGTAACCACCGCCCGCCGCGCGCAGGAAGCCGCGCCGCCCCGGTCGACGGGACGGCGCGGCCTCCTGTCGCAGGTCAGCGGTCGTGGACGGTGTGCGTCCGCTCGATCTGCCGCCAGGACTTCGGCGCCACGGGCCGGGCGTCCGTATGCGCGATCCGGGCCTGCTTCGCCGCCCCCGCTGCGGGCTTGGACGGGGTGAACAGCCAGGTGTCGAAGAAGGCGGCCAGCGGCTTCCCCGAGACCTGCTCGGCGTACTTCTCGAAGTCGGCCACCGACGCGTTGCCGTAGGCGTGCTCGGCGGGCCACCCCTTGAGGATCTTGAAGAACGCGGTGTCACCGATCTTGTCGCGCAGCGCCTGGATGGCGAGCGCGCCCCGGTCGTAGACGGCGTCGTCGAACTGGTTCGCCGCGCCGGGATCGCCCGGCTTCACCTTCCAGAACGCGTCGTCGGCCGGGTGCGAGGCGTACACATAGTCCGCCAGCTCCTGCGCGGTCCCGTCGCCCTGGTTCTCCGACCAGAGCCACTCGGCGTAGGACGCGAACCCCTCGTTGATCCAGATGTCCTTCCAGCCCTTGAGGGACACGTCGTCGCCGTACCACTGGTGCGCCAGCTCATGGACGACCACCGAGACATTGGCGCCGTTCGCGAACTGCTTCGGGCTGTAGAACGGCCGGGTCTCGGTCTCCAGCGCGTACCCGGTGGTGGTGTTCGGCACATAGCCGCCGAGCGCGCTGAAGGGATAGGGGCCGAAGTACCCGCTCAGCCAGTCGGCGACCTCCCCGGTCCGCTCCACACTGGCGCGCGCGGCGCCGGCGTTGTCGCCCAGGTCCTTGCTGTACGCGTTGATGATCGGCACACCCGCCGCCGTGGTGCCGGTGGTGATGTCGAACTTGCCGACGGCGAGCGTCGTCAGATAGGTGGCCTGCGGCTTGTTCGACCGCCAGTTGTACGTGGTCCGGCCCAGCTGTGAACGCTGCGACTGGAGCACGCCGTTGCTGATCGCCTGGGTACCGTCGGGCACCGAGACCGACACGTCGTACGTGGCCTTGTCCAGCGGGTGGTCATTGCTCGGGAACCACCACCACGCCGACTCGGGCTCGTCCGCCGCGACCGCGCCGTCCGGGGTGCGGTGCCAGGTGTTGAAGCCGTACGCCGACTTGGTGGACGGCACACCGCTGTAGCGGACCACGATGGTCACCGCGGAGCCCTTGGCCAGCCCCTTGGCCGGGGTGACCACCAGCTCGTGCTGCCCCGATGTGGCGAAGGAGGCCTTGGCGCCGTTGACGCGCACCTCGCTCACATCGAGCAGGAAGTCCAGATCGAACCGGGAGAGATCCTGGGTGGTGGTGGCCAGGATCGTCGCGGTGCCGTCCAGCCGGTCCGTCGACGGCTGGTACTTCAGCTTGAGGTCGTAGTGCGAGACGTCGTATCCGCCGTTGCCGTACGCCGGGTAGTACGGGTCGCCGATGCCCGGTGCCCCGGGCGTGAAGCCGGCCGCCGATGCCGGGATCGCCAGCAGAAGCGAGGCGGCCGAGAGCACGCTCGGGACGATGAGTCTGCGGTGCACTGATGCTCCAAGTCGTGGGGGTCGTCGTTGTGTTCGACCCTATTCAGCCCACCCGCCACTAGTCATGTCCACGGTCACAGCTGTCACAGGATCGCCATTCGGCCGACATGGACTCTGCCGCACCACCGCACCCCGCGCCGCCCGCCCCGCCGGGGGCACCGGCCGCCTGGTCAGGAGGGCACGGCGCGGCCCGATTAGGATCGGTTCCCTCATGACTGCAACCCTTGTCGCCAAAGACCTCGCCGCGGGCCACGGTGACCGCTCGCTCTTCTCCGGCCTCGACCTCGTCGTGGCGCCGGGAGACGTGATCGGTCTCGTCGGTGTGAACGGCGCGGGCAAATCGACCCTGCTGCGCCTCCTGGCCGGGCTCGACACCCCGGAGGAGGGCGAGCTGAGGCTCTCGCCGCCCACCGCCACCGTCGGCCATCTCCCGCAGGAGCCGGAGCGCCGCGAGGGCGAGACCGTACGCGAGTTCCTCGCCCGGCGCACCGGGGTGGCCGCCGCCCAGAGCGCCATGGACGAGGCCACCCAGGGCCTGGTCGACGGGGTCGCGGGAGCCGATGACGCGTACTCCACCACGCTGGAGCGCTGGCTCGACCTCGGCGGAGCCGATCTCGACGAGCGTGCCGACGAAGTGGCGGCGTCGCTGGGTCTCACCGTCGGCCTCGACCAGCCGATGACCTCGCTCTCCGGCGGCCAGGCGGCCCGCGCCGGTCTCGCCTCGCTGCTGCTCTCCCGGTACGACGTGTTCCTCCTCGACGAGCCGACCAACGACCTCGACCTCGACGGCCTGGACCGTCTTGAGCGCTTCGTCGGCGGGCTGCGTGCGGGCACCGTCGTCATCAGCCACGACCGCGAGTTCCTCACCCGCACGGTGACCAAGGTCCTCGAACTCGACCTCGCCCAGCAGCAGATCACCCTCTACGGCGGCGGGTACGCGGGATATCTGGAGGAGCGGGAGACCGCCCGCAGGCACGCCAGGGAGGAGTACGACGAGTTCGCCGACAAGAAGGCCGCTCTTGAGGGCCGGGCCCAGATGCAGCGCGGCTGGATGGACAAGGGCGTCAAGAACGCCCGCCGCAAGGCGTCCGACAACGACAAGCTCGGCCGTAAGTTCCGCAGCGAGGCGAGCGAGAAGCAGGCGGCCAAGGCCCGGCAGACGCAGCGCATGATCGAGCGCCTCGACGTCGTGGACGAACCCCGCAAGGAGTGGGAGCTGCGGATGGAGATCGCGGCCGCTCCGCGCTCGGGATCCGTGGTGGCCACCCTGCGGGACGCAAGCGTCGTCCGCGGGGACTTCACCTTCGGCCCCGCGCACCTCCAGATCGACTGGGCCGACCGGGTCGCCATCACCGGAGCCAACGGGGCGGGCAAGTCCACCCTGCTCGGTGCGGTGCTGGGCCGTGTGCCGCTGGACACCGGGCACGCGGCGCTCGGCCCCGGCGTCGTGGTCGGCGAGGTCGACCAGGCCCGCGGCCTCTTCTACGGTACGGAGACCCTGCTGGCCGCGTTCTGCGCGGCGGTTCCCGACACCGAGCCCGCCGAAGTCCGCACGCTCCTCGCGAAGTTCGGCCTGAAAGCGGCGCATGTGCTGCGGCCCGCGACCACCCTCTCGCCGGGCGAACGGACCAGGGCCGCCCTCGCGCTGCTGCAGGGCAGGGGCGTCAACCTCCTGGTGCTTGACGAACCCACGAACCACCTGGACCTGGAGGCCATCGAGCAGCTGGAATCGGCGCTCGACTCGTACGAGGGGACTCTGCTGCTGGTCACCCACGACCGCCGGATGCTGGCCGCGGTCCGTACGACGCGCCGTATCGAGGTGGCCGACGGCAAGGTCACGGAAGTCTGAACCGGCCCGGCCGAACGGAAGACCCTGAGCACATCCCTGAGCACATCGCCGGGCGGGCCCGAACAGGCCCGCCCGGCGATATGCGTCAGGTCATCCGGCGGTAGGAACCACGGGTTCAGCCGCGCCCCTTACCGCGCCCGGGGTCGGTGAGCCCGGCCCGCCGCAGCGCGTCCGCCATCGCACTGTTGGCCGGTGCCGGCGCTGACGTCCGGCCGCCGCCGCCACCCCCGCCGCCACCTCGACGGCCCCCGCCGCCCTGCCGCTGCTGCGGAGGCCGGCCGCCCTGGCCGTCCTGCGCCCGCTTGCCCCGGTCCTGCCGCTCCTTGCCGCCGCCCGGCTTGGCTCCGGCCTCGTCGTCGAGCCGCAGGGACAGCGAGATCCGCTTGCGCGGGATGTCGACGTCCATCACCTTCACCTTGACGATGTCGCCCGGCTTGACCACATCACGCGGGTCCTTCACGAACGTCCTGGACAGCGCGGACACATGCACCAGGCCGTCCTGGTGGACCCCGATGTCGACGAACGCGCCGAACGCGGCCACATTGGTGACCACGCCCTCCAGGACCATCCCGGCCGTCAGATCGCCCAGCTTCTCGACGCCCTCCTTGAAGGTGGCCGTCTTGAACGCGGGCCGGGGGTCGCGCCCCGGCTTCTCCAGCTCCCGCAGGATGTCCGTCACCGTCGGCAGCCCGAAGGTGTCGTTCACGAATTCGGCCGGATCCAGCGAGCGCAGCAGCGCCGCGTTCCCGACGAGCGAGCTGCCACCCGCCTTCTTGGTCATCGTCCGCACCACCGGGTACGCCTCCGGGTGCACGCTCGACGCGTCCAGCGGGTCGTCGCCGTCCCGGATGCGGAGGAAGCCCGCACACTGCTCGTACGCCTTGGGGCCCAGCCGCGACACGTCCTTGAGCGCCTTGCGCGACCGGAACGGGCCGTTGGCGTCGCGGTGCGCCACGATGTTCTCGGCGAGCCCCGAGCCGATACCGGAGACCCGGGAGAGCAGCGGGGCGGACGCGGTGTTGACGTCCACTCCGACACCGTTCACGCAGTCCTCGACGACCGCGTCCAGCGAGCGGGAGAGCTTCACCTCGGAGAGGTCGTGCTGATACTGCCCGACCCCGATCGACTTGGGGTCGATCTTGACCAGTTCGGCGAGCGGATCCTGGAGCCTGCGGGCGATCGACACCGCGCCCCGGAGCGTCACGTCCATGTCGGGCAGCTCCTGCGAGGCGAACGCGGACGCCGAGTACACGGAAGCCCCCGCCTCCGAGACCATCACCTTCGTCAGCTTCAACTCGGGGTGCTTCGCACACAGTTCACCGGCGAGCTTGTCCGTCTCGCGCGACGCGGTGCCGTTCCCGATCGCGATCAGGTCGACCGCGTGCTCCTTCGCGAGCCGGGCCAGCTTGGCCAGCGCCTCGTCCCACCGGTTCGCGGGGACGTGCGGGTGGATCACATCGGTGGCCACGACCTTGCCGGTCGCGTCGACCACGGCGACCTTCACACCCGTACGGAAGCCGGGGTCGAGTCCGAGCGTGGCACGGGTCCCGGCGGGGGCCGCCAGCAGCAGGTCACGCAGATTGGACGCGAAGACCTTGACCGCCTCGTCCTCGGCTGCCGTCCGCAGCCGCAGCCGCAGATCGATCCCCAGATGGACCAGGATGCGGGTGCGCCAGGACCAGCGCACCGTCTCGGTCAGCCATGCGTCGCCCGGCCTGCCGCGGTCCGCCACCCCGAAGCGGCGCGCGATCATCGACTCGTACGCCGAAGGACCAGCGGTGTCCGACGGTTCCTCCGGCTCCAGGACCAGGTCGAGCACGTCCTCCTTCTCGCCCCGCAGCATCGCCAGCACCCGGTGCGAGGGCAGCGCGGTGAACGGCTCGGCGAACTCGAAGTAGTCGGCGAACTTGGCGCCCTGCTCCTCCTTGCCGTCCCGCACCTTCGCCGTCAGCCGCCCGCGCGTCCACATCCGCTCACGCAGCTCACCGATGAGGTCGGCGTCCTCGCCGAACCGCTCGGTGAGGATGGACCGTGCGCCGTCCAGCGCGGCGGCCGGATCGGCGACGCCCTTGTCCGCGCCGGCGAACGCCGCCGCAGCCGCGAGCGGTTCCACCGAGGGGTCGGCCAGCAGCCCGTCGGCGAGCGGCTCAAGACCGGCCTCCCGCGCGATCTGGGCCTTGGTCCTGCGCTTCGGCTTGAAGGGCAGATAGATGTCCTCCAGCCGGGCCTTCGTCTCCGCGGCCCGGATCTGCGCCTCCAGCGCGTCGTCGAGCTTGCCCTGCTCCCGTACGGACTCCAGAACTGCCGTCCGCCGCTCCTCCAGCTCCCGCAGATAGCGCAGCCGCTCCTCCAGCGCGCGCAGTTGCGCGTCGTCGAGCATCTCGGTCGCTTCCTTGCGGTAGCGCGCGATGAACGGCACGGTCGATCCGCCGTCGAGCAGCTCGACGGCGGCCTTCACCTGCCGTTCCCTGACGCCGAGCTCCTCCGCGATCCTGCTTTCGATGGAAACTGGGGTGGTCGTGGTCACGATCCCGTACCGCCTTCTCGCTGAGCTTGCCGCATTCTTCCGGAGCAGCCCCCGGACCCCGCGCGGTGATCGGGCCGCCGGTGGGAGCCGGACCGCTGCCGCGCGGGGAAACAGTGCATCAGCATTGTGGCAGGCGGGGCCGGCGGAGCGGGGATCACGCCCGCCCCGGACCGGGTCAGCTGAGGCCGGACGGGAAGGCGCCCGCCGCGACCGCGGCGGCGAGGAAGCCGCGTGCCAGCTCGATGAGGCGCTCCACGCCCTCGGCGCCCAGGTGTTCGTACGGTGCGAGGTCGAGGCGGTCGGTGTCCGACTCCACGTCCTGGCGCAGCTTGGTGCCCGCATCGGTGAGCCCGCTGTCCGCGTCCAGCAGCCCGCGCCCGCGCAGCCGCTCCACGGCCGCGTCCCAGTCGCTCCGGTGCCAGCCGCGCGTGGCGAGGATCCAGCGGGGTGCCATGCCCTTGCCGGTCGCCGTGTGGCTCACCAGCGCCTCCAGCGGGTCGAGCCCGGCGGCGAGCAGCACGGCGAGATGGCCGTCGCCCCGGTGCTCGCGGAGCAGCGTCGCCGCGTGCCAGAACGCGAGATGGGGCTGCTCGGGGACCGGCAGGTCGGCGTGGGCGGAGTACAGCGGCCGGGCGTGCCGGGTGCAGGCCTCGGCCGCGCGCAGCGCGAGCCGCGCCGCCTCGGCCATCGCGTCGGACGCCACCGCCTCCTCGCCGAGCAGCCGCCGCAGCGTGGCGTCGGCGGCCCGCAGCCGGGCGTCGAGCACGGTCCGCGGTGAGGCCGTCTCCCACACGGCGGGGACATGCCGGGCGATCAGCTCGGGGTTGAAGTTGTAGAAGGTGGCGGCGATCGTGCCGGGGCCCACAGCCCCCATCGCCGCACCGCGCCCGGCGAAGTAGGCGGCGCCCGCGTCGTCGATCCCGACACCGGCGAGCTGCTCGGTGAAGTCGGGGGAGAAGTAGAGCGTCGAGTGCAGCGGGTTGACGGAGTTGTGGCAGCGACGGCCGGCGCGCGGCTGGAGCGAGGTCATGGCCTGAATGTTACCGACTGGTTGGTACGTGGGGAAGGGAGGGGGCGGAGAGGGCGGCGGATGCGGGGCGCGAGACCGGCGGAGAAGGGGCGGCGGGCGGCGCGCCACGGCAGCGAGTGAGGCGGGTGGTGCGGCAGGTATGGCAGGAAAGGTGGGACATTCGTCATTGCAGACACGTCGCTCGGCGCCAATGATGAGTCGTATGCCGCAGAGATCCTTGCTGATCGTCTTCTTCGACGAGCTGCAGAGCCTTGATGTGACCGGCCCCCTGGAAGTGTTCACAGGGGCCGGCCGTCTCGGCGGGGACGCGTACACCGTCCGTACGGCCTCGCTCGACGGATCGGCCGTCCGCACGTCCAGCGGCCTCACGCTCGTACCGGACGGCGCGCTGACCGATGCCGGGGACCCGCACACGCTGCTGGTCCCCGGTGGCCAGGGCACCCGCACGCCCGACCCCCGGCTGATCGACTGGCTGCGTGAGCACGCCCCGCGCGCCGAGCGCATCGTCTCGGTGTGCACCGGCGCGCTGCTGCTCGCCCGGGCCGGCCTGCTGGACGGCCACCGCGTCACCACGCACTGGTCGGTCTGCGACCACCTGGCGCGGACCTACCCGGCCGTCGACGTCGACCCCGAGCCGATCTTCGTGCGGGACGGGAAGCTCGCCACCTCCGCCGGAGTCACCGCCGGTATCGATCTGGCTCTCGCACTGGTCGAGGAGGACCTGGGCCGCGACATCGCGCTGACCGTCGCCCGCCATCTGGTGGTCTTTCTCCGACGCCCGGGAAACCAGGCCCAGTTCAGTGTCCAGCTCGCCACCCAGACGGCGCGGCGCGATCCGCTGCGCGAAGTCCAGCAGTGGATCAGCGAGCACCCCTGCGGCGATCTGTCGGTCGAATCCCTCGCGGACCGCGCCCGTCTCTCGCCCCGCCACTTCGCCCGCGCCTTCCGCGCGGAGACCGGGACGACACCGGGACGCTACGTCGAAGGCGTCCGGCTGGAACACGCCCGGCGACTTCTCGAAGACACGGCGGACTCGGTCGCGGAGATCTCCCGCACCTGTGGCTACGGCACACCGGAGGCCATGCGCCGCGCCTTCCTGAAAGCACTGGCCACCGCGCCTGCCGAGTACCGCCGCCGCTTCCGCTCACCCGCCGCCCACCGTTCGGGCGCCCCGTCCGTCACCCCGTCGCAGCCTGACTGAGAGGCACACCATGCAGATCGCGATCGTTCTCTTCGACCGTTTCACCGCACTGGACGCGGTCGGCCCCTACGAGATGCTCTGCCGCATCCCGGATGCCGAGACGATTTTCGTCGCCGAGCGGACCGGCCCCGTACGCAATGACGCAGGCAGCCTCCAGCTTGTCGCGGACCGGACACTCGACGAGGTGCCGCGACCCGACATCGTCGTGGTGCCGGGCGGGCCCGGGCAGACCGCTCAGATGGAGAACGAGGAGCTCCTCGGCTGGCTGCGTGCCGCCGACGCGGCGAGCACCTGGACGACCTCCGTCTGTACGGGGTCGCTGCTGCTGGCGGCAGCGGGTCTGCTCGACGGCCGCCGCGCCACGTCCCACTGGCTGGCGCTGGACAGCCTGGCCGCGTTCGGGGCCGAACCGACGGGCGAACGGGTCGTCACCGACGGCAAGTTCATCACGGCGGCCGGGGTGTCGTCCGGTATCGACATGGCACTCACCCTGGTCGGCCGGGTCGCCGGGGACCGGCATGCGCAGGCGGTCCAGCTGGGCGCCGAGTACGACCCGCAGCCGCCCTACGACGCGGGCTCGCCGCTGAAGGCCCCGGCCGACCTGGTCGAGGAGATGCGCGGGAGGAGCCGCTTCATCCTCCGGTAGTGCCCCGCAACACCGCCCCGGGACGCGGGGTCCAGGTGAAGTGGGGCTCCCGCCGCTCCAGGAACGCCGTGACCCCCTCCACCGGGTCGTCGGAGTCCCGCGCCGCCGCCCGCCAGTACGCGCCCCGGTCGTCCCGGCCCGCGGCGAACTCCTTGGCCGCCGTCTGCGTCAGCTGCGAGCGGGACACCAGCACCCGGCTGAACTCCGCCACCCGCGGGCCGAGCTGGTCCCTGGGCACCACCTCGTCCAGCAGGCCGCTCCGCAGCGCGTGGTCCGTGCCGATCAACTCGGCCGAGAACAGGAGGTACTTGGCGGTCGCCGGGCCCACCAGGGAGACCAGCCGTGCGGTGGAGGCCGCCGGATAGACGATCCCGAGCTTTGCCGGAGTCACCCCGAACAGGGAGCCCTCCTCGGCGAACCGCAGGTCGCAGGCTGCCGCCAGCTGGCAGCCGCCGCCCACGCAGTACCCGCGCACGGCGGCGAGTGTCGGCTTCGGGAAGGCGGCGAGGGCCTCCTCGGCCCGGACCGCGAGTCGCTGGGGGTCCTCGCGGGGGTCCTCGTGGGGGTCCCGGAGTGTCAATATGTCGGCCCCGGCGCAGAAGGTGTTCCCGGCTCCGGTCAGGACCAGGACGCGGACGCCGGTGTCGTCCGCCAGCCGGTCGAGCAGCGCCGGCAGGGCCCGCCACATGGCAGCCGTCATGGCATTGCGCTTGGCGGTGTTGCTGATCACGACGGTGGCGACCCCGTCGGCGACGGTGTGCTTCAGCTGCGGCTCCATGAGCCGGATGCTATCGGCCCGGCCGAGCCGGTGATCAGCCGCTGCCCGGAACGGTCTCCGGTGGCCCGCAGTGGTTCTCCGGTGGTCTCCGGTGGTCTCCGATGGTCTCCGGCGGGCTGAAGGACGGTCCGCGGACATCTCTGTCACCCGTCACTAAAGCCGCCAATAGACACCAGAAATAGACACGCCCTTAACGGGATCGGTCACATTCCTTCGAATAGCGACGATTAGCGCTGACTTCTGTTCAGCTGCACGGTGCGGACCGGCTCATTCCCAACACTCGATGCGTGGTCACCATCGAGAGCGAGGGCGGGAGCCGGGATATGGAGAGCCGCGGGAGCAACAGCCCGCCCGACCCGGCGGTCGCCGGCTCCCTGCCCTACGAAGGCGTCTGGCGGTTCACCGCCCCGTCGGTCGACGTCTCCGTACCGCAGGCCCGGCACGCCGTACGCGATCTGCTGGCGCGCCAGCAGGTCCCGGTCGGCCCGGACACCGTCCAGGGCCTGCTGCTGATCGTCTCCGAGCTGGTCACCAACGCCGTACGCCATGCCGCGCTGCTCTCCCCGGAGGTGGCCGTGGAGGTCGCCGTCGGGGCCTCCTGGATCCGGGTGTCGGTCGAGGACAACCACCCCTACCGGCCGAGGGCGCTGGACGCGGACCAGGGGCAGACCGGGGGGCGCGGCCTGATGCTCGTACGCGAGATCACCGCGGAGGCCGGCGGGACCTGCGGGGTGGAACAGACGGCGAGCGGCGGCAAGGTCATCTGGTCCGCGCTGCCGCTCGCCCCGGTCGTTACCAGCCCCCGTTCGGCCCCGTCAGCTCTCTGACCGCGGGGCGCGCCGCGTCGAGCACCGTCATGAACCACGAGGAGAACGGCGCGGACGAATGCCGCTCGGCCAGTTCGGTGGCGGTGACGAACGCCGTGTCGTCCACCTCGTCGGGGTCGGGCCGCAGTTCCGCCTGGGCGAGTCCGACGAACAGATGGTTGAACTCCTGCTCCACCAGGCCCGAATCGGGGTCCGGGTGGTTGTAACGCACCGTGCCCGCCTCGGCGAGAAGCGCCGGGGAGATGCCCAACTCCTCATAGGTGCGCCTGGCCGCCGCCGCGAAGGGGGATTCGCCCGGATAAGGGTGCCCGCAGCAGGTGTTGGACCACACGCCGGGGGAGTGGTACTTACCGAGTGCCCGACGCTGGATCAGCAGCCGTCCCGCTCCGTCGAAGAGGAACACCGAGAAGGCCCGGTGCAGCTGGCCGGGTGCCTGGTGTGCGGCGAGCTTCTCCGCCGTTCCGATGGTCCTGCCGCTCTCATCGACCAGTTCGAGCATGATCGCTTCTGCTGCGCCGTTCGACATAACCATCCTTCGCATCGGGCGTCACCGGCTCCTCAGTCTGCCGTACAAAAGCGGCTTGTCCGCACTTCGGAGCGCAGGACGTGTCGGTGCCCCCGCCACACTGCGTGGCGGGGCCACCGACCGGAATATCAGAATTCGGCGCCTGCCGGGAAACCGGCCCCGTGCATCGGGCGCAGCGCATATGCTGCACAGCCGTATTCGCCACCGTGCTCCCGGTGCATGGTGAGTTCCTCGCGGCTGCCCGCAAGCGCCTGCCCCATGGCGGCCTCGCCCGCGGTGCGCAGCGGGGAGCCGGCGGACTCCCGGAAGGCGCGGCACTCCGCCGCGCCGATGATGTACCCGGACCCCTCGGCCCGGACAAGATCGAACATACCGTCGGAGAGGGGGAGTTCGGCCATGCCGGCCACGAGTGTACGGATCGATCCGCTCGGCCCGCGGCCCGGTGGCAGGGCTCAGCGGCACGGTTGAGTGGCAGAGCTCAGTGACAGAGCTTCGCCTCGTGCTCCGCGTGGCCGCCCGGCTCCAGCTGGAAGGTGCAGTGCGCGACGTCGAAGTGGGCGCCGAGGCAGCCCTGGAGGTCGTGCAGCATCTTCTCGTGACCGATCGCGCCCAGGGTGTCGGGGCTGACCACCACGTGCGCGGAGAGGACCGGCATCCCCGAAGTGATCGTCCACGCATGCAGGTCGTGGACGTCGGCCACTCCGGGGAGGTCCAGGATGTGGGCCCTGACCTCGCCCATGTCGACGTTCTTCGGGGCCGCTTCCAGCAGTACGTCGAGTGTCTCGCGCAGCAGCTTGACCGTACGCGGGACGATCATGAGGCCGATGACGAGCGAGGCCACGGGGTCGGCCGCCTGCCAGCCCGTCGTCAGGATCACGGTGGCCGAGATCAGCACGGCGACCGAGCCGAGCGCGTCGGCCATCACTTCCAGATAGGCGCCGCGGACATTGATGCTCTCCTGCTGCCCCCGGACGAGGATGGAGAGCGAGATCATGTTGGCGACCAGGCCGATGAGGCCGAAAACGATCGTCAGGCCGCCCGCTGTCTCGGCCGGCGTGATGAAGCGCTGGATCGCCTCGTACAGGACGTAACCGCCCACGCCCAGCAGCAGAAGGCAGTTGGCGAGTGCGGCCAGGATCTCCGCCCGTGCGTAGCCGAAGGTCCGGTTCTCGCTGGCCGGGCGGTTGGCGAAGTGGATCGCCAGGAGCGCCATCGCAAGCCCGAGCGCGTCCGTCGCCATGTGCGTCGCGTCCGCGAGCAGCGCCAGCGAGTCGGCCAGCAGACCGCCGGCGATCTCCACCACCATCACGGTCAGCGTGATGCAGAGTGCGATGCGCAGGCGGACCCGGTGAGCGGCCCCGGCAGTCCCCGTCGGCGGCGGTCCGCCGTGCGCATGCCCGTGGTCGTGCCCAGCCCCCATGAGAGCCCCTCCCGATCGTGAGCGTGCCGGTCCGAGAGGTCAGCCAACTACGGGGCAGGGGTATCGGGCAACACGAGACCGAACACCATTGTCAGCTACTCTGACCTGCGGAAATAATGGCAGGTCAGAGTGGGGCGCGAGATCATTTGCGGCGCGCGCCGGGGTGTCGCAGGCACCAGCCTTCCCAGGCCGACTCGACCATCTCGCGCACCCCGCGCGAGGCCTTCCAGCCGAGTTCCCCGGCGATCAGCTCGTCCGACGCGACGGCCTTCGCCGCGTCGCCCGGACGGCGCGGTCCGACCACGGGGGACATCGGCAGCCCGGTGACCGAGGCGACGAGGTCCGCCAGTTCGCGCACCGATACGCCCGCGCCGCGGCCGACATTGAGCGTGAGATCCCCCGCACCGCCGTCGGCGGAGAGCCTGCGGGCCACGGCGACATGGGCGTCGGCGAGATCGGCGACATGGATGTAGTCACGGATACAGGTGCCGTCGGGTGTGGGGTAGTCGGCGCCGAAGATCCGCGGGTCCTCACCGCGGGTCAGCCGGTCGAAGAACATCGGGATGACGTTGTGGACCCCGATGTCGGCCAGCCCGGGCGCGGCCGCACCCGCCACATTGAAGTAGCGCAGGCAGGCGGTGGACAGGCCGTGCGCCGTGCCCGCCGCCCGCACCAGCCACTCGCCGGCCAGCTTCGTCTCGCCGTACGGATTGATGGGCGCGCAGGGCGTCGACTCGGTGATCAGCTCCGCTTCGGGGACGCCGTAGACGGCGGCCGACGAGGAGAACAGGAAGCGCCGCACCCCGGCGGCGACCACGGCCTCCAGCACCACGGTCAGGCCGTGCACGTTGTCCCGGTAGTAGCTCAGCGGGTGCTCGACGGACTCCCCGACCTGCTTCTTGCCCGCGAGATGCACGACCCCGGTGATGTCACCTCCGTGAGCGGTCAGGGTGGCGTCCAGGAGGCCGCGGTCGAGCACCGAGCCGCGCACCAGCTCGACCCCGGCCGGAAGGCGTTCGGCGAGCCCGCTCGACAGGTCGTCCAGGACGACCACCCGCTCGCCGTCCGCCACCATCGCCCGCGCCACATGCGCTCCGATGTACCCCGCCCCACCTGTGATCAGCCACGTCATACCGGCCACCCTAAGACACCCCGGAGAGGCCCCGGAGACACCGCGGCTCTGCCTCTTCCGAGCGGAACGGGAGCACGGTTTGTGGGGCGAGGCATGGATCGATCATGATGACCGCAGCAGGTGGCGCGGGGTCATGCCCGGTCGGATCGGGACGTAAACGGCCCGTGAACGCCTGCTTACGTCCATCAGATAGCCTCTGCCGACATGCCGCCCGCCCCTGCCGGGACCGGGCCGTCTCCGCGTGTGTTACGCCAGCTCCAAGGAGTGAGTTCGTCTGTCGACCGCCATCCTCGCCGGTGCGCCGGTACCCGGATCGTCGCTGGAGGGCGATCTGCGGTCGCTGGGCTTCGATGTACGCATCGCATCCGACGCGGCAGAGACCGCGCAGCTGCTCACCGCCGCACCGGCCGACGAACGCGTGGCGGTCGTCGACACCCGTTTCGTCGGCCATCTCCACTCGCTCCGCCTGGCGCTGACCGATCCCCGCTTCGCGGCGGCCGCGGTCCCCGGCGCGCTCGCGGTCCAGCCGGAGGCGCGCCCCGCGCTCAACCGCGTACTGGCGGCCGCGGAACCGCGCCCCGACACCCTGGCCGCGGCGCTGGACAGCGCCGGGACCCCCGTGCAGCGCCCCGAGCTGGGCACGCTGGTCGCCTCGGTCCCGCAGGACCCGCAGTCCCGCCACGAGGCCAGGGCCGCCGTCGCCGCCGTCGATGACGAGGCCGTGCGGCTCCGTACGGCGGTGAAGTCCCGGGACGGCTTCTTCACGACGTACTGCATCAGCCCCTACTCGCGGTACATCGCACGCTGGTGCGCCCGCCACGGGCTGACCCCGAACCAGGTCACCACCGCCTCGCTGATCACCGCGCTGATAGCGGCGGCCTGCGCCGCGACCGGCACCCGCGGCGGATACATCGCCGCCGGAGTGCTGCTGCTCTGCTCCTTCGTCCTGGACTGCACGGACGGTCAGCTCGCCCGGTACTCGCTCCAGTACTCGACGCTCGGCGCCTGGCTGGACGCGACCTTCGACCGGGCCAAGGAGTACGCCTACTACGCGGGGCTCGCGCTGGGTTCGGCCCGCAACGGCGACGACATCTGGGTGCTGGCCCTCGGCGCGATGGTCCTCCAGACCTGCCGGCACGTCGTGGACTTCTCCTTCAACGAGGCGAACCACGACGCGACAGCCAACACAAGTCCCACCGCCGCCCTCTCCGACAAGCTCGACAGCGTCGGCTGGACGGTCTGGGTGCGCCGCATGATCGTGCTCCCGATCGGTGAACGCTGGGCCATGATCGCCGTGCTCACCGCCGTGACCACCCCCCGGATCGTCTTCTACGCGCTCCTCATCGGCTGTGCCCTGGCCGCCTGCTACACCACGGCCGGCCGGATCCTGCGCTCGCTGACCCGCCGGGCCACCCGCACGGACCGCGCCGCCCAGGCACTGGCCGACCTCGCCGACTCGGGACCGCTCGCCGAGCTCTTCGCACGGTTCCTCAAGGGACCGCGCGGTGCCCTGCCGGTGATCGCGTTCGTGGGCGGCGCCCTCGTGGTGGCCGTGTCGCTCTTCGCGCCGGTCGGCAGCTGGTGGCCCGCCGCGGCCGCCGCCGTGTACTGCGTACTCTCCGGAACGGCCGTCTCGCGCCCGCTCAAGGGCGCGCTCGACTGGCTGGTGCCCCCGGTCTTCCGGGCGGCCGAATACGTCACGATCCTCGTGCTCGCGGCCCGCTCCGACGTCCACGAGGCGCTGCCCGCGGCCTTCGGACTGGTGGCGGCCGTCGCCTACCATCACTACGACACGGTGTACCGCATCAAGGGCGGCACCGGCGCGCCGCCCCGGTGGCTCGTGCGTACGATCGGCGGCCACGACGGCCGGACCCTGGTGGTCGCCGTACTCGCCGCCCTGCTCACGGCGGAGCACACCGCCGGTGACGGTTTCGCAGTCGCGCTCACGGTGCTCGCCGTGGCCGTGGCGATCGTGGTCCTCGCGGAGAGCATCCGCTTCTGGGTGTCCTCCGGAGCACCCGCTGTACATGACGAAGGAGAACCCGCATGATCGGCCTCGTACTGGCGGCCGGCGCAGGCAGGCGTCTGCGTCCCTACACCGACACGCTGCCCAAGGCCCTCGTGCCCGTCGGCCCCGAGGGGGAGGGCGAGCCGACCACCGTTCTCGACATCGCGCTGAGCAACTTCGCCGAGGTCGGACTCACCGAGGTCGCGGTCGTCGTCGGCTACCGCAAGGAGGCGGTGTACGCGCGCCGTGCGGAGTTCGAGGCCAAGTACGGCGTCACGATCACGCTGATCGACAACGACAAGGCCGAGGAGTGGAACAACGCCTACTCCCTCTGGTGCGCCCGTGAGGTGCTCAAGCAGGGTGTGATCCTCGCCAACGGCGACACCGTGCACCCGGTCTCCGTCGAGAAGACACTGCTGGCCGCGCGCGGCGAAGGCCGGCGGATCGTCCTCGCCCTCGACACGGTGAAGCACCTCGCCGACGAGGAGATGAAGGTCATCACGGACGGCACCGACGCGGTGACCAGGATCACCAAGCTGATGGACCCCTCGACCGCCACCGGCGAGTACATCGGGGTCACCCTCATCGAGCCCGAGGCCGCCGAGGAGCTCGCGGACGCGCTCAAGGTCACCTTCGAGCGCGACCCCGACCTCTACTACGAGGACGGCTACCAGGAGCTGGTGAACCGCGGCTTCCGGATCGACGTGGCTCCGATCGGGGACGTCGCCTGGGTCGAGATCGACAACCACGACGACCTCGCGAAGGGCCGTGGCATCGCGTGCCAGTACTGACGAGGCTCATCCCGTCCCCGGTCGTCGTCGACATCAGCAGCGGCGCCCTCGACGACTTGGCGGGGCTCCTCGCCGACCAGCGGATCTCGGCCTCCGGCAAGCTCGCCCTCGCCGTCAGTGACGGCTCGGGCCGGGCGCTGCGCGAGAAGCTCGCGCCGGTGCTGCCCGGGGCCGACTGGTACTCCGTCGCCGACGGCACCATCGACTCCGCGGTGCGGCTGGCCGACGGGATCAAGGGCAAGCGGTACGACGCGGTGGTCGGCCTCGGCGGCGGCAAGATCATCGACGTGGCGAAGTACGCGGCGGCCCGGGTGGGGCTCCCGATGGTCGCCGTAGCGACGAATCTCTCGCACGACGGCATCTGCTCGCCGGTATCCACCCTGGACAACGACAACGGACGCGGCTCCTACGGGGTCCCGACCCCCATCGCGATCGTCGTCGACCTCGATGTGATCCGTGAGGCACCGCCCCGCTTCATCCGCTCCGGCGTCGGTGACGCGATCTCCAACATCTCGGCCATCGCCGACTGGGAGCTCTCGCACAAGGTCAACGGCGAAGCGGTCGACGGACTGGCGGCGGCCATGGCCCGCACCGCGGGCGAGGCGGTCCTGCGCCACCCCGGCGGGGTCGGCGACGACGAGTTCCTGATGGTGCTCGCCGAGGGGCTCGTCCTCTCCGGCATCGCGATCTCGATCAGCGGCGACACCAGGCCCTCGTCCGGTGCCTGCCACGAGATCTGCCACGCCTTCGACCTGCTCTTCCCCCAGCGGGCCGGCAGCCACGGCGAGCAGGTCGGTCTCGGCGCCGCCTTCGCGATGCACCTGCGCGGCGCGGCCGACGAGGCCGGGCTCTTCGCGGACGTCCTGCGCCGGCACGGCCTGCCCGTGCTGCCCGGCGAGCTGGGCTTCAGCGTGGACGAGTTCGTCCAGGCCGTGCAGTACGCCCCGCAGACCCGCCCCGGACGCTTCACGATCCTGGAACACCTCAACCTGTCCGCAGACCAGATCAAGGACGCTTACGCCGACTATGCAAAAGCCATCGGTAGCTGAACTCCGCCCGGTCGTTCACCCTCCGGGCGTCAAGGACCGGCGGAGCGGCGAGCACTGGGGCGGCCGGCTCTACATGCGCGAGATTTCGCTGCGCGTGGACCGGCACCTGGTGAACACGCGGATCACGCCCAACCAGCTGACCTACGTGATGACCGTCGCCGCCGCCTTCGCCGCCCCTGCCCTCCTCGTGCCGGGGATCTGGGGCGCGGTGCTCGGCGTGCTGATGGCTCAGCTCTATCTGCTTCTCGACTGCGTCGACGGCGAGGTCGCCCGCTGGAAGAAGCAGTACTCGATGGTCGGCGTCTACGTGGACCGCGTAGCCGCCTATGTACTCGACGCCGCGGTCCTCGTCGGCTTCGGTCTGCGCGCGGCCGACATCTGGGGCTCCGGGCGGATCGACTGGCTGTGGGCCTTCCTCGGCACCCTCGCGGCCCTCGGCGCCGTCATGATCAAGTCCGAGACCGACCTCGTCGGCGTCGCCCGCCACCAGCAGGGACTGCCGCCGGTCAAGGAGACGGCGTCCGAGCCGCGCTCCTCCGGCATGGCGCTGGCCCGCAGGGCGGCCGCGGCGCTGAAGTTCCACCGGCTCGTCCTCGGCATCGAGGCGTCGCTGCTCATCCTGGTCCTCGCGATCGTGGACCAGATCAGGGGCGACCTGTTCTTCACGCGGCTCGGCGTCGCCGTGCTGGCGGGCATCGCGCTCCTGCAGTCCCTGCTCCACCTCGTGTCCGTCCTCGCCTCCAGCAGGCTCAAGTGACGGCCCCCGGCGGGGGCGGCTCCGCGAAGGTCGGCGCGGTCATCATCACGATGGGCAACCGCCCCGACGAGCTGCGCGCACTGCTGGATTCCGTCGCCAAGCAGGACGGCGATCCGGTCGAGACGGTCGTCGTCGGCAACGGCGCACCCGTGCCGGACGTCCCCGAAGGCGTACGGACCGTCGAGCTGCCCGAGAACCTGGGCATCCCCGGCGGCCGCAACGTCGGCATCGAGGCCTTCGGCCCGGCCGGCACCGACGTCGACATCCTGCTCTTCCTCGACGACGACGGGCTGCTGCCCAACACCGACACGGCCGAGCTGTGCCGCCAGGCCTTCGCGGCCGACCCCGAGCTGGGCATCATCAGCTTCCGGATCGCCGACCCCGACACCGGGGTCACCCAGCGCCGCCACGTCCCCCGGCTGCGCGCATCCGACCCCATGCACTCCTCGCGCGTCACGACCTTCCTCGGCGGGGCCAACGCCGTACGGTCCAAGGTCATCGCCGAGGCCGGACCGCTCCCCGGCGAGTTCTTCTACGCGCACGAGGAGACCGACCTGGCGTGGCGGGCCCTCGACGCCGGCTGGATGATCGACTACCGGTCCGACATGGTGCTGCACCACCCCACCACGGCCCCGTCCAGGCACGCGGTCTACCACCGCATGGTGGCCCGCAACCGTGTCTGGCTGGCCCGCCGGAATCTGCCCGCACCGCTGGTGCCGGTCTACCTGGGGGTGTGGATGCTGCTCACGCTGGTCCGCCGCCCCTCCGGAGCCGCGCTCAAGGCATGGTTCGGCGGGTTCAAGGAGGGCTGGACGACTCCCTGCGGAACACGCCGACCGATGAAATGGCGTACGGTCTGGCGGCTGACCCGACTGGGCCGGCCACCGGTGATCTGAGAAGCTCGATTCTGAGAGCATCGGACGTACTCCGGGGCCCGGCATCCGAGCCCGGTCCCGATCCAGCAGCGCATCTTGAACACGAAAGTTTCAACTTGTGAGTGACACAACCCATGACGGAGCGGTCGCGCTGAGCGACCGCCCGTCTCCCGACGACGGTCTGTCCTCGGCCGAGCTGGCCGGGAAGTACGGCCTGTCGGTGAGCGGTGCCCGGCCTGGACTCATGGAGTACGTCCGCCAGATCTGGGGACGGCGCCACTTCATCCTGGCCTTCTCGTCCGCGAAACTGTCGGCCCAGTACAGCCAGGCCAAGCTGGGCCAGGTCTGGCAGGTGGCGACCCCGCTGCTCAACGCGGCGGTCTACTACTTCATCTTCGGCCTGCTCCTCAACACCAGGCGGGGGCTGCCGCACGACGTCTTCATCCCCTTCCTGGTGACCGGGGTCTTCGTCTTCACCTTCACGCAGAGCTCGGTGATGGCCGGTGTCCGGGCGATCTCGGGGAACCTCGGTCTGGTGCGGGCGCTGCACTTCCCGCGGGCCTCGCTGCCCGTCTCGTTCGCGCTCCAGCAGCTCCAGCAGCTGCTGTACTCGATGATCGTGCTGATCGTGGTCGCCGTCTGCTTCCACAGCTATCCGTCGCTGTCCTGGCTCCTGGTCATCCCCATCCTCGCGATGCAGTTCGTGTTCAACACGGGCCTGGCCCTGATCATGGCCAGGCTCGGCAGCAAGACGCCCGACCTCGCGCAGCTGATGCCGTTCATCATGCGTACCTGGATGTACACGTCGGGCGTGATGTTCTCCATCACGGTCATGCTCAAGGGCAAGCCGCCGTGGATCGCCCATGTGCTCCAGTGGAATCCGGCCACCGTCTACATGGACCTGGTCCGGTTCGCTCTGATCGACGGTTACGGCGCCGAGAACCTGCCTCCGCACGTCTGGGCGGCCGCAGCGGCCTGGGCGGTCCTGCTGGGCCTCGTGGGCTTCGTGTTTTTCTGGAAGGCTGAGGAGCGGTACGGCCGTGGCTGAGCAAACCAATCAGGGGTACATCCCCACGGTCATCGCGGACGACGTGCACATCGTGTACCGCGTCAACGCCGGCGGCGGCGGCAAGGGCGCGGCCACCGCAGCGCTCAGCCGCATCGTGGGCAAAGACAAGAGCGCCGCGCGCGGTGTCCGCAAGGTGCACGCCGTACGCGGGGTGACCTTCACGGCCTACCGGGGCGAGGCCATCGGCCTCATCGGCTCCAACGGCTCCGGCAAGTCCACCCTGCTGCGGGCCATCGCCGGGCTGCTGCCGACGGAGAGCGGCAAGGTCTACACCGACGGCCAGCCGTCGTTGCTCGGTGTCAACGCCGCACTGATGAACGACCTGACCGGCGAGCGCAATGTGATCCTCGGCGGTCTGGCCATGGGCATGTCGCGCGAGGAGATCCGCGAGCGGTACCAGGGGATCGTCGACTTCTCCGGCATCAACGAGAAGGGCGACTTCATCACCCTGCCGATGCGGACGTACTCGTCGGGCATGGCGGCGAGGCTCCGGTTCTCCATCGCGGCGGCCAAGAACCACGACGTCCTCATGATCGACGAGGCGCTGGCCACCGGCGACCGCAAGTTCCAGATCCGTTCGGAAGAGCGCATCCGCGAGCTGCGGAAGGAGGCCGGCACGGTCTTCCTCGTCAGCCACAGCAACAAGTCGATCAGGGACACCTGCGACCGCGTCCTGTGGCTGGAGAAGGGCGAACTGCTGATGGACGGCCCGACCGAGGAGGTCGTCAAGGCGTACGAGAAGGAGACCGGCAAGTAGCCGCCCCGTCGGCCCTTCCCGCCTTCCCGCAGCACCACAGCGGCCCCCCGCCGGAACCTCCGGCGGGGGGCCGCTGCCCTGCGGTCACCCGCTGCCCGCAACATCCCGACACGCCGGTGCGAGCAGGCTGTTCAGGCCAATGACGGACCGTTGTGCACAGGTCCGGGTGAGTCAAGTGATCGTCAAGTACTGTGCCTGCGGGGAAGGTTGCGGAGGATTGAAGTGTTCTTGTAATGCGCACTGCACCCCGCTGACGTGCCAGTCGTTGTACAACGTAAGCTGTACCGGTGCTGATTCACGGCAAGCGGGGCCAATACCCTGCGTCGCCAACCCGGCGTCGCCTTGCCTGACAGTCTGCGCGGCGTGTCCGAAATGGGTTGTATTGAGTCAGCAGTGTAGAACGGGAGATGTGACGGCAATGGCAACGGACGTGTCCCAGCTCCGCGATGTTTCCGCCGTTCCCGCGCCTGGCAGTATGCGGTGACGGGCGTCCGGGACGCGGGCACCGACAGCCATGCGCGCACCACACTCGACAAGGCGTCCGGGGAGAACTTCCCGGTAGCCCCGTTCTTCCTGCCGCGCGCCTGGCGCGACGACCTGATGGCGGTCTACGGCTACGCCCGGCTCGTCGACGACATCGGCGACGGGGACCTCGCGTCCCCCGCGACCGAGGCCCGGCTCCTGGGGCTCGACCCCGCGCGCGCCGACGACCGCCTCGCGATGCTCGACGCGTTCGAGGCCGACCTGCAGCGCGTCTTCGCCGGACCGGGCGAGCAGCCGCGCCACCCCATCCTGCGCACGCTCCGGCCGACCGTCCGCCGCTGCGCCCTCACCCCTGAGCCGTTCCTCGGGCTGATCGCGGCCAACCGCCAGGACCAGACGGTCCGGCGCTACGAAACCTACGAGGACCTCCTCGCGTACTGCGAGCTCTCGGCCAACCCCGTCGGCCGTCTCGTCCTGCAGATCACGGGCACGGCGAGCCCCGAGCGCATCCGGCGCTCCGACGCCGTCTGCACGGCGCTGCAGATCGCCGAGCACCTCCAGGACGTCGCCGAGGACCTCGGCCGCGACCGCATCTACCTTCCCGCCCGGGACATGAAGGAGTTCCACGTCCAGGAGGCGGATCTGGCGGTCCCGAGCGCGGGCGCATCGGTGCGCGCGCTCATCGCCTACGAAGCCGAACGCGCCCGGGGCCTGCTGAATGAAGGCGCCCCGCTGGTGGGTAGCGTCCATGGCAGGCTCAAGCTGCTGCTCGCCGGGTTCGTGGCCGGTGGAAGCGCCGCCCTCCAGGCGGTCTCCGCCGCCGGATTCGACGTGCTTCCCGGACCGCCCAAAGCCACCAAGTTCGGCCTGTTGCGCGAAACGGGAGCCGTCCTGCGAGGAACGCGTAGAGAGGGGTGAGCCGGACCGTGGAGGGACAAACGCCGGTTTCGGGGCCCGTGATGGCCGCGTACACGTACTGCGAGGCCGTCACGGGACAGCAGGCGCGGAATTTCGCGTACGGCATCAGGCTGCTGCCCGCCGACAAGCGGCAGGCCATGTCCGCGCTGTACGCCTTCTCGCGACGTGTGGACGACATCGGCGACGGGGAACTGGCCCCCGACGTCAAGCGGGAGCGGCTGGAATCGACGCGCGACCTCCTCGGACGGATCCGCGAAGGAGCCGTGGAGGAGGACGAAACCGATCCGGTCGCGGTGGCCCTGACCGACGCGGCACGCCGGTTCCCGATCCCGCTCGGCGGGCTCGACGAACTCATCGACGGCGTACTGATGGACGTACGCGGCGAGACCTATGAGACCTGGGACGACCTGGAGGTCTACTGCCGTTGCGTCGCGGGTGCCATCGGCCGGCTCTCGCTCGGAGTCTTCGGCAACGCCGCGAGCACGGCGGCCGCCGACCGGGCGTCCCAGTACGCCGACACGCTCGGCCTCGCACTCCAGCTCACCAACATCCTCCGGGACGTCCGCGAGGACGCGGGCAACGGCCGCACCTATCTCCCCGCTGAAGACCTCGCCAAGTTCGGCTGCTCGGACGGCTTCCACAGTGCGACGCCGCCGGCGGGCTCCGACTTCGCCGGTCTTGTGCACTTCGAGGTCCGCCGCGCCCGCGCCCTGTTCGCCGAGGGCTACCGGCTGCTGCCCTTCCTCGACCGCCGCAGCGGGGCATGCGTCGCCGCGATGGCCGGTATCTACCGGCGCCTCCTGGACCGCATCGAGCGCGACCCCGAGGCGGTCCTGCGCGGCCGGGTCTCGCTGCCCGGCCGGGAGAAGGCGTACGTCGCGGTCCGCGGTCTCTCCGGTCTCGACACCCGGAACATCACACGTCAGAGCGCCCGGAGGCGCGCCTGATGCCCCTCGACAGACCCGCTCCGCAACGGTCCGCCGAGCGGTACTCAACCTCCGGGGAAGATCACGCGTCCCTGACTTCGACAACCTGCCGTCCTCACCGGGACGGCCGGTCCTGGAAGGGGGGCGTATGACAGCCGACGCGGCGCGGCCGACGCGCGCGGTCGTGGTCGGCGGGGGGCTGGCCGGTACCACCGCCGCACTCGAACTCGCCGGCGCGGGCGTACGCGTGACCCTGCTCGAAGGCCGGCCCCGGCTGGGGGGTCTCGCCTTCTCCTTCCAGCGCGGCGAACTGACCGTCGACAACGGCCAGCACGTGTACCTGCGCTGCTGCACCGCGTACCGCTGGTTCCTCGACCGGATCGAAGGGGCCGCCCTAGCGCCCCTCCAGGACCGGCTCGACGTGCCCGTGCTCGACATCGCGCCCGCGAGCGGCCCGCGTCTTGGCCGGCTGCGCCGCAGCGGACTGCCGGTGCCGCTGCACCTGGCCCGGAGCCTCGCGACGTACCCGCATCTCTCGCTCGCCGAGCGGGCGAGTGTCGGCCGCGCCGCGCTGGCGCTCAAGGGACTCGACCTCGCCGATCCCGCCCTGGACGACACCGACTTCGCGAGCTGGCTGCGCGCGCACGGGCAGTCCGACCGCACCATCGAGGCCCTCTGGGACCTGGTGGGCGTCGCGACGCTCAACGCGACCGCGCCGCACGCCTCGCTGGGTCTCGCCGCGATGGTGTTCAAGACCGGGCTGCTCTCCGAAGCGGGCGCGGCCGACATCGGCTGGGCCCAGGTGCCGCTCGGCGCCCTGCACGACACGCTCGCCCGCAAGGCCCTCGACGCGGCGGGGGTGCGCACCGAACTGCGCGCCAGGGCCGCCGGTGTCGGCCGGGCCGCGGACGGGAGCTGGCGGGTGGAGACCGACGGCGAGACGCTGGAGGCCGACGCCGTGGTGCTCGCCGTACCGCAGCGCGAGGCCCATGCGCTGCTCCCCGAAGGGGCGCTCGACGAGCCGGAGAGGCTGCTGGAGATCGGTACGTCACCGATCCTCAACGTCCATGTCGTGTACGACCGCAAGGTGCTCCGCCGGCCCTTCTTCGCCGCGCTCGGCACCCCGGTCCAGTGGGTCTTCGACCGTACGGACTCCTCGGGTCTCCAGGGCGGCGGGCAGTACCTGGCGCTGTCCCAGTCCGTCGCCGACGACGACATCGACCAGCCCGTCTCCGTTCTCAGAGAGCGCTATCTCCCGGAGCTGGAGCGCCTGTTGCCCGCGGCGCGCGGCGCCGGTGTACGGGACTTCTTCGTCACCCGTGAGCGCACCGCGACCTTCACTCCGGCCCCCGGTGTCGGACGGCTGCGTCCCGGCGCCCGTACCCGCATCCCCGGCCTCTGCCTGGCCGGGGCGTGGACCGCCACTGGCTGGCCCGCGACCATGGAGGGCGCGGTGCGCAGCGGTCTCAGCGCCGCCGGTGCCGTGCTCACCACGCTCGGCCGTACCCACGACCATCCGCTTCAGGAGGCGGCATGAGCACTGTTACTGGAACAAGAGGAGAGCCTGTGACCCCGGCCGCAGACACCGTCGATATTGTCGCGCTCCTGGAGCGCGGACGGACCCTGTCCTCACCGGTGCTGCGCGCTGCCATTGACCGGCTCGCACCGCCCATGGACACGGTCGCCGCCTATCACTTCGGCTGGATCGACGCCGAGGGGCGCCCCGCGGACGGGGACGGCGGCAAGGCCGTACGCCCCGCGCTCGCGCTGCTGTCGGCCGAGGCAGCCGGAGCCTCGGCCGAAGCCGGGATCCCCGGCGCCGTCGCGGTGGAACTCGTGCACAACTTCTCGCTGCTGCACGACGACCTGATGGACGGTGACGAACAGCGCCGCCACCGGGACACCGTCTGGAAGGTGCACGGCCCCGCGCAGGCGATCCTCGTCGGCGACGCGCTCTTCGCGCTCGCGAACGAGATCCTGCTGGAGCTCGGCACCGTGGAGGCCGGCCGCGCCACGCGCCGTCTGACCACCGCCACCAGGAAACTGATCGACGGTCAGGCCCAGGACATCTCCTACGAGCACCGCGAACGGGTCACCGTCGAGGAGTGCCTGGAGATGGAGGGCAACAAGACGGGCGCCCTGCTGGCCTGCGCCGTCTCCATCGGTGCGGTGCTCGGCGGCGCCGACGACCGCACGGCCGACACGCTGGAGGCGTACGGCTACCACCTCGGCCTGGCGTTCCAGGCCGTCGATGACCTGCTCGGCATCTGGGGCGACCCGGAGGCCACCGGAAAACAGACCTGGAGCGATCTGCGCCAGCGCAAGAAGTCCCTGCCCGTCGTCGCGGCTCTCGCGGCCGGCGGACCGGCGTCGGAACGGCTGGGCGAACTGCTCGCAGCCGACGCCAAGAGCAGTGACTTCGACACGTTCTCCGAGGAGGAGTTCGCCGTACGGGCGGCTCTGATCGAGGAGGCGGGCGGCCGGGAGTGGACCTCGCAGGAGGCCCGCAGGCAGCACGCGATCGCGATCGACGCGCTCACCGGGGTCGAGATGCCGGAAAGGGTGCGGGCGCAGCTCATCGCGCTCGCCGACTTCGTCGTAGTACGGAAGAGATGATCACCATCGCCACATAACTCGCGGTCGCCGGCCGGTGTCCCCGGGACACCGGCCGACGGAGACCCCAGCACAGCAGAGGAAGCACTGCACGAAGGGGAAGCCATGACAGCGACGACCGACGGAAGCCCCGGAGCCATGGAGCCCCGCGCAGCCTCGGCAACGGGAACAGCTGAGACAACTACAGCAACTGCACCTACTGAAACCACCGAAACGATTCTTGCCGGTCACCCGGTGCATGACGCCGCCGAGCGGGCCGCAGAGCGCTCGGTCACATACCTGCTGGAAGCCCAGGACGCCCAGGGCTGGTGGAAGGGCGACCTGGAAACAAACGTGACCATGGACGCCGAAGACCTGCTGCTGCGGCAGTTCCTCGGAATCCAGGACGAGCGCACCACGAAGGCCGCCGGACAGTTCATCCGGGGCGAGCAGCGCGCGGACGGCACCTGGGCCACCTTCTTCGAGGGCCCCGGCGAACTCTCCACCACCATCGAGGCGTACGTGGCGCTGCGGCTCGCCGGGGACGCCCCCGACGCCCCGCACATGGCGCTGGCGTCCGCCTTCATCCGCGCCAACGGAGGCGTGGCCGCGAGCAGGGTGTTCACCAGGATCTGGCTCGCCCTCTTCGGTTGGTGGAAATGGGATGACCTCCCCGAGCTACCACCTGAGATGATTTTCCTGCCCAAGTGGTTCCCGCTCAACATCTACGATTTCGGCTGCTGGGCCCGGCAGACGATCGTGCCGCTCACCGTCGTCTCGGCGAAGCGCCCGGTCCGCCCGGCCCCCTTCGCACTCGACGAGCTGCACACCGACCCGGCCGACCCGAATCCGGCCAAGCGGCCTGCCCCGCTGGTCAGTTGGGACGGGGCGTTCCAGCACCTCGACAAGGCGCTGCACATCTACCACAAGGTCGCCCCTCGAAGACTCCGCAAGGTGGCCATGAACGCGGCGGCCCGGTGGATCATCGAGCGGCAGGAGAACGACGGCTGCTGGGGCGGCATCCAGCCGCCCGCCGTGTACTCGGTCATCGCACTCCATCTGCTCGGTTACGACATCGACCACCCCGTGATGCGGGCGGGCCTGGAGTCGCTGGACCGGTTCGCCATCTGGCGCGAGGACGGCGCCCGCATGATCGAGGCCTGCCAGTCCCCGGTGTGGGACACCTGTCTGGCCACGATCGCGCTGGCCGACGCGGGCCTGAGCCCCGACCACCCGGCCCTCGTCAGGGCCGCCGAGTGGATGCTCGCCGAGGAGATCGACCGGCCGGGCGACTGGGCGGTCCGCCGCCCCGGACTCGCCCCCGGTGGCTGGGCGTTCGAGTTCCACAACGACAACTACCCCGACATCGACGACACCGCCGAGGTCGCCCTCGCGCTGCGCCGGGTCCGGGTGCCGGACCGGGCGCGGCTGGAAGGGGCCATCGCGCGCGGTGTGCGCTGGAACCTCGGTATGCAGTGCAAGGACGGTGGCTGGGGCGCCTTCGACGCCGACAACACCAGCCCGTTCCCCAACCGGCTGCCGTTCTGCGACTTCGGCGAGGTCATCGACCCGCCGTCGGCCGATGTCACCGGCCATGTCGTGGAGATGCTCGCCGTCGAGGGCAAGACGCACGACCCGCGCACCCGGCGCGGCATCGAGTGGCTGCTCGCCGAACAGGAGGCGACCGGCGCCTGGTTCGGGCGCTGGGGCGTCAACTACATCTACGGCACCGGGTCGGTGGTCCCGGCCCTCACCGCGGCCGGGCTGCCCGTCTCCCATCCGGCGATCCGCCGTGCGGTCTCCTGGCTGGAGTCCGTACAGAACGAGGACGGCGGCTGGGGCGAGGACCTGCGCTCGTACAAGGAGGAGGAGTGGATCGGGCACGGCGCTTCGACGCCCTCCCAGACCGCCTGGGCGCTGCTGGCGCTGCTCGCGGCGGGGGAGCGGGAGAACAAGGCCGTGGAGCGGGGTGTCTCCTGGCTCGCCGAGACGCAGCGCCAGGACGGCTCATGGGACGAGCCGTACTTCACCGGCACCGGCTTCCCCTGGGACTTCTCGATCAACTACAACCTGTACCGGCAGGTCTTCCCGCTGACCGCGCTGGGACGGTACGTCAACGGTGAGCCCTTCGCCGGAACCCGGCAGGGGAGCTGATGACCGAGGCTCCGGGCAGCGCCCCGCTGCTGATCGCCTGTGCGCTGGGCATCGAGCGGTTCGCCCTGCGCACGGGCGGCCGCCGCGGCGGCGCACCGGGCCCGGTGACCGTACTCCGTACGGGCATGGGGCCCGAGGCGGCCGCGTACGCCGTCACCCGCACACTCGGTGAGCTCCCCTCGCGGGAGTCCGCCGTGATCGCTTCCGGCTTCTGCGCCGGTCTCGCACCCGGAATGCATCCGGGTGATGTGATCGTCGCCGATGAGACCAGGGACAGCAGGGGCGCCACCGCCTGCGTGGGCACCGAGGTGCTCGCAAAAGCACTCGCCGCCGCCCTGCCCGGGCGTACTGTGCACACCGGTCCGCTGACCGGGTCAGACCATGTTGTACGCGGCCACGAAAGGGCCGAGCTGCGTGCCACAGGGGCGATCGCCGTGGACATGGAATCCGCGGCGACGCTCTGGAGTGCTGTACGGACCGGGCCCCGCCCGGTTGCGGCCGTACGAGTGGTCGTGGACGCTCCAGAACATGAACTCGTCCGTATTGGGACGGTACGCGGTGGAATATCGGCCTTCCGCGTACTCCGTGCCGTCCTTCCAGCTTTCTATGAATGGCACCGTTCTTTGCTGCTCCCCAGGAGGTGAGCTAGATGGCCATGCCGCTCCGTCAGACCATCAGGGTCGGGACGTATCTCTTCGAACAGAAGCTCCGCAAGCGTGAGAAGTTCCCGTTGATCGTCGAGCTGGAGCCGCTCTTCGCGTGCAACCTCGCATGTGAGGGCTGCGGGAAGATCCAGCATCCGGCGGGAGTGCTCAAGCAGCGCATGCCGGTGGCGCAGGCAGTGGGGGCCGTCCTTGAATCGGGTGCTCCGATGGTTTCCATCGCGGGTGGTGAGCCCCTCATGCACCCGCAGATCCATGAAATCGTGCGCCAGCTGGTGGCAAAGAAGAAATATGTCTTCCTTTGCACCAACGCGATGCTGATGCGCAAGAAGATGGACAAGTTCACGCCTTCGCCCTACTTCGCGTTCACCGTGCACATCGACGGGCTGCGCGAGCGGCACGACGAGTCGGTGGCGAAGGAGGGAGTGTTCGACGAAGCCGTGGAGGCGATCAAGGAGGCCAAGAGGCGCGGTTTCCGCGTCACGACCAACTCCACCTTCTTCAACACGGACACCCCGCAGAACATCATCGAGGTGCTCAACTACCTCAATGACGATCTGGAGGTGGACGAGATGATGATCTCGCCCGCCTATGCCTACGAGAAGGCCCCGGACCAGGAGCACTTCCTGGGGGTCGAGCAGACCCGGGAACTCTTCAAGAAGTCCTTCGCCGGCGGGAACAGGGGCCGCTGGCGCCTGAACCACTCGCCGCTCTTCCTGGACTTCCTGGAAGGCAAGGTGGACTTCCCCTGCACCGCGTGGGCCATTCCCAACTACTCGCTCTTCGGCTGGCAGCGCCCCTGCTATCTGATGAACGACGGGTATGTCCCCACGTACAAGGAGCTGGTCGAGAAGACCGACTGGGACAAGTACGGCCGGGGCAAGGACGACCGCTGTGCCAACTGCATGGCGCACTGCGGTTACGAGCCGACTGCCGTACTCGCCACGATGAGCTCCCTCAAGGAGACCATCCGGGCCGCCCGCGAGACGGTTTCAGGAAACCGCGGGTGACGTGACGGTCGCAGGAGAGCCTGCCGCACCCGGGCTCCCCGAGCCGCCGGCCCGACCTGTCCAGGTCGGGCCGGCGGCCGTAGAGCCTTTCGGGTGACCTTCGATCGCCCGATCAGAGGCCGGCCGAAAGGCTCTCAGGCGCGTACGCGCCGGTTCCGGTGCTGTCGATGACCCGGGCGCCGGCTCCGTCACCGACCGGCACCGGATGTGTGAGCGATACAAAATCCGAGAGGGGGCCCAAGCGTGTCGATCTTGGAGAATATCCGGGGACCGCACGACCTGAAGGCGCTCGCCGAGGCGGAACTCGGTGAACTGGCCGTAGAAATAAGGGAGTTCCTGATCCAGGCGGTAGCCAGGACCGGGGGACACCTGGGGCCGAACCTGGGGGTGGTCGAACTCGCCGTCGCGCTGCACCGGGTCTTCGACTCACCCGTCGACCGCATCCTGTGGGACACCGGCCACCAGAGCTATGTGCACAAGCTGCTCACCGGCCGGCAGGACTTCTCCAAACTGCGCAGCAAGGGCGGCCTCTCCGGCTACCCCTCCCGCGAGGAGTCCGAGCACGACGTCATCGAGAACTCGCACGCCTCCACGGTGCTGGGCTGGGCCGACGGCCTCGCCAAGGCCAACGAGGTGCTCGGCAGGACCGGCCATGTGGTCGCCGTGATCGGTGACGGCGCGCTCACCGGCGGCATGGCCTGGGAGGCGCTCAACAACATCGCGGCCGCCAGGGACCGCCCGCTGATCATCGTCGTGAACGACAACGGCCGCTCGTACGGCCCGACGATCGGCGGCCTGGCCAACCACTTCGCCACCCTCCGCACGACCGACGGCTACGAGCGGGCCCTCGCCTGGGGCAAGGACATGCTCCGGGCGGCCCCCGTCGTGGGACAGCCGCTGTACGAGTCGCTGCACGGCGCGAAGAAGGGGTTCAAGGACGCCTTCGCACCGCAGGGCATGTTCGAGGACCTGGGGCTGAAGTACGTCGGCCCGGTCGACGGGCACGACCTGACGGCCGTGCAGTCGGCACTGAACCGGGCCAAGCGCTTCCACGGTCCTGTGCTCGTGCACTGCCTCACCGAGAAGGGGCGCGGCTACCGGCCCGCGCTGGAGGACGAAGCGGACCGCTTCCACACCGTCAGCGTCATGGACCCGCTGACCTGCGCCCCGCTCGCCCCGCCCGGCGGACCCTCCTGGACCTCGGTGTTCGGCGCCGAGATCGCCGCGATCGGAGCCGAACGCCCCGATGTCGTCGCCATCACGGCGGCGATGCTGCACCCGGTCGGCCTCACCGAGTTCGCCGAGCGCTTCCCCGACCGCGTCTGGGACGTCGGGATCGCCGAACAGCACGCGGCGGTCTCGGCCGCCGGACTCGCCACCGGGGGTCTGCACCCGGTGGTCGCCGTGTACGCGACCTTCCTCAACCGGGCACTCGACCAGCTCCTGATGGACGTGGCCCTGCACCGGTGCGGGGTGACGTTCGTCCTCGACCGGGCCGGGGTCACCGGCGTCGACGGGCCCTCGCACAACGGCATGTGGGACATGTCCGTCCTCCAGGCCGTACCGGGACTGCGGATAGCCGCGCCCCGGGACGCCGACCAGCTCCGCGCCCAGCTGCGGGAGGCGGTCGACGTGGACGACGCGCCGACCGTACTGCGCTTCCCCAAGGAGTCGGTGGGCGAGCCGCTCCCGGCGGTCGGCCGGGTCGGCGGTATGGACGTACTGCACCGGGCGGACCGGCCTCAGGTGCTGCTGGTCGCCGTCGGGGTGCTCGCCCCGGTCTGCCTGCAGGCGGCCGAACTCCTCGAAGGCGGCGGCGTCGGCTGTACGGTCGTCGACCCGCGCTGGGTCAAACCGGTGGACGCCGAACTCCCCGAACTCGCCGCCGGACACCGGCTGGTCGCGGTCGCCGAGGACAACAGCCGCAGCGGCGGCGTGGGTTCGGCGGTCGGTCAGGCGCTGCGGGACGCCGGGGTCGACGTACCGCTGCGGACCTTCGGAATCCCCGAGCAGTTCCTCCCGCACGCCAAACGTGCCGAAGTGCTGGCCGACATCGGGCTCACGCCCGTCGAGATCGCAGGACGGATCAGCGCCGCCCTGAAAGCCAAGGAGAAGACGGAATGACGGAAGGCGCACCCAAGGGTTTCGACCTGACGACCCTGCTGGCCGAACGAGGTGCCGAGCGCTACGAGCTGCACACCCGGTACCTCAACCACCAGCTGCCGAGAATGCTGCACACCATCGGCTTCGACAACGTCTACGAGCGTGCCGAGGGCGCCCACTTCTGGGACGCGGACGGCAACGACTACCTCGACATGCTCGCGGGCTTCGGGGTCATGGGGCTCGGCCGGCACCATCCGGTCGTCCGCAAGGCGCTGCACGACGTCCTGGACGCCTCGCTCGCCGACCTGACCCGCTTCGACTGCCAGCCGCTGCCCGGCCTGCTCGCCGAGAAGCTGCTGGCCCACTCGCCGCACCTGGACCGGGTGTTCTTCGGCAACAGCGGTACGGAAGCCGTCGAGACGGCGCTGAAGTTCGCCAGGTACGCCACAGGTAAGCCCAGGATCCTCTACTGCTCGCACGCCTTCCACGGGCTGACGACCGGCTCGCTCTCGGTGAACGGCGAGGACGGCTTCCGGGACGGATTCGCACCGCTGCTGCCCGATACGGCGATCAGCATGGGCGATCTGGCCGCGCTGGAACGCGAGTTGAAGCGCGGGGACGTGGCGGGCTTCGTCGTCGAGCCGATCCAGGGCAAGGGGGTCCTGGAGTCCCCGCCCGGCTTCCTGCGGGCGGCCCAGGAGCTGCTGCACCGGCACAAGGCCCTGCTGATCGCCGACGAGGTGCAGACGGGACTCGGGCGGACCGGTGACTTCTACGCCTACCAGCACGAGGAGGGCGTCGAACCGGACCTGGTCTGTGTGGCCAAGTCGCTCTCCGGCGGGTACGTACCGGTCAGCGCGACCCTGGGCAAGGACTGGATCTTCAAGAAGGTCTACTCGTCCATGGACCGGGTGCTGGTCCACTCGGCGAGCTTCGGCTCCAACGCCCAGGCGATGGCCGCCGGGCTCGCCGTACTCTCGGTGATGGAGGACGAGGAGACCGTCGCCCACGCCCGCACGACCGGCGAGCTGCTGAAGTCCCGGCTGGCCGCGCTGATTCCCCGCTACGAGCTGCTCCACGACGTACGCGGCCGGGGGCTGATGATCGGCATCGAGTTCGGCCGCCCCACGTCGCTGAAGCTCCGCAGCCGGTGGACCATGCTCCAGGCGGCCCGCAAGGGGCTCTTCGCGCAGATGGTCGTCGTACCGCTGCTCCAGAAGCACCGCATCCTCACCCAGGTCTCCGGGGACCATCTGGAAGTGATCAAACTGATCCCGCCGCTGGTCATCGGTGAGGCGGACGTGGACCGTTTCGTCGAGGCGTTCACCGCTGTCATGGACGACGCGCACGGCGGTGGCGGACTCATGTGGGACTTCGGGCGGACCCTGGTGAAGCAGGCGGTCGCCAACCGCTGAGGGCCGACGGCTTTTTGCCTCAGAGGCAAGAAAGTTGCCTCTGAGGCATTCTGCTGTCCCAATGGTGGGTATGAGCACCCCAGCGGAGGATCTGCCCGATGTCGCCCCGCGCCTGCGCGAACTGCGCCGGCGCGGACGGCTCACGCTGGAGGCCGCCGCCCGCAGGGCCGGTCTCTCCCCGGCGCACCTCTCCCGGCTGGAGACCGGAGCACGGCAGCCGTCGCTGCCCATGCTGCTCTCGCTGGCCCGCATCTACGGTACGTCGGTCTCCGAGCTGCTCGGCGAGGTGCCGCCCGAGCGGGACCCGATCATCCGGGGCGACCGCCGGGACTCCGTCGAGGCCGACGGCTGGACGTACCACACGGCGGGCTCCCCGGGCCGGGCGATGCAGGCCCTGCGCGTGGAAGTGCCGTACGGGGCGCAGGGCGAGCTCGTCCGGGTCCATCCCGGCGAGGAGTGGATCTACGTCCTCAGCGGCAAGCTGCGGCTGACCCTGGGGGACGCGGCGCACGACCTCGACCCCGGGGACAGCGCCCACTTCGACTCGCTCACCCCGCACCGGATCGCCGCGGCGACCCGAGGCGGGACCGAGCTGCTCTTCATGCACACCCTGCTGCAGAGCCCCGACCTGCACTGAGCCCGGTCCTGCACTGAGCCCTGAGCCGCACTGAGCCCGGTCCTGCACGCGATCCGTTCCGAAGAGAGGCCGACCATGCCGGAAACAGAAACAGACCCGGAGAAGCCGCATCGCGAGAGCGCGCACCCGGAGAAGTCGAGCGAGGAGAAGAAGTTCCCCCGGGGGCTCGTCATCCGGCTCTTCGCCTATCTGGTGGCGGGCCACCTCTTCGCCGGTTTCCTCTATCTGCTGTTCACGCTCGGCGGTCAGCAGTAGCCGTCCGGCCGTCCTCGCCCGGTGGCTCAGGCGGCGTCTTCGAGCAGCCGCGCGCGCAGCTTCTCGCGCGTCTCCGGGCTGAGCTTCAGACCCTCGGTGAGATAGCGGCCGGTGGTGCCCCACGTCTCGTCGATGGCCGCGAAGGCCATCTCCAGATACTCGGCGCGGGCCTCGAAGAGCGGGCTCAGCAGCCGCATGACCTCGTCGGAGTTCGCGTCGGGCGACTTGTCACTGCGCTTGTACAGGTAGCGCCGCCGGGGGTCGTTCGACTTGAGGTAGTCCGCCTCGACGGCGTCGCGCTCCACCCCCACCGCGAGCAGCGTCACCGCTATCGAGAGTCCCGCCCGGTCCTTGCCCGCCGCACAGTGCATCAGGGCAGGCACGCTGTCCTCGGCGAGAGCGTGCAGCACTCGGCTGTGCTCGGCGGTCCTGGTGGTGATGATCGACCGGTACGAACTGGCCATCCGGCCCGCGGCCCGGTCATCGGAGAGGACCTGGCGCAGCTGGTCCAGATCGCCGTCGCTGACCATGCGCCAGAACTCGGAACCGTCCGCCGGGTCCGTCAGCGGGATGTTGACATTGCGGACGCCCGCCAGCTCGACGTCCCGTCCGTCCAGGGCCACGTCGGAGGCGTTGCGGAAGTCGAAGATCGTGTGGAGCCCGAGTGAGGACAGGAAAGCCGCGTCCTCGGCGGTCGCGTGCGCGAGGTGACCGCTGCGGAACAGCCTGCCCTGTCGCACCCGCCGTCCGTCCACGGTCGGCAGTCCGCCCACATCGCGGAAATTGCGGACTCCGGCAAGCTCGGGTTCTGCCGACGGGACCTGCGGAAGTTGCTGCGTCACGGGGCTCCTCGGTGTCCTGCCGGCGCGGCTGGTCGCCGCCGTCGGCGCGTGGTGGACCAGTGCCGTGGCACCGGCCGTCCGGCCGTGTCGTAACGGCCCTGGATTTTTGACGATACGACATCGGTGCGCCATGCAGGCATCGTGCCCCGGAGAAGCGCGGACGCTTGCCTTATTCCGTCTTTAGACAAACTGCCCAGGTGGCCTTTCTCACGGCCCGTCACCCCCTTAATACGGTCGCGTAGGTCACATCGCGAGGTGCAGGATTGGCCGTTGTGGCAGACGATTCGGCAATTTCGGCAATCAAGAACAGAGACATCATCGGGTCGTACGCGGCGATCGGCGACAGCTTCACCGAGGGAGTCGGAGACCCCGGACCCGACGGGAAGTTCGTCGGCTGGGCCGACCGGCTCGCCGTACTCCTGGACGACCGCGTCCCCGAACACACCTTCCGTTACGCGAACCTCGCGGTGCGCGGACGCCTCCTCGACCAGATCGTCGAGGAGCAGGTCCCGCGGGCCAAGGAGCTCGCCCCCGACCTGGTCAGCTTCTCGGCGGGCGGCAACGACATCATCCGGCCGGGCTCCGACCCGGACGACGCGGCCGAGCGCTTCGAGCGGGCGCTCGTCGATCTGACCGGCTCGGTCGGCACCGTCATGGTGACCACCGGGTTCGACACCCGCGGTGTGCCGGTCCTGCGCCATCTGCGCGGCAAGATCGCCACGTACAACGAGCACGTGCGGGTCATCGCCGCCCGGCACGGCGCCCCGGTGCTCGACCTGTGGTCCCTCAAGACCATCCAGGACAGGCGCGCCTGGGACGACGACCGGCTGCACCTGTCGCCCGAGGGCCACACGCGTGTCGCGCTGCGGGCCGCGCAGGTGCTCGGTCTCGACGTACCCGCGGACCCGGACCAGCCGTGGCCCCCGGAGCCGCCGCGCGGCTCGGCCGAGGTACGGCGCGACAACATCCACTGGGCCCGTGAACACCTGGTGCCGTGGATAGGCCGCAGGCTCCGCGGCGAGTCGTCCGGCGACCATGTGGAGGCCAAGCGCCCCGACCTGCTGCCGCTCTGACGCGGGTCCGCAGGCCCGGCACGGATCCGGCGGGACAGATCCGTGCCCCGGCGGCGGCAGCGACCGTTCACGGGGCCGTTCCTCCACGGTCGTGCCCGCCGCACATAAGCGTCGTGCTCGCCGCACATAATGGATCGACATCGCACACCTGGAGGTCCTCGTGCCCGATTCCCGTTCTCTGTCGCCCCGGCTCCGCGCGCTGCGGCCGGAGAGCTTCGGTGCGGACCCGGCCGGAGAGCGGATGGCGCGTATCCGCCGCTCACCGAACTTCGCCGACGGCGTGTTCCAGAACCCGGTGGGCGCCAGGACCCGGCCGGCCGGCTCCATGACCGAGTTCGCGAAGGTCTACTTCCGCAAGGAGGAGCGGGCCCTCAGGTCCCCCGAAGGCACTGTGCCCGTCCACGCGACCACGGTCGCCGACCTCGCGAAGCCACCGGCCTCGGGGCTGCGGCTCACCTGGATGGGTCACTCCACCGTGCTCGCCGAGATCGACGGCCGGCGGGTGCTGTTCGATCCGGTCTGGGGCAAGCGCTGCTCACCGTTCTCGTTCGCGGGGCCGAAGCGGCTGCACCCGGTGCCGCTGCCGCTCGCCGCTCTGGGGCCCGTCGACACCGTGGTGATCTCGCACGACCACTACGACCACCTGGACCTCCCCACCATCAAGGCACTCGCCGGAACCGACACGGTCTTCGCCGTACCGCTCGGCGTGGGCGCCCACCTGGAGCGCTGGGGCGTGCCCGCGGCCCGGCTGCGCGAGCTGGACTGGAACGAGACCGCGGAAGTGGCAGGCATCCGGCTGACCGCCACGCCGGCCAGGCACTTCTGCGGCCGGGGGCTGCGCAACCAGCAGCACACGCTCTGGGCGTCCTGGGCCGTCGCCGGACCCGAGCACCGGATCTACCACAGCGGTGACACCGGGTACTTCCCCGGATTCGTGGACATCGGCGCCGCGCACGGCCCCTTCGACGCCACGATGATCCAGATCGGCGCTTATTCGGAGTACTGGCCCGACATCCACATGACCCCGGCCGAAGGCGTGCGGGCCCATCTGGATCTCCAGGGCGGTAAGCCCGGTGGTGTGCTGCTGCCCATCCACTGGGGCACCTTCAACCTCGCCACGCACCCGTGGGCGGAGCCCGGCGAGTGGACGCGGGACGCCGCGGGGGAGGCCGGGCAGGCAGTGGCGCTGCCCAGGGCCGGGGAACCCTTCGAGCCCACCGGCAAGATCCCGTCCGAGCCGTGGTGGCGGGCGGTGTCCCCGCCGGTCGCCCACCCGTGGCGCGCCACCGTGGAACCGGACACCGCCCCGGCCGACCGGAGCGGACTCGGCCTCGCGGAGGAGCAGCACACCTGAGCACTGGGCCCCTGCTCACCGCCCGGCGAGAGCCCGCCGGTGAGCGGGGGCCGAGTGCGCCCTACGGCCGCCGTACCGCGAACTGGAAGCAGCCGTATTCCACGGCGCGTACGTGCACCATCGCCACCTCCGGGATCGCGAACGCATCGTCGAAGGCCCGGTCGAAACCGGCCCCGGCGTCCTCGGGGATTTCGAAGAGACGGCCGCCGATGATGTGCCCCTCGGCGTTGTAGCGCCGGATGGTGCGCTGCGCCCCGGGACGTGCGAAGGGGTAGCCGTGGGCGTCGCGCGGACCCTCGCACTCGTCGGCGTGGATGAACACCGGCCCCGCTTCGTCGTACGCCCCTGGGGCGGCGCCCGTCGCAGCCGCCCACCGCCGCAGGGGTGCGTACGAGACAAGAGCCACCCGCTCGCCGGGCTCGACGGCCCGCAGACAGCAGCGCAGCGGGCTGCCCACGGAGTCGACGGGAATGCCGTCCTCACGGGCGGTGTACGGCCGCAGGGGCCGGCCCGAGTCGTCGGAGACGCGGAGTTCCCGCAGGGCGGCGGGCGGAATGGGAAGAGCTGCGAAGGCGGTCATGGCTCCACTCTCGGCGGCGCGCCCCGAAGGCGCTGGCGGGATTCTGACGCCGAGGCCGACACGATCCGAACGACAGGACCCGGGCATCCGGCCGCTCAGCCGCTCAGCCGCTCAGCTGCTCAGCCGCTCAGCCGCTCTGCCCGGCCTGCTCGCGGGTGCTGGCCTGCCGGGCCGCGGCCACGATGTCCTGGAGCGCGGTGAGGTGGTCGTCCAGGGCCTGCCGGCCGACGGGGGAGAGGGACAGCCAGGTCCGGGGCCGCTTGCCCACATGGCCCTTGCGGATGTCCAGATATCCGGCTGCCTCCAGCGCGGAAGCGGTCTTGCTGAGGACCGAGTCGGACACCTGACAGCCGTCGCGTACGGCGGCGAACTCGGCCTCGTCGCACGCGGAGAGGAACGCGGCGACGGCCAGCCGGGTCGGATGCTGGATCGTCTCGTCCAGCGCCGGCCGCCCCTGGCCCGGTGGAGCGCCGGTCACGCCAACTCCGCCAGGGTCCGCCTGATCATCGCGTTCCGGACCAGGCACGTCACCCACACACCGATCCCGAACACGACGAACGCCGTGAGCTGCGCCGTGCCCTGGCTCGCTCCGAGGAACCAGCACAGCCCCCCGGCCAGGGCGCCCGCCACGAAGACGGCCGGCAGCGCGACCCGGCTCCGCCACAGACGTGCGGGCCAGGACCGGTCGATCAGAACCCCGGCTCCCCTGCGCGCTGCCCGTACGAGCAGGGCGATGACGACGACCGCCAGAACCGCCACCAGAAGCGCCACCAGAGTTGCCTGACCGCCCTTGCCGTCGCTCCAGGCCCGGACCGCGCTCGGCACTATCACGGCCACGGCCGCTGCCGGTCCGTACCAGGCCGGGAGGAGGCCGGCCTTGAGGCGGGCCCGCTCCTGTGCCGTCTCCACGTCACGCAGGGCGTCCGCGGCGTACTCCACCGAGCCGACGGTCGACTTGAGACGTACGGACTCGTTCTCCTGCGGCGGCATGAGCACACGGACCTTCCTGGGGCACACGATCGGGCTGTCGCTTGCCATCGTGCCACATACTTTCCAGGATGGAAAGTACTTGCGCTCCCGCTGGGCGGGGAGCGCCGGAGGTCCGTGCGCTGACGATCTGCTGGCAGGCTGCGCCGTGGCGGTGAGGACCGGACCGGGATATTCGGTGTTCGGCCCGCCCCATGAGGACGCACCATGGTGCGCATGACTTTGGCCACTCCCGTACTGCACACCGCTCGCCTGCGACTGCGCCCCTTCACCGACGCCGACGCGGACTCCCTCTTCGCGCTGCACAGCAGCGCCCACGTGCTGCGCTACTGGGACTCCGCGCCGTGGAACGACCGGGACCGTGCGGAGCGCTTCATCGCGAAGTGCCGGACGATGGCGGACGAAGGCACCGGGGCCCGGGTGGCCATCGACCGTGCTTCTGATGGGGCCTTCGTGGGCTGGTGCGGTCTGACCCGATGGAACCCGGACTACCGCAGCGCGTCGTTGGGCTACTGCCTCGGCGATGCGATGTGGGGCCACGGCTACGCGACGGAGACCGCGCACGCCTTGCTGCGTTGGGCATTCGACACACTGGACCTGAATCGAGTTCAGGCCGAGACCGATACGCGCAACGTGGCATCTGCCCGAGTCCTGGAGAAGATCGGATTCGTACGGGAAGGGACGTTGCGGGAAGACTGCGTCGTGAACGGCGAGGTATCCGACTCGTGGGTGTTCGGGTTGATCAAGCGGGAGTGGCAGCCGTCGGCCGTGCCGATTTCGGCGCCGTCCGGGCAAGTTTCGCGCGGATAGGGCGTACATCTCCGCGAGGTCCTTGAGCGCGATGATCCGGTTGAGGCGGGCGAGCTGGGTGGCGGTGTAGTAGCGATAGCCGCTGTCCGCCGGCCGAGCCGAACAGCCGCACTTCGAGCTGATCCGACGCTGTGGGGCGGCGGGCCTCGACATGCTCCACGCTCACTTCGCCACGCCCTGTCCGACCACGTTCACCTATGGGCTGCCAGCACTGCCGCGAGGCCCTCTTGCAGATCTTTGACGAAATAGTCGGGAACCTCCAGCGACGGAAAATGTCCACCGTTTTCGGGCGACCTCCATCGGACGATCTGCCGGTACCGCTCCTGCGCCCAGGGGCGTGGACACTTCTCGATGTCACGGGGATACATAGTGATTGCTGACGGGACGTCGACCCGTAGTCCGGGGTCCAGCGAGTTGTGGCTTTCGTAGTAGATGCGGGCCGCCGATGCGCCGGTCCGCGTCAGCCAGTACAGGGTGACGTCGTCGAGAACGCGGTCTATGGAAATCGTCTCGAACGGGCTGTCTTCGGTGTCTGACCACTCGGCGAACTTGTCGAGGATCCAGGCAAGAAGCCCGACCGGTGAGTCGACGAGCGAGTAGCCGATGGTCTGCGGTCGGGTCGCCTGCTGCTTCGCGTACGCCGCGCGGTGGCGCCAGAAATCGCGGGTGTCCTCGGTCCATTGGCGCTCGACCGCCGTCAGCCCGTCCGTTGTCAACCCGGGTGGTGCCTCCGCGAAAGTGGTGTGGATGCCGAGAACGTGCGCCGGGAACCTGCCGCCGAGAACCGTGGTGATGTTCCCTCCCCAATCGCCGCCGTGGGCCGCGAACTTGGTGTAGCCGAGCCGTCCCATCAGTTCCACCCATGCGGCTGCGATCTTTTCGGTTCCCCACCCGGTGGTGGCCGGCCTGTCGCTGTAACCGAAGCCCGGTAGCGACGGGACCACGACGTGGAACGCCGGCGCGTCCGCGCCTTTCGGATCTGCCAGCTCGTCTACTGCGTCGATGAACCGAGCAATGCTGTCCGGCCAGCCGTGCGTCAAGATCAGAGGAGTGGCATCTGCGCGCGCGGATCGGCGATGCAGGAAGTGGATTCCCAGACCATCAATGGTCGTGCGGAACTGGCCGATCCGGTTAAGGCGCTCTTCGAACGACCGCCACTGGTACCCGGTGCGCCAGTAGTTCACGACATCGACGAGGTCGGCGAGAGGGACGCCCTGCTCCCATCGGCGAGGGCCTGGCGCGGCGCGATGGACCGTCTCGGCCTCCGGCAGTCGCGCCGCGGCCAGTCGCGCGCGCAGATCGTCGAGGTCAGCGTCAGTTGCGTGGGCTTCAAACGCCTGCACGTCGCTGGTCGGGCGGGGCATGAGACCTCCTGGCCATCGCGGAACCGGCTACGACCCATTGCGAACCGGCTAAGGCGGTTCTAGCAGTTCTCCATGCCGGCGTGCAACCAGCTAAGGTGGTTCTTATGCGTGCTGGATTTCCTGACTTCCGCCTCGGTACCGTGTTGGCGACCAGCTTCACGGGGACTCTGTCGGAGCGTCATGGCGACGCTGTGGAGCGCATTCCCACGCCGCAGCGACTCGTCGACTGGCTGGCGGTGAACGGCCTCGCCGTGGACTCCTGTACCACCGCCCAGCTCGATCTCGCTCGGGAGCTGAGGGAGTCGGTTCACGCCGCCGCGACAGCGGCCGCGACCCAGGACGCTCTCCCTGCGTCTGCTGTCCAAGTCATCAACGAGTGCAGCGCTCGGGGCCGGGCGGCGGCTGTTCTGACGCCTGAGGGGCAGCGGCGATGGCGGCTCGGCTCGGCATCCTGCGTGGAAGACGCCCTCGGCGTGATCGCCGCCGACGCGATCAGCATCGTCGCAGGCGAACGAGACGGGAAATTGGCCCTGTGTGCATCGCCAACCTGCCAAGCCGCCTTCTTCGACACCAGCCGGAGTCGCACCCGCAAATGGTGTGACATGAACACGTGCGGGAATCGTCAGAAGAAGGCGCGCTTCCTTGCCAACCAGCGCAGAAACCCCAGTCCGGCGGAGTGATCGCGACCTCGGTACGGCCAAGTGGCCTCCACGGTGAAGTCGTTGGGCGAGACGACCTTGCGCTGCACCATGGAGAAGTGGATCTCCACCTGGCTCCACCGGGAGGCGCGGACCATGACCGTGTTGGGGAACGCGTTGGCCAACACGGCGGCGGCCTTCTCGCCGCGGTGGGAGGAGCCGTTGCCGAGGATCCCGACACGCGGTTGGCGCTGACGTAGCGCTCGCGGCTCATGGGGTGGGCTCGGCAGTCGGGTCTATGCGGCTTCTGCCGCGTTGAGGCGCTGGAGCAGATCGAGCACGGTCGCGCGGTCCGCACTCCCGCGTACGGCGCGGCATACGCCGAGGCCTTCGTCAACGGCGTACTCCACGTCATCCCCGGGGCGGGTCACCTTCCGCACATCGAACAGCCGGAAGCCATCATCGCCCTGATCGACGTCAACCTGCACGAGATGACCACGCGCTCCATCAACACTGAGTGACCGTTGGCGGCCAGATGCCTTCCCGCTGACCCAGGTGCTGAGCCGCGCCGATCACGTGCTCCACCACCTCGGCCACCGGCTTGGAGGTGTCGATGATCGTCGCGCCACGACGCTCGTAGACCGCTCGCATCCGAGGATTCCATTTGAGGGCTGCTGCCAGCTCTTCGGGATGCCGGCCGAACGTATTGGTAGTGCGGGTGGCGAGTCGGTGGCGGAGGGTGTCCTCGTCGATCACGAGGCACACGGTGAGGTCGAAAAGATCACGGACGTCTGCCTCGTTCTCCGCCGAACCGCACAGGAACGTGACTCGGGAACGAGAATCCTCAACGAGGGCCTCAACGCGCTCGCGCATGATCGCCCACCCGTATCGATCGAGCCACCCCTCCGGAACCGGACAGGGAGGGTCCGTCACGGCCTCGCCCGTGCCTCGGTCGATCCAGCGGCTGAAGCCCTCATCGGAGTCGAACGCGGCGTGGCCGAGAACTCGCAGCATCTCGCAGACCGTCGACTTACCAGTCCCTGAGTTCCCCGTCACCCACACCAACGACATGCCGCCAGTGTAGGCAAGGCCGTCCGGACCCCGGATTTACTAAGGCTGGTTGATAAAGTAGCCTTAGTATATGAATGACGATCTGGACCCCGACGGAGTCGCCTCAGTCCTGCTGGCGAGTCTCAGTGTGCTGGTGCGGCGGGTACGGCAAGTGCCGGTCGAGGGTGGACTCACGATGCCCGAGCGGACCGCGCTGTCGCACCTGGAGCGCTCGGGCCCCACCACCTCGTCGGCGCTGGCCAGGGAAGTGCAGATCACCGCGCAGGCCATGGGGGCGACCCTCGGCGCGCTGCGGGCCCGTGGTCTGGTCGACCGCCGTCCGGACCCGGACGACGGTCGGCGTGTGGTGCTGACAGTGACCGATGCCGGTGTGCAGGCCCTGAAGGACAAGCGCAACGCGCGGGCCGAACTCATCGCCCGGGCCCTCGCCGGCGACACGTTCACGCATACGGAGCTTCAGCAACTCGCGGCGGCCGCACCGCTGTTGGAGCGGCTGGCGCAGAACATCTGACACCCGACGGAACCGCGAGGACGCAAGCTGATGGCAGATCCTCCCAAGACGCGCGCCCTGAACCGCCCGGCCGGTGACGACCGGTACAAGTGGACGGCGCTCACGAACACAACCGCCGCGGTCTTCATGTCCGCGCTGGACGGCTCCATCGTGCTGATCGCCCTGCCGGCGATCTTCCGTGGTGTGCACCTGGACCCGCTCGCTCCGGGCAATATCGCCTACCTGCTGTGGATGATCATGGGGTACCGGCTGGTACAGGCCGTCCTGGTGGTCACGGTGGGCCGCCTGGGCGACATGTACGGCCGGGTGCGGATCTACAACTCCGGGTTCGCGGTCTTCACCTTCGCCTCGGTCCTGCTGTCCTTCGATCCTTTCGACGGCGGCCACGGAGCGATGTGGCTGATCGCCTGGCGAGTGGTGCAGGCCGTCGGCGGCTCGATGCTCACCGCGAACTCGGCCGCGATCCTGACCGACGCCTTCCCCCAGGAGCAGCGCGGATTCGCGCTGGGCATCAACCAGGTCGCGGGGCTGGGCGGGATGTTCATCGGCCTGGTCGCCGGGGGGCTGCTGTCGGCCTGGGACTGGCGGGCGGTGTTCTGGGTGAATGTGCCCGTCGGCGTGTTCTTCACGCTGTGGGCCTACCGCACCCTGCGGGAAACCGGGAAGCGCGGCGGAGGCCGGATCGACTGGTGGGGCAACATCACCTTCGCAGTGGGCCTCAGCGCGGTCCTGATCGCGATCACCCTCGGCCTGCAACCCTACGGCGGGCACACCATGGGCTGGACCAACCCGCTGGCCGACGGGATGATCGCCGGCGGCCTGGTGCTCCTGGCGGCATTCGTCGCCATCGAGAAACGGGTCTCCGCGCCCATGATCCAACTGAGCCTCTTCCGCCAACGGGCCTTCACCTTCGGCAATATGGCGGGCCTGGCCATCTCCATCGGCCGTGGCGGGATGCAGTTCGTGCTGATCATCTGGTTGCAGGGCATCTGGCTTCCGCTGCACGGCTACGACTACAGCGACACGCCACTGTGGGCCGGCCTCTTCATGTTGCCGCTGACCGCCGGGTTCCTCGCCGCGGGCCCCGTCTCCGGCTACCTCTCCGACCGGTTCGGCTCCCGGGGCCTGGCCACCGGCGGCGCGTTGCTGTTCGGCGCCACCTTCCTGGGCCTGATGCTCCTGCCGATCAACTTCAGTTACTGGATCTTCGCGGTGCTGATCGCACTCAACGGAATAGCCAGCGGCATGTTCGCCTCCCCCAACTCCTCCTCGATCATGGGCAGCGTGCCCGCGCAGTTGCGCGGCGTCGCCTCCGGTATGCGTGCCACCTTCCAGAACTCCGGCACTGCTGTGTCCATCGGAGTGTTCTTCTCCCTCATGATCGCCGGGCTGGCCGGCAGTCTCCCGCACACCCTCACCAGCGGACTGCAACAGCAGGGCGTATCGGCCCACGTCGCCACCCAGGTCGGCAGCCTGCCCCCGGTGTCGTCCCTGTTCGCGGCCCAACTGGGCGTCAATCCGATGCGGCATCTGCTCCAGCCCAGCGGCGCCCTGTCCCACCTGACGGCAGCGCAGCAACAGAACCTGACCGGCAGTGAGTTCTTCCCGAACCTGATATCCGGGCCCTTCCACTCCGGGCTGGTCATCGTGTTCGCCTTCGGTGCCGTCCTCGCTCTCCTCGCCGCTGTCGCCTCCGCCCTGCGCGGCACCGGCACCGGCCCCGCCGCCAGGGCCCCGGGCCCGGTGGGGGCCGCCACCGGTGTCCCCTCGCGCGACCGGACAGGTGCGCCGGCGGCAGGGGCCACTTCACAGTCCGAACCGTCCGACCCCGGCAACCAGCCGACCTCCACTGGAGAAACCACCACATGACACTGACAACGATCGATCCCCTGTCCGCGCTCGTCGTGATCGACTTGCAGAAGGGCATCGTCGGGGCCCACACCGACGGACCGGCCGCCACCGTCGTCAAGCAGGCGGCCCTTCTGGCCGCCGAGTTCCGGCGGCACGACCTGCCCGTGGTACTGGTCAACGTCACCGGACGTGCGCCGGGACGCACCGAGGCCGGACGGTCCCGCAGCGGTGCGGCACTGCCGGACGGCTGGGCCGATCTCGTCGACGAACTCGATGTCCGGCCGAGCGACCACCTGATCACCAAGCGGCGGCGCAGTGCCTTCCACGACACCGGCCTCGACACCCTCCTGCGGGATCTGGGCGTCACCCAGGTCGTGCTCACCGGCATTTCGACCAGCTCAGGCGTCGAGTCGACCGCGCGCTCGGCCTCCGACTACGGCTACCACGTCGTCCTGGCCACCGACGCCATGAGCGACCCGGACGCCGACGCACACCGCCACAGCATCGAGCGCGTCTTCCCCAAGCTCGGCGAAACCGCCACCACCGCTGAGGTCATCGACACGGTGGAGGCAACACGATGACCCTGCTCGGCCGACTCCTGAACAACCGCAGGGCAGGCGAGACCCACACGGCGTGGAACCTGCCCAACCTCCAGGGCCCCGAGCTGATGGCCCTCACCAGCCAGCGCTTCGGCGACGGCGACACCCTTCCGCTGGAGTGCTGTGCGAAGAACATCGGCGGCGACGATCTCTCCCCTCACCTGGCCTGGTCCGCACCGCCACCCGGCACCGCCCAACTCCTCCTGGCCGTCGAAGACATCGACGTCCCGCTCACCAAACCCGCCGTGCACTGCCTCGCACTGATCGACCCGGCAATCGACCACCTCGGCCCCGGCGCCCTCGCTGCACGGAATCCAGCCACCGGAGTGCAGGTGCTGCGGTCCACCATCGGGCGCGGCTACCACGGTCCCGGGCCCATCAAGGGCCACGGGCCGCACCGCTACACCTTCCAGCTCTTCGCTCTCTCCAGCCCCGTGGACAGCGCTCCCGGAGCGACGCCGGTGGACCGGGCACGGCCCCGAGCCCTCCTGCCCGCCATCACCGCACGCGTCCTCGACCGTGGCCGACTGACCGGCGTATACGAACGCTGACCCCAGGACGAAGCTGCGGACGACTGCTGCCACTCAACCGGTGCCCGGCTCGGAGCGGCTGCGGGCGTTGGCCTCGGCGACGCGGGCCTGTAACAGTTCGGCCGGGCCGACCGGGCGTACGCGCGCCGGGTCGGCGTCCCACTCGCGGCCGCCGCCCAGCGGCCGGAGCTGGAGGTAGGGGCCCTCGTGCCCCATGACGATGCCCACGCGGTTGCTCGCGATGTCGCGAACGGCCGTTCCGGGGCGGGGGAGTGCGGTGTCCGGGCCCGGTTGCCGGGTGGAGTTCACCGGCCCGCACCCTTCGCGATGACGGCGGCCAGCGCGAGCGCGACCGGCGCGGAGCACACCCCGAGGTACACGAGCGCGTACCGGGTGCTCGTCGGGATGTCGTCCTGTTCCGGCTCGGGCTCGAACCAGGGTGTGCGTACGTCCATGGCGGGGAGTTGGATGCCGGCACTGGTCAGAGCCGCTGCGAGCGTGTCGCGCGCGTCGAGCGCCTCCCGGACCTTCGGACTGTCGGTGGAGGGGCCGCCGTGGGGCGTACGGCGGGGGAGCGGAGGAGGCGTCGGCATGGGGGGCTCCTTGCGGTCGGTTTCCGTGGATTGTGAGGTTTCGCTGCCCTGCCCACCAGCCGTGAATTACGGTGCGTAGTGGGGGTGTTACGAGAATGCCGCCCGGCTGGGCCGGGGTGCACCGATGGCGCGATCTCGTTCTCCTGCGGTCCGGGTCGTTCCACACGTTCCACAGGGAATGCGGGGTCGGGCGGGCGCGCGTGTATGTGTACCGGTACGGGGGCGGATTCCGGGCAGGCCGGAGCGCCCTGGAAGGAGCGCAATGCCGCAACGACGCCTCGTCACCAGCCGCAGCCAGGAGCCGCGTCAGCGGTTCGCGGAGGAGTTACGGAAACTGCGCGCCCAGCGTGGGGTCAACCTGCGGCAGCTCGGTGAACGGCTCGGCTGGGACTACTCGTTGTTCGGCAAGATGGAGAAGGGCGAGACGCTGGGCGGGCCCGAGGTGGTCCAGGCATTGGACCATTACTTCGGCACTCAGGGGATGTTGCTCGTCCTCTGGGAGCTGGCCATGAGGGACCGTACGCAGTTCCGTGAGCGGTACCGGCAGTACATGGCGCTGGAGTCGGATGCGACCAGCCTGTGGCATTTCGCGGTGAGCGTTCTGCCAGGTCTGTTGCAGACGCCGGGGTATGCGCGGGATGTGCTGGCTGCTGGTGGACTCAAGGGAGTTGAGTTGGAGCAGCAGGTCGAGGCAAGGATGGGGCGCCGCGAACTGCTGTGGACAGACGATGCGCCGACGTTCCGAACGATTCTTTCCGAGGCTGCGCTGCGCACGCCCCTGCGGGATGCGGCGGAGTGGCGAGCGCAGTTGGAATATCTGCTGGAAGCGGTGGGGCGGGACAACATCACCGTCCACGTACTGCCCCAGGGCGCCGGTCTGCACGCGCTGATGGGCTTCGATGTGTGGTATCTGCTGCTGCCGGAAGGCCGGACGGTGGCCTACACCGAGAACGGATACCGGGGCGAACTCATCGAGGACAGTGCGCCGGTTGTGCGACTTCAGAAGGCGTACGATTCGGTGCGCGACCTGGCGCTGTCCCCCGCTGAGTCGCGAAAATACATCCTGCGCCTGTTGGAGGAAGTTTCGTGCGAATCGTCGACCTGAATGCCGCGACGTGGCGCAAGAGCAGCTACAGCAATCAGGATGGTGGTGCGTGCGTCGAGGTCTCCGACGACTTCGCCGCCATCGTCCCCGTACGCGACAGCAAGAACCCGCACGGCCCCGCGCTCACGTTCGCCGCGCACGGTTGGTCGGCGTTCGTCTCTGCCCTGTGCGACGGCGAGTTGAAGGCCTGACCGCACCCACGCCCCGAGTCACCGAGGCAGCCCCCGCCGACCGGCACCGGTCGGCGGGGGCTGCCTCGTCATGGCCACTGGTCGGCGGGCTGCTCAGTCGGCCGATGTCGCAGGTGCCAGCCAGATCGCGGTGATCGCGTCGATGAGGCCGGTCGCGTACGTCTGCCAGCTGGCGCGGGCTGTGTGGGCGCCGTCGGCGAGGGCGCGTTCGCGTTCCGCGAGCATGTGGACCAGCAGGTTGCGGGCCATGTCGCCGCGCTCGATCCGTACGGGCAGCGGCAGTCCGGGCAGACAGCGGTTGAGCCCGTCCAGGGTCCGCTGGATCGACGGGCCGAACGACTCGTCGATCACCATCTCCCGCAGCACCGGATCGGTCATCAGCTGTGCGCCGAACCGCGCGTACCACGTGGGGTGGGTCAGCTCGGCCAGGTGCTCGGTGCTCGGACGGACCAGGCAGGCCACCCAGTCCCGTACTTCCGCCGAATCGCCGGTCGCGTCGACCATGCGGCGTCGCACGGTGTCGATCGGTTCGCTGTGTCTGCGGACGATCGCACGCAGCAGGTCGGTCTTCGTGCCGAAGTGGTAGCCGACTGCGGCGTTGTTGCCCTGCCCCGCCGCCTCGCTGATCTGGCGGTTCGAGACGGCGAACACACCGTGTTCGGCGAACATTCGCTCGGCCACGTCGAGAATGGCTTCCCTGGTCCCGTCGGCCCGCTGGGAGCGGGAGGTTCTCGCGGCGGGCACGGTCACCACCGCACCGGAAGCTCGCGGAGCCCGCCGACGACCAGACCCTCGACCCGGCGCAACTCATCCGCCGGGACGGCGAGTTCCAGGGTCGGCAGTCGATCGAGCAGGACATCCAGCACGGTCTGCAACTCGGTCCGCGCGAGCGACTGCCCCAGGCATGAGTGCGGGCCCGCGCCGAAGGCGAGGTGGGCGTTGGGGCGCCGGTCGAGCGCCATGGCGTCGGCCCCGTCGAACGCGGCCTCGTCCCGGTTGGCCGCGGCCATGCTGCACACCACGGTGGTGCCACGGGGCAGTACGGTGCCGGAGACCTCGATGTCCTCGTTCACGTAACGGGGCATCCCGAAACCGGGGTTGGCGTCGAACCGCAGTACCTCCTCCACCGCCGGACGCACCAGCGAGCGGTCGGCGACCAGACGCTCCCACCGCCCGCGGTCCGCGAGCAGCATCGCCATCATCTTGCCGATCATGTTGGCGGTCGTCTCATGACCGGCGACCAGCAACGCCTGTCCGGTGGCGACGAGCTGGTCGTCGGTGAGCCGGCCGCCGTCCGGGTCGACCGCCGTGATCAGCGCGCTGAGCAGGTCGTCACCCGGCTCGGCCCGCTTCGTCTCCAGGTGCTCCGCCAGATAGACGTGGAACTCGGCCTTCGCGGCGTCGATCTCGCTCTGGCCGTACCGCGTCAGATTCAGCAGCATGTCCGACCAGCGGGCGAAGCGGTCCCGGTCGGTGTCCGGGACGCCGAGGAGATCGCAGATCACCCAGACCGGCAGCGGGAACCCGACGCTCGCCTTGAGGTCCGCGGTGCCGTCCCCGGCCGCCCCTTCGACCATCCCGTCGATCAGTTGATGGGTCATCGCCTCGATCCCCGGCCGCAGCGCGGTCATCCGCTTCGCCGTGAACCACTTGGTCAGCATCCGTCGCCAGCGGGCCTGCCCGGCGGAGTTGATGGACTCCGCCATCGAGTCGTTGAAGACTCCGCCGGAATCGCTCTCCGAGATCCTGGCGGCGTCGTCCGCGTCCATCCGGCGCGTGCAGCGCGGATCGGACAGGACCAGCCGGACGTCGTCGTAGCGCGTCAGCAGCGACGCCTCGTCCCCGCTGGGCAGTCTGATGCCCGCCACCGGGCACTTGTCCCGCAGCTCCGCCCACTCCGCCGGCGGTTCCAGTGCGCCCGCCATCTCCAGCGGGTAGTTGAGCGTGCCCTCGCGGAAGTCCTGTGTCATCACGGTCCCTTCGCCATCCCGTGCCCGGGTCGTCTCCGGCGTACGCGATCAGTGAAGGGAGCCCACCGGCATAAGTCAAGCGCGTGACTTAAAAGGGAGGGCGCCCCTTCGCCGGCCCCGCCCGCCCCTGCTCCGGCGGGACCGGACCGCGCGCGACCGGCGCCGGTCAGCCCAGGTTTACGGGCAGGGAGTCGACACCGAAGACGGCGGAGTACTTGCGGAACGCGAGCTCCTCCTCCGGTACGGCCAGCGACATGGCCGGAAACCGTCGGAGCAGGGCCGGGTAGGCCGCGCACAGTTCCATCCGGGCGAGTTCGGCGCCGATGCAGCGGTGGATGCCGTAACCGAAAGCGACGTGCGACGAGGTCGGGCGGGTGGGGTCGAACGTGTCCATGTGCGGGCCGAGGGACGCGTCCCGGTCCGCGCCGCTGAGGGAGCAGAGCACTATGTCGCCGGCGGCGATCCGGGTACCGGCGATCTCCATGTCCTCGCGGGCGAAGCGCGGGAAGGCGACCTGGACCACCGTGAGATAGCGGAGCAGCTCCTCCACGAAGGGGCTCACGGCCGCGTCGTCCTCGCGGAGGGTCTTGAAGTGGTCCGGGTTCTGGAGGAGTACCAGGGTGCCCAGGGCGAGCATGCTGGCGGTGGTCTCCAGGCCGCCGGTCAGCACGCCGTCGGCGAGGCCGGTCAGCTCCTCGTCGTCGATGGCGTCGCCGTGCTGCTTGATCAGCATCCCGAGCAGTCCGTCGCCCGGGTTCTCGCGCTGCTTCTTGACGATGTCGCGGAGGTAGGAGAGGGATTCGGAGATCGCGCCGAACGAGGCGTCGGCCCCGGCGAAGAGGTCGAAGCGGGTGGTGCCCAGGCGCTGGAAGTCCTCCCGGTCCTCGTAGGGGACGCCGAGGAGTTCGCAGATGACCAGGGAGGGGATCGGCAGTGCGAAGGCCTGGACGAGGTCGACCGGGCCCGGTGTCCGCGCCATCTCGTCGAGCCGGTCCTCGACGATCTCGTGGATGCGCGGGGTGAGCCGGGCGAGCCGGCGCATGGTGAACTCCGGCGTGAGCAGCCGGCGCAGACGCGTATGGACGGGCGGGTCGGAGAAACCGAGGCCGCCGGGGTGCTGCTGGTCCTCGGTGACGCCGCCGCTGCCTATCAAATTGGTGAAGTCATTACTGAAGCCCTTGGTGCGGCCCAGTACCGCCTTGGTCTCCTCGTAGCCCGTGACCAGCCAGATGTTCATTCCGAGCGGTACGGACAGCTTGCTGACCGGTTCCCTCTCCCGCAGTTCGCCGAGGTCGGCCACCGGGTCGAGGCCGGTGCGGCGCAGCGGCATGAGGGTCGCCTCGGGAAGCATCGAGGCGCGGGACAGGTCGAAGCCCTTCTTGCGGATATTCGCCAGATACCGGCGGCCCAGCCACGTGGTCATGCGTGAACGGATATTCGTCATGCGCGCAATACTGCCCGGACCATATGCCCAGCCGTTCCGCAGGCCCGATGCCTGGTCGGCCCCGGCAGTTCTGCCGGCACTGTCAGCTATGTCGGTCCTGTCAGCCATGGTCAGCTCCGTCCGTCATGTCAGCTCCGTACGTCATGTCGGCGCCGCCAGTCATATCGGGGCCGTGACAGCAGCATAATTTTCGGCCGTGCGTACGAGCCCTCATACCAGAGCGGGACGCTCGGCGCGCAAGTTCGGCAACTAGACATCGGACGCCACGGCGTGGCGACTACTGTGAGTGGCTGCTGATCAACAGGGAGACGCGTCAGGTGAGTTGTATTCCCTGTCGGTGAGCCCTGGTATCCCACGTACCGAGGACGCTGATGTCTCAACTTCGCGCACCTGAAGCGCGGAACGACCGGCCGGAAGGCGGACGGCACGGCCGGACGGGCAGCCGCCCGGCCTCCCGGCCGGGCCCTTCCCCGGCTCCGTCCGCCCGCCGCTCGCGGTCCGTACCGCCGACGCCCGAGGTCCGCATACGGCCGCAGCTGCTGCGTACCGCCATTCTTCCCACCGTCGTGGCGGCGCTGAGCGGCACCGCGGCCGTGGTCTACACGATCCACTCCGCCGGGGTACACCCCTCGGTGGCGCTGCGTGGGGTGCTGGCCGGATGTGCGGCTCTCGCGGCGGCCGCCATGGCCGCCGCCGCGCTGGGCGCCGACCGGGTCACCAGGACAGTGCTCGACCGGTGCACCGCGCTGCGCCGCTCCAGTGTGCGCGGCCAGGCCGACCTGCGGGGCGTGGTCGACCGGCTCAGCAGGGGGGAGGCGCCGCCCGGCGGACGGGGCGGTACCGCCGGGCCGTCGCGGGGCGACGCCTTCGACCTGCTCGCCCTTGAGCTGAACCGGGCCCAGGAAGCCGCCGTGGAGTCCGTGGTGCGGGCCGCGCGGATCGCCCCGCCCGCCGTGACCACTGTCGACGAGCAGAAGGTCGAGGTGTTCGTCAATCTCGCCCGGCGCCTCCAGTCGCTGGTGCACCGGGAGATCCAGCTGCTCGACGAGCTGGAGTACCAGGTCGAGGACCCCGAACTGCTCAAGGGCCTCTTCCAGGTGGACCATCTGGCCACCCGTATCCGCAGGCACGCGGAGAACCTCGCGGTGCTCGGCGGAGCCATCTCCCGGCGCCAGTGGTCCAATCCGGTCTCCCTCACCGAGGTCATGCGCTCCGCTGTCGCCGAGGTCGAGCAGTACCCGCGCGTCAAACTGGTGCCACCGGTCGACGGAACGCTGCGCGGCCACGCTGTCGCCGACGTCATCCATCTGCTCGCCGAACTGGTCGAGAACGCCACGGTGTTCTCCGCCCCGCACACCCAGGTGCTGCTGCGTGCCCAGCACGTCACCGCCGGACTGGCCGTCGAGGTCGAGGACCGGGGACTCGGTATGTCCGTGACCGAGACGGACCGGATGAACGCCCTGCTCGCCGAGCCGGACCAGGTCAATGTGGGCCATCTGCTCCAGGACGGACGGATCGGGCTGTACGTGGTCGCCGCCCTGGCCCGCCGGCACGGTGTCTCGGTCCGGCTCCAGACCAATATCTACGGTGGGGTCCAGGCCGTACTCGTCCTGCCCGCCGCCCTTCTCGGCGCCGACGAGAACGGGCTCCAGACGGGGGCAGCCGGACGTATCCCCCATCCACCGCAGTCACAGCAGTCACAGCAGTCCCCCCAGGCGCAGCAGGTCTCGCAGGCGTACCAGGACCCACCGGCACATCCGGACCCACTGGCGCGCCAGGCCCCACTGACACCTCAGGACCCACTGACACACCCGGACCCGCTCCGCCCGGGGCCGCGGACGACCGACGCCCTGCTCCAGGCCGGGCCCCACTCGTCCATCGCCCCCGATGAGCTGACGGCTCCGTCCGGCCGTTCCGCCCCGCCGCTGCCCGTACGGGAGCCGGAGGGCACGCGGCCCAATCCGGCCGCGGCCCTCCCGGGCGCCCACCACGGGCCGCCGCCGGACACCGGAGCGGTGACCGACGGCGCGCGGTACGACACCGGGCCCGTACCGCTGCTCTCGCCCGCGCACCGGCCCGATCTGCCCCGGCGCAGAAGCCAGCAGCACCTGGTCCCCCAGCTCAAGGACGCGCCCGCACCCCGGACGGACGAGGAGCACCCGGCCGTCCACGATCCGGGCCTGATGGCGGCCTTCCAGCGCGGCATCAGCCTCGCCGAGGCGGAGCCCGAAAGGCCGGACCGCGAGATGCCGGACGGCGGCCGACTGCCGCACCGTGACGACGATTTTCCCGGCGGTTCCCCCGACGGATTCTCCGACGATTCCTCCAAGGAGGAGATGCACCATGGTGAGTGAAGCGCCGACCGCGCAGGTGTCCGATCTCGACTGGCTGCTGAGCGGCCTGGTCCAGCGCGTCCCCTTCACCCGCAACGCCGTCCTGCTCTCCGCCGACGGGCTGGTGAAGTCCGTGCACGGGCTCGACGCCGACAGTGCCGACCACATGGCGGCCCTCGCCTCCGGCCTGTACTCGCTCGGCCGCAGCGCCGGAACACGCTTCGGCGACAGCGGAGAGGTCCGGCAGGTGGTGGTCGAACTCGACTCCACCCTGCTGTTCGTCTCCACCGCGGGTTCGGGCACCTGTCTCGCCGTACTGGCCGGGCGCGAGACGGACGCGGCGGTGCTCGGATACGAGATGGCCATGCTGGTGAAGAGCGTGCGGCCCTATCTGGTGACACCGGCCCGCAGCCGGGTCGGCGCATCGAGCGCCACGGGGCGCTGAACGTGCCGTTCCAGCAGGACAGCCCATGGCTCGACGATGCGGCCGGCCGGCTGATCCGCCCGTACGCCGTGAGCAACGGCCGCACCCGGCCCACAGCCCAGCTGGACCTGCTCTCCCAGGTGATGGCGACCGGGGTGCCGCTCCCGTCCCACCTCGGCCCCGACCACGCGCAGACACTCGGGCTCAGTGAGCGGCCCACTTCGGTGGCGGAGATCGCGGCCCATCTGCGGCTGCCCGTGGTCGTCACCAAAGTGCTGCTCTCGGACCTGATGGACAGCGGGGCGGTCTCCACGCGCGCGCCCCGCCCCGACGAAGACCCCACCGACCTTTCCTTGCTGGAGGCAGTGCTCGATGGCCTACGACGACGGCTCTGATCTCTTTCCCACCGCGCTGAAGATCCTGGTCGCGGGCGGTTTCGGGGTCGGCAAGACAACCTTCGTGGGAGCGGTCAGCGAGATCTCACCGCTGAGCACGGAGGAGATGCTCACCCAGGCCGGTGAGCAGACGGACAGCCTGGAGGGCGTCGAGTCCAAGTCCACGACCACCGTCGCCATGGACTTCGGCAGGATCACCCTCGACCCGCAGCATGTGCTCTACCTCTTCGGGACGCCCGGCCAGGAGCGCTTCTGGTTCATGTGGGACGAACTCTCCGCCGGCGCGCTCGGCGCCGTGGTGCTCGCCGACACCCGCCGCCTCGCCGAATGCTTCGGCGCGATCGACTTCTTCGAGCAACGGGGCATCGGATTCATCGTCGCCGTCAACGAGTTCGACGGCGCGTTCCGCTACGGGGCGGACGAGGTGAGGGCAGCACTCGACCTGCGGGCGGAGATCCCCGTGGTGCTGTGCGACGCCCGTATCGCCAGTTCGGGAATCCGCACGCTGGTCACCCTCGTGGGCCATCTGCTCGACACCGCGCCGGAGGCCGGTCCGGCAACAGACCAGGCAACAGAACCGGTTACCGGCCAGGTGCCGGGTCCGGTCACCACCCAGGGAGTCCACCCATGACGTACGACCCGACCGGGCGGCTGCTGCTGACCCCCGTCGACCGGGACGCGCCCGTCCGGGGGCGGCGGCTGCGCAGACTCGGCCTGGGGCAGCACCCCGACCCGGTCTTCGACGAGTTCGCCCGACGGCTCGCCGAGGCGACCGGGGCGCCGTACGGCCTGGTCAACTTCATCGACGAGAACCGGCAGTTCTTCGCCGGACTGCACACCCCGGCCGGGACGCACTCGGGCAGCGACCTGAGCGCGGTGGCCGCGGCCTGCGGGATCAACCGCGTCATGGCCCGCGACCACGGGTACTGCCCGCATGTCGTCGCCCGCCGCAAGGCGCTCGTCCTGGAGGACGTCTGCGACTACCCGCGGTTCGCCGGGAATCCGGTGGTGGACGAGATCGGCATCCGCTCGTATCTGGGGGCACCTCTGATCGACCGTACGGACACCGCACTGGGCGCGGTGTGCGTCGTGGACACCGTGCCGCGGCAGTGGGGGCTCGCCGGTCTGGAGACCATCAAAGCGGCGGCGGCGGAGCTGGTCGCGCAGATCCACCACCGGGAGGACGGCGGGATCTGACCAGCCGCCGCCTCCTGTTCAAACCCTTCGTGTTCAAACCCCTCGTGATCAAGCCTCTCGTGTCCAAGCCCAGCGCCCGCCGCGGCGGTTCGGTCAGGCGGTCACGGTCGTGCCGTCCGGGAACAGCAGCTCGACCGTGCCGTCCGTGACCGTGACGGAGATCGACTCCTGGAGCGCCCCGGGGTGCACCGCGTCCCGCGAGAGGGCGACCAGGCTGACGTGCACGCTCCGCCCGCCCGGGTGTTGGCCGCGGCTCAGAGACGGTGTCGCGGAGTGCGGGCCGTACGCGTTGGCCTGCACATCTCGTGCGACCGACGCCTGTGCCCCGTCCCAGCCGTGCAGCCCCACGAGCGCACTCGTCAGCCCGTCCGCCGTACGGGCCAGCGCCCACCCGGCGCCCTCGTCGGACGAGGGACGTTCCTGGGCGGCCACCGGGTGGCCGCCCTCGCGTACGGTCACGCCCTGTGCGGCGTCCACCCGGTGCACCCGGATCTCCCAGGGGCCGTGCAGCACACTCGTCGTCTCGACCCGGGCCCCCGCGTCCTCGTACCAGGACGACGCGGTCCGGCCCTCGCAGGCCAGCCTGTTGATGCGCCGCCGCCGCGACGGCACACCGTCCGGGCCGAGCACCGCGAGATGGTTGTCCACGGCCCGTTCCCGGGCGTGCGGCGCCGCATCGGGGGCGGTCGCCGTCGAGTAGCCGAACGTGGCGTAGTGCGGGTCGTCCTCCGCTTCGCCCTGCGGCGGATTGTGGTCGCTCCCGTGGTTGATGAGCCGGACGATGCCGTCGTGCCGGGTCCCGTGCAGCAGCCAGCCGGGTGCGGGCAGCGCGGTGTACTGGTCCGACTCCTCGATGGGCAGGGCCTGTTCGCGGGCCGTCCAGGTCGGGTGATCGGCCGGGAGCAGCAGCCCCAGGAAGCCCTTCGACGCCCAGTACGGGGAAGCGGGTCCCGAGTACGGCTGGGTGGTGGGCAGGAACGTGTCGTACCAGCCCAGTGTGAGCAGCCCGCGCTCGTCGGGCACCCCGCGCTCCGCGAAGTGCCGCAGGGTGCCCGACGCGAGGCGTCGGGTACGGCCGGGGGAGAGCGGGGTGCAGTCGGCCAGGGCGCCCATCCAGACCGGGGCGAGCGCCGCGTACCGGTAGGTGAGGGAGCGGCCCTGGTGCACGGGTGCGCCGTCCGTGCCGAAGAAGTGCTGGTATCCGTCCAGGAACTGGCGGAGCCGCTCCCGGTAGACCTTGGTGCGCCCGGTGTCCGGGTCCTCACCGGCGATCCGGGACCAGAGCAGCGGGTACAGATGGAGTGCCCAGCCGATGTAGTAGTCGAAGTTCTGCCCGTCGCCGTCGGTGTACCAACCGTCGCCGACGTACCAGTCCTCGATCCGGTCGAGCCCGCCGTCGATGTCCGACTGGCTGTACGGGGCGCCGACCGAGGCGAGGAACTGCTCGGACACCACCTGGAAAAGACGCCAGTTGTTGTCCCACGTACGGCTGCCGACGAAGCCGGAGAACCAGTCCACGACCCGCTCCTGGACCCGGGTATCCAGCTTGTCCCAGATCCAGGGGCGGGTCTCGTGCAGCGCCACGGCGACCGAAGCGGCCTCCACCATCTGCTGGGAGCACTCGGTCAGCCTCGGCCAGGCCTCCCGCGACTGAGGATCGGTGCCGGTGGCCAGGCCCTGCGCGTACCGCTCCACCAGAGCCGGATCGGCCCCGTCGCCCGCCCCCGCGATCCGGAACGCGGCCAGCAGGAAGGAGCGCGCGAACCCTTCGAGGCCGTCCGACACCACCCCCGACCAACTGCCGCGCCCCGGCAGCCGGTACTGGGCGAAACCGGGGGTCGCGTACGGCACGAGTGCGTCCAGCATCCGGTCGGCCAGCGTCTCCCAGTGGGCGCGGGTCCAGCCGGTGCGCGAGGAGAGGAGCCGGTCGGTCGGGGGCAGGTGGAGGAAGGGCGGGGTCATCCGGGTGGTGCTCCTGGGCTGTGGGAAGGGCGGGGGCGGTGGAATGGGTGGGCCGGTGCCGGCGGGGCCCGCAGGCCCGCCGGCACCGGCAGGACGGGTGTCAGCGGAGCTCGGCGGTGTGAGTATGGCCGCGCGAACCGGCCACGTCGATCGTCAGGACCGGGCGGCGTCCGGTGGCGACGCTCACCGTGCTGTCGGCGCGGACCACCTCCCGTACGCGGAAGGGCAGTTCGAGCGTCAGCGTCTGCTGCTCGTGTCCGGGGTCGGCGACCGCGACCGAGTAGCCGCCGCCGTGCCTCCGCAGCAGGACCGATGCCGGGCCGGACGCGGTGAGACCCGCCGCGGTCCCCGGCTGCCAGAACGTGGCCGCGGTCAGCCCGGTCCTGGCCACCTCGACCAGCTGCACAGTGGCGTTGTTGGCCACGATCCGCACCGGCCGGCTGTGCGCCTGGACCGCGGTGGCGGCCGCTGACGCACCGGGCAGCAGGATGTAGGCGTACGAGGCGTCGGTGGGGGAGACCCCGTGGTCCAGCCAGAGCGTCGCGTACCGGCGGGTGACCGGGGTGGTCGAACCGGCGGTGTCCGCGCCCGTGTCCAGATCGCTCCAGCGGCCGGTGCGCTCCTCGCGCAGCGCCTTCAGCGAGGTGCCCGACGACGGGAACAGATAGCCGCCGACTCCGTCCAGATGGGCCCAGCGGGCGCCGTGGAACGTGCCGTTCCAGCCCTGCTCCGACGGCTGGCGCCGGCCGTCCACGGTCAGCCGGGGCGCGCCGGACGTGTGCAGATTGCGGTTCTCGACGACCGTCTCGATCGTGCGGCCGTCGCTCGCTGTGATGCCCGCCCCGAGCGCGATCACCGCGTTGTCCACCAGGAACCACGACTTGCGGGCCACCAGGGTGCTGCCCTGCGCGGCCAGCTCCATGGCGGCCGCGCCGTACCGCCCGTCCAGCACCGCGCCGCCAGCGACGGTGTTCCCCGGCAGGTAGTAGCCGCCTTCGGTGATGTCCGCGCGGCGGCGGGTGTCCACGGTGGTGCCGGGCAGCCGGTAGGAGTCGACGGTCGGCCAGAAGCCGTCGCCGAACTGGCCCAGGTCGTCGCCGGTGTAGAGGTACGTCATGCCGTCACCGGTGTACCAGCCGTGCAGGTTCTCGCCGTTGCCCGCCTCGTAGGCGGCGATGCGCTTCGATGAGAGGGACAGCGCCATGGACCAGCCGGGCCGCCGGTGCACCACCCGGTCCATGTCCGCGAAGACATGGTGACCTGTCACCCGGTCCGCCGCGGTGACGCTCCGGTCCGCGAGCAGTTCCTTGGCGAGCGCGACCTGCGGGATCCCGACCAGACCGAGGTAGGGATCGGTGCGGTTGCGCTCGATCCAGCCCTTGACCGTCGCCCGCCAGCCGTCGGCGACGGCTGGCGGAGCGGCGCCGGCCAGCAGCAGGATGGCCGATACGGCTGCCGCGCCGTCGGTGTGGTCGGCGGCCCGCTCCCGCGAGATGGCCCGGCCGCGCACCGCGTCCATCATCAGCCCGTCGAAGATCACCGGTGAGAAGGTCCCGGTGACCGCCTCGTACATCACGGAGATGTGCGGATCGCTGACCGCCCAGGGCGAACCTGCGAGCAGCGCGCTCAGATACGCGGCCCCGCCGAGCAGCACCGTGCCGTACGAGCCGGTGTACGCGACCGCGTCGTGCTGGATGAACGAGCCGTCCGCGTAGAAGCCGTCGCCCGAAGTGACGTTCTGGAAGAGGCTGTTGAGCCCCTTGTCGCGTACGTCGGAGAGGCCGTCACGGGCCAGCGCGACCTTCGCCGGGTCGCGGGCGAGCAGCCCGTGCAGCGCCGTGATCACGGACTTGTCCGACCGGTTGGCGCCGGTCTCGGCCAGGGTGGGGGAGTTGGTGCGGCGGTCCGGATTCGGCGCGAACTTCTCGACGCTCGCCAGGTGGGCCGTCAGATCGTCGGCGGGTACGCGCGTCCTGAGGAGCACACAGCAGTCCAGCAGGGCGCGCGGCGCTCCGATCTCCCAGAACCACCAGTTGCCGGTCTCGCGCTTGTCCGGGTTGTACGCGGTGTCGTGCAGGAAGCGCAGCGCGGACACCAGCGCGTCCGCCACCTCTTCGCTGCCGTGCAGCGCCGCGCCGGTGGTCGCCCAGGCGGTGGCGAGGGTCCGCAGCCGGGTGTAGCTCTGGCTGAACATCCCCGGATCGGTCACCGGGACGTAGTCCGGCCAGAGCGCGGTACGGGCGGTGGTGCGGTCCAGCCGCTTCCAGAAGTCGGCGGCCGACGCGTCGAGTGCGGCCAGCGCGGCGGCGAAATCGGGGTCGGACGCGTCGAAATCGCCCCCGGTGATGAGCTGTTCGGCGCGGACGAGCGCGGCCTCGTAGGTGTCGGCTGTGCCGGTCGCGTCTGCCGTGTCTTTCGCGTCGGCCGCCCGAGCGTCACCGGCGGCGGGGGACGCGGCTCGCGCCGTTCCCGCTCCCGCGGCCCCGACGACTGCCGATGCGGCCCCGGCGGCGAGGAGCGTTCTCCTGCTGAGGGCGGAATGAGGCTGTTCCATGGCGGTTTCCTTCGGTCCCTTCGGTTCCGGAGTCGGTCGGGCGGGGTCAGTCGCTCAGCGAGCTGGGGTCGACGGGCGGGCTCGGCAGCCGCAGCGCGGCGATCTCGGCGACCCCGGTGGCATCGATGGGGAAGGCCCACTTCCGTACGAAGAAGTCCGTCAGGTCGTATCCCGACACCCGGCTGGCGTAGGTGGAGAGCGCCCGGTACTGCCTGGCCTCCACGGCCGGGTCGTGGTCGTAGTCCTCGACCGGCGCGTCGTGCTGGTGCTCGGTGCGGACCAGCTGGTGCAGCCGCGGCCAGAAGTCGTCGCCGAAGGCCAGCTCCAGCTGACGCAGCGGGACCAGCTGCTCGTACGGGCCGAACGTCGTCTCGTACGCGATGCCGGGCGTGCCGACCTTGGGCGCCGCCGACTGGAACCAGTTGAGCCCGGTCGTCGCGTCCTTGGTGAGCAGGTTGGACGGCTGGCCCAGGGTGCGCTGGGCGGCCAGCGAGTAGATGTTGACGGTGACCTCGGTGAGCCCGCCCGCCTGGTAGGCGGCCTGCTGGTTGAGGTGGCCCAGCTCGTGGTAGAGCCCCCAGCCCCGGGTGCGCAGCCCCTGAACGGTGCAGAGGCGGTCCATATAGGCGCGGGGGAAGCCGTTGAAGCCGTGCCAGGCGTAGGCGCCGACGCCCTTGGGGACGACGCTCACCTCGTTGAAGTGGTAGCGGCCGGCCTTGGGGCGGTTCAGGGGCTTCGGCCCGACCAGGCCGCTGATTCTGTTGTGCGAGTCGATGATGGTGTCGAAGAGCCGCAGCAGCGCCGCGTGGTCCTCACCGCGGTAGAGCAGCGCGCCCTCGCGGGTCAGCGTCAGGATGGTGTGCCCGGTGGTCAGCTCCACCCACGGCACATCCGTGATGCTGTCCAGCTGCCGCTGGAAGTCCGCCTCGGAGGTGCGGCCCAGCTCGAAACCGGCCATCCGCGCCGTGCCGGAGACGAAGGTGACCGCCGCCTGCTGACCGTGGCCGGCGAAGCTGAGGTAGAGGGGGCCGCCGTAGACGTCGGAGACGGTGTTCTCGCCGGCCCGCAGCGGGAACACCCGGGGGGCCTTGAGGTCCGGGTTCGTGTTGTAGTCGTCGAACGTCCCGATGTGCAGGACGGGCAGCGCCCCGTGGCCCGGCCGGATCCGCACCGTGACCTGTGCGCCGGGTGCGGCGTAGCGGCCGGTCGGGATGAACTCGCTGGCACGCAGCGACCGGTCGAGCCGCAGCCGCTCGGTCTCCGCGCCGGGGAACGCCTCGATCAGCATCGTGGCGCCGTCGTGGGCGCCGTCGTGGGATCCGGTGCCCGCCGGGCCGGCGGTGCGGGCGGCGGATCCGTCGGCCGAAGCACCGCCGGCGCCGAGCAGGGTGATGGCTCCGGCACCCGCCAGCGCGGCGAGCGCGGAGCGGCGGCTGACCGCGGCGGAGGTGAGGGGCAGGTGGGCAGGGCGCATCCGGACTCCCAGGGGCAGAGGTGATGGAGTGGCGTACGAACTGCGCGTCAGCATGTAAGCGGTTGCTATCAACCCGCAAGAGGATCGGGGAAGTTACTGTCTTTTACTATGGCCAACTGGGGACAGGCTGTAAGTAAGCGGTCACGCCCGGCGGCCGCGCGCCGGCGGCGGAGCCACGGAATCGCGTACCACGAGATGGGTGCCGAGCCGTACGGTGCCGGTGCTCGGCTCCCGCCACTCGTCCTCGTCCCCGCCGGGCACCGCGAGCCGCACGGCCTGGCGCCCCATCTCCTCCAGCGGGATGTGCACGGTCGTCAGCCGGGGCCGCAGCTCCTGCGCCACCGGGATGTCGTCGTACCCCGCGAGTGACATGTCCTGCGGCACCCGGACCCCGGCTTCCTCCAGGGCCTGGGCCGCACCGGCCGCGACATTGTCGTTGGCCGCGAAGACCGCGGTGAAGTCCGGTCCTTCCCGCAGGAGTTCGGCCATCCGGCCGCGCCCGAAGGAGCGGCTGAACGAGCCGAGCTGCTCAAGCCCGGGATCCCGGGCCACACCACGCAGCTCCAGTGCGCGCCGGTGCCCGGCCAGCCGGTCACGGGTGGTCGAGAGGGCCGGTGGGCCGCCGAGGTAGAGGATGCGTTCGTGGCCCTGGGTCAGCAGATGGTCGGTGATGGCGAAGGCGCCGCCCTCGTTGTCGTACTCGACGGCCGCGCCGCACGCCTCCTCGCCGAGCGACGGCCGCCCGCACAGCACCAGCTTCGATCCGCCGGCCTCCAGATCGCGGGCCCTGCGCCCCAGTTCGGCGGTGTGCGCGCGGTCGGCGACGCTGCCGCCGACGACGACCACGGCGTCGGCGCGCCGCTCGTGCATCAGCTCGATGAAGGCCAGCTCGCGCTTGGGGTCGCCCTGGGTGCAGCAGACCAGGCAGAGCCGTCCGCCGAGGCTCGCCTCCCGCTCCACACCGCGGGCGATGTAGGCGTAGAAGGGGTCGATCAGCTCGTTGACGATGATGCCGACCGTGCGCCCCGACACCCCGGCCAGCGCGCGGGCGTGCGCGTTGACGACATAGCCCAGCTCGCGCATCGCCTCCTCGACCCGCTCCCGGGTCGCCGTGGCCACCGGGTAGTTGCGGTTCAGCACACGGGAGACGGTCGCGGTCGACACCCCCGCCAGCCGTGCCACGTCGGTGACGGTCGCGCGTCGTCGGCTGTCGGCTGCCGAGGTCTGGCGGCGCATCCGTCCCACCCCCTGGTTGTCGTCCTGTGCCGCTGAGCTTATGGCCTGCGAGGCGGGGCCGTTCATGCGATCCGCTCCAAGTCGGCCAGGTGGACGGGGTGATGGAACGGAAGGCCGCCCGCGTAGCGGCAGAGCTCGTCCACGGCGAGCTCGCCGAGCCTGCCGATCTCGTTGCCCTGGGCGCCCGCCATGTGCGGGGTGATGAAGACGTTCGGCAGGTCCCACAGCGGGTGCCCCGGGGGCAGCGGCTCGGGGTCCGTCACATCGAGTACGGCGTCGAGCCGCCCGCTGACCAGGTGCCCGGTGAGCGCCTCGGTGTCGACCAGGCGTCCGCGTGCCGTGTTGACCAGCAGGGTGCCGGGGCGCATCAGACCGATCCGCCGTGCGTCGAGCAGCTGCCGGGTCACGGGTGTGTCGGGCGCGTGCACGGTCACCACGTCACTGGTCGCCATCAGCGTGTCGAGGTCGGTGGAGACGGCCCCCAGCAACTCGGCCTCGGCGGGGGTGACATACGGGTCGTAGAGCAGGATGTCCGCTTCGAGCACCCGGAGCAGTTCGATGACCCGGCGGCCGATCCGGGAGGCGCCGATGACGCCGATGGTCAGGCCGTGGGTGCCGATCCAGTGCTGCCGGTCGAGGTCGGCGGCGGTGCGGTGGGTGCGGCGTTCGCGGAAGAGCCGGGCGAACGGGAAGGCGCGCTTGGCGCCCATGATGATCGCGGCCAGGGTGAACTCCGCGACCGGTACCGCGTTGGCGTCGGCCGCTGACGACACCGCGACCCCGCGTTCGTACGCCTCCGGGGCGAGGAACGTCTTGACGGTGCCCGCCGCGTGGATGACGGCCCGCAGCCTCGGCGCCCGCTCCAGCAGTCCGGCGTCGATGGGCGGGCAGCCCCAGCCGGTGAGCAGCACCTCGGCGCCGGCCAGCGCGGCGGCTGCATCGGGGGAGTTGAACTCCCTGATGACATAGGGCGGATGGAGATCGGCCGATTCCTCAAGACGGGTCCGTACCCGTGGCGGGAAGATGTCGTCGATCAGTCCGGGGTCCATGGCCAGTACGGTGCGAGGCCGCCGCGGGGGCGGGTCCGGCTCGTCCGTACCGGTCTGGGCCGGTGCCTCGTCGGTGGTTCGCACCCTGCCTCCGGACAGTAAACGCGTTCTATTGATGGGCGGCACGCTAGGGAGCCCAGACGTCAAACGTCAAGCGATCTGCGTGGCCATCTGCCCCCTTTGCGCCGCTATTTGGGGACCTATCCGGGCGATCTCTCCGGCAGAAACATCGAGTAACGCAGACGTTTCCTCCGATCTCTTGACGATGGGGTTAACCGCTTACTACGTTGCGGCGGCAGAAGGCTCGCTCTGCGCCACCCCAGCCGAACAGGACTGCACCATGGCTGAAACAGCACCTCCGATGCCGCTGGACAAGCGGCGCAGGAAGTCCAAAGCGCCATCCCCACCCCTCGTCGCCCAGCACCGGCTGTCCCTGTGGCAGCGGATCAAGCGCGACAAGGTGATGCTGCTGCTGACCCTGCCAGGACTGCTGTACTTCGTGGTGTTCCACTACATTCCGCTGCTCGGCTACATGGTCGCCTTCCAGGACTACCAGCCGTACCTCGGATACATGCACAGCGCGTGGACGGGCTTCGCCAACTTCTCCAGCGCCTTCGCCGACCCGGCCTTCTGGTCGGCGACCGCGAACACGGTCGAGATCGCCTTCGTACAGCTGATCTTCTTCTTCCCCGTGCCGATCGCGCTCGCCCTGCTGCTCAACAGCATCGTCAGCGACAAGCTCCGCCGGTTCATCCAGAGCGTGGTCTATCTGCCGCACTTCATCGGCTGGGTCATCATCGTCTCGATCTTCCAGCAGGTCCTGGGCGGCGCCGGGCTGTTGCCCGATCTCCTCGGGGACCTGGGGCTGCCGCGCTACGACATGATGAGCGACCCCAACGCCTTCCCCTGGCTGATCGCCCTCCAGTCCATCTGGAAGGACGCGGGCTGGGGGACGATCATCATCCTCGCCGCGCTGCTGGGGATCGACAAGCAGCAGTACGAGGCGGCGGCCATCGACGGCGCAAGCCGCTGGCGCCGGCTGTGGCACGTCACGCTCCCCGGCATCGCCCCGGTGATCATCCTGCTGCTGATCCTGAACCTCGGCCAGATCCTCTCCGTCGGCTTCGAGCAGATCCTGCTCCAGCGCGACGCGGTCGGCCCCGGCTCCGGTGAAGTACTCGACACCTACGTCTACTACCACGGCATCAAGGACAACCAGTGGGGCATCTCGGCGGCTGTCGGCCTGGTGAAGGCAGTCGTGGGAACCGTCCTCGTCCTGGGCGCGAACAAGTTCGCCCACCGTCTCGGCCACGAAGGGGTGTACCGCGGTGCGGACAGCTGAGAAGTCACCGGCGAAAGCCCCCGTCACGGCGGCGCCTCTCGCGGCGGCACCCGTGATCACGCCGTCGGACGGCCGTCCGCCGTGGATGGAGCGGCCGACCCGCCTCGGCCTCACCGGCAAGGGCATCGTCCTGGTCCTGGTCGTGCTCGCCGTGGCCTACCCGCTGCTGGGCGTCATCGGCACGAGCTTCGCCTCGCAGACCGACATCATCAAGTCCACCGGCCTCGTCCTGTGGCCCGAGCACCCGACGCTCGACGCGTACCGGACCATCTTCACCGGCGGTGTGGTGACCCGGGCGCTCCTGGTGAGTGTGGGCATCACGGTCTTCGGCACCGCGGCCAGCCTGCTGGCCACCATCGGCATGGCGTACGGGCTCTCCCGCCGCAATGTCACGGGCTCCCGCTTCATCCTGATGACGGCCCTGTTCACCATGCTCTTCAACGCCGGCATCATCCCGAACTTCCTGCTGGTCAACCAGCTCGGCCTCTACAACACGTACGCCGCACTCGTCATCCCCACCCTGATGAGCGCCTTCAACCTGGTCGTGCTGCGCGCCTTCTTCATGAACCTGCCCGAGGAGCTGTACGACGCGGCGCGCGTCGACGGCGCCGGGGACTTCCGCATCCTGCTCCAGGTCGTCCTGCCGCTCTCCAAGGCGGTCATCGCGGTTGTCGGCCTCTTCTACGCCGTCGCGTACTGGAACGCCTTCTTCAACTCGCTGCTGTACCTCCAGGATTCGGACAAGTGGCCGCTGCCCATGGTGCTGCGCACCTTCGTCCTCCAGGGCCAGAGCCTCAGCGGCGCCGCGGCCGGCGAGAGCGTCGCCCCGCAGGAGGCCGTGCAGATGGGCGTCCTGGTGGTCGCCGTCGTACCGATCCTGCTCGTCTACCCGTTCGTCCAGCGCTACTTCACCAAGGGCGTGCTCACCGGCGCCATCAAGGGCTGAACCCGCCTCCGGCAGAACCCGCCGCCGCCACCCCCCGGCCTTCCCTCCCTTCTCTCAAGGAGATGTCCGTGCCGAGCTCCACCCCGATGAATCGCAGAACCCTCTTCCGCCTGGGAGCGGGCATAGGCCTCGGCCTCGCCGCGACCCCGCTGCTCGCCGCCTGCGGCGACGGCGGTACGGCCGCCAAGGCCGAGGCCAAGAGCGCCGACCTGCTGCCCACCACCACGGTGCGCAACATCGGCCTGAAGCCCGACCTGCCGGGGACGGCCGCGGGTGTGCCGCAGGCCTTCTACCGGTACCCGGCGACCACGCCGCGTGCCACCAAGGGACAGGTCCTCAAGGGCGCGAAGCCGATATCGGCGGCGATGGAGACCTTCTCGCCGCCCCCTCCGGCACGCGGCAACAACGCGGCCTGGCAGGCGATCGAGAAGCTGCTCGGCGGGAAGGTCGACGTCACCGCGGTCCCGACCGACGACTACTCGACCAAGTTCACCACGATGGTCGCCAGCGACACGCTGCCGGACATCTTCATGTACCCGGAGACCGGCGGCGTCGACAACAAGGCGGCGTTCTGCGCGGCCAAGTGCGCCGATCTGACGCCCTTCCTGGCCGGCGACAAGGTCAAGGACTACCCCAACCTCGCGGCGATCCCGCAGGCGGCCTGGGAGGGAGCCATCTTCGGCGGGAAGCTGTTCGGCATCCCGATCTCCCGGATGGGGACCGGCGGCGCGGGCTTCTACCGCCATGACCTCTTCGCCGAGGTCGGCGTCTCCAGCCTCGACGAGATCACCAGCCTCGACAAGTTCGTCGAGGTCTGCAAGGAGCTGACCCGCCCGAAGAAGGACCAGTACGCCATCATTGCGAGCGCCACCACCCTGCTCGCCATGTCGGCGGGGGCGCCCCTCTACTGGCGGATGGACCCGAAGACCGGCAAGTTCACGACGGACCTGGAGTCGGACGAGTTCCGCCTGGCGGTCGAGACGTCGCGCAAGCTGTACAAGGCGGGCTGCTACTACCCGGGCACGATCGGCATGTCGGGCGCGCAGAAGTCCCAGTACACCGACATGTTCAAGAACGGCAAGGGCGCCTATGTGTACGACGGGATGCCGTCGTACTACACCCCCAGCACCGGCTATGTGGCGGCGATGGCGGCCGTCAACAAGAAGTTCGACCCCCGGCCCATCACACCGTTCAGTGACAAGGCCATCGCCTGGATGGACAACGTCTCGCTCCAGAACACCCACATCAAGAAGGCGTCCACCGAGCGCGTCAAGCAGCTCCTCGCCCTCGCCGACTTCGCCGCATCGCCGTTCGGCAGCGAGGAGTACACCCTCATCAACTACGGCGTGGAGGGCACCGACTTCACCCGTGACGCCAAGGGCAACCCGATCCTCACCAAGAAGGGCAGCCAGGACGCCACCGTCCCCTGGAAGATGCTCGCCTCCGCCGTACCGGCCGTGTTCAGCACGGACACCGAGAAGGGTGTGCGGTACGTCCACGAGGCGTACGCCAAGATGATCCCGATCATGGAGCAGGACCCGACCCTCAAGGTCTCGTCGCCCACCTGGGACTCCAAGGGCTACGGCAGCCTCTACACGCTCAAGCTGGACGGCCTCAAGGACATCGTCTCCGGCCGCAAGCCCATGTCGTACTACTCCGAGCTGACCAAGCAGTACCTGGCGCACGGCGCAGAGCAGGCCCGTCACGAGTTCGAAGAGGCAGTCCAGAAGGGGAAGAAGTGACCACCAGACGCACTGTCCTCCAGCTCGGCGGCGCGGCGGTGGCCGCCGCCGCGGCCGTACCCGCACTCGGCACACCCGCCCTGGCCCGCTCCTTCGATCCGAAGCCCGGCTCCAGCGGGGTCGGCGACCCGCTCTTCCCGACCCTCGGCAACGGCGGCTACGAGGTCACGCACTACGACCTGACCTTCGACTTCACCCCGGTGACCTACGACTTCACCGCAGCAGTGCGGATATCGGCGCGGGCCACCCAGGACCTGTCCGCCTTCAACCTGGACACCGACGGCCACACCATCGACGCGGTCACCGTCGACGGCCACGCCGCCCGCTGGGAACTGTCGGCAGGCAGCAGCGGCCAGGAGCTGACGCTCACCCCGGCCCGTCCGCTGCACGACGGCCGGCCCTTCATCGTCGAGATCCGCTACCACGGCAACGGCAAGGACAAGCGGCTCGGCCTGGGCGGCTGGGTGTTCGGCAGCGAGGGCGGCTTCGCGTCCGCGGTGCAGTCCTCCCGCGCCGACACCTTCCTGCCCTGCAACGACACCCCGTCCGACAAGGCCACCTGGGCCTTCCACATCAGCGCGCCGAAGGGCTATGTGGCCGCCGCCAACGGCGAGTTGCTGCACCGGACCCCGCGCGCCGACGGCTCGGCGGTCTGGCACTTCGCGCTCCGCGAGCGGATGCCCACCGAACTCCTCGGCATCGCGGTTGTCAAGGGCACCTATCTGTACGGCAGCAGCCACACCGGTCTGCCGCTGCGCCATATCGTGCCGCAGGGCCACGAGGACACCTACGCGCCGATCGTCGCGCGCACGGCCGACCATCTGGCCTGGCTGGAGGCGAAGTTCGGGCGGTTCCCGTTCTCCACGTACGGGCTCCACATCTACGACGGCTACACCGACGCGCTGGAGAACCAGACCCTCACCCTGATGGGCACCAACTGGTTCAAGCTCAACGCCGACGGCAACCCGACGTACGAGAACACCATGGTCCACGAGATGACCCACCAGTGGTTCGGCGACTCCGTCACCCCGCACGACTGGCAGCAGGCCTGGCTCAACGAAGGGCCCGCCACCTACTACGCGGCCGTGTACAGCGAGGAGCGCGGCTGGTCGGTCGTCGCGGACAAGATGAAGGCCACCTACGGGACGCTGGACTCGGTCCGCGCCAAGGACGGCCCGCCGGGACTGCCCAAGGCGCTCGGCGGCGCCAACATCTACGACGGCGGCGCGCTCGTGCTGTACGCGCTCAACCAGCAGGTCGGGCAGCGTACATTCGACCGGATCATGCGCGAGTGGGTCCGGCGCTTCAAGGACTCGACGTACACCAGCGAGCAGTTCATCCGGCACACCGTCGACGTCACGGGCGACCGCACCCTGGACCGTTTTCTGCGCGACTGGCTGTTCGGCGCCACCAACCCGCCGATGCCGGGCCACCCCGACTGGAAGGCCGCCGCATGAACCGCCGCGCCACGCACCGCTCAGCCATCCACCGCCCGGCCGCCCGCCGCATCGGCACCGCGCTCGCCGCCGTCGCGGCGCTGCTGGCCACCGCGCCGCTCGCGCAGGCCGCCCGGCCCTCGCACACCGACACCCTGTACGCGGCCCCGCACGGCGCAGGAGCGTCCTGCACCCACAGCCGCCCCTGCTCCCTGGACGGCGCCCGCGACAAGGCCCGCACCCTGCACGGCGATGACGTCACCGTGCAGCTCGCCGGGGGTACGTACACCCGCACCGCGGCCCTGAAGCTCACCGCTGCCGACTCCGGCACCACCTGGACCGCGGCGCCCGGCGCCCGCCCCGTCCTCTCCGGCGGCCGTACGGTCACCGGCTGGACCAGGACGTCCGGCGGGGCCTGGGCCGCCCGGGTGCCCGACGGCGTCACACCCCGGCAGCTCTTCGTCAACGGCGTCCGGGCCACTCCCGCCCGCGGCGGAGCCTGCGCCGCCAGTGTCTGCGACGCCACCAAGACCGGTATGACCGGCGCGAAGGCGACCGGGATCGCCGACTGGAAGCGGCCCACCGACGCCGAGGCCGTCATCAAGGTCCGCTGGCGCAACTACCACTGCCGGATCGCCGGGGTCAGCGGCGACACCATGACCTTCGCCCAGCCCTGCTGGACCAACTCGGCCAGCGGCACCGACCGCACCGGCCCCGCCTGGGACTCCACGACCGTGGACTCCACTCGCTACACGGGCGTCGCGTTCTTCGAGAACGCACCCGAACTCCTCGATCAGCCGGGCGAGTTCGTCCACGACTCGGCCACGCACACCATCACGTACCTGCCGCGCAAGGGCGAGAACATGCGGCACGCCACCGCCGTCACGCCCGTCACGGAGCAGCTGGTGACGGTCGACGGTGCGCACGACGTCGCCATCCGGGGGATCGGCTTCGCCTACGCCGCCTACCACCAGCCGGACACCGACGAGGGCTACGCCGGGATGCAGGCCGGCCTCACCCTCACCGGCGCCACCGGTCCCGTCGACCACTCCGGCCGCTACTACACCAAGCCGTCGGCCGCGCTCACCGTGCACGGCGGCCGCCATGTCACCGTCGACGGGGCGTCGTTCACCCACCTCGGCGGGGCCGGTGCGGTCCTCGAAGCCGGTACGAAGGACTCCGGGATCACCCACTCCGACTTCACCGACCTGTCGTCGGGCGCCGCGTACATCGGCGACACCGACCCCAACCCCGCGCCCGAACTGGCCGGTGAGCGCAACACGTTCGCCTACAACACGGTCACCCGCGCCGCCGTCGAGTACACGGACGCGGCCGCGGTCTGGGCGGGCTACGAAGCCGGACTCGTGATCGACCACAACAGCCTCGACCAGCTGCCCTACTCCGGTATCTCGGTCGGCTGGGGCTGGAACCAGCCGGAGGCGCAGAAGTCGGTGCTGCGCGACAACCGGATCACCGACAACCGCATCACCAACGTCATGCAGGTCAAGGACGCCCAGCACGACGGCGGCGCGATCTACACCCAGGGCGCCCAGCCCGGCACGGTGGTCTCCGGCAACTACATCAACCGCTCCGCGTACGGCAACACCGAGCGCGACGGCAACGGCATCTACCTCGACGAGCAGTCCTCGTACATCACCGTCGAGAACAACGTCCTGACCCGGCTCGGCTACAAGTGGGTCTCCAACTGGGCCGACTACGGCATCCAGAACACCGCACGCGGCAACTGGACCGACACCGACGCGCCCCCCATCGCGGGGACCGGCTCGACCATGACGGACAACCACACCCGCCTGGAACAGCTCCCGGCGGCGGCGCTGAAGATCGCCTCGGCGGCCGGCGCGCACCGCGGCTCCGTCGAGCAGCTCAGCCCCGACCTGGCCCGCACCGGCACCGCCACCCAGTCGTCCACCGACGGGGCCGCCGCCGCACTGGCCATCGACGGGGACACCTCGACGGACACCCGGACGCTCTCCGAGCAGGGCGCCTGGTGGCAGGTGGATCTGGGCTCAGTGCGGCACGTCGGCCGGATCGAGATCTGGAACGACGCCTCGACCACGACGGCCGGCTTCGACGTCCGGGCGGACAAGAAGACCGTCCACGTCGGCGGCAAGGCGCTGCGGCCCACGGTGCTGGGCCTGAACACCGACACGCGGTACGTGAAGATCCAGCTCACCGGCACCGGACGGGTCGGGCTCGCCCAGGTCGCCGTCCACCCGTAGGGCCTGTGCAGCTGCTCGTAGCGGCAGCTTGCGGGCGGCCCCTTCCGGGGGGCCGCCCGCACCCGCATCACCCGCATCACCCGCATCACCCGTGCCACCCGCACCATCCGCATCACCCGCACCAGTGAAGGAAGCCCCATGTCCGACCTCCGTATCGGCGTCCTCGGCTACGGCCTGCGCGGCAGCATCGCCCGCACCGCCCACCGGCCCGGAGCCGGCTCGCGCGTCACAGCACTCGCCGACCCCGACCCGGCCGCCCGTACGGAGGCGGCCACGGCCTTCCCCGGCGCACTGATCACCTCCGCCCACCGCACGGTCCTCGACGACCCGGACATCGACGCGGTCCTGGTCGTCACCCCAGACCACACCCACGCCGAGCTGGCCTGCGAAGCGCTGCGTGCGGGCAAACCGGTCTTCGTGGAGAAGCCCCTCGACATCACGGTCGAGCGGTGCGACGAGATCCTGCGCACCGCGTACGAGACCGGCACCCGTCTCTACATCGGCCACAACATGCGCCATATGCCGGTCGTCCGGCTGATGCGCGACCTCATCACCGCCGGCACGATCGGCGAGGTCAAGACCGTCTGGGTCCGGCACTTCGTCGGCTACGGCGGCGACTGGTACTTCAAGGACTGGCACGCCGAACGGAAGTACACCACCGGACTGCTGCTCCAGAAGGCCGCACACGACATCGACGTACTGCACTGGCTGGCGGGCGGTTACGCACGCGACGTCCAGGCCATGGGCGACCTGATGGTCTACGGCGACAACCCGCACCGCCGCGAGCCCGGTGAGCCCAAGGCCGCCGACTGGTACACCAAGGACGGACACTGGCCGCCGCACACCCAGCGCGCCCTCAACCCCGTCATCGACATCGAGGACGTCTCCCTGCTGAACATGCGCCTGGACAACGGCGTGCTGGCCGCCTACCAGCAGTGCCACTTCACTCCCGACTACTGGCGCAACTACACCGTCATCGGCGACGCGGGCCGCCTGGAGAACTTCGGCGACGGGCCGGGCAGCCAGGTGAAGGTCTGGAACACCCGCCGCTCCGTGTACCGCGAGGACGCCGACGAGATCCACGCCGTGCCGGACGCGCAGGACGAGGCGGGCCACGGCGGCGCCGACCCGTTGCTCATGGACGAGTTCCTGCGGTTCGTACGCGAGGGCGGCCGCACCGACACCTCACCGGTCGCCGCCCGGATGGCGGTGGCCGCCGGGGTGCGGGCCACGGACTCGCTCCGGGACGGCGGAACCCCGCGCCGGGTGCCCCCGCTCGACCCGGCGCTCGCCGACTACTTCGAGCGCGGCCAGCAGCGCAGGGGGTGACCGGGGGTGCGGGGCCGTCGCTCGCGGGCTCCGACCCCTTGGCTCGCGGCCCGGAGTCCGTGGCCTGGCGTTAGCGGCCTGGCGTTAGCGGCCGGGACGTCCCGGCCAGGAATCCGGTGATGCTCCGGTGCAGCGAGGCGGCGTCCAGGCCATGCGCTGCGACATGCTCCTCGATCTGCCCGTACCGCCGCAGCTCCTTCCTGCCGACCCCGAGGCCCAGCACCCGGTGCGGCCGGTCGGCCAGGGCGTCGTTCGCCGCGGCCGTCGACGTGCCGGCCAGATACGGCTCGACCAGCACCACATCGGCCCGGTCGTGGGCGTCGGTGGCCCAGCGGAGGGCCGCGCCGTCGAAGGGCCGCACGGTCGTCGCGTACAGCACGGTGACATCCATGCCCTCCGTCGCCTCCAGGACGGCGTCCAGGACCGGCCCGACGGCCACCACCACCCCGCCGTGGCCCTCGCGCACGGTGTGGAAACCGCCTCCGGTGACCGGCCGCGGCCGCTGATTGGCCTGCACCGACAGCCGTACGTACACCCGGTCGTCCCCGCGCACGGCCCGGCGCAGCAGGGCCTCCGCCTCGTCGGGATGGCCGGGTACGTGCACGGTCCAGCCGTCGAGCGTGTCGAGGAGCGCCACATCGCCGGGCGACATGTGGGTGAAACCGCCGGCCGGCCAGTCGTACGACCCTCCGGCGCTGACCAGCACGGCCCCCACACCCTGGTGCCCGAGGTCCAGCTTGACCTGCTCGAAGGGGCGCTCGACCAGGAAGCTGGCGAAGGTGTGCACCACGGGGCGCATCCCGGTCAGCGCCATCCCGGCGGCGGCACCGATCAGCAGCTGCTCACGGATCCCCACATTGACCACCCGGCCGGGGTGGGCGCGTGCCGCGTCGGCGAATCCGTCGCGGGTGATCTCGGCCAGTACGACGGCGAGCCGCGGGTCCTCGTCCAGCAGCCGCGACGTGGTGGCGGCGAAGCGCTCACGCATGTTGTCCATGACAAATCCCTCTCGGCTGGTCCGGCTCAGGCGTTCTTGGGCTCGACCCGGGCGACCACGGCGTGCGGCCGGCCCGGATGCGGTGCGGTGAAGGCGGCGTACAACTGCTCGTGGTCCCGCCCGTCGACGGTCTCGACCGACCACCCGCCCGCTTTGAAACGGGCCGCGATCCCACCGGGGGCCCCGTAGCTGGCGGAGGCGTTGTCGATCACCACGGTGTGCAGCTGCTCAAGGCCGGCGGGCCCGGCATAGGCGACGGCCTCGTGCACCGAGCCCTCGTCCAGCTCGGCGTCGCCGATCAGCACCCACACCCGCGGCGCGGTGAGCCGCTGCGCCCGCAGCCCGAGCACCGTGCCCACGCCGAGCGGCAGCCCGTGCCCGAGCGACCCGCTGCCGATCTCGGCACCGGGCACCAGCAGCCGGTCGGGGTGGTGGCCGAGCGGGGAGTCGTACGAGCCGAAGCCCGTCAGCAGCTCAGCGGGGAAGAACCCCTTCGCCGCCAGGACCGCGTAGTACGCCATGGGCCCGTGCCCCTTGGACAGGAGGAAGCGGTCCCGCCCCGGGTCCGAGACGGTCTGCGGCGTGACCCGCAGCACCCGGTCGTACAGCACCCAGAGCGCGTCCAGGGTCGAGGTCGCGGCAGGTCCGTGCTTCTCGTCGCCCGTCATGAGGGCCATCAGCCTGTGCAGGTCTGTGTCCGTTTCCATACAGCGGACGATCCAACATCAAGCGCACTTGAGGTCAAGCGCAACGGCTGGGGAAACGCGTTCGTGACCACCGGCTGAAGTGCGGTATTGTTTCGGTGCGCGTTCGGCCGGGGAAGCCCCGGGCCGGATCGGGCACCGGGACGTGGCGCAGCTTGGTAGCGCACTTGACTGGGGGTCAAGGGGTCGCAGGTTCAAATCCTGTCGTCCCGACTCGTGAGAGTCGTAGGTGAGGGCCGGTTTCGGAGCAATCCGAAACCGGCCTTCGGCCATTTTCGGGGACAAGTCAGTCCAGTGCGCCGGCGCCGGAGGTCATGTCGGCGCAGGTGCTCGTAGCCGAGCCTGGTGACCACGTCGTCCCCGTACGTGGTGTCGCGCAGGACGGCGGTGGAGACGCGTCCGCCGCGTAAGCCGGTGAACAAGGGAGACCGTGATGCAACGTGTTGCTTCGTTACGGGCCCTTAGTCGAGTCAGGGACTGGCGCGGTGGCTTCCGCTCCGTTTCCAGCACCGAGCCCTCCTCAGAAGTGCTCGTCGCGTACCGGTCTGCGACAGGTCTCCGAAGGCGCGCCGCAAGCGCGCGCAAGGCGCCGGTGCCGAACGTCGTCGGGGGTGAGCACGGTCTCGACGGGGTCGGCTGCTCTTTCGTGAGTGGCAACCCGAGTTGCCGGCCTCCGGGCCCGTGATCGCTTGCGTGGGTCGTCGTCTCACGACTTCTCACAAGCGCTGTTGAGCAAGGTCAGCCGAGCAGTTCTGCCGGCTTCTCCGCACCCGTTCGATGAATTGGCCGTGGCTGTCCTCGCGTTGGCGTGCCGGTCCGGGGGCTTGGCCTCAGCTCGCGGTCGAGTCGTGCCAGTGTGGTGGACGAGGATGCACCTCGTGGCCAACGAAAGCAGCGAGATCGTTCTGAGCAAGCAGGACCTGCGTGGGGTCGCCCATTATGCGGCGGAGAGCGCGCAGGAGGTCTTGGAACTCTTTGAGAGAGCACACCCGGCCGACTCGCGACCTCGCGACGCGATCGACGCCGCGTGGACGTTCGCCAGAGGTGGTGAACGCGGGAAGTCACTGCGCGACAGTGGGTGGGCGGCGCACAAGGCGGCCCGAGATGCAGGCGCCGCGGTCGCGGGCAATGCAGCGCGAGCAGCGATGTGCGCGGCCTCCGCCGCGTATTTGCATCCGCTGGCCGACGCTCACCAGGTCAAGCACATTCTGGGGGCAGCGGCCCACGCAGCGAGAGCGGCCGAACTCATGGCGGGCGATGACCGAGATGTCGGGGTTGATCATATTGAGCAAGCTCTCCGGCGCGCGACACCAGTCGTCGTTGACGTGCTCAACCGCTATCCCGCAGCACCTTCTGGCGGAGGGCGCGTCGGCGAACTGCTCCGCGATCTGGATGCGGCTCTCCGCAGCCGTTCCTGAAGGCCTTGCGGTGCTGCCCGGCGAGTACACCGAGGACCGCCACGGGGACTCCCACGTCATCGTCTTCGCCGACCTCCAGGGCAAGATCAGGGCGTAGACAGCTGGCGCTGCTCCGCCGTGCTCTCTGCCAACTGCTGGCGCAGCAGCCCGGCCCGCTCGGCCCTGGGCCCCGGGTATCTGGCTCAGGCCGGGTCTTCCAGGGCTTTGATGAGGAGATGGGACAGCCGGCGGAACTCCTCGGTGTTGGCCCTGTCGAACTTCTCCAGTGCCGGAGCCAGTCGGGCCTCAATCTGGATGAAGGTCTCATCCATCACCTTGTGTCCCTTGGCGGTGAGATGGTTGTCCACCACCCGGCCCCGGGCCGGGGAGCGCTCCACCAGTCCCTCCTCCTGCAGGGTCCGGACGAGACGGCTGACGGCCTGCGGCGTGTGGACCGCGGCGCGCGCGAGCTCTGAAGCGGAGGCGCCGGGTGTCCGCTTCAGTTCCCGCAGCACCGTCCACTGCCCGAGGGTGAGCCCCAGAGGGTGGATGACCTGCTCGATCCGGTCGGCGAAGTGTTGCCGAATGATCCTGGACAGTGCACCGATTTCGATCCCCTGAGGTAGCGGGTCGCCCGAGTTCTTCATGTTTGACACTGTACTTGTCGGGTTCTATATTGAATCAAAGTTCAATATGGAATCCTGATTCCATGCCGGTTGGCTGATCGCTTGAGCGATCGAGGTGTCCGTTTCAGGCCCGGGCCGCAGGTCCTGGGCCGGCCGATCTGTGGAGTCGACTCGGCTTCCGTCCCTCCCCACGTCCGTATCCGGAGACAGACCATGCCCGTGCCCGCAGCCGCCCGTGCCACACCGGAGTCAAACGCGCGACAGATAGCCCTGCCCGGCTGGCTGGTCGCACTCCTGGCCACTTCCTGCGGGCTGACCGCGGCCAACCTCTACTACGCCCAGCCGCTCCTGGAGACGCTGCGCCGGACCTTCCAGCTCCAGGACTCGACCGCCGGCCTGCTGATCACCCTGACCCAGCTCGGCTACGCCGCCGGGATGGTGTTCCTGGTCCCCCTCGGCGACCGCATCGAGAACTCCCGTCTGGTCTCCGTCCTGCTCACCGTCACGGCCCTGGCCATGGCCGCCGGCGGCCTCGCCCCCACCTTCACCGTCCTGCTCATCGCCGCGCTCGTCGCGGGCGCCACCTCCGTCGTCGCACAGGTCCTCGTCCCCTACGCCGCCGACCTCGCACCCGATCACCTGCGCGGCGCCGTGGTGGGCAAGGTCATGAGCGGACTGCTCGCCGGGATCCTGCTCTCCCGCACCGTCGGCAGCCTGCTCGCGGACGTCGCGGGCTGGCGCACGGTCTACCTGGTCTCCGCCGCCCTGATGGCGATCCTGGCCCTTGTCCTGCGCCGCGCGCTGCCCCACCGGGCCCCCACCAGCACCGATTCCTACACCGCGCTGCTGCGTTCCACGGCCCGCCTGATCCGCGTGCACCCGCAGCTGCGCCGCCGGTCCTCCTACCACGCCTGCATGTTCGCCGCCTTCAGCGCGTTCTGGACGACCATCTCCTACGTCCTGACCACTGCGCCGTACAACTACTCCCAGCTCCAGGTCGGCCTGTTCGCTCTCGTCGGTGCCGCCGGCGCGCTCGTCGCCCCTCTCGCGGGCCGCCTCGCCGACCGAGGGCTCGCCCACCGGCTCACCCCCGTGACCTGCCTGCTCGCCTCCGCCGTCCTCATCTGGGCCGGTCTTGCCGCCCACCAGATCCTCGTCCTCGCCGCCGCCGCAGTCCTCCTGGACTGTGCCGTTCAGTGCTCCCTGATCTTCGGACAGCACACCATCTACCAACTCGACGCGGACGCCCGCGCCCGGATCACCAGCGTCTACATCGCCACCTTCTTCATCGGCGGCGCCATCGGCTCCCAACTCGGCACCCTTGCCTACCACTTGGGTATCTGGCATGCGGTCACCCTCACCGCGGCGGCCTTCCCCGTCATCGCCGCCCTCGCCTGGACCACCGACCGCACCCACACCAGCAGGAAGCGCCGGGCAGCAGGCACCACACGCAGGTGAAGCGGCCCGCTGGAGCCCACCGTCGCCCCGCAGGGGAGATGCGGGGCGACGGTTGTGGATGCCCCCGATCAGTGCGTGAGATCAGTGCGTGCACCGCACCGTCAGCGACCTGCGTTCAGCCATTCCGCCGTCAGCTCGCCCACCAGGGTGAGCATCTCGGGCTGGGTCATTTCCTCATGGCTGCACGGCAGGCTCTCCTCCCGCACTTCTCCCGTCACGTAGGGCGCCCACGCTTCCGCCGGCTTCGAACCGTCGACCTTGCCCGCAGCCGCCACGATGAGCAGCACGTCACCCTCGTACGCACGGGGAATATGAGTGCGCAGAATGGCCGAGCTGTTCTCCAGGACCCGCAGGTTGAAGGCCTTCTCCTCGTCCCGGAGGATGAACTGCTCCCACTCGGCGGGCAGGACGCCGTTCTGCGCGTTGAGGGCAAGCGCGTCCAGGCCGAACAGTGCCGGAATCCGTTCAGCCGGATAGGAGTCCATGATCACGACGGCCCCCACCGCATTGCCCGCCTCCTGCAGCTGGAATGCCATCTCCTGAGCCACTGCACCGCCCAGCGAATAGCCCAGCAGCTGATACGGGCCGGTCGGCTGGACGGTGCGGATCTGCTGCACATAGTCAGCGGCCATCTCCCTTATCGACCGCGGCAGTTCCTCCGTACCGGTGAGGCCCTGGGCCTGCACTCCGTACAGCGGGTAGTCCACGGGTATCGATGCCGCCAGCGGCGAGAAGCCCCAACTCACGCCGGTCGCGGGGTGGATGCAGAAAACGGGCCTGCGGCTGCCGCGTGTCCGGATCGGCAGGATCCTTGCCAGTGCTTCCTCGCGCCGGGCGGGGCGCGGCCCTTCGGTGAGCGAATCGTTGAGTCCGGCAACGGTGGGCGTGCCGAACAACGCCCGCAAGGGCACATCGAAGCCCAGCCTCGTCCGCACCTGGCCGGTCAAACGCGTTGCCAGCAGAGAATGCCCGCCCAGCTCGAAGAAGTTGTCGTCCACTCCGACCGTGGGCAGACCGAGTACGTCCGCGAAGATCTCGCACAGGATCACCTCCCGCATATTCGAAGGACCCCGGCCGGCCGGATCGGTGGAGTGCTTCGGGGCCGGGAGGGCCTTACGGTCGAGCTTCCCGTTCACCGTCAGCGGCAGAACATCCAGCGGCACGATCGCTGACGGCAGCATGTGTTCCGGCAACTCACCTGCCAGCTGCGTACGGAGAGCCGCGATGTCGACCTGGGCGTCCGCGGCAGGGACCAGATAGGCGACGAGGCGTTTGTCACCGGGCCGGTCCTCCCGGACCAGTACCGCGGCCTGGCCGACACCGGGGTGGGACCGCAGCGCCGTTTCGATCTCGCCCAGCTCGATACGGAACCCCCGGAGCTTCACCTGATCATCCGCACGCCCCATGAATTCCAGCTCGCCCCCGGAGTTCCACCGCACGAGATCACCCGTGCGATACATCCGCTCACCAGGACCCCCGAACGGACTCGCCACAAACCGCTCCGCGGTCAGACCGGGGCGGCCGAGATAGCCGCGGGCGAGTTGGGCACCGGCGAGGTACAGCTCCCCGGTCACCCCGGCCGGCACCGGCCGCAGTCCCGCATCCAGTACATAGGTGTGGGTGTTCCACACCGGGCGGCCCATGGGCACGACATCGCCGGTGTCCCTGCCCGGTTCGCAGGTGAACGCCGTCACCTCGATCGAGGCCTCGGTCGGTCCGTACAGGTTGTGCAGCGGGATCGGCAGTACAGCGTGGAACCGGTCACGCAACACCGCGGGCAGCGCCTCACCACTGCAGACCACCGTCCGCAGGGACGTGCAGTCCCGGGCGGTACGTTCGGCGATGAACATCTGCAGCATGGACGGTACGAAATGAGCAACCGTGACGCGCTCCCGCTGCACCAGTCCGGCGAGATACTCCGGATCCCGATGGCCACCCGGCCGTGCGACCACCACTGTCGCGCCTTCGGTCAGTGGCCAGAAGAATTCCCACACCGAGATGTCGAACCCGAACGGTGTCTTCTGCACCACCCGGTCCTGCGGCCTGAGCCGGTACACCTCACCCATCCATGCCAGCCGGTTCACCACACCCTTGTGCGGCACGACCACGCCCTTGGGCCGGCCTGTCGACCCCGACGTGTAGATGACATACGCCGGATGGGACGACGCCAACGCCCTCGGCCGGTCGGAATCCGAGAGGTCGTGCCCGTCCAGTGTCTCCAGCACGGCGGCGGTGGTGGGATCGTCCACGATCAACTGCCGTACGTCCTCGGGCAGTACACCCCTTGTGGCGGCGGATGTGATGACCAGGGCGGGTGTCGCGTCGTCGAGCAGGTAGGCGATGCGGTCGGCCGGGTAGGCCGGATCGACCGGTACATACGCTGCCCCCGTCTTGAGCACGGCCAGCAGCGTGGCAACCAGATCGACGGAACGCTCCAGCATCACCCCGACCCGCTCCTCGGGGCCCGCGCCCCGGGACACCAGGAGCCGGGCCAGCCGGTTCGCCCGTTCGTTCAACTCCGCATACGTGAGCCGGGTCCCCTCGAACACCATCGCTTCCGCGTCCGGCGTCCGTGCCACCTGCCCCTCGAACAGCTCGGGGAGCGTGGCCTCGGGAACCTCCCGCGCCGTGTCGTTCCACCGTTCCAGTACGTCCGTACGCTCCTGCGGTGTGATCACGTCCAGTTCCTCGATGAGCGCATCGGGTTCCAGCCGTGCCAAGGCGGTGATCAGTTGCAGAAACCGTTCGTGGTGTGCGGCGTTCTCGGCTTCCGTGTAGAGCGCCGGGTTGGCGACGAAGTCCACCCGAAGGCCCTCGGCCCGCTCGCAGAAGACCACCATCAGATCGTCCACCTCGCCGTTGGCCAGATACGTTCGTGAGGTGGTCTCGCACCGCCCGAACCGGGGCAACTTCTCATCATTGGGGTAGAAGTTGACCAAGGGGCCGAAGATGCGCCTGCCCGTGCCGCTGAGCTTCAGATCGCGGTAGAGGTCCCCGTAGCGGTAGCGCTCGTGCCGCAGACCTCCCCGGGTCCGTGCGGACGCCTCCCGGGCCGCATCCCGTACGGTCATGCCCGGCGCATGACGTAAGTGCAGCGGCAGTACGTTGGCCATCGTCGCCACCGCGTCCCGGACCCGGGACCCCCTGCGTGCCGTGACGTTGAGGCCCAGGGTGACCTCGGGGGGTTCGCCATACGGTGCAGATAGATGCCCACGGCTCCGATGAGCAGGGCGGGCAGGGCGACACCCGACGTACGCGCCAGTGTCCGTAGCGACTGCGTGATGCCGGAAGGGGGCACACCGGTCCTGCGGTGCGTGGAGTGGGACGCGGGCGCCGTCCGGCCGGTCAGCGTCACTGCCTCCGGTGCGGCCGCCATCTGCCCGGCCCAGTACGCCTGGTCGCGCCGGAAGTGTTCGCTCGCACGGTACGACGCGTCGTCGGCGATGACTTCGCCGAGCGACGCGAACGGAGTGGACGGGGGCTCCTGCCCGTCCTCCAGCGCGGTGTAGATCTCCGTGAGGCGGTCCAGCCACCGGGCGTACCCCAGGAAGTCCAAGGTGATGTGGTGAGTGCGCAGGTAGAGCAGGGTCCTGTCCTCGCCCACCAGGAGGGCCGTGATCACGATGGACACCGGCTCGTTCCGCAGATCCACCGCATGCGCCGCGTCCGCACGCATCCACGCCTCTGCCGCCGCGGACGGCTCGGGCTCGCCCCGCAGATCGACCACAGGCAGCCGGTGGTGGCGCAGCGGTTCGACGGCCTGCCACGGTCCGGCTCCGTCCTCACGGAACCGCAGACGCGCCGATTCGGTCTCGGCCATCACCTGGTGGAACGCCTTCTCCAGTAACGCGAGCCGCAAGGGCCCCCGGATGTCCAGGTAGTCGACCAGATTCTGGTCCGGGTTCTCCGGATCGACCGACTGCGCGTACCAGATGCCCTCCTGGGCGGCGGTCAGTGGTTTCCAGTTGAGGTCCGACATGGGTACAGCGCTCCGCCCGGATCGATCGGAGTTCCCGGCGCGCAGGATCGAGGCGCACTTCGGGGCATCATCCGACGGACCGGCAACGTCAGTACTTCCCATGACGGACACCAATGCCGAGCGGTTCCGTCAGGTCAGCAGTCGGCGCGCGTACCAGTCCCGGGAGTTGAGCACTCCGGGCAGGGCGAAGAAGTAGCCGCCGCCGAAGGGCTGGACGTAGTCGACGAGGGGTTCGTCGATCAGACGCTGCTGGACCTGTTCGAACTGGCGGTGCAGGTCCTGCTGGTAACACGCGAAGATGTGCCCGCACTGCAAGTTGCCGTTCTCGTCCATTCCCAGGTCGTAGTTGTACGAACGGCGCAGGAGACGCTGGCTCTTCGTGGCGTGGGTGCGCGGGTTCGCCAGCCGGATGTGGGAGTCGAGCGGAATGACTTGGCCGTGGGGGTCCTTGGCGTAGTCGGGGACGTCGGTCTCCGCGTTGCCGTCCAGCGGGGCGCCGCTGTCCCGGCGGCGGCCGAACATCATCTCCTGCTCGTTGATCGAGACCCGGTCCCAGAACTCCACGAGCATCCGGATCAGCCGGACGACCTGGTAGGTGCCGCCGCGTGCCCAGGCGGGCTCGGCCGGGTCGTCCACCCACACCAGATCCTCTGCGGTCCCGTTGGTGGGGTTGGCGGTGCCGTCCTTGAAACCGAGCAGGTTGCGAGGGGTGCCGGAGGGGCGCGGCGGCGATCCGTACCCTTCCATCTTCCAGCGCAGCTGCATGCCGCCCCGGGTGTGCTTGGTGAGGTCGCGGATCGCGTGGTGGAGGGTGTCCGGGTGGTTCGCGCAGAGCTGGAGCAGCAGATCGCCGTGGCTCCAGCGGGCCTCGGGCGCATCGTTGGGGAAGGTCCGCATCGGGGTCAGGCGGAGCGGCTTGGCATGGGACAGGCCGTACCGGTCGTCGAAGAGGCTGGATCCGACGGCGAGGGTGAGGGTCAGACCGTCGGCGGGGACATCGGGCCCCAGTACGTCGCTGTCCGAAGGAGGCTGGCTGACGCCCAGGTCCGGTGGGGTTCCGCCGGTGGTGAGGAAGCGGGCCCGCTCGGTGAGGGTGTGCATCAGCTCGACCAGATCCGAGCGCTTCGCCGCTGTCGCGTCGAACGCGGCGAAGGCCGAGAAGCGCTGCTGGTGCGGGGGGCCCGGGGTGAGGATGCCCGACTGGTGGGCGCCGTGGAAGGGGAAGGACGACGCCTCGTGGGAGCTGTTGCCACCGCTGTTCGCGTCGGCGTGGGCACCAGCGGCGAGAAGTCCGCCCGTCAGGGCGGTGCCGGCGGCTCCGGCGGCGCCGCCCTGTATGAACGTGCGTCGGCTGACGCCCATGGCAGGTCTCCTTGATCGGTCGTGACGGCGGAGCGGATAGAGGCGGACAGAGATGGGGGACGCCCTGTGGATTTCGGTCCGGTGTCGTCCGGCGCGGACGCGCACATCGAACGGCGGACGCGCGCATCAGCGGGAGATGGGCACCTCAAGGAGGTCGGGGACCGAGGCGAGGGTCTCCAGCACGCTGCCGATACGGGCATCGACCTGCTGGCGCTCGGCCAGCGGAACGTCCGGGAAAGGCTGCCAGCCGCCGTGCGTGCGGGTCGCCCGCAGCGCCGATTCCAGCGAGTCGAGCTGTGCGGCGGCGGTCGGCAGAAGCTTGGGCGAACGGGGCTTGACGAGCGGTGCCAGCTCGTCCAGGACCACCCGCGTCCCCTTGATGTCGGCCTCGGTCTCCGCGTACATGTCGCCGGAGCCCTGGTCGGCCGCGCCGGTCAGACGGTCCCGCAGGGCGTCCTCAAGGATCTCGTGGGAGCGCAGGGGGAGGTCGGTCGGGTCGACGGTGACCTGGGGAAGTTTCTTGCGCAGAGTCGCTACGTCTGTCTTCAGCCGGTCGGCGACGGGCAGGAGTTCGCCGGTACCGGCCTTGTGCCACAAGCCGTATTCCAGGCGGTGCAGGCCGGTGAAGTCCTTGTCGTGGACGCCTCCGGGCAGACCTTGCGGCAGTCCGTCGATGGCGTCTCCGAGGTCCCCGAAGCTCCCGTAGGCGGCGCCGACCTCGTCCCAGGTGAGCTGGGCGGGCAGCCAGTCCTTGCGCGCGGTGTCCAGGTGGTGGTGGGCGATGTCGGTGCGGACCGTCGCGACCTGTCCGGCGAGGGTGGCCAGCTTGGGCGCGACATAGGCGCGGTACTGAACCGTCGCAGGCTTGAGGTCGGCGAGCGACACCCGCTTGACAGCGACCGGGGCCTTGCCTCCGGAGCCCGATCCGGCTCCTATGCTCACGGTCTGTGAACTCGTGGTCCCATGGCCCGACATCAGACATTTGAAGGTGTACTGACCGGTGCCGAGTGTGGCGCTCATCGTGCCGGTGGTGGCAGGACCCAGCGTCTCGATCTCGGCGACGATGGCCCCCGAGGCGTTGTCCAGGTTGATCTCGCCTGCCCGCCCGGACCGGTTGACCACCTGGAAGGTCTGCGCGCCGCTGTGCGCGCTGGACCACCCGGTCGCGCAGCCCGACGACGACACGGTGACCCGGGTGCCGGCCGCTGTGCTGCCGCCCGAGGGCAGCAACACCACGGCGCCCGCCGCCAGGAGAGCGGGCACCACCACGATCACGGTACCGACCGCCCAGGGGTTGCGGCGGCTCAGGAAGCCGGCGCGGTCCTGCGGGGCGGAGGGGCCGTCCGCGGGGACGGTCTGTGCCTGCGGGGCCGGAGCACCCGCCGGAGCCGGCTGTCCCGCAGCCGCAGGAGAGGAATTCGTCGCCGGGGCGGAGCCGGCGGTGGCGGGCGAACGCGCGGCCCTGACGAACAGCGTGACGGCGACACCCAGGTACACGGCCCACGCGACGACCTGGAGCACGGTCATCCGCGTGGTGAGCTCGGTCACGCCGGTGATGAGAGTGACCCACCACGAGCTGGTGGGGATGGTCCCGCTGACGTCGAACGCCAGCCAGGTGCGGCCGGGGAGCAGGCCGGCGTTCTGCAGCTCGCCGAGTCCGTACGCCAGCACGCCTGCGGTGATCACGAGCAGCGCGAGGGCCGTACGGGAGAAGAACACACCCAGGTTGATGCGGATCGCCCGGCGGAACAGCAGCCAGCACACCAGGCAGGCGAGCGCCAGCCCGAGACCGGCCCCGACGAGCGGGGACACTGTCTCGCCCGAGGCCCGGGCAGCCGTCCACAGGAACAGAGTGGTCTCCAGGCCCTCCCTGCCCACGGCGAGGAAGGCCGTGGCGGCGAGTGCGCCCGCCCCCACCTGCGAGGCAGCCGCCACCTTGGAGCGCAGTTCGCCCGACAGGCTCGCGGCGGTCTTCCGCATCCAGAAGACCATCCAGGTCACCAGGAACACCGCCAGGACACTGAGCAGGCCGCCCACCATCTCCTGGCCGCGGCTGGAGAGCACATCGGTGGAGAACGTCAGCACCGTCGCGAAGCTCGCCGCGACGGCCACCGCCCCGACCACACCCAGCCACACGGGCGCGGTGGACGCACGGCGGCCCTCGCCCGCGGTACGGCGCAGCGCGGCCAGCAGGATGCTGACCACCAGTCCCGCCTCAAGTCCCTCGCGCAACCCGATCAGCAGGTTGGGGAACGCGTCAGCCCAAGTCATACAAGTAAGGTAAGCCATGCCTCAGGGCTGGTGATCCCGGCCCCCACGTGCGGACGTGATCGAGCAACTGGGTCAGGCGAACAGTCCGGTGAGCATACGAGCGGGGTTCTGCCGGGTGAGGGTGTCGACCAGAGCGCGGTCGATTCCCCGTGCCACGAGCATTTCGGCGAAGACGGTGGGCACATAGATGAACCCGTTGCCGCCGTGCTGGGTCCACATCTGCTTGAGGAAGAGATCGTGGCTGAGCAGGAGTTGCCCGGCGTGGCCGTCGTCGATGTGGCGGGCGACTGCGTCCGCGGTGGCGGTGGACGCGGGCGACTCGCCCTCCTTGGGGAACGTGACGTCCATACCGATCATGTCGAATTCGAGCCATACGCCGCGATCCGCCACCGAGCGCTGGTAGTCGACGTCGGCACCGGACGGATCCATGTGTGCGAGGACGACCCTCGCCGGTTCGACACCGATCTCGCCGAGCACGACGTCGAGCACCTCGTGTGCCCGCCGTTGCCAGCCGGGCAGGTGGATCATCAACGGGACGGACGGGTGGTCGAGCTGGGCGAGAGCTGCCGCGCGAAGCGACCCGTGCTCGGCCGCGGTGAACTCGGGGGACACCCCGATCTCGCCGATGACGCCCGGCCGGATGCCGGAATCCCCGACACCGTTGGTGAGCTCGTTCCCGATCGCGGCCGCCTGTTCGTCGACCGTGCCGGCCGGGATCCGCGCGGCCTCGAACTTCTCCAGGTAGGCGCCGCAGCCCATGATGATGTTGAGGCCGCTGCGCCGCGCGAGGCCGAGGAGGCGTTGCGGGTCGCGTCCGATGGCGGAGCTGGAGGTCACGTCGACGATCGTGCGCCCGCCGACGGCCTGGAAGGCAGCCACCTCACGGAGCACGTCCTCGACCGGCTTGGCGGCGATGTTGTCGGAGCAGCAGTAGGGGTCGTGCCGCAGTGCCCACGCGGACGAGGCGCTGACCTGTTCGTCCTTGATCGCGGCGGAGAACGGGTAGCTCGGTTCGTCCAGCACGCCCGAGAGGTTGTTGAACAGGTGTTCATGAGGCAGTACGAGGCCCAGTCCGGCCGCGGGTACGGCTCCGGTCACCGTCTGCACGTACGGCTGCTCGCCCGTGCCCCCGGTCATGATGTCCCCGCCGAGGTCACGGAGCGGCGCGAGGGGATCATTCCGATACCTGCCGCGACCAGGGCGATCACGGTGCCTATGACCGTCACGGCGTGCAGGGGCTGGCCGACGGACGGGCTGATCACATCGAGGATCAGCGAACCGACCAACTGGCCCGCGATCGAGGCGAGTCCGAGCAGGAGCAGGCCGAGGCCGCGCACGAGCAGTGCCATGAAGGCGATGGAGAGCAGGCCGAGCACACCGCCTGTGTACATCCACCAGGTGCCGGGGAGCGTGAAGCTCACCGAGCCGGTGGAGGCGCGCACGAGCAGGCCGATCCCGAGGACGACGAATCCGACGAGGAAGTTGAGGCCGATGGAGACCAGCATGGATCCGCTGCCCTGAGCCACGGCCGAGTTCCCGGCGGGCTGCCAGCCGGCGAGCAGCCCGGCGGCGAACGGCAGGACCGCGAGCGCGATGGTTCCGGGCACCTGGAAGTTCGGCGAGATCGCCACGGCCGTCGCGACGATGGCCAGCAGGGCGCCCAGACCGCGGGGAAGCGTGATCGGCTGCTTGATCGTGGACGTCGCCCCGACGCGGTCGCAGACCACGCCCGAGATGACGAGCCCGGAGATCAGCGCGATCTGGAAGACGGCGACGCCGAGGGTGCCCACGGTGATGCCCTCGGAGAGCACGACGGCGGCGCCGCACAGGCCGGCGACACAGTTCCACCAGGGAATGGTGCCGTCGCGGAGCAGGCGGGGAAGGTTCAGCGCCTGCCGGCGGGTGGCCGGGCGGGCGAACACGATGACCGCCATGAGGAGCAGGCCGGTCCCGAAGGAGATGACGGCTGCGGCGTTTCCGTCGTTGATGTTCTTGCCCAGAGCGCCGTTGACGGTGGACTGCAGCGGACTGAGCAGCCCGGCCAGCACGGTGGCCAGGACCAGCACTGCCGTGGTGGTGCGGCGGGCGGTCCGCGCGGGTGCTGCGGGCACGGTGCCCGGTTCGGGTCCTGCGGTGTTGAGGCTTGTCATCGTGTATTCGCTCTCCTTTGAGCCAGTATGTCCGAGGGGACCGATGCAATCTCTGGGCGTGTGAGCTGTTTCATAACGGCGGCGATCGCCGTTGCGGCCTTGTCGGCCCGACGGGCGGTGGCCCGGCGGGCCCGGCACGGTGCGGTCAGTCCCGGGCGCCGGCGAGCCAGGTGACGGCCTGGTCGAAGAGCTGCTGGTAGCCCTTCCACTCGATGAACTCGGCGGGGGCCCAGTGCGGTGAGATGTCCGATGCGAAGGCGAGCGTGCGTCCGGCGCCCTCTTCGCGGACCGCGAGCAGCGGGCGCGATTCGATCGTGGCGAGCACGCGCGCGTCCGGCTTCGCGACGAGCCGCTGGTAGCCGAGGAGGATCGGCCACTCGGACTCCAGCCCGGCCGTGACCTCGTGCGTTTCCCCGGTGAGCTCGCCGCCGACGCCTTCGGGGCACTCCACGCGGTCGTCGTACGGGAGGATCTCCACCGGCAGGACGTCCTCGATCGGCGTCGCGTGGTAGTTGGCCTTGGCCTGGAAGCCCTGGAAGCTCAGGTATCCGCCGGCCATGGCGAGGCCGCCGCCCTGCCGGACCCACTGCGCGAGGAGCTTGAGCCGGTTGGGGAACGGGCGTCCCTGGGCGAACACCTGCGGGTGGAGCAGCAGCGAGTTGGCGCCGATGTCCGAAAGGATCACGACGTCGTAGGCGGCGAGCTTCTCCAGGGTCTCCGGGAAGTGGGTCGCCACATCGTGCGAGAGCAGATGCGTGACCTCGTGGCCCGCGCGCTGCAGGGCCTGGAGCAGCGGGGTGACGCCCACCTCCAGCTGGGCGTGGGGGAAGGCGTCGTAGCCCTTGAAGTCGGTGGATGCGTTGATCCAGGACTCGCCTGCGATGAGTACGCGGCTCACGCGTACCTCCTTTTCGATGATCTTGCGCAATGTTGCGCTGGTTTTGCGCAACAATAGAAGCGGGTCGATGCGCCGTCAATGCCCTACCGGCAGCGCACTAGACTGCGGAAAGGCGAGGGAGGTTCGGATGACGTTGACCAGCGTTGCGCAACACGCGCAGGTGTCGGCCTCGACGGTTTCGCGGTACTTGCGCGGGCAGCTGAAGGTGCAGCCGGAGACAGCGGCCCGGATCGATGCCGCCGTACGCGAGCTGAAGTACGAGGTACCGGTCGCGGCCCCGTCCGGCCCACGCGCCGGCCGCCCGGTGATCGCACTTGTCGTGCCGGACCTGATCAACCCCTTCTTCGCGGAACTGGCCGAAGAGGTTGCCGCGGCGGCCGCCGTCAGCGGAGTGGGGCTCGTCGTCGGGATCACCGGCCAGCAGGCCCGGCGCGAGTCGCTTTTCAGTGACTTCGCGGCCTCGACCGAGGCCATCGACGGGCTGATCTACGTCGGAATGCACCGCCAGAACCCCCGGCTGACCCAGGCAATCGCCGAAGGGCTGCCCGTGGTCCTCCTGGACGAGGAGGTCGCCGGCCCGTCCGAGGTCGACACCATCGCCGTCGACAACTACAGCGGCGCCTACCAGGCGACGTCCTATCTCGTGCAGCTCGGGCACCGGCGCATCATGCACATCGCCGGACCGCAGGAGCTGTCCACCACCCGTGACCGGCTGCGCGGCTACCGGGACGCCATGGATCACGCCGGACTGGACGTCGACGAGGACCTCGTCCTGCACGGCCCGTACACCGAGCAGTTCGGCGCCAGTACGTTTCCCTACCTCGCGCGCGCCGCGCAACCGCCGACGGCGGCCTTCGTGGGCAGTGACATCGTCGCGGTCGGCATCCTCGGCGCGGCGGAACTGCATGGGCTGAGCATCCCGGAAGACCTCTCCGTCATCGGCTGCGACGGCATCCGGGTCGGCGAGTGGCTGCGCCCCAAACTCACCACTCTGCAGCAGCCGGTGGCCGACCTCGCGCGTACGGCGCTCGAAGTGGTCCAGAACCGGATCGCGGCCCCGGACGGCGCCCGGGTGGCGAAGTCCTTCCCCTTGCACCTCGTGATCCGCGGCTCCGCGGTTCCCCCGCAGCACTGACAGGAGACCCCGCGTGCTCGACCCCGTTTCCCTGACACAGCAGCTCGTCCGGCTGGACACCAGGGCCGGAAATGAGAAGTCCGCCGCCGCGCTTCTCGCTCCGATCCTCGCCGACGCCGGCTTCAGCGTGCGGAGCGACGAGCCGGAGCCCGGACGGGTCAATCTCGTCGCCCGCTACGGCAGCCGCACCCCGGTCACCCTGACCGGGCATCTGGACACCGTCCCCGCCGACGCGTCCGGCTGGTCCTTCGACCCGCTGAGCGGAGACATCCACGGTGGCCGGCTCCGCGGGCGCGGCAGCAGCGACATGAAGGCGGGCGTGGCGTGCATGGTGGCCGCCGCGGCCCATCGGGTCTCGACCCACCCCACCGACACCGATGTACAACTCGTCCTCACCTTCGGCGAGGAGACCGGTTGCGAGGGGGCGGCCCGGCTGGAGGGTCTGACTCCGAGTCCGGTGCTGCTGGTCGCCGAACCCACGGCGAACAAGATCGTCCTCGGGCACAAGGGTGTTCTGTGGCTGCGGCTCACCGCCGAAGGCCGCAGCGCTCACGGGTCCCGGCCCGAACTCGGCGACAACGCACTGGCCAGGCTCGCCGCGGCGGCGGTCCGGATCCACGACCACAAGGACTGGCCGCGCAGCGACACACACGGTGCGGCCACCGTCAACGTGGGCACCTTCCACGCCGGTGTCCAGCCCAATCTCGTCCCCGACCACGCCGAGTTGATGCTCGATATCCGCACCATCCCGGGGTTCAGCTCCGACGACGCGCTCCTGGCGATCGAGCGGCTCGCCGGCCCGGGAACCGGGATCGAGCGGGTGCTCGACCTGAACGGAGTGGCCACCGACCCTGCCACCGCCCTCGTCCGTGACCTCGCCGATGCCCTGCGCCCGGCGGAAGCCGACGGGCGGCCGGAGTACGCGACCTACTTCACCGACGCCTCGGTGCTGGCCGGGAAACTGGACGCCCGTGCGGTCGTCATCTACGGTCCGGGCGATCCCGACCAGGCGCACGTCACGGACGAGACGTGCGCCGTGGCCGCGATCCCCGAGGCGGCCGAGGCCGTCCACCGGCTGCTCGCGTCCTGGGGTGCAATGGCTGACTCTGCGTCACATTCCCGCTGAGGAAGGCTCGTTGTCAGGACCCGCAGAGCGGCGCGGTCCGCACGTATCCGCCGAGGTTCTCGTCGTCGGTGCCGAGCAGGGCGTCGGAGGATCCGGGCAGGCACTCCACCCCCTCGATCTTGTACTGCGGGAACCTCGCGAGTACGTCAGGGGAGGCTGCGAGCGTGACCCGTACCCGGCCGGCGGCCGACACGGTCACCCGGCCCGCGTCGCTCACCGCGGAGTCGAAGGGGCCGTCGTCAGACGCCGAACTCACCAGGATCCGGCCGGAGTCGGTCACCGAGATGTCGGAGATGTGCCGCACCGCGTCGCCGGCCGGGTACGCGGCCCGGTAGGTCCGGTGGGTCACGCCGCCGAACTGCGGCTGCCCGTACTCGTCGAAGGTGAGGGGCGCCGTGTACAGCGTGGCGGGACGGTGGCCCGCTCCGCGGTCGGCCCAGAGGGCGGCGAGATGTCCGTGCCGGGCCACCAGCGCAAGGCTCTCGAAGTTGTCGCCCTGGCCGATCGCCGGGAGCGGCGCGTAGTCGAGGACCTTCGCCGTGGAGCCGGTGACCCTGAGGTGATGGATGATGCCGCGGCCGGCGAGCGCCAGATACTCCGACGGCTTGCCGGGTACGGCTTCGACGGCCTCCAGGTCCATGGGCTCCGGCCCGTCCCAGGTGACCGGAGAGACGTCGGCCGAGCCCCCCTTGTCGGTGATGCGGGACAGGCGCCGCTGCCCGGTCTTCTTGTTGTCGTGCACGATCAGCGCGCGCACCCCGGCTCCGTGCGCGGTGCGGCCTTCGAACGCGATGCCGCTGACACCGCTGCGGGCGTCGCTGCCCACCTTCTGCCATGCGCCGGCCGCCGGGGCCGTGCCGTGCGTCGCGGTGGCGACGGCCGGGGCGGTGCCGGGCGTCGCCAGCAGGGCGGTCGCCGCGACGAGCCAGGCTGTGCGCTGCAACTTGGCGAATTTCGCTGGGGGTCGCTCGCCTTTCTCTCCGTCAGGCGCGAGATCACGCGCCTGGGGTCAGGGTATTGCTCATGGCGAGCACGGCTCGGAGGGTGGCCCTCCGTTCCCCTTCGGGGTCGCAGCCGCGCCGCGGCAAACCCTGTGCAGTAACGGACGTCCGTAGCTAGACTGCCGCGTTGGCATGTACACCACGGACCCGGTGTTTCACCGGCTCTGAGTGCCACCGACTCTGTGCACCACTGACTCTGTAACCACTGACGGTTGCGCGCTGTCCACCGCGCAGCCGCCGATCCTCGGGGGGATCCGGGTGAAGCGTCCGACCACATGGCTGCGCGGGAAAATCTTCGCGGCCCTTCTCTGTCTCGTCGCCGGACTGCTCGGCGTGGGCGTGGCCGCGAGTACGGCCTACGCCGCAACGACCAACCCGAACCCGATCAACTGGAAGGTGGAGAAGCTCTTCTACGACCAGTACGGTCACGACGTGCCGCTCCGCACCGGCCAGGAGGACTACAACGAGCCGTCCGATCCGCCGCCACTCGACGGCTTCGGACGGGTGCACATCGAGGCGTCCGACGGCGGTCACGGCGCGGTCCCGCCCGCCACGGACATCCAGGACACCATCGGCAGCCCGGTGAACTGCACGCCCGGAGCCGACGCCCGGGTGCGCTGCCTGAACCCGGAGACCAACCTCTTCGTCGTGTACAGCCCGGTCCTCGACCCCCGCTCCGGTGACGCGTACGCCTTCGGCATCATCACCGCCTACTACACGCTGCCGTGCATCGCGCCCTCGGGCGACGGCCCCCGGCTCAAGTGCGGCGGGACCCCGCCCCCACCGGCCGCCCCGACCACCCTCACGTACACAGGGCCCCGGCACGGAAGCAACGGCAGCCCGCTGACGCTCTCCGCCTCCCTCGTCGACAATTTCGGGGTCCCTGTCGCGGGCAAGACCCTGCACTTCCGGGTCGGGGCGAGTGACGCCACGCAGTCCTGCGACGGCACGACCGGTGCGGCGGGAACGGCCCGCTGCACCATCGGCCAGTTGCACCAGCCCACCGGGTCGGTGGCGGTGGCGGTGAGTTTCGCGGGCGACGACGGATTCAAGGCCTCGTCGGCCTCCTCCACGGTGGTGCCCACCTCGCCGACGAAGCTCTCGTACACCGGACCCGCGCATGGCATCAACGGCAGCCCGCTGGAGCTGTCCGCCACGCTCTCCGACTACGCGGGCAGCCCCGTCACCGGCCGGACCGTCCACTTCCGTATCGGCTCGGGTGACGCCGCGCAGTCCTGCGACGGCACCACGAGTACGACGGGCGGCGCCCGCTGCGCCATCAACTCCCTGCGTCAGCCTCCGACTTCGGTCCCGGTCGCGGTGAGCTTCGCGGGCGACTCCGGCTACGAGGCGTCATCGGCCGCCGCCACGGTGGCGGTCCAGTCGCCGACGACGCTCAAGTACACCGGGCCCGCCCGCATCGCCAACGGCAAGGACGTCCGGCTCTCGGGCGAGCTCGACGACTACCTCGGCGCACCGGTCACCGGCAGGTCCGTGCACTTCGCCCTCGGTACGGGGGCCACCGCGCAGTCCTGCGACGCCACCACGGACAGCGCAGGGGCCGCGCGGTGCACCATCAGCGTGACCGGCCAGCCGCTCAACGCCGCGGCGACCGTGCCGCTGCACGCGGCGTTCGCCGGGGATGCCAACTATCTGAAGTCGAGCGCCGACGCGTCCCTGCTCCTCCAGTACTACACCGGCCGTGCCTTCGGCCTGTTGGCCCAGCTGCACCTGCCGCTCCTGCCGCCGGTGGACCTGCCTGCTCAGCCTGACACCGGTCAGGTCAGGACAGCGGGCGCGACCACTGTGACACCGCCCTGCACGGCCGCCGTGTCAGCGGTCGTCCTCGACGTACATGCGCTCTGCTCCGGAGTGACGACGACCCTCGACCCGGGCACGGCCACTGCCACCACGAGCGTCGAATCGGCCTCGATCGGCCTCCCCGGAGTCCCCGTGATCGGTATCTCCGGGCTGACCGCCAGGGCGACCGCCCGCTGCGACGGCGCGACGGGCAGCGCCACACTGACGGCGCTCACGATCGGCGGCGTGACCGTCACCGTACCGACCGCGCCCAACAGCACGATCAGCCTGCCCGGCGGGACCCGGCTGGTGATCAACGAGCAGACGCCGGTCGCCGGGGCCGACCACGGGCTCACGGTCAACGCCGTTCATCTCGTGGTCGCAGGGGGTCTCGGCGATATCGTCATCGGATCGAGTACGAGCGCCGTCCACAACTGCGCCGAGTGAGGGCGGGAGCCATGGAGGTCGAGGAGACGCGGGACGTGTACGTGGAGCGTTTCCGCGTCCTCGCGCACGAGGGAATCGCCGAACTCTTCGTGCAGGGAAGCACCGCCGGCCTGGGCGGCGGGCACCTCGATCGCTTCGCGCTGGTGGAGCAGGGCGAGGAGGTCCACGCCGAAACGGCCTTCTCCTACCGTGGCCTCCGCTTCCACTACACCCGCCGGGTCTGGCCCCCGGACTTCCCGCTGGAGATCAAAGTCGCGCTCTACGTGGAGCACCTGCGGGAGCGCGTCCTCACCCGCCGCTACCCGGTGGGAGGGGATGGCGGGGCTGCTGTCGTGCTGTAGCGGTCGGGGGCGGGGACATCCCCGCCCCCGCCGCCGTGGAGTCCGGCAGTTAGCCTGCCACCTGGGATGTTGCGGACCCGTCCGCAGCACGATGGGCAGCCGACGCCGAGGAGAGACGCCATGACGACCACCGCCCGTGCGACGCAGCAGCACGAGGACGAGCGGGTACGCGTCACCCGCTGGGACTTCGAGCCGGGCCAGAGCACCGGTCGCCATGTGCACGAGTACGACTACGTCGTCGTGCCGGTCGTGGATGGTCTGACCAGCGTGATCGCGCCGGACGGTACGACCACCGCCTCGCAGCTGCGGGCGGGGGAGTCCTACGCGCGCCCGGCCGGCGGCGAACACGAGGTCGTCAACGCCGGATCCTCGCCGCTGGCCTTCGTCGAGATCGAACTGAAGTAGCCAGGGCCGCCGCCCCGCACGTCAGCACCGCGACCACGTACTGACCCCGGACGACCACGTCCCGCCCACGACCGCAGCGCCGACGACCGCAGCCGACGGCCGCAGCCAGGGAGCCCGCGATGAGCCGCATCACCGTGAACGACGCCACGCTCCACTACGACGACCTCGGCCCCTCGGACGGGATCCCGGTCGTGCTGATCCACGGGCACCCGTTCAACCGCACGCTGTGGGCTCCCCAGGCGCAGGCCCTCAGCGCGGCCGGGCACCGGGTGATCACCCCCGACCTGCGCGGTTACGGGGAGAGCAGTGTGACGCCCGGCAAGGTGTTCCTCTCCGATTTCGCCGACGACATCGCGGCACTCCTGGACTGTCTGGGCATCGAGCGCGCGGTGATCGGCGGTGTCTCCATGGGTGGCCAGATCTCCATGGAGTTCTGCCGCCGCCACCTGGGGCGGGTGCGGGCGCTCGTCCTGTCCGACACGTCGGCCCCCGCCGAGACCGGCGAGGGCAAGGCGTTCCGCAACCGCCTCGCCGACCGGCTGCTCGCCGAGGGGATGGACGGTTACGCGGACGAGGTCATCGACAAGATGCTCGCACCGTACAACGTCGCCGCTCTCCCGGACGTGGCCGCACACGTCCTCGGTCTGATGCGCACGACCGATCCCCGTGGGGCTGCCGCCGCGCTGCGCGGCCGGGCCGAGCGCCCCGACTACCGCGACACCCTCGTCGCCGTCGCCGACGCCGGTGTTCCCACGCTGATCGTGGTCGGCGCGGACGACGTCTACACGCCTGTCACCGAGGCCGAGGCGATGGGCGGGCTCGTTCCGTACGCCACGGTGAGCGTCATCGACGGTGCCGGGCACCTGCCGGGCGCGGAACAGCCCGAGCGTTTCACCGCCGTCCTGCTGGACTTCCTCGGGACGCAGTTGTCCGAACCCGCAGGAGGGGACCGCCCCACGGCGTCCTGACGGCCCTCGACCCCCGGGGCACGCTGCTTCATCGCCCCGGGGTGTACGTGGCGTGGCGCCTCAGCCGTCCGATGCGAGGCGGCCCAGCCACTCCTTCAGCAAGTGCTGCTCCGCGCCGCTGAGCGTCGTCTGTTCGGGCAGCGCCGCGCGCAGCGCGCGGGCGGCGCCGGCCGGGCCGCCGCTCTGCACGGCCGGTTTGTCGTTGGTGACGGCGGTGACCATGGACTCCCGCATCGTGGTCAACAGGGCCGGGTCCCGCCGGTCTTCGGGCAGGGACAGCCAGGTGAGCACCGCGCCGCGTGCCGTGGCGTGGATGAGCATGGCCGCGAGGTCCTCGTCGACACGGAGCCAGCCGTCGGCCGCGAGCCGCCGGATGCGGCCCATCAGGATCTTCATGCCGGTCTTGAAGGCTGCCGACGCGGCCCTGGTGGGCTCGCTGTACATCAGTGTGTAGAGGGCGGGATTGGCCAGGCCGAACTCGACCGCCAGGTCCCAGCCCGCCCGCAGGCCCTCGATGGGATCCTGCGGCTCCGCGTCCGGGTTCCTGGCCTCCTTCGTCGCCAGGAACGAGGCGAAACCGTACTCGGCGACCGCGTCGAGCAGCCCGGCCTTGTCGCCGAACAGCCGGTAGATGGCCGGTGGTTGGAGGCCGGCCGCGACGGCGACCGCGCGGGTGGTGACCGCGTCGCGGCCCTCACGTGTCAGCAGGTCGGCCGCGGCTTCGATGACCCGCTGCCGGGGCTGCTCGCGGTCCGAGGCCGCGGTGTCGGACTCGTCGGCGGTGGCGCTGTCCCAGGTGGGCGGAGGTGGTGGCATGTATCAACGATACCGCTCAGGTGGTTCCCTCGGTAATATCGGTGATATCTTGAAAGTGATTCCACTGGAAACAGCCACTGGAAACAGAGCGTGGGGGTTCACCATGATCATCGTTACCGGAGCCAACGGAAAGCTCGGACGCCGCATTGTCGAGAGCCTGCTGGAGCGTGTCCCGGCGGACCGGATCGGGGTGAGCGTCCGCGACCCGCAGAAGGCGCAGACGTTCGCCGACCGAGGGGTGCGGGTGCGGCACGGCAGCTTCACCGACCCGGACAGCCTTGCCCATGCCTTCGAAGGTGCGTCCCAGGTGCTGATCGTTTCGGTCGACCGGATGGGCGACGAGACCGTACGGCAGCACCGTGCCGCGATCGACGGGGCCGTCAAGGCGGGCGCCCGCCGCATCCTCTACACCAGCCAGATCGGCGCCGGCGCCTCGTCCCATTTCCAGGCCTGCCGCGACCACGCCGCCACCGAGGAAGCGCTGCGCGCATCCGGCGTGCCGTTCACGTCGCTGCGCAATGGCTTCTATGCCGCCAGCGGGCTGCAACTGGCGGGCCACGGACTGGAGTCCGGCCAGGTCGCGCTTCCCGCGGACGGTCCTGTCAGCTGGACCACGCACGCCGACCTCGCCGAGGCGGCCGCCGTCATCCTGGCCGACGAAGGCCGCTTCGACGGGCCCACGCCTCCGCTCACCGCGGCGCAGGCGCTGACCTTCGCCGACATCGCCCGCACCGCCGCGGAGGTCACTGGGCGCACCATCACGAGGACCACCGTGTCCGACGATGTGTTCCGGGAGCAGTTGACGGGCGGCGGTGCCCCCGCCGAGGTGGCCGACCAGCTGCTGGGCATCTTCGCGGCCGCCCATGCCGGTGAATTCGCCGCCGTCGACCCGGCACTCGCGACCCTGCTCGGCCGCGAGCCCACCGCCCTGAACACGTTCCTGCGCGAGCAGCTGTCCCACAGCGACGCGCGCTGACCACTCCGCCCGGTGACGGTGCCGCCGCTCCGTAACGAGCTTGCTTCACACGCCCGGTGTGCGCAGCCCGAGATGGTCGCGGAGCGTCCGCCCCTCGTACTCCGTACGGAACACCCCGCGCTCCTGGAGCAGTGGCACCACCGTGTCGGCGAACTCGTCCAGGCCGCCGGGGACCAGATGAGGGGCCAGGATGAAGCCGTCGGAGACCTCGCTCTGCACGGCGGCGTTCACCGCGGCGGCGACCGTGGCGGGTGAGCCGATGAAGGTCTGCCGGGCGCTGGTCTCGATGACCAGCTCCCGGATGGACAGCCCCTCCGCCTTCGCCCGCTGCCGCCACTCGGACGCCGTGGCCAGCGGATCACGCACCATCCGTACGCTCGCCCGGCCCCGCGCCACCGTGTGCTCACCCGGGTCGGGGTCGATGTCGGGCAGCGGCCCGTCGGGGTCGTAGCCGGACAGGTCCCGGTTCCACACGTGTTCCAGGAACTTGATCGCCGTCTGCCCGCTGACCTGGCTGCGCCGCACCTCGTGGGCGCGCTCCGCCGCCTCGGCGTCGGTGTCACCCAGTACGAAGGTGGCAGCGGGCAGGATCAGCAGCTCGTCCGGTGTCCGTCCGTGCCGGGCCAGCCGCCCCTTCACGTCCTGGTAGAAGACGCGGCCCGCCTCCGGCGCCGAGTGCCTGCTGAAGATCGCGTCCGCGGTCGCCGCCGCGAACTCCCGTCCCTGGTCCGAGTCGCCCGCCTGGAAGATCACCGGCCTGCCCTGCGGGGAGCGCGGCACATTGAACCGGCCCGCGATGTCGAAGTGCTGGTCGCGGTGGGCGAACGTACCGGCGTCCGGCGTCCGCAGGAACCGCCCGCTCTCCGGGTCGGCCACGACCTCGTCCGGTGCCCAGGAGTCGAACAGCTCCCAGGCGGTACGGAGGAACTGCTCGGCGCGGGTGTAGCGGTCCGCCTCCGCGAGGAATCCGCCGCGCCGGAAGTTCTCCCCGGTGAAGGCGTCCCAGGAGGTGACGACATTCCACGCGGCCCGGCCGGCCGACAGATGGTCCAGGGATGCGAACTGCCGTGCCACCTCGTACGGTTCGTTGAAGGTGGAGTTGATCGTGCCGGCCAGCCCGATCCGGTCCGTCACCGCGGCCAGCGCGGCCAGCACCGTGAAGGTGTCCGGGCGGCCGACCACGTCCAGGTCGTAGATCTCGCCGCCCTGTTCCCGCAGCCGCAGCCCTTCGGCCAGGAACAGGAAGTCGAACCTGGCCCGCTCCGCGGTGCGCGCGAAATGGCTGAAGGAGGCGAAGTCGATCTGGCTGCCCGCCTCCGGATCGCTCCAGACCGTGGTGTTGTTGACCCCGGGGAAGTGGGCCGCGAGGTGGATCTGCTTCTGGGTGTCGCTCATGACTGTCCTCCGGCCCGGACCCGGGCGTAGCGGCCGGCGGGCCGGGGCAGGCCGAGCAGCCCGCGCAGCGTGCCGGCCTGGTAGGCGCGGCGGAAGGCGCCCCGGCTCTGGAGTTCGGGGACCAGGCCCCGGGTGATGGCGGGCAGATCGTGGCCGGTGACGGCGGGGCGCAGCCGGTATCCGGTCAGGCCCGCGCGCTGCCAGTCGATGAGGAGGCCGGCGAGTTCGGCCGGAGTGCCGGTGAACACCTCCGCGTCGCTGGTCAGCGGGGCACCGGCCGTCTCGTCGAGCCGCTGCCTGCGAGCCTTCGCGGCGGCAGCGGTCTCGTCCAGGAAGACCACCAGGTCCCCGAAGACGTGGACGGTCTCCCCACCTCGCCCGGCCGCGTCCCGGGCGGCCAGGATCTCGTCGGTGACGGCCCGTGCGCCCGCGGCGTCGTGCGGGGTGACGTACCCGACGTCCGCCGAGCTCGCCACGAGCCCGTAGGGAACGGACGCGTGGGCGAGTGCGGTCACCAGCGGCTGGCCCTGCGGCGAGCGCGGCGTGATGGACGGGCCCCTGACGCTGAACCGGTCGCCCTCGAAGTCGATGTAGTGCAGCTTCGCGCGGTCGATGAACCGCCCGGTGGCCGTGTCCCGTATCTCGGCGTCGTCCTCCCAGCTGTCCCAGAGCCTGCGGAGCACCTCGACGTAGTCGGCGGCCTCGCCGAACAGTTCGCGGGCCGGCTCCTGCGCCCCCGGCAGCCCGATGTCCTCCGGCCGGAACTCCGGCAGGCTCCGCCGCCCGAAGTGCGCGGCCTCGTGCGCCGAAGCGGAGACCCGCACCCGGACGCCTGCGCGCCCCGTGCTCACGTGGTCCAGCGTCGCGATGGCCTTCGCGAGGTGGAACGGCTCGCTGTGGGTGACCACCGCGGTCGGTACGAGCCCGATGTGCCGGGTCAGCGGCGCCACGGCGGCGGCGGTCAGTACCGCGTCCAGCCGGCCGCGCACCTGGTCGGTACGCCGGTCGTCACCGGCCGGATCGGTGGACTGGAGGGACAGCGCGTCCTCGAAGGTCACGAAGTCGATGAGGCCTCGTTCGGCTTCCTGTACGGCGTCCAGCCAGTACCCGGCGGTGAAGAGTCCGTCCGGGCGGGACCGGGGGTCGCGCCAGGACGCGGGGTGCCAGCCCGCGCCGTCCAGCGCCACGGCGAGGTGCAGTGGTGCAGGAGGCGCGGGAGGAGAAGGGGGAGAGGGAGACATGTCCGCGGGGTGCCTTTCCTGATGACCTGGTGAGCGATGAGAAGTTCGGGAGGAGGCGCGGGCCGCCCCTCGCGCCTTTCTCCGGGAAGGGGCGGCCCGGCTCAGGAGTTGGTGACCGGCAGGCCTGGCGGGTTGACCTCGGCGCTCTTCACGGCCTCGTTGCCGAGATTCCACGCCCGGAGCCACTTGGCGTACTGACCGTGCTCGATCAGGTAGTTGACGGCTTCGGCCAGCGGCTTCGCGAGGCCGCTGCCCTTCTTGGCGGTCGCGCAGATCAGCCCCCGCAACGAGGCCCCGGCACCCGAGAACGTGCCTGCGCTGCGGGTCGCCTGCGGGGTCGATGCGGTACGGGTGATGTGGTACGAGAGGCTCGGGTTCGGGCCGAAGTACGCGTCGATCTTCTTCGAATTGAGCGCCAGATAGGTGCTGTTGCTCTCCTGGTAGTACTTCACCGTCAGCTTCTTGCCCTCGGCCGCCAGCTTGCCCCGCCATTCGAGCAGCAGCTTCTCCTGGTTGGTGCCCGCTCCTACCGCGACCGTCCTGCCCGCGAGGCTCTCGTAGGTGCCGTCGAAGTTCCAGCTGGAGTCCTTGCGCACCTCGAAGCCGAGGTTGTCCTCGCGGTAGCAAGCGAAGTCGTACTTCTTCTTCCGCTCCTCCGTGTCCGTGATGTTGGAGAAGCCCGCCTCGGTGCGCCCGCTGTCGATCCCGACGAACAGGTTCTCCCAGGTCGAGTTCTTCACGTCGGGCCGGAGGCCGAGGACCGATGCGACCAGCCGGCCGAGATCGGGCTCGGACCCGGTCACGGTCTTCTGGTCGTCGCCGACGTACCCCAGCGGCGCCGACCCGGCGGGGAGCATGCCCAGGCCGATGGTCAGCTTCCCGTCCGCGGTAACGGACTTGGGCAGCTGCGACCGGATGGCGGCCACTTCGGGAACATGGAGGGTGGTCTCCTTGGCGGCCCCGTTCGAGACTGCGCCGATGACCACCGACCCCTTGGCGGCTGCGTCCGGCGAGCCCGCCCCATTGCTGCCACTGCTGCCGCAGGCGCTGAGTCCGGCGGTCAGAGCGAGGACGGTGGCGGCCGCGGCGAGAGCGGACAGCGGTGTTCTCCTGGGCATGCTGACACTCATATGCCCGCTCCGATCGCGATCCGGGCACGGGCACTGCGGATCCCGGACCGGACCTTCTGCAGCGGCGTGGGGGGCATGGTGCGCAGTGCGCCCCGTGAGTAGTGGCGCTCCACAGAGAACTGCACGGCCGAGACCGCGCTCGTCAGGACGATGTACCAGAAGGTGGCCACGAGCAGGAGCGGCACGACGTCCCCCGGGTAGGTGCTGCCCAGGCTCTGGACGGTGCCGAAGAGGTCGAGCAGGGATACGTAGAAGACCAGTGATGTGCTCTTGACCAGGCCGATCAACTGGTTGACGTAGGTGGGCACGATGACCCGCAGGGCCTGCGGGAACACGATGCGGCGGAACTGGAACCAGCGCGGCAGTCCGAGGGCCGACGCCGCCTCGTGCTGCCCACGGTCGACGGAGAGCATGCCGGACCTGACCACTTCGGCGGCGTACGCGGCCTCGTTGAGGCTCAGGCCGACGACGGCCACCACCATGTCCGTGGCGAGATGGGACTCGTCGAACCGGAAGAAGGCGGGCCCGAAGGGGATGCCGAGGCTCAGCGTCCGGTACAGCGCGCTGAAGTTGTACAGGAACAGCAGCACGACGATCAGCGGCACGGAGCGCAGCGCCCAGATATAGACCCAGGAGACCGACCTGAGCAGCGGATTGGGGGAGAGCCTGCAGAGCGCGAGGACCACCCCGCCGACGAGCCCGGCCACAGCGCTGAGCGCCGCGGCCTCCAGGGTGATCACCAGTCCTTGGAGCACCACCGGCCGGAAGAACCAGTACGAGAACCGGCCCCACTGGTAGAACGGGTTGCTCACCAGCCCGTGGACGAACTGGGCGACCAGGACCAGGACCACAGCCGTCAGCACCCAGCGCCAGGGGTGGCGCAGTGGCAGCACCCGCTCGGCGGCGAGGTGCGGATCGCGCACCGGGCCGTCGGGCCCGGCAACAGAACCGGCCGGAGGCTGTCCGGGTGGAACGGGCGACGGGCCGGCGGTCACCGGCTCGTCAGGGGGCGCGGACGTCTCGGGCATGGGTACTCCAGCGATCAAGAGGTGGCCGGACGGCGGGGGCCGGCACGGCCGGGCTGAGCCGGCGGCCCCGGGGCAACGGGCCGGGAACGGCGGTACGGGGAAGACGGGGGAGCTGGGGGAGCGGGCGGGACTCCGTCCGGGCCGTCAGCGGCCGCAGTGCGGAGCGCCGGCCGGCAGCCCGCCGGTACACGGGGGACAGGGCCGGACCGCGGGGGACTGCGTACGCCAGGAGCCGGGGTGCGGCACGGCGCAGCGAAGGCGGCTGACGGCTGCCGTCCTCTCCGGTGCGCTCTCCATGCAGGTCACCCTGGTTCTCTCCGCCGTACGGGCGCCGCCCGGGACGCGCTCGGTGAAACGGGCGGCACACGGGGAACCGTGTCCGCCGGACCGGCGGGGGATCAACGGGCCGGTCCGGCGTCAGTAACCCATGCGGAGAACGCGGCGTCAATGCGCGTACGGGCTCTGCGAATTGAGGCTCGGGGCGGCGTCGCCGGTACCGGATGAGGGCGGCTGTCGCAGCTCTGAGCAGGGGAAACGTCCACGAGGGGCATCCGGTGTGCGAGCGCTGACCGGGCGGGAAGGCCGTTGACCGGCGGCCGTTCATTTCGTGCGGCCGTAACACGGGCTTCATCCCCGGAAGAGTGGGTCCGGCTCCCGCGACATCCCTAATATCTCGCTGAACGAAACTCACGGGACTGACGAGACTGTCGCCCAGCGAGGTAAGGGAGTCCACCGTGTCCGCCAAGCCGGCCGAAACAGCGTCACCGCACTTCCGCGCCGCCTACGACGATGCGCTTGCCCAGTGGCCATTCCCGGTGGACAGCCGCGGACTTCCCACTCCGTACGGCCTCACCCGCATCAACAGCTGCGGTCCTCTCGCCGCGCCGCCCCTGGTGCTCCTGCCCGGCGGCGGGGCGACCTCCCTGGTCTGGCGTGCGGCGGTCGCCGCGGGGCTGGGCCGTACCCACCGGGTGCACGCCGTGGACCTGGTGGGCGAGCCGGGGCTCAGCGTCCCGGCCGAGGGGCGGCCGATCCGCAGCACGGGGGACCTGGACGGCTGGCTCGGCGCGGTCATCGACGGGCTCGCCGCCTCCGGTCCCGTCACACTGGCCGGCCACTCCTACGGCGCCTGGATCGCCGCCCACCACGCCGCCCGGCACCCCCGGCGCCTGGCCCGTCTCGTGCTGTTCGACCCCGTGCAGGTGTTCGCCGGGCTCCGGCCCGGCTATGTGCTGCGTGCGCTGCCCATGCTGCTGCGGCCAACTCCCGTACGGATCAGGAGGTTCCTGGCCTGGGAGACCGCCGGTGCCGATCTCGATCCGTTCTGGCTGCGGCTGCAGGACACGACGGCCGGCTTCCCGACCGTCCGGCCCGTCACCGGTCCGCGCCCCGACCTCACCGGGCCCGGCCTGCCTCCCACGGACCTCTTCTTGGCGGAGCGCGCCCGCTGCCACGACGCCGCCCGGGTGGCCGCGGCGGCGCGTGCGGCGCTGCCGGGAGTACGGGCCGAGGTGCTCCCCGGGGTCTCGCACCACTCGCTGCCGCTCCTCGCGGCCGACACCGTCGCCCGGAGCCTCGCGGTCTAGCTGGGACCGGTCTCCGACCCCGGAACCCTTCCGGCACCGATGGATACCGGGCAGTTACGGATATTCCGTTGGGGACACGAGGCGCGGCGGCGTTAGGGTCACCGCATGTCTCTGCACAACCGTATGCGCCAAGCCCTGCCCGCAGCCATGCGCGCCCGTGAGAAGGCCACGGTGAGCGCCCTGCGTTCGGCGCTCGCCGCGCTGGACAACGCCGGGGCGGTGCCGGTGGACGCCGCCGCTCCCGGCAGTTCGGCCCTGGAGGGGTCGCCGGCCGGTGCCGGCGCCACCGACGTGGCGAGGCGGGAGCTGAGCGAGCGGAGCATGGCGGACATCGTGCGCGCCGAGGCCGTCGAACGGCTCGGGGCCGCAGCGGAGTTGACCGCGCCCGCGCACGCCGACCGGGCCGAACGGCTCCGTGCGGAAGCGGCCGTGCTGCTCGGGTTCCTCGACGGGCCGGATCCGGCGTAGGGGCAGCGGGCATTACCCGCCGGTACGTGCACACCAACGTGCAAATATGGGGTGTTTACCCATAATGAGCTGCCCTATGCCTGTGCTTTTGTTCACGGTTGAACAACCCAGGTATACACGGGCACTCGGGACAAACGGAATGTGAGGCTCCTCTAAGGTGCCGAAACATGAGCACTGCCACCACCCCAACCCCCGCACAGCATCCCGTACGCGTCCTGCGCCATGTCTGGATTCCCCTTGAGGACGGCACCCGTCTCGCCGCCCGGATCTGGCTTCCCGCCGACGCCGAAGGGCCGGTCCCAGCGGTCCTGGAGTACATCCCGTACCGGAAGAACGACGGGACGGCTCCGCGCGACGTGACGCTGCACGGCCAGTTCGCGCGGGCCGGTTACGCCGCGGTGCGGGTGGACTGCCGGGGCAGCGGTGACTCCAGCGGCATCATGCTCGACGAGTACCACGCCACCGAGCTCTCCGACGCGCTCGAAGTCCTCGCCTGGATCGAACAGCAGGACTGGTCGGACGGCCAGGTCGGGATCATCGGCAAGTCCTGGGGCGGCTTCAACGGCCTCCAGATAGCCGCCCTCCAGCCGCCCCAGCTGCGCTGCATCGTCACCGTCTGCTCGACGGACGACCGGTACGCCGACGACGTGCACTACGCGGGCGGTTCCCTGCTCGCCTCCGAGATGCTGCCCTGGGCCGCGACGATGCTCGCGTACAACGCCCGCCCGTCCGACCCCGCCGTGCTCGGTGAATCCTGGCGCGACGAGTGGCTGGACCGGCTGGAGCGGACCGTCCCGTACGCCGAGGAGTGGCTGGCCCACCAGCGCCGGGACGCCTACTGGCGGCACGGTTCCGTCTGTGAGGACTACTCGGCCATCAAGGTGCCGGTCTATGCGGTCGGCGGCTGGCTCGACCCGTACCGCGGCGCCGTCTTCCGCCTCATGGAGAACCTGCGGGTACCGGCCAAGGCCATGCTCGGTCCCTGGGCGCACACCTACCCCCACCAGGCCGAGCCCGGCCCCGCCATGGACTTCCAGGGCGAGTGCGTGCGCTGGTTCGACCACTGGATGGGCGGCGCCGACAACGGCATCATGGACGAACCCGCCCTGCGGGCCTGGATACCCGACCCGAGCCCGGTCGGTGCCGACCGTGAGGAGCGCCCCGGCCGCTGGGTCGCCGAACCCTCCTGGCCGGCCCCCGGCGTCGAGGCGTCGGTCATCCCGCTCAGCACGCTCGGCGGCGGCCGGGGCACGGCCGTCCTGCGTTCGCCGCTCGCGATCGGCGCATCCGGCGGCGACTTCCTCAAGTTCGGCGACATACCGGGGCAGTACGGGGACCAGGCCGCCGACGACGGCCGCTCGCAGACCTTCACCGGTCCCGCCCTCACCGAACGTCTTGAGATCCTCGGCGCCCCCGAGGTGACCCTGCGGGTCACCAGCGACCGGCCGCAGGCGCAGCTCGCCGTGCGGCTCTGCGAGGTCTGGCCCGACGGCAGTTCCAAGCTGGTCACCACCGGCTTCCTCAACCTCACCCACCGGGACGGGCACACCGACCCGCGACCGCTGGAACCGGGCCGCGCCTACGAGGTGGCGGTACCGCTGTTCGCCATCGGTCACGCCTTCGCCGCTGGCAACCGCGTCCGGGTCTCCGTCTCCGCCTCGTTGTGGCCCTGGATCTGGCCCTCGCCCGAGCAGGTGGCGCTGGAACTCGACACGGCACACGGCGAGCTGACCCTGCCGGTACGCGCACCCCGCCCCGCAGATGAGGCCGGGCTGCGCCCGTACGGACCGCCGCTCGACGTCCCGCCGCACAGCATCGAGCTGACGGCGATACCCGGTGACAGGCGGGTCAGTTACGACTACGAGACCGGGGAGCAGGTCATCGTCACCACCCCGGCCGACGGCACCATGACCGACCGGGCCGACGGACTCACCCGTACCGGCAGCGACCTCAACCGCTTCCGGCTGGTCGAGGGCGACCCGCTCTCCGCGGCGGTGGAGAGCGAGCGCGAGGAGTCCATCAGCCGGGGCGACTGGGCGACGCGCATCAGCACCCGGTCCCGGATGACCGCCGACGCCACGGACTTCTGCGTGGTCAACCAGCTGTCCGCGTTCGAGGGCTCGGGCGACGACGAGCGCGAGATCTTCAGCCGTACCTGGTCCTTCAGCGTCCCCCGGGACCAGGTGTGAGGCGCCTGCGCCGCACCCCTGCGGCACTCACCCCGGCTCCAGCGGCCCCCATGGCGAACGCGGCCCCGGCGACCGGCCGCCGGCCCCTGCGGCGCCCGCCGGCCCGCCGCTCCTCGCGGGCCCTGGCCGGCTGTCTGGCCCTGGTGTCCCTCGCCGCCCTTTCGGGCTGCAGCGCCGTCTCCGAGACCACCGGCAAGCCCACCGTGGTCATCGGAGCGAAGGAGTTCACCGAGCAGTGGATCATCGGTGAGCTGTACAAGCAGGCGCTGACCCACGCCGGATACAACGTCGAGCTGAAGTCGAACATCGGCAGCACGACCGTCATCGACGGGGCGCTCACATCCGGTCAGATCGACCTGTACCCCGAGTACACCGGGGTCATCCTCCAGGTCCTGGCCCGGAGCAGGACAGTGCCGCACTCCGCCGCCGCGACCTTCCAGCAGGCCAAGGCCTACGAGGAGACCCGCGGGCTGACGATGCTGCCCCCGACCCCCTTCCAGAACCGCGACGCGATCGCCGTCAAGCCCGCCTTCGCCAAGAAACACGGGCTCAGGACCATCAGCGATCTGAAGAAGGCGGGCCATGTCGTCTTCGCCGAGTACCCGGACAACATGGAGGGCGCGCTCGGCTACCGCGACATGGTGAAGGCGTACGGGCTGCACAACACCGAGGTGAAGACCCTCAACATCGGTCTGCAGTACTCCGCCCTCGACCACGGACAGGTCGAGGCGGCCGACGTCTTCACCACCGACCCGCAACTCGCCCGCGGCGGCTACACCCTTCTCGACGACACGAAGGGCTACTACGGCTTCCAGAACGTGGCCCCCGTCGTACGCAAGGGCGTGCAGGAGAAACAGGGTCCGGAATTCGCCAGGACGCTGAACAAGGTGGACGCGCTCCTCACTGACCAGGCGGTACGCGAGATGAACCGGGCGGTCGACACCGTACGGCTCGCCCCCTCCGAAGTCGCGGCCAAGTTCCTGAAGGCCAACGACATCAGCTGACGCAGGCAGCCGCCCCGCGACGTCCGCGGCGGCGTCCCGCCACCCATCCGCGACCTTCCCGCCCTCCAGGAGAAAAAGCCCCCAATGAGCCAGGAAAGCCATAAAATCTCCACCTCTGCGCAGGAGATCGTCTTCGACCACGTGGTCAAGACGTACCCCAACTCCGCGTCGCCCGCGGTCGACGACCTGTCGCTGACCGTGCCCGCGGGGGAGATCTGCGTGCTGCTCGGCCCGTCCGGCAGCGGCAAGACCACCGCGCTGATGATGGTGAACCGGCTCGCCGAGCCGACCGGCGGCGACATACGCATCGGCGGTCGCTCCATCCGCGATCTCGACCCCATCCAGCTGCGCCGCTCGATCGGCTACGTCATCCAGCAGACGGGGCTCTTCCCCCATCTGTCGATCGCGGCGAACATCGCCACCGTCCCCAAAGTCCTCGGCTGGGACCGGAAACGCACCAAGGACCGGGTCGCCGAGCTGCTCGACCTGGTCGGCCTGCCGGTCGGCGAGTACGGCTCGCGCTACCCCACCCAGCTGTCCGGCGGCCAGCGCCAGCGCGTCGGCATCGCCCGCGCCCTCGCGGCCGACCCGCCGGTCATGCTGATGGACGAGCCGTTCGGCGCGCTCGACCCCATCACCCGCGAACACGTCCAGGACGAGTTCCTGGCCCTGCACGAGCGCATCCGCAAGACCGTGATCTTCGTGAGCCACGACATCGACGAGGCCGTGAAGATGGGCGACCGGGTCGCGATCCTCCGGGAGGGCGGCAGGCTCGCGCAGTACGACTCGCCCCGGGCCCTGCTGAAGAAGCCGGCCGACGAGTTCGTCGCCCGCTTCCTCGGCGCCGACCGCGGACTGAAACGGCTGTCCCTGGTCCGGCTCAGCGATCTGGAGCTCACCCGGGCCCCGGACACCGGCACCGGCGAGCTGCCCGTCCTCCCGGGTGAGGCCACGCTCCGCTCCGCGCTCTCCCTGATGGTGGCCGAGGGCGCCGACGCCGTACGGGTCACCGGAGACGGCGGAGCCGTCATCGGCACCGCGTCGATGGACGCCGTACGGAAGGCGGGCGCGGCATGAGCGCAGCACCCGTCATCCCGGACTACGGGAGCCCCAGCGCCTGCGTGGCGAACAACTCCACCTTCTGCATGGACTGGTTCACCGCGCACTGGTCGAATCTCTTCTGGCCCGCGCTGGTCCAGCACATCGAACTCACCGTGATCGCGGTCGTGGCCGGCTTCGTCATCGCCTTCCTGATGGCCGTACTCGCCCATTTCCAGGGGTGGTTCGCGATGCCGGCCTCCGCCCTCTCGTCGTTCCTCTACACGGTGCCGCCGCTGGCGCTCTTCCAACTCCTTGTCCCGGTCACCGGGTTCTCCGTGCTCACCGTGGAGATCGCGCTCATCGCGTACAGCCTCTATCTGCTTTTCACCACCATCCTCACCGGGCTGCGCGAAGTCCCAGAGGACGCGGTGCGGGCGGCGCGGGGCATGGGGCTGACCCGGCGGCAGATCCTGTTCAAGGTCGAACTGCCGATGTCCCTGCCGTCCCTCATCTCCGGACTGCGGGTCACGACGGTGATGACCATCGGGACGGTCGCCATCGCGGCCTACGTCATCGACTCCGGCCTTGGCTCGCTCATCCTCAAGGCGCTGCAGTCGCCGTTCAACACCCAGTTCATCGGCGCGGGCGCACTCGCGGTCATCCTGGCGCTGGCCGCCGACGGACTGCTGGTACTCGCCGGACGGCTGCTCACACCGTGGGCCCGGAGCAGGAAGGCCGCGTAAATGGACACCTTCGTCGGATCGTTCACCTTCATGCACGATCGGCTGTCGCTGATGCTGGAGAAGACCGGGCAGCACATCTGGATGTGCGCGATCGTGATCGCCGTCTCGCTGGTGGTCGCGGTACCCGTCGGGCTGTGGCTCGGACATCTGCACCGCGGTGAGTTCGTCACCACCAGCATCTCCAACGTGGGCCGCGCCCTGCCCAACCTCGCGGTCATCGCGATCGGCCTCGGCATCTTCGGCCTCAACTTCGTCAACATCGCCGTCGCGCTGCTGATCACCGCCATCCCCCCGATCCTCAGCCAGGCGTATCTGGCCGTGGACCAGGTCGACCCGGACACCGTCCGAGCCGCACGCGGTATGGGCCTCACACCCCTCCAGGTCCTTCTCAAGGTGGAGCTGCCGCTGGCTCTCCCGCTGCTCTTCTCCGGCATCCGGATCGCGGTGGTGTACGTCATCTCCGCCGCGACCCTGGCCACGGTGGCCGGCGGCGGCGGTCTGGGGGACATCGTCCTCGGCCAGGCCAACTACGGGCTGGAAGGGGTGATCGCCGCCGCACTGTGGGTGGCGGCCCTGGCGCTCGCCGCCGACGGGCTGATCGCACTGATCCAGCGACTCCTTGTGCCCAAGGGGCTGCGCGCCTCGCGCGCCTAGAACCTCTCGTCCGGATCAGCCCGGCAGCCCGCCCCGCCGCCGTCCGGACAGACCGCCGCCCCCGGTACCGCGACTGTGCGGTACCGGGGGCGGCAGGGACTCGGATCAGTGAGCCATGAATGCGAACCAGCCCGCGCGCTCTTCCTTGAAGGCCCCGGCGTGGGTGATACCCGCCGGACCTCCGATGTTGTGGTAAAAGATGCCGCTCTTCTCCTCGTGGAAGGCGCCGGCGGCGGCGATGCCGTGGTGGTGGTGGTGCTCGTGGCCGTGACCCCAGTCGAGGGCCGAGGCGGACGCGGCGCCGCCCAGCACCGCGGAGGCGGCGAAGGCGCTGGCGACGAGCATGCTGCGAAGACGCATGAAGACTCCTATTTCGACGACTACATGGGCAAGCACATGCATATCGGTTAGGAGGGGCATCCCAAAGCCGCCTCGCCCGGTCCCAGCCGAACGGACGCACCTGTCCGGGAGACGGGGCGGCGGACAGGTCAGGACGTGGGGACCGGGGTGCGGTTCTCGTACGTGCCGGCGGTGCCGGAACCCGGCTGCGGGAGGCGCGGGACAGGGCCCCGGCTCACTCCTCGAAATACCTGTCCAGGACCGTATCGAGCTGCGCCGACCATTCCTTGAGCTGGTCCCGGCCGGACGCCGTGACATCGGCCTGGTAGGTGTGGCGGTTCGGCATATGGACGAAGACGGTCAGACGGCGCCCGTACTTGGCGGTCTCGAACTCGACGGCGCCGATCTCGCTCCAGTCGAACTCGGCCTCCTGGTCGTCCAGCCGGAGCACCATGCCCGCACGGTTCGCGATGATCACCGAACGGCGGTCGGCGACCTCGAAAGCCGGGTCCGCTCCGTCGTCTTCGCCGGCTTCGGTATCGCCCTCGCGCCCGGCGTCCTCCGGTCCGGAACTCTCGTGCTCCGCGGCGTCGGCACCGGCCTCCGTCGGCTCAGTGGGCGCGGCGGCGCTCTCCGGCGCAGCCGCTCCGTCCGGAGCGCCGTCCCCGGCCGGCTCCTGCGGCGGCGCGGTATCGGCGGATCCCTCCGTACGCTCGGGGGTTTCCCCGTCCGCAGGTTCCGGCGACTCGGCGGCCTGTGTGTCGGCGCGCGGCGGCATGAGGCCGGGGACGTACGCCGGATCGGTCGCGGCGGCGTGCACGGGAGGCGGGCTCTTCGGACCTATGTGCTGTTCCACGGTGCGCAGTATGGACGATGGACCTGTGTGACAGCCAGTGGCTCAGGATCCCGGCCGGTGGCGGCCCGCCCGTCCCCGTCAGTCCTCGTCAGTCCCGGTCAGTCCGCCAGCCGGGCGTGGATGACGTCCGCGTACGCCTGCTCGCCCCGCGCGTTGGGGTGCAGCGGCGCCGCCGGTGCGGTGGGTACGAAGCCCTCCACCCACTTGGCACGGGGCGCCCGGCAGGCGTCGTGCCCCTCGCTCGGGGTGCGGACGTCGACGTACTCGGCGCGGTGCGCGGCCGACGTCGCGGCGATCACCCGGTTCATCCGGTCGATGCTGCCCTGGAGCCAGTCCGCATCGCCGGCGAGCAGCGGCACGGCCGGCCAGCAGCCGCCCGGCCTGAGGTAGTCCCCGTACCCGGTGACCAGCACCCTGGCCACCGGGGAGCGACGGTGGATGGCGTCGAGTACGGTCGCGAGCTTCGGGCCCAGGCCGTCGATGCGGGCCGCCTCCTCGTCCACCCCGGACCTGCTGTACGTGTCCTGGCAGTACCCGCCGAGCGAGCTGAGCCGGACGCAGCTGCCCGCGACGCCGACCAGACCGGCGTCGTTGCCGCCGATGGTCAGGGTCACCAGCGTGGTGCCGGGGGTCAGGGCGTCGACCTGGGGCGGCGCGGTGCCCGCGGCCACGCCGAGTACGGAGAGCCGCTGCGGTGCGGTCATGTCGCCGGTCTGCGCGCCGCTGCAGGTGACGTCGCGGAAGACGGCGGCCCTGAGCCGGGCGGCCAGCCGGTGCGGGTAGTTGCGGGTCGAGCGTCCGCAGGCGGCGGGACCGGTGCGGTGCGGGACGAACGGCGCCGCCGCCATCGAGTCGCCCAGCGCCACATACACCTGGCGGGCCCCGCCCGCCGTGCCTCCGCCGGCCGCCGCCGCGGGCGTGAGGCCGGCTGCCGTGGCCGAGACGGCGAGCGCCGCAGCGGCGAGGGCGGCCCCGGCCAGCCGTCGTACTTCGCGGCAAATGCCTGTGCGGCGTGGTGAGTTCACTGGGGCTCCCGGCTCCTGGCTGTGCGGTGAAGCTGTGCGGTTGTGGCGTGCCGAGGACGGCTGCGCCGCGGCGGGCGGCGCCGTCCACCACAACTTCCTTCACTTCACCGGCGTTGTCGAGCACCGACGCGGTGCGGCGGCGGTGCCTCAACGCCGCTGTGCCGAGACGGTGTTCGCCCGCGACGCCTGTGTCCGAACCGTGTGTGTCCGAACCGTGTCCCCGGGCCGTCAGGAGGGCTGCGCCCCGTGGTGCCGACGACGCGCGAAGTAGGCGAGACTGTTCCGGTGGCGGGCTACCTTCCTCGCGAGGCCACGACTCTCGTGGGACGAAAGAACGAGTTGGACCATCTCCGGAACGCTCTCGCGGGGCACCGGCTGATCACGCTGACCGGGATCGGCGGGGTGGGCAAGACCCGTGTCGCGCTCCGCGTGGCGGGCCGTGCGGCACCGGACTGGCCGGACGGCGCCTGGTGGGCGGACCTCTCGCCGCTCTCCGGCGAGCAGCTGCTGCTGCCCACCGTCTGCGACGCCGTCGGACTCTCCGACCACACGACGCGCAGCCAGGTGGAAGCGCTCTGCGCATGGCTCTCCGACAAACAGGGGCTGCTGGTGCTCGACTCCTGCGAACACCTGGTCGGGCCCTGCCGCAGTCTGGTGGGCGATCTCCTCACCGCGGCCCCCGGTCTCACGGTGCTGGCGACCAGCAGGCAGGCACTGGGAGTCGGCGGTGAGCGGGTGGTCGAGATCGAACCGCTGCCCGTCGAAGGCGAGCGGACAGCGCTCGCGCTCTTCGCCGAGCGGGCCGGGCACGCTGTGCCCGGTCTCTCGCTGGCGGATCCGGGCGCGGCCGCCGCGGCCGACCGGATCTGCCGACAGCTCGAAGGCATCCCGCTGGCGCTGGAACTCGCCGTCGCGCAACTGCGGGACAGCTCGGTGGAGAAGGTGGCCGAGAGGCTGAGCTCCCGCTTCGAGACACTGGTGCTGAGCGGGCGGCCGGGGGCGCTGCGGCACCGGACCCTGCGGACCGCGATCGGCTGGAGCCACGAGCTGTGCGAACCGCTGGAACGGCTCCTCTGGGCGCGGCTGTCCGTCTTCCGCGGCCCCTTCGACGCCGAGTCCGCACGTGCCGTCTGCTCCGGAGGGCCGCTCTCCCCGGACGGCGTCGGCCGTGCGCTGCGGGGGCTGACCGAGAAATCCGTCGTCGGCCGGGACGGCTCGCGGTACCGCATGCTCGACACCGTGCGGGAGTACGGCCGGATGTGGCTCGCGGAGCTGGCTGAGGGCGGGGAACTGGCCGAGCGCCACGCCGCGTACTGTCTGGCCCTCGCGCGTGACGCCGATGCCGGCTGGTCCGGTCCGCAACAGAGCGAGTGGTACCGGCGGGTCGCCGACGCACACATCGACCTCTGTACCGCGCTGGAACAGCTGCTGGTCACCGACCCCGGACGCGCACTCGAACTGGTCGGCCTGATCGGCTTCTACTGGAGCTGCTGCGGCCATCTGCACGAGCTGCGCAGCTTCGTGGAACGTGCCCTGGCCCGCCACCCGGAGCGGGGGCCGGTCCGGAGCCGGGCGCAGTGGGTGCTCGGTGTGAACGCGCTGCTCCAGGGTGAGCACGACCTGGCGCACGAACTGGGGCTCCAGTGCGACGCGCAAGCGCGACCGGGGGACGACACGGAGGAGTCGCTCGCCGCCGCCTATCTCCTCGGCCTCAGCCACCTCATGGCCGGCCGGCCGGCGGAGGCACACACCGTGGCGGTGCGGCTGCCGGGTTCCGCGGACATGACGCGGGACTCGGCGTCCCGCCGCAAGTGCCGGCTCGTCGAGGTGTTCGCGCTCACCGGACTCGGCCGACTCGCCGAAGCACACGCTCTGGCAGCCGAGTTGCGTGAGGCGTGCGTGGCGACCGGCGACTGGTGGACCCGCTCCTACACCGAGTACCAGCTCGCGCTGATCGCGCTCTTCCAGAGCCGGCCCGGCGACGCGGCGGCCCATGCGCAGTCGATGCTCATGGGCAAGCGGCACATCGGTGACGCCTTCGGGATCGCCCTGGGCCTGGACGTTCTCGCGGCCGCCGTAGCGGCGCAGGGCGACGGTGACCGGGCCGCCCTGGTCTACGGGACGAGCCAGGCGTTCTGGCGCACCGTCGGCCACCCGCAGCGCGGCACCCCGGAGCTCGGACCCGTACGCGAGGAGTGCGAGCGCAGCGCCCGTGCGGCCATCGGGGACGAGGCGTACACCGCGGCTTTCCTCCGGGGCGCCTCGGTACGGACCGCCCCGGACCTCGCCCGCGCTCTGGACGGGCAGTTGCCGCTGTCATGAGCCCATGAACCGGGTGGTCTTGAAGGTGGCCGTACACCTGCGATGATGTTCACACTTTGTGCACAGATGACCTGGGGGGGGCCATGGGATCCGTGGGTACCGCGCTGCTCGAACTGCGGACGGCGCAGAAGTCCGCCAAGGGGGTGTCGCTCTACTCCCGCTATGTGAACCGCCCGGTGGGCCGCTATCTGGCGGCCGGGTCGTACGCCCTGGGGCTGAGCCCCAATCAGGTGACTCTGGTGAGCGCGGTGTTCAGCTTCGCCGCCGTGGCGGGTGTGGCGCTGGCCGGACCCTCCTGGGGGCAGGGCGTCGCCGTGTGGGCCGGTCTCGCCGTGGGGTTCGCTTTCGACTCTGCCGACGGTCAGCTGGCCCGGCTGCGCGGCGGCGGCAGCGCGGCGGGGGAGTGGCTGGACCATGTCGTGGACTGCGCGAAGATCACCGCACTGCACTCCACCGTACTCATCGCCTTCTACCGTCACCCCGGCCACTTCGGGGTGACGGACGACGCCTGGCTGCTGGTGCCGCTCGGCTTCCAGTTCGCCGCCGTCGTCACCTTCTTCGGCGGACTGCTCACCGAGAAGCTCACCCCACGGCCGGCCCCCGGCAGCCCGGCCGCGGCACCGTCGCGGCTGCGCGCGGTCGCGCTGCTCCCGGTCGACCACGGGATCTTCTGCCTGGTCTTCCTGCTGCTAGGGGCCGGTGCGGGCTTCCGCTGGGCCTATACGGTCCTCGGTGCGGTCAGCGCGCTGTTCCTGGCCGCCTTCCTCATGAAGTGGTTCCGGGAACTGAGCGCAGTTCGGCGCTGAACTGCGGTTCGGGCTGGGCCAGTACGTCGAGCGCCCGGCGCAGCTGCGTACTCGACGTGTGCACCGTGTACGGGAAGTAGACGATCTCCACACCCACCGCGGCGAAATCCCGCTCCAGCTTCTCGCCCTTCGCGGTGCCCCGCCAGTCGTCGCCCTTGAACAGGACGTCGAACCGCACCTGCCGCCAGGTCTCGACCTTGTCCGCGACGGTCTCCACGAACGCCGCGTCCACGTACTTGACGCTGCGGACGATCTCCAGCCGCTCCACGAGCGGGATCATCGGGCGGCGCCCCTTGGCCCGCTCGGCCATCTCGTCGGAGACCACTCCGGCGACCAGGTAGTCGCACTGACTGCGCGCGTGACGAAGGATGTTGAGGTGCCCGATATGGAAGAGATCGTAAGCGCCGGGTGCGTATCCGACCCGGTGCCGTTTGCCTGCTGTCATGACTGAACCCCCCAGCGAACCACACCCCCCGGCGTGGTGGAAGGTACTGACGATAGCGTGCACATTCCGTTCAGGTTGAGTGAACGATCGGGGTGAACCGACAGGTTCACCTCTGGGGGGAAAGGACCGCCGCGTGACACAGACGCGACGAAACGACGAACCGGCCGCGAACCGGCGCAGACTGCTGCTGGTTTCCACCAACTACGCGCCGGAGCACGCGGGTATCGCCCCGTATGCGACACAGATAGCCGAACACTGGGCGCGGTGCGGCCACGAGACACATGTACTGACCGGGATGCCGCACTACCCGTCCTGGACGACGGACCCGGCGTACGCCGGTGTCTGGCGCCGGTCCGAGGAGCGCGAGGGCGTACGGGTGCACCGCAGACGGCACACCGTGCCGCCCCGGCAGACCGCCGTCCGGCGGGCGCTCTTCGAGGGCACGATCCTGCTGCACGGCCTGGCCGCGCCGCCCAGGACCGGCCGTCCGGACGCCGTGCTGGCACAGATGCCCAGCCTCGCGGGCGGCGTGCTCGGGGCCCGGCTCGCGGCCCGCTGGAAGGCGCCGTACGTCCCCGTGGTGCAGGACCTGATGGGGGCGGCGGCAGCGCAGAGCGGGATACGCGGCGGGGACCGCGCCGCAGCGCTGGCCGAGCGCGCCGAGTCGTACGCCCTGCGCCGCGCCACACTGGTGGGCGTGATCCACGAGACCTTCGTGGAGAAGGTACGGGCGATGGGCGTCGACCCCGGCCGGATCCGCCTCGTGCCCAACTGGAACCACATACCGGGCCCTTCGCGCCCGCGCGCGGAGAGCCGGGCCCGGCTCGGCTGGCGCGACGGTGACACCGTCGTCCTGCACTCCGGGAACATGGGGCTCAAACAGGGGCTCGACGTCCTCGTCGAGGCGGCCAGACGTGATCCGGCCCTGCGCGTGGTGCTGATGGGCGACGGCAACCAGCGCGGGACGCTCGCCGCGCTCGCCGCCGACGTACCCAATCTGCTGTTCATGCCGCCCGCCGATGACGGTGAATTCCCGGACATTCTCGCGGCGGCCGACGTCCTCGCGGTCACCCAGCGGGCCTCGGTGCTCGACATGAGCGTCCCCTCCAAGCTGACCTCGTACTTCGCGTCGGGGCGGCCGGTGATCGCCTCCGTCGCCGCCGAGGGCGGCACCGCTCAGGAAGTGCTCCGCTCGGGGGCCGGGGTGCTCGTTTCCCCGGAGGATCCGGACGCTCTGCTGGCCGCGGTGCGTAGACTCGCCGCAGATCCGGTGACCGCCGATGCTCTGGGGGCTGAGGGGCCGCGTCATGTGGCGTCCCACTTGTCGAGGGACGCGGGACTGGCGCGGATCGACGCACTGATCGAAGAGGCCTTGGGGGGTCCACACACGTGACGGACACGCATGCTTCCGCGGCGCGGGACGACGAACCGGACCTGCTGAGGGACCAGTTCAGGCAACTGCTGCGCTACCGCCGTCTCATCGGCCTGGGGATCGGGGTCGGCCTGCTCGGCGGAGCCTGGCTCGGCGTGACATCCGCCGAGAGCTATGCGGCGGCCAGCGACATCCGGCTGCGCGCCCCCACCAACGACCCCTTCAACCCGGCCGTTTCGGTCGACAAGACCATCAACATGGGCACGGAGCGGCAGACCGCGGTCAGCAGCAGCGTCGCCGAGGTCGCCGTCAAGGCCCTGGGCCTGCCCGACAGTCAGCTGGCCGCCTTCCAGCGCGGGCTCCAGGTCACCAACCCGCCGCAGACCATGGTGCTCCACTTCACCTACACGACGACTTCGCCCGGGGAGGCGGCCCGCCGGGCCAACGCCGTCACCAAGGCGTACCTCGATCTGCGGAAGAAGCAGTGGGGCGATCTCCGGGACAGCATGGTCACCAAGTCCCAGAATCAGTTGAACCCGATCGCCAAGGAGCAGAACGACCTGGCCAAGCAGCTGGCGGCCGAGGGCAGCGGGGCCCCCGACTCCTCACGGGCCCGCAATGACGACCTGCTCAGCAAGGTCGGCACGCTCAACAGCCAGATAGCCAGCCTCAAGGCGCTCGACATGACGGCCGGCACCGTCATCGTCAAGGCCGTGCCGCCGACCGCCTCCAGCGGTCTCGGGCTGATCGTCTCGCTCGGTGTCGGCGGCGCCGTCGGTATCGCGCTCGGGCTGCTCGCCGCCTGGGTCCGGCTGGTCTTCGACCCGTCGCCCCGCTCGTCGGGCGACGTCGCCCGTGCGGTGCGGGCCCCCGTACTCGGCACCCTGCCGCGCGTCGCCGACGGCGGCCCGCTGCTCGCCGTGGACCAGTCGGACTCCCGCCTCGCCGAGGAGTACCGCTCCGTGGCCTTCCGGCTCGCCTACGACCAGCGGTTCGCCGACCGCCGCCGGCTGCTCGTCGCCGCTCCGCGCGGCGGCAACAGCGAAGCGGCGGCGGCCGTGGCGGCCAACCTGGCCGCGTCGTTCGCCGAGACCGGCAAGGACGTGCTGCTCGTCGAGGCGGACCTGCGCACACCGTCCCTCACCGCCCGGCTGCGCGCCAACTCGCCCAGCCGCCCCGGGTGGAGCCTGCCGCCCGACTTCGACGAGTCCGGCTGGCCGGGCCCGCGGCAACTCCAGGTCGACGCGGGCGAGTCGGGGGTCTTCGACCTGATCCCGGGGGAGCGCGTACGGAATGTGGCGCGCGCCCTCACATCGGCCCGGGTGACCCGGCTGATCGAGGAGGCCGACTCACCGAACGCGACGGTCGTCGTGCTGGCCCCGCCGGTCCTTGCCTACGCCGACGCGCTGGCGCTGGTCGACCGGGTGGACGGTGTGCTGGTCGTCTGCGATCCGCGTGCCGTGCACCGGGCCGACCTCGTCCGCATCCGGGAGCTGATCACCGGCGCGGGCGGCACCGTACTGGGCGCCGTCACCCACGCGGCCTCCCGCAGGGCGGGCCGCCGTACCGCGGCCAAGTCCGGGCACCGGGGCGGAGGCAGCCGGGCATCGGGCAGACCCCTGCCGCCGGGCCCGGCGCCGCAGCTTCCGGCACCGCCCCCGGCGGCACCACGCGTCCCCGCCGGGGACGACACCGTCGCCCTCGGCACGATCCGCGCCGGAGACCGGTGAGACGCTCGGCCGTCGTCGCCGCTTCGGTGCTGGACCAGGCCGCATCCAGCCTGACCAACATCCTGGTCCTGGTGATGGCGGCCCGGGTCTCGACCACCGCCGGGTTCGCGGCGTTCTCGATGGTCTATCTGACGTTCACGGTGCTGCTCGGCCTCAACATGTCGTACGTCGGCCAGGCAGTCGTACTGGAGCGCGGCGACCGGACGGCGCTCGCATCCGCGTGCCGCTCGGCCGCCGCCTTCACCGCCTGCGCCTCGCTCGCCGCCGGCGCGCTGCTGGCGGCGGGCGGGGCGGCCGTCGGTGGCCGGCTCGGGCACACCTTCCTGGCGCTGGGTCTTGTCCTGCCCTTCGTGCTGCTCCAGGACGGGCTGCGCTACTCCTTCTCCGCGCTCCAGCAGCCGCACCGGGCGCTGGCCGCCGATGTACTGCGGCTGCTCTGCGTGGTGCCCGCGCTGCTCCTCCAGCCCCATCACGCGGGTCCCGCCCGGCTGGTGGCCGTCTGGGGGCTCTCCGCCGTCCCGGCGCTGCTGGCCGGCCTGCTCCTGCTGCGGCCCCTGGTGAGCGGCGCCACCACCCAGGTACGGCGCTATCTGCGGCGCGGCCACCTCGGGATGCGGTTCGTCGTCGAGTTCGCCGTCGGCAACGCCTCCAGCCAGCTGGCGGTCCTCGGCCTCGGCCTCTTCGCCAGCCCGCTGGCCGTCGGCGCGCTGCGCGGCGCCACCACCCTCTTCGGCCCGCTCAACGTGCTGTTCAACTCGGTCAACGCCTTCGGCCCGCCGGTACTCGGCAGACTGGGCGGCCGGCGCGCCACCGCGCGAGCCGCCGCGGTCCTGGGCTGTGTACTGGCCGGGGTGGGCTTCGGCTGGGCCGCGGTCCTGTACGCCCTGCCCGACCGGGTGGGGCGCCAACTTCTCGGCGCCACCTGGCAGTCGGCGTCCGCGCTGCTGCCCGCCACCGGCAGCCAGTACGCGGTGATGGCGCTGGGGACCTGCGCCCTGGTCACCCTCCGGGTGCTCAGCCCGCGCGCGACCCTGTCGCTCCAGGTGGTCTTCTCGCTGGTCTCCGTGGCGCTGATGCTCGGCGGCTATCCGCTCGGTGGCGCCATCGGGGCGGCCTGGGGGCTCGCGGCGGGCTCCGCGCTCAAGGCCGTCGCCGCCTGGGCCCGGGTCGTACGGCTGGGCCCGGTGGCCGGTCCGGTCGCCGACGGGGACGCTCAGCGCAGCGCCGCGCCCCTGTCCTGACGGTAGGTGGTGACCATCGCGATGCAGATGACCGCGATGGCCACCCGCCCCGACGCCTGGAGCAGCGGACCGCGCAGCAGGATGAACGAGTAGCCCGCGACGAGCGGCACCACGAGCGAGATCAGGCTGCCCGGAGGCGTACGCCGGATCGCGCGGCGGGCGTATCTCCGGTCCACCCGGGCGGCCGCGTATCCCATCGCGAGCAGCCCCAGGGTCATTCCGACCGGACCGAAGTCGATCCACAGCTCCGCCCAGATCGGCGAGGAGAGGTTGGTGTTGACCGCGTCCATCCACTCACCGACCATCACACCGGTGTCGTGCGGCTTGCCCGGCCACACCGAGCGCGGAACGGCGAACAGGATGGACCCGGCCAGCTGCTTGCCGTAGAGGTGCCCCACCCCGGACCGCTCGAAGGTGATGGTGTTGGCGAACATCCCGATCTGGTCGTAGTCCTTGAGCGCCAGTGGCTCCAGCACCGAAGTGGTTTCCACCGGGTGGTAGTTCTGCTCGTCGTAGCGGAAGCGGTCGGCGAACGGGAAGATCACCAGCGCCACCACCACCCCCAGGCTCAGTGCCGAGCGGTACATCGCCGCGCTGACCGGGAAGAGAGTGAACAACAGTGCGAGCAGCACGGTCAGGAACCAGTAACGCGGGTTCGAGATCGGGTTGTTGACCACCGTGTTCAGCGCGGCCAGGGCGAACCAGACGCCGATCACGGCGGGAGACCTGCGGGCCCGCCGCGATGTGACGAGCCAGCGCGTGTACGCGAGCAGCGCGAAGAGCGCGGGGACCGTACCGAAGCCGCGCAGCAGGGCCTGACCGGCCTGCGAGTCGGCCTGCGAGATGCCCGCCTCCTCGATCCCTGCGATGATCTCCTGGCGGCTGCTGAAGAAGACGGCGGGCCCGCCCAGTTTGACGACGAGCGCCCCGCTGCACACGAAAGCCACCACGACCAGCAGATACAGCCGCCTGCGGTGCACCAGCGCGGGCCGCGTCTCACCACGGCCCTTGCCCCCGGGCCGGTGCCGGGCGAGCAGCGCCCCCACGTCGAAGGCCGCGCACCCGATCAGGACCAGCGCCACGGCCTCCGTCACGTCCGAGCGCGGCCCCACCACCGGCGTGGGGACCTTGCCGAGCACCGCCTGTGCCAGCGGCGCCACCCCCATCGCCATGTAGACGAAGAGCCAGAACGACCCCTGGAGCAGCTTGCGGTGGCTGGTCAGCACCATGCCGGACAGCCTGGCGCCCGCGTACACGGTCAGGGTGAGCTGGAGCCAGTACGCGGCGTCGTGGACCCCGTCACCCGGCTGTACGGCGACGAGCAGCGGCAGCACGAGCGAGAGCCCGAGCGCGAGCGGCACCGACAGGGCCCGGGAGAGCAGCGTGCGCGGGGAGACGGCGGGCGCGAAGCGGAGGGCGGCCGCGGGGGGCAGGACAGGTCCTGGAAGCGGACCGCGCCCGGCGGCAGCGGCCGGAGCTTCCGGCCGGGCGCCCTCGCTGGTGTCCGTCGCCATGGATGGCCCCCGCCCCCTGTTCAACGCCCCTGGTTGAACGACCCTGTTGAACGTCCCTGGTTGAACGCCCCGCTGTACTTCCCCGCCCGCAGTCTACCGAGGCCGCTGTCCTCCCGTAGCTTCCGGCGGCTGCGCGTATCACCCACTAGGCTGAGCGCTCAGGCGTCTGGGGAGGCGCCAGTGGGGGTGAAGTGATGCGGAATCTACCGGCGTTCACGCTGGCCGGATACGACAAGGGCCGGGGGCGGCTGACGCAGGCGCTGTGGTTCGCCGTGATGAACACCGTCTTCATGGCGTGGTTCTGCCCGGCCCGGCTGCGGGTCGCGCTGCTGCGGGCCTTCGGCGCGACGGTCGGTGAAGGGGTGCTGATACGGCACCGGGTACGGGTCCTGTGGCCGTGGAAGCTGACCGTGGGGGACCACACCTGGATCGGTGAGGGTGCCTGGCTGCTCAATCTGGAGCCGGTCACCCTGGGGGCGCATGTCTGTGTCTCCCAGGAGGCGCTGCTCTGCACCGGCAGCCATGACCACCGTGCCGCCGACTTCCGCTACCGCAACGCCCCGATCGTGGTGAAGGACGGCGCCTGGGTCGCCGCCCGCGCCACGGTGCTCGCGGGCGTCACCATCGGCGCGCAGGCCGTCGTCGCGGCGGGCACGGTCGTCCACCGGGACCTCCCGGACCTCACGCTGCACACGGCGGATGGCCGGCGTCCGGTGCAGGAGCCCGTATGAGAGTCCTGCACACCGTCACCCTGCACAGCCCGACGCACGCCTTCGGCGGTCCCGTCCGGGTCGCGCTCAACCTCTCCCGCGGACTGCGGGAGCGCGGTCACGAGGCGCGGCTCGTCGCCCTCGGCGACGGCTTCGGCGGGCGGCTGCCCACCGAGGTGGAGGGCGTGCCCGCCCGGCTCTTCCAGGCCCGCAGAATGCTGCCGCTCGGCTTCAGCGGCATCACGTCGCCCGCCCTGGTCGCGGCCGCCGGGCGCCTGGTCCGCGACGCCGACCTCGTCCATGTGCACCTCGCACGCGACCTGGTGACCCTGCCGGTCGCCCTGGCGGCCCTGCGCGCGGGCAAGCCGCTCGTGCTCCAGACCCACGGCATGGTCGACCCGAGCGACCGGCTCCTCGCGAAGGTGCTCGACGCGCTGGCCGTCCGCAGGGTGCTCCGCCGCGCATCGGCCGTGCTGTATCTGACCGACCACGAGCGCCGGGGCCTCGAAGCCGTCGCCCCGACCGGCCCCGGGAACCCCCTCCACCTGGTGCGCCTGGTGAACGGAGTGCCGGCCCAGGAGGCCGGGCCCACCCCGTCCGGACCCCCGCGCGTGCTGTACGCGGCCAGGCTCCAGGCCAGGAAGCGGCCGCAGGACTTCGTGGCCGCGGTCCCGGAGATCCTGCGCCACCACCCCGACGCCGAGTTCGTCGTGGCCGGGCCCGACGAGGGCGAACTCGCCTCCGTACAGGCGCTCATCAGCAGCCTCGGGCTCGGCGAGCGCGTGCACTGCCCCGGTTCGCTCTCGGCCGGTGAGATGCTCGCCGAGCTACAGCACGCCCACGTCTATGTGCTGCCGTCGGTGGACGAGCCGTTCCCGATGTCGGTCCTGGAAGCCCTCGCGGCCGGGACGCCCGCCGTGGTCACGCACTCCAACGGGCTCGCCCGGGACATCGCGGGCACCGGGGCCGGCCGCGTGGTCGGCGGCGCCGCGGAGCTGGCCGCCGGGGTGCTGGAGCTGCTGGACCCCGGCGCCAACGAGGCGGCCTCCGCCGCGGCCCGGAAGCTGGCGGCGGAGGCGTTCTCGATGGACGCCGTGCTCGACACCCTCATCGGGGTGTACGAGGGGTGCGCGAGCGGTGTTACGCGGGCACCCAGGCGTAGCAGCCGGAAGACGTGAACTCGGCCGCGCCCGCAGGGATCCGGGCCTCGACGGTCCCCTTGGCGCCCGTGCCCGGCCCGGATGCGAGCACCTTGCCGCCGCTTCCCGACACCCGCCAGGTGCAGTCGGCAGCGGACGTCAGGGCGCGGTAGGTGCCCGCCCGCGGGTTCTTCCGGGTGCCGTCGGGGAAGCCCGCGTCCGCGGCCTTGAGCACCGGCTTCTGGTCCGGACAGAGCAGCGTGATGGCGGCCTTCGCGTCGGGGATGTCACCCGCGATGACCGCCCCCACCGCCGCGTTCCTGTCGTGTGCGGCGGTCCTGGCCACCCGCTGGCAGCTCTCCTGACCCGTCTGCAGCACGGCGGAGGGATCCATGTCCTGCGGCACCCGCCCGCTCAGATACTTCTTGTCCTTCTTGCTGAACGAGCCGGTGACGGGGGTGAGCCGGGAGTCCGGCAGCATCGGCTCCTTCGCCGAGGGGGACGGCGCGGGACCGGTCGCGGTCTGCTGGTCCGGGATGCTCGCCGCCGGGGCCGGGCTGTGCCGGGCGCCGGCCCCGCTCTTCCCGCCGTCGTGCGGGGAACCGGACGAACCGCAGGCGGAGACGGAGACGAGGGCGGCCAGCGCGGCCGCGGCGGCCGCCGCACGCCGGTGGAGTGGACGCATGAGAGTGCTCCTGTGGTACGGGCGGTGCGGGGCCCGGCTGACCGGGCCCCGCACGCTGTCAGTGAGGTGGCGTCACCTGCGGATCACGGTGCGCCGAAGGTCAGCACGAGCTGCGGGGTGCCGTCGGCCGCGGTGGCCTCGCGAGACCACAGCCAGAGCGGATCCGTGCCCGTGCTCGTCAGTGCCAGGCTGTAGGGGCTGCCCAGCGCCGGGGTGAGCGCGGTCGTGTCGAGCGGGGCCGAGTAGACGGTGGAGCCGTCCGTCGCACCGCTCAGCGTGCCGAGTGTGCCAGGACCCGGTGCGGGCCGGTTGCTGTACGTCAGGGCGGACTCCGTCCAGTCCCCGGTGACCGGGACGACGGACTGGCTGTCCGCCGAGCCCGCTCCGGTCTGGGTCGAGGTCTTCACCGCCAGCCTGGCGCTCTTCAGCACCGTGCCCGCCGGGGCGGACGGCAGGGTGAATCGCAGATACGACGCGTACGCCGATGTGCCGCGCACGGCGATCGAGTTCGACGTGCCGTAGTTCGTGCCCGGCGCACCCGCGTTGACGTAACTGTCCTCGGTGGCCCGGACGGTGGAGACGGTGTCCGCCGGGGCGCTCGCCAGCTTGTGGTGGTCGGCCACCTGCTGCGCGGTGAGCACCGAGGGGTAGATGGCCGTCTCGTCGATCTGGCCCGCGAAGAAGTTGCTCGTGGGCTGCTGCGGCCAGCCGTTGAGCTGGTCACCGCCGACCCGCCAGTAGCCGGAGTACGCCTGGTTGCCGGTCACCTTCGACGACGCCTTCAGCGCACCGTCGACATAGAGCGCCATACCGGACGCGCCCTGGGTGGCGACCACATGGTGCCAGGCACCGTTGTTGTAGGTGCCCGGCGCCGTGACGGTCTGCGCCCCGCCGGTGTACACACCGAAGACCAGATGCCCGTCGTCGGTCAGGTAGATGTTCTTGTCGTAGTTGCTGCTGGTCTTCGTGGTGTTGTTGCCGAACCCGACGAGTTTGCCGCCGCGGTCGGTGGTCGTCCTGAACCAGGTCTCGATGGAGTAGTCACCGTCCACGGTCGTCCTGCGGTCGCTGTACACGACCTGATCGGTGCCGTCGAAACCTATCGCCGCACTGGGGCCGTTGACCGCGGCGGGAGTCTGCCGGAGCGACGGCCCGTTGAGCTGGATTCCGCTGCTGTCGGACGGGGACGAGTCGCCGGTGAAGGGCGAGCTGCCCTCGTCGTAGCGCCAGTACTGGGTGGCTCCGTCCTTGAGGACGGCCGTCGGGTACGCCTCCGCCGACGAGGGAACGGTGACCGTCGCGGTGGGCGAAAGACCGCTGGCGTTGCCCGCCGCGTCCGTCGCCGTGACCCGGTAGGTGTAGGTCTGGCCGGCGGTCACGCCGGTGTCCCTGAACGACATCTGGGGTCGCGACCACGGCAGCGAATCGCCGTCCGCCGTGTACACCGGGGTCGACGAGCCGTTGCGGTACACCTTGTACGTCAGCTTGCTGTCGTCCAGATCGGTGCTGGAGCGCCAGCGCACCTGCACCTCACCGGGCTTGATGCTGGACGCACTGGCCTGCGGCACGCCCGGCACCCCGGTGTCGGGGCTCGCCGCGAACCGGGTGAGCCCCTGCGCGGGCGCGGCGTTGACCGTGGTGAACTCGCCGCCGACCCAGAGGTACTTGTTCGACCCGGTGTCCGATACGGCCAGTGCGCGCGGGCCGATGCCCTCGCCGAGACCGTCGTTGGTGTTCGGGAACCAGCCGAGCTTGCCGACCGAGGTGGTCGGCTGGGCCAGCAGATGGTTGCGCGGGCCGTCCGGGAACTCACCGACACTGGAGCAGTCGTGGGCGTGCGACGCGCTGTAGAGGACGTTCTCGTACGACAGCACGGCCTGGGTGGCGCCCAGGCAGGTGTCGCGCCAGCGCTGGCCGAGATCGCTGAGGTTCAGCGCGATCCGCCCGTCGAAGACGCCGCCGCCCGTCCCCTCGTTGCCGGTGTAGAAACCGGTCGCGTCGGTCCCGATGGTCTTGACGACCGAGTTGGTCTCGATGAAGCCCGGATACGTCTTCACGTTGTCGCCCGATGTGGCGTCGACCACGGCCAGCGCGTGCGAGTCGGCGCCGTTGACGGTGAAGAAGTCACCGCCGAGCAGGACATCGTGCCCGTCGGGCGTGACCGCGATCGCGCGGCCCGGCAGGTCGGCGTCCGCCCGGAACGGCCGCAGCGCCCCGGTGCCGCTGTCCACCGCGGCGAACCGCTTGCGGGTCTCGCCCGCGACGGTCCCGAAGTCGCCGCCCGCGTACACCGTGTCGCCGGTGACCGCGAGCGCCCGCACGGTCGCCGGGAAACTCGGGTGGAAGTCCGGCTCGGGGGCGCAGGTGGCGATGTCGATCGCCGCGAGGCTGCTGGCCTGTACACCGTTGACGGCGCCGAAGTAGCCGCCCGCGTACAGGGTCTTCTTGTCGGGCGAGACCGCGAGCGCCCGCACGGTCGCGGTGCCGCTGCTCACGGTGAACGACAGCTTGCAGGACGTCGGCGCCCCGGTCGCGGCGTTCATCGCCACGAAGTTGACGGCGTCCTGCGGCGTCCCGCTCGCCCCGTCCGGCGGCCGGACCTGCGAGAACGTACCGCCGACGAAGACGGTCCCCTGCGCCTCGGCCAGCGCCCAGACGATTCCGTTGGTCTGCCAGGTCGGCAGGTTGTCCGCGGTGAACGCCACCGGAGGGGTGACCGCCGTGGCCGGTGCCGCGGCTGTCACCCCCAGACCCGCTGTGACAGTGAGGACGAGGGCGGCCGAAAGCCCTCTGGATCTCGATCTGGATCTGGATCTACGCATGTACATACCCCCCAGGCATGAAGTCGTTCACGTCAGCGGTCGATGCGGACGTTCGCACCGGCCAGTTGGTCCGCCACCTGACGCACATCGGCGTCCACCATGATCCGGGCCAGCTCCTCCACGAGCACCTCCGGCTTCCAGCCGAGCAGTTCGTTCGCCTTGGCCGGGTCGCCGATCAGCGCGTCCACCTCACTGGGGCGCTCGTACTTCGGGTCGTAGCGGACGTACCTGTCCCAGTCCAGACCCGCGTGCGCGAAGGCCGTCTCCACGAACTCCCTTACCGTCGCCGCCACTCCGGTCGCCACCACGAAGTCGGTCGGCTCGTCGTGCTGGAGCATCCGCCACATCGCGTCCACGTACTCCGGGGCGTACCCCCAGTCGCGTACGGCGTCCAGATTGCCCAGGTAGAGCCGGTCCTGGAGTCCCGCCTTGATGCGCGCCACCGCGCGGGTCACCTTCCGGGTCACGAAGGTCTCGCCCCGGCGCGGCGACTCGTGGTTGAAGAGGATGCCGTTCACCGCGTACATGCCGTACGCCTCACGGTAGTTGACCGTGGTCCAGTACCCGAAGACCTTGGCCGCGCCGTACGGGCTGCGCGGATGGAACGGCGTGCCCTCGTGCTGCGGGGGCGGGGTGGCGCCGAACATCTCGGAGGACGACGCCTGGTAGTAGCGGGTCTCGATGCCGCTCGCCCGGATGGCCTCCAGAAGCCGCAGCGCCCCGAGACCCGTCACATCGCCCGTGTACAGGGGGGCGTCGAAGGAGACCCTGACGTGGGACTGGGCCCCGAGGTTGTAGACCTCGTCCGGTCTCAGCTCACGCAGCAGGTTCACCAGCGCCACCCCGTCGGCGAGGTCCGCGTGGTGCAGCACGAAGGACCGGTCGGGCTGCTGCGGATCCTGGTAGATGTGGTCGACCCGCTCCGTGTTGAAGCTCGACGAACGCCGGAGCAGCCCGTGGACCGTGTAGCCCTTGGAGAGCAGCAGCTCGGCCAGATAGGAACCGTCCTGACCGGTGACTCCGGTGATCAGTGCGGACTTGCTCATATGGGATGTCCCTCTCTGGCGGACCGGTCCGGGACCCGCCCGGACCCCGCGGTTATGTTGTGGTTCGGGAAATAAGTCAGCATCTTGGCCCCGGTGACGGGCTTCGTCCTGGCATGATCCGGCTCATGACTGAATCGCTGTTCCTGCCGCCGGGCGCCCGTATATTCGTCGCCGGCCACCGCGGCCTCGTCGGATCGGCGGTGGCCCGCAGGCTCACCGCCGACGGATACCAGGTCCTCACCCGCACCCGTACCGAACTGGATCTGCGCGACGCCGTGAGCACCGAGCGCTACCTCGGTGACACCCGTCCCGACGCGGTCGTCCTGGCCGCGGCCAAGGTCGGCGGCATCATGGCGAACAGCACCTACCCGGTCCAGTTCATCGAGGAGAACCTGCAGATCCAGCTGAGCGTGATCGCCGGGGCGCACGCGGCGGGCGTCGGCAGGCTGCTCTTCCTGGGCTCGTCCTGCATCTACCCGAAGCTCGCCCCGCAGCCGATCAGCGAGGACTCCCTGCTGACCGGGGCGCTGGAGCCCACCAACCAGGCGTACGCACTGGCCAAGATCGCCGGAATCGTGCAGATCCAGTCGTACCGGCAGCAGTACGGGGCGGCCTACATCTCCGCCATGCCGACCAACCTCTACGGGCCCGGCGACAACTTCGACCTGGAGACCTCGCACGTCCTGCCGGCGCTGATCCGCCGCTTCCACGAGGCCCGCACGGCAGGCCGCGACGAGGTGGTGCTCTGGGGCTCCGGCACCCCGCGCCGGGAGTTCCTCCATGTCGACGACCTGGCCTCCGCCTGCGCCCTGCTGCTCCGCTCGTACGACGGCGACGCACCCGTCAACGTCGGCTGCGGCGCCGACCTGACGATCCGTGAACTCGCTGCCACTGTCGCCGAAGTGACCGGCTTCGAGGGGCGGATCGGCTGGGACACCTCCAAGCCGGACGGCACCCCGCGCAAGCTGCTCGACATCACCCGGCTGAGTTCGCTCGGCTGGAAGCCGGGCGTCGCGCTGCGCGACGGGATCGCCGCCACCTACGCCGCCTGGAAGCGCGGCTGACGGTCTCTGGGCCCGGGTCCCTGCCCGCATGGGCGGCACGGACAGCGGCCGGTCAGTACGCACCGCGGCCGTCGACAACGGCGCGGAGCGTACGGGCCATCACATCGACATCGCTGGTGAACGACCAGTTGTCGACGTACTGGAGATCGAGCTGGATGGCCTCGTCCCAGGAGAGGTCGGACCGGCCGCTGACCTGCCAGAGCCCGGTCATCCCGGGTCTTACAGCCAGCCGCCTGGCCTCCGTCTCGTTGTAGAGCGCGACCTCCTCGGGCAGCGGCGGGCGCGGGCCGACCAGGGACATGACACCGAGCAACACATTGATCAGCTGGGGCAGTTCGTCGAGGGACGTCCTGCGCAGCAGCCGTCCGGTCCGGGTGACCCGCGGGTCGCGCCGCATCTTGAACATCGGCCCGTCGGTCTCGTTCGCCGCCGCCAGCTCGGCCTTGCGGGCGTCCGCGTCCAGCCGCATCGTGCGGAACTTCCACATGACGAACGGTGTGCCGCCCTGGCCGATCCGCTGCTGCCGGTAGAAGACCGGGCCGGCCGAACTCAGCCCGACCGCAAGGGCTATCACCAGGAACAGCGGTGACAGCAGCAGCAGCCCCAGACCCGCGCCCGCCCGGTCCGTGACGGACTTCAGCACCGGCTGGGCGCCGCGCCGCACCGGCGGCACGATGCGCAGCAGAGCCATCCCGGCGGCTGACGCGGGCTCCATCCGCTTGACGGAGATCTCCACCAGGCCCGGCGCCAGGGCCAGTTCGACCCCGGCGTCGTGCAGCGCCCAGGACAGCCGCCGCAGCCGCTCGCCCGACATGCCCGCACCGGGTGCGACCAGGACGACATCGGCGGCCAGCTCGTGTGCGGCGCTCAGCAGCGGCACGGTGTCGTCGGCGGTGGCCGCAGGGGCCTGCCGGGCCAGCCGGCCCGCCAGCCGCGAGCCGCTGTCCACCGCGCCCACGCCGACCGCCACGATGCCGACCACGACGTACGGGTGGTCGGTGCGGCCCGCCAGATGTCCGGCGACCTCGTCGGCGGCCGACGGTTCGCCGACGACCAGCACCCGGGTGACGACCTGGGCCTTGCGGCGGGCCGCCGCCAGATGCCGGTAGGTCGCCCGGCGGCAGACGAGCGTGGCCAGCAGGGCCGGCAGGAGGACCAACAGGCAGAGCAGCGGCGGGTGGTGCAGTTCGGCCGCGCTGCGGACCACGGCCAGCACACCCAGCAGGATCAGCCAGTCGTGCAGGACCGGCAGCGCACCCCTGGACTCGCCCAGGGCGCGCTTGGTGTAGCGGTGCCGGAGCGCCTGCACCCCGAGCCAGGCGAGCGCTGTCACGGCCGCCGACCGGAGCGCGTACGGCTGGCCCTGGGCGCGGAACACGAGAGCGACCGGCAGCGCTGTCGCCGCGACGTCGGCGAGCAGCGCCGTCGGCAGGTACCACGGTGCTTTCAGGCGCATCCCATGCGGGATCGCGCCTGATGAAGTGCTGATGTCGGACGCACTGGTCTCAGGCGTTCGGACATGCCACATGTACCCCCCCGGCACGTGTTGACTGGTTCGTCCTGTTCGTCGATTCCCCGATCGACGAACTGGAGTCGCAACAGGGAACAGTACGACAAACTTCAGGTCGCACAATGCCGTTTACGTAAACGTTGCGACCGATTGGCCCCGGCGTGTATCGGGAGGGCATGTGGTGAAGGGGTGTTGGGCTCGTGTAATTCTGGCCGAATGGTCACGTACTGGCTCGTTCGGGACGGACTCCCAGTTGTCCCGGAGCCGCATTTCCGCTCTACTACTGCCCAACCCCCTTACTACGGGCGGCCTTCCGGGAAGGAGCGACGATGGCCGAAGCGCCGGAACGAACCTTGGCGCCCCACCGCCGCAGAACCGCCGGGCGGCGCATCCTGCTGCCGGGAGCCGGTCTGGTGCTCGGGCTGCTGCTGATCTGCCTGCTGGCCGGCAACGGAATGGCCTGGTCGCCCTTCGGGGCGGACGGGAAGCCCGCCGGGGGAGCACCCGCCGCCGCACCGTCCGCGCAGGGCCCGGCGGCGCGTGCCGGGGACCTCACTCCCAGGCCGCAGCACGTCACCGGCAAGGAGCTCCCCTTCGACCTGCCCTCACCCGCGACACTGCGAACCGGCCACCACCTGGTGTTCGCCCACTACTTCACGCCGTATCCGCTGTCCCTGGACAACAAGCCGGCCGGGCAGGACTACTACAGCCGCAACTACCTGACGGCGCAGGGCGAGAACGGCAAACACGCCCCGTACGGCGGCCTGTTGCGGGACCGGCCACTGCCCGTGGCGCCCCGGGGCGGCGACTGGCAGCTCGCCAACCTCCAGCAGGAGGTCCGCACCGCCAGGGCCGCGGGCATCGACGGGTTCAGCGTCGACATCCTCTCGCTGACCGGACCGAACTGGGAGCGGGTCAACCTCCTGCTCAAGGCTGCCGCTTCGGCCGCGCCGGGCTTCCGCATCATGCTGATGCCGGACATGACGTCGCTGCACACCGACCCGACGACGCTGGCGGACGCCCTGGCGGGTCTCGCCGCCTCACCGGCCGCCCACCGGCTCGGCGACGGACGCCTGGTGATCTCGCCCTTCAAGGCGGAGGCGCACAGTCCCGGCTGGTGGTCGCAGCTGACCACGCGGCTCCGGACCCAGCACGGCATCCGGACGGCCCTGGTCCCGCTGTTCCTCGACTTCACCGCGAACGCCGAGCGGTTCGCCCCGATCAGCTACGGCTTCTCGGAGTGGGGAAACCGCAGCTACACCGCCCAGGCGGGCGCCGCCTCCGACGTCGCTCTGGCCCACCGGCTGGGCAAGACCTGGATGCAGCCGGTCTCGGTCCAGGACGCCAGGCCCAACCAGGGGGTGTACGACGAGGCGGGCAACACCGCTACGCTGCGGGCCGGCTGGGGTCACGCGATCGACGACGGCGCCGACTGGGTCCAGCTCACCACCTGGAACGACTACTCCGAGGGGAGCCAGTTCGCACCGTCGCTGCACAACGGATACGTCTACCTCGACCTGTCCTCGTACTACCTCACCCGCTTCAAGACGGGGCAGTGGCCCAGGATCGTACGCGACACGGTCTATCTGACCTCACGGGTCCAGTTCGCCGGGACCCGGCCGCTGCCCGGGGCACAGCAGAAGCTGATGAGCCCGCGCGCCGGGACGGCGGCGCCCCGTGACACGGTGGAGGCGCTGACCTTCCTGACCGCGCCCGCCGTCCTGGACACCGTGGTCGGCACCGAGCGGCAGAGCCACCCGGTGCCGGCCGGAGTGCGGCCCACCCTGGTGCCGCTGCACACCGGGTGGAGCGCGGCCACGGTGCGCCGGGACGGCCGCACCGTGGCGGAGGTGACCTCGCGCCACCCGGTGCGGAGTCAGGTCCAGGTCCAGGACCTCCAGTACTACGCGGAGAGCAGCGGCCGCCCGGACACGCCCTGAGCTCCGGCGCTCAGGGGTACGAGACGACGGTGGACGGCACGGTCGATGTCCCCGACGTCGCGGACCCGGTGTTGTTGATGACGTGGTTGTACTGGCCCTTCCCGCCGAGTGACACGACCAGCAGATCGTGGAACTTCACGCCCGCCTTGTCGGGGGCGGCGAAGCCGTGGTCCTGCTGGATGGTGGGATCCGCGGTGAAGTTGCAGTAGCTGCCGAGTCCCCAGCCCTCATGGGTGTTCACCGAGTCGGCGACCTTGTAGGCGGCGTACCCCTTGGTGGCGCCGTCCTGGACGGCGGCCTGGTTCGGGGCGTCGTACGCCTTCTCGTTCTGGAAGAAGATCGTCTTGCCGTTCTCGCCGTTCCACTGGACGTCGTACTTGTTGAAGTGCTCGACGAACAACCCGGTGGCCAGCACATTGTCGCCATTGACGGTGAGCCCGTAGTCGGCTCTGTTGGTCTCCCAGCCGACGCCGTCACCGTGGTCGGCCCGCCAGAGCCAGGTGTGGTCGACGATGGTGTTGTTGCTGTTGATCTCCATGCTGGTGGTGGCCTTGCCCGGTCCCGCGCCGCCGATCCGGACGAAGACGTCCTGCACGGTGGTCGGGTTGGCGGAGTGGTCGGCCGACGAGCCTTCCGGGCCGACCTGGAGCAGCGTGTCCGAGTTGGTGGTACCCGCGTCGATGAGCAGACCGGCCAGCTTGACGCCGTCCACGTCGGCGACCTTCATCGCCGTCACCCCGTTGTCGGGGACGATCGTCGCGTACCCGAGGCCCAGCACCACCGTGTTGGCCCGCTTCACGTCGATGGTCTGGTCGACGTGGTAAATGCCCGGCGTGAAGAGGAGGTTGAGGCCCTGGTCGAGCGCCTGGTTGATGGTCGCCGCGGTCGCGCCCGGCTTGACCACGTAGAACTGGTCCAGCGGGATCGAGTCGCCCTTGGGCGTGCCGTTCTCCCAGGTGGTGCCACTGGCGTTGGTGCGCATCGCCGGTGTGAACACCTTGTAGTCGTTGCCGTCCAGATACAGGAACGGCTTCTCCCGGGAGACGGGGGTCGTGTCCAGAGTGGTGTACGTGGGGTCGGGGAAGCCCTGCGCGGGGGCGCCCTTGACGCCTGAGAACACCATGTTCCAGACGCCGTTGGCCCAGCCGCCGACCGAGCTGTCCCGGGTGTACCACTGCTGCTGGGAGTAGGGGCTCACCGTCCCGTCGATCTTGCTGTCGGCGATATAGCCGCCGCTTGCCCAGCCGTAGCCGTCGGGGGCCAGATTGAGTCCGCCCTTGACGTGCATCCGGCGGAACGGCGCGGCCTGTGCCACCGCCCAGCGGTCGGTGCCGTTCGCCGGGGTGAGGGCGAGGTTCTCCGCCGAGCGCCAGAAGTTCTGCGTGGCGTTCCCGTTGAACCAGCCGGCGTCCACGGTGACATCGCCGTTGATGTTCGTGTCGTCGGGGGACAGGCCGAGACCGGCGATCGAGGTGTAGAAGCCGAGCTGGGCGTTGATGTTGCTGTACGTACCCGGCTTGAAGAAGAAGGCGTCCCTGCCGGTGCCGAACTGCGCCGACTCCTGCTGTTTGAACACCGAGTCCAACTGGCCCTGGATGTCGGGGGTGGAGGGGTCGAAGACATGCACGTTCGGACCGAGGTCACCGCCGCCGGGCAGATCGGCGGCGTGTGACGCGGATGGGGCGACGACGAGCAGAGCGGCGGCGAGCGCGGCCGCTGCCACCGCCGACATCCCTCTCCTGCGTGCTGTGGGGGGAACAAGCATGGGGAAATCTCCCGCGGTTGGTGGCTCGACAGTGAGCCTTCAAGAAGTGAAGAGCGAAAGAGTGTGGGAGCGCTCTCTGATGGGTTGGATCGTTCCTCCGCGGGTGTGCCACGTCAAGAGTTGTGCAAAAAGTGCTGCCGATGACCTGAGTTTCTCCAACTCTGTTGAATAAGGGGTTATTTGAGGAAGGCAGCCCGGGCTCCGTGGCATCGCTGACGAGGGCGGTACCCGGTCCGGGACCGCTCCGGACGAGCGGTGCGGATCGCGCCGAAACGTTGACATGTACTGACCGCAAGGTGAATTGTGATGCTCGAAATTCCAGTGTTCCAAGCATGTCTGCGCAGGCATTGCACATTTTACTGTTCGGTACGAACGGAGAACACTCCTTGCGAATCCTCAGAAGCCGCCCCCGGCAGGGCGCGGCCGCCGCGGTGTCGGCGCTGGTACTCGCCCTCACCACCCTGACCGTCCCGGCGTCGCAGGCACACGCGGCCGCGACCCCGTCGGGGGTCCTCGACAGCGGGACGAAGAGCGTCACCTGGCAGAGCCCCGTCTACGCCAAGGGCACCGTGGACGGGCCCGACAAGTGCGGGACGGCGGCCGACGACCCGGACCAGGCCAAGTGCGCCCGGTTCGATCTGACCGTGAACCCGCCGGCGGGCCAGTGGGACGACAACCCCGAGGGCGGTGTCCCGGTCTCCATCCAGTGGCAGACCCCCACCGACGACTTCGACATGTACATCTACGACAAGGACAACAAGCAGGTCGCGTCGAGTGCCGGGACCGCCGACCCCGAGGCGACGGTCATCCCCAAGGCGTCGGGCACCTACCACGTGGTGGTCGTCCCGTACAACGTCCACAACAACTCCTTCACCGGCAAGGCCTATCTTCCCGAGTCCACCGACGCGGGCAATCTGACCGGTTTCAGCGGCTCGCACGGCACCTACGACATCGCGGCCGGTGATCTCAAGGCGCGCGCCTCCTTCTTCACCGATGAGACGATGCGGCTCCAGGCATCCCCGGACGGAGACCTCTCCGGGCCCGCGGGCAGCCATATGATCCAGAAGCAGCCGACGGTCCAGTCGCACACCTCCGCCTTCAACGCCGGCTCCTACTACGGGATCCGGTCGAAGGGCGTCGTACTGCGCGTCTACAAGAAGCCGCTGACGTTCGCCCTGTACAAGGCGGACAACCGCACCGTGATCTGGGCGGAGGCCGACCCGCTGCGCTGGACGTCCGGCGGAATGCGGCAGAGCCTGAAGCGCGGGTCCAAGGAGCAGTTCTTCGGCGGTGGTGAACAGAACGGCAGCTTCTCCCACCGCGACCAGGTCATGAACGTCGGGAACAACACCGACTGGGACGAGGGCGGCTACAACAACTCCCAGCCGTTCTACATCTCCAGCGCGGGATACGGCGTCTTCCGCAACACCATGACGGCCGGGGTGTACGACTTCGGCTCACCGGTCAGGACCGGCCAGCAGGAGCGGCGGCTGGACGCCTACTACTTCACCGGTGACACCAAGAAGGTCATCGGCGAGTACACCTCACTGGTCGGCAAGCCGTTCATGCCGCCGGTGTACGGCCTTGAGCCCGGCGACGCCGACTGCTATCTGCACAACGCCAACCGGGGCGAGCGCCACACCCTGGACTCGCTCAAGATCGCGGACAGCTACAACCAGAACCAGATGCCGCTCGGCTGGATGCTGGTCAACGACGGCTACGGCTGCGGCTACGAGGACCTGCCGCAGACCGGCGCCGGTCTGAACAAGAGCCACACCCAGCTCGGCCTCTGGACCCAGGACGGTCTGCCGAACCAGGCCGAGGAGGCCAAGGCCGGAGTACGCGTCCGCAAGCTGGACGTCGCCTGGGTCGGCAACGGCTACGGCATGGCGCTCGACGCCTGCGACCAGGCCAAGGCCGGTATCGAGGACAACAGCGACGCCCGCGGCTTTGTCTGGCTGCCGGTCTCCTGGGCCGGTGCCCAGCGCTGCGGAGTGCTCTGGAGCGGTGACCAGAAGCTGTCCTGGGACTACCTGCGCTGGCAGATTCCCACATACGCCGGCGCGACCCTGTCCGGCATCGCGTACAACACCGGTGACGTCGGCTCGATCTACAGCCACGACCCCAAGATGTACGCCCGTGACCTCCAGTGGAAGGCGTTCCTCCCGGCCATCATGACGATGGACGGCTGGGCCACCGACATCACCACCAAGAAGCCGCACGACCAGCAGCCGTGGCTGGACGGTGAGCCGTACACCTCCATCAACCGGAAGTACCTCCAGCTGAAGGAGCGGCTGCTGCCGTACATGTACACGCTGTCCAAGGACGCCACGAAGACCGGCGTCGGGTCGGTGCGCCCGCTGTCGCTGGAGTACCCGGACGACCCGGCGACGCTCGGCGCCGACGCCAAGTACGAGTTCATGTCCGGCTCGGACTTCCTGGTCGCGCCCGTCTACAGCGACACCGACGTGCGCAACGGCATCTACCTCCCGAAGGGCACCTGGACCGACTACTGGACGGGCAAGACCTACCACGGCCCGACCACGGTCAACGGCTACAAGGCGCCGCTCGACACCCTCCCGCTGTTCGTCAAGGGCGGCTCGATCGTCCCGATGTGGCCCAAGGGCACGACGTCCTGGGAGACCCGGAACAAGAGCGAACTCGACTACGACATCTACCCCAAGGGCACCACGGACTACACGCTGTACGAGGACGACGGCGTGACGCGGAAGTTCGCGAAGGGCTCGTCGGCCACCCAGCACGTGCAGGTGAAGGCCCCGACGCACGGCAAGGGCAGCACCTCCATCAAGGTCGGTGCCAGCGTGGGCAGTTACACGGGCAAGCCCGCCTCCCGCTCGTACACCTTCACGGTGCACGCCAAGGACGCACCGTCCCAGGTGGCCATGGCGGGCGGCAAGCTCCACCGGCTGGACTCCGCGAAGGCGTTCGCGGCGGCCAAGTCCGGCTGGTACACGGACCCGGACACCGGGGTGACCGAGATCAGGACGCCGTCGCTCTCCACGGGCCACGGCTTCTCGGTCGAGCTGCGGAGGTAGCGGTACCCGGGCAGTGGTGAAGCAGTCAGGGGCCGTTCTCGGACGGCCCCTGACCTGTGTCCGGGGTGGGCCGAACGGGGCTCGGGTGCCTCGGGGGTGTGTTCGCCCCGGGGGCGGGGCATATCTCCTTCATCTCTATGGACACGCTGAACATCACAGGAAACATCGGGGGCATGGCCGCCCTCGCGGCGGCGGCGATGCTGGTCGGCTTCTCCAAGACCGCGGTCAGCGGGGCCAACACCATCAGCCTCGCGGTCTTCGCGGCGGTGCTGCCGGCCCGGGAATCGACCGGGGTGCTGCTGCCCGTACTGATCGCCGGGGACGTGCTCGCCGTCCTCACCTACCGCAGGCACGCCCACTGGCCGACGCTCTGGCGGCTGTTCCCGGCGGTGGCGGTGGGGGTGGTGATCGGCACGGGCTTCCTGTTCTGGGCCGACGACGCGGTGGTCCGCACCTCGATCGGCGCGATCCTGTTGCTGATGGCGGGCGTCACCCTGTGGCGCAGACGTTCCACGGAGCCGGCCGGGACGGCCACAACGGACGACAGCACCGCAGTGGATGACGGGACGGCGGCGGACGACGGGACAGCGGTGGGGCCGGCCCGCCGCGGCCGGGTCATGGCTCGCTCGTACGGAGTGCTCGGCGGCTTCACCACGATGGTCGCCAACGCCGGCGGCCCGGTCATGTCGCTCTATCTGATCTCGGCGGGCTTCCGGAAACTGGGCTTCCTCGGCACGTCGGCGTGGTTCTTCCTGATCGTCAACACCGTCAAGGTGCCCTTCAGCGCAGGGCTGGGCCTGATCGACGGCAAGTCGCTGCTGCTGGACGCCGTGCTGGTGGTCTTCGTCGTCCCCGGCGCGTTCATCGGACGGGCCTGTGTGCACCGGATCAACCAGCGGCTCTTCGAGCGGCTGGTGATCGGTGCGACCGTACTGGGCGGCGCTCAGCTGCTGCTGCGCTGAGCAGCCGCCCGGTCCCGCGGATCCCGGTACAGGCCCGGCAGGCCGAAGGGCAGGAACGGCGGTACGCCGATACTCATCGGACGGCCCCCGGTGATCCGGGCCGGGCTGAGGCGGGTTCGTCGGTCAGCTCGTACGCCCACAGCCCGTCCAGGTCGGCGCGCCGGGTGAACCCGGCCCGGAGGAGGACCCGTTGCGAGGGCAGATTGCCCGGGTCCGTCGTGGCCAGCACCGTGTGCACAGCGGGGAGTCGCAGCGTCCAGCCGGTGAGCGCGATCACCGCGTCCGTCGCCCAGCCGGCGCCCCGCGCCGACTCCGTCAGGTCGTAGCCGATCTCCACCGTGCCCTCGGACGGCGGCCCGTGGAATCCGATCCCGCCCAGCGCGGTACCGTCGACGGCGCGCTCGATCACGAACAGCCCCCAGCCGGGCAGGTACGCCCCGGCTTCGGCAGCCATCGCCACCATCTTCGCGGCGATCTGCGTCCCGCTGCCCGGAGCCGCGTCGAGCCAGTCGAGTCCGGCCGTGCCGCCCTCGGCGAGCACGGCGGCCGCGGCCGGCGACTGCTCACGCAGGACGAGCCGGTCCGTCTCCAGAACGAGCAGGCCGTTCTCTCGGAAATAGCGCAGGGTCATGGCGTCGGCCCACCTCGGTACGGGGGAGTGGAGACCGGCGCCTCCTTGAACTCAGCCCGGACAGTATCTCCCGGCCAGCGCCGGGAGGCCGCCGTGACGGAGGGATCCGGTCTGTTCGGGGGGTGTCAGGGGCGGTCCGCCGGAACCGGTCCTGACTGCGTCGGCGCGGACCGCACGCACTCCGTTACGATTCCCGCTCATGAGCACTCCTGACCAGAGCGAAGCGGTGGACACGGACCTGACCGAGCCCGGGAAGCCGGGCCTGACGCCTCGTCAGGCCCGGCGGATACGGATAGCGGTGGCATCCGTCATGATGGCCGCGGTCGCGCTGGTGCTCGCGGAGCGGATCACCAGCCGGTCGTCCCTGCTGGTCGTGGCCGACTACGGAATGGCGCTGATCCTCTGCGGTGTGGTCATCGAACTCAGCCGCAGCGGCCGTACCCGGGTCGCGAGTTGGCTGCTGTGCGTGGGCCTGGTGGCCGCTGTCGCCGCCGACTGGCTCGTACTGCCTTGACGCCGACGCCGACGCCGACGCCGACGCCTGACGCCGCCGACGGCCGCGTTCCGGGTGCGGATGGGGCAGAGGGAGTCAGGCGCCTTCGCCCGACCCGGTCCCCGAAGTGGAGGCCGCCTTGATCCCCTTGGTGATCTGGTCCATGACGGAGAGCGCGGGCGCCTTGGAGTTGATGTCGAAGCCGGAGCGTACGACGATCAGCATGCCGTCGGCCCCCGGCGACGGGAAGGCCAGCGACTGGACGTACCCGTCGTCACCCTTCTTCGTCACCACCTTCCAGCGCACCAGATAGCCCTGCTGGCCGGCCACCGTGACGGCCTCGGACTTCAGCTGCTGGTGCGAGGTGATCCCCGAAGAGGTCTCCCCGTAAGACTCCTTGGCGTTGCCCGCGATGTCCTTCTTCGCGGCGGCCTCCGGGTCGGTCGTCTTGATCTTCAGGGCGATCGCGGGTTCGGAGAACACCCCGCCGCGCACACACTGCGCGGTCTTGCCGTTCGCGCCGGACCCGCTCGGGCAGGTGTACTTGCCGATGGTCACGCCGGCCCCGACGGTCCCCGACTGGCCCGCCCAGCCCTTCGGTACGGGGATGCTGATCCCGCTGGCCGCGTCGGTGGCGTAGCCGTCCTCGGTCGGCGGTGCCTGCAACCCGGGGCCGTCGTCTCCGCCGCTGCCGCCGCCGTTCTGGCCGCTCCCGCCACCGCCGCCCGGTGTCCCGGGGCGGCTGGGCGCATCGGAGGGCGCCTTGGACGGGGCGGTCGCCGCATCCGATGTGTGCCCGGAGCCCGATCCGTCCGTCAGCAGATAGATACCGCCCCCGACGGCCGCCAGGACCACCACGGCGGCCGTGACCGCGGCGCCGATCCGCAACCGGCGCCGCCGGGCCGCGGCAGGCGGCACACGCAGCTGGTCGGTCCACTGGGCGCCGTCCCACCAGCGTTCCTGGACTGGGCCTATTCCTGTATACCCGGGGTCTCTGTGCCATCCGGGCGGGCTCATCTGGGTCACAGCCGCCACCGTAGCCGGGCTGCGTGAAAATCACATGAATCGGGGTCGGGGGAGGGCGCCGGGCGCCACGCGTCATACGCGGACCCGGGCCGGATTCAGCGGCCGGTCAACTCCGCAAGCACCTCCGTGAGCCACCCGACCCAGTACTTCTCCAGATCGATGCCGGCCCGGAGCACCAGATGCTGGAGACGGTCCTGCGGGGACGGGCCGGGCCGCGAGAAGTCACGCTTCTCGATGGCCAGATACTCGGCCAGCTTCCCCTCGTGCAGCCGGAGATGGCGCGCCAACTCGGATCCGAGGCCGTCCGTCCCCACCACGGCCGCCGCCCGCAGCCGCAGCAGCAGCGGATCGCGGGACGCTCTGGGATCCTCCGGCCTGGCCACCCAGGCCGTCAGTTCGGTGCGCCCCTCGGGCAGGACCTCGTACTCCCGCTTCCGCCCGCGCGAGGGCTGCTGCGGCAGCGGGCGGATGAAGCCGGACTGCTCCAGTTTGGCCAGTTCGCGGTAGATCTGCTGATGCGTCGCCGACCAGAAGTAACCGATCGACCTGTCGAATCGCCGGGTCAGCTCAAGACCCGACGACGGCTTTTCGAGCAGGGCGGTGAGGATCGCGTGCGGGAGGGACATGCGGGCATCCTAGAGAGATCCCGGCCGGGAGCTGCCGTTGTGCGGCGCCGGGAGCTGCCTCGATGCGGTGGCTCAGACGCTCGCGGCCAGTTCGGTCCCCTGGCGTACGGCCCGCTTGGCGTCCAGCTCGGACGCCACATCGGCGCCTCCGATCACATGCACCGGATGGCCCGCGGCGCGCAGCTGCTCGTACAGCTCGCGTCGCGGTTCCTGACCGGTGCACAGCACGACCGTGTCGACGGGGATCACCTGCGCGGCGCCGTCGACCGTGACATGGAGACCCTCGTCGTCGATCCGTTCGTACGTCACGCCCGCGACCATCGTGACGCCGCGGTGCCTGAGCTCCGTACGGTGGATCCATCCCGTCGTCTTCCCGAGCCCCGCACCGACCTTGGCGGTCTTGCGCTGGAGCAGATGCACGGTCCGCGGCGAGGCCGGCCGGACCGGGGCGCGCAGACCGCCGGGCGTGCGGTACTCGGTGTCGACACCCCACTGCTGGAAGAAGACCGCCGGGTCCTGGCTCGCCGACTCGCCGCTGTCGGTGAGGAACTCGGCGACGTCGAAGCCGATCCCGCCGGCTCCGATGACCGCGACACGCGGTCCCACCTGTGCGCCGTCCCGCAGGACGTCCAGATAGCTGACGACGCTGGGGTGGTCGAGGCCGGGGATGTCCGGGGTGCGCGGGACGACTCCGGTGGCGAGCACGATCTCGTCGAAGCCCTCCGCGGTGAGCGTCTCCGCCGTGGCCAGGGTCTTCAACCGGACATCGACGCCGCGCAGTTCGAGCTGGACCCGGAAGTAGCGCAGGGTCTCGTCGAACTCCTCCTTGCCGGGTATCCGCCGCGCCACGTTCAGCTGCCCGCCGATCTCTTCTGCGGCGTCGAAGAGCGTCACCGCGTGGCCGCGCTCGGCAGCCGACACGGCGAAGGCGAGCCCGGCGGGACCGGCGCCGACCACCCCGACGCGCTTGCGGCGCCGGGTCGGCGACAGGACCAGTTCGGTCTCACGGCAGGCGCGCGGGTTGACCAGGCAAGAGGTGATCAGACCGCTGAAGGTGTGGTCGAGACAGGCCTGGTTGCAGCCGATGCAGGTGTTGATGGTGTCGGAGCGGCCCTGTGCGGCCTTCGCGACGAACTCCGGATCGGCCAGGAAGGGGCGGGCGAGCGACACCATGTCCGCGCAGCCTCCGGCCAGCAACTCCTCGGCGACCTCGGGGGTGTTGATCCGGTTGCTGGTGATCACGGGAATGGTGACCGCGCCCGTGACCTTCTTCGTCACCCAGGTGTACGCGCCACGCGGCACCGACGTCGCGATGGTCGGTATCCGCGCCTCGTGCCAGCCGACTCCGGTGTTGATGATGGTCGCGCCCGCCGCCTCGATCCGCTGGGCGAGCGCGACCACCTCGTCCTGCGAGGAACCGCCGGGGACCAGGTCGAGCATGGAGAGCCGGTAGATGAGGATGAAGTCGGGCCCCACCCGTTCGCGTACCCGGCGGACGATCTCCAGGGGGAACCGGATGCGGTTCTCGTACGAACCGCCCCAGCGGTCCTCGCGGTGGTTGGTCTGCGCCGCGATGAACTCGTTGATCAGATAGCCCTCGGACCCCATGATCTCTACACCGTCGTATCCGGCGCTCCGGGCCAGCTCGGCCGCCCGTACGAAGTCCTCGATGGTCTGCTCGACCTCGTCGTCGGTGAGGGCGTGCGGGGTGAACGGGCTGATCGGCGCCTGGACCGCGCTCGGCGCCACCAGACCGGGGTGGAAGGCGTACCGGCCGAAGTGCAGGATCTGCATCGCGATCCTGCCGCCCGCCCGGTGGACGGCCGCGGTCACGATCTCGTGCTCGGCGGCCTCCGCCTCGGTGGTCAGCTTGGCGCCGCCGTCGCGCGACCTGCCCTGCTCGTTGGGGGAGATCCCGCCCGTCACGATGAGCCCGGCACCGGCGCGTGCGCGGGTCGCGTAGAACTCGGCCAACCGCTCGAAGCCGTCCGTCGCCTCTTCGAGCCCGAGGTGCATCGACCCCATCAGGACACGGTTGGGCAGCGTGGTGAAGCCGAGGTCGAGGGGGCTCAGCAGGTGGGGGTACGGGCTCATCCGGCGCCTCCGGTGCGCAGTGGTGGTCAGCTCTTTCTAGACCAGCCGCACCCTGTTGTGCAACAAGTTGCATAATGGAGTGCGTCACTGCCCGTGCCGTGGATGTCGCTGCTGCGTGTCCTGTATTCCGTCCCTGCGGTCGGCTCCTGCTGCCAGTTCCTGCGGTCAGTTCCTGCGGTCAGTCCCTGCGGGGTCAGTCCCTGCGGTCAGTTCCTGCGGGTCAGTCCCTGCGCAGCAGATAGGTGTCCATGATCCAGCCCTTCCGGGCGCGGGCCTCCGACCGCAGTTCCCCGATGCGCCCGGCGACCTCCGACAGCCGTCCGGAGACCAGGATCTCGTCCTCGGTGCCCAGATAGGCGCCCCAGTGGATCACCGGATCCTCGTCCACGTGGTGACGGAATGCCTGCTCGGCGTCGAGCATGACGACGACGTCGTCCACACCGTCGGGCCACCCCTCGGCGAGCCGCCGTCCGGTGGTGATCTGCACGGGCTGCCCGACCCGGTTCAGACCGGTGCGATGTCTGGCCGCCAGCGCCGACACACTGCTGATGCCGGGAATCACCTCATGGTCGAAGGCGACCGCGCCTCGCTCCAGGACCTCTTCGAGGATGGCGAGAGTGGAGTCGTACAGAGCGGGATCACCCCACACCAGGAACGCGCCGCACTCGTCATCGCCCAGGTCCTCCATGATCATGCGCTCGTAGATGCCGGCCCGGGCCCGCCGCCAGTCGTCGACGGCCGCGGCGTATCCGGAACCCCCGGCTGCGCGGTCCCGGTCGGGGTCCCGCGCCTCGACGAGCCGGTAGCCGCGGCCGTGCCCGATGTGCTCCTGGAGGATGTTGTGGCGCAGCCGGATCAGATCGGACTTCTCCGCACCCTTGTCGAGGAGGAAGAAGACATCCATCTTGTTGAGGGCCTTCACCGCTTGAATCGTCAGATGGTCGGGGTCGCCCGCACCGATGCCGATCACATAGATCTTTCTCACCCGCCGAGTCTGACGCATGTCCACCAGGTCCGGCGCCCGCCGGGGCTTATATCGGCCCCGGCCCGGCGCCCCCGGCGACGCCGCGCCCGGTCGGACGCCGACCGGCGGAGGGGCAGGGGGAAGGGCTGTTCAGGCGCCGGTCAGGCGTGGGGCCGACGCCCTCGCGTCGACCGGCCCCCGGAGCCCGCCCGCGAGTTGCTCCGCCCAGACGGTCAGCCCGCCGATGTCGATCCCGTACGGCATGGGCTCCGGGTACGCGGCGAGCCCGCCCGCACCCCGGAGCAGCAGCCGCGCACCGCCCGCGGTATTGCCGCGGGCGGCGTGCGTCAGCCCGACCGCCAGCTGCGCGAGACCCCGCCAGAGCGCGCGCTCCGACTCGGGCCCCGCCTTCCAGGCATCCTCGAACACCTCATGCGCATGGAAGGGCATCCCGGCGTCGAGCAGCCGCTGCGCCTCCCGCACGGTCTCCGCAGGAGCACGCGTCACCCCCTCCGGCTGCCGTTCCACGCCCTCGGCCCCGTACGGGAGCGGCCGCCCGAGCCCGTCCCGGGGCCGGGCATTGCGCGCCCGGCCATCGGCGTCGCGATCCCTCGTGGTGTCGCGCGAGCCGTCGCTCTTCTCGTTCATCCGCTGATTGTCTCCCGATCGCGGTCCCCCATGGCGGAGTCGGTCCGGCGGCCGGAGTGCGGTATGGTTCTCATGCAGGTCAGGCCAGGGGAAACCCCAGGTCAGACGGGCATCGGGACGTGGCGCAGCTTGGTAGCGCACTTGACTGGGGGTCAAGGGGTCGCAGGTTCAAATCCTGTCGTCCCGACAGTTCGAACGTATCGAACGTCGCAGGTGAAGGGCCGTTTTCATAACGGCCCTTTTTCTGTTCCCGGGCCCGCTCCCTGGGAGCGATGGGAGGGAGCACGCTCGCTCCCAGTCCCTTTAACGAATTGCTCCCACTCGGGCCGCTGCGCACATAAGCGAGGGTGGGAGCGGCGTCCCCATGTAGCTGTGCTGTTCGGGGTGGTTCCGTGTCTGCTCGGCGGCTGGGGAGTCACACGCCGCGCCGCCAAGACACCGGAGATGCGCGCCTTCCGGGACCTCTCGGATCCGCCGGCCCGGCCGGGTGCCGCACGCAGCGTTCTCGCCCTGTGTCTCCTCGCCGGAGTGGTCGGCATGTGGATTCCAGGGCTGGGACTGGAACTCGAAGGCGGCGTCGAACAGCGGACGGCCTTCGCTTTCGCCGGCGACCTGTTCCTCATCTGCCTGGCGCTGCTGATGGGGCCGTGGGTTCTCACGCCTCTGATGAAGCTCTGGACCGCACTCGTACCGTCGCGCAGCGTCGCCTGGCACCTTGCCCTGCATTCGTGCCGTGCACGGGCAGCTCGAAGCGTCACTACGGTGCTGCCCTTCGCGCTCTCCCTGTCGTTTGTCGGGCTCTTCATGGTGATGGGGAACGTCATGCCCGGAAGCACCGCCGGGCTGGGTGACGTCATGGTCGTTCTGGGCTGGGTCTTCGTCGTGTCCTGGGTCGGCGGCCTCGCCGTGATCGCCCTGGTCGGGCGGGAGCGCACCCGCGACTCCGCCGTCGTGACGGTCGCCGGCGCACGACCGGGCGTGGTCACCCGGTCAACGATCTATGAGGGAGCCATCTACGCCGGGACGGCAATCCTCTTCGGCGCGATCTCCATCGCCGTCACGAGTGCCACCATCGCCGCGGGAGCCAGGATCAGTATCGCCCGCGTTCTGAACGGTCTCCCGTGGGAAACGCTCGGCGCACTCGCCGCTGTGACCCTCCTGACCACCTGCCTCGCCCTGGCCCTCCAGGCTGCCCGCACATCACGCACGGTCGCTGCCCGGGCCCTGCGTTCGTAACTCCGGCATGACCACTCGCGTCACCGCCGCGCAACAAGATGAGGATCAACCCCAAATGTTCTCCAGGATCACTGGCTTCGTGCGCCGTCATACCCTGTCGGACCGCCAAGGCGTCGCCTTGCAGGAGCGCACTCTCATGAACGGCGCACACGCCGTCAAGCTGAAGGGACGACGCCGACGGTCCCGCACCGTAGCCGTCGTCGCCGCCTCGACGGTCGCTGCGCTCACCGCTTCCGCGTGCCACACCGTCACAACCGGCAAGCATCCTTCGGCTCCAGGATCATCGAGCGCTGCTGGGGTGAGCGCAGAGCTGCAGAAACTCATGCGAGGTGCCCCATGGTCCTCGGGACAGTGGGGTCTTCAGGTCACCGACCTGAAATCCGGAAAGGTCGTGCAGTCCAAGAACGCCACGTCCAAGTTCGTGACAGGCTCGACCGCCAAGACCTTCGCCGTCGGCGCCGCGCTCGACACACTCGGGAGCAGCCATCGGTTCCGCACCCCCCTTGTTCGCTCCGGTTCGGTATCGCACGACGGCCGCCTCTCCGGAAACCTCATCATGGTGGGAAGCGGCGATCTGACACTCGGCGGGCGGACCAACGCGCTCGGAAAGGTCGACATCCCGGATTTCGACCACACCGATGCAAATGCCGTGCCTGGTATGGCCACCCTCACGCGTGAAGACCCCCTCGCCGGCATCAATGACCTCGCCCGACAGGTCGCGGCGAGCGGCATCCGGCACATCGACGGAGACGTGGTCATCGACGACCGCCTCTGGGCCCCTGTGACGATCGGAGGCACACCCATCACGCCAACAGTCGTCAACGACAACCTCATTGACCTGCTGATCACCCCCGCAGCACCCGGCCGGCAGGCAACCGTCGACTGGCGCCCCAAGACCGCCGCGTTCACCGTCGACTCGCGCGTCACCACGACTCCCGCCGGGACGAAGCCGGCCGTGAAGACCGACTCTCCCGCTGCCGGACGCATCCGGATAGGGGGTTCCGTGCCGGCGGACGCCGCCGCGCCCTTCATCGCGACGTACCAAGTGCCCGACCCGGCCGCGTTCGCCCGCACGGTACTCATCGAAGCACTCGCCAAGCATGGCGTCTCCGTCGCCTCTCCAACCCTGGGGGACAATCCCAGCAGCAAACTCCCGCCGGTGCAGAAGGTCAAAAGGCTGCCCGTCTCCGCAAGCTACACGTCACCCCCCTTCAAGGAATACGCAAAACTGATCAACAAGGTCAGTCACAACCTCGGCGCCAACCTTCTGCCGCCCCTGATGGCCGTCCACAACGGCAAGCACACCTACGCCGACGGCATGAAGACCGAACGAGAATTTCTTACGCGTGCCGGCATCGACCGTGATTCCTTCGATCTCGTGGACGCCCAGGGCCTCACCCGTGACAGGGCCACACCGGCCGCCCAGACACAACTACTGCGGAATCTCTCCGGGAAGAACTACTTCGGCGTCTTGCACGACTCCATGCCGACCATGGGCGTAGACGGCTCGCTGGCCGGCGTCATCAAGCCCACCGACCCGGCCGCAGGCCACATCCGAGCCAAGACCGGCACCCTGATCGGTGCCGTCAACGGGAAGTTGGCCCTGACCACCAAGGCACTCGCCGGATATGTCGATGCGGAGAACGGCCGCCGCTACGCCTTCGCCATCTACGTCAATGACATCCCCGCACCGGGTAACACCGTGAACGGTGCCATCGACCTGGCACTCAAAGCCAACAAGCAGTTGGGCGCCATGGCCGCAAGCATCTACCGGAACCCCAATCCCTGAGAAGCACGACCCCACTCAAGTGGACAACGCGGCTCCATCGGCAGGGACGTTGTGGTCGACTACCTGTCTCAACGGAGCCGCGTCGCTCATGTTCTGGACCTGACAGATACGTGCTACGAGCCCTTGTGCCCCGGGCGGAAACGCTGACTGTCCGGCCTTTGGGTTACCTCATCCGCTTCTCGGCCTCGCAGGAGGGACTCGGTGAGCCCCTGCCAGTGGGCGGTCACGAGTTCCGCCAGCCGGTCCGGATCGCCCTCGCTCGCGGCCTGAACGATGTCCCGGTGTGTGGCGATGTCATTGGCGACACCGTGATGGCCATGGCCGTTTCCGGGATGACCGCGGCCTCCGCTGCGGGCGCACCGATGAGCCGCCAACTGTTGGAGCGGACTGCCGACGCGCTCTCGTTCCATCTCTCGGTCGTGACCCCGGGATCCGTGGCGGCTCTGGTCGGAGACGTGTGCTACGCGATCGTCCCGAGTCCCGCACAGGGCGCCAACGCCGACGATCTGCCCGAGAAGGCACAGTCGGCTGCGCGGGACTTCCTGCAGCGGGCCTCGGACGGGCTGACCGGTGTGGTTCTCGGCATCGGTCGTGCCGTCGATTCGGCCGGCCCCGCTGACCTGGCCCGATCCCGGCACGACGCTGACCGGACGCTGCGAGTGCTCCGCCAGCGGCCCGGGAGACGTGTCGCCCGGTACTCCGAAGTCCAGGTCGACGCACTGCTGTTGGAACTCGGGGATCTGCTGCGCAGCGAGGGCGGCCTTCCCGACGGACCGATCGAGCGTCTGCGCACCTACGACCGGGGAAACGGCACCGCCCTGGTCGAGACTCCGACCGCCCGGCTGGACAGTCTCGGAAATGTTCTGGGCGCCTCCGCCTCGCTCGACGTGCATCCGAACACCTTCCGATACCGGCTGCGGCGGGCCGCGGAGATCGCCGGGACGGACCTTGACGACACCGGGAAACGCTTCGCCGCGATGCTCGAACTCCGCGTCATGCGAGCGGACCCTCCATGAGTTCACCTCCTCCCAGGGCGTCCGCGCGGGCCCGCCCGACCAGTCGACAGGACGGCTGGTCGAGCGGGCCCTTCCACATCGCAGCCGCAGACGCCGGCCGTGAACGGTCAGGCCACCTTCGGGGCCGCCCGCACCCCGTAGTGCACGTACGGCTCGCCGGTGGGCAGCGTGTAGAACGTGACCGGGGTCCAGGTCCGTGATTCCGGCGCGAGGAACGCGAACAGGCTGTCGGAGACCGGTACCAGGTCGTACTCCTGCGTCGGATCCGGCGCGAGTTCGGCCAGGGGACCGGTGAGGGTCTGGCGCAGGCGCAGCCCTTCCCCGGTCAGCAGAACCTCGGCGCGCACCCCGGCCCGCTCGTACACACCGGCGTGCCGCCGCGCGTCCACGGCGGGAGGTTCGGCGGCCGGCTCGAGTGGACGCGACATGGCCACCCCGGCCAGCTCCGAGAAGATCTCCCGGTACAGCTCCTCGTACAGGTCGCGTGGACTGCCGCCGTTGGTGAGCAGCACCACCGCGAGTCCTTGCTCGGGGAGCAGCCTCAGGAACGCCGCCTGGCCGATCGTGCTGCCGTCGTGGCCGATGACCTGGTGCCCGTCCCAGTCGAAACGTATCCAGCCCAGGCCCCAGGAGTCGCCGATGCTGTGCGGATCGGGCAGGTTCGTCTGCCTGTCGGCCATCGCGTCCACCGACGCCCGCGCGAGCAGGCGCTCGCCGTTGGGTGCCAGCCCGCCGGTCAGGTGCAGCCGGGCGAACGCCAGGACGTCCGCGGTCGCCGCGCCGACCAGACCGGCGGGACCGACCGAGCGCGGCAGCCCCCAGACCGGCGCGGACGTCGGCTCGCCGCCGCCGGGCGAGACATGGCCGACCGCCGCGCGGAACAGCAGCGCTTCCTCCGGCAGCGTGATCGTGTGGCTCAGGCCGAGCGGGGTGAACAGCCGCTCGCGCATCGCGAGGTCCCAGGTCTTGCCGGTCAGCTTCTCGATGACCCGGCCGGCGAGGACGAATCCCGAGTTGCAGTAGGAGAAGGTCGCCGCGAGCGGGTGGTTCTGTCCGACGCCCGCGAGCTGGTCGACGTAGCGCTCCAGGCAGTCGTCGCCACGGCCGGTGTCGGTGAACACGTCGCCGTCGATGCCGCTGGTGTGGGTCAGCAGATGGCGCATGGTCACCTGCCTCGACACGTCCGGATCGGCCAGTCGCAGCTCGGGCAGGACGTCCGCGATCGGCGCGTCGAGGTGGAGCAGCCCCTCGTCGACCAGTTGCATCACGACGGTCGTCGTCCACACCTTGGTGATCGAGCCGATCTGGAACAGCGAGTCGTCGGTGACGTCGACGCCGGTGTTCTTGCTCAGGACGCCGTGGCTCGCCTGCACCAGATCGTCGGCGCCGTCGCCGCCGATGCGCAGGATGCCGAGCGCCGCTCCGGGTACCCGATGTGCGCAAGCCAGTTCGCTCAGCCGCCGCTGCCAGTGCGCGGCGTCGATCGGCACCCGCGCCGCGCTTCCCTTGGGCCTTGCATGCCGCTCCACCCAGTCGACGACGCGTCGGTTGAAGTCGGCCCGGTGCGACGGCCTGCCGGCGAGGATGAACAGGTGCGAGCTGCCGGGGTACAGCACCAGCCGGGCCGGAACGCCCCGCTCACGCAGCGCGGTGAACCACTGTTCCGCCTGCCCCACGGGACAGCGCACGTCATCGGCACCTTGGACGATGAGCGTCGGTACCTGGACCTGGTCGACGTGGGTGAGCGGCGACTGCTGCGGGTACGCCTGTTCCTCGGCCCACGGGGTGCCGCCCAGTTCGCGCACGCCCATGTGGTGGCCTGCGTCCGAGGTGCCGGCCATGCTGGTCAGATCGCTGACCACCCCGCCCGCGACCGCAGCCGCGAACCGGTTGTCGCGGCTCGTCAGGTAGCAGGTCATGAAGCCGCCGTAGCTGTAACCGGACACGGCAAGCCGGTCGGCGTCGGCGACACCCTCGGCGACGAGGTGGTCCAGTGGTTCGAGGAAGTCCGGCGCGTCCGCCTGCCCCCACGCGCCGAGCGCCGCGGTGAGGAACTTCTCGCCGTAGCCGTCGCTGCCGCGTGGGTTGAGCATCAGCACCGCCCAGCCGCGCGCGGCCAGCACCTGGTGGTAGAGGTGGGTGGCGTCGGCTGTGCCGTTCCATGCGTTGTGCGGGCCGCCGTGGATGTCCAGCAGCAGAGGCGAAGGGCCGGTACGGGCCGGGTCACGGACCAGCCAGCCATGGACCACGGTGCCGTCGGAGATCGTGAACTCCCGCTCCTCACGGGCGAACAGCTCCACGTCGGCGACGCTCTCGCCATGGTGTGTGCGCGCCTCGACCGTCCCGTCGGCGGGGTCGACCGTCGCGATCTCGCCGAACGAGGACGGCGTGGCGAGGAGGATCGCCACGGTGTCGCCCGCGACGGCCAGGTCGCCGACGGTGTTCCCCGCGCCCCCGACGACTGGTCGCGGCGCGCCGCCGTCGAGACCGACCGAGTAGAGGTGGGTGCAGCCGCGCTCCCGCACGCAGAACAGCACGCGGCCGTCCGCTGTCGGGCACGGCGCCGCGCCGGGATAGCCGGGGCCGCCCGGCATCACGTTCCGGTCGAGGGCAGCCGTCAGGTCGATGGTGTCGCCGCCGTCCAGCGGCACCAGCAGTAGTTTGGTGTTCCCGATCTCGGTGTCCCCCCGCCCGACGACCAGCAGCGCCCGACCGTCAGGGGTCCAGGTGACCGTGGCTGCCGTGCCGTCGCCGGAGCCCGTCGCCTGCGGTTCGGCGGCGCGCCCGCTCAGGTCGAGGACGTAGGCGGCGGACCGCAGCGTGAGGTCGGCGTCGGGCTCGCGGGCGCCGGGGAACGCCAGCCGGGTGCCATCGGGGGACCAGGCGGGATCGCCCGCGTTCCAGTCCCCCGATGTGACCTGCCGGATCTCCCGAGTGCCTACGTCGAGGACGTGCACGTGCCTGCGCAGGGTCCGTACCAGACCTGTGCCGTCGGCCTTGAAGTCCAGCCGGTCCGTCACGACCGGGGCATTCGCCCGGCGTGCGCGTGCGGTTGCGTCCTCGCCGCCCGGCGCGGCGAGGTCGACCGGCACCGCGAAGGCGACCTTGTTGCCGTCCGGGCTCCAGACCGGCGCGCCGGCGCCCAGCGGGAGTTCTGTCACCTGCTCGGCCTCGCCCCCGGCGGCGGGCAGGAACCACAGTTGCGGGGCCGAGTCCCGGGCACGCAGGAACGCGATACGCGTGCCGTCGGGCGACCATGTCGGTGCTGTGTCGGTCGTGCCCCGGGTGAGCTGCCGTGCCTCGCCGCCCGCGGCGGCGACCTGCCAGAGCGCCCGCACGTCCCGGTCGCCGTCACGGTCGGCGGCGCGCAGCACGTACACGATCCGGTTTCCGTCCGGCGAAACACTCGGCTGCTCGGGGACTGTCAACTCGTACAGATCATCAATGCCAAGGCGTCGGGTCATCGCAGGAGGCCTCCTCGTGGGATTGCGGGCTGTTCGCTGACGCTCGGGGAGAAGTGGCAGGCCGCTCGGTGCCGGCGGGTCACCGCGGCGTCGGCCGGGTCGGAGCTGAGGCAGACGGTGCGCTCGGTGTGCGTGAGCGGGCCGATCGGGCAGCGGGGGTGGTAGCGGCAACCGGTGGGCGGGTGGTGCGGGTCCGGCGGGTCCGTGTCTCCGATGCCGTCGCCGTCACCGGGGTCGTCGAACAGGCCGGTGCGGGCGGACGGGGCCGCGGCGAGCAGGTCGCGCGTGTAGGGGTGTTGCGGGTCGTTGAGGACTTGCTGGGCGGGGCCCATCTCCACGATGCGGCCGAGATACATCACGGCGATCACGTCGCTGAGATAGCGCACCACGGCCAGGTTGTGCGAGATGAACAGCATCGACAGGTCCAGTCGCCGTTGCAGTGTGCGGACCAGGTTGAGCACGGCGCCCTGCACCGACACGTCGAGCGCGGACGTGATCTCGTCGGCGATCAGTACCTGCGGCTGCCCGGCCAACGCGCGGGCGAGCGCCACACGTTGCCGCTGACCGCCTGACAGGTGCTTCGGCAGCATCCCCGCCCGGTCCGGGTCGAGGTTGACCAGTTCGAGCAGTCTCGCCACCTCGGCCCGCCGGCCCGCGGCCCCGGCGTGGGCGCCGCGCGGCAGGGCCTCGGTGATCGACTCACCGATGCTCATCCGCGGGTCCAGCGAGGAGTACGGGTCCTGGAACACCATCTGCAGCGGACGCCTTCGCGGCAGGCTCTTCACATCCACGCCGCCGAGCATGACGCGGCCCGCGGCGACCGGTACAAGGCCCACCGCGGCCCGTGCCAGGGTCGACTTGCCTGATCCCGACTCCCCGACCAGCCCGACCACCTGTCCCTTGGGCACGGTCAGGCTGACCTGGTCCACTGCGGTCAGGCCTCCGCGCCGGGCGCCGTAGCGCACGCTCACCTCGTCAAACACCAGCGCGCTCATTCGACACCTCCGTAGGCGGCTTCCCGGCCGGACTCCCGCGCGACGGCGCCGTTCGGATGCCAGCAGGCGACCCGGTGTGCCCGGTCGACCCGCTCCAGGACCGGGTCCTCGCTCCGGCACCGGTCCGTCGCCACCGGGCAGCGGGCGGCGAACGCGCACCCCTCGGGCACCTGGTCCGGCTCGGGCGGGCGGCCGGGGACCACGGCCAGCGGCTCGTCGCGGTCGGTGTCCAGTTCCAGCGTCGCGGCCAGCAACGCCCGGGTGTAGGGATGTCTCGGTACAGACATGAGGTCGGCGGTGGGGAGGTCCTCGACGACGCGGCCCGCGTACATGACGAGCATCCGGTCACAGGTCTGCGCGACGACCGCGATGTCGTGGCTGATCAGGAGGATGGCCGCGTTCTCGGTCTCCCTCGTCCGCGCGAGGAGGCGCAGCACCTGGCGCTGCACGGTGACGTCCAGCGCCGTCGTCGGCTCGTCGGCGATGATCAGTTTCGGCTCGCCCATCAGCCCCATGCCGATCATCGCGCGCTGCCGCATCCCGCCGGAGAACTGGTGCGGGTACTGCCGGGCACGTCGTTCCGCGGCGGGAATGCGCACCTCGCGCAACCGGTCCACGGCTCTGGCGAAGGCTTCGCGCCTGTTGAGGCCGTGGTGCTGCTCCGATGCCTCAGCCAGCTGGCGGCCGATCCGCCGGGTCGGGTTGAACGAGCTCGTCGGATCCTGGAAGACCATCGCCAGCGACGTGCCGAGCAACTTGCGCAACTCCCGCTCCGGGGTCGTCAGGAGCGGAGTCCCCGCGAACTCAAGCCGGTCCGCGGTCACGACACCCGGCGTCTCGATCAGCCGCGAAACCGCCAGTCCGGTCAGGCTCTTGCCCGATCCGGATTCCCCGACCACACCGATCGCCTCACCGTCGCGCACGGTGAAACTCACGCCGCGCACCGGGACCGTCCACCCGTCCGCACGCGGGAACGCCACGTGCAGGTTCTCCACCAACAGCACCGGCTTCGCCGGGGGTTCCTCGGCCGCGGCGGGACGGGCGGGCGGCGCCGGCCGGGCGGGGATCCGGGCGGTCGGGGTGCGCACGCCGACCACCGCGGCGACGGTCTCCCCCACCAGGTTGAACGCGAGACCGGCGAGCACCACTGCCGCACCGGGAGCGAGCGCGGCCGCCGGATTCACGTAGATCCCGTCCAGTCCCTCGCCCAGGAGCCGCCCCCAGTCGTATCGGGGTGCCTGGACGCCGATGCCGAGGAAGGAGAGCGAGGCGAACGCGAGCAGTGCGCCGCCCGCGCTGATGGTGGCGTTCACTATCAACGGTTCGCCGATGTTGGGCAGGACGTGCCGGACGAGCAACCGGAGCCGGCCGACGCCCGCGATGCGCGCCGCCGATACGTAGTCCCGCCCTGCCACCGACGCGGCGAGGGTCTGCGCCAGCCTGGCGAAGCCCGGCGCCGTCGCGAACGCGATCGCAAGGACCGCGCCTCGGGTGCCCACGCCGAAGATGACCGCGAAGAACAACGCAAGAAGCAGCCCCGGGAACGCCACCGCGATGTCCACGGCGGAGGTGATCAGCCTGCCGGCCCGGCGCGGCAGCACCGACGGCAAGGTACCCAGCAGGAGACCGACCGTGACGCCGACCGCCTTGGCGATCACCGCGAGTTCGACCGAGAACCGGGTGGCCACGAGCGTGCGGTAGAAGATGTCGCGGCCGAGCGAGTCGGTGCCCAACAGGTGTGCCCCGGAGGGGCCTTGGCTGATCGCGTTCGTGTCGACCGCGGCCGCCTGCTCGCCCCACAGCACCGGTCCCAGGATGGCGAGTGCGGCCAACGCGACCAACAGCGCCAGTGAGCACGCCCCCATCGGGGTGCGCGCGGCCGCCGACCAGGCCGAGCCGCGCCTTCTCCACTGCGATGTCGACGTCATCAGCTCTCCTGGATGGTCGAGCGCGGGTCGAGCAGCGCCAGCAGCACGTCGACCGCCAGGTTCACCAGCAGCACCCCGATGCCGTAGACGAGCACGATGCCCTGCACCGTCGGATAGTCCTTCGCCAGAATCGACTGCACGATCGTCGAGCCGAGCCCGGGCCAGGCGAAGACGTTCTCCACCAGCACCGTCCCGGCGACCATCGCGGTGAGCATCAGCCCGCCCAACGTCAGCGTGGCGGTCAGCGCGCTCGGCAGGGCGTGCCGGACGTACACGAGCCGGGCGGGCAGCCGCTTCGCCCGGGCGGTGCGGACGAAGTCGTCGCCGAGCACAGACAGCATCTCCACCCGTACGATCCGCGCCAGCACCGCCGTCGCCCCGGTCGCCAGTGCCGTCACCGGCAGCACGAACGTGCTCGCGCCGCCGCTCCCGGCGACCGGGAACCAGCCAAGGCGCACGGCGAAGAACGCGACGAGGCCGACGGCGACGAGGAACTCAGGGACGGCGGCCAGGAACACGCTCACCGAGGTGAATCCCAGCTCGACGCCCCGCCGTCTGCCGCCCCTGGTCAACACCGCGAACAGCACGCCGAGCGGAATCGCCAGGGCGACCACCACCACGAACGCCGGCACGGCCAGCGCGAGCGTCGCGGGCAGACGGTCGCCGATCACCTGCGCCACCGGCAGGTTGCTCGTCATCGACGTACCGAAGTCGCCGGTGAACAGGTTGCCGAGGTAGTGGCCGTACTGCACCCACAACGGGTCGTCCAGGCCGAGTGCTTGGCGCCGGGCCTCGACCAGCTCGGTGGGTGCGGTCATTCCCAGCGCCGCCCGGACCGGGTCGCCCGGGACCAGGTGGATCATCAGGAATGCCGTGGTCAGCAGCACCCACAGCGCGACGAGGAATCGCCGCAGCCTGCGCCGTGCGAACGGCAGCCACGGGCCGCCCCGGATTCCGGCACGCGAGGCGGCCGGCACCGCAGCGGTGGCCATCAGCCGTACATCCGTATCGACGACGGCGTGATGGAGCCCGCGCTGACCTCGAACCGCGCTCCGGTGCCGAAGAACGGGATGACCGAGTGGACGTAGGGGACGACGTCGACGCGCTTGATCAGCGACGTCTCGGCCGCGAGCCACGCGCGGCAGCTGTCGTCGCCGACCAGCGCCGACGCCCGGCGCACCTGAGAGTCGTACCCGGCGTTCCGGATGTGCGCGAAGTTGGTGCCCTGCGGCGGCGTCCTGCCCGACATGAACTGCACTGCCTGGCTGGGCAGTTCGAAGCCGAAGGGAGCCATCGAGACATCCCACGCTCCGGTGGTGAACAGCGCCTGGTTGAGCCCGGAGCTGTCGACGCCCTTCAGCTTGACGTCGACTCCGATGCTCTTCCAGGTCTGCTGCGCCAGCTCGGCGGTGGGCGCCATGGTCGGCCCGAGTTGCGTCGCGTAGATCATGGTGAGGGCGAGCCGCTTGCCGTCCTTGACGCGCACGCCACTCGGGCCCACGCGCCAGCCCGCCGCGTCGAGCGCAGTTCTGGCCGCGGCGAGGTCGTGCGCGGGAAGGTTGCCCTTCAGGGTGTCGCCCGTACAGGCCCGGGGTTCGGCCGTGACCATGCCTGTGGCCGGTCTGCCGGTGCCGCTGGTGAGCACCTTGCCGAGCTGCGTCAGGTCGAGTGCCTGGACCAGGGCGCGGCGGACACGTTCGTCCCGGCCGGCGCGGCCGGGAGCCTCGTTGAAGAACAACTCTCCCATCGGAGCGAGGTAGTCGGCGTGGAAAAGCTTCTGCGCGGAGAGCCGCTTCTTGTCCGGCCCGACCGTGGCCGCGGCGTTGAGGCCGCCGGAGAGCAGCAGGTTCGCCGAGGTGGTGGCGTTCGGGACCACCCGCACGACCACCTTGTCGGGCAGCCCCGGCTGGTTGGTCTTCCACGCGCCCGGCCCCCACGTGTAGTCCTTGCGCCGGGTGAGCGTGTAGTGGTCGTTGGGTACGGCCTCGGTGACGGTGAACATGCCGGTGCCCGCGCCGCCCTTGGCCAGCAGCGAACGGTCCCGCAGGCCCGCGGCGCACACCATCGGCAGCCGGCCCGCGTTGCGCAGCAGGAACGCGTCCGGCGCTCCGCTGGTGAGCGTAACGGTGCGGCTCGCGTTGTCGGCGGTCGCCTTCGTTCCGGGCGCGATGGTCACCCCCGCGAACGGGGACTTGTTCGCCGGGTCGCCCACGAAGTTGATGTTCGCCGCGACGTCCGCGGCGGTCAGCGGCGAGCCGTCGGCGCAGGTGATGCCGCGCCGCAGGCTGAACGTGGCTTTCGTCGTCGTGGCGTGCCACTTGTCCGCCAGTCCCGTCACGGGCTTTCCGGCGGCGTCGACGTTGAGCAGCGAGTCGTAGAGGTAGCGATCGGTCTGGATGGCGACCGAGAGGACCGTCATCTGCGGGTCGAGGCTTCCGGGGTCGGACGCGATCGCCTGCGTGAAGGTCCTGCCGTCCGCCAGTTTCTGGTGTGCGGTCCGCCCTGGTGTGGACTGCGAGACTCCTCCGCACGCGCTGACCGTCAGCGCCAGCGCGCCGAGCAGCACGACCCGGCGCCTCACGACGTCTCTCCGTGGCGGAGATGGTCCACGGCGAGCCGGGCGGCCCTGCCGATCGAGGTATCGACAGCGGGCCGGCGGTCCTCCAGGGAGTCCGCGCGGGTGAACACCGCGACGGCGTACTGCCTGCCGTCCGGGTAGGTCAGCACACCTGCTTCGTTGCGGATCGCGGGAAGCGTGCCCGTCTTGGCCGCCACCTGGACCCCGGTGTCGAGGCCGGACGAGATCCTGTGCGGCCAGATCTGCCGTCCCATGATCGCGCGGACCTTCTCGCAGGCCCCGGGATCGGCCGCGCGGTCGGTCCAGATCGCGTCGAGCAGCCGGGTGATCTCCCGCGGGGTGGACGACGTCGTCCTGGCCGGGTCCAGCACCGCCAGCTTCCACAGCTGTTCCGGGGCGGCCGCGGCGAGCGCGGCCTCCGCGTCGTCGCCTTCGCCGGCACCGAGGTCGGACAGCAACGACGCGAAGAGGTCCTCGCAGCAGCCGCGGATGCGCGTTCGGGACAGCCCGAGGTCGGTGAGCACGCGGTCCACGGCGTCCTGTCCGACCCGGTGGAACACGACGTCGGTGGCCGCGTTGTCGCTCATGGTCAGCATGAACAGCGCCAGGTCGCGCCAGCTCATCTCCACGTCGTCGACGCACCCGGCCGTGCCGATCCCGCCGACGCGGTAGCGCGCGGTGACCCGGGTCCGTTCGGTCTCGTCCAGCTGTCCGGCGGCCACCTCGCGGGCGTAGGCGACCGCGACCGGGATCTTGAAGACCGACGCCAGGACCACCGGGGCGTCCGCGCCTACGGCGACCTCGGGGCCGTCGGTCACCCCGATCTCACGGGCGTGCAGGAATCCTTGCGCTCCCGCCTCGGCGAAGACCGCGGCGATCTCGTCGGCGATGGCGTTCACCGGCTCACCCGCCGATCGGCCCGGCCGGTGTGCAGGAACCGCGCTCGCCCGGTCCCGTCGTCCCCGACGAACGCGTGCACCATGTGCATGCCGCGCTGCGGCTTCACGGGGATCAGCCTGTCGCCGTCGTACGCGACCAGTTCGATCCTTTCCGGCGGACCGCCGTCGAGTTCGGCGAACACTCCCTTCGGGGTCCGCTCGGCCCACAGCCTGCCGTCGGCGTCCTCGCTGACGACGGTGTCGCCGACGGACGACGCGTACGTGCCCACGTACCTCGCTGTCTCGACACGGGGGGCGTCGGCGTCCGGCACCGGGAGCGCCGGCATCTCTGTTCCGGCCAGCTCGCGCAGCACGCGTCCGACGAGTTCGACGTACAGCGGGAGCGGGTTGCCGCCGTTGGTCAGCAACGCCACCGCGATGTCGTGTTCGGGAGCCACCCGTAGGAAGGCCGACTGGCCGAGTGTGCCTCCGTCGTGGCCGACCACCGTGCCGCCGGGCCAGTCGAAGAGCGACCAGCCCAGTCCCCAGGCGTCGCCCAGCAGACCGAGATCCGGCAGTTCCACCTCGCGGCGCCGCATGGCGAGCGCGCTCTCCGGAGTGAGCACCGCCGTCCCGTCGGGCCCCCTGCCCCCGTCGAGATGCATCCGGGCGAACGTCAGAAGGTCCCGCGGCCGCATCGCCAGCATCGATCCGGCGGGCGCGTTCGACCGGGGCAGCGCCCAGACCTGCGCGGGCTGCGGCTCGGCGTCGGGGTCGGGAGTGAGGTGCCCTGACGCGGCGCGGAACCTGACGGCCTCGTACGGGCTGGGGGCGACGTGGGTCAGCCCCAGCGGCGTGCACAGGTGGTCGCGCAGGCAGTCGTCGTACGACTTCTCGCGCAGCACCTCGACGATGCGACCGAGTACGCAGAAGGCGGCGTTGTTGTACGAGAACATCTCGCCCGGCGCGAACAGCTGGGGCACGTCGGCGAGGAGGGTGACGAGCCTGTGCACCGCGTCGTCCCCGCGACCGGTGTCGAGGAAGACGTCGCCCTCGAACCCCGAGGTGTGGCACATCAGTTGGCGTACGGTGATCTTCGCGGAGGCCGTCTCGTCACCGACGGCGAATTCGGGCAGGTACGCCCGGACCGGGGCGTCGATGTCGAGCGCGCCCTCGTCGACGAGCTGCATCGCCAGCGTGGTCGTCCAGACCTTGGTGATCGACCCGATCTGGAAGACGGAGTCCGCGGTGGCCTCGACGCCGGTGTGCTTGTTCAGCACCCCGGCCGCACGGTCGATCATCTCTCCGTGCGCGTATACGGCGATCGACGCGGCCGGCACCTTGTGTTCGGCCAGCAACTCGGGAAGGCGACTTTCCAACCAGCCACGGAGTTCATTGAGTTCGGACATGTGCACCTCTTGTCTCGGCGAGGGAGAACGGGCGATTCCGGGAGGGTATGACCTGTGCGCTGATGGCCGATTCGTGAGAAACGACGAGAATTGCCGAAACCTTCATCGCGACCGACGAAACGCCCGGCCGCCGCTATGGGTTACCGCCTGAGCCAGTCCACCGCCCGCGCGGCGGCGAAACCGATGAAGGCGTCACGCTCGGGAACTCTCGAACGGGCGTCGACGGCCCTGGTGAAGACGCCGACCGCGTACCGGCCACCGTCCGGGTACTCCACCACGCCGATCTCGTTGCGCAGCGAGGGCAGCGTGCCGGTCTTGCCGCTGATCCTGACGTCGTCGTCCGCGAAGCCGGAGCGCAGCCGGTGCGGCCACACCTGCAGTTCCAGCCAGCGCCGGACGTCGGCGCACGCCGTCGCGGGTGCCGCTTCGTCACGCCAGATCAGGCCCAGCAGGCGGGTGCTCTCCGCGGCGGTGGTCCGGCAGGTCTCTTCGGGTGTCAACGCGCGCAGCTTGGCCAGTTGTTCGGCCGGCATCGCGGCCAGAATCCGTTCGTCGTCCTGGTAGTCGATCCCGAGGTCCTCGCCGATCGTGCGCAACAGGTCCCCGCAGTCGTGGGGGACGGCCGTGTGCGGGAGGTCGAGCCGGCGCAGAGTCCCGGCGACCGCGGCCTTTCCCACCTTCCCGAGGATCAGGTCCGTGGCGACGTTGTCGCTGATGCCAATCATCAGGACGGCGAGGTCGTACCAGGACATCGTGACGTCGTGGCGGAACGTCGCGAGGCCGTACGGACTGGCGGTCGGATGTCCCGGTGGCACCGTGATCCGCTCGGCGAGGTCGAGTTCACCGTCGGCCGCCTGCCGGGCAAGTTCCACTGCTACGGGAACCTTGAACACGGACGCGGTGACCACCGGCTCGTCGGCGTCGATGCCCACGTGTCGCGAGCTGTCCAGATCGGCCGCGTGCAGCCATACCTGGACGCCGGCTTCCGCCGCCCGCCCGGTGATTGTCTCGACCAGTTCCGATTCGGTGACCATGGGGTCCCTTCTCTCTGTCGGGGTGGATTTCTGTCCGGACGGGATCTGTTTCCCGGTACACCGGTCGACTACTTGGTGCCGGTCGGCTCCTTGGTGCCGGCAGACTCCTTGGTTCCGGCCGGCGGGAAGTTGAATTGTTCGGCTCGCTGCGGGACCCAGAACGCGATCACCGCGGTGAGCAGCGTGGTGCAGATCAGGAATCCGAACGCGGCGGTGTAGGAGAACGCGTCCGCCAGCCAGCCCATCGCCAGCGGCGCGATCACGCCGGCGACCTGGCCGCCGAAGTTCGTCATTCCGGAGCCGAGGCCGGCCACCGCCGTGGGAAGCACCCGCAGCGGAAGGCCGAAGACGCACATCGTCGCCATCCCGAACACTCCGACGGCCAAGGTCTCGTAGAGAGTGAACGTCGCCGCGCTGCCCGCCGACACCATCAGAACGAGCAGGACCGCGGTCACCGTCGCGATGGACACCAGGTACCACCTGGCCTTGTCATGGAAGTACCGGTCGAACAGCCAGCCGCCGAAGATGGTCGTCGCGAAGCCCACCAGACTCGGGATCGCCGACAGCACCCCGGTCTCGTTCAGCGACAGGTGTCTGGCCTCTAGCAGATAGCTGGGCACCCAGGTGACCAGGCCGTAGCTGAGCATGTTCATCGCGCAGTACAGCACCGCGAACTTCCACACCGCCGGGGACCTGAGTACTTGTGCGCGCGAGACTGCGGGCGTCGTCGCCGTCGTCTGCGGAAGCCGGCTCAGCCGGTCCGGCAGTGCCTTGGGCAGAAGCGCCCACAACCCGATGCCGATGGCCGCGCCGCAACCCGCCATCCAGAGGAAGGTGTGCCGCCAGCCGATGCCCGTCAGCAGCGGGGCGACGAGCAGGGGCGCGAGGCCGGCGATCCCGCTGGCGGACAGCATCACGCTCGTGGCGGTCCCCCGTCTCGCCGGTGTCGTCCGTTCCGCTATGGCTTTGAACGACGCTGCCGGGAAAGCGCCCTGACAGGCACCGAACAGACCGCGGAACAGCAGGAGCAGACCGAATGTGCCGGCCATCCCGGTCAGCGCGGTGAACAGCGACCACAGCACGAGCGTGATCAGCATGGGTCCGCGGGAGCCGTACCGATCGGCCAGGAAACCGGCGGGTATCTGGCAGATCATGTAGACCAGCGCGAAGACGGTGACGAGCGAGCCCTGTGCCGTCCTGCCGAGTTGGAACTCCTCTCCGATCGACGGCAGAGCCATGCTGATCGAGAAACGGTCGATGTAGTCGACCGACCAGGCGCACAGCATGACCACCATCGTGATCGTTGCCGTCCGGTTGACCCGCTTCGGCGTCCAGGTGTCCTCGGTGATCACCGCCGTCATGGCTACCTCCGTACCGTAGCGTCGGGGTTGATGGCCCATCCTGGACATCAGGTGACGCAGCGGGTTCGTGGAGTTCCACAAACCTTCAGGTGGTGTTCGGGCGGTGCGGACGAACGTCGTCCTGGTGCGGCCTCCGGCTTCTACTCGTGGTGGCGAGCAGGGTGGAGCCGGAGTTGCAGCATCGCCGCGAACCGCTCGCCGGGGTCGTCCAGATTGATCTCACCGACCTCCGCGACCCGTCGCAGCCGGTACCGGAAGGTGTTGGGGTGCACGTACGCCGCGGCGGAAGCGGCGGCGACGTCGCCGAAGGCGTCCAGCCAGCACGAGAGCGTGTGGACGAGCTGCGACTGGTGCCGGGCGTCGTAGTCGAGCAGGCGGGCGACGGGCCCGGTCGCCACGTCCCCGCGCGCGGCGGCCAGATCGGCGAGGTCCAGCATGAGTGCGTCGACGTGGACCTCCTCCGCCGTGGCCACGCGCCGGGCGCCCCCGTTGGCGAGCAGCACCCGCAGCGCGCGGTCCGCGCCGTCACGCGAGCGGCTGAGCACGGAGCCGTCGGGAGCGGGCGGCCCGATGCCGATCGCCGCGTCCACGCGCTGCCCGGTGCGCTCAAGGAAGGTCGACGCGACGCGGACCGACCGCTCCCGGCAGTCCGTCTGGCTCCCCGGCATCGGCACGATGCCGTAGGCCACGTCGCCCACCAGCGCCACGGCCGAGCGCGCCTGGACCGCGCTCAGATGCATGGCCAGCGCATCGGCGACGCGCTGGCGGTCCGCGACCCGGCGCAGACCGTCCTCCGTCGACGGATCGGCTTCCGATCCGCCGAACAGCCCCAGGGCGAGCACGATCGCGGGCTGTCCCACGAGCCCGAGCCGCGCAATCGCCTCCGGTGCCCCGGTGCCGCCTTCCAGCGCGGTGCTCACCAGATCGGCGCGCAGCCTGCGTTCGACATCGGCGCCCGCGCGCAGGCGCAACATGTGGAGCGCGACGAGCTTTCCGGCGTCGATCAGCGCCTGTGTCCGCTCCTTGGACAGGGGCCCGGGCACCGCGGCCCAGATCGAGCCGAGGATCTCGTCGCCGGCCCGCACAGCGAGCGCCACCCGGGGAACGGTCATCGACTCGTCGTGGAGCGGATCGACGTACACGGGCGCATGGCCGCGATGAAGTCGCTCGAAGACGCCGTTGCGCGCCAGGCCCAGGGTGAACCGTTCCGGCACCTGGCGCCCCAGGATCGTCTCCACGCGGGACTGGTCCGCCTCGTCCTGGCGGCCGGAGAAGGCGAGCACGCGTGAGCTGCGGTCCTCGATGGTGACCGGCGCGTCCAGGAGCGCGGCCACGGCGTTGGCCAGCGCGAACAGGTCGCCCGACGGCATGCCGCCCAGCGTCTGCGGTGAGATGTCGCCGATGTCTCCCTCGACGAGCAGGGTGCGGAGCATGGCGGCGACCTGCGCCCAGGAGGCTCCCCGGGTGAGTCCGAGCAGGGCGACGCCGGACTCGTCGGCGGCCCGCCGGATCTCCTCGGTCGCGGTGAACGGTGACCGGACGACGAGCGCTGCCGCGCCCTTGCTGCCGAGGTCGTACAGGAGGCGGACCACGTCGTCCGGTTCGTGGACGCCCACACCCAGGACGACTGCCCGCGCCGGGAACTGCGCCTCGTCGAGCGGGTCGTGGATGACTACGCCGCTCAGTTGCCGGCGCGTGCTCCCGCCGCCGGCGATCGACTCCAGCAGCACGTCCCCGAGGTCGTCGAGGACGCGCGCCAGGCTTGTGTGTGGCTTGCCAGACGTCGGTGTCAGCACCGCCCAAAGGTAACTCCGGGCGCACCGGAACCTGCTGGTCCGATCCGACCGGATTTAACGGCGAATTCGTCGCGTGCTACGAACCGAGCCACACCTTCGAGGTCGTGACCTCCGCCAGCAGGTCGGGAATCGGCGTGACACCGAGGCCCGGCCCCTGGGGCACCGGCAGGTGTCCGTCCTTCAAGACGAACGGTTCGGTGATGTCGGTCCGGTAGAACCGGTCCGACGCCGAGGTGTCTCCGGGCAGGGTGAACCCGGGCAGCGAGGCGAGCGCGACGTTGGCCGCCCGGCCGAGCCCGGTCTCGATCATGCCACCGCACCACACGGGGATCCCATGGGCGGCGCAGACATCGTGCACCCGCCGCGCCTCAAGGTACCCGCCGACCCGGCCGGGCTTGATGTTCACGATGCGGCAGGCGCCGAGCGTGATCGCGTCGGCAGCGGAGCGGGCGGACACGATCGACTCGTCGAGGCATACCGGCGTGCGGATGCGACGGGACAGCTCGGCGTGGCCCAGGAGGTCCTCCTCGTCCAGGGGCTGCTCGATGAGGAGGAGCTCGAAGGGATCCAGACGGGCGAGCTGGGACACGTCGGACAGGGTGTACGCCGTGTTGGCGTCGACCTGCAGCAGCACGTCGTCGCCGAAACGCTCCCTCACCGCTCGCACCGGCTCGACGTCCCAACCGGGTTCGATCTTCAGCTTGATCCGCACATAGCCGGCGTCGAGATAGCCGCCCACCACATCAAGGAGTTGGGGGACGGAGTCCATGATGCCGACCGAGACCCCGCAAGGAACGGAGTCCCGTGCGGACCCGAGCGCGGCGGCGAAGGACAGGTCGTGTGCTCGCAGTTCGGCGTCGAGCACGGCCATTTCGAGCGCGGCCTTCGCCATCCGGTGACCCTTGAACCTGGCCAGAAGGGGCGCGACCCGGCTCGCGGTGCCCTCGCCCGCCTCCAGCAGGGCCGGGACCAGGAAGTTCCGCAGCACGTGTTCGGCACCGTCGACGTATTCCGAGGAGTAGAGCGGCCCTCCCATGGTGACGCACTCGCCCCAGCCCTCGCCGTTCGGCGTCACGACGCGTACGAGCAGCAGTTCCCGTACGTCCTGCGTACCGAATGACGTCCGGAACGGTGCCACCAACGGCATCTGAACACGCAGAAGTTCCACACCACTGGGCTTCATGACGGCTTCTCCCTTGAGACCACGTACCATCCGGCACGATCGAATCCGACGACCCTGGCTTCCTCCGCCATCAGGCCTCCCAACACCTCCCGCAGCGCGACGCGCCACGCCTGGCCCCGGCCCGGGTCCGTGCGCCGGAGTGTCTCGATGTCCGGCGGCACACCGACCAGGACGACCGGCCCGTCGGCCACTGCGGTCAGCGGGCCCCCGTCAGGTGCGACGGACAGGGCGGCTTCCGCACCGTGCTCCCGCAGCGCGGCGGCATCGACCCGGGCGGGCTCACCGAGCGAGGCGGCGGAGGCCACCGGGCCTGACAGGTCCCAACGGACCATCAGCCGGTCGGTGTCACCGGCGCCGTTGATGCCGTCGCGCATCGGCCCGTAGAAGTCGGGCAGGTAGCGCGCCGGACCGGCGCCGAGCTTGGCCAGGTTGAAATGCGCGTTCCGCCGGACCAGGGGATCGAACGTCCAGGTGATCAGCGAGACGTGCTGGCGCAACGCCCAGGCGCGCTGGTGCAGTTTGAGGGCGAACCCGATCCCCCGGCCGAGGCCTCGCGGCGCGACCCCGGCGATGTGACTGTGCAGGCTCGCCTTGGCCGGGCTACCGAAGAAGCCGAGACAGGCTCCCAGGAGCTCCTCTCCTTCATACGCGCCCGCGACATAGTTCCCGGCCGCGGCCATCGCCCGCAGCAGCTCGGTCGTCACCGGTTGGGCACCGGCGCCCGGCTGCCAGATCGAGGCGAAGAGCCGGCAGACCTCGGTCAGGTCGGACACCTCGGTCAGGTCCCGGATTTCCACACGTGAGGCGGCGGCCGCAGCGGTCGCGGCGGCCAGCGCGGCTGCACTCACAGCCGGGGAAACCAGAGCTGACCCATGTGTCGCAAGATCGGTCACGGGACTGTCCTTTCCGGGCTTGCCTGGCGGGCCACGGTGGTGCCGCGCCAGGGTTGTCCGCCGCGTTCGTCGTGGCGCACGGAGCTCATTTCGCCGACACGGCGTCGATCAGGGCCGTCAGCAGGGCGGTGCGCCGCGGCAGTTCGGCGACGACGACATGTTCGTCGTCGGCGTGCGCACCGCCGCCCACGGCACCGAGGCCGTCGAGGGTGGGGACCCCAAGGCCTGCGGTGAAGTTTCCGTCCGAGGCACCGCCGACAGCGGCGGCGGTGAGATTTCCGAGACCGAGTTCGGCAGCGAGCGTCGCGGCGAGGTCGAACAGCCCCGAGGACGCGTCCGCCTGCAGCGGCGGGCGGTTGATGCCACCCGAGATCCGGATCCGCGAGCCGTCGAGTACGGGCCTCAGGTCCCGCACGGCCTGATCGACCCGCCGCTGTTCCGCCTCGTCCCACACCCGTACGTCGACCGCCACGCCGGCACGCGCGGGAACGGTGTTGGTCGTGGTACCGGCGGACAGGGCCGTCGGCACGACGGTCGTACCCCGTTCGGCGTCGGCGAGTGCGGCGACGGCGAGGATCTGGTGCGCCACCTCCACTCCGGCGTTCACACCCTTCTCCGGTTCGAGCCCGGCGTGCGCGGCCCGGCCGTCCACGTCGATCCGGTACAGGGAGACGCCCTTGCGGCGGCACTTGAGCGCTCCGCCGTCGGCCGACGCCTCCAGCACGAAGACCGCTTCGCAGCCGCGAGCCTCATCCTCGATCAGGCGCCGCGACGACGGGGAGCCGATCTCCTCGTCGCCGGTGACGAGGACCGAAAGACCCGAGCGGTTCCCGGCGGCCGCGGCGGCGTGCAGCGCCATCACGACGCCCGCCTTCATGTCGAAGCAGCCCGGCCCGCGCAGCACTCCGTCCAGGACGGAGTACGGGTGCGTCTCCAGCGATCCGGCGGGCCACACGGTGTCGTGGTGCCCGAGCAGCAGCACACGCGGCGCCTCGCCGAAGCGCCACCTCAGATGCGTACACCCGTCGATCACCACGCGGTCCGGTTCCGCGTCCAGCAGCCTGCGCCCCAGCGCCGCCACGACGTCTGCGCTGCGGGCGACGGCTGCGTGATCGGAGGACGGCGACTCGCACCGCACCAGGGTCTCGATGTCGGCGAGGAGCGCCTCCACCGCCACCTCGGAACGCGTCGCCGTCATCGCGGCTCACCTCGCAGCGGCTGTCCGGCGAGCGCGTCGACTTGAAGCTCCCCCGCACTGACCACCGGCACACCACCGACGAACAGGTGCCGCACGCCCACGGACGGCCGCGTGGAGTCGAAGTAGGTCGCGCAATCGGTGATCGTCACCGGGTCGAGGACGACGATGTCGGCGTCCGCGCCGACGCCGAGGTGTCCCTTCCCCCGCGCGCCCGGCGCCACGTCGTCGAGGACGCGTGCCGGCAGGTGGGCACAGCGCCGGAACGCCTCCGGCCAGTCCCAGGCGCCGCTCTCCCGCACCATCACGCGCAGCGTCTTGGTGAACGTTCCCGCGGTGCGTGGGTGCGTCGTTCCCCCGGGCGGCAGCGGCCACTCGGTGCTGTCGTTGCTGCCATCGGGCCAGTAGACCGGCATCGCGTCACTGGCGACGATCGCGTCCGGGAAGGCCAGCGCCTGGTGCAGCATCGCGAGATCGCACGAGTTGCCCTCGTCGAGGAACTCCAGAATGCAGGGCGCCCCGGGGTCAGTGTTGCGCAACTGCCGCAGGCGCCCCTCGTCGGCGATGCGTTCGCCCGATTCGAGCATCACGACGCTCGACGGGGACAGGCCCTTCATCCGCAGGCGTTCGGCGTCGAGGAAGGCCGCGCCGATCGCGGTGCTGCCCGCCCCGTAGGGGTAGGCCTCGACCGTCACCCGGGATCCCGACCGCCGTGAGCCGTCCAACGCGCCGAGTACCCGGTCGATGTGGTGGCCCGACGTGCTGTTGACGTGGCAGTGGTGCATCGCGGCGCCGGTCTCGGCCGCGGCGATGACGATCTCCTCGGAGCCGTCCGCCGGAGTGCCGGGATCCACTTCGACCAGCTCACGGACGTGGGTGTACGTCGGCACACCGGCCTTCGCGGCGAGCCGGGCGACGGCGAGGAACTCGGCCGGATCACTGTGCGGCGCGTACCCGAGGAGGACTCCGATCCCGAGCGCTCCTGCGGCCAGTTCACCCTCGATCAGGGCCAGCCATTCGGCGAGTTCACGATCGGTGGAGGAGCGCTGCCATGCGGGGTTTCCCAGCACCGCGAGGCCGCTCCCGATCTGTGCGTCGGGCTGAATACCGGCGAGCACCTGGGCCCGGGCGCCGCCCCACGAGGCGGAAAAGCCGTAGTGCAGCGGGCGTCCGTCCGCGGCGGCCTCGGCGTACGCACGCCCGATGGGCATGAGGCCCGACTCCAGGTCGAGGGCCGTCGTCACACCGTCCATGGCCTGCAGCCGCTGCCCCGCGACGGAGTGCACGTGGCTGTGCAGGTCGACGAACCCCGGACCGACGACCAACCCCGTGACGTCGACGACCTCGCATCCCGGTGGCACGTCGAGCCCCGCGGCCACAGCTCTGACCACGCCGTCGGACACGAGTAGGTCGGCGATGCCGTCGAACCCTGTTCCCGGATCAATGACACGGCCGCCACGCAAAAGTGTCTGCACGCTTTCGTCTCCTCGTCGAGGACGCACTGGAGCACCTGCTGGTCTCCAGTGCGACCCTAGGAGGGGGATCAGGCACCGCTGTTGGTCCATGCCGACGAATCCGTGGCCGCCTGTTCATACGCGCCGACGAACCCGGCCCGGAGCACCGCGAATGCCCCGGGTCGCACGTGAACGGCCACTGCCGTCCGGCCGCCGCTTCCGTGGGGTGGCGGCAGAGCAGCGCACGCGTGGGCAGACCGGTGGCAGCCAGGCCGAGGAAGACCGTGTCGGCCACCAAGGCGACCGCCGCGCCGGCGGAGAATTGAGGTGCGGCACCGGTGAGGCCGCGGGCGAGGGGAATGAGCGTGGTCCAGGCGATGCCGGCGCCGAGCCGGAGACCAGTGGCGGCCACCAGGAGTGCTTCCCAGCGCATCGTGCTCGGCTCCTGCAGTCCGGTACGGGGTGGGGAAAACCCCGGTCCGAGCTCAGACGGAGGCGGTCGCGACCGCGAGGCCGAAGCCGATCAGCACGACGCCTGTGGTCCGCCCCAGAGCGCGGCGGAACCGTTCGGACGCTGCGGAGGCGGAAGCAGGAGCGGCAGTGAGGAGCATGGGGGCGCCAACCCCGGGGGACGACGCAGCACGTCGTGGGGGACCAAGGTCACCAGGCGCTGCTCCACCCGGTTGTGCTGGAATACGAGTCCAGCAGGTCCACCACGAAGACCAGGGCCGAGCCCGACGGGATCAACGGCGAGGGCGACTGATTGCCGTAGCCGAGACGCGGGGGAACGATGATCTCGCGCCTACCGCCGACCTTCATCCCCCTCACCCCCCGGTCCCAGCCCTTGATGACCTTGCCACTGCCCAGGGCGAACTTGAACGGCTGGCCCCGGTCCCAGGAGGCATCGAACTCCTTCCCGGACTCGAAGGTCACCCCGACATAGTGGACCCTGACCACCATGCCCGGCTTCACCTCAGCCCCGTCTCCGACGACCAGGTCCCGGATGGTCAGCTCGGTAGGAGCGTCACCCTCCGGAACGTCGACCTCGGGCTTTGTCAGTTCACTCATTGCCGCCTCATCACTCTCCGTCGGAAGCCGTCGCGCACGGATCAGCCGGGCACGTGGACACTCCATGCAGCAGATGGTCACGCTACCGAGAATGCCGGTCCCCGGAGCACACCGGATCCAGCGGCCACAGGTGGTGATCTTTTGCACTGCCGATGAACGCGACCGGCACGCACAGGTCACGCAGTAATCGCCAGAACGAGACGTGGTGCAGACGGCTGTCGGCACGTTGCGAAACATGTCGACCGAACATGGGGCTTCGCAGGCACAACTCTCTGCAACAAGCAGTCCGAGCGCCCCCGCACCGTCCGCTCCATCCGAGCCCTCGTCCTGCGCCTGACCCGAGAGAACAGACCTGGGGCCACCGCCGGATACAGGGCGAACTCGCCCGCCTCGGCTACCCGATCGCCCCGTCCACAGTCTGGGAGATCCTCCACGCAGCCGGCATCGACCCCGCCACGCAACGCTCCGGCCCGACCTGGCGGCAGCGCGAGGAGGAGGGAAGGCACCGGGAGCTGGAGGGCGGCCTATAGTCGATCTCATGAGTCGTTGGCAGGAACTGACCGGTGGCACATCCGGACACGAGTACGCCGCGCGCTTCGCCGCGCTGGCCCGCAACGGCAAGGATGTGCATGGTGAGGCGCGCTTCTGTGCGGCCCTGGTGCCCGCCGGGGCACGGGTGCTTGACGCCGGGTGCGGTACCGGACGGGTCGCGATCCGGTTGGCGGAGCTGGGGTACGACTGCGTCGGGATTGACCTCGACGACTCGATGCTGGACGTGGCGCGGACTCACGCGCCGGAGCTGCCGTGGTTCCGGGCCGATCTCGCCGAGTTCGATCCGGCCCTGCTCGGCATCGCGGCGGACTTCGACCTGGTCCTCGCTGCCGGCAATGTCTTCCCGCTGCTGGCCGCCGGTACCGAGGCCGCGGTGGTCAAGCGCCTGGCCGGGGCTTTGCGTCCGGGCGGGCTGCTGGTCGTGGGCTTCGGCCTGGACGCCGCCCACCTGCCCGTGCCGCCCGGCATCACGCTGCCGGAGTACGACGCGAGTTGCACTGCGGCGGGCCTCACCCTCGTCGACCGCTTTGCCACCTGGGACGCCGACGCCTACGACGGCGGTGGCTACGCCGTCAGTATCCATCGCACCAGTCCCTGACCCGGCCGCTCAGGTCCATGACCACCGGGGTGAGCGCCAGGCCCAGTTGCCATGGGTGCGCCCGCGCTGGGCACCCGTCGCCCGGTCGAGCCGCCGGCTGTCCGTCGCGGTAGTCCCCATGTCACGGCGCTGATGCGTCCCTGTGCCCGCGGCTCGCTCTGGCGAGCCCGCGCTTCTGTATGCATTGACGCCGATACGGCTGTCGCCCTAAGGTCCTGTTATTCATATAACCGATCTACATTCGTATATACGAACGGAGTCCTGTGGCGAGTACATCGGTCACCCGGGCCCTGCGGATTCTGACCCTGGTTGCGCATGCGGATAAACCGGTCACGCTGAAGCAGATCGCCGAAGAGCTTGAGATCCCCAAGAGCACGGCGCACGGCATCCTGCGCGATCTCACAGGGGAGCGATTCATCGACGTATGCGAGCCCGTGGGATACACCGTCGGCCTTAAGGCGTTCGAGGTCGGAGCCGCGCATCTGCGCATCGCCGGGGTCAGTGGGGTGATCTCGTCCGAACTGGTCGAACTGAGCCGCGCGTTGGACATCACGGCGCACTACGCGGTCCTGGACGGTACCGAGGCCGTGTACCTCTGCAAACAGGACCCGGTCAACGCGGGGATACAACTGGCCAGTTCGTTGGGCGCGCGCCTGCCCTCCCACCTGACCGCGGTCGGCAAGTGCTGTCTTGCCTGGCTCCGTCCTGAAGACGTGGCGGAGCACGTGCACAGCACGGGGGCCGAGGACCCGGGCCGTCTGCGAGAAGAGTTGCTACGGGTCAGGGAGCACGGTCACGCCACCGACGACGGACAGGTCGCCTCCGGTGTGCAGTGCATCGCTGCTCCGGTCTTCGACCCGGCGGGCCCCAGGGGCGCTGTCGGAATCAGTTATCTCAAGGGAGGCTTCCCCGAAGTGGACACGGCAACAGAGGCCGTACGGAAATCCGCGGCTCGCCTGACCGCCAAACTGGGCGGAGTGCAGCGGTGATCCGCGCGAGGCCCTGGCTGGACGGGATCACCCCCTACCGGCCCGGCCGTCAGGCACTGACCGCAGCAGGATCGATGGCCTCCAACGAGTCGCCTCTCGGGGCCAGCCCCAGGGTGGCAGCGGCGGTGGCCGAAGCGGTGACCGGAGCCCATCAGTATCCGGACCCGCTGGCGACGGATCTCCGGCAGCGGCTGGCCGAGTTGCACGAGGTCAGCGTTGAGCACATTCTCGTGGGCAATGGATCCGACGAGTTGATATTCCTGTTGGCCTGGGCCTACCTGGCTCACGGCGGGCAGGCCGTGTGCGCCGATCCGGCCTACCGCGTGGACGAGATCAGCAGCCAGGTGGTCGACGCGCGTCTCACCAGGATCCCCCTGCGGAACTGGACCCACGACCTGTCGGCCATGGCCGACGTGGCGGCCGACATCGCCTATGTGGTCAACCCGCACAATCCCACCGGGACGACGCTGGGACTGCAGGCGATCGAATCGTTCGTCGCACGCGCGCAGAGCCGCCTCGTCGTGGTCGACGAGGCGTATATCGACTTCACCGACGACCCGGCCGCCACGAGTGCCATCCCGCTCGCCCGCCAGGGCAAGGCGGCCGTACTGCGCACCTTCTCCAAGGTGCACGGTCTCGCCGGCCTGCGCGTCGGCTATCTCGTGGCGGACCCGGCGATCATCGACACACTGCGAACCGTCCGCGCCCCGTTCTCCGTCGGTGGCCTGGCCCAGGCCGCGGCCTGCGCGGCCCTCGACGACCACGCGCATTACCAGGCCGTACGACGGCATACGATGCAGCACCGTGCGGCACTGGCCGACCTGTTCACATCCGCCGGCTACGACGTCGTACCCTCACAGGCCAATTTCGTCCTCGTCAGGGCAAGGGACGAGGACCACCTCGTCGCTCGACTCGCCGAGCACGGTGTCTCGGTACGGCCGGGCAGCGCCCTCGGCGCCCCCGGCACCGTCCGGATCAGCGTGCCCTCACTCCCCGGCATGGCCCTGGTCGAGCGAGCTCTCGCCATGCCCTGACGGCTGGGGACCACAGGGATGACCCCGTCGCCCGTACTGGAGGTCAGTCAACCGCGCTCATCCGGGACGCGGTCGGCACGGCCTGCCCGCTGAGGAGGCGTCCCGCGCCCGGCACCGTCGGAGTCAGGCCGAGTTCGGTCAGCAGGCGGAACGTCGTAGCCGTCGCCGCGGACAGCACCGGGATGCCGCACTCGTCCTCGACTGCCTGGATCGCGTCCAGGGACGGCATCTGCACGCAGGCCGACAGGACCAACGCGTCCGCGTTGCTCAGGTCGAGGCGCTTGTAGTGGTCGCGGAGGTCCGCGGGGTCGAGGCGGGCGACGGCGAGGTTGTCGGGGACCTCCAGGCTGAGGGAATCGACCACATCGATACCGGCGGACTCGATGTACTGCGTGACGAGCGAGGTCAGCGGCTTCATGTACGGGGTGACGACGGCGACCCGCCGGGCGCCCAGCGCGGCGATCCCGTCCAGGAGTGCGCCGGCACTGGAGACGACGGGGGCCTTGGCGCCCTGCTCCCGGAGCACGGAAGTGATCTGGTCCTCCGCCGTGCAGTGGTGGCCCGGGCCCTGCGCCATGATCGCGACCAGGCAGGCGGTGGCCACCACGTCCGGCTGGGCGTCGGCCAGTTCGAGAGCGGCGCGTTCCGTCTGCGCGTTCATGCCGCGAAGTTCCTCGGGCGTGACCTGCCGCATACGCATGCGGCTGCTGTGGAAGACGAAGCGGTCGCCCTGCCCGGCATCCTCGCGGGCCCGCAGCATGCGCGGGACCTCGGTCTCCATCGTCAGGTTCGAGCTGGGCACGATCATCCCGATGTGGTGCGTGGGCATGTACTTCCTCCATCAAAAGTCCGGACACGTACGAATTTGGCTGTGGTGAGCCCCGAATGCTCGGCAGAGGCGGGGCAGCGGGGCGGTTGAGGGAGTCAGGAGCTGCGGGCCAGCTGCTCCCAGTGGTCGGCGAGGCGTGTCAGCTCCCGGACGATCTCCTCGCGCCGTTCGGGGGCGTAGGGCTGCAGCAGCTGCTCGTCCAGCTCACGCGCCCGCGTGTTCGCCGTCTCGACCACCTCTCGCCCCTCGTCCGTCAGGTGCAGCAGCTTGCGCCGTGCGTCGGCGGGCGAGGGGGTGCGGGCGAGCAGCCCTCGGTTTTCGAGGCGCCGTGCGATGTCTGCCATGGTGGACGTGTCGAGGGCGGAGAGCGCGGCCAGGGAGCTCTGGTCGAGCCCCGGGTTGGCCTCGGCGATCTGCAACACCGCGAACTGCGGGCCCGTGAGTGTCGCGTCGACGCTGCGCACCCAGACCGCCAGATACGCCTGGTAGAGGCGCCGGGACTGGAATCCGGGCGCTTCGACGAGTCGACGTGGAGCAGCGGGGGCGTCAGTGGCCGCCGTGGAGTCAGTCATAGGCCAACTTTCCCACGGACGCGCGCTCTTCAGCGGGGTGGGGAGCCGCTAGGGCATCACGGAGCAGGGCGAGGGAGGTGTCCGGGTTGTCCCAGAAGACCATGTGGCCGGCGTCCGGCACGCGGATCAGGCGGGCGGCGGGAAGCGAACTGGCGGCCTCGGCGGCTCCTTCGGCCGTCACGACCGGGCTGTCAGCTCCGTACATGAGGGTTGTCGGGGTATTCGCGCCGATCCGCGGCCACCAGTCGAAGAAGTCCTCGCTCTCGAACCCCTCGTGCGTGGCGGTGATCGCCACGTCGCCACAACTGCTCAGCCATCGCGCGCGCAGTTCCTGTTCGCGGCGGGGCCAGGACGGCCAGGAGCGGGCGACCTCGTCGGCGTCCGTGCCGCGCCGGGCCTCTTGCAGCTGGTTCGCGAACGCCGTCAGCGGGGTCGGGTACGGGCCGCGTCCCGGCCCCGACATCGGTGGGTCGACGATTACCGTGCCGCGCAGCGGTACCCGTGCGCGTACGGCCACGACCGTGGCGATGCGGGCACCCATCGAGTGCCCCAGCAGCAAGGGGTGATCGAGGCCGAGCTGTTCGACGACGGCCTCGGCGTCGGCCGCGTAATCGTCCAGCGCATAGCTGTCACCGTCGTCGGACAGGCCCCGGCCACGTACGTCCAGGACGACCGGGCGTACGGGACCGGTCAGGGCGCGGGCCACGAAGTCCATGGTCACGGCGGGGGAGGTGATTCCGGGCAGGATCAGCACCGGAACGCCGTCGCCGCCGTAGTCCAGGGCGTGCAGGCGCAGGCCGCCGTGGTGGGCCCAGCGGCTGCGGGCGGGGATGTCGGCGAGGTCGGCGAGTGCCGGCTGGGTGAGCGAGCGCTGGTTCATGGTGCGGGAGTCCTCACTGTGCGGTGGGGAGTTCGGCGAGGTAGCCGAGGGCGTCGGCCTGGTCGATGACGTCGCCGTACTTGGCCTGGATGTCGAAGAGGGCAGCGTCGTGCGGTCCCTGGGCGCGGTCGCCGACGGCGTCGCTCGGCACCAGCACCTGGAACCCGGACTGGACGGCGTCGACGGCGGTGGCGCGCACGCAGCCGCTGGTCGTGGCCCCGCACACCACGGCCGTGTCCCGGCCGAGGGCCGTGAGCTGCGCGGAGAGCGAGGTGCCGAAGAACGCGGATGCCCCCTTCTTCACCACGAGCACGTCCCCGTCCCGGTACGGCAGCCGGGGGTCGAGCGCGACCGCGTCGCTGCCTTCGCGCAGGGCGCGCATACCGGTCGCCTTGTCCAGCCAGGCGACGGAGCGGCCGTCGGCCTCGGCGGGCGTGTAGCTGATCGCCGTGAAGATCACGGGCACACCGGCTTCGCGCGCTGCCTCGATGAGCTGGGTCGTGGCGGCGACGGTCGCGGTGAGGTCGCTGCCGGTCGGGAAGTCGGCTTCGGTGAAGCCGCGGGTGAGATCGACGACGACCAGGGCGGGCCGGGTGCCGCGGGGCACGGGGCTGCCGAAGCCGGCCCGTTCGTAGACGGAGTCGGTCCGTCGGCCGTAGCGCGCGGTCATGGGGTCCTCACATCGGGGGTGTCAGCGGCGGGAGAAGGCACGGGTGATCAGCCAGCCTTGGAACATCCCGGCGGCGAAGGCCGCCACGACGGGTGCGTAGCGGGTGGCCGTGGGGCCGACGAGGAGCGCCAGTCCGTCGAGTTCGGGTGCTGTGGCAGCTGTGGCAGGTGTGGGCGCCGGGCTTCGGGCGGCGCCGGTGGTGGTGCTGCCCGTGCTGCCCGTGGCGATGGCCGGGCTGCCGGACAGCTGCCCCACCAGGTTCTGGGCGAACTGCCGCAGCAGGCGGTCGGAGACCGTCACGATGGCACCCTTGCCGAACTGGGCGATCTTGCCGCGGATGACCAGGTCGGTCGAGATCCGCAACAGCGACCCCGAGCCGTCGGGAGCCTCCGCCACCTCCAGGTCGACTGCGGCCTCGGCATCGCCGCTGCCGTGGACGTCGGCGCCGCTGGCCTGCAGCCGCAGGCGACGTGCCTCCGGGTCGGATTCGAGGAACCGCACCGTCCCCGCGTAACCGGCCGTGATCGGCCCGACCTTGACCTTGACCGTGCCGCGCCAGGCGTCGCCGTCGAGTCCTTCGAGGGCCGCGCCCGGCATACAGGCGGCCACCCGCTCCACCTCGTTGAGGAGCTTGAACACGGCATCGGGTGCTGCCTGCACCGCGATCTCGTTGGTGAGGATCACTGGACGTTTCCTTTCTGGTGCCCGCGCCGGGCTGTGGCGCAGTGCTCGACCGCGTCGACGATGGTCTGGTAGCCGGTGCAGCGGCACAGGTTGGAGGAAACGGCCTCGCGGATCTCCTTACGGTCCGCGTCCGGGTTCTCCGCGAGGAAGCCCTCGGCGAGCATGAGGAAGCCGGGGGTGCAGAAGCCGCACTGGAGTCCGTGCCGATCGGCGAATGCCTGTTGGAGATCGCTGAGCCGGCTGTCGCCGGAGAGCGACTCGACGGTGCGGACCTGCTTTCCTTCCGCCTGCACGGCGAACATGAGGCAGGAGCGGGCCGGACGTCCGTCGACGAGTACGGTGCACGCCCCGCAGATGCCGTGTTCGCAGGCCAGGTGGGTGCCCGTGAGCCCGAGGTCGTGGCGGAGGGTGTCGGCGAGGGTGCGGCGCGAGTCCAGGACGACCTCACGCGCCGTGCCGTTCACGGTGAGGCTGACCAGCTGGTGGTCCGTGGAGTTGCTGCTCATGCTTGTGCGGACTCCTTGTGCTTGTAGGCCGCTTGTTCCAGGGAGAGCTGGATCTGCTCCGGACGGATGGGGGTGTTCTCCAGCTCCACGCCGGTGGGGCGCAGGGCGTCGTTGACGGCGTTGAGCACGGCGGCGGGGGCACCGATGGTGCCGCCCTCGCCGGCGCCCTTCGCGCCCGTCTCGGTGATCAGGGAGGGAGTCTCCAGGTGGTGGATGGTGATGTCCGGGATCTCGGCCGCGGTGGGCATCTTGTACTCCATGAATCCGGTGCACTCGGGGTCGCCCTGGGCGTCGTAGGTGACGTGTTCGTACAGCGCCCCGGCGATCCCCTGGGCGATGCCGCCGCGGCACTGGCCCTCCACGACCGTGGGGTTGATGGCGACGCCGCAGTCCTCCACACAGACGTACCGCAGGATCTCGACCTGGCCGGTGCCCTCGTGCAGCTCCACGACGACGCCGTGAGTGGCGTTGGAGAAGGTGCCGTCGCTCAGGGTGTCGAACGACGCGGTGGCCGTCAGGCCAGGTTCCGTTCCGGCGGGCAGCAGGTCCGCCCGCAGGTAGGCGACCTCGGCCAACTCGACGTGCGTCAGGCCGCGTTCGGGGTCGTCCCGTAGCCGCACCCGGCCCTTGTCGAGAACGGTGTCCTCGTACGGGACATCCAGCAGGGCTGCCGCGAGGGCGCGCAGCTGCTCGCCCAGCTTTCCCGCGGCGCGGCGTACCGCGCTGCCGCCGATGGCGATGGAACGGCTGGCGAAGGTCCCCCAGCCGTAAGCGATCCGTTCGGTGTCGCCCTGGTGCAGCTTGACCTTGTGCAGCTCCAGGCCCAGCTCGTCGGCGGCGATCTGGGCCATCGTCGTCTCATGGCTCTGCCCGTGGCTGATGGTGCCGGTCGTGACGGTGAGCGCGCCGGTGGTGTCCATCCGTACCTCGGCGAGGTCGAAGCCCGGCACCACCTTCATCCTGCGTTGCGCGAAGGCGGCGGTGCCGTACCCGGTGCGCTCGCTGAAGCAGGAGTATCCGATACCCAAGTGGCGTCCCTGTTCCGCCGCTTCGGCCTGGCGCGCGTACCAGCCCTCGTCCCGCAGCGACTTCTCGCACAGGTCGAGCGACTCCAGGTACGAGCCGGGGTCGTACGTGATGTTGTTGACGCCGGTGTACGGGAATTCGGTGATGACGTTACGGCGGCGGATCTCGACCGGATCCATGCCGAGTTCACGGGCGGCACGCTCGAAGACCCGCTCGACGGCCATCACGTACTGGGGGCGGCTGACACCCCGGTAGGGGGCCGTCGGTGCCTTGTTGGTGGTGATCGCCCGGCCTCGCACCCGGTAGGCGGGGATGCGGTAGACGCCGGGCATCTCGGACGAGGCCATCAGCGGCTCGATGCCCACGGTGAACGGGTAGCAGGAGTAGGCGCCCATGTCGCAGACCACATCGGCGTCAAGGGCCAGGATGTGCCCGTCGGAGTCGAACGCGGCGCGCAGGCTGTAGTGCTGCTCGCGGGCCAGGAAGGACGCGGTCAGCGCGTCCTTGCGGTCCTCGATCCACTTCACCGCCCGCCCCAGGCGCATGGCTGCCGCGCCGACAGCGATCTCCTCGCGGCCCACCACGCACTTGATGCCGAAGCCGCCACCCATGTCGGGCACCACCACCCGTACGGCTCGCTCGTCCAGGCCCATGCAGTTCGCCATCACGGTCCGCACCTGGTGGGGGATCTGCGTGCACGTGTGCACCACCAACTGCTCCTCGCGCGCGTCCCATTGGGCCAGAGCGCCACGGGTCTCCAACGGCAGGGCGTTCTGCCGCCCGGTCCGCGACTCGACGCGTACGGTGCACGGGGCGTCGGCGAAGATCCGGTCGATGCCCTCCGTCGCGAAGAGGGACACGTCCAGCAGTGTGTTGCCCGGGGCCTCTTCGTGGACGAGCGGTGCGCCAGGAGCCAGTGCCGTGCCCTCGTTCAGGATCGGCGGGAACACGTCGTAGACAGCCTTGGCGGCCTCGATGCCGTCCTCCGCCGCGTACGGGTCCTCGGCGATCACGATCGCGATGGGTTCACCGACGAAGCGCACCCGGTCGCGGGCGAGTACCGGCATCTCGGTGGGCACGTACTCCTCGGGGGGACGGTGCAGACCGGCGGTGATCGCGCTCAGGTCCAGGTCATCGGCGGTGAACGCGGCCACCACTCCGGGCACTTCGCGCACCGCGGACAGGTCGAGGGAGGTGAGCCGGCCCGACGCGACACTCGACCGGACGAACTGGGCGTGGAGCATGCGCGGCAGCTGGATGTCGTCGACGAACCGGCCGCGCCCGGTCAGCAGCCGTGGATCCTCGCGGCGCGGGACGGCGGTACCGACCAGGGGGGAAGGGGCCGTATCGGTGCGGTTCATCGGGACATCGCCTCCTCGCAGGCCTGTATGACCAATCGGCGGGTGAGGATCCGCCGGTACTGTGCGGTGCCGTTGCCGTCACCCGGCGGGTCGATCGCAGCGGCGGCGGCCTCGGCACAGGCCGCGAACAGCACGTCTTCGGACCCGCCCCGGGCGAGTGCCTCCTCCGCTTCGGGCACCTGTACCGGCGCCGGGGCGACGCCGCCGAGCGCCACCCGCCCGCCGCGCACGGCGCCGTTCTCCACGTCCAGATCGACGGCGGCCACCACGATGCCGAAGTCCCCCTTGCGCTCGGCGAATTCGGTGAGCGCCGCATGAGGTGCCGGGTGCGGGAACACCAGCTCGGTGATGAGCTCGTCGGGTTCGAGCGCGGTGCTGAAGAAGCCGTAGAAGAAGTCGCCGGCGGTGATGGTGCGGGTGCCCCGGGGGCCTCGGGCCACGATCCGCGCGTCGAGCAGGACGGCGAGCAGGCACCACTCGGCGGTGCTGTCTCCGTGGGCGATGCTGCCGCCGACGGTGCCGCGGGTACGGATCGGCAGGTGACCGACCCATCGCATGGCGTCCCTCAGCACGGCGAAACCGGCCCCCAACTGCGCTTCGTCCGCCGTCTCGACCGCGTGGTGGGTGGTGAGGGCGCCGATGCGCAGCCCGTCGGGGCCGTGCCGGAACCCGGTCAGGCCCTCGCTCTCGGGGAGGCTGCCGATGTCCACCAGGTGCCGGGGCCGCGCGAGCCGGTAGTTCATCATGGCGATGAGGCTCTGGCCGCCCGCCAGCAGCTTGGCTTCGTCACCCAGCTCGGCGAGCAGCCGGGCGGCGTCCTCGGCCGATCGCGCGCGGTGGTAGGTAAAGGGGGCGGGTTTCATGGCCCTCCTCTCATCGTGCTCGGATACGGGTCAGATGGTGGGCCGGGCGGGCTCGGCGGACGGGCCGGCCGAGCGGTGGGCCGCAGCACCCGGGGCCGGGTCCGGCTCCACGTGGTCCAGCTCGCGGCCCTTCGTCTCCGGAGCGGCCACGGCCATCCATCCCACCGCCAGCGCCGCCGCGGCACCGAGCACCGCGAAGGTCAGCGGCAGTCCGAGGACCGGCCACATGAGCGTGCCGAACAGCAGGGGTGCGAAGCCCGTGGCGACGCGGCTCGCCGCGGACGCGGAGCCGAAGCCGGTGGCCCGCATCGACGTCGGGTACAGCTCGGCCACGTAGGCGTACAGCGCCGGGATGGTCAGTTGAATGGTGAACCCGAAGACGCCGAGCGCCACCATGGCGGCTGTAGGAGTGCTCAGCAGCAGCGCGAACAGCACCAGCGCGGCGGACGCGAGCGGAGCCGAGACACCGATCAGCCACTTCCGGCCGACCACGTCCACCAGCCAGGCCGACGCGGCAACCCCGAGGATGCCCACGGCACTCATGAGCGTGGTGCCCGTGAAGGCCGCTGTGTCGCTGTATCCCTGGTCGGCGAGGATGGAGGGCATCCAGCTGAGCGCGGCGTAGTACACGAGCATGATCGTGACGAACAGTGCCCAGGCGACCGAGGTGATGCGCGGGTTGAACGTCCACACCCGGCCCAACTGGGCGAAGGTTTCGGTGAGTCCATGTTTCGGGGACGCCTTCTCCGGTGGGGGAGCGGGTACGGCGTACGGTTCGGCGGGGGTGCCGGTGCGGGCCACGAGGTCGTCGATGACGGTACGTGCCTCGGCCTCACGTCCCTTGGCGGTGAGGTAGATCGGTGACTCGGGTACCCCGCGCCGTACCCAGAAGAGCAGCAGCGCGGGCAGCGTCATGGCACCCAGCATCCAGCGCCAGTTCCCGCCGAGGTCCAGCATCACGGTCGAGGCCACGCCGCACAGGGTGCCGCCGACCGGCCACCACAGATCCAGCGCGGTCAGGATCCGGCCGCGGTATTTGCGTGGTGAGAACTCGCTGATGAGCGCGTAGTCGACGGGGATACAGCCACCGAGACCGACGCCTGCGAGGAAGCGCAGCAGCAGGAAGGTGTCGTAGGTGGGGGAGACGGCGGCCAGGACGGAGAAGACGGCGAAAACCAGCAGCGTGGTGCTGAAGGCCTTCTTGCGGCCGATACGGTCCGCGACGGAACCCCAGGCCACCGCACCGGCCGCCATTCCGATGAGGTTGGCGGTGGCGACGAGGCTGCGTTGCCCGACGGACAGGTCGAACTCCGTGCCGAGCAGCGGGGTGAGGAAGCCGTTGAGGGCGACGTCCCAGGCATCGAAGAGATAGCCGAGGCCGCCGATGATGAAGATGCGGCCCTGTACGCCCCATTTCCAGGGGAGTTCCTGGACAATCTGGTCACCGGTTTTCACGCGCGTACTCCAGGTCTGCAGAGGAGGGGCGCCGCGTCGTCGCGGGCGCTGGATGACTGCACGAGTTGCGGGTGCGGGCCGCCGGGCGGAGGCCTGGGGTGTTAGGAGCCGGGAGAGGATCAGCGGTGGTGCCGATAGGCGAACTGCTCCTGACCGGCGCTGTCGAGCGGACTGCCGCTCCACAGCCAGTCGTACGAGACGTCCGACTCGCCGTCGAAGCTGGTCGCGAGCGCGGCGTCACGGGCCTGCTGCTCGGGCCCGTCCGGGTGGCGGTAGAAGGTCTTGTTGCGCAGGGAGGCCTGCTGCACCATCCCGGCGTGCTTGGCCCGGCGGCGGACGTAACGCTGCAATGCGTCCTCCACCCCGGTCACCGTCACGCCGGCGAGTTCTTCAGCGAGGACGGCGGCGTCCTCCATGGCCTGGGATGCGCCCTGGGCCTGATAGGGCAGCATCGCGTGGCAGGCATCGCCGAGCAGCGCGACCCGGCCGTCGACCCAGACCGGGTCGGGACGCCGGTAGTAGAGGGCGAAGCAGGTGACATCGTCCTTGGCCTTCGACAGCATTGCCGGAACGCGGTCGTCCCACCCCTCGTAGGCATCGACCAGCTGCTGCGCGGGGGCCGTGGTGGACCACTGCTCGGCGACCTCGTCGGTGCACGGAACACAGCCGACGACGTTGAGGGACTCGCCGCCACGGATGAGGTAGTGCACGAGGTGGCGTCCGGGCCCGTACCAGATGGTGCTCTGGAAACGGTCGAAGAGGAACCGGGTGGCCGGGTCCGCCCGCAGCAGGTCCCCGGGGATCAGTGTGCGGAAGGCCATGTCGCCCGAGAAGACGAGCGTGTCCTCGGCACCTATGAGGTCACGCACCTGGGAGCGGACGCCGTCGGCGCCGATGAGGACGTCGCCGGCGTACCGGGTGCCGTCCTCGGTGACCGCGACGGGGCGCTGCGGATCGCTGCGGTCGATGGCGGTCACCCGGCTGCCGGTGCGGATCCGGACGGCGGGGCCCGGACCCTCCGGATCGGAGCAGGCGTCGAGGATGATCTGGTGCAGATCCGCCCGGTGGTAGTGCCAGTACGGGGCGTTGAAGGTTTCCTTGACGTGCTGCCCGAGTGGTGTGAGCCCGATGATGCTGCCGTCCTGCCAGCGACGGCGGACCTGGTCCTGGGGCTCCGTGCGGATGGCCTCCAGGCGGCGGCGCAGTCCGAGGCCCATCAGGATGCGGCTGGCGTTCGGCGCGGTCTGGATGCCCGCCCCCACCTCGCCGAGCTCGGCGGCCTGTTCGAGGACGGTGACCCGCAGGCCCTGATGGCGCAGCGACAGCGCGGCGGTGAGCCCGCCGAGGCCGCCACCGACAACGGTGATTTCAAACGACTGGCTGAGAGCCACGATGGCTGTTCTCCCGGGAGTCTGGTGAGGTCGTGGGTCCTGCGGTGCCGGCTGCCGGCCGCAGCTGTCCCGGTTCCGGTCGCAGCTGTTCCGGCGTCGGGCGCAGCTGCTCCGGTGCCGGCCGCTTCGATGTCAGCTCTCGACCAGACGGCCGCCGGTGACGACCTCGGCGCCGTCGACGGCGACCGTGCAGCCGCGCATGGCGATGTCGAGGTGGGCGTACGACTCGCGCTGCAGGTGCGGGTGCGGGCCCGTCGACCACAGGAAGTTCCCGGCGAAGGCGCGGGCGTCCATGCCCATCAGGTCGTCCTTGCCGTACATCGCGGTCGCGAACCAGTCGGCGGTGCGCATCAGGCCCCAGCCCATGTGGGAGAGGCTGCGGGCCCACTGGTCCTGCGAGTCGTCGAAGAAGGTGTTGAGCATCTCGGCCTCGGCGCCGCCGGTGACCTTGTCGATGTGTCCGCCGGAGACCTCCAGCGTGACGGGCGTGCGTACGTACTCCTTGAACGGGAGCAGGATGTCGCCCTCGGCGAGCACGATCTGCCCGTCCGAGATCTCCGGCCAGCACAGCACCATCGTGCTCGGCCAGTGGTCCCAGCGCCCCGGGTCGTCGGCGAAACCGCACTGGAACTCCGGCTTGGATCCCGGGAGTTGAATGGTGAGGTCGGTGCCCGCGGCCGAGGTGACGTGCATGACGGACGAGGCCTTGAGCAGCTCCACGCCGCGGAGCACCTCCTCCTTGTCCGACTCCTTGGGCAGATTGCGGATCAGTACGTCCGGGGCGTCGCAGACGAAGATGATCCGGGTTCCGGCGCGCAGGATCTCCTGCTGCACCGGGGCGTGGATGAACCCCTCGCGGGTCAGATCGACCACCAGGTCGGCGGACTTCAGCAGGGTCTGCGCGGTGGTGTCGTTGAGTACGGAGATGAGGCCGGGGCCCGCGCCCGTGTGGGTGCTGGGCATCGGGGCCGGGCTGCCGCCGGGCACGGTCGCGGCGATGACATGCGCGCCGCACGTCTTGGCCGCTCCGAACGCGGCGGCCACGTAGTCGCCGCGGCTGCCGGGCTCGGACAGCACGACGACGTGTTCGCCCTCGCGGAGCTTGCAGAGGCGGAGCTGGCGGGTGAATGCGTCGAGCAGATCGACGGAGGTCAGATCGAACACGAGATGTCCTTCCTGGGCTCGGCTGAGTGCACGCGGGCATGACGAACAGGCCTGTTGTGCACGGGTGATGAGCTGCGAAGACACGGGGCGGAGCACCGCCCGACAGAGATAATCCGAACACGTACTATCTCGCTTGGCAAGGGGTGGCGGAGGACTTAACGCGCCGAGTTCACCTTCGGTCCGGTCCGGAGATCACCCGCCGCAGCCTTCGTCGTGAGGCCTTCGCTGCGCACCCCGACGGCATCAAGGCCGCCCTTGGAATACGGGCAGGGGGTGTTCCGGTGCTCACGTTCGTATCGCTCTTCCCTTGTGCAGGAGCGGGGTTCGCCCTTCGTAGGCTCAGGGCATGACCAAGCACCCAGATGTGGAACGTTTGACGAGTGTGTGGAGGCGGATCGCCCGCTGGTTGGCCGGAGTTGCCCGGGGTGGTGAACGGATGCCTGGTGTGGGAGAACCCTGAGGCTCCAACCACGGACGGCTGGGAGCCGTTCCACCCGGTTCACTGAGGATGGTTGGCTCCCAGCTCCGGCCGGTTGAAGGCCAGGGCTGGGAGCGTGATCAGCCGGTCAGGGCTTCTTCATCTCACAGATGAGGTCGGCCTTGGATGTATCGCATGCCTTGAAGCAAGAGTCGCCGATGCAAGGCAACCCACGGGCGGGGGCGTACCCGTCAGACGGCGCTGTCGCCTCGGTCTCCTGAGAGGGCGTGCCGGCGCAGCAGGAGAATGCCGGAGTGTTTCACAGTGTCTCGGGGCACTGGGATTGTTTCTTCTTTGCGTAGGGTTTGAGGTATGAGCCCAGAGCATATAGAGCGGACGACCGCCGCCTGGCAGCAGTTGATCGAATGGCTTCGCGTGCATGCCCCAACCTCGCACGCTTCGATTCTGCCCCCGGCCACCGAGGCCGAGATAGAGGAAGCGGAAGGCCGCCTCAGGCAATACTGCGGGTACGGCTTTCCACCCGAGCTGGTCGCCCTCTGGGCGATGGCCGGCGGGGTCCAGCAGCTCGACATCGACGAGTGCGACGAAGAGGGCGAGGTGGACACCGGGCGGTTCCTGCCCCACGGACTGCTGCTCACCCCTGCTCAGTCGATCCGGCCGCGGCTTGCAGGCTTCGACCGCCAGGGCAAGGACTCCTGGGGAAGCGCGCACTGGGCGGCCCCCTTCGGCAACTACCCCGAAGCAACCGACACCGGCCTGTACCTGTCGGCCGCCGGGCTCGGTAAGTGGAGGAGCTACGAAGGCTTGTTCATGGATGAACCGCTGTATCCGTCCATCGCCGCGTACCTGGAAGCAGTCAACCGAACGCTCGACGAGGGACCGGACAAGGTGAGGGGTTTTCAGGTGCCGGGCATCGTGTACGGGTGCCTCATCTGGGATGATCCGCAGGATCCCAGGCTGGACGAGACGTTCGCTGACTGGCGGCCCGTGCACTGAACAGATGGGGTCCCACTCCACCCTGCTGGTGGAGTGGGACCCGGTCAGCCGAGCGGCAGTCGCTCTACGGCTTCTTCATGGTGCAGACCAGTTCGGCCTTGGAGGTGTCACATTCCTTGAACCAGGCGTTGCCCGGATCCAGGAAATAGCCTTCCTGATCCAAAATCCGCATCTTGCTCGCGAAGTCGCCGAACGGTCGCATGGAGCCCTGGTTGACGTCACCGGACATCGACGAGCGGCCACAGTTCTCGGTGAACGTCGGAGCGTCGTAGCGGGTGTCGTCGAGGAAGTGGGTCGTTCCGTCGTCCGCGACGGCGGAAACGGTCTGCATGCAGTCGGCGCCGCCACCCGGGGCCTCGTTCCGGCCGCCGTCGGTCTTCTTCATACCGGCGGACTGATACGTCGAGGCAAACGGGAACTCGTCACAGTTGACCTCGTCCAAGTGCGGCGGGTCGTGGTGCAGGGCCGTCTTCGGGTGAGGCAGGAACGTCCTGCCCGGAACCCACCCAGTGCTTCCCGACTTCGGGCCCCGGTAGCGGGTGCACATCCTGTCGCGGCTCTTGTCAGAGTCGTAGCCCTCCTTGTTCCGGCTCGGCGGCGGCAGGTACGAAAGCGGGCCCTGCCCCTCCCAGCTCTGGCCGAGCCCCTTGACCTTCGACTTGTTCTGGATCAGCCAGGCGTGCGCGGCAGCCTCAGGATAGGCGGCGGTGTTGAACTTGTATGTCGGCATGTACTCCGACAGGACGCAGCCCGGGACGCCGTAGGAAGCGACCTTGTCGCACTTGACGAGCAGGAACGGAGACTGAAAGTCCCCCGGGTCCAGCCATTCACCCTTTTCGCCGTTCACGCCGGTCGGGGGCTCCGTTTCTGTCAGAACCTTGCCGGTGAAGGAGATCAGCATGCCCGTGGACTGGTCGGCGTCGGTCGTGCCTGAAGCGTTGTCCACCTGGCCGTTCCACTTGTAGTCGGACGTGCCGGTGGCCATGTGGGTGTCGACCGGACTGGCGCCGCCGCCTCCCTTCCAGCTGAGGTCGCCGAAGAAGTCGAAGCTCTTCCGCTGACTGTCACAACCGGCACCCACGCACTTGGAGTCGAACGAGGCATTCGGGTTGCCGTCGCCCATCACGACCGCGCGCTCATCGCCCGGGAAGTCGTTGTAGACCGGGTTGATCTCCACCCACGTCTTGATGGCGCCACCGTGGACGTCAGTCTTGACCTGGAAGGCGACCTCCCAGTTCGCCCGGTACTTCGTGGGCGGGAAACCATCTTGCAGCTTGGCCTCCATGGTGAGCTGAAGGTCGAAGAACACGCAGGCTTCGGTACGGGTCATCAGCGACTTCTGGGCCTCACCGGACAGGGTGGGCTGGCACCAGGCATCCGTGACGACCGGGTCCGGGCGCGAACCGGCACGGATGTTGCGCTCTTTCGCGGCCTTCTTGGTGAACTCCTTGGAGGCATGGCCCTTCGGGGTGACAGTGACCCGGATGCCATCGCCGGTCTTGAAGACGCGAGCCTGGCTGCCCTGCTTCCACTGGCCCAGCGCAGGCTGTGGAGGATCGGTCGGGTCCGGTTGCGGCGAGCTGAAGTCATTGTCCGGGAGCTTGATGTCGATCTTCTGCTTGCGGTTGTAGTCGCGGTTGCCTGCGGTGAAGCCGTAGTCGCGGATCGGGCCGACGTTGTCGGCGCGGTCCACGGACCGGGTCTGCACCGTGTGGTTGCCGTCCTCGGCAGGGGTGACGCTGTAGGAGGCCGTTGCCTCCGCTGCTATGGCCGCCTTGGGCAGGCTGGTGGCCACGGTCGACCAGTTGGCGTCTGCGGCGTCGTCCTCGTACGGGTCGCTGCGGTACTGCACGTCACGTGCGTCGGAAACGCCGGTGTTGACGTCGAAGGTGCCCGTGATGCCTTTGCCGCCGCCGCCCCAGTTCTCTGGATATGTCGCCGAGGCGATGGACGTCGGTGCACCCGGCGCGGTGGTGTCGACGACGAACTCGCGCCAGGGGGACCAGTTCAGGTTGTAGTGGGTGCCGTCGTAGGAGTTGGTGCGGAACTTGTAGGTCTTGCCGTTCACGAGTTGTCCGGCGGGGACCTTCACCGAGGCCCAGGAACCGGGGGCGACATCGGCGGAGACGATCGCGCCGTCACCCGCTGGGGTGGTGATGGGCTTGTTCGTCGCAGCGTCGTAGACCTGGAAGGTGCCGTTGACCTTGTCGCCGTCGGCATCGGGGAACTTGTCGCGCAGAGTAGGGGTGGTCGAGTTGACCGCCCATACCCCGGCGTAGGACTTGAACGGGGCGCCGGCCTGCTGGTCGGTGCCGTCGCCCGGACGGTAGTTGTAGTTGACCGTCAGCTTGGGCTGGTTAGCCGTGGCGTTACGCGAGTTGACGCGCTTCCATCCCTTGGCGTCGTCGCTCGCGGCGCGGACGCCCATGTATCCGCTGGTGGCTTTCTGCGACGCCCAGACCTTCGCCAGGTCGGTCACATCTGCCTTGATCCAGCCGCCGGCCGTGCCGGTACAGCCGGCCGGGTAGCCGGCGGTCTGGGTGGAGGAGCCGTACTGCTGAAGCCACGCGGGCTGCTTCGTCCAGCGTGAGGCCCCGGAACCCGCTCCGGTGTTCCACACTGTCCAGCCCTGGGCCTTGCAGTCGGTGGCGCCGGAGTGGAAGTTGTACAGCTGAACGCTGGCGGAGGAGACAAGCGCGTCGGCGAACCCCGCGGTGTTCCACGTCATGAGCGTGCGCGCGGTGCGTGGAGTGCCGTCGGCGTTGATGGTGCCGGGGTTACCGAAGTCGAGTTCGGTCTCGCCGCCGAGGTCGGTGGTCTCGCCCTGCTGCACGTAGGTGTCGAAGGTGTTGCCGAGCGCGGAGGTCGACGGGTCCACGGTGACCGGGTACGTGGTGTCGGGGTCGGCGAGGAATGCGGCGTCCGGGGTGACCTGGAGGTCGATGTTCCCGCCACCGTTGTCAGTGACCTTCATACCGACCCGGGCGCGGTTCTCGTGCTTGCCCGAGACCTTGTCCACGCTCGCGTCCCACATCACGGGGGCGGGCATGGTGGCCCTCCGCACGCCGGTATCGGCGTCGGTGAACAGGACCGAACCGTCCTTCTGCGCCGTCGCCTTGAGCCCCTTGGCCTTCAGCGGCAGCGTGTAGGTGTAGTCGCCGGCCGTCGGTTTGGCGTCGAGTTTCACGAACTGCTCGAAGCCGGTGCGGGTGGCCCTCACGATCACATCGGCGCCGGGCACGGCATTCTTGTACGTGGCGGTCGTGCCGTCCAGGACGGGCTTGGGCAGACCGCCCTTCCACTGCAACGTCACCCGCTCGTCACCCGTACCGAGGGTGACCAGGTCACGGCCTGCGTCGCCCTGCGCGGCCCTGAGCGACCTGGACGGGGTGCCGCCGCCGGGAGCGAGGGTCAGGCCCTCGGGGTGCGCCTTGGCCTGCACGCCACCGTCGGCGGTGGTCGTCAAGGTGGCGTCGACGTCAACCCACTTGCCGTCGCGTTCCATGCGCTCGGGCCCGGTGGTGACCTCGGAGGTCAGGGTGCCGTCGGGGTTGGCGTAGGTGAGGTTGGTGGGCGTGGTCTCATCCGGGGCGAGAGTCTTCTGCCCCGTCTTCTTCGCCTCGGCGAGCGCCCAGGCGATACCGCCCCTACTGTGCTTCTGCGCCCAGGCCAGGTCGGCCTCACGGATCTCGGCCGCGGACGGCTGCTCGGCCTGCGGGTGGCTTCCGACCACCGCGGCGGGTTTGGGCTCGGCGGCTGCCGTCCGACCCGTGGCCAGGGTGAGGTCGGCGGCCAGCAGTAACACCGCCATTGCGGCAGCGTGGGTTCTTCGTCGCCTGGATCGCGCCGGGCGTCCAGGAATGTGCGTACTCAACTCGTGTGTCCCTTCCGTGTCGCCCGTTGCGAGCGATCACCCAGGGACTGTAAACGTCGGGTAAAGCCTCTGGGGGAGGGTGAAGTTGGGCGCTGGTGAGACATGAGTCATGGTTGCTTGGGCCACTCTCCGAAGCCCGCCCCTGGCACCTGTCGTGTTCTATGGAGTCACCAGGCTGGGCGTTTGCTGTGTCATGCGACGGGTATCTCTAGCGCCCTCTGCCGGCCAGAGACTCACATCAGCCTCGTATCCCCGAAAGTAATGGCAAAGTCTGACTCGTCAGGCTTTCAAGCCTGAGTACTTACACCGCCGACTTTGCCTGGCCTACCCGCTGGTGGATCGCCGGCACCGACGGCAAGGGTCGCCGCGGGCATCGACCCGGTACGAGCGGGCCTCGGGGCGAGGAGGCTGCGCGGGAGCGGGAGAGGTCGGAGAGTGCCGGCCACGAGCAGGGGTGACGAGTGGTGAAGCAGGAGGCCGCGGCTCTGCGAGACCCGGTCTGGGTAAGCGTCTGAAGGATCCGGTCGGCGAGCCCGTACTGCATGACCATGCGCTGTTGGTTTCTCCGAGGACCGGGTCGATTCCTCCCGCTGGTATTCAGGGCCGATTCAAGTCTCCACCGGTACGGTGACCGGCGTGAAGGACGACATACGAAGCGCGCAGGCGATTGAGGAGAGGCAGGTTGCTGACGCGTGGCTGCGCATCACGACCTGGCTTCGGTGCCACGCTCCGGCGACCCTGGAACTGTTGCGGCCCGGCGCCACCGAGGACGAGATCACTGCCCTGCAACAGGCTCTGGGCGTGCGGATCCCGGCAGGGCTGAAGAGCTTGTGGCGCCAGTGTGCGGGCGTCCGTACCGTTCCGGGGCAGGGCAGTAACTTCCTGCTGGGGGGCTGGGCTCTGATGAGCCCTGACTCGGTCACCTACGTCTACCGGGAGAAGATGGTCTCCCAGGAGCGTGACGGTGATGACGAGTTCTTGTTCTGGCGTCCCGCCTGGATCCCGGTGTGTTCCTTTTACGCCGCCGACTACACCCATGGGCTGTATCTGGACGCCGAGACGGGCAAAATTGGTGGCTGGAGCAGGTTCTATGAGCACAGGCCCGGGTTCGAGTCGCTGACCGACTACCTGGAGGAGATGGCGGACGCTCTGGAGGCGCCGTCGTTGGTCACCGGGGAGAAGCCCGGTCTGGTCAATGACGTCCTGGTGTGGGGGCCACCGTCGGACCCTGGCCTGGAAGCGATGTGGACGCCGTTCACCGGATGACGCAGGCGCAGGCGCAGTCCCAGGCGGTGTTGGCGTTCGTGCAGTGCTCGAATGCTGTCCAACTGCTCGTCGGGCATATGTGGGGCCGGCGGCGCTGAGCGCGCCGCCGGCCCCTGGTGTCACTTCGCCCGGTGGTTACTTCATCGCGCCGAGGGCGGTGTCCACCCCCGCGAGGGGAGAGCCGAGCCCGGTCACCGTGTCGTAGCCCGGACCGGCCGTGCACTCCGTCCCGCACAGTCCGTTGGAGCCCGACGTGATGTCCTTGAGCGACGCGCCGAGCCCGTAGACGTCACGGTGCGCGGTGTCCCCGTCCGGTCCGGCGGCGGCCAGATGCGGCTTGTGGGCGGTGGCGCGCAGCTGGTCGGCGGCGGTGAGGACCGCGGCCCAGACCGGTGCGGACAGGCTGGTGCCACCGACCTCCAGCCACTGGGCGGTCCCTCCGGCGCTGGTGTAGACAGCCACGCCGGTGCGCGGGTCGGCCACGAAGCTCACGTCGGGGGTGGCCCGGAAACGGGATGACTGGACACCCTTCTGGTAGGCCGGGCGCTTCTCGAAGTAGCTGAGGCCGCCACCGGTCGACGACCACGCCGTCTCACCGAGCGTGGCGCCGGAGGAGTCCAGCTGGAGGCTGGTGCCGCCGATGGCCAGCGCGTACGGGTTGGTGCTGGAGTAGCCCGCCGGGTAGCCGGCGTCGCCGGTGGACTGGGTGCACACCGAGTCCGCGAGCTTGCAGTGGCCGTCGTAGAAGGACTCCTCGGAGAACTCCGACATGCCCCAGCTGTTGCTGACGGCCGCCGGGTGCAGTGAGGCCGCCTTGTCGACGGCCTGGAAGAGTCCTGTTGTTGAGGCGTCCGCCGCCTCCATCAGCACGATCTTCGCGTGCGGGGCGACGGAGTGGGCCCACTCGATGTCGAGGGCCTCTTCCTCCTCCCAGCCGGAGTTCGCGGCCGGCTTGGTGCCGCTCGCGTACGTCTGCTGGAAGTCGAAGCAGTCGGTGCCGGCCGGGACGCTGTCACAGGTCTGCGGCAGGTCGAAGTGCGCGGCGAAGTGGTTCAGGTCGGCCTTCGCCGTGGGGTAGTCGTAGGCGTCGACGATGGCGATGGTCTGACCCGTGCCGTCACCCTTGAGGCCGAGCCGGGCCTGGATCTGCTGCGGGCTGTAGCCGGGCGCGGTCTCGGTGTCCGCGGCCGGGTCCACCTTGTGGGTGGCCCGGATACGCAGGTCCGGGGATGCCGTGCCACTGGGCAGGGCCGGGTCCTTGACGGCCTTGGACGTCGCGTCGCTGCCGGGCAGGGACTGGAGCTTGGCCGTCGGCGCGGCCGCCTTGGCATCACCGACCCGCTGGACGGTCACGCCGTGCTGGTAGCTGTCCACGGCGCGCATGTCGTATTCGAAGCCGCCGATCAGCTGGTTGACCGCGTAGGCGGTGGTGTCCTCGGGCAGCCCGATCAGGTCGGTTCCGGCGCCCTTGCCGCCGAGACCTGCCGGAGTGAGCGAACCGGCGAACAGGGAGAACGCGGAGCTGCTGGAGTCGACGTACTGCTCGGGGGTGTTCGGGAAGGGCTGCGTGAACTGGAACAGGCCGCCCCCGCCGCCGACGAACGTCTCGTTGCCGCCGGTGGTGGTGGCGAACACGCCCTGCTGGACGTTCTCGTCGTTGAGGACGTCGTAGGCGGGGCCGCCGTCGGGCGGGTACACCGTCATCTCGTAGGCGTGCAGTTCGACCAGCCCGTACTTCTGGGAGCCGGCGAAGCCCTGGAAGGTGCTGGCGCCGGTCGAGTCGCGCTTGGTCAGGACCTTGCCGGTGGTTCCGTCGACGGTCTGGACCAGGTGCGGCGAGTTGAACTTCTCCCCGCCCCAGGCGAAGGCCACCCCGTGGCCGTCGGCGCCGGGGACGGCGGAGCCGACGAACACACCGGCCTGCGCCTCGATCCAGTCGGCGCCCACCCCGCTCGGCTGCTCCTGCCACAGCTTGGCGCCGGTCGCGGAGTTGAGGGCGACCGCGGTCGGGGCCGGGTCACCGGGGCCGGTGTCGGTGCCGGAGCGCGTTCCGCCGTATTCGAGGAAGAGGCGGCCGTCGCCGTCCGTGGCCGGCGTCGAGTACGCCACCTGCTTGTCCTTGGTGCCCGCGGGCCGGTAGGTCCAGCGGGTGGTGCCGTCCGCGGTGTAGGCGCTGACGCCCTTGCTGCCACTGGCGATGATGCGGCCGCCGGTGACGGCCACCCCGAACTGGAAGGCGCCGGTGTCGATGTCGGTGGTCACCTTTCCCTTGTGCGGGTCGAGCACGGCGAAGCCGCGGGAGGTGGCGGCGACCAGGCGCTGCGCCGACTTCCCCTGCTTGTCGGCGACTTCGGACAGCTGCAGCTGATGGACGGCCGCACCGACGGCGCTGTGCCACAGGATGCGGGGCGACGCGCGGTCGAGGTCGCGGCCGTCGAGGGCGAAGACGCCGTGGCTCTGGCCGCCGACGATCAGGTCCTTGACACCGTCACCGTTGACGTCGGTGGCCACGGAGGCGTAGTTGTCGCCGAGCAGCGGCAGCGCGGTGCTGTTGCCCTGCTTCGGGTCGATGCTCCAGGCGGTCAGGTCGTAGCCGACGGTGAGCAGGCGGCCCCGGTAGGGCGTCACCTGGTCGCCTGCGACGTCGCCCTCGCGGCGCCACGCGATGTCGCCGTCGCGGGCGTCGAAGGCGATGAGCTGGCTGTGGTAGATGCCCTCGGGCTCGGCCGGGGTGACGGCGGTCGGGTCGGCGACCGCCGCGACGACCTGGCCGTGTCCGCTCGGGTCGTACTGGAGCGAGAGGGTGGGCGCGTTGGCGCCGCCCACGGTGCTGGCGGTCCGGTAGTGCCAGACGGTGTCGCCGCTGTCGTCCCAGCCGGAGATGGTGCTCTGTCCGTCGCTCAGGTCGACCGGGTCGATGCCGAGTTCGGCCACGGCGTAACGGGCCTGCTTGCCGTGGGCCTGGCCGTTGACGAGGAACGCCTCGGGAATGGTGTTGTCGCGCGAGCCGAGCACCTTGCGGGCGCCGCTGCGGGCATTGATGGCGGTGAGGTCCCAGCGGACGGCGTCGAGCGGGTCGTTCTGCTCGGCGACCAGGACGCGGTCCGAGCCCGGGTCCTGGTGCAGGATGCGCGGATACCCGGGGGTCTTGGTGTTGACGGTGACATGGCCGTCAGCGGTGTCGAGCACCATGACGTGCCCGTCGGCCGGCCGCGGGTTGCCGAGCCCCAGCGGGGTGTCGGTCCAGCCGACGGTGATACGGCCACCGGTCAGCGACTCGACATCGGTCCACGACGCCCAGGGGGCGCCGGTGCTGTACTTCCAGGCCGAGTGCGCCTTGAGGCTGCCGCCCGAACCCGGCGTCAGGGTGTAGGCGAGCAGCGAGCTGCGGCTGTCGCCCTGTTCGGCCACCGGGTCGTCACCCCAGTCGGGGCCGGTGCGGTCGGCCACGATGAGTTTGCCGTCCTGGGCGAGCAGCGAACCGACGTACCCGGGCAGGAGCTTGTGCCAGAGCATCTTGCCGCTGCGGCCGTCGAGGACACTGACGAAGGTCCCGGACGGGAGCGTCGAGCCCGGCGATGTGAAGCTGCGGGCGGGGCTCGCACCGACGGAGTAGGCGACGGCGATGTCGGCCACGCCGTCGCCGTTGAAGTCCGCCTGCGCGTAGGGATGTGTGCCGGTCGAGGACGGCTCGTACGGGTCGTACCCCTCGTACATGACCGGGGTGTACTCCTCGGTCTGGTACGGAACCTTGGGCTTGACCTGCCAGTCGGTGTAGAGGGAGTGGCTGGTGCGCTGCCAGACCGGGTCGCCCTTGGCGTTGTAGCGGCTCACCGTGCCGCCGGAGAACACCGAGACCCAGTCGCCCGTGCCGCCCAGTGCCAGGGTCGAGGCCGCGCCACGAGCCGTCTCCCAGCTCGCCTTCTGGTCGATCGAGGGTGCCGTCGCGGGGGCGGACACCGTGGCACCGGACTTGGAGTCCTTGGCGTCGGCCGGGGTGCCCTCGGCTGCGGCGACGAGGCCGGGCGTGCCGTCGGAGCGGGGAGTGTAGTGGGCGCTGAGCTTGGCCAGTTGTGCGGCGGTCAGCCGCACGGGATCCTTCTTCGTCGGGTCGGCCTGCGCCGCGGGCGCGGACAGCGCCGCGGTGGCAGCGGCAAGCACCGCCGCCACCGCTATGGCGCGTATGCCCTTTGTTCCGGGTCTCATTGAGGCTCCGTCACTTTCAAGTCACCTGATTCGGGGGTCTCGTACTGTTCCAGGCGAACCAGGCCTGGGGGAGAGGTCGCGAGTGGCCGGTTGCGGCCATCGACCGCTGACGGCCACTGCCGGTCGATCGCTGTTCCGCCGAGACGGTGCCGAGATGGTGCTGAGACGGTGCGAAAGGGGTACGACGTGCTTGAGCCGATCGGTCTGGACGCCTCCGCGGAGCGGGTCTGCCGACTGCTGCCGGGCCCCGTGACTGCGCGTCGAAGTGGTCGAAGGACCGGCGGGAATCTCCGGGACCGACAGAGCGCCGCCGCAACCGCGCCAGGGCGTTATGCCCGAGTATGGTCCTGCGGGTCGGCTCGGCCTCCGGCCGGCTCGGGGCCGCAGGTGGTACGGACGTGAGGAGTACGGGTGAGCAGGCTGAAAGCACTCCGGGCAGGCGCGGCGGCGGCCCTTGCCGTCGGGCTCGCCGTCGGTTGTTCACCGACGGGCGGCGGGCACGAGGGCTCGGGCCGTTCCGTCCTGACAGGGGAGAACGGGGCCGCCGGGCGGGTGCTCGCCGTCAAGGTCGACAACGTACCCGCCGCCCGGCCGCAGACCGGGCTCAACGACGCGGACCTCGTGTACGCCATCGAGGTCGAAGGCGGGCTCTCGCGGCTCATGGCCGTGTATGACAGCAGCCATCTGCCTCCGACGGTCGGGCCCGTCCGCAGTGCGCGGGAGACGGACCTTCAGCTGCTCGCCGCGTACGACCAGCCCGCCCTCGCGTTCTCCGGTGCCCAGAGCAAGCTGCTGCCCGTGCTCAAGAGCTCGGACATCATCACCAGGACCGGTACCAGTGCGTTCTTCCGCGACCCGCACCGGCCGGCCCCGCACAACGAGTACGTCCACACGAAGGGGCTCACCGACGGCGCCGGGACCGCCAAGGACATCGGCCTGCGCTTCGCGTCGAAGACACCCGGTGGCGGCAGAGCGGTGACCGTCACCTCGGCCTCGATGCCCTCCGCCCGGTTCACCTTCACCTGGAGCGCGCCGCGGTACCGGGTCGCCATGGACGGCTCGACGTCGCCCTGGACCGCCGACAACGTGATCATCCAGCGGGTGCAGGTCAAGGAGTCACGCTTCCACAGCCGTACCGGCTATGTCCCGTTCTCCCAGACCGTAGGCAGCGGTTCCGGCGTGGTGCTGCGCGACGGGCGGTCGTACGACGTGCACTGGAGCAGGCCGGCGGAGGACGCCGGGACGACGTACACCTCCGACGGGCGGACCCTGCCGCTGCGGCCGGGCAGGACCTGGATCGTTCTCGAACCCGCCTGACGGCTCCGTCCGCCGGGCCCCGGGGATCCGCTGTTACGCCCGCGAACCGGACTCGCGGGTGTCCGCCAGGTCCGCCGCGCCGAGCAGCCGCGCCGCCGCCGACCGGGCCGACGCCAGGGCCGCCCGGCGGTCCGCGCCCCGCTGGCCCAGGGCCACCCGGGTACTCAACCCGTCCAGCAGCGCCAGGAGTTCACCCGCACGGCCCGGTACGTCGTCGATCGTGAAGCGGTGCTGCGCCGCGCCCTTGGCGAGCACCGCTTCGAGGTCCTCCTGCCAGCCGCGGTCCAGCTCCTCCTGGGCCGCGCGCAGCTGCTCGTTCGACCCGGCGCGCGCCCACAGTTCGATCCACAGCATCCAGCGCGGGTCCCGCTCGCCCTTGGGCAGATACAGCTGGAGGAAGCGGTCGAGCCGGCGCGCCGCCGCCGTCCGGCCCGCGAGCAGCGCTCGGCGCTCCCCGGTGAGCGCGTCCTCGCTCCAGCGCAGCGCCTCCAGGAGCAGCCGGTCCTTGCTGCCGAAGTAGTACAGGATGTGGCCGCCGCTGGTCCCCAGCCGTTCGGCGAGTGCGGACATGGTGAGCGCGGCGAGCCCGTTCTCTGCGATGGCCGTCATGGCCTCTTCGAGCATCCGGTCCCGTGCGATCTGCCCGTCCTTGCGATGTGCCACTTCCGCCCCGCTCACGCTGGTCTGCTCCCGACGCTGCCGCGCCTGTCCCCGAGCCTATCCCCGGGCGGTGACGCCAATTCGGCCGGAGGTCTTGACGTGCCACGGGTGCGGGGCGCATCTTGAATGCCGTTCTAACTCTTAGAACGGCATTCAAAGTATGGATGCGGAATACGGAGGCCTCGTATGGCGCGACAACCGACGGATGTCACCGAGCGGACCACCCCGCCGGGCGCCGAGCGGAATACCCCGACGAACACCGCGCCGACACCGGCCGGTGGGGGTACCGGGGTCGCCAGCGACGAGGTGTTCCAGGTCGAGACGCACGGCATCGACCCGATCCCGGACGAGGAGCGGCACGGCAGTGCCAAGGACCTCTTCTGGCTCTGGTTCGGCTCCAACCTGACGTTCACCTACGTCATCAACGGCGCCCTCGCCGTCAGCTTCGGGCTCTCCTTCTGGCAGGCCACCGCTGTCGTCGTCATCGGCGGGCTGACCTTCTTCGTCATCAGCGCCGCCGGACTGAGCGGTATCCGTACCGGCACCGCGACGCTGGTCATCTCGCGTGCGTCCTTCGGCGTCCTCGGGAACTTCCCCGCCGGGCTGCTCAACTGGATCGTCTCCATCGGCTACACCATCGTGAACACGGTGGTCGGCACCCTCGCACTCGAATCCCTCTTCGCCGACCTCGGATGGCGCGGTGGCGGTGACACCGCCCGGGCGCTCGCGCTCGTCATCACCCTCGCCGTGACGTTCGCGGTCGCCATGTGGGGCCACGCCACCGTGCAGTTCGCCGAGCGCTGGATGGCGTACGTGCTCGCCGCCGGCTTCGGTGTGCTGCTGGTCTTCCTGCTGCCCGGTGCCACGACGGGCGCCGCTTCCGGCGGTGCGCCCGGGTTCTCCGGCTGGACGCTCGCCTTCGTCGTCATGCTGGCGGGGCCCTTCTCGTACCTGCCGATGCCCGCCGACTACACCCGCTATCTGCCCCGTGAGACCTCGCTGCGCTCCATCACCTGGAGCGGTGCGCTCGGCGGTCTCATCTCGTCCGTCGCGCTCGGTGTCGCCGGTGTCGCGGCCGCCACCCAGGCCGACATGACGGACGCCGTGGCCGGGGTGGAGAAGCTGCTGCCCGGCTGGTTCCAGCCGGTCTTCCTGCTGCTCGTGCTCGGCGGTTCGGTCACCAACTCCATCCTGACCCTCTACTCCTCCAGCCTGAACCTCCAGGTGCTCGGCATCCCGTGGAGCCGGGCCAGGGCGATCATCGTCAGTGTCGTCGTGACCGCGCTCGGCTCACTCGGCGCGCTCTTCCTGGTGGACTTCACCGAGTCCCTGCTGAGCTTCCTCTCCCTGCTGATCATCGTGTTCGCCCCGTGGGGCGGGGTGTTCCTCGCCGACATGCTGATACGCCGCTGCCGGTACGACACCCGCGCGCTGCACGCCGGACGCGGCGGGGCGTACTGGTACCGCGGGGGATTCCACCTCGCCGGGATGGCCTCCCTCGTCGCCGGTATGGCCTTCGCCGCGCTGACCTGCAACTCCGAACTGTGGACGGGGCCCCTGGTCGCCCCGCTCGGCGGCGGCGACCTCACCCTGCTCGGCTCGGTCGTCTCCGGGCTCGTCTACTGGGCGCTCACCCGCCGCCAGTTGCGTACCGCCCCCGCCGACAGCTGACCGGCCGTACGCCGCATCCGCCGGCCACCACCCCCGTACCTCCCGTACTACCCCAGGAGTCCGTCCCTCATGACCCGCACCACCGCCCCCGCCGACCTGGTCCTGCGCAACGCCCGTATCCATACCGTCGACCCGCGGCTCCCCGCCGCCGAGGCGCTCGCCGTCCGCGACGGCCGAATCGTCTGGCTCGGCCCCGACGCGGAGGCGGCGGCCTGGGCGGGGGAGGGCACCCGGATCGTCGACGGCGAGGGCAGGCTGGTGCTGCCCGGCTTCATCGACGCGCACAACCACGTACGGCTCGGCTCCGACGACGCCTGCGTCCAGCTCGCCGGAGCCCGCACGCTCACCGAGATCCACCACCGCATCACCGCATGGTGCGCCGAGAACCCCGACGCCGAGTGGATCGAGGCCGAGGCCTTCGACTACTCCGCGATCCCGGACGGCCGGATGCCGAACGCGGCCGACCTCGACCAGGTCACCGGCGACACCCCGGCCTTCGTCCTCAGCTACGACGTCCACACCGCGTGGCTCAACACCGCGGCCCTGCGCCGGCTCGGCGTCACCAGGGAGATCACCGAGCTGCCGTTCGGGCGCGCCGAGACCGACCCGGAGACCGGCGAACCCACCGGATTCATCAAGGACTTCGCGGTCAAGGGGCTGTCCCGCGAGGGGCACCGGGCGCTGCGCGAGCTGGGCGTGCCGTGGGCCGCTCCCGACCGCCAGTACGGCCGGCTGGTGAAGAGCCTGGACGACGCGATCCGGTTCGGCATCACCACCGTGGTCGAACCCCAGAACTCCCTGGACGATCTGGAGCTGTTCACCCGCGCCCGCACCGAGGGCCGGCTCCGCTCCCGCCTCGTCGCGGCGCTCTTCCACCCGCGCGGTACCACCGACGCCGACCTGGACGACTTCGCGGCGACCGCCGTCCGGTTCAACGACGACCGGATTCGGGTCGGCCCGCTCAAGCTCTACATCGACGACGTGGTCGAGCCGCGCACCGCCGCGCTGCTTGAGCCGTACACGGGCTGCGGCAAGCACCGGGGCGACACGTTCTACCCGGCGGAGGAGTTCGCCGGGCTGCTCGCCAAGCTGGACTCCCGGGGCTTCCAGTGCTTCGTGCACGCCACCGGCGACCGGGGCATCCGCACCGTACTGGACGCCGTCGAGCACGCCGCCGCGATCAACGGGCGGCGCGACGCCCGCCACCAGGTCGTCCACGTCGAGTGCCTCGACCCGCAGGACACCGCGCGCTTCGCGGAACTCGGCGTCGTCGCCTGTATGCAGCCCAGGCACTGCGCACCCGAGATC